>JACTNA010000029.1 GCA_014584315.1 Planctomycetota bacterium | reverse complement strand
CGATGAGGGCTTTGACGATCAGCCGCTGGTGAAGGCAAGGCTGCTGCAGGCCGTGGCGGACACGCTGCGTGACCTTGGCCTGCTGGACCGCGCGATGGCCCCTCAGGAAGAGGCGCTCGCCATCCGCCGCCGCGTGCTGGGCGATGAGCACCCGGACACGCTCGCTTCGATCAACAGCATGGGCACGCTGCTCCTGAGCACAGGCCGTTACGACGACGCCTTGCCGTTCTTGAGCGAGGCACTGGACGGCCGCAGGCGCGTCCTTGGCGATGAGCACCCGGACACGCACATGTCGATCAACAACATGGGCGCGCTACTTCGAAGCATGGGACGATACGAGGAGGCCATGCCGTACTACCGCGAGGCCATGGAGACCAGCCGCCGCGTCTTCGGCGATGACCACCCTGACACGCTCACCTCGATCAACAGCATAGGTGCAATGCTCGAGAGCATTGGCCGATACGAGGAGGCCATGCCGTACGTGCGCGAGGCGTTGGAGACCAGCCGCCGCGTCCTCGGCGATGAGCACCCGCACACGCTCCTCTCGATCAACAACTTGGGTGGGCTGCTCGAGAGCGTGGGCCGCTACGAGGAAGCCATGCCGTACGCCCGCGAGGCCCTGGAGGGCTTCCGCCGCGTCCTCGGCGATGAGCACCCGCACACGCTCGTGTCGATCAACAACATGGGCTTCCTGCTCCAGAGCATGGGCCGTTCCGAGGAGGCCATGCCGTACTTCCGCGAGGCCCTGGAAGCCCGCCGGCGCGTCCTCGGCGATGAGCACCCGAGCACTCTCAGTTCGATCAGCAACATGGGCTACCTGCTCGTGCCCATGGGCCGTTCCGAGGAGGCCATGCCGTACTTCCGTGAGGCCCTGGAGGGCTACCGTCGCGTCCTCGGCGATGAGCACCCGAGCACCCTCGGTTCGATCAACAACATGGGACACCTGTTGCGCGTCCTCGGCCGAATGGAAGAGGCCGAGCCGTACGTCCGCGAGGGTCTGGAGACCCGCCGCCGCGTCCTTGGCGACGAACACCCGGACACGCTCAGTTCGATCAACAACATGGGCTCGCTGCTGCGCGTTCTCGGTCGACTCGAAGAAGCCGACCGGCTCGGGGCCGAAGCGGTGGCGACGGCAAGGCGCGTCTTACCCGAAGGCCACTGGCACACGGCGGTGTTTCTCGGGCAGCACGCCCGTACGCTCGCCGCGATGGAGCGCTTCGCCGAGGCCGAAGAGCGTTACCTCGAGGCCCACGCGCTCTTCGAGGCCGCCCTCGGCCCGACACACGACCGCACGCTCGAAACCGTTCGCGCCCTCGCCGACCTCTACGACGCCTGGCACGCCGCCGAACCGGACGCCGGGCACGACGCCAGGGCCGCCGAGTGGCGGGCGCGGCTGGGCGCACCAAGCGCGGGCGAGGGATCGAGCGATGAGGGGGACGGCTGACCGCGGCGTCCGGTCCGGCGTCGCCCTCTACAATCCGCCCCATGCCGCCGGACCCCTACTACATCACGACGCCGATCTACTACGTGAACGATCGCCCGCACATCGGGCACTGCTACACCACGGTCGTCGCGGACGTGGCGGCCAGGTTCGCCCGGCTGCTCGGGCGGGACGCCTTCTTCCTGACGGGCACGGACGAGCACGCGGAGAAGGTCGTCTCCACGGCCCGGGAGCGCGGCCTGACGCCCCGGCAGTGGGCCGACGCCAACGCCGCCGAGTTCCGCAAGGCCTTCCGGCTCATGGGCGTCGCCGAGAGCGACTTCATGCGCACCAGCGAGGACCGGCACATTTCGCGGGCCTCGGCCTACATCAAGCGGCTCATGGACTCGGGCGACGTCTATCTGGGCGACTACGTCGGCTGGTTCGACGCCTCGCAGGAGGAGTACCTGACCGAGACGGTCGCGAAGGAGCACGACTTCAAGAGCCCCGTCACCGGCAAGCCCCTCGAGAAGCGCACCGAGAAGAACTACTTCTTCCGGCTGAGCGCGTACGAGGACCGGCTGCGGGCGCACTTCGAGGCGCACCCCGAGTTCGTGCTGCCCGAGGCGCGGCGCAACGAGGTGCTGGGTCGGCTGCGCCAGGGGCTGAACGACGTGCCGGTGAGCCGGGCCGTGAAGGAGGGGGACGCGGACTGGGGCATCCTGATGCCGGGCGACCCGGGGCACCGGGTGTACGTGTGGATCGAGGCGCTGTGCAACTACCTGACGGCGGTGGACGAGCCGGCGCGGCGGAAGTACTGGCCGCCGGCGGTGCACGTGATGGCGAAGGACATCCTGTGGTTTCACGCGGTGGTCTGGCCGGCGATGCTGATGGCGCTGGGCGAGCCGCTGCCGCGGACGGTGTACGCGCACGCGTACTTCGTGGCCGAGGGGCGGAAGATGAGCAAGAGCCTCGGCAACTTCATCGAGATCGACCTGCTGGAGGCGTACGGGCGTCGGTACTCGATCGACGCGGTGCGGTGGTACCTGGCGACGCAGGGGCCGCTGGGGGCGACGGACGCGGACTTCGCGCACGCGCGGTTCGTGGAGGTCTACAACTCGGACCTGGCGAACGGGATCGGCAACTGCGCGAGCCGCGTGGGGAACATGATCGAGAAGTATTTCGGGGGGGAGGTGCCCGACCCGAAGGGCTGCTGGGCGTTTGACGAGCGGGCGCCGGATCGACCCCATGCGAACTTCGATTGGCCCGAGGTGTGCCGCGTGCTCGTGGGCGGAGCGGGCGAGCGCGTGCTTGAGCGCTTCGAGAACGATGAAGCGCTCCGGACGGCGATACGGCTGATCGGCGATGTTGATCTGTTCATCAACGCCACCGCCCCGTTCAAGTTGGCCAAGACTGTCGGGTCGGACCCGAGCGCTTCGGATCGTCTGGCGGCGATCCTGCACTGTTGCGCTGAGGCCATCCGCATTGCCTCGCTCCTGCTCTATCCTGCGATGCCCGCGAAGATGGCCGCGCTCTGGCGCACCTGGAACTGCTCGCCGCTGCACGATCCCGAAGACCCCGATTCCGGCTTCAAGGCGCCGCTCGCCGAACTGGCCGAGTGGGGCGGGGCGTGGTCGCTCAGGCCCGGGCAGCGGATCGCCAAGGGCGAGGCGCTCTTCATGCGGGCCGATCCGGCCGAGCCGGCGCCGACCGTGTGAGGCATCACCCCCGTCGCCCCGGCGCTCGCAGCACGTGCCCGCCCGCGGCCCCGCCCGCCGGCGCGCGGCGGTGCTCGTAGCCGAGGAGGCGGAGCGTCTCCCAGTAGTCGTCGTTGCGTTCGAAGGCGCGGAGGATGCCCGGATCGACGCTGCGCCGGCGCGAGGGTCGGATTTCGGTGGGTCGGGCGCGGTCGGGGCCGGTGTCGCCGGTGACGTGCTGGTTGCCCGTCCAGCGGGTGCGCCACGACGGGTCGTACTCGACGCGGAGCCACTTGCACATCGCCCGCAGTTCGCCCTCGGGGTCGCGGGTGAAGTCCTCGTAGCGCCCGAACCCGAGCCGGGCGGCCGTCCGCGCGAAGGCGTGGCACCCCGCGAGGTAGGCGTCGATGCCCAGCGTCTCGCGCACGCGCGGCAGGGCGCTCACGCTCACCCACTGGTCGATGGGGTGGCGGACGGTCGCGTAGCGTGTGGTGCGGCAGGCGTGCGCCAGCGCGACCGCGGTTCGGCAGCGCATCGCCGGCTCGGCGTAGGGCGCGCCGTGGAAGTCCAGGTGCGTCCAGTCGCGCACGACCAGCGTCCGCCCGCGCTGCGCCGCGCGCTCGGCCAGCGTCTCAACGAGCGTGTCGAACCGCACCGGCCCGCGCGCGAGCATCGCCCGCGCCTCCGCGGGCGTCAGCAGCCTGTACCACTCGACGGCCTGCTGCACCGGGTTGATCCAGCGCATGCCGAGCGGGTGCGCCTCGCTGAGCAGGTAGACGGTGCGCATCGAGCCGAGGCACCGGCTCATCAGCGTCCCGCCCGTGCGGGCGAGGTGGTGCAGGATCGCGACCTTCGGCTTTCGGGAACCGGGCACTCGGGCGCCCCACGGGAGTCGGGCGGAACGAACGGGGGCGGGCGCGTCCCCTCGGAGGGAAGGCGCCCGCCCCCACGGCGGAGTCGGGGTCGGGGCGTCAGCGGTCGCTGTCGCCGGAGGGCGCGGGCTGGAAGAAGACGCCCCCGCCGCCGAGGCCGCGGCTGATGTCGCGGGCGTTGTAGATGTATTGCGCCTCGAGGGCCTTGTCGATGCGCGCCTTGGCGTCGGAGAGGTGGGCGAGGGTGTAGGCGTCGATGTTCGCGCCGCCGCCGCCCGTGGCCTTGTCGATGCGCTGCGAGAGCCGGCGCAGGGTGTGCGTGGCGAGGTCGGAGATCGGCTTGCCCGCCGCGCCGGACGCGCCGCCCGGCAGGGCGAGGGAGATGAGCCGCTCGAGGTGCTCGCGCTGGAGGTTGCGGCGGAGGCTGGAGACCATCGGCTGGCGCGGGGTGTATCGACGGTCGGGCGTGCCGTTGACCTCGGTCCAGACGGCCTCGGTCACGGTGTCGAGCAGCTCGACGAGGGTGACGGCGTCCTGGTCGGCGGGGACGCGGAACTCGTTGTCGAAGACGCGCTGGAGCGTCACGGGGTTCATGAGCATCGTGAGCGCGGAGGCCTGGATGCCCATGACGCGGTCGTGGACGGGCCAGGTGGGGTCCTCGAAGAGGGCGGCCATCCCGCCGTCGTCGAACCACTTGTCGATGGTGAGGTACTGGAGCACTTCGGGCGTGAGGCCGAACGCCTCGTCGCGGAAGGTGTTTTCGATGACGAAGTTGAGGGCCTGTCGCTGGCGCTCGGCGGGCACGACCTCGATCGGCGCCCGTCCGTCCGGGTCGCCCTTCTTGTCGCGGTAGACGAACGCGCCGCCGACCCAGTTGGCCATCATGCTGTTGGATCGGGTCTGCATGCCGAGGGTGACGAGGTAGCCCTGCCTCGCCTTGGCCCACGACTCGCCGTCCTTGACGAAGCGGTCGAGGAGTTTCTGGCGGAGGTGGACGGCGAGCCTCCCGGTGCTTTCGGCGTATTCGAGCGGATCGGAGGACATGTCGTAGCGGCGTGCCTCGGGGTCGGGGCCCCAGGTGTCCTCGTCGGTGGCGTAGCGGTGCTCGGGCTTGGCGGACTCCTTCAGGGCTTCCTGCGCGGCCTTCTCGTCGAGGGCGTACCCGTAGCGGATGGCCCACATGTCGTACGGCCCGATGTCGATGACGGCGAAGTCGCCCTGCACCGGCCCGTCGCCCATGTTGATGTTCGCCGGGTTGTAGTCCATCACCGAGACCGACCAGGGCTTCTTGCCCTTGAACTCCTCGCTGTTGATCTCGGCCATCGAGTAGACGCTCGAGGCGGCGAAGTTGTGCCGGAGGCCGATGGTGTGCCCGACCTCGTGCGCGACGAGTTCGCGCAGCATCGGCCCGACGAACCACTCGGGCACGCCGTCGAGCACGTCGCCGTCGTCCTTCTTCGGCTTGTCCCCCTTGGGCTTGTCCTCGTCGTTCTTCGGCTCGCCTTCGGGCTGCGGCTCGCCCTCCTGGAGGATGGCGAGGACCTCGGGCGCGAGGCCCTGCGGGATGTTGCCCTCGGCGAGTTGCTTCTTGAGCATCTCGATCACTTCGGGGGGCAGGTCGCCGCGGCGAGGACGGTTGCCGTCCTGGGCCGGCTCGTCGTCGAGCAGGCCGAGCACGTCGAAGTAGACGCGGGCGATGGTGAGGTCCATGGCCTTGCCGTAGGAGGCCATGCACAGCCCGTTGATCTGGCTGACGCGCCCGAGGAGGCCGTCGAACTCGCTCTCGCCGACGAGCCCGCCGGCGTTGGCGAGCGCGGCCGGGTGCCCGCCGTAGGGCAGGACGCCGCGGCGCGATCGCTGCGCGAGGATGTGGTCGCGCTCCGCGGGCGAGGCCATGCGGATGCGCGGGTCCCACTCGGGGTTCTGCTCGAGCCAGGCGAGCGCGTCGGGCGCGAAGCCCTCGAGCGCGAGTTCGGGGAGGGTCTTGTTGTACTGGTACCAGAACGCGCGGATCCAGCCGTCGGTCAGGACGACGTCGGCGTCGAGGATCTGTCCGGTCATGGGGTGGACGCGGCTCGGGCCGATCGCGGTCGAGACGTCGTTGGAGAGCCAGCGGAGGAAGTTGTATCGCCGGTCCTCCGGGTCCTTCTCCATGTGGGCGCCGGTGGACTTGTCCTGGTAGTAGACCTCGATCGCGCCGGTGATGCCGACCTGCTCGAAGGCCTTGTTCCACTGCAGCGCGCCCTCGCGCACCCAGCGGCGGTAGCGCACGGGCACGGTGTGCTCGACGTAGAAGACGATCGGCTCCTTGGGCGGGCTGAGGCGCAGTTTCGGGTCCGCCTTCTCGAGTTTCCAGCGGTTCACGTACCGGACCCACTTCTCGTCCTCGTCGAACTTGCCCAGGTCGCGGTAACTGGTCGTGAAGAACCCGACGCGGTTGTCGGCCTGGCGGGGCTTGTACCCGGTGTTCTCGGGGATCAGGCTGATCGAGTAGTGGAAGGTGCGCAGCACGCCGCCCTGCACGGGCATCTCGAAGGCCACCTCGACGTTCTCGGGGAACGCCTTGGACTTGGCGATGGTGGCCAGGCGCGTGTTCGCGCCGCGGGACTGGTTGCCGAAGAACGTGCTCGCCTGGCCGACGAGCAGGTCGTCCATGTCGATCACGGGCTGCCCGCTCGGGCCGTTGGCGAGGATCGGGATGTCGAGGATGACGCGGTCCGTGAAGATGCGGTTGACGGAGGACTTCGACTCCTGGTCGCCCGTGGAGCGCGTGGCGAAGTTCGGCTCGATCATGGCGAGGCGGTTGCCGTAGCGCTTCCAGTAGAAGTAGCGGTCGCCCGCCTGGAGGCCGGCCCAGATGTCCCCGCCCGCGACGGTCATGGCGATGAAGTGCCGCTGACGATCGTAACCGCGCGGGAGTTCGGCGAGCATCTGCCCGTCCTTGTCGCGCACCCACAGGCCGTAGAAGCTCTCCGAGCCGTCGGCCGTCGAGACGACCTTGCGGTAGCCCTTGGAGACCTCGTCGAAGGGTCGCAGGCCGTCGTCCTCCTGGTTGCCGCGTGCGCCGCCGCGCCCGCTCATCATGGCCTGGATGGCGGCCATGTCCGGGACCTCGGCGGCGTCGGGCTGTGTCGCGGGCGGATCGTTGGCGGCCTGGGGGCGGGTCGAGTACGCCTGGCCTGCGACCGCCGCGAGAACGATCGTGCCCCCGAGGCCCGCGAGCGTCAGCCTGCGGATGATGTGTCGAGACGTCATGGGTGGACTCCTTCGTGGTCGTGTCTGCTCGCGGCCCGGGGTGGGATGGGCCGACTCGTGGTGTTCGCCGCCGACGGGACGCCGCCCGTCCCCGCCATCAGGGTATCGCGCCCGCCGCCATTCCCCACTGCCGAAAGGCGACAAGAAGCCAGATCGTGAGAAAGGCGAAGACGCCCGCCGCGAGTTGGAAGGCCCTGTCGTGCAGGGCCAACTCCGTCGGGTCGTCGAAATCGCCCCGCTCCAGCAGGACGATACACCGGAGCAGGCCGAAGGTTGCCGGCAGCACGGTCAGCCAGAGCAGATTGAACCCCTGCCAATAGAGGGTTTCCTTCGCCTGGACGTACCCGGCGTAACTGAGGAGCGTGGCCACCGCTGTTACCACAACGACCATCCGGAGCAGGTCGGAGGTGTATGCCTCCTGCACCGCCCTGGCCGCGGCGGCCGCCTCGTCCGAGCCGAGAGACCGCCGCTCGCCCAATCGTTTCCCGAACGCGAGGAACATGGCGAGGAAGAACGTGCAGTTGAGGAGCCAGGTGCTCGGCTCGACGCCGGCGGCCGCGCACCCGCCCAGCACGCGCAGGACGAACCCGAGGCTCAGGCCGATCACGTCGGCGATGACGACGTGCTTGAGGAGCCAGGAGTAGGCCGTCACGTTCAGGACGTACAGCCCCAGGGCGGCCGCGACCCACGGTCTGACGGAGGCCGGGATCACCAGCAGGAGCGACGCCGCGGCGAGCGCGAGCAGGGCCGCGTAGACCCAGGCCGCGCGGGGCCGGACCGCGCCGGACGCGATGGGACGGTTCCGCTTGCGCGGGTGGGCCCTGTCGGCCTCGGCGTCCATGATGTCATTGACCACATAGCACGCGCTGGAGGCGAGCGCGAACGCCACCGCCGCCACGAGCGCGGGCAGGAGGAGTTCCTGCCACGTTCCCTTGTGGTCGCTCATGCCGTAGAGCGGCCCGACCATCACGAACGCGCTCTTGGCCCACTGGTGGGGGCGTGCGAGGCGGAGGTACTGCACGGGAAGCGGGCGCGGGGCGGCGCTCGCCGTCCGAGGTTCGCCCGCGGGTACGACTGACTTGGGCAACGCGGTCTCCGGCATGCCCGGCGAGCCGCGAGTCCGGCCCGATCCGGTGGTCAGTGGCGGCGCACGCTCCCCGGGGAGCGCCGCTTCAAGATACCCGTGGCCCGCACGCCCCGCCAACGCGCGACAGGCAACGCCTGTCCGACGCACGAGCGGTCGCCGACAGCGTCACCCGGGACTACCGCCGCCTCGGATCGAGCACGAGCGGGGCCGTCGGACGCGGGATGGGCGCGGAAAGCGCGTCGATCTCCGAACAGGTCGCAAAGGCGCTCGCGCCCCCGACCTCGCCGCGGATTCGCACGCCGGTCGCCGCGGCCGGAGCGTCGAGGACGAACCGCACGATCTGGAAGGGGATCGCGGGGTCGAGGGCACGATCCGTGGCGCCCTGCGGCGCGACCCAGTCGCCCCCGATCCGGACCTCGAAGACCGCCGACTCGAACCACCCGCCCTGCACGATCCCGTCGTCGTGGTGCGATCCCTCGACGAAGAGCACCGCCCAGACCTCGACGGGCCGATCGTACAGCACGCTGAGCGTCACCGAATCGCCCGGCTGCTGGCCCGCGCCCAGCGTCGAGTACCACTGACGGGGCAGGTTGTTGATCGCGTCGATGCCCGAGTCGTCCAGTTCGTAGCCGTTGGCGAATCGTGCCGCCTGCTTCCACCCGTACCCGGGCGGCGGGTTCGACGAGACGGACGAGACGGCCTGCACCGTCCCCCCCTCGGCGCGGACGCGGTTGTTCGCGCTGCGGAGCCAGTCTCGCTGGAGCGTGCTCTGCAGCGTCGGGCTATCTTCCGGCGTCGGCGGAATCAGCCACAGCGTCCGCGACGTGTGCACGATCCCGCCCGCCTCGCGGATGCGCCGTTCCGCCACGTCGGCGCATCTGGCCGCCATCATGGTGAACGTGTCCTGCGCGTGGGGGTCGTCGGGGAGCCGGTCGGGCAGGTTGTTTCGCGTGCGCTCGATGTCGTAGCGGTCGCTCGGGTCGAACTCCGGGCGCTGAACCCGGATCTGCGCGACGAGGGCCTCGTGACCGAGCATCAGGCCGAGCAGGCCGCCCATCGTGGCCGTCCCGTTGTCGCTGTCCCAGCCGGTGAGCGTGCCGATCTGCACGGTGCGGAGGAAGTCGCCTCGCCCGTAGAGCAGGGCGATCAGGCCCGCCGCGACGTTCACGCTGGACTCGGTCCAGGCGCGGTAGCGGAAGCCGTTGGACTCCGCGTTGAGTTGGTAGCGGTCGTAGACGAGGTCGCGCGTGCGCTCCCAGTCGTCCGGGTCGGGGTTGGCGAGGAAGTCGGCGAGCACGAAGTCCACGATGTCCGCGGCCTTCGAGGAGTCGGGGAGGTACCGGCGCGCTTCAACGACCATCCAGAGGATGCGGTCCTCCATCGGCAGGGACGGGTCGGCGAGCGGTGCGAGCGAGGAGAGGAGCACGTGGAACTGCGCCGCGTGGGCCGCGTGGCTCCGCGCGGTCGTGCGGATGGGCAGGTCGGCCATCTCGAGCGCCTCGCCGGGCATGCCCGGCGCGAGCGCGCCGAAGAACTCGGTCGTGAGTTGGGCGTCGATCTTCAGCCAGAACTCGTTGGCGTTGCACATGCCGGTCTCGGGCGGGACCAGCCCGAGCCGCATCAGGTCGAGCGCGCGCTGGTTCGAGACCCACAGGTAGTCGTCGTCCATGTGCGCGAGCCAGCCCGCCGCAACCTGCTCCCCCGTCAGTTCCGTCGCCCCGTGCAGGTCGAGCAGGTGCAGGTAGACATACTCGACGTCGGTGTCGTCGTCGGCGAGCCACGGGTCCTGGTCGAGGATGAACCGCAACGGCCCCTTGCCGAGGTCGATCCCCCAGTCGTCGTCGGTCAGGAACGGCGGTTGCGTGACCTTGCCTTCGGAGAGCAGCCCCGTCCAGTTGGCGATGCTCTCGCCGAGCCACATGCCCCGCAAGCGGTCCTCGTACTCGGCCCGGACGATCAGTCGTGGCCCCTGGGCGGGGCACGCGCAGGCGACGCACGCCAGCGCGAACCACGCTGCCACGCCCCGAAGTACAGTCATGGCCCCGATCCCTCCGATGCTTTCCCGCCCGAGCGTACCCGACGCTCACGCCCGGATACAGAGCCATCTCCCGTGAAGGCGCGCGAACACAGCCCGACCGACCGAGGGCCGCTCTGGCCCTGCCTCGTGCCCGCGGGCGTCTTCGCCCTGGCGGCGTGGGGCGTCATCCTCTCGGGGAACCTTCGCGGTCGCGGGGCGCACGACCAGGTGAACTACCACCTGCCGGCCATCCTCCGCTTCGCGGAGCAATGGCCGCGGCTTGACTATTCGGACTATCTCTCCGCCACAACGCCCGGGTACCACACGCTGCTGGCGGCGGTGGCGCGGTTCGCGTCCGACTCGCCGCGGGCGCTGCAGTTCGTCGGGTCGCTCTTCACGGTCGCGCTGCTGGTCGTGCTGGGGCTTGCGTGCCGGAGCGCGGGGCGGGCGGCTCTGCTGCTCGTGCTGCCGGCGGCCGCGTCGATGTACGTCTTCTACAGCGGGGTCTGGCTGCTGCCGGACAACGCGGGATGGCTGGGCGTGCTGGGCGTGCTGCTGCTCGCGCTGCGGGGGCGGTTCGACGCCCTCACGGTGATCGGGGGCGCGGCGTTGCTCGCGGCGCTTGTGTTCGTGCGCCAGTCGCACCTGTGGGCGGCGGCCGCGCTGTGGGCGGGCGCGTGGCTCGGCGCTCGCGATGCTGACGACGCCGGACCGTTCGGGGCGACGCGTGACGTGCGCGCGCTCCTGCGCGATCCGGCCCGGCGGGCTGCGCGGACAGCCGTCGCCATTGTCGCGACGGTGCCGGCCGCGTTGATCGTGCTGCAATTTCACCGGCTCTGGGGGGGCCTGACGCCGCCGACGTTCCAGGAGCGGCACACGGGCGGCAACCCGGCCGCGCCCGCCTTCATCCTCTCGCTCTTCGGCGCGTTCAGCCTGTTCTACGCCGGGTTCCTCGCGCCGGCGGTCGGCGAGGTGCTGCGCCGACATCGGACGCTGCTCGCGCTTGCGGGCGTCGCCGGTCTGGCGGCCGCGCTGCTGCCGGAGACGACCTACAGCACCGAGGCGGGGCGGTACTCGGGCCTGTGGAACCTCGTGCAGAAGGCGCCCGTGGTGATGGGCGGTCGCACGTCGACGCTCATCGTGGTGCTCGCGCCGCTCGGGGCGTGCGCGGTGCTCGCCTGGTTCGTCGCCCTGCCGCGGCGCGAGCGGTGGATCATGCTCGCGTCGGTGGTGGCGTTCACGGCGGCGCAGGTCGCGAGTTACAAACTCTGGCAGCGCTACACCGAGCCGCTGCTGCTCGTGCTGCTGCCCGTGCTCGCGTGCCGTCTGCGAGCCGCGGCCGTCGGCGCGCGGGGGCTGGTGCCCGCGCTCTGGCACCTCCGCCTGGTCGGTCCCGCGTCGCTCGCGCTCACGCTGGCGTTCGCGACGGCGATCACGGTGGCCGCGGCCTCGCCCGCCCGGCGCGTGGAACCGCCCGCCGCGAAGTCCGACAACGGCGAGGGCGTCGAAGACGCGGACGAGGGTTCCCCGCCGTAACGGGGCGCGACCACGAGCGAGCGGGGCCGGAGTTTCCGAACCCGACCGCTCGACCGCCTCCCCGCGTGCGACCGATACCATCCGCGACGGGCCGGAGACCGGACCATGGGCCAGACGCCGAAGCGGGCGCTCATCACGGGGATCACGGGGCAGGACGGGTCCTACCTCGCCGAGTTTCTGCTGGGCAAGGGGTACGAGGTCCACGGCATCATCCGGCGCGCCAGCGGCTTCAACACCGGACGCATCGACCACATCTACCAGGACCCGCACCTGAAGGGGACGCGGCTGTTCCTGCACTACGGCGACCTGTGCGACGCGAACTCGCTCGCCAAACTGCTCGACCAGACGATGCCCGACGAGGTGTACAACCTCGGCGCGCAGAGCCACGTCCGCGTCTCGTTCGACCTGCCGATCTACACCGCGGACGCGGTCGCGCTGGGCGCGCTGCGGCTGCTGGAGGGCGTGCGCGACCACCAGCAGCGGACGGGCCGGCGGGTCCGGTACTACCAGGCGAGTTCGAGCGAGCAGTACGGGCGGGCGGTCGAGACGCCGCAGACGGAGACGACGCCCTTCCGCCCGCGCTCGCCGTACGCCTGCGCGAAGGTGATGGCGCACTACGCCACCGTGAACTACCGCGAGTCTTACGGGCTGCACGCCTCGTGCGGCATCCTGTTCAACCACGAGTCCGAACGGCGCGGCGAGACGTTCGTGACGCGCAAGATCACCCGCGCCGTCGGGCGCATCCGGATGGGCCTGCAGGACAAGGTGTACCTCGGCAACCTGGACTCGAAGCGCGACTGGGGCTACGCGGGCGACTACGTGGGCATGATGTGGACGATGCTGCAGCAGGACGAGCCGGACGACTACGTCATCGCCACGGGCGAGACGCGGTCGGTGCGCGAGTTCGCCGAGGCGGCCTTCGCGCACGCGGGCCTGGACTGGCAGGCCCACGTCGCCTTCGACCCGCGCTACCTGCGCCCCGCCGAGGTGGACCTGCTGCTGGGCGACGCGAGCAAGGCCCGTGCGCGCCTGGGCTGGTCGCCCGCGACGAGTTTCGACGAACTGGTCCGTCGCATGGTGGAGCACGACCTGGAACTGGCCCGCCGGGAGCGCACGCTGACCGACGCGGGCCACGCCATGCCGGACTTCACGGGGCACGATCAGTGACGGCGTGAGGGTCGAGCGTCACTCACTGTCGGGCTGTGGGTCCGAGCCGCGTTCGATCGCGTGGGCGCGCTCACGCCACGCCTGCGACTCCGCGTTCAGCAGATCCGTCGGCGCGATAGCGTTCCATCGCGCGTACAGGTCGGCCAGCAGGCGAGCGGCGTCTCTGGCCCAGTTGCGGGCCGGGGGGCCGATTTCCATCGTGATTGAGTAGAGTTCACGCAGCAGGGCGACCGCGCCGGAATGGTCTCCCCGCTCCTCACGGATCACGGCCAGTCCCGAGTAGGCCGACCAGGAAAAGGCGCGCGCGCCCGGAGTGCCCTGGCGTACATACCGCACGATCTCGTCGTACAGGGGCGCGGCCTCATCGTGCGCGCCGAGTCTGCGGCTGATGTCCGCCAGCGTGGTGACGGTCCACATCAGCGGAGCGTCCGGCACGCGCGAAAGGGCGCGCCTTCGCGCGAGAACCTCACCGTACACGTCTCGCGCGCGACGGTCGTCTCCCTGGTGAAGGATCGCCCACGCCACGTTCCCGAGAGACCAGGCCGTCAGGGCGGGATCGGCGTTGTGAACGCTGATCGCCGTGTAATGCCGCCGGTACACGGCCTCGGCCTCGGCGTACCGTCGGTTCGCCATCAGTTCTCCGCCGAGCGAGAGCATCACGCGTAGCGTGGAATCGTCGTCCTCCCCGAGCGCTGTTGCACACTCGTCGAGCAGGTCCCGGAGCATCACGACCGCATCCTCATGGCGTCCCTGGCCGGACACGCTCTCGATCAAGTCGCGGCGCGCGTCGAACGTTTCTCGCCGGCTGTCGCCTTCCGAGGACTCCAGCAGCCCGATCAACGCCCGCGAGTTGGACTCCGCCTCGACCCACATCCCCGCGTCGCGCTGCGCCCTCGCCGTCCAACTCAGGAGCCATCTGGTCCACCCGTTGTCCGGTCGGAGCGGCATGTCCAGACAGGAGACCGCTTCCTGAAACAGCGCGGCGGCCTCGGGCTTGGCCCCCGTGTACCACCGGGCCTGGGCGAGAACCGCGAGGGGCCGCGCGAGATCGGGGTGGCGCGACCCGCGCGCCGCGCGGATCGACGCGACGGTCCGTTCCATGAGCGTCGAAGCGGCCGCGTACCTGCGCGTTCGGATGTACAGGTCGCCGAGCGCCTGCGCGGTAGAGACTGTTGCGGTATGCGCCGTACCGAGATGGCGCTCGGATCGCTCGTACGCACGCTCTCGGAGGGGGAGGGCGCGATCGAACTCCCCGGAGTCCTCGAGCACACGCGCGAGGAGGTCCGTGGTGGCGAAGGACCCCACCGAGCGGCCCCCCGATCGGTCCTGCTCCAGAGCGAGCGCGTCGAGCAACACCCGCTCCGCGTCGGACAGGCGGCCCATCCTGTGCAGGCAGTCGCCGAGACCTCGCATGGAAGCGATCTCCGCGTCCCCGTTTCCCGCCTCGCGAGCGAGCGCCAGGACCGCTCGCCATTGCGCTTCTGCTTCGCCGAGGCGACCCGCGGACTGCAGAGCGGACGAGACGCGCTGCGCCGCGTCGAGTGAAAAGGGGTCGTGACGCCCTCGGGCGCGAACCGCGACATCGGCGACGAACTGGTGCAGCGTCATCGCTCGGTCAATCTGACCCCGATCCTGCGCGCGGACCGCCGTGGCCGTGATCCATGCCAGCGTGGGGGCGCCTTCAGGCCCGTGCAGATGCGTGTAGATCGACCGAATGCGCTCCTCGATGGCGAGCGCCTCGTCGAGTCTGCCCTGCCGCTCGATCACCGCCGCGAGTTGCTTGAGGATCCACAGGTGCGTGTCGTCGCCCTCGCCCATGGACGCCTGAACGGCACGCGCTGTCGCTGCGAACTCCGCTTCCGCGGCGTGATAGTCGCCCTGCCAGTTGAGAAGGACGCCGAGCGTGCGTCTGGTGGCGAGGGTCGCCTGATGGCGCTCGCCGAGTTGTTGTGTTCGGATCGCGACCGCGGCGCGGACCTCCTCGATCCCCGCCGTGAGTTCGCCGAAGGAGCAGAGGACGCGGCCGATCGCCTCGCGGATCGCCGCCTCGACGAGCGGGTCCGCGAACCTTCCCTCCAGGGACTCCGCGCCGCGCCGCGCCGCGTCGAGCACCGTTGTATTCGCCTTCACCGCCGAGTCGCCCGAGAGAGGCGAGCCGAGCAGTTCGTCGCTCAGGAACTCGACGACGGCTCGCGAGATCGACGCCTCCCGTTCGGTCGCCTTGAGGTGCCGCTCGGCGCGAAGGTACATCGTTGTCGTGCCCACGAAGCCGGCGGAGAGGAGCAACGCCGCGGAGCCACCGATCGCCAGGCCGGCGCGGTGCCGACGGGTGAACTTCCGCAGGCGATAGACCACGCTGGGCGGACCGGCCTCGACCGGCTCGTGCCGGAGGTAGCGGCGCACTTCCTCGGACAGCGCGAGCGGCGTTGCATACCGTCGGCTTCTGTCCTTCTCCAGGCAGCGCATGACGATCCAGTCGAGATCACGCCGGAGCGCGACGGCGAGCGAGCGCGGGTCCGAGCGTCGCCGCTCCGCGACGCTGCCGAGCGTGGTCGCCCGGCGGGTCGTCGCCGAAGCCCCGGCGAACTCGTCGGAAAGGTGTTCCAGCCGCGTGCTCGGCCTGGGCGGCTCGACCTCGCGGATGATGCGCTGGATCTCGCCGAACGCCGCGCTCCGCAGCGCCTTGGAATCGAACGGGAGCGTCCCCGTCAGCAACTCGTAGAGCACCACGCCCAGCGAGTACACGTCCGTCCGCGTGTCGATGTCCAGCCCGCCCATCTCCGCCTGCTCGGGGCTCATGTACTCCGGCGTGCCGATCAACTGGCCGCGCTCGGTGAACAGGGTCCGCTCCGTGAGACGCTGGTTCAACGCCTTCGCCACGCCGAAGTCGATCACCTTCGGGCGGGCGCGGCCCTCGTGGTCGTACGCCACCAGCACGTTGCTCGGCTTCACGTCCCGGTGGATCACGCCCTTCATGTGCGCGTGCTGGATCGCCTCGCACACTTCCGCGAACAGCGTCAGCCGCTCCTCGACGCTCAGCCGCTGCCGATCGCAGAACGCGGTGATCGGCTCGCCGCGCACCAGTTCCATGACGAAGTACGGGAGGCCGGGCCGCTCGAACTCGGGGCCTGTCGTGCCCCCGTCGAGGACCCGTGCGATCCCCGGGTGGTCCATCACCGCCAGCGCCTGGCGTTCGGCCTCGAAGCGCGCGATCACGGACGCCGAGTCCATCCCCGGCTTGATGACCTTCACCGCCACCTCGCGCCGAACAGGCTCCGTCTGCTCGGCCCGCCACACAACGCCGAACCCGCCCTCGCCGAGAATCTCGACCAGCCGGTATCGCCCGACGCGCGCCCCGGGCGCGCCGAGGGGTCGCGCCCCGGGATCACCCGCCCCGCCCGCGGCTTCCTCCGACTCGGCCGCGTGGGCGAGCGTTGGATCGTCAGGACCCACGGAACCTGCCATGCCATGAGCATACCGGGCACGACCGCGCCGCCATCCGGCGGGGACGCGAACTTCTCCCTCCCGACGGGTGGGCGGGCCTCGACGCGGGACCTACGGTCGAACGGCCGTGCCTCTCGCGGCGACGGCCGCCGACCATGCCCGCACGTCAACCCGCCAAAGCCGAGCGGCCGCTGGTGATCGTGGCCAACCGTCTGCCGGTGCGGCGTGTGGTTCGGCGCGAGCGGACGGGGTGGGAGATCAGCCCGGGTGGGCTGGTCACCGCGCTGACCCCCATCCTGCGCGAGCGCGAGGGGTCGTGGGTCGGCTGGCCCGGCACGCACGGGCGGCTCGACCCCTTCACGCACGACGGGATCCGGTGCCGCCCCGTCGCGCTCACCCGCTCGCACCTGGACGAGTTCTACCACGGGTTCTCGAACGAGACGCTCTGGCCGCTCTACCACGACGGGCTGCGGACGCCGACGTTCCGTCGGAGTTGGTGGCGGTCGTACGTCGAGGTGAACCATCACTTCACGCAGGCGGTCGCGGCGGCGCTCGGCCCGCGCTCGATCGTCTGGGTGCACGACTATCAGTTGCAGCTCGTGCCGGGCATGCTGCGTTCGGTCCGCCCCGACCTGACGATCGGGTTCTTCCTGCACATCCCCTTCCCGGCGGAGGAGTTGTTCGCCCGGCTGCCGTGGCGGCGCGAGGTGCTGCACGGGCTGCTCGGCGCGGACCTCATCGGGCTGCAGACGAGACTCACGGCCCGCAACTTCGTCCGCACGGCCCGCTCGTTCGCGGGCGCGTCGGGGGCGTCCGGCTCGACGGCGTCGGTGACGTTCGACGGGCGGCAGGTGCGCGTCGCGCCGTTCCCGATCTCGATCGACGTCGCCGGGTTCGAGGCGCTTGGGAACGACCCGGCCGTGCGGGCGAAGGCGGCGCAACTGCGCGAGCGCATCGGCGCGGGACGGCGGATCGTGCTCGGCGTGGACCGGCTGGACTACACGAAGGGCATCGACGTGCGCCTCCGCGCCGTCGAGGAGGTGCTCGAGCGGGGACGGCTCTCGACCGACGACTTCTGCATGATCCAGGTGGCGGTGCCGAGCCGCGAGCGCGTGCCCGAGTACGCCCAGATGCGGGCGACGATCGAGCAGACGGTGGGGCGCATCAACGGCACGTTCGGCGTGCCCGGACGCGTCGCCGTGCACTACCTCCACCGGAACCTGCCGCGCGAGGACCTCGCCGCCTACTACCTCGCCGCTGACGTGATGATGGTCACGCCGCTGCGCGACGGGATGAACCTCGTCGCCAAGGAGTACGTGGCGACGCGGACCGACGGCGGGGGCACGCTGATCCTGAGCGAGTTCGCCGGGGCGGCCGGGGAACTGACCCGCGCCGTCCTCGTGAATCCCTTCGACATCGACGGCGTGGCCACCGCGCTCGAGGGCGCGCTGGGCGAGACGCCTCGCGCGGCGCGCGACCGGATGGCCGCGCTGCGGCGCACCGTCCGGCGCGGCGACGTGTACGCCTGGGCGTCCGACTTCCTGGGGGCGCTGACCCGTGAGTGACCTCGATGCCAGACTGGACGAACTCGCCCGCGCTCCCGTGCTGCTCGTGGCGAGCGACTACGACGGCACGCTGGCGCCGATCGTGAGCGACCCGGCCGCGGCGAGGCCGGACCGCGAGTCGATGGTCGCGCTCCGGCAGTTGGCCGACCTGCCGCAGACGCACGTGGCGATCATCTCGGGGCGCGCCCTGCGCGATCTGGCCGCCCTGACCGGCGCGCCCGACGAAGTTCACCTGGTCGGCAGCCACGGGAGCGAGTTCGACCCGGACTTCGCCGTGCGCCTGCCGCCGGAGACCGTCGCGCTGCGCGACAGGATCGCCGAGGAGCTCGCGGCGATCGCCGCCCGGGGCAACGGGTTCCGCGTCGAGCGCAAGCCCGCCAGCATCGCGTTCCACTTCCGCGACGCCGACGATCGCGAGGCGGACGAGGCCGTGCGCGACGTGCTGGCCGGGCCTGGGGCGTACGAGGGCGTCTTCACGAAGCACGGCAAGAAGGTGGTCGAACTCGGCGTCGTGGCGACGAGCAAGGGCGCGGCCCTGGAGACGATCCGCCACCGAGTCGGCGCGACCGCCGCGCTCTTCATCGGCGACGACGTGACCGACGAGGACGCCTTCGCCACGCTGCACGGGCCCGACGTGGGCGTGAAGGTCGGCGGGGGCGAGTCGCGCGCCGCCTTCCGTATCGCGGGCGTGCGCGACGTGCCGCGTCTGCTCGCGCGCCTGGCCGAGGCGCGCACCGCCTGGCTTGCCGGCTCGGACGCCGTCCCCATCGAGCGGCTCTCGCTGCTCTCCGACCAGCGCACGGCCGCGATCGTCGGGCCGGACGGCGCGCTGCTGTGGCTCTGCCTGCCTCGGATCGACTCGCCCGCGATCTTCGCGGGCCTGCTCGGCGGGCCCGCGGCGGGCATCTTCTCGGTCGAGCCGGGCGAGCCGGAGGCCCCCCCCTCCCAGCGATACCTCGGCGACACGTTCGTCCTCGAGACGCGATGGTCGAGCCTGCGCACCACCGACTACCTCGACTGCTCGGGCGGTCGGCCGGCGCGCCGGTCGGGCCGGTCCGACCTCGTCCGCGTCGTCGAAGGGGGGGGCTTCGCGCGGCTCGTGTTCGCGCCCCGCCTCGACTTCGGGCGAACGCCAACGCGGCTCATCGCCCGCGAGGACGGCCTCGAGGTCGAAGGCTCGCTCGACGCGCTCGTCCTCCGGTCGCCCGGCGTCGAGTGGCGCATCGAGGAGATCGGCCAGCACCACACGGCCGTCGCCCACGTCGATCTCGCCCGCGGCCCGGTGACGCTCGAACTGCGCTACGGCACCGGCTCGCTGC
Source organism: Planctomycetota bacterium (assembly GCA_014584315.1). Lineage (GTDB taxonomy): Bacteria > Planctomycetota > Phycisphaerae > Phycisphaerales > UBA1924 > CAADGN01. The sequence continues at coordinate 176,333 of JACTNA010000029.1, read as the reverse complement.
GCGAGGCGACGGTCGCCGAGCCGGTTCGGCGCGCGCAGACCGAGCGGTTCTGGGGCGACTGGGCGGAGGGGCTGCGGGTGCCTTCGATCCACGCGGACGCGGTGCGTCGCAGCGCGCTGGTGCTGCGGGCGCTCTGCCACGGGCCGAGCGGCGCGATCGCCGCCGCCGCGACCACCAGCCTGCCGGAGCACGTCGGGGGCGTGCGGAACTGGGACTACCGGTTCTGCTGGCCGCGGGACGCGTCGATGGCCGCCGCGTCGCTGGCGCGGCTCGGGAGCGAGCGCGAGGGGCTTGCCTTCATCGACTGGATGCTGGGCGTGGTGGACGAGTGTTCGTCGGCCGACCGTCTCGCCCCGATCTACACGGTCACCGGCGGGCACCTCGGGTCGGAGGGCGAGGTGAGCGAGTTGCCGGGCTACGCGGGGTCGCGCCCGGTGCGCGTCGGCAACGCGGCCGCACGCCAGGTGCAGCTGGACGTCTTCGGCCCGATCGTGCAACTCGTCGCCGAACTCGCCGAGCAGGGCGCGCCGATCGGCTCCGAGCACTGGCGGCTCGTGAGCGCGATGGCCGAGGCCGTCCGGCACCGCTGGCGTGAGCCGGACCACGGCATCTGGGAGATCCGCGGCCCGCGGCGCCACCACGTCCACACCAAGGTCATGTGCTGGGTGACGGCCGACCGCGCCGCCCGCATCAGCGAGAGCCTTCTCGGGCGCCAACGCCCCGACTACCGCGCGCTGGCGGACGAGATCGCCGCCGACGTGCTCGAGCACGGGTGGAGCGAGCGTGACGGCGCGTTCATCGGTGCGTACGACGGGTGCGAGGCGGACGCCTCCGTGCTTGTGGTCGGGCTGTCGGGGATGCTCCCGCCCGACGACGGGCGGTTCCTGCGGACGATCGAGGCCGTCGAGCGCCACCTGCGGACCGGCAACGCCGTCTACCGGTACCGCTACGAGGACGGGCTGCCGGGCGTGGAGGGGGCGTTCAATCTCTGCACGGCGTGGCTCGCGCAGGCGTACGCGCTCGCCGGACGCGCGCGCGAGGCCGGCGAACTGCTGGATGCGCTGGTGTCGCTGGCGGGGCCGACGGGCCTGATCTCGGAGGAGTACGACCCGCGCACGCGCCGCTCGCTGGGCAACCACCCGCAGGCGTACTCGCACCTGGGCGTGATCGACGCCGCGCTGGCGCTCGAACGGGCGTGACGCTCACGACGACGCGAGCAGGCTCAGGTTCTGGGCGGTCCAGCGGTCGTCGCCGGGCGGCGGGCTCCAGTGGTAGCGGATGGCATCACCCGCGGCGGATGTGCCGAAGAGGCTGATGGTTCCGGTCGGCGAAGCGACGCCCGTCACCGCGCCGACGAGCAGGTCCGCGCCCTGGATGATCTCGCTGATCGGGGAGACGACCCACCCGTCGAGGCCCGGCGACCACCAGTAGATGACGATCTGCCCGTCGGCGCGCGCCCCGGCGACGTTCAGCCCTCCCCAGGGCGTGACGTAACTGGTGAGCGTGGCGTTCGCGAGCGCGGGCCCGTCGAAGTCGGAGGTGAGGTTCGAGGACCGCCACTCGCCGCCGAACGCGGGCACCCACCACGTGACGGAGAGCGATCCGTCCGCGAGGATCCCGGCGAGGTTGATCCCGCCCCAGGGCGTGAGGTACGCCGTGAGCACGCCGTGCAGCGCGGGCGCGTTCGTGATCGCGCTCAGGTCGCTGGCGGTCCACAGCGCCATGCCGGGCGCCCACCAGACGGCGTGGACCGCGCCGGAGGCGTCCAGCCCCGCGATGTTCAGGCCGTTCCACTCGGTGACGTAACTGATGATCGAACCGACGAACGCCGGCGTGGCGGCCCCGTGCGCGGCGAGATGGTCGCGTGAGAGGTTGGCCGCGGTCCACGAGTCCCCGTCGCCCTGGGCGTAGAGGAGGAGTTCTCCGTTCGCGTCGAGGCCGGCGACGTGAGCGAGGCCGTCGCGGGAGGTGAACGCGGTGATGGCGGAGACGATGACGCCGCCGCCGGACTCGTCGGTGAGGTTGCGCAGCGTGTAGGAGCCGTCGTCCGCGCGCGTGAAGAGGAGCAGGCCCGCGTCCGTGGGGACGGCGATCCGCGTGAGGCCGGTGCGTGCATCCACCCAGACGCCCGAGTCGCGTCCGACGGCGTCGAGGCGGACGGCGCGCCACGCTCCCGGGCCGGTCTGCTCGAAGACGATGGTGCCGTCCGGGGCGCGTACGGCCGCGAAGTGCGTCCCCGCGCCGTTCGCCGCGCCGAACACCGGCGTTCCGGGGACGACGCGCCAGAGCGCACCGTCGCCGCCGTCCTGACCGGGCACGCCGACGGAGAGGACTCGCTGTTCACCGACGCCGATCGCTCCTTCGCTAACGAGGCTGAACGGCCGTCCGTTCGCGGCGCCGACGATGGAGACGAGGTGGTCCGGCTCGATGCCGGTGATGTGGAGCGTGAGGTCGGCGGGGATGTCGCCGAAGATCCAGCCGATGCCGTCCGCGCCTCCCCAGTAGATGCTGCCGGGGATCTCGGCGAGCGGGCCGGTCGCGGCCGTCCAGCCGAGCCGGCGACCCTGCGCGTCCACGACGAACGCCTCTACGGGATCGACCACGATGGCGAGCCAGCCCATGAGGTGGTTGTAGTTCCAGATCTTGGCCCACAGGCTGGCGATGTACTCGCCGGTTGAGACCGTCTCGCTCGGGATGCCCAGTTCCAGCAGCATGATCCGCTGCGATGCCTTCGTGCTGTTGATTGCGCCGTGGTCCGTCCCGTCGAATCGGTGGCGTCGCGCAAAGGGCGAGCCGTCGAACGGGCCGAGCGCGGAGAGCCGCGGCACGGTGCCGTCGCCCGCGTCCGGGCCTGCCGGGCCCTCGTCCGAGTACAGATCGATCCACCATCGCTCGCCGTATTCCGGCTTGAGCCAATGGCCGTAGATGTTGAAGACCGGTGAGTCCTCGTCCTCGGTATGACCGACGCGCTCCTCGGCGTAGGTCATCGTCTCGACGCCCGTGCCGTAGAGCAGGCCGATGTCGGTCCGCGTGGCGAGGATGACCGTCCCCAGCGCGGCCGCGAATCCGAGGCCGTCGCTCTGCGGGAACTGCCCGGGCGGGAGTCCGGGGGTGCCGTGCAGGTCGAGCGCGATCGCGTTCGCGCCCGCGGTGGCGTTCACGTCGCGCAGTGCGGCGGAGCCTTCATCGCGGATGAACGGGTAGATCGCGAGCAGGCCGCGCCCGGTCGGCGTGTACATGCTGATGAACGCCTCTTCGAGGGTTCGGTACGCGCCGTTGACCTCGGGCGCGGCCTCGAGGCGAGCCTTCGTGATGTGGTCGCCGTTCGGGCCGAGCACCGTCTCCCCGGCGAGCACACGACGCAGCGCGCTCGCGGCCATCGGCGCGACCAGCACCTGGTAGGCCGAATCCGCGGCGAAGTTGTCGTGCAGGATGTTCCAGGCCTTCGACGCGCCGTAGTGCGGCACCGCGACCGAAAGGAAACGATTGACGCCTGGAAGGCCGTCGCCGGCGTAGGCGCGGCTCTGGATGTACGACCGCGTCACCACGCCACCCGTCGAGTGCGCGATCACGTCCACGCTGTCGAGGGGGACGCCCGGGTGCGCCTGCTCCCACGCCGCTTTCGCTCGCTGGAGCCAGTAGACGAGGTAGTGCACGCCGGAGGCGTACTGCCCGGCGGCGACATCCGAGATGACATCCGCCGCCGTGAACCCGGAGACCCACCCGTCGTAGTCGCGCCGCGGCGGCGCATCGAACGCCCCGTCGGCGTGCTCGTGCACCGGCGCGGGCGGCATGCGCCAGTCGTAGGTCGCCGCGAAGAGCGTCACCCCCGGCGTGTAGCCGGCGTGCTGTTCCAGCGTGTCGAGCAGGTCGTCGTAGGTGCGCAGGATCGGGTCCATCAGCAGGCGGTCGGGCTCGAAGCCCCGGCGCATGAGCCAGTCCTTGAAGTCGGTCTGATTCGGCATCGTGCCGAAGATGCCGGGCAGCACGAGCACCGGCCTCAGCCCGACCGGCCGCGCTCGCACGAACACTTCGCGCTCGGTCCACGACCATTGGTTCTCCTGCTCGCTCACGATGGCGATCATGCCGATCGCGCCGTCGTTGGACATGCCGTTGGCCAGCAGCGCGACGCGCGAGACATCCCCCTCGATGATCGCCCGTCCGGACGCGGGCCGCTGCGCCCCGCCGTACAGCCCCGGCGCGGTCGTCTCAAGGAAGTCGATCTCGGCGTCGTCGCTGTCCTCGAAGCCGGACTCGAGAATGACCACCGCCTCGGGCTGGCCCGCGATCATCGACGTGCCGTCCACGCTCGCGCTCACCGCGACGATGCCCTGCCCGAACAGCCCGCCCGCCTCGAAGACGACCGTGAACCTCTTGTCGTGCCCGATCGTCGAGTGCAGGGCCATCGGGCCGTGGACGTTGAGGCCGAAGTCCTCCGATGCTCCGAAGTGCACGTTGTCGTCGAACGATCCGTTGCCGTTCAGGTCCCAGTGCGTCTCGCCGAAGTCCAGCCGACCGTCCCCGGCCGCGCCGACGATCAGGCTCGTGCTCCAGCCGAACAGTCCCTTCACCGCGCCATAGATGCCGAAGCCGCTCTCGGCATCCTGATCGACCTGTCCGCGCGCGGCCTGGAACACGATGACCTTGCCGTCGCGGCTGATGTCCGCGTTCCGCGTGGCGGTCCACGGCCCATCCGAGAGTTTCGCCACGACCGAGGGGCCGCCGCCCGGCGAAGAAAAGTGGATCACCGCTCCGTCGGATCGCACGCCGACGGCTCGTCCGTCGTCCATGACCCGCGTCACCGTCGCGTTCACGGCCCGCTTGTCCACCTTCGTCCCGTTCCACCAGACGACGTGCGGCTCATCCTCGAACGACGCCGACAGCGTGACGTAGGAGCCGCGCTCGCTGATCGCCACGCCGGACTGAAGCGCCTCCGCCTTGATCGACACGATCTTCCACGGCTGGGCGTGGTCCACGGGCGGCTCCACCTCGCTCCACACGCCGTTGTTGCCGGAGTCCGGGTTGTAGTAGAACGAGCCGAGTTGCGTCGCAACGACGAGGTTGCCGGCCGTGTCCGCCGCGGCCTTGGCGCCCTGCGCCAGCGAGATGACGAACGAGCCTTTCTGCGAAGGGAGCGTGACGCTGTACGTCGCCAACCGCGCCCGGCCCGGCTGCGCCGCGTCGATCGAGACGAGGCTCGCCGACGTGTCCAGTCCGGGGCCTTTGACGACGACGTTCCCGCCCACGATCGACGCGTGATCGACCTGCACGAAGTCTTCGTACAGCACCGTGACGAGCAGGCGATTGCTGTCGGCGTCCGACAGGCCCGCGCGCTTCAGGCTCGCCCACGGGGGCATCGTGTCGGGCGCGAGCACGTGCGTGGGCTGCGCGTCGCCGGGTCCGAACAGGCCCAGGCCGGTGAGGCCCGGATCCGCCTCGCTCGCGCGGAACCACCCCCACGCCGCGAACCCGCCGTCGCCCGCGAAGAAGCGATCGCTGATCACGCTCGGCGCATGGTCGGTGTGCGTCGCTCCCGACCCGGGTCCGCCGATCCGGTACGAGTAGTCCTTCCAATCCTCGCCCCGGGCGGCGAACGCAACACCCCCGTCCGACAGCATCGACGCGGCCTCGACCGACCCGGCTCGCCACGGCCCGTCGGCCTGGAACACCTCGTAGTCGTAGACCTGCGTGAGCAGCCGACGCTCTTCGAGCGGCTCGAAGCGAGCAGCAGCCCCCGGCGCAAGCCCGTTCGCTCCCCTTCCGTCCCGCATTCGCGCACCCCCTGCCCGGGCCGTCACCCTCGCGACGGCGAACAGAGACATCAGCGGTATCGGCGGCGCGAAGGGGACACGCCGACGTGCGGCCTGCCGCAATTCGGACGGTTACCCCGGCGGCAAAGGCACGAGCGCCCGCCACCGCGCCGCCTCGTCCTCGCGGCCGGCCGCCCCGTACAGCGCGACGAGGCGCTCGACGGCCTTTCGCGTCCGTTCGTGGTCCGTCCCGAGCGCGTTGAGCAGCACGCCGTACGCTTCGAGCAGCCTCGGCTCGGCGTCGTCGAAGCGACCCATGGCGGTCAGGCACTCGCCGTAGCCGCCGTGCACCACGCCGATCATCCAGTGGCCCTGCGGGAGCGCGGGGAGGATCGTCAGGCAGCGTTCGTACAGGGCGACCGCCCGCTCGAAGCGCCCCGCGGTCTGGTACCCGCCCGCGAGGTTGTACGCCGACACGAGCACGCCGACGCTCGAAGGCCCGAGCGCGGCCTCGGTCGCCGCCAGCGTGCGCTCGCCGAGATCGAGCGCTTCCTCCGTCCGCCCCGCCTCGGAGAGGAACAGGGCGAGGTTTCCCATCACCGACAGGGTCGTCTCGTGCGTCTCGCCCAGCACGCGGACCGCCCGCTCCAGCGCGTCGCGGTACAGCGCTTCGGCACGCTCCACCTCGCCCGCCTTCTCGAGCGCGGCCGCGAGGTTGTTCGCGCACAGGATCGTCTCCAGGTCGTCCTCTCCGAGGCGCAGCCGCGTGATCCGCATGGCATCGGCGAGCAGCGGCACGGCCTCCTCGTAGCGCCCCATCAGGTGCAGCACGCCGGCGAGATTCGAGAGCACGTCCGCCAGTTCGTAGTGGTCGTCGCCGAGCACGGCCCGCCCGCGCTGCGCCGCCTCGTCGAGCAGGACTCGCGCCTCGTCGAGCCGCCCGAGTTTCGCCCGCACCTGCCCGAGGTTCGTCAGCCCGGAGACGACGACCGGATGGTCGTCGCCGAAGATCGCCCGGGCCAGGCCGAGCGACTCGGCGAACGCCGCCTCCGCCTCGTCGAGCCGCTCCTGCCGGTTGAGCGACAGCCCGAGCACGTTGAGCAGGTGCGCCGTGTACGGATGGTCTTCGCCGAGCGCTCGCCTCGATCGCTCGAGCGCATCACGAGCCAGGCGCTCGGCCTCGCCGTAGCGCAGCAGGCGGACCAGCACGGAGGCCAGGTTGTTCTCGTTGTTGAGCGCGATCTCCGACTCCGCCCCGAAGCCGGCGCGGGCGTCGCGCACGGCCTCTTCGTAGAACGCCGCGGCCTCGTCGTACATCCCCAGGTCGCTCAGGACCGCGGCGAGGTTCGCCCGAGTCGCGATCGTCTCGTGGTGGCGCGGGCCGCGCGTGCGCACGTAGGCGTCGAGCACGACCGCGTAGAGCGAGCGCGACTCTTCAAGCCTCCCGAGGTCGTGCAGCGCGACGGCCAGGTCGTTGCCCGCCGCGAGCGTGCGCGGGTCGTCCGGCCCGGCGTGGCGCGTGAGCAGGTCGTGGGCGCGCCGGGCGTGGCGCTCCGCCTCGTCGGGGCGCGCGATCGCGCGGTAGCCCTTGGCGATCGCGTGCCGGACCTCCGCCTCGACCTCCGGCTCGTCCGCGAGTTCCGCGCCGACTCGCGCCGACGCCCGTTCGAGCAACTCGCGGAGCACCGTCGTATCGCGGGTGCGGGCGATCTCGGGCTGCATGGCCGCGAAGATGCCGGCGAGGAACGCCCCGACGCGCTCGGCCCGCGCCGCGTCGATGCGGGCGCGGTCCCGCTCGCGGCTGGCCTGCACGAACCCCGCCGACGCCAGCGCAAGCCCCGCCACCAACGCGAGCAGCACGACAGCGCCCGCCGCCAGCGGCACGCGGCGCCGACGAGCGAACTTCCGAAGTCGGTACGACGCCGAGGGCGGGCCGGCCTGCACCGGCTCGTCGCGCAGGTGCCGGCGCACGTCCTCGCCCAGGGCGGCGGCCGTCTCGTAGCGCCGCGAGCGGTCCTTCTCGAGGCACTTCATCACGATCCAGTCGAGATCGCCGCGCAGCGCGCGCGCCTCCGACCGCGCTCCGGGGCGCTCGCCCCCGATCATCGAGGCAAGACGCGTGCTCGGGCGCGGCGGCTCGCCCTCGAGGATCATCCGCTGGATGTCGTACAGGCTGCGCGAGCGCACGCCGGGCGTCTCGACCGGCACGGTGCCCGTGAGCAACTCGTAGAGCAGCACCCCGAGCGAGTAGACGTCCGTCCGGGCGTCCACGTCCACGCCGGTCGGGTCCACCTGCTCGGGCGACATGTACTGCGGCGTGCCGATCATCTGGCCCTGCTCGGTCAGCAGCGGGCCGCCGAACGCGTCCGCGGAGAGCGCCTTGGCGATGCCGAAGTCGATGACCTTCGGGATCGGCCCGGCGTCGGCGGACGCGACGAGGACGTTGCCGGGCTTGATGTCGCGGTGGACGACGCCCTTAAAGTGCGCGTGCTGCACGGCGTCGCAGACCCGCGCGAACAGGTCCAGCCGCGCGCGCACCGGCAGCGAACGGGACCGGCAGTACGCCGTGATCGGCTCGCCGCGCACCAGTTCCATCACGAAGTAGGGCAGGCCGGGCCGCTCGAACTCCGGGCCTGTCGTGCCGCCGTCGAGCACCCGCGCGATGCACGGGTGGTCCATGACCGCCAGCGCCTGCCGTTCCGCCTCGAAGCGCGCGACCACGCGGCGCGAGTCCATCCCGGGCTTGATGACCTTCACCGCGACCTCGCGCCGCATCGGCTCGGTCTGCTCGGCCCGCCAGACGACCCCGAACCCGCCCTCGCCCAGGATCTCGACGAGCCGGTAGCGCCCGACGCGCGAGCCGGCCGCCCCGACCGGGCCGGAGTCCGCCGTCTCCGCGTCGCCGTGCGCGGGGAGGTCCGCCGTCGGGTCGGTCTCGAACTCGCTCGGCATCGCAGCAGCGTACACGCCGCGGCGCCGGGGACGACGGCATCCGGGCCGCTCGCACGGGGCCGGACGCGGGGAGAGAGAATGAGAGGCCTGTCGGGCGGCGGCACGCGGCGGCCGCCCTGAAACCCGCACGCCGGGCTTCCGCTCGGCGGTGGGCGAAGAGAGGAGTGCGGGAGCGGGCGTTGCTCGCAGGGCCGGGTTCCGTGTTCCGTGCCGGCCTGCCGCTCCGGGAAGACAAGCGGCATCGGCGCGAAGCACTCACGCGCCGAAACGCTGTTTCTCGCGCCGATCCGGGTAGCGGCCGCGGCCGGAGCGCTCAGCCCCCGCCGAGTTTCTCGAGCAGCCGCTCCCGAGCCGCCTTCGCGTCCGCCGCCCCCCCGCTCGCCTTCATCACCGCACCGACCAGCCGGCCGATCGCGGCCTGCTTGCCGGCGCGCACGTCGTCGGCGGCCTGCGGGTTGTCCGTGATCGCCTGCTCGCACCAGCGGTCGAGCGCGGCGTCGTCGCGGACCGTCAGCCAGCCGCGCGATTCGGCGAGCGTGCGCGGGTCCGCGCCGGCGTTCGCCGGGTCGCACAGCGCCTCGAAGAGGTCGTCGGCCGCGTTCGAGCCGAGGTCGCCGGCGTCGCGCATGGCGACGATGGCCGCGAGTTGCGCCGCCGAGACGCCCAGACGCGAGACGAGAACCGCCCGCTCGTTGGCGAGCCGCGCCCCGCGCTGGAGCACCAGCCCGGCCGCGAGCCGTCCCGCCCGCTCGCGCGACACGCCGAGCTCGACCGCCCAGTCTGCTGCGGCGTCCAGGAACTCGCAGACCTCTCGCTCCTCGACGAGTTGGGACGCCTCGGCGGGCGAGAGGGCGTAGGACTCGCAGTAGCGGCGCACCCTGGCGAGCGGCAGTTCCGGCAGGCTCGCGCGCAGGCGCGACACCCACGCCTCCCCCACCGCCACCGGCGGCAGGTCCGGGTCGGGGAAGTAGCGGTAGTCCTCGGCGTCCTCTTTCTCGCGCTGCACGTAGGTCGCCTCGCGGTCGGCGTCCCAGCCGCGGGTGGTCTTCTCGCCCGGGCCGTGCTTGCGCCCGTCGGCGGCCCATCGTCGCGGCTGCTCCACCAGTTCGTGCGTGATCGCCCCGTGCAGGGCGCGGAACGAGTTGAGGTTCTTGACCTCGACGATGGGCGTGCGCACGGTGCGCCCGTCGCGGAGCGTGAGCCGGCAGTTCACGTTCGGCTCGAAGCGCACGTGCCCGCGCTGCATCACCCCCTCGGTGACGCCGAGGAACCGGCAGGTCTGGCGCAGCAGCCGCGCGAACGCGACCGCCTCGTCCGCCGAGCGGAAGTCCGGCGCGGTCACGATCTCGAGCAGCGGCGTGCCGGCGCGGTTCAGGTCCACGATCGAGCAGTCGATCGCCCCGCCGCCGGGCGCCTCGTGCAGCAGTTTGCCCGCGTCTTCCTCCAGGTGCGCCCGGATGATGCCGATGCGCCGCGTCTGGCCCGCCGGGTCGATCCGCCCCTGCGCGTCCGTCGCGGGAAGGTCGAAGACGCCGTCGAAGCAGAGCGGCAGGTCGTACTGGCTGATCTGGTAGCCCTTCGGCAGGTCGGGGTAGAAGTAACTCTTGCGGTCCCAGCGCGAGAGCGGCGCGATCGAGCACCCCAGCGCCAGCCCCACCAGCGCGGCCATCTCCACCGCCGCGCGGTTCATCACCGGCAGCGTCCCCGGCAGCGCGAGCACCACGGCGTCCGTGAGCGTGTTCGGCCCCGCGTCGTGGAACTCGGGGTGCGCCGGGCTGGGGGCGCGCGTGAACATCTTGGTCCTCGTCGCCAACTCGACGTGGACCTCCATGCCGATGATCGGCTCCGCGGAGACGATCTCGGCGATGGATCGGGCGGTCGCCATCGCCCCATCGTATCAGGCTCACGCGGAGGCGCAGAGGGCGCAGGGGCGGAGCAGAGACAAGGAACTCGGCACAGGCGGGACGCCCGTGCCACCGGCCATGAATCGTGCCCACGGTCCTTGTTCCTCTCTCCGCGCCATCCGCGCCTCCGCGTGAGTCACTCCGCCCGCACGACCGCGAGCGCGGCCCGCACCGCGCGCCGCTCCAGATCGCCCGCGCGCATGATCGTCACGCCGAGTTCCGCGGCGAGTTCGGCGAGCGTGCGCGGGCGATCCCCGCCAAGCCCGAACCGCGCACACAGCGTCATCCTGTGCGCCGCATCAAGCCGATCCATCGCTCCCGCGAAGCGAGCGTCCGGCTCGAGGAACGCCTGCCACGGCGCGAGCCGGCGGGTCCAGTCGTCGAACGCGACGCCTTCCGAGAGCCGGGGCGTCGCGCGGCGCGGGTCGGGGCGAACCGAGCGCGCCCGCTCCGCCGCGAGGCGCGTCACGGCCAGCCCGACCGGCGCGGCCGCCCGACCGCCGCGCCAGGGATCGTGCGCCAGCACGCCCGACGCCGCCGCGCCCAGGGCCGATGCGATGAGCGGGCGGGACTCGGCGGGACGCAGCCCCTCGAGCGGCACGCCGATCGCGCCCTCCAGCGTCTCGACCATCAGCGGCAGGTGCGTGCGCACCAGCGTCGCCAGCAGGCGCGCCGCCCACCGCAGGTCCGTCTCGGCCCGGTCCACGCCCGCCGCGTCGGGCGCCGACGACGCGAGCGACGCCGTGAACCGAGCCGCCCGGGCCCGCAGCGCGTGCATCGCCATCGCGCGCATGCGCTCTTCGACTGCGACGGGCGCGGCACGCTCGCGGGACGACCGGATGAACGCGAGCAGGTCCATCTCCCCACGCCAGGTCAGGCCCGATCGCACCGGTTCCGGCTCCAGCAGCGCGCCGAGCGCCTCGTCGGTGAGCGCGGCCGCCGATGGTGGAACGGGACCGATCGGGTGCGCCCGCAGCAGGCGCACCCGTTCGGCGAGCAGGGCGTGGTGGATCGCGCCGCGCGTGCGCCCGAATCGGGCCGCGATCCGGCCCGGCTCGACGCCGCGCCGCCACGCTCGCAGCGCGATGCGCTGCCTCCGGCCGGCCAGCGGCGGAGGCTCGCCGAAGATCGGCGTTCGCCCGGCGGCGGACGCCCGCTGGTCGTGGCGGCGCAGGATGCGGCGCACGCCCTCGTGCGACCGCCCGAAGCGCCGCGCCAGCCGGCCCGCCGTCTCATTGAGCGACAACCCCAGCGAGTCGCGGTAGCGGGCCGCACGTCGCAGCATTTCCGCCTCGACCTCCCGAGGGACGCGCGAGAACGCCGCCGCCCGCGCGATCCGCGCCGCGTTCGCCCGCTCGAACCGCTCGACCGCGCCGGGCATGTAGGCCAGGCGCGACAACCCCCCCCCGAGGCTCGCCCGGCGCGCCAGCAGCCCCTCGCGACGCCACCGTTCGAGCGTCTTGCGGCTCACGCCCCAGCGGGCCGCGAGCGCGTCGGCGTCGATCGCCCCCGCCGCGGCCAGGTCCTCGGCCGTCAGGCCCGCCGCCGCGGTCAGGCGCTCGACCAGCGCGGACAGATCGCCCAGCAGCGCGGCCCCGACGACCTGCGCCGGCTCGTCGATGTGCGCCCGATACCCGGTGATGCGGAAGACGATCCAGTCCTCGGGGTAGACGCGCCCGGGATCGATCTCGCCCGCCAACGCCTCCGCCCGCTCGATGTCGCGCAGCAGCGCCTCGCGCGGCGCGAAGCGCAGTTGCTTCGCCAGTTCGCCCAGCGCGGTCACGCGAAGTCGTGGCAGGGGAGGCATGGAAGTCTCGAGACAATGGACAGTGGACCGTGGACATGGAGCGAGCGTGAACGGGTCGTGCCGGTCACGCCACCCGCGCCGCGCCCGTCTCGACCCACTCCAGGGCCGTTCGCTCGACGATGCCCAGCGCGCTCGCCTCGCCGAGGAACCGCCCGACCGCCTCGCGTTCGCGCTCCCCGACGCGGAAGCGGAGCAGGTCGCCGACGTACTCTCGCGCCAGCGCTCCGGGCCACCTGTGCTCGGGGGCGCGCCGGGCGACGATCCACCCGAGCCGCTTCTGGTTGCGCCTGCGCTGGCGGTCCAGCAGCGCGCACGCCGCGGCGGTGCGGGGCGAGTCCGCCTCCTCCGCCCGGCACATCCACACCGCGTACACGAACGGCAGCCCGGTCCACTCGCGCCACGCCGCCCCGAGGTCCAGGGTGTGCGCGTACCGGCCATCGGGGGGGGGATCGGTGACGACCTTGTCCCCGATCACGAGCAGCGTCTCCGGCCACTCCTCGCCCCCGGCCGCGCCGGAACGCTCGCGCGCGTCGAACGGCGCGATCTCCGGGCGGACGCCGAACCGTGCCGCCAGCAGCACGCGGCAGAGCGCGACCGACGTGTGGCTCTCCACGTCGGCGTACACCCTCGTCACCCGCTCGAACGGCACGCCCGAGTGCAGCCGCACCGTCAGCGTCGCCCCGTCGCACCCGATCATCCCGACCGGCAGCAGCGCCAGCCCCGCCCCGGCCCGCGCCGCGTCCACCAGCGACACCAGCCCCACGTCCGCCCGCCCGTCCGCGACCAGGCCGGCGATGTGCGACGGCGCGGCCGGGATCAGCTCCACCCCCGCCAGTTTCTCAAGCCCCTCGACCAGCGGGCGCGTGTTCAGGTAGCGGACGTACGCGATGCGGAGGGGGTCCATGGCGAAGTCTACGGGCCGCCCGCGCCACGGGGCCGTTCCAGCCCGAGGCGGGCGCGGGCCGATGGTGGACGCATGAGCGCCACCGGACTCGTGCTGATCGGCGGCGGCGGGCACGCGATCGTCGTCGCCGAGGCGGCGCGCCTCGCGGGCCTGCGCGTCGAGGGGGTGCTCGACGACGCGCCAAGCCCCGTCGCCACCGTCGGCCCGGGCGCCGTGCCGCGGCTGGGCACGCTGCGCGAGGCACGCCTGATCGCCGGGCGCCGCTGGATCGTCGCGCTGGGGGACCTCGGCGCGCGCTCGCGGGTGCTCGGCGCGCTCGCCGGCTTCGCCGACGCCGCGCTCGCCGTGGTGCATCCGGGCGCGATCGTCTCCGCCGACGCCGAGATCGGCCCGGGCGCGTTCGTCGGCCCCGGCGCGATCGTCAACGCCCGCGCTGATGTCGGGCCGCACGCCATCGTCAACTCCGGCGCGATCGTCGAGCACGAGTGCGACATCGGCGAGAACGCTCACGTCGCCCCCGGCGCGACGCTCGGCGGACGCGTCCGCGTCGGCCCCAACTCCCTCGTCGGCATCGGGGCGCGCGTCGTTCCCGGCGTGACGATCGGCGCGGGCTGCCTCGTGGCCGCGGGGGCCGTGGTCATCGCCGACGTGCCCGACGGCGCACGCGTCGCGGGCGTGCCGGCGCGGCCGATTCAATGAATCGCGGGGCGGGGCCTTGCAGGTCCCGAGTCTTACCGATTGTGGAAGGCGCTTGCGAGTCGGTAGAGGTCGAGCAGACCGAGCCGCCACTGAGTGGCGGGATACCCGGGGCACAACGCCTTCCCTCGATCCGTATGACTTCAGCCCGAAGGGCTGCGCCGTCAGTAGCCGGGGGTCGAGCGAGTCTTCGAGCCAGACCCCCGGACCATCGACACACAACGCGCCGGATCCCGAAGGGGTCATCGTGGTTGCAACATGCGCGGCACGAGCAGCCCTTCGGGCTGCCGACCCAAACGGAAGGGGATGTGGGGGCCGCGCGTTCCGGGGGTGTCGTCGCAAAGCCTCCTCCACCCCCGGCTACGAACGATGCAGCCCTTCGGGTTGAGGAACGTGCGCAGTGGCCCGGGCGTCCCGCCTGTGCCCCACTCCCTGCTCCAGAGTGTGCATCGTGTCGCGCCTTACCCGTCGTCATCCAACGGGAAGTCCCCGTCCATCGCCTCGTCCGTCGGCACACGGTCCTCCGCGCCCGGCTCGTCGAACCCCTCCGTCGGCGGCGGCAGTGCGGACGCCATCGGGCGCGAAGTGCCCGCCAGTTCCGCGCGCATGGCCCGCGCCCGCTCGGCCAGCAGTCGCTCCGCCTCCTCGCCCGGCAGCGCACTCTCCGCCAGCGGCGTGAGCACGAAGTGCCAACGCTGCGCGTTGCGGATGCGCATCGGCAGCGCCTCGGCCGCCAGGTCGATCGGCGGGTACTCGTAGAACGGCGCGGCCGCCTCCGCTTCCGTCCGCAGCACCTCGTACCCCTCCAACTCCACCCGCACGTCGTACCACCCGTGATAGAGGAACGTGGTCTGGAGCGGCGTCCGCCCCACCTCCAGATCGTTGATGTAGACCAGCGCGCCGGCAGGCTCGGTCGTCACCACGATCCGACGATCGACGCAGCCCGCGAGCAACACACACGCCGCGAGCACCACGATGGCGAACCGACCACGCCCCATGCGCACACTCTACCTCTCGCCCGTGCTCACGGCTCGCGCCCCACCACTTCCGCCACGCCGCCCCCGCGCCGCCCGCGCTCCGGCATGTCGTCGAACTCGTCGCCCCGGAAGAGCGAGCCGAGGTACACGCGACGCACCATCTCGTCGTTGATGAGGCCCCGCGGCGTCCCCTCGGCGAACACCTTCCCCGAGTCGATGATGTACGCCCGATCGCACACCCGCAGCGTCTGCTGCACGTTGTGGTCCGTGATGAGGAACGCGATCCCCTGGTCGGCCAGTTGCCGGATCTCGCCCTGGAGGTCCTCGACGGCGATCGGGTCCACGCCGCTGAACGGCTCGTCCATCAGGATCAGCCGCGGCTCGGTCACCAAGGCCCGCGCGATCTCCAGCTTGCGCCGCTCGCCGCCGGAGCAGGTCCGCGCCGCGTGGCGCGCCTTGTGCGTCAGCCCGAACTGGGCGAGCAGCGCCGAGGCCCGGCGCTTGCGCTCCCGGCGCGTCAGCCCCAGCGTCTCCAGGATCGCCAGCAGGTTCTGCTCGCACGACAGGCGCTGGAAGACGCTCGGCTCCTGCGAGAGGTACCCCACGCCCAGCCGCGCCCGCCGGTACATCGGCAGGCGGGTGATCTCCTGCCCGTCGAAGAAGACGCGCCCGCCGTCCGGGTCGATCATGCCGATGGTCATGCGGAAGGTCGTGGTCTTGCCCGCCCCGTTGCGGCCGAGCAGGCCGACCGTCTCCGACCGCTCGACGTGCAACGAGACCCCGTCCACGACGGCCCGCCCGCCGTAGGTCTTGCGCAGGTCTTTGGCTTCCAGCAGCGGCACGGCTGGGAGTCTATGCGGGACGCCCGCCAAACCGGGCGACACCGAACGCCTCCCCCACGCACGTCGTCAGTGAATGAACCGGAAGCACATCGGGTAGCAGAAGTACTGCCCGCGCGACGCCGCCAGCACCGCCATGACGCCGCCCACGAAGCCGAGCACGATCGCGAAGACCGCCCCGACGCCGCAGGTCACGATGGCGATCGGGATCGCGTAGATGAGCAGTGAAATCTCGAAGTTGAGCGCCTCGCGCCCGTGGTGGTCCACGAGCGGTGAGGAGTCCCTCTTCGCCAGCCACAGGATGAGCGGCACCACGATCGGGAGGCCCAGGAAGAACATGACAAGGTGGGCAAGATGAATGAAGACGCAGTAGGTCCGCTCCCAGTCGGCCGCCTGGGAGTCGATCAGCGGGCCTTGGGCGTCGGCGGGTGTGTCGTACATGGCGGCGGCGGCGTGCATCCAAGGCCCTCCCGGCGGGGACTGGTTCCGGAAAGACCCGGCCGGGTTTCGCCCAAGCCTACCCCGACGCCCTGAGCCGCCCCAAAAAGAACCGGGCGGCCGGTCAGAGACCAGACCGCCCGGCGTGAGTGGGCAGGCGACAACCCCGCCGGTCGAGCCGACGGCTCTCAATCATGCGCCATATTCCGTCGGCTGCCAAGGGCATCAGGGACCAAATCCTCGAATTCGGGGCGTCTTGAGGGCGCGGTCAGTGCCCGAAGAGGTTCCGCTCGCCGAACATGCCGCTCGTCTCGAAGTGGGCGAGGGCCTCCGGCACCGAGGCGAAGACCTTCGTCGCCGTCTCGGTGATGAACGGGCTGGGCGACTTCTTCGGCTTCCACACCACGTAGACCTCTTTGGTGTGCTCGAAGGCGTGGTGCAGTTCCCGCTCGACGCCGCTGGACAGCCCCGGCACCCCCCCCGGCAGTTCGGGCACGTAACTGACGATCATGTCCGACTGGTCGATGAGTTTGAAGTCCCGCATGTAGATCTGGCCGTCGATGTCCCCCGCGATGTCCAGCACCTCCCGGACCCGGACGCGGATCGGCGGGCCGGACCTCGCCCCCCCGAACGAGTGCGGCACGTGCTCGATGAACTCCGCGCCCTCGCGGGCCGCCGCGAGCGCACGGTCGAGCAGCAGTTTCTCGTCCACGTCGCCGGGATCGAAGGTGATGAAGTGCTCGGCCAGTTGCGCCCGGAAGCCGTCGATCTCCGCCAGCACCTCCGGCATGTCCACCACGTGGCTCATGGGGAAGCTCGGGTAGACCTTACGCATCCCCGGGCGGCACACGAGCCGGAAGAGCGTGCGCGTCGTCTCCGCGTGGCGCCCGCGCGACAGGATGTAGAACTGGCTCCCCTTCACCGCCTGCGACATGAGTTCCGTCGCCAGGATCTCCTCCTCGCGCCAGACCATGCAGTCCTTCAGGGTCGCGTCGATGACGTGGTCGGCGTGCAGGCGGTGGTGAACGACCTCGATGTTGTCCACGAGGCAGATGAAGAGGTCGGGGGCGAACTTCTCGATCTGGTCGAAGTCGAAGGCCGAGAACAGCCCGTGCCGCCAGCGGAAGGTGGCGTGCGTGTTCACCAGCACGTTCGCCCGCCCCGCCGAGTCGGAGATGATGTCCTTGAACGCGGCCCGTCGCAGCGAGTTCAGGCGGCTGATCGGCAGGTCGAGGATCCTGCCCGGCCGCACGTCCGGGGCCTCGGCGTACATCATGTCGCCGACGTGGTAGACGGCGACGGACTCCCCCTGCTGGCCCGCGAAATCGCGCGCGCCGTTCAGGTACGGCTTCTTGTCCATCCCGACCTGGCCGGTGACGATCGCTCGCATGAGGGGCGATTGTAGGGGGGGCGAGCCGACGAACGCCCCGGACCCCCGACCCGCGCCCCTACTGAATGACCACCTTCAGCGTCACCGACCCTTGCCCGTTCGCGTTCTTGCAGGTCATCCAGGTGTAGCTGCCCGCCTGCGCGTTCGTGCACGCGCGGACGCGAACCGAGAACGACTCGGAGGCGCCGGTGTCGACCGTCACGCTCAGCGGCGAGCACACCACGCCGAGCGACGAGCAGTAGAAGAGGAACGTCTGCGACCCGTTCGTCGGCTTGTCGAGCGTGATCGTCAGTTCCGCCTCGCCCCCCGCCGGGACGTTCAACTGGCTCGTCGAGGCGTAGGTGGGCACCGACTCGGTCGTCTGGACGTCCATCACATGGTCGCGACCCTGGCCTGCGCCAGCCTCCAGCGCCATGATCCGCAGCGTGTTGCTGGTGATCGCCGCCCACTGGAAGTCGTTCTCCGACGGGCCGCTCCTGCACCCGCCCAGCGTCAGCGCGCCCAGCAGCAACGCCGCCGCGCCCGCGAACCCCGCACGACGAGTCAGTCCCCGTTCCATCGTCCGCCCCCTTCAGGCACGATCGTCCCGCACCGCCCGGCCGTCGTCCGCGGCCCCGAGCCACCGATCCACCACCGCCAGCAGCGTATCAGGTCCATCCCCTGGCGCCAACACCACCCGGCTCCCGACGCCCGATGCTGCGCGCGCCTCCTCCCAGACCCGCTCTTCTTCTTCCGTCCGCGACACGCCCGCGGCAAGGCGGATCTTTTCGCACGCGACGAGGAGGGCCGCCGCCTCGCCGTCGCGGCCGAGCCGAAGGGCGCATACACCGAGCAGGAGCGCAAGACTTGCGCAACTGGGGAGGTGGCTCATGTCGCGGCGGAGGCGCCATGCCTGCGCCAGCGCGTCCCGCGCCCGGTCGAAGTCGCTGCGTGTCATGGCGATGTCGGCGAGGTTGCGCAGCGCGGCCGCCTCGCGGAAGCGATCCCCCTTCTTCCGGAACGCGGGCAGGCAGACACCGAGCAGCGACTCCGCCTCGTCGAGGTCGCCCTCGTGGATGGTCACGACGGCCAGGTTCAGGCTCTCCTGCGCGGCGCGCACCGCGTCGCCGCTCGCCGCGTAGAGGGCCTGCGCCCGCGCGTGGGCCTCGCGTGCGGCGCGCAGGTCGCCCGCGTCCTTGTGCAGGATGCCGAGCAGGCTGCAACAGCGTGCCAGGCGCGCATCGTCGCCCAGGGCGCCGGCGATGGCGATGCCCGCATCGACGAACTCGCGCGCCTTGGCACGATCGCCGTCGCTCCACGCGAGGATGGCCGCGGCGTTGTACCCCCGGGCCTGGAGCGCGTCGGCCGCGCCCGCCCGCGCCGCGATGAGCCGCTCGAGCCACGACAGCCCTGTCCTGATGTACCCGCGCGCCTGCCAGAAGAGCACGAGCACATTCGCCAGCCGCAGGCCGGACTCCGCGTCCGCGCTCTCGCCCGCGAGGTGCTCGAGCGCGCCGAGGAAGTTGTCGTGGTCACGCTGGAAGCGGTCGAGCGCGGCCGCCTCGTTCGGCCCCCCGTGATCGCGGAACAGACGCTCGCCGAGCGCGACGAAGTGCGCCGCGTGGCGCCGACGCAGCGCGCCGACGTCCGTCTCCCCGTCCGCCCGCGCCCTGGCGAAGGCCAGGACCGGCTCGAGCATCCGGTACCGCTCGCCCTCGCGGTCGAAGACGAGCAGGGACTTGTCCACCAGGCGGGCCAGCAGGTCGATGACCGTGAACTCGTCCCGCCCCGGGCCGCACACCTCGATCGCCGCGTCCAGCGAGCAGCCCCCGCTGAAGACGCTCAGGGCGAGGAACGTCTCCTGCTCCTCCGGCGTGAGCGTGCGGAACGACCATCCCATCGCCTCGTCGAGCGTGTCGTGGCGACCGCTCGTCCCGGCCCCGCGGCGCAGGAGGCGCATCGAATCGCCCAGCCGGTCGGCGATCTCGCCCAGGGGGAGGGCACGCACGCGCGCCGCCGCCAGTTCGATCGCCAGCGGCAGCCCGCCCACGCCCGCACAGATCCGCGCCACGTGCCCGACCGCCTCGGGCGTGAGCCGGAACGTCGGGTCCGAGGCGCGCGCCCGCTCGACGAACAGCCGCACCGACGCGAACCGCTCGAGCGCGCTGGCGTCGACCCCCCACTCGCCGGGCGGCGGGACGCTCAGCCCGCCGAGCAGGTACACACGCTCGCCCGGCACGTGCAGCGGCTCTCGGCTGGTCGCGAGCACCCGAAGACCGGGCACGCGCGCCAGCGCGTCGCGCACGAACGCCGACACCGCCCCGGACAGGTGCTCGCAGTTGTCCAGCACGAGCAGCGTCGGACGATCGCCGACCGTCTCCGCGATCGCCTCCACGCCCCGGCTCGGCGCGCGCGCGCCGAGCGACGCCGCGACGGCCTGCGGCACGTGCGCCGGATCAGAGAGCGACGCGAGCCACGCCGCGCCGAGCGGCTCGCCCTGCTCGTGCGCTTCACGCGCCAGGCGCAGGGCGAGCCTCGTCTTGCCGCACCCGCCGGGACCGAGCACCGTGACGAGGCGCGACTGACCCAGCAATCCGCGCACGTCCTCCGCCTCGCGCCCGCGCCCGATGAACGAGTCGGCCTCCAGCGGCAGCGGCGACCGCGCCGGGGCCGCGCCCTCTTCCTGACGCGTCGCCGCCCCGAGCACCCCGGCGATCTCCCGCATCGACGCCGGTCGAGCGCCGGCGTCCGGCTCGAGGCACCGCGCGAGCAGTTCGCGGACGCTCTCGGGCGTCGCGTCCGGCAGCACGCTCCATTCGGGCGACGCACGCCCGGGGAGAAACGCACGCCGCCCCGTCAGGCACTCGAAGAGCACGCACCCGAACGCCCAGACGTCGGCGCGATGGTCGATCTCCTCGCCCGCCGCCTGTTCCGGACTCATGTACCCCGGGGTGCCGAGGACGGCGCGGCGCGCCGAGTCCCCCGTTCCCTCGTGGAACCGCTTGGCAAGCCCGAAGTCGAGCACCTTCGCCCCGCCCTCCCCGAGCATCACGTTCGCCGGCTTCAGGTCGCGGTGGATCACGCCGCGCTCGTGCGCCGCGCCGAGTCCCCGTGCCACCTGGAGCGCGACGATGAGCGACTCGCGCGGGTCGATCGGCCCGGCCTTGATGCGCTCGGCCAGCGTCGGCCCCGCGACGAACTCCATCACGATGAAGACGCGCTCGTCGTGCTCGATCACGTCGTACACCGCCGCGACGTTCGGGTGGCTGATCCGCGCCAACGCCTCGGCCTCGCGTCGGAAGCGCGCGACGGCCGCCGCGTCGCGGGTCCACGGGCCGAGCAGCGTCTTGAGCGCGACGTCCCGTTGCAGCGCGGTGTCGCGCGCGCGGTAGACCTCGCCGAACGTCCCCGCGCCCAGCCACGCCTCGACCACGTACCGATGCACACGCGCGCCCGTCGCCAAGCGCGGGCGATCAGGCCCCTCCGCCCGCCCCGCGGGCGCGGTCGGCGCGTCCGAGTCGGCGCGGCCGCCGCCCGCCGGCCCCGCGCCGGTCTCGCGTCGAGCGTCGCCATCCGACCCGGCCTGCGTCGCCACCGTGCCCTCCCGGACCGTCCCTCACAAGCGTATCACGGGGGAAGACGTACTCACCCTCCACGGCACAGGACGGCCTCGCCCGGGCACGGTTGACATATGCATCAAATGTGCATAATGATATGCACGTGAGGACCACGCTGAACATCGACCCGAAGCTCCTCGAAGAGGCGGCCCGGTGCACCGGCATCAAGGAGAAGACCGCCCTCGTCCGGGCCGGGCTTGAGTCCCTCATCGCCCTGGGGGCGGCACGGCGGCTCGCCGCCATGGGAGGGTCGGATCGCAAGGCCAAGGCCCCCCCCCGTCGCAGGCCCGCGGCGTGATGGTCATCGTCGATACCGGCGTCTGGATCGATCATCTTCACCGTGCGGACCCCGGCCTTGTGCGCCTGCTCGAAACAGGCCTCGTCCTCGTTCACCCCCTCGTGGAGGGTGAACTGGCGTGCGGCACGATCCGCGACCGGCGAGCGTTCCTCTCCAATCTCGCCCGGCTCGACCGGGCCGCGACGATCACCGACGGCGAAGCGTTGTCGCTGATCGACCGTCGGAACCTGCACGGGCGGGGCTTGTCGATCATCGATGTCCACCTTCTGGGAGCGGCGCTCATCGCGGGCGTTACGATCTGGACTCGCGACCGCGCGCTGCGCAAAGCGGCCGAAGGACTCGGCGTTGCCTGGTCGCCGTAGCCGGTCCGATCGGACGCGGCCCGATCTCGCCCCTATCCTCCCCCTCCCATGGCCACACTCGTCAACGCCGACACCCGCGTCATCTGCCAGGGCATCACGGGCGCCTTCGGGGCCGTCCACACCCGCGGCTGCCTCCACTACGGCACGAAGATGGTCGGCGGCGTCACGCCGGGCAAGGGCGGCACGAAGGACGACAACGCCCTGCCGATCTTCGACACCGTGGACAAGGCCGTCCGCGAGACCGGCGCGGACGCGACGATGATCTTTGTTCCGCCCGCCTTCGCCGCGGACGCCGTGCTCGAGGCCGCCGCCGCCGGCGTGCGCGTGATCTGCTGCATCACCGAGGGCGTGCCGGTGCAGGACATGATCCGCGTGCGGGCCGTCCTCGACGAGATGAACCTCGGCGCGCGCGGCGCGGACGTCCACCCCGCGCAGCAACTCATCACGCTCATCGGCCCCAACTGCCCCGGCATCATCACGCCCGGCCCGAAGACGGGCGCCGGCACGGGCGCGAACGACCCCTACACGAACGCGGGCTGCAAGATCGGCATCATGCCCGGCTACATCCACACCCACGTCTCCGAGGCGAAGACGGGCAAGGCGGTCGGCATCGTCTCACGCTCCGGCACGCTCACCTACGAGGCCGTCTGGCAGTGCTCCCGACTGGGCATCGGCCAGAGCACCTGCATCGGCATCGGGGGCGACCCGGTGCGCGGCCTGAACCACGTCGAGTGCCTGCGGCTCTTCGAGGCCGACCCCGACACGCACGGCATCCTCATGATCGGCGAGATCGGCGGCACCGACGAGGAGGACGCCGCCGCGTTCATCAAGTCCCACGTCCGCAAGCCGGTCGCGGCCTTCATCGCCGGACGCACGGCCCCGCCCGGCAAGCGCATGGGCCACGCCGGCGCGATCATCTCGGGAGGCGAGGGCACGGCCGACAGCAAGATCGCCGCCCTGCGGGCCGCGGGCGCGACCATCGCCGAAAGCCCGGCGGACATGGGCCGGGCGATGGCCGCGGCGATGAAACTGGGATGACCGCATCCCCTTGATCGGGGCCTGCCGGAAGTGGTACGCTCTTCCCAGCATGGACTACAGCAGTATCATCACGATCGAGCCGGGCAAGCGCGGCGGCAAGCCCTGTATCCGCGGGCTGCGGATCACGGTCTACGACATCCTTGAGTACCTCGCCTCCGGGATGACGACCGAGCAGATTCTCGCCGACTTCCCCGAACTGACCCGCGAGGACATCTTCGCCTGCAGCGCCTTCGCCGCCGATCACGAACGGCTTATCACGCCAGCGCCAGCCCCGACCCCACCTTCGTCGCCGCGTCGTGCATCTCGATGACGCGCTCGCCCGCCGGCGTCGGCGGCGCGCCGCCGAGATCCGCCGCCAGTTCGCACACCGCGTACCCGGCGCACGCACGCTCGTAGGTCTCGTTCCAGGCCGCCGTCTCCTTCGGCTCGCACCCGTAGCGCATGTTCAGCGGCGAGGGCACGCCGATCCGCCACGGCTTGGGCGACAGCCTCGCCCGGTAGCATCCCTGCACGCGGCAGAGGTTCGCGTAGCGCTCGTCCGCGCCCAGCCGCTCCATCAACGCCCGCGCCTCCTCGCCCGACGGGTCCATCTCGGTCGCGGGGAGCAGGTACCGCAGCCCCGCGGCCGTGCGGTACACGCGCGCCGACCGTGCCGACCGCTCGCGCACCCAGGCATCCAGCCGTTCGATGGCCTCGCTGTGCGGATCGCCCGCGGGCTTCCTGCGCCCGAAGAGCCTCGCCAGCCCACCGCCGCCGCCGCCGCGCTCCGGCAGGTCCACGTCGATGAACGGCACGCGCGCGGTGTTGATGATGCTCGCGCCGTAGCGGTTGAGCGTGACCGCGGCGATCCGTTCGCCCTCGTCGTCGAGGAGGTCCTCGATGAGCGGCTCGGGCCGGGTGGACTCGGCGTAGTCGTACCAGCCCGCCTCGTGTTTCTCGCGCCCGGTGCGGATCCTCTCCGCCGCGACGGCGAGCGCGCGCGCCACCGCGGCCCTCGCTTCGTCCTCGCTCACGTCCGAACCGCGCCAGAGCGCGCGGTGCTCCTCCACGCCGTCGGGCGCGGTCGCCGTGATCTCCCCGTACGCCCAGTAGCGCGCGACTCGCATGCGCGACCCTCCCCGCCCGGCGGCCGCCGGCGCGGCCCGCCATCATCGCCCCGCCCGCCGGTCCACGCAACCCGGGCCGTGGCGCCGGCACGGTAGCATCCGGGCATGCGCGCACCGCTCGCCCCCCTCTTGGCCCTGATCGTCTCCGCCGCCGCCCTCCCCGCCCTTGCGCAGCACGACTGGCGCGCCGCGCGCGTCCCCTCCACGTGGGAGTCGCTGGCGGGCGAGTTCGAGCGCCACGACGGGTTCGTCTGGTACCGCACCGTCGCCCGCATCCCCGAGTCCTGGCGCGGACGCCCGATCCGCCTCCGCCTCGGCCGGATCGACGACTGCGACGAGACCTTCATCAACGGCGTGCGCATCGGCGCGACCGGCTCGATGCCCCCCGCCTACGCCACGGCCTGGACCGCGCAACGCGACTACCCCGTCCCCGAGTCCGCCCTCCGCTTCGGCGAGCACAACCTGATCGCCGTCCGCGTCTACGACGGCGGCGGCGCGGGCGGCATCCACCGCGGCCCGCTGGCCCTCATCTGCGGGGACGACACGCTCCGACTGCCGCGACGATGGGAGATCCGCACGGGCGACGACCCGGCGTGGGCGGACTGGCCCGGCCCCGATGAGGCAGCCTCGCTCGTCGAACGGGCCGAACGCGCCGGCGACACCGCCGCCGCTCGTGCCCTCGCACAACTCACGCCGCTCTCGCTCTGGTACCCCGAGAGCGCTCGGTCGTGGACCGAAGCCCTTCCCGTCGGCAACGGGCGCCTCGGCGCGATGGTCTTCGGCGGCGGTGCGGAGGAGCGCATCCAACTCAACGAGGACACGCTCTGGGCCGGCCCGCCCGTCCCCGAGCCGCGCGAGGGCGCGCCCGAGGCGATCGCGGACGCACGCCGCCTTTTCTTCGAGGGCCGGCACGCCGAGGCCGAGCGCGTCGTCGCGCAGCGCGTGATGAGCCCCGACATCTCGCCCCGCAGCCACCAGACGCTGGGCGACCTCCGCCTCCGCTTCGACATGCCCGGCGATCCCGCGCCGCTGGCGCGCTGGCTCGACCTCGACTCCGCCGTCGCCACCACGCGCTTCGTCGCCGGGGGCGTGACCTTCACCCGCCGCGTCTTCGCCAGCGCACCCGACGACGTGATCGTCGTCCGTGTCGAGGCCGACACGCCCGGCTCCATCACTTTCGACGCGACGCTCGACAGGCCCGCGGCGTTCGAGACCTTCACAGAAGGCCCGGACACTCTCGTGATGCGCGGCCGCGCCTCGCACGGCGACGCTCACCACGGCGCACGCTACGAGGCGAGGCTGCTCGCCATCGCCGAGGGGGGCGCGGTGACCGCCAGCGGGGGCGTGCTCCGCGTCGCCGGGGCGGAGGCCGCCACGCTCCTCGTCGCCGCCGCCACCGACTACAACGCGGCGGACCCGCTCACGCCGCTGACGCGCGACCTCTCGGACGCGACCGGCCGCGCGATCGCGTCGGCCGCGGCCAGTCCCTTCGACACGCTGGCGGCGCGCCACATCGACGACCACCGCGCCCTGTTCCGGCGCGTCTCGATCGACCTCGGCCCCGCGGCGCCGGACACGCCGACCGACGAGCGCCTCGAACGCATCGCCGACGGCGCGACCGACCCCGCCCTCGAAGCGCTGCACTTCCAGTTCGCGCGCTACCTGCTGATCGCCTGCTCGCGCCCGGGCACGATGCCCGCCAACCTCCAGGGTCTGTGGAACGAGCACCTCGCCGCGCCCTGGAACGCCGACTACCACATCAACATCAACCTTCAGATGAACTACTGGCCCGCCGAAGTCGCGAATCTCTCCGAGTGCCACGGGCCGATGTTCGACCTCGTCGAGCGGATCGTTCCGAGCGGACGGCGCACGGCCCGCGAGACCTTCGGCTGCGAGGGCTGGGCCGCCGCCCACGTCACCGACGCCTGGCACTGGACCGTCCCGGTCGGACTGCCCGTGTGGGGCATGTCGCCCCTCTGCGGGGCATGGACCACGCAGCACTTCATGGAGCACTGGCGTTTCACGCGCGACCGCGATTTCCTGCGCCGACGCGCCTGGCCCGTCATGCGCGAGGCCGCGGCGTTCGTGCTCGACTGGCTCGTCGAGGACCCCGCCACCGGCCTGCTCGTCAGCGGGCCGAGCACCTCGCCGGAGAACACCTACATCGCCCCCGACGGCTCGCGTGTTGCCCTCGCCATGGGCCCCGCCTTCGAGCAGCAGATCGCCTGGGACCTCTTCACCAACTGTCTCGAAGCCGCCGCCGAACTCGGCGTCGAAGACCGCTTCACCGCCCGGGTTCGCGGCGCGCTCGCGCGCCTGGCCGGCCCGCGACTCGGCGCGGACGGGCGGCTCCTCGAGTGGGACCGCGAGCATCCGGAGGCCGAACCGGGCCACCGCCACATGTCGCACCTCTTCGGCCTGCACCCCGGACGCCAGTTCACCCGCGACAGCGCTCCCGAACTCATCGACGCCGCACGCCGCACACTCGACCACCGCCTCGCGCACGGGGGGGGGCACACGGGGTGGTCTCGGGCGTGGCTGATCAGTTTCGCGGCCCGCCTGCGCGACGCCGACGCCGCCCACGAGCACCTTCGGCTGCTGCTCGCCAGGAGCACACTGCCCAACCTCTTCGACGACCACCCACCCTTCCAGATCGACGGCAACTTCGGCGCGTGCGCCGGCATCGCGGAGATGCTCCTGCAGTCCCACGACGGCGCGATCGACCTGCTCCCCGCCCTGCCCGCCGCGTGGCCCGAGGGGCGCGTCACCGGCCTGCGCGCCCGCGGCGGGTTCGAGATCGACATCGACTGGCGCGACGGCGGGCTGCGCGAAGCCACCGTCCGTTCGCTCGCGGGCGAGACCTGCCGCGTGCGCGCGCCCGAGCGCGTCGTCGCCAGGGACGGCGCGGGCAACGAGGTCGCGCGCGACGGCGACGGGACCGGCGTGTCGTTCGACACGCGCCCCGGCGAGTCCTATTCGCTCCTCCCCGTTCCTCGATGACTCGGATGCGCGCGGCGCGCCGGCCCGCGCCTCACACCACGCCCGCGGCCATGGCCAGGCCGAAGACGATCAGCACGGCCAGCACGAACGTCTGAAGCCACGCGAGCGTGACCTTGCGCACGAGGCGGGCGCCGACGAACGAGCCGACGAAGGCCGCGACGATGCCCGTGGCCATGAGCGGCACGGCCCCCCCCTCGATCGCCTGCCCCAGCCCGCCCGCCGCAAGCCCCGCCCCGAGCGCGTACACGGTCAGCCGCGCGAGATCGACCATCGCGGAGCAGACGGCCGCGGTGCCCACGAACTGCTCCGGGCTGAGGCCCGCGCGGATGAGGAAGGCCGACCGCAGCGCGCCCTGGTGCCCGGAAAGCCCGCCGAAGAACCCCGAGAGCACGCCCCCCGCCGGCAGCCAGCGCGAATCGAACTCCAGCCGCCGGAACCGCGGCGCGAACTCGAGCGCGGAGAAGAGCACGACCAGCACGCCGACCACCAGCCCGACCGGCGACACGCGCCGCTCGAGGCCGCCGATCGAGTACTCCGCGATCGGCGGCGCGCCGGCGACCAGCGCGAGCGCGGCCCCGCCGATCGCCGCGGCGACCACGGCCGGCACGCCGAACCGGAGCACGACCCGGCGATCCGCGAGCCGCCCGACCAGCGCGAGTTTGAAGAGGTTGTTCGCCAGATGCACGACCGCCGTCGCGCCCACCGCGGCCTCGATGGGGAAGAACACGGCGAACGCCGGCAACAGCAGCGTGCCCAGCCCGAACCCGGAGAAGAGGGTCAGGATCGACGCGATCAGCGCTACGCCCGCGATGACCGCGTGCTCCATGCGGCGATCCTACGCCGGGACGGACGCCGCGCGACCCGTCACGCCAGGCGGTCCGCCTGCATGCGGCTCTGCGCCGTCGCCGAGGGGTCGGCGTGCTCGGCGGCGTCGGCGGGCAGGGTCATCTTCACGGTCGTCCCCTTGCCCACCTCGCTGACCAGTTCGATCTGCCCGCGGTGCTCCTCGACGATCCGCCGCGTGACGGCCAGCCCCAGGCCCGTCCCCTTCGTGCCCTTGGTGGTGTGGAACGGCTCGAAGACCCAGCGCAGCCTGTCCTCCGGGATGCCCGGCCCGTTGTCGATCACGTGCACGTCCGCGTAGGCGTGCCCCTGCCCCAGCAGCGGGTCCGTCACGCGGTAGAACGTCCGCACCGTGACCGCGCCCGTGCCGGGCGGCACCGCCTCGACCGCGTTCGTCAGCAGGTTCATCAGGGCCTGGTGCACGAGGTTCGCGTCGATCGGGATCGGGGGCATCTCGGGGTCGTGGTCCACGATCAGCGCGACCTGGCGCGCGGCGCACGCGCTCTCCAGCAGCTGCGCGCAGTCCTCGATGAGCGCGCCCAACGGCGTCAGTTCGAGTTCCACCGTCCGCTGCCGGCTGAAGGCCAGCATGTTCAGCGTCAGGCTGACGATGCGGTCGAGGTTGCGCTTCAGGATCGCCCACCCGTTGCGGGCGAGGTCCGGCTCGTCCTTCTTCAGGCCCATCTCGACGACGTCCGCCCCGCCGCGCAGGCCCTGGAGGATGTTCTTGATGGAGTGGCTGAGGCTCGCCACGGTCTCACCGATCGCGGCCAGCCGCTCGGTGTGGATCTTCTGCCCGTAGTGCTCCGCGTTGGCGAGGGCGAGGCCGGTGTGCTGCCCGATGGCGTTGAGCAGGGCGAGTTGCTGCTCGGTGAAGGTGTAGTTGGCGATCGAGGAGTCCACGTAGATCGTGCCGTACACGCGGTCCTGGAAGCGGATCGGTGAGCAGATCGCGCTGCGGATGCGGAAGCGCTGCACGCTGTCGCCCGCCTGGAAGCGACGGTCGGCCATCGCGTTGGAACTCAGCACGCCCTCGGAGTGCTTGAGCACGTGCTGGAGGATGGTGCGCGAGACGCCGATGCGGGCCTCCTCCTTGTCCTTGGGCGGGGTGCGGTGCATCGCGGCCGCGGGCTTGAGCGCGCCGTCCGGCAACTCCTCGCGCAGCATGATGACGCCGCGCTCGGGCTTGAACTCGCGGAACACCAGGTCCAGCACGGCGTTGAGCAGTTGCTGGCGGTCCATCACCTGCGTCGTGAGCGTGGTCAACTGGTAGATGACGCGCAGGTGGTCCACCGCCGCCGCCCGCGGCTCCGGCTCGGCCAGGATGACCGAGTCCTCGTTCGAGGGGATGGTGCGCTCGATCTCGACGTCGAGTTCGTCGGCGTGCAGCAGTTCGACCCCGAAGGAATCCGGCCGGTCGCTCTGCCCGAAGACGAGCAGCGTCGAGCCGACACGCACCTGGTCGCCCACGCGCAGGCGCGTGCGCTCGGTGATCCGCACCCCATTCACGTACGTCCCGTTCTGCGACATGAGGTCGCGGATCCACCAGATGCCCGCGTCGGGCGTGAGTTCGGCGTGCCGACGGCTCACCGTGTCGTCCGTGATCGGCAGCGCCTCGCTCGACCGCCCGATCAACTGCGGTTCGTTGGGCGGCAACTGGAACGTCCGCCCCTCGTCCGGCCCCTGGATGACGCTCAGCGACAACATCCACCGAACGATACGACGACGCCCGCCCGCCGGGTTCGCTATCGTGCGGCATGGCCAAACGAGCGGCGGGCGGGAGCAAGGCGGGCGTGCGGGCGGTCAACTTCCGCCCCGACCCCGGCGCGCGCATCGTGGTCCTCCACGGCCCGGACGCCTTCCAGCGCGCCGACTGCACCGCCGCGCTCCGCGCCGCGCTCCTGAAGGCGCACGGCGAGGTCGAGACCATCTACCTCGACGGCCAGGCGGCCAGGCCCGCCGACGTGCTCGACGAGTGCCGCAGTTTCGGGCTGCTCCAGCAGCACAAGCTCATCGTCGCCGACGCCGCGGACCAACTGGTCAAAGAGGACGCCCGCCCCATCTTCGAGCGCTACGCCCAGTCGCCGTCGGACTCCGCCACGCTCGTGCTTCGCGGCGACCGCTGGAACACCGGCAAACTCGACGCCATCATCGAGCAGGCCGGCGGCGCGATCGTGAAGTGCGACGGGTTGCAGGACCGCGAGGCCGTCCAATGGGCGGAGCGCCGTGCCCGTGAGGTCCACGCCCGCGCCATCGACAAGCGAGCCGCGGAACTCCTGGTCGAACTCCTCGGCCCCGACCCGGGACGGATCGACAGCGAACTCGCGAAACTCGCGCTCAGCATCGACGACGGGGGCGGCATCACCACGGGCGTCGTGAAGGAACTCGTCGGCTGCACGCGCGAGGAAGAAGCGTGGGCCATCCAGGCCGACCTCCTCTCCGGCGATCCCGAGGCCGCGCTGGCGCGCCTGCGGATCGTCCTCGAGAACGGCCCGCGCGACGCGGACGTCCCCGCCCAGTGGGCCATGCTGGACTTGGCCCGGAAACTGCACGGGGCGTCGCATGGCTTTGCACAGCGCATGGCCCCGGGCCAGATGATGAGCGTGCTGCGCATCTGGGGCGCGGGGAGCGAGGCGGTGCTCCGGGCGGCCCGTCGCATCCCCCCCGCCGACGCCGCCGACATGCTGCGACGGTGCGTCGAGGCGACCGCGCAGGCCCGCTCCGGCTCGGACCCGCGCCGCCTGCTCGAGGCTCAGGCCCTCCGATTCGCAAGCCTCACGCGCTGACCGGCCGATGACATGCTCATCGTGCGCCCGGGCTGCGCGCCAGCGCGGCCGGGGCCTCTCCGGATCGACCCGCCGGCGAGCGCAGGAGGCCACAGCCGTGCATCGACGCCACACGACTCTTCCAGCCGTCCGCCGAAACCCCGGCGATCGCCCGTCCGCGTGCCTGCTCGCGCTCGCGGCCGGAACCTGCCTCATCGCCGCCGGGTGCGGGTGGATGGGCGGCAAGCGCGACGACGCCTCCGTGAACACCGGGCTTGGACGCATCGCGTCCACCGACGACCCCACGGCCGGCACAGCGCCCATCCCCGACCCCGACGCGCCGGCGCGCGACGACGTATCCCGCCTCGCGCTCGACCTCGAACGCCTGCTCGCCGAGAGCCGGGGCACCGCGCCGACCGACAGCGCCGCCGACACGGGCGGCGAGCCTCCGACCGATCCGGGCGTGATGGTGGCGGTGGACTCGACACCGGTGCTGTCGGTGGAGACGCCCGCGCCCGAGCCGACGCCGCCCGCCCCGCAGGCCGATCCCGCCGTCACGCTCGCCGAGGCGTACGACCGGCTGACCGGGTTGCTGCGCGAGCGGATGAACGGCGCGGACGAGCCATTCGGCGATGCGCTGGCGATGGTCGCGGCGACCGCCTCGTCGCCGGCGGCCATGCCCGTCGATCCCGCCTCCGAGTCCGGCGGCCGCCTCTCGCCGGACGAGGTGCGCACGCTCCGCGCCGTGCGCGACCTGCTCACCCGCCTGGGCGACGCGAGCGACGCTACCGATGCCGCGCGCGTGCTGCGCGAGGTGGCCGACGATCTCGAGATGGGCATGGGCGTGCGCATCGCGCGGGCGGAGCTGTGTCGGCGGGTGGACGGCTTCGGGAGTTTCCAGCCCTTCCCCCGCAACGACTTCATGGCGGGGCAGACGAACCGCGCCATCGTCTACGCCGAGATCGACCGCTTTGCTCATCGCGCCCGCGCCGAGACCAGCGACGGCGGCGCGCCGGGCGACACGCTCGCCGTCGAACTCTCGCAGGAACTGCTCGTCGTCCACCGGGCCGACGGGCGGCTCGCCTGGCGCCGCCCGCCCGAGCGCATCGTCGAGACCTCCCGCAACATCCGGCGCGACTTCTTCCTCGTCTCCGAGATCGAGTTGCCGCGCACGCTCACCGTCGGCTCGTACCTGCTGAAGGTCAGAATCAGGGACGAGATCGCGGGGAGCGTGGACGAGGTGTCGATCCCGCTCGGCATCGTGGCGGACCCGGCCCTGGCGTGGGAGGGGGCCGGGCGGTAGGCCGCTCGCAGAGCAAAAGCGTTGTTGGACAGGCTGGGCACCGGCGGTCCAACCCGAAGTGTCGCAACTTCCTGCAACACAATGGGCTACGGCGCAACCCACGTGTTGCAGAAGACGAGCCGTCCGGCGGACTGCCCCAAGGGAACGGTCGCTGTATGCTGCCAACGCATGGCGGAACCAAGGAGCCCGAAACCAGACGGCGGCGATGCGGACGACGCTCTCGATACGGCACACCAAGTCTACCAACACGTCCGACTGCTCTGGGAAGAAGAGGCCGCGTTCGCAAAGGACCTAGTCGACAAACGAAAGACGTTCTCAACCATCCTGACGATTCTGGTCGGCCTTGGACTCTTCAGAGTGCAGTTGTATCGGCGTGCCGACGAAGTGATGGTGCTCGGTCCATGCGCCGCACTTGCCATCAAGATACTCTCTGTTATTGCGCTGGTCTTCTTTGCATTGGGCGTCTGGTGGCTCTATACGCAGCGACCCGTTGTTCGGGGCGGTTGCCGCCGGGCATGGCACGAAGTGCGGCGCTGGGGTCGCTACCTCTGGCAACTCGCGAGGAGCGGCGACAACGAGGAGCGTGGGCGCACGAAGCCCGACAGCCTTCCCCCTGACCCGTGGCCGCGAGGCCGCGCCATCGAGGCCGTCCTGCCGGAGGACGAGGAACTCGCCGACTGGTTCGTGCTGACGCCGCTCCAGACTGCGCAATCGAGGACTGCCCAACTCCGCGAGGCCTACAGGTCCTTGAGGGTCCAGAACCAACGGGTGTACGCCCGGCTCAGGGCAGCCCTCGCATCGCTCATGGCAGGCTTTTTGCTGGTGTTGGCCATTCTGTTTGGGTATACTTGGTCAACGCTCTGATCGATATTCCAGACGGAAGAGTCCACCATGGCGACCGACAGTCTGACCCGAGACCAGCGCAAAGCGGCGGACCGCATCAACGAGCGATTGGCTGTCTTTCGGCAGCAGACCAACCGGGAAATCGAGGCGCAGAAGGTGCGGGAGGAACGCATGCGCAAACGCGTCCTCACCAGGTTTCTCCTGAACATCAGAGATTCCATGGCGGGTCGATAGACCCCTCGCGGCGACAACTCGCGGCCCGACCCAGTTCTCCTCAAAACGCAACCCCGCCGAGCAGGCTCGCTGAGACTTCGACGGCCCCCTGCCGAATCGGCAGTGCCCCACCCCCCGGGGCTGGCCCGCACAGACCGAACCCGTCCCACGATGCCGGGACGCCCGTTCGCCACCTCCGAACAACTGGCATGGCCCTCGCAGCCGATAGAGGGGCACGGCGGGGCCTTGGGAGCCTTTCCGTGCCCGAGAAGGCCCTTGGGTGCGTCGGATCGCCCCGGGCGTGCGAAGAATGATCCAGAGCGGGCCGGGACAACTCCGGTCCGCGGGAGCCTGAGATGTTCGAGCGATTCACCGATCGTGCCCGCAAGGTCATGGCTCTGGCCAACCAGGAGGCCCAGCGCTTCAACCACGAGTACATCGGGACCGAGCACATCCTGCTCGGCCTGGTGAAGGAAGGCTCCGGCGTCGGCGCGAACGTCCTGAAGAATCTCGACGTTGACCTACGCAAGGTGCGTCTCGAAGTCGAGAAACTCGTCAAGGCCGGCCCGGAGATGGTCACGATGGGCCGTCTGCCCCAGACCCCGCGCGCCAAGAAGGTCATCGAGTACGCCATCGAGGAGGCCCGCAACCTCAACCACAACTACGTCGGCACCGAGCACCTGCTGCTCGGCCTGCTGCGCGAGCACGACGGCGTCGCGGCCCAGGTCCTCATGAACCTCGGCCTCAAACTCGAAGAGGTCCGCGAGGAGGTCCTCAACCTGCTCGGCGCCGGCTCCGAGTCCGAGTCCGGCGAGGCGGCCGCGAGCGGGGGAGGGGGCGGTTCCGGGGCGGCTTCCGAGACCCGGCGCGGGCGCAGCAAGACGCCCGCCCTCGACAGTTTCGGGCGCGACCTGACCGAACTGGCCAAGGAGGGCGCGCTCGACCCCGTCATCGGGCGACAGAACGAGATCGAGCGCGTCGTGCAGGTCCTCTGCCGGCGCACCAAGAACAACCCCGTGCTGCTCGGCGAGGCGGGCGTGGGCAAGACGGCGATCGTCGAGGGCCTCGCGCAGCGCATCATCGCCGCGGACGTGCCCGAGATCCTGCACGACCGCCGTCTGGTCGTGCTCGACCTGGCGATGATGGTCGCGGGGACGAAGTACCGCGGGCAGTTCGAGGAGCGCATCAAGGCGGTGATGAACGAGGTCCGGCGGGCCAAGAACGTGATCCTGTTCATCGACGAACTGCACACGCTGGTCGGCGCGGGCGGGGCGGAGGGCGCGATCGACGCCAGCAACGTCCTCAAGCCGGCCCTCGCCCGCGGCGAGATCCAGTGCATCGGCGCGACGACGTTCGACGAGTTCCGCAAGTACATCGAGAAGGACGCCGCGCTCGCCCGCCGGTTCCAGCCGATCCCCGTGGACCCGCCGACGAACGAGCAGACGGTCGAGATTCTCAAGGGCCTGCGCGACCGCTACGAGAGCCACCACCGGGTGCAGATCACGGACGACGCGATCAAGGCCGCCGTGGACCTCTCGGGGCGGTACATCTCGGGTCGCGTGCAGCCCGACAAGTCGATCGACGTGATCGACGAGGCGGGGGCGCGTGTGCGTCTCAAGAGCATGAGCAAGCCGCCGGACCTGGCCGAGATCGAGGGCGACATCGAGCGCCTGAGCGTCGAGAAGGACGAGGCCGTCAAGGGCGCGGACTACGAGCGTGCCGCGGAACTGCGCGACAAGGCCGAGCAACTCCGCAAGAAGAAGGAGGAGATGCTCCGCGAGTGGCGCGCCCGCTCGATGGAGGTCGATGGCGTCGTGGACGAGGACGTGATCGCGGAGGTCGTGAGCAAGATGACCGGCGTGCCGCTGCAGCGCCTCGAGAAGGAGGAGGCCTCGCGCCTGCTCGAACTCGAGAAGGAGCTGCACAAGAAGGTCATCAGCCAGGACGAGGCGATCAAGGCCGTCGCCCGCGCGATCCGCCGCGCCCGCGCCGGCCTGAAGGACCCGAAGCGCCCGATGGGCTCGTTCATCTTCGTCGGCCCGTCGGGCGTCGGCAAGACGCTGCTCTCCAAGGCGCTGGCCGAGTTCATGTTCGGCGACGAGGACGCCCTCGTCCACCTGGACATGAGCGAGTACATGGAGAAGCACAACGTGTCGCGCCTCGTCGGCGCGCCCCCCGGCTACGTCGGCTACGAGGAGGGCGGGCAACTCACCGAGCGCATCCGGCGTCGCCCGTACTCCGTCATCCTCCTCGACGAGGTCGAGAAGGCCCACCCGGACGTCTTCAACATGCTCCTCCAGATCATGGAGGAAGGGCGCCTCACCGACTCCTTCGGGCGCAACGTGGACTTCCGCAACTGCGTCCTGATCATGACCAGCAACATCGGCGCGGAACTCATCAAGGGCGGCGGGGGCTTCGGCTTCCAGAAGCGCGACTCCTCCGTCGACTACGACAACATCAAGACCATCCTGATGAAGGAGATCGAGCGTTTCTTCCGCCCCGAGTTCATCAACCGGCTCGACGACATCATCGTCTTCAAGCCCCTCACGCGCGACGACCTCGTCCTCATCATCGAGTACGAAGTCGGCAAGGTCTCCAAGCGCCTCCAGGAGCAGGGCATCCACCTCACCCTCGAGCAGTCCGCCAAGGACTTCCTCATCGAGAAGGGCTACAACCCCGACTTCGGCGCCCGACCGCTGCGGCGCGCCATCGGCGCGTACGTCGAGGACCCGCTCAGCGAGATGCTCCTCTCCGGCGAACTCCACGGCAAGGGCCAGGTCACCGCGCGCCGGCCCGAGGGCGAGGAGAAACTCGTGTTCGAGGCCAGCGCGCCCGAGCACCCCACCGACACCGGCGGCAAGGCCGTCGGCGCGGGCGCCCAGAGCACCTGACCGCACGCACAACGCCGCGACTCCTCACCCGCCCGCGCCGCCCCGGCGCGGGCGTTTCGTTCGACGCCCTTGGCGCCGGCGTCCTCCCTGTGCCGGCCGACCATCACCCGCCCGGCCGCAGGATTCTGCTCTCGAGCGTCCGCACGACCCGCTCGAAGTCCGGGTCGTGGTCGCGTCGGTGCCCGACGATCTTGACGGCGTGCAGCACGGTCGTGTGGTCGCGCCCGCCGAAGTACCCGCCGATCTCGCCCAGCGAGTGCTGCGTGTGCCGGCGTGCGAGGTACATGCAGACCTGCCGCGGCAGCGCGACGGATCGCGCCCGGCGCTTCGATTGCAGGTCCGCCAGTCGCACGTCGTAGAAGTTCGTCACGGCGTCGACGATCGTCTGGACGGTCGTCCGTGTCGGGCCGCGCCCAGCGCCCAGGCTGGCCCGCGACATCTCGAGGTCGATCGGCCTGCCCTCCACGCTCGACTGGATCTGCAGGCGGACGATCGCGCCTTCCAGTTCGCGGATGTTGGTGTCGACCCGCTCGGCGATGAAGTACGCCGCGTTGTCGGGCAGGTCCAGCCCGCGGATGCCCGCCTTCGTCTTGAGGATGGCCACGCGCGTCTCGTAGTCCGGCGGCTCGACGTGCGCCACCAGCCCCCACTTGAACCGCGACACCAGCCGCTCCTCGAGGTCCGGGATCTGCTCCGGCGGCGCGTCCGACGAGAGCACGATCTGCTTGTTCGCCTGGTAGAGGCTGTTGAAGGTGTGGAAGAACTCCTCCTGCGTGCGGTCCTTCGACCCGAGGAAGTGGACGTCGTCGATCACCAGCACGTCCACGTCGCGGAAGCGGTGGCGGAAGTCCGTCATCCGCCCGCCCTGCACCGCCTCCATGAACTGCGTGACGAACCCCTCGCACGAGAGGTAGCAGATCGTCGCGGCCGGATCGTTCTCGTGGATCGTCAGGCAGATCGCCTGGAGCAGGTGCGTCTTGCCCAGCCCGACCCCGCCGTGGATGAAGAGCGGGTTGTAGGCGTGCCCCGGGTTCGCCCCGACCGCGACCGCCGCCGCGTGCGCCAGCCGGTTGCTCGGGCCGACGACGAACGAATCGAACCCGTAGTCCGGGTTGATGGGGAGCGAGTCGCCGGCTTTCGCGGCGGGCCTGGCGGAGGGGGCGGCCGGGGCCTCGTCCGGTCGCTCGTCCGGCCCGATGAACCGCGCGCCGATCAGGCGCCCCGTCACGGTGCGGATGGCGTCGTTGAAGGCGTCGAGGCAGTACCGGCGCAGGTAGTCGCGGTGGAAGGGCGAGTGCGCGCGGACCACGAGCGATCCGCCGCGCACGCCGAGCGGCTCGAGTTCGTCGAACCATCGTCGGCACAGGCCGGGTTGCGCCGCGCGCAGGTGCGCAAGCACGGCGTCCCAGATCGGACGATCAGGGTCAGACATGGACGACCTGCCTCGGGGCGGGCGTGAGCGGATGAACGAACGGACACGATGCCGGGGCGTCGCCTGCCGCTGATCCTCCCATCAACGCCGGCGGACAGGGGCCGTTGCCCGGGGGAGCCAAACCTAATCCACGACCCGCCCTGTGTCAACCCCGCTCGGTCGAATTGCCCCTGGCGCGTGCCTGGCGCGGGTCAGGCTCGACGCCGGCCTCCAGCAACTGCCGCTCGTAGCGCGCCCGGGCCGCGCGGTGGTCCATCAGGAAGTGGACCCGTGAAGCCTGTTCCGGTCCGAGCCGCTCCGCCAGCCGCGACGATGCTTCGCCCAGGTGCGTGCGCCGCGAGACGTGCACGACCACCATGGCCTCGCACTCGCAGACGCGCAACCACTCGGCCATGTCCTCGAGGTGCAGGTGCTTGCCGACCTTGGCACGCTCGCGGTGGTCCGCGTCGAAGAACGTGCACTCCGTGATGATGATCTTCGCCCGGCGCACGTCCTCGCGCACGAGGTGCGGCCCGGGCGCGGTGTCGCCCAGGTACGCGATGAGCGGGATCTCCAGCGTCCGCGTGATCTCCACGCCGCGCTCGCGCAGTTCGCGGAGTTTCTCCTGCGGGAAGTCCGTGTACTCGGGGCGCAGCTTGCTCCGCCGCTCGACGACCGAGTATCCCATCGAGGGCGAGGTGTGCTCGGTGTGGAACCCGCGCAGGAAGACGTTGTTCTTGATCTCGACCTGGCCGCCGTCGGCGAGCGCGACGATCTCGTAGGGCGTGCGCTGCTGCTCGATCTCGATGAACCCTGCCATCATCTTGTGGACGGCGGGGGCGAGGCGCTCGTCGCAGACGATCGTGCCGGTGCCCATCCCCTGGAACCGGCGCTGCGAGCAGTAGTACGCCAGCGAGCCGACGTGGTCCATGTGCCCGTGGGAGACCGCGACGAACCGGCTCGCCAGCATCGGACGCGGGCACGCGCCCATGTCGAAGCAGACGTCGAGTTCCGGGACCTGCACGCAGGTGGCCTCGCCCGCGACGGACAGGCCCTGCACGCGGAAGGGCGGGATGTAGAGGAACCCGAGCGGCGGCTCCCGCGGCGGGGGCTTGGGCAGCATCGGAAGGCTCCGGCGTCGGGCTGCCGCCCGGCGTGGTGCATCTCACGGGCGGCCGCGCCGCCCGTCCACCGATCGTACCGCGGGCAGGCCCGGCGTCAACGCCGGCGCGACCGCCCGCCAACCGATACACTTACACCGGCACAGATGGAACGGGACCGAATCATGGCAACGCTCCGCGACGCACTCCCGGAACTCCGGCGGGAGTTTGCCGTCCGGTCTCTCGCACTGTTTGGATCCGTCGCGCGGGGCGAGGCCCGCCCGGGAAGCGACACCGACATCCTCGTCGAGTTCGAGCCGGACGCCCGAGTCACGCTCCTGACACTCGCGCGTCTGCTCACTCGCCTGGAGTCCCTGCTCGGGCGGGGCGTGGACCTCGTTGAGAATCACGCGGGCCTGTCCGATTCCTTCAGAGCGGCGATCAGCAGAGATCTCTGCCGTGTCGCATGACGCCTGGCGAGAGCGCGTTCGCGTCAAGATCGAGGACGCCGAGCGCATTCTGCGCTTCATCGGAGATCTCGACCGCGACTCGTTCCGTGCCGACGAACAGGTCGTCTTCGCCGTCTGCTACGCCTTCGTTCGTCTCGGTGAGGCCGTCTCCCATGTGCCGGAGTCCGTGCGGGACGCAAACCCCCGGGTCGAGTGGGGTGAGATCCGCCACTTCCGCAACTTCATGATCCATGTCTACCCGGCCGTTGATCCCGGCCGTCTGTACGACACCGCGCACGCCGATCTGCCCCCGCTCATCGAGAAACTGCGCGGGCTGCTCGGTCCGTAGCCCGGCCTTCGATCGCCGTGTTACACCGCCGTTGCGCGCGCAACGCCCCTTCGCCCGTACCGTGGATGCGTCGCGACAGACGCGAACACGGAGACATGCGATGAACAGGATCGATCGGCGGGCGATGGGCGTGGCGTGCCTCGTGCTGGCGGCCGGGTGCGCGTGGGGGCAGCAGAGCCGCGAGACCGCGGGTCGCATCGACGAGGTCACCGTCTACCGCGGGCGCGCCCTCGTGGCCCGGGCCGTCGACGTCGGCGGCGGGCAGGGCCTGCGCGAAGTCGTCGTCACCGACCTCCCCGACGCGATCCTGCCCGAGAGCCTCTTCGCGGACGCCGGCGCGGGCGTCGAGGTGCGCTCCGTCCGATACCGCGTGCGCCCGGTCGAGCGCGACGTGCGCGACGAGGTGCGCGCCATCGACGACCGCATCGCCGACGCCCAGAAGCGCGAGCGGGCCAACCAGCAGCGGGCCGCCCTCATCCAGCAGCAGCTCGCCTATCTCGCCTCGCTCGAGCAGTTCGCGGGCGCGACCGCCACGGCCGAACTGCGCAGCGGCGTGCTGAACGCCGATACCATCCGCTCGCTCTCGGAGTTCATCTTCGCCGAGCGCGCCCGTCTCTCGATCGAGCACCTCGAGCACACCGAGGAGGCCCGCGCCCTCGCCGAGGAGGTCCGGCTGCTCCAGCGCGAACGGTCGCTCCTGGCCGGTCGCGGCGCGACCACCGCCCGCGAGGCCGTCGTTCTCGTCAACCTCACCGCCCCCGAGTCCGGCGAGTTCCGCATCCGCTACCTCGTCGCCAACGCCACCTGGGAGCCGTCCTACACCGTCCGCACCGACGAGAACTTCGGCACGGTCGTGGTCGAGTACTTCGCCGCCATCCAGCAGACCAGCGGCGAGGACTGGAGCGACGTCGCCATGACGCTCTCGACCGCCACTCCATCACTCGTCGCCCGCGCCCCGACGCTCTCCACGATGCCGGTCTCCCTCATCCCCCTCGCCGCCCCGCAGGCCGTGGCCCAGCAACAACTCCTCGGCCGCGGCGAACTCGCGGACGCGCGCGAGGACCTCTATTCGAGGCGCGCCCACGTCGAGCGGGATCGCAACACCTTCACCGGCTACGTCGCCCCGGGCGACAAAGAGAGCGCGGGCGGGGGACGCCGTCAGTTCGACGACGAACTCAACCGCGTCGCCAACGACCTCCAACTCCTCGACGTCCTCGCCCGCGGCAGCATCGCCCGGCAGGTGGCGGCCGCCACGCCACGCCCCGAGGACCAACTCAGCGTCACCTACTCAGTCCGCGGGCGAACCAGCCTCCCCAGCCGCGCCGACCGCCAGGGCGTGCAGATCGCCGCCCTCACCATGCCCGCCGAGTTCTACAAACTCGCCGCCCCCGTCCTCACGTCGCAGGTCTACGACGAGGCGCGCCTCGTGAACACCAGCGACATGCCTCTGCTCCCCGGCCCCGTCTCGACCTACGTCGCCGGCCGATTCGTCGGCCACGACGAACTCCCCCTCATCGCCTCCGGCGAGTCCTTCACCCTCGGCTTCGGCATCGACGCCTCCCTCCGCGCCTCACGCGAACTCGTCGAGAAGACCGAGCAGGTCCAGGGCGGCAACCGCATCGTCGATCTCGCCTACCGCCTCACCCTCGAGAACTACGGCGCGAGCCCCGCGAACGTCCGGCTCGTCGATCGGCTCCCCTCCTCACGGGGCAGCGAGATCAAGGTCACCCTCCTCAAGGGCGAGGACGCGCTCAGCCGCGACGCCGCCTACCAGCGCGACGAACGCAAGCACGGCCTGCTCCGCTGGGACGCGAACGCCGACGCCCGGAGCATCGGCGACGACGCCGCATCCTTCGAATACACCTTCCGCCTCGAGTACGACCGCCAGATGACCATCGCCGGCCTCGGCTCCGAGGGCTGAACACGCGACAATCACGCGGTCCAACTCCAAGCCGACCGGCGGCTCGCCGCTGGGGCGGGGCCTTGCAGGCCCCGTCTTCTTCTTACTTGCCCTTCTCCGCGTCGAACCACTTCAGGAACAGCGTCACGTCCTGATCGTCCACCGACCAGTCGAGGTTCAGGTCGGCCGAGGGGTCCTTCGACGCCGCCGCGGCCATGAACGCCGTCAGGTCCGAGCCGTCCACCTCGCCGTCGCCCGTGAAGTCCGACGCGAACCCGATGCAGTTGATGTTGATCCGGTGCAGGTAGCACGCCCGCTCCCCGCCGCTCGGGTCGCGCCCGATGTAGGCCGCGTAGATCGTCTTGCCGTCCGACGACGCCGCGAGGTTGTGATAGTCGCCCAGGAACGCCGAGGCCGGCAGGTCGTCCACGCGGATCGACTGCGGCGTCAGCCTCCACTGCTGCACCGACGGCGTCGCCGTCCCGAAGCCCATGATCCGCGCGTAGTACACGTCCACCAGTTCCACGCCGTCCGTCCGGTCCGGGTCGTGGCGGTTGTCGTAGAACATCAGGTTGATCCCGCCGCAGGTGTCCACGGCGATCGCGGGGACGAACTGGTCCACGCCGTCGTCGCCGACGTCCACGCCGAGCCTTGCGTCCGTGAGTTGGAGCAGGTCCGTGGCGTCGAACGATGCACCGCGATCGCGGCTCCTGTGGATGAAGACGTCCGTGTTGGTCGAGCCTTGCGCGGAGCGTGCGCAGAACGCGACGTAGACGTCGTTCGGCGACAAGGAGCGGTCCACGGCCACGCTCGGGGCGTGGTTGCGGCGGTCCACGTTGCAGGGGGTGTCACCGGCTCCGCTCGCCCCCGTCGTCGCGGCTTCGATCTGTTCGTGCCCGATGCGCACCGGATCGAGGCCATTGATCGGCTCCCACAACTCGCCATCGTCCGAGTACACCGCCACGGGCAGGCCGCGGTTGTACCGGCCGCCGAGGTGCGGGTCCGGGTCGCGGAGCACGACGATGATCCGGTCGCTCAGCCCGTCGCTGAGCACGACGCCGGCGCCCGTCGTCTCGCCGGCGAGGGGGGGCGGACGGCGCGGGCCTCGCCGTTGATGTGGGCGACGAGTCTGCCGCCGGGCGCGACCGCCTGCGCGCCCGCCCCACCGCCGCGCGCGATCAGGTCCGCGGCGCGGCGCGGCCCGTCGCCATCGACCGGTCCCATGCGGGCCGGTGTGCCCACGATGACGATCTGGGCCGATGCGGGAACGCCCAGGCCCGCGCCGAACGCGACGATCCCGATCACCGCGCCCCGCACACGCATCGACACTCCCTTCCGGCGACGCGCGTGCGCTCGCCACACGCCCCGAGCGGATGCCCGGGCGCGGACCGGGCCGCGCACTCCCGGCGCCCGCGAGCGAGCCTCACCGCACGCCTCCTCGCATCGGCAGATTACCGCGCCGTCCCCGCCGGGCAAAGCGAATCCTCCGAGCCGTCGCCCGGCGTCAGCGCCGCCGATGACGCACGCCCGCCCTTCGTCGCGTGACTGGCCGGCACCGGACGCCCCCAGGCCCGAGAACGACACCGCGATCGACGCCCGCACGCGCTCACATGACCCTTGGACTGAACCGGCACGTGGTGTAGATTGGAGCCATGTGCCCCCCGCGCCCCGCGGCCGTTTGTTCTCTTGCGCTCGCCGGACTGGCCTCCAGCCTCGCGGCCCAGACCACGTACACGTGGCGTGCCATCGTCCTCCACCCGCCGGGGGCCTACCGCTCCGAGGCCTACGGCGTCTCGCTTTCCGGTGTCTCAGGGTACATCGAGGCAGGCGACGACCCGGACATCAAGGGCGCATCACTCTGGCCAAGCCGCGTTAGGCCGCTGATTCTGTTGACTCCGCCCGGCTGGCCTGGGAGCAGGGTGTATGGAGCGGATAACAGGAGTCAAGGCGGCACTGTCTCCAATCAGCAGTTGCAGATTACGCACGCCGCGCTTTGGCTTCATACATCGGCGAGCTTTATCGACCTCGATCCCGGGCCGCCGTTTCACTGCTCGAGCGTAACCGATGTCTGCGGCAATCAACAGGTCGGCAACATTTGTCACTCGTCAGGTCAATCACACGCCGCGGTCTGGTTCAACGGCGACCCGAAGTCCGTGATCGATCTCAACCCTTCCGGCGCAGGCTGGTCTTGGGCACTCGCCACAGACGGCTTCTGGCAGGGCGGCTGGGCCGCCATGCAGGGGACAATCGTGGCCGTGCTCTGGAAGGGCAGCGCCGCCTCGGCCGTGGTGATGCACGACCCCGGCGGATCGTTCAAGACCTCGCAGATCAACGGCATGGCGCCGGGAGCGCAGGTCGGGAACGCCCTGCTCTTCCAACCCCTCAGGAACCACGCCATCCTCTGGCACGACACGCCCGAGAGCTGGATCGACATGCACCCCTCCTTCCATCCCGGCGAGAGTTCCTACATGTTCGCCACGACCGGCGATCTGCACGTCGGCCGGTCCAACGGGCGAGCGGGCATCTGGTTCGGCGACGACCCCGACAGTTTCCACGACCTGCACCAGTACGTCCCCGGCTCCCCCGGCGGCTCCAACGCCGACGACATCGACTTCCACGCCGGGCGCGTCTACATCGCCGGACGCGCCACCTTCACGCGCACCCAGGCCGTCGTCTGGATCGGAACCCCGGCCTCCGCCGCGCCCGGGCGGTGAGGGGCGTGCGTGTCGGTGGGGCACAACCGGTATGCTTCGCCCATGCCCGCGGACGAAGCGAAGCCGACCGACAGCACGACGCCCGAGACGCCCGGCCCCGAGCCGAAGATCCGCGCCGGCGAGGTCTTCCGGCGCATGGGTCCCGCCGGCTGGCTCGGCGTCGCGTGGCTCATCATGCCCCCGCTCGGCGGCTTCCTGCTGCTCGCCAACATCAACACCATCGCCGACTGGCT
This sequence comes from Planctomycetota bacterium, assembly GCA_014584315.1. Lineage (GTDB taxonomy): Bacteria > Planctomycetota > Phycisphaerae > Phycisphaerales > UBA1924 > CAADGN01. Next base: position 132,262 of record JACTNA010000029.1, on the reverse strand, counting down.
GACGCACCACCAGGCCCTCGGCTACGCCCTCTACATCGCGATCTTCATCTTCAGCGCGGGCTTCGGCGTCCTGCCGACGTACTCGCAGGCCATCCTCGCGGGCTGGGCGTTCGGCTTCGCGCTCGGCTTCCCCGCCGCGCTCGCGGGCTTCGTCGGCGCGTCGATGGTCGGCTACGTCGTCGCCCGCACCGCCTCGCGCGACCGCGTCGAGCGCCTCATCGAGGAGAACCGCAAGGCCCGCGCCGTCCGCGAGGCCCTCATCGGCCACGGGTTCTGGCGCACCCTCGGCATCGTCGCCCTCCTGCGCGTCCCGCCCAACTCACCCTTCGCCATCACCAACTTCGTCATGGCAACGACGGGCGTCGGCAAGCGCGCCTTCGTCATCGGCACCGCACTCGGCATGGCCCCGCGCACCGCCGCGGCCGTCTACGTCGCCACGCAGATCCAGGACCTCACCAACCGCGAGGAGACCCGCCCGCTCTGGATGATCGTCAGCGGCATCGTCCTCGCCGTCGCCGTCATCGCCGTCATCGGCCACATCGCCAACAAGGCCGTCAAGCGCGTGGCGAAGAACGGCGACACACCCGACCGCAACGGTGGCACAGGCGTCCCGCCTGTGCCCGCTCCCTGATCGTCAACCCTCCGCCCGCGTTCCCGCACGGAGCATGTATCGGCGCATGCTCCTGACGTGGCCCCGCGTACACTGCCCGCATGGCCGACGCCCCGCGCCTCAGCCCCGATGAAGTCCGCAAGGTCGCGCGCCTCGCCCGCCTCGACCTGCCCGACGATCAACTCCCGCGCGCAGCCGCACGCCTCGACGCCGTCCTCGGCTACGTCGAGCGCCTCGCCGCGCTCGACCTCGGGGGCGTCGAGCCGCTCACCCACGTCGGCGGTGAGGTGAACCGTCTCGACGACGATGTGCCCGGCCCCACGCTCCCGCCCGAGACCGTCGCCCGGCTCGCCCCCGAGTCCTTCGGCCCGTTCATCCGCGTCCCCAAGGTCCTCGGCGATGGAGGAGGCGCCTGATGCTCAAGCGATTGCTCCGCAAGGTTCCGGGCCTGGGCAGGCTGATCGGCGGCGACCGCGGCCCCGTTTCGCTCGTGATGCTCCTGCGCGAGAAGCCCGCGCTCGGCGCGCCGGGCATCCTGGAGGCCGTCCGCCGCGCACTGCCCCTCGAAGCGCCGTCCGTGCAGTTCGTCTCCTCGATGCCCCCCCCGCCGTGGGCCGGGAACCTCAAGACGGGCGCGGACGGGTACGTGCTCGCCGTTGGTCGTGCCCACTATTTCATCGTCGTCTCGTACACGACCTACGAGGGCGACCCCGCCGCCACCGCGGCGCAGATGGAACGCGCCGACTTCGCCGAGGCCTACGCCGCCCACCGCGCGTGGCTCAGCGTCGACTTCGCGGGCGGCGAGACCGACGATCCGTACGCGCTCATCGGGCGCGTCGCCGCCGAACTCATGCCCGACTCGTGCCTCATGCTGTATCTCCCGCACGAGGGCAAAGGCTCGTTCCCCACGCCCGTGCTGCTGGAGGCCATGCGCGCGGGCCGGTGGCTCGAACACTTCGACCGGGCGGCCAGCCCGATCATGACGCTCGCCGACGCGGACGACCCCGAACTCGCCGCCGCCGCCGGGGAGGCCCGGCGCCGCTGGCCCGAGTTTGTGGCGGCCTTCCGCGCCGGGCGGGGCGATGCCCACAGCGTCAAGGCCCCGTTCGTCGAGGGCGAGCAGGTCGAGCACATGTGGATCGCCGTCGCGGAGATTACCGACACGCACGTCACCGGCACGCTCGGCAACGACCCGCAGTACATCCTCACGCTCAAGGAGGGGCAGCGCGTCACCGTCCCCGTCGAGCAGATCGAGGACTGGCTCTACATGCGCGACCGCGAGATGGTCGGCGGCTTCAGCGTCAAGATCCTCATGGAGCGCGAATGAGCGCGCACGCACGCACAGCCGCCGACCTCGCCGCGGACGTGCGCGACGGACGCACGACCGCCGAGCGCGCCGTGCGCGACGCCCTCGACCGCATCGACGCGCTCAACCCGCGACTCAACGCCTTCGTGCAGGTCTTCCACGATCGCGCCATGGATGACGCCCGCGCCCTCGACGCGCGCCTCCGCGCTGGCGAACGCCCCGGCCCTCTCGCCGGCGTCCCCGTCGCCATCAAGGACAATCTCTGCCTCGCGCACGGACGCACCACCTGCGCCAGCCGGATGCTCGAGGCCTACGAGTCGCCCTTCACCGCCACGGCTGTTCAGCGGCTGATCGACGCCGGCGCGATCGTCGTCGGCAAGACGAACCTCGACGAGTTCGCCATGGGCTCCTCCTGCGAGTTCTCGATGTTCGGGCCGACGCGGAACCCGTGGGACGACTCACGCGTGCCGGGCGGCTCCTCCGGCGGGAGCGCGGCCGCCGTCGCCGCCGGACTCGTCCCCCTCGCTCTCGGCTCCGACACCGGCGGCTCGATCCGCCAGCCCGCCGGGTTCTGCGGCGTCGCGGGCCTGAAGCCGACCTACGGGCGCGTCAGCCGCTGGGGCCTGGTCGCGTTCGCGTCGAGTCTCGACCAGGTCGGCCCGTTCGCGCGCACGGTCGCGGACGCCGCACTCGCCCTCTCCGTCATGGCGGGCCACGACCCGCTCGACGCGACCTGCTGCGCCCGCCCTCCGGAGGACTTCGCGGCGCGCGTCGGCGAGCCGATCCGCCCGCTGCGCATCGGCGTCCCCCGCCAGGCCCGAGGGGGGGGCAACCACGCCGCCGTCGACGCAGCGCTGGACGCTGCGGCCGCCGCGCTCGCCGACCGCGGCGCGGAGATCGTTGAGATCGATCTCCGGCACGCCGATCACGCCGTGGCGGCGTATTACATCGTCGCGGCCGCCGAGGCGAGTTCCAACCTCGCCCGTTTCGACGGTGTGCGTTACGGCCGGCGTGCCGCGGTGCGCGAGGGCGAGGGCCTCGAAGACCTGTACCGGCGATCGCGGACCGAAGGCTTCGGCGAGGAAGTCCGGCGGCGCATCCTGCTCGGCACGCACGTCCTCTCCAGCGGCTACCAGGACAAGTACTACCTCACCGCGCTCAAAGCCCGGCGCCGCATCAAGGACGACTTCGACCGCGCCTTCGAGGCCGGCGTGAGCGCGGTCCTCATGCCCACCAGCCCCGCCCCCCCCTTCCGCCTCGGCGAGAAGACCGACGATCCCCTCGCGCTCTACCTCGAGGATGTCTACACCGTCAGCATCAACCTCGCCGGCCTGCCCGCCATCGCGATCCCGGCGGGCGTCGCCTCGCTCGACGGGCGCGCGCTCCCCGTCGGCGTGCAACTCGTCGCCCCCGCCTTCGGCGAGGTCCGCCTGCTGCGCATCGCCCACGAACTCGAAGCCGCCCTCGCCTTCAACGAGCGCCACACCCCCGGCTACTGACGGCGCACAACGCGCCGGACCCCGGAGGGGTCATCGTGGTTCCGACGTGCACGCGGCACGAGCAGCCCTTCGGGCTGCCGGACCAAACGGGAGGGGGTAGACGGGCGGCGCGTTCCGGGGGTATCGTCGCAAGGCCTCCTCCACCCCCGGCTACGAACGATGCAGCCCTTCGGGCTGAGGAACGTGCGCAGCGCAATCAGATCTCGGCCCCAAGTCTCAAGGCTCAAGTCTCAAGGCTCAAGCCCCCTCACGCTTCCCCCCGCTCCCGCTTCACCGCCGCGCGGTCGATGCCGAGCGCGCCCAGCGTGGCGCACGGCAGCACCAGCATCGCCAGCACGCCCGCGAGGCTCGTCGTGTCCACGCGCGGCAGCACCTCGGGCTTCACGAGGTGAAAGACCAGCCCAAGGCCCGCCAGCACCGAACAGGCGGTGACCGTGACGACGCCGGCCCGGCGGCCGACGCGGATCAGACGGCTCATGGCGTCGGAACCCTCCACACCCCCCGGCCCAGCCCGGGGGGAGCGGATGCTACTCGCCCCTGCCCGGGGTCGCAACGTGCCGGTTTGTGGCCCGACCCCGCGAGCGGTATTGTCCCCCTCCGTGAGCCGCCGGATCCCGCATCCCCGCCGCCGATCCTCGCTCGCCCGAGCCTGCGCGGTCGCCCTGGCCGCGGGCGGGGTCTGGGGCGTGCCCGTTCTCGCGCCGTCGATCGCCGCGCGCTGCCTGGCCCAGCCGGAGGATGTCGAGGGGCGCACGATCCGTCGCATCGATCTCATGAAGCCGATGCTGGTCGACGGGCGGCGGGTGCTCGAGCCAGTTTCCGCGACGACGGCCCAGTTCGTCCGCAACCAACTCCGCTCCGCGACGGGCGAGCCGTTCCGCCGGCGCACGATCGCCGACGACCTGACCCGCCTGAACCGCACCGGGCACTTCTCCGCGGTCGAGACCGAGTTGGAGACGCTGGCCGACGGCACGGTCGTGCTGACGTTCGTGCTGACGGAGCAGCCGATCGTGCAGGACGTGCAGGCGGTCGGCAACCGGCGCATCACCGACCAGGAGATCGCCGAGCAGGTGGACGTGCTGGTCGGCACGCCGGTGGACCGCTTCCAGCTCGACCGGGCCGCCCGACGCGTCGAGGACCTCTACCGCAAGAAGGGCTACTACCTCGTCAATGTGGACTGGGACGAAGAGGAGCTCGAGCGCTCGGGCATCGTGCTCTTCCGCATCCGCGAGGGCGAGCGGCTGAAGGTCACCGGCCTTCGCTTCGTCGGCAACGACTCCTTCGCCGACCGTGAGCTCAAGCGCCAGATCCAGACCCGCGAGGCCTGGCTGCTCGGCAAGGCGCCCCTCGAGGACGACATTCTGGAGCAGGACGTCGCCGCGATCTACGCCTTCTACCGCGACCGCGGGCGCCTCGACGTGCGTGTCGACAAGCGCATCCAGCCCGCCCCCAACAACCGCGAGGCCATCGTCACGTTCTTCATCGAGGAAGGCCCGCTCTACACCTACCGATCGCTCCGCGTCGAGACGCTCGACGGCGAACCCGTGTTCACGGCCGACCAGCTCTCCGGCCAGATGGACCTCAAGCCCGGCGACGTCTACTCCATCAACCGCCTGCGCCGCAGCATCGAGCAGGTCCGCGCCGCCTACCACAAACTCGGCTACACCGACGTGGCCGTCCGCCGTCTGGAGCTGCGCGACGAGAACCAGCCCATGGTGGACCTGCTCCTGCAGGTCACGCAGGGCGCGGCGTACATGACGGGCGAGGTCGTCATCGCCGGCAACAGCATCACCCGCCACGACGTCGTGCGTCGCGAGGTGGATGCCGCGGGCGTGAGGCCGGACCGCCCGCTCGACCGCACCGCCGTCGACGAGGCGCAGCGCAGGCTCCGCAACACACGCCTCTTCGAGCTCCAGCACACGCCGCCCAAGATCACCCTCCAGCCCCCGGACCCCGACGAACCCGAGTACCGCGACGTGCTGGTCGAAGTCGCCGAGACCAACACGGGTGAGTTCAACCTCGGCGCGGCCGTCAGTTCGGACGCCGGCGTGGTCGGGCGCATCAGCCTGGTGCAGCGCAACTTCGACCTGTACGACACGCCCGACTCCTTCGGGGACTTTTTCTCCGGGCGCGCCTTCCGCGGCGCGGGCCAGACCTTCCGCATCGAGGCCCTCCCCGGCGACCGCGTCGAGACCTACCAGGTCGCGCTCTCGGACCCCTACCTGCTCGGCACCGACTACACCGGCTCCGTTGCCGCCTTCTACCGCGACCGCGAGTTCCGCGAGTTCGCAGAGCAGCGCTACGGCGCACGCTTCGGCCTCGGCCGACGCTTCGGCACGCGCTGGACCGGGAACGCCGTCTTCCGTGTCGAGTCCGTCGACCTCAGCGACATCTCGCCCGACAAGCCCGTCGACGTCTTCGATGTTGCCGACCAGAACATTATCACCGGCCTCGGCTTGTCCATGACGCGAGGCGTGCTCGACGACCCCTACCGACCCACCAAAGGCTCTCGCACCGAACTCGGCGTCGAGCAGGTCGGCCTGCTCGGCGGCGACTTCGACTTCACGCGCCTCACCGCCGAGCAGACCGTCTATGTCCCCGTCTACGAGGACTTCATGGGACGGCGCACCGTTCTCTCCTTCAAGGGCAGCGTCGGCTACATCCCGCAGGGCGCGGACGACGTCCCCGTCTATGAACGCTTCTACCTCGGCGGCGCGAACTTCCGCGGCTTCGCCTACCGCACGGTCAGCCCCAAAGGCATCCGCAACGACACCGGAGAACTCGGCGACGACGCCGTCGGCGGCACCTGGCAGTTCTTCTTCGGCACCGAGATCCAGCAGCCCGTCTGGGAGGACATGATCAGCGTCGTCGGATTCCTCGACACCGGCACCGTCACCAACGACCCCGGCTTCGACGACTACCGCGTCTCCGTCGGCCTGGGACTGCGCATCTACGTCCCCCAACTCAGCCCCGTCCCTCTCGCCTTCGACTTCGGCTTCCCGATCGTGGACCAGCCCGGCGATCGCGACCGCCTCTTCACGTTCTCGCTGGACGTGCCCTTCTGACGCCCGGACGCCGCCGCGGGGCGGGACGGCCCACGCGACCGCGGCGGATGTCGCCGGTATCATTCCCCGCCCGCCGACGCGCCGAGCCGGCGTCCCCACTCGCACGCGGGCCTCTCAAGGGAGACACGGACATGACCACGGGTCGATTCTCGTCGCACCTGCTCGCCGCAGCGCTCGCGGTGCTTCTCGTCGCTTCGATCGCGTGGCGCGCCGGCGCGGACGCCGCGCCCAAGCCCGCCGCCGCCCCCACCGCCGTCTGCGTGCTGAACGTCGAGCGTGTGCTCAACGGGCTGAACGAGTTGACGGAGTTCAACACCCGCTTGCAGGCTCGCGTGGATGAACTGCAGAAGTCGCTCGACCGCCTGAAGGTGCAGATCGAGGGCAAGGCCGCCGAACTGAACGAACTCCAGACGACCGCGGTGGCGCAGCGGCGTTCCGTCCGGGCGGAGTTGTTCGAACTCGAGGCGCAGGCCAAGGCCCGCCAGGAGGTTCTCCAGACGCTGCTCAACATCGAGAAAGGCGAGGCGATCCGCGCCATGTACCTGAAGATGGTCGAGGCGACGCGCGACGTCGCCGCCAAGGCCGGCTACGACCTCGTCCTCTTCGACGACCAGGGGATGGGCATCCCCGAGGGCATGCCGGACCGCAACGTCAACGCGGCGATCCAGGCGCGGCAGGTGATCTACGCCTCCAGCGCGATCGACATCAGCGACCAGGTCCTCACCTACATGAACAACCTGCACGGCGCGGGCGCCCGCAACTGACCGAACGCATGGGCGTCGAGACCACGACACGCACGATCGCCGATGCGCTCGGCGCGGAACTGCTCGGGCGGGCGGACCTGCCCATCGACGGCGTCGCGCCCATCGAGCGCGCCGGACCGCGCTCGCTCACCTTCATCCGCGCCGACGAGTACGCCCGACTCTGGCCCTCGTCCGGCGCCGCCGCGGCCATCGTCTCCCGCTCGCTCCGCGTCCCCGGCCACGACCCCGCCGAACGCACGCTCCTGCTCGTCGAGGACGCCGACATCGCGCTCATCAGCACGCTTGAACTCTTCGCCGCACGCGCCGCTCCGCCGCCGCCCTCTCCCGGCGTTCACCCCACGGCGGTCGTCGATCCCTCGGCGTCGATCGCCCCGTCCGCCTCCGTCGGGCCGGGCTGCGTCGTCGAGGCCGGCGCATCCGTCGGCGAAGGCTCGACCCTCGTCGCCCGGGTCTTCCTCGGCCGCGGCGCGTCGGTCGGCCGCCGGTGCACCCTCCACCCGGGCGTCACCGTCTACCACGACTGCCGCATCGGCGACGCCTGCACGCTCCACGCCGGCGTCGTCATCGGCGCGGATGGCTTCGGCTACCGGCCCGCCCCCGACGGCTCGGGCTTCATCAAGATCCCCCACCTCGGCGCGGTCACGGTCGAGTCGGCCGTCGAGATCGGCGCGAATACGACCATCGACCGCGGCAAACTCGACGACACCATCATCGGCGCGGGCACCAAGATCGACAACCTCGTCCAGGTCGGGCACTCCTGCCGCGTCGGGCGGTGCTGCATCCTGTGCGGGCAGGTCGGCCTCGCCGGCTCGGTCGTGGTCGAGGATGGCGCGATGCTCGGCGGGCAGGCCGGGGTCGGCGACAACCTCCGCGTCGGCGCCCGCGCGAAGGTCGGCGCGCAGTCCGGCGTCATGGACGACATCCCCGCGGGCGAGTCGGTCTTCGCCACGCCCGCTCTCAACGCCCACGACGCGATGAAGAACATCGCTCTCCTGCGCAGGCTCGCGGGCAGGCTCGACGAGATCAAGGCCCGCATCAAGGCTCTCGAATCCGAACGCGCGAACCTCCCGTGATCGTCCCAGGCGTTCCACGACGGACGCTCGCCCGCGACGCCCGCGTCAGCGGTGTCGGCCTCTTCACCGCCGCGCCCGCGCACTGCGCCATCCGCCCCGCCGAACCGGGATCCGGTGTCTTGTTGCGCCGAATTGATGCACCGGACGCCCGCCCCTTTCCGGCCCTCCGCGCCTCGCTCTCCGATCGCCCCGTTCACCCCGCCTTCCGCGCCATCGACCCGCGCTGCACGACGCTCGGCCCACCGGACGCCCCCGACGCCGCGGTCGCAACCGTCGAGCATCTCCTCTCCTCGCTCGCGGGCCTCGGCGTGACCGACGCGCTCGTCGAAGTCCGCGGCCCGGAACTCCCCATCCTCGACGGCTCGGCCGCCCCGTTCGTGCGCGCGATCCTGGACGCGGGCCTGCGCGACGCCGGCCCCCCCCCTGCGCCGATCACCCTCCGCGCCCCCGTCGTCGTCGAGGCCGGCGGCGCGGCCATCGTCGCCGAGCCTGCCGACGCCTTCTCCGCCTCGTACTCGCTCGACTACGGCCCCGGCGCGCCGATCCCGCCCCAGCGCGCCGCCTGGTCCGGCGACCCGGCCGCCTACACCGAGCAGATCGCCCCGGCCCGCACCTTCTGCCTGCGCGCCGAGGCCGAGGCGATGCGCGCCGTCGGCCTCTTCGCCCACCTCACGCCGCGCGACATGCTCGTCATCGACGCCTCCGGCCCCATCGACAACACCCTCCGCTTCCCCGACGAGCCGGCCCGCCACAAGCTCCTCGACCTGATCGGCGACCTCGCCCTCCTCGGCCGCCCCCTCCTCGCCCGCGTGCGGGCCGAGCGGTCCGGCCACGCCCTGACCCATCGCCTGACCGCCGCCATTCTCGAAGCCGCGATCTGACCCCCACCGCGCGGCCGCGTGCGCCGTTTCGCGGTCATCAGGCGATTCCCTCTTCCCTCACCCCGCACGACCTGCGACAATCCGACCGACGCACGACTCCCCCTTTCCCCCCGGGCCGGGGCGACTTCCGGACGCCCCGATGCAGCCCGGCGGGCTTTTCCGGGTAGGAAAGGGGGCCGTCATGGCCGGTCTGTTCGGTGGTTCGGGGTCGGGTCGGAGGTTTCGGTGGCTGCAAGGCGTTGCACGCCCGCTCGCGGTGGCGACGGCTCTGGCGGGGGCCTCGCTCGCGCTCTGCGCGTGCGTGGTGCCCGAGGACGTGGAGCGAGTGCGGGCCGAGGCCGCCACGCTGCAACGCACGCTGGAGACGGACGCGGCCGAGTGGTCGCGGCGGAGCGAATCGCTCCCCGAGGGCGACCCGTTCCGCGAGTCGGCGACGGCTCGGCAGGCGGCGTCGGAGGCCGGGGCCGCGGCGGTTCGAGCGGCGCTCTCCAGCCTGGAGCACGCGATCGCCGAATCCAACAATCCGTCGGGACCCGTGTCCCAGGCCGTGGCGGCGTGGGTGCCGGGGCCGGCTCGATTGCCCGCCCTGCTCGCGCTCGGGGCGTTGGGGGCGGCAGCGCGGGCGTGGCGGCTCAAGGCGGGGCTGGCGTCCGTGGCGCGTGGCATCGACGCGGCGATGCGTGAGGACGAGGAGTTCAGGGCATGCTTCAAGCGACACGCCGACACCTTCCGCGCCACCCAGACGCCGACCGCCAAGCGCGTCGTGGACGAGGCGACGCGCGACGCCCTGATGCTCCGGCTCCCGGTCTGAAGCGGCGCAACGCGGAGTCCCCCCGACGCGCGTTCACACTCATCGAACTGCTCGTCGTGATCTCGATCGTCGCCCTGCTGATCGGCCTGCTCCTCCCCGCGCTGGGCAAGGCGCGCGACGAAGGCCGCAAACTCAAGTGCCTCACCAACCTCCGATCGCTCGGCACCGGGATGCAGAACTACTTCGGCGATTCCGACCACCGCTTCCCCTTCGTCCGTCCCATCGCCGGCGCGGACGACAACCAGAACGACGTGGCCCTCTTCGACGTCCTCGAGCAGTACATCGACGCCGCCCGGCCGCGCCGCGAGAACCCCGACGACGTCACCAGCAACAACTGGATCGTCACCGACCCCTACCTCTGCCCCAGCGACCGCGGCGGCGAGGACGCCGACAACCCCGACCCCTGGTGGCGCACGTACGGCCTCTCCTACCGCTTCCCCCCCGCCGACGGGTACGTCCTGCTCGAACTCTTCGGCGTGCTCAACCCGGACGACGGAGGCTCGCGCTGGTCCGCCATGACCGCGATCTCACGCACGTACGAGGTCTTCTCCGGCAAGGGCGAGAAACTCGCCGTCATGATCGACGGCGACCACTGGCACACGAAACGCGGCAAGGAAGGCCGCAACGCCGTCTACCTCGACGGCAGCGCGGACGTCTACCCCGGCGACCCCTCCGCCGCCGTCCTCGAGCAGATCCTCGCCATGATCCTCAAACTTTCCGGCTTCCCCGGATGACCGCCGAGGAGTGGAACCAGCCATGAACGACGACACACAGAACAAGCCCGGCTTCGGCTCGCTCCTCGAAGGCGTGGACTTCCGGGCGCCGACGAAGCGGCGGTCCGCACGCCAGGGCCTCAACGCGCTCGACGCGCGCCTCCGCTCCATCGCCCGCGCCGCGTGGCGCTCGCCCCTCGCGCGCAACGCGATCGGCGCGGCGTTCCTGGTCCTCGTGGCCTCGGGCGGCGTCGGCACCTGGCTCATGGTCCGCCCCAAGCCCGTCCCCGACTACACCGCGGGCAGCATCGCCGCCGTCTTCGATTTCACGCTGCTGACCGAGGAGTTCAACCGCCTCCCGGTCGAGGAGCGCATCCGCCTGATCGGGCAGTTGTACGAGCGGATGCAGTCCCTGAGCGCGTCGGACTCGGCCGAGATGGCCGCGTTCTTCGCGGGCATCTCGGGCGCGGCCCGCGAGCAGATCGAGCGCAACGCCAGCCGGCTCATGCTCGACGTCGTCGATCTCGCCGCCAAGGACTACACGAACGTTCCCTCCGAGCAGCGCGAGCAGTACCTCGCCGACGCCTATGTCCGCATGGCACGCCTCACCGCGCCGTTCGACGGCTCGATCGACCGCCGCTCCGACGAGGAACTCGTGACCCGCGGCCAGCGCGACGCCCGGCGCAACGAACGCATCATGCGCTCGGGAGCGGTCTCCGCGCAGGACGCCGGCGGCATGGTCACCTTCATGAGCCAGCGCATCGAGGAGCACGCCACGGCGCACCAGCGCGAACGCATCACCGTCTTCATGCGCGACCTGACCCGCTACCTCCGCGGCCAGGACGTCCAGAGCGGACGCCCTCCCGGCTGAGCCGCGCCGCGCCTCACGACAGGTTCACGGGCATCACCACGTAGGTGAAATCCTGCCCCGACTTGATCAGGCCGGGCTTGTTCGACGCCTTCAGCTCGATCACGACCTGCGGGTCCGCGATCACCTTCAGCGCATCGGTGATGAACGCGGGGTTGAAGCCGATCTCGATGTCGTCGCCCTTGTATTCGACGAGCGCGAGCTCGACGTTCGCCTCGCCCACCTCGCTGGCGTGCGCCGAGAGGTGCGCCTGCCGGCCCTTGGCGTCGAACGCCATCCGCACGCCGCGCGACTCCTCGTTCGTCAGCAGCGCGGCCCGGTGCACGGCCGACGTGAGCGCATCGCGGTCCACCACCACCGTCTTGTCCTGATCCTTCGGGATCACGTCCTCGTAGGGGGGGAACGCCCCCTCGACGAGGTTCGACGAGAGCACCGCCCGCCCGTCGGCGTGGTCCTTCGCGTCCGGCGCGCCGACGTTGAAGTACACCTGGTTGTCCGTCACCGCCACCTGCACCGCCTCGTCCGAGCCGCCCAGCAGTTTCTGGAGCGTCGAAAGCCCCTTGCTCGGGACGATGCAGCGCACCGCGGGCGCGTCCTTCTCGCCCCCCGAGAGCGACGCCCGCGACAGCGCGAGCCGACGCCCGTCCGTCGCCACCATCTGCAGCCGCTTCCCCTCGCGCACCATCAGCACGCCGTTGATGGCGTAGCGCGAGGTCTCGCGGGCCGTGGCGAAGAGCGTCCTCGATATCAACTCGTTGAGCGAGCGGGCGTCGTGCGTGAAGACGGCCTTGGCCGCCGGCCGACCGCCCGACCCCGCCACGGCGGCGCGGAACTCGGTGATGGGCGGGAACTCGCCGGCGGGCTGGCCGATGAGTTTGAAGTGCGCGTCGTTGCCCCGGATGTGGCAGACGAGGTTCTCGTCCATCTCCAGCGAGAGCGTCGGCTCGTTGTCCTCGGCGGAGACGATCTGCCGGAGTTTGTCCGCGGGGAGCAGGGCCTCGCCCGGCGTCTGCACGTCCACCTGCGCCACCGACAGGCGGATCGAGATCTCCCCGTCGGTCGCGGCCAGGGTGAGCGTCCCGGCCTTGCCCTTGCGCTCGGCCGTCAGTTTGATGCACGTCAGTTGAGGGCGCGGCGAGCGGGTCGCCACCACGCTCGACGCCAGGTTGATCGCCTCCAGCAACGCTCCGCGATCGCAGGTGACCTTCATGGGAACGGCTCCTCCGTGTTGGGCCAGAGTGTACCGCGCCCGGATCGCCCGAGTGCCCTCCATGCCCCGTGAGGCCCCGGTCGCCTGCAAATCTCGGGCCGAATCCCCGGGCGGGGTTGTCAACCCGCCCGGGGGCGGGGATACTCACCTCTGCCGCTCATCGCGGCCGCGGGGCGACCGGTACAGCCGACGGTCGGACGGGTCCGGTCCCCGGGGCCGCGCCGGGGGTGCGCCCCCGACGAGTCGGCCGCCGATGCGCCCCGGGCGCGGGAGGACTCCCATGTCGTTCGAAGCCGCGATGCACGCCCAGGCGATCGAGTTGGACCGTCTCTCCCTCACGATGACCGCCGAAGCGGGCAGCGGGCACCCGTCCTCCGCGATGAGCATCGGGCACCTCGTCGCGATGCTCATGTTCCACACCATGCGCTGGAGCCCGGACTACCCCGACTACCCCACCAGCGACCGGCTCGTGCTCAGCGAGGGCCACGCCGTGCCCGCCGTCTACGCCGCCGCGGCCAAACTCGGCGTCATGGTCGGGCGAGACCCGGCCTCGCGCAAGCGCCTGACGCTCGCGGACCTGAGTTCGCTGCGCGTGGACGGCTCGCCGCTGGATGGCCACCCGAACCCGATGGAGGGCTTCCCGTTCTTCGACGCGGCCACCGGCTCGCTCGGCCAGGGCCTCAGCGTCGCCGCCGGACTCGCCGAGGCCGCACGCCTCGACTCGCTCGACCGTCGAATCTACTGCATCGTGGGCGACGGCGAGTCCCGCGAGGGCCAGATCGCCGAGGCGCTCGACTTCATCGCCGAGCGCCGGCTGACGAACGTGCTGCCCATCTTCAACTGCAACGGCTACGGGCAGGCCGGTCGCGTCGCCGAGCAGCAGTCCCCCGAGCGGCTGGCCGCGAAACTCGGGGCGGCCGGGTTCCACGTCAAGACGATCGACGGCCACTCGCCCAAGGAGATCAAGGCCGCGTTCGACGAGTTCATCGCCCGCTCGGCCCAGCCGGACACCGCGCCGATGGCGCTGGTGGCGCGCACGGTCAAGGGCTGGGGCGCGCCGAGCGTCCAGGGGGGCGGGTGGCACGGCAAGCCCGCGACGGGCGATGCGCTCCAGAAGGCCCTCGCCGAACTCGACGAGCGTCGCGTCGAACTCACCAGTGCGCTCACGGCGTCGGACGCCTTCACCATCGAGCCGCCGGCCCAGGCCGCGCCGCGCGAGCAGGGCTTCGGCGACCTCCCCTCCTTCGCCGAGGCGATGCGCAGCATGGACATGGAGAGCGTGCTCCACGCCGGGCGCCTCGCGACCCGCAAGGCCTACGGCGTCGCGCTCCGCGCCCTCGGGCGCGTCAACGACCGCGTCGTCGTGCTCGACGCGGACGTGAGCAACTCGACCTACGCCGAGACCTTTGCCAAGTCGTCGGAACTGGCCGACCGCTTCGTCGAGTGCCGCATCGCCGAGCAGAACATGATCTCCGTCGCCGTCGGCCTCGCCGCGGCGGGCAAGGTCCCCTTCTGCTCCACCTTCGCCAAGTTCGTCACCCGCGCCTACGACCAGATCGAGATGGCGATCAACTCGGGCGCGAACCTGAAGATCGTCGGCTCGCACGCGGGGATCACGCTCGCCGCCGACGGCCCGAGCCAGATGGCCCTCCCCGACGTCGCCTGGTTCCGCGCCTGGACCACCATGCGCGACCACCGGGGCAACCCCGGTTGCTACGTGCTTCAGCCCGCCGACGCCTACGCCGCCTACGCGCTCACCGGCGTCATGGCCGAGTACGAGGGCGCGTGCTACATGCGCACGCTCCGCGCCGACACCGAGTTCATCTACTCCGACGACCAGGTCTTCAACCTCGGCGGTTTCGAGGTGCTCAACGAGGGACGCGACGTCGTCCTCTGCGCCGCCGGGTACATGGTCCACGAGGCCAACAAGGCCATCGACCTGCTCGACAAGGCCGGCGTCAACGCCACCCTCATCGACCTTTACAGCCTCCCCTTCGACGCCGACAAACTCCTCGACATCGTCGGCGCCAACAACGGCTACGTCATCACGCTCGAGGACAACTACGGCGGGGGCATCGGGTCCGCCGTCGCCGACGCGCTCGTTGCCTCGGGCGACGCGTTCACCCTCGAGCAACTCCACGTCCGACGCATCCCCCGCAGCGCCCGCACGCCCGAGCAGATCCTCGCCCAGTGCGGCCTGACCGCCCAGGACATCGTGGCCGCCGCCATGAAACTGCTCCAGGTCGCCTGAAACGGCGGAAGAAGGGATCGAGGGATCGAGGGATGGCGAGACCGTTCCCCCTCCTCATGTCCACTGTGCACAGCCCGCTGTCCTACGGGCATCCGGTGACGTAGAGGTTGAGGTAGCAGACGAAGTCGATCGAGTTGACCTGCCCGTCGCCGTTGCAGTCCGCCGCGGGGTCGCCCGCGACGTAGAGGTTGAGGTAGCAGACGAAGTCGATTGAGTTGACCTGCCCGTCGCCGTTGCAGTCGGCGAAGCAGGCGGACGCGCACCCCTGCCACTTGGCGAGGTAACTGTCTCCGGCGGGGGAAACGTCGAAGCCGCCACCCGCGTAGAGGGCCGGGCCGGACCCGTCGTCGAACACCGCAAGGGCAGAGACATTGTTGTTCATCCCGGTGCCGAGGGCCGACCACGCATGACCGTCCCATTTCGCGATGCGGCGCGCGCTCACCCCGCCCGCCGTCGTGAACCACCCGCCGGCGTAGAGGGCCGGGCCGGACCCGTCGTCGAACACCGTCAGGGCTTCGACCGAGCCATTCATCCCGGTGCCGAGGCGCGACCAGGCTTGGCCGTCCCATCTCGCGATGCGGTTCGCGCTTACCCCGCCCGCCGTGGTGAAGCTGCCGCCGGCGTAGAGGGCCGGGCCGGACCCGTCGTCGAACACCGTCAGGGCAAAGACGAAGTGGTTCATCCCGCTGCCGAGCGCGGACCACGACTGGCCGTCCCATCTCGCGATGCGGTTCGCGCTTACCCCGCCCGCCGTGGTGAACCACCCGCCGGCGTAGAGGGCTGGGCCGGTCCCGTCGTCGAACACCATGAGCGCATAGACCCGGGGATTAGAGCCGCCCATCCCGCTGCCGAGCGCAGACCACGACTGCCCGTCCCACTTTGCGATGCAGTTCACCGTCTCCCCGCCCGCCGTGGTGAAGTTGCCGCCGGCGTAGAGGGCCGGGCCGGACCCGTCGTCGAACACCGTCAGGGCATAGACACTGTCGTCCATCCCGCTGCCAAGCGCCGACCACGACTGCCCGTCCCATCTCGCGATGCTGCTCGCGCTCACCCCGCCCGCCGTGGTGAACGCGCCGCCGGCGTAGAGGGCCGGGCCTGTACCGTCGTCGAACACCGTCAGCGCATAGACACTGTCGTCCATCCCGCTGCCGAGCGCCGACCACGACTGGCCGTCCCATCTCGCGATGCTGCTCGCGCTCACCCCGCCCGCCGTGGTGAACCCGCCCCCGGCGTAGAGGGCCGGACCGGACCCGTCGTCAAACACCGTCAGGGCATTGACCCTTGGAAGAAAACCGCTCATCCCGCTGCCGAGTTTCGACCACGACTGGCCGTCCCACTTCGCGATGCAGTCCACCGTTACCCCGCCCGCCGTGGAGAAGGTGCCGCCCGCGTACAGGGCCGGGCCGGACCCGTCGTCGAACACCGTCAGGGCAGTGACCGTGCTACTCATCCCGCTGCCGAGCGCCGACCACGATTGGCCGTCCCATCTCGCGATGCGGTTCACCGTCACCCCGCCCGCCAAGGTGAAGTCGCCGCCGGCGTAGAGGGCCGGGCCGGACCCGTCGTCGAACACCGTCAGGGCAAGGACCGAGCCACTTATCCCGCTGCCGAGCGCCGACCACGACTGGCCGTCCCACCTGGCGATGCGGCTCGCACTCACCCCGCCCGCCTTGGTGAACACGCCCCCGGCGTAGAGGGCCGGGCCGGACCCGTCGTCGAACACCGTCAGCGCATTGACCTCCGGAGTAGCACCGCTCATCCCGCTGCCGAGCGCTGACCACGACTGGCCGTCCCATTTCGCGATGTAGTTCGCGCTCACCCCGCCCGCCCTGGCGAACCCGCCCCCGGCGTAGAGGGCCGGACCTGTGCCGTCGTCGAACACCGCTAGGGCAGAGACGTTTCCGCTCGTGCCCGGCCTTTCGCCAAACGTCGGCACCCACGCCGGTTCACACTCGGCGGCGGGGTCCAGCCGCACGCCCCCGAGGTCGATGCTGCCTTCGCCCGGCGAGAACTCCACGAGCCGGCTGGCGGTGTAGTTGACGCCGCCGATCGTCGCCACCGCCGTGATGCCGAGCGATTCGGACTCTTCCGGCACATCGACCGCAAGCGTGAACGAGCCGTCAGGGGCGCTGACCGCGTTGCCGCCGGCGGAACTGACGATCACGGCGTTCTCGATCGGCGTGCCATCGGGCCATCGGGCGATGCCGGAGATGGTCATCGCACGCCGGCCGAGCGCCGCCGCCTCATCGCCCTCGCCGGCGGCGCGGTGCGCCGCCGGGCCGCCCGACACCGAAGCCGTGTCGCGGTCGGCTGCCGGCCGCGCGTGCTGTGCGGCGGTCGGCGCGGCGAACGCCAAGGCCAGAACGACCGCGAAGGTCATGGGCACGATGGTCGCCCGACGCTTCGTGATGCTGAACATCGGTCTCTCCTTTCAACGCCTGACGCGCCTCTCCCTCCGGCCGCCATCCCCCGACAGCGAGCGGCCTGGAACCCGGGTCTGCCCCCCGGGCGCCTTCGAGGCCCAGACGGGCGTCGCGGGCCACGATGACACCACCAGTGTGCGGATTTCGGGGCGGTCGTCAACCCTCTCCCGCCCGCACACCGCCGAGTTCTTGGGCAGGGCTTCAGTTCTTCAGCCGTCTGCGGCCGGACCGACCCGACCAAGGCCCGATACGCATCGCGACCACCCCGCGCGTATGCACGAGGTGGTCGCATCGACAGGCGGATCGGGAGCGCCGCCTAGTCAGGGACAGGCGCGCCGCCACTCCGAAAGAAGCCCCCCTCTTCATGTCCACTGTCCACTGTCCACTGCCCGCTGTCCTACGGGCATCCCGTGGCGTAGGCGTTGAGGAACGCCAGCACGTCGAGCGTGGTCAGCAGCCCGTCGCCGTTGATATCCGCCGACAGGTCGCCCTGGGCGTAGGCGGAGAGGAAGGCGATCATGTCCATCGAGTTCACGACCCCGTCGAGGTTGAAGTCCGCGACGCACCACGTCCGGGCGCAGTCGGACGCCGCCTCCCGCGCCGCGGCGAAGTTCGGCCGGTCCGTCCGTGTGGCGATGTTGTTGCCGCAGACCGTCCCGCAGTGGGTGATGATCCCGATGACCTCGCCGTTGAGGAGCAGCGGCGAGCCGGAGTTGCCGTAGGTCACGTCGTTGTCGAACTTGTAGTGGGCGTTCTTGACGAGCGTGATCACGCCCCCGCCGTGCTGCTGCGTCTGCGTCTTCTCGCAGTCGGGCGCCTCGACCGCGCCGTACCCGATGGCGTCCACCGGCAGCCCCACCGAACCGGGCGTCTCGGAGACCGAAACCATCGCCTTGTACTTCTCGAAGATGCTCAGCCCCTCGCTGTTCACGCCCGTCGTCAGCACGGCCCAGTCGTTGCCGACGCCCCCGTTCTCGAACTGCGCCCACGTCACCGGGAACTGGTCCTCCACCGGCGGGTGCACCGGCTTGCAGTCCGCGCCCGAGTCGGGCACGTTGAACTGCACGACCAGGTCGCCGGTCACGCAGTGGCCGGCCGAGAGCACCACGCTCTTCGTGCACGACACGACGCCGCTGCACCCGACCGGCATGAGCCGCCCGAACGCCAGGCCCTTCGACGGCACGCGCGTATCGGGAACGCAGATCCCGCACAGCGCGCTCGGCCACGCCGGCGCCCCGCGCTCGGCGGAGACGCGCCGCAGCGTCACCCTCGTCCCCGCGGTCCGCGGCGCGAGCAGCGCCTCGACCGTCACGCGGTCGCCGTTGAAGTACGCCGTCGTCCGGTTCCACTCCGAGGCCGACACGGCGTCGTGCGTCTGGGTCTGGGCGTCGAGCAGCGACGTGACGCGCAGGCGGCTCCCGCCCACCAGCGTCAGTTCGTCGAAGTGCAGCCGGAGCCACGCCGCGCCCTCGACCGCCACCTCGCCCAGTTCGACCGCCGCCCAGTTGTCGCCGGGGTTGTCGAGCGGCCCGCTTTCGACCTCCACCTCGACGAACCCGCCCCGAGGCAGGTCCAGTTGCATCTGGCCGATCGCCACACCGACGCTCGCGCACAACATGAGCGCGGCCGACCAACACGTCGCTCTTGCCATGAACTCCCTCGCTGCTTCCCACGAGTGCGCCGTCCCGAAACCCCGGACCTAGTTTCAGGCCCACCGCGCCACTCACATGCGCGGCCGTGTCAACCTACAGGACGGCACGACGATCACGCAAGCGCCCGCGAGCACGAATCCGCGAATCGCCGTCAATCTGGGCAATCTCAGGGGCTTGGGGGCAGGAGAGATCGGGGACGGAGCCGCCCGGGCCCCGTCCCCGGTGCTTCACACAGATGTCGCCTGCCGCCGCCGGTCACGGGCATCCGGCCACGAACGCGTTCAGGAACGCCAGCACGTCCAGCGTGTTGACCACCGTGTCGCCGTTGAAGTCGGCCTTCGGATCGCTGCTGGCGTACGCGTTGAGGAACGCCACGAAGTCCAGGGAGTTCACGACCGTGTCGCCGTTGAAGTCGCCCGGGCACGCCGTCGCGGTCGTGTGGATCACGATGGCCGCGCCCAGCCCGTCGAGGCACGGCTCCGCGTTCGAGTAGTCCACGCACTCGCCCGCTCCGAACTCGCCGTCGAGGTCGGCGTCCTCCCACTGGATCGGCCCCTGCGAGCCGACGCCGTCGCCGCGGGTGTCGCCGAGCAGCCACCGGCCCTTGCCGGTCAGCACGAAGTCGCCCCCGGCGTACTGGTTGGACATGAACAGTTCGTACGCGCCCGACCCGTCCTCCGGCAGCGGCGGACCGCCGACGGAGCACAGGTCCGCCTTCATGTTCCAGGAGCCGGTGGGCATCCATCCGAAGTCGAACACGATCCCGCCGAGCGGGCTCGACGCCGCGGGGCCGCCGCACGTCGCGTCGAACTCGTCGTAGATCACGACGCCGAGGTAGCACTGCTCGGAGGAGTCCCATTGCCAGAGCAGCGTGATGGCGTCCGCCGCGCCCCCGGCCGCGCCGGCCGCGAGCGAGAGGTCGTTGACCACGTGCGACGACCCGGTCGTCCCGGCGGGCATCGGGCACCCGTCACCCGACGTGTTGTTCAGGCTGTCGAACGCGAGCAGGGCGGCGCAGTCCCCACGCGTCGAGCCGGCCGCGTACTCGACCCAGCCCCCCACCGGCCGCAGGTCCGGCCCGAGCCGCAGCACGCGCAGCGGCTCCGCCTCCTTCCACGGCTGTGCGGCGGGCGCGACGCTCTGCGCGTGCGACGACGCCGCGATGTTTGCGATCGCAACGACCGAGAACTTCTTCTTCACGTCAGTACCCTCGTTGGCCCACGGGGTTCCGGGGAAATGAGCGTCAACACCCGGCCGAGTAGGCGTTCAGGAACGCCAGCACGTCCAGCGTGTTGATGACGGTGTCGCCGTTGAAGTCCGCGCTCGGGTCGCCGGAGGAGTAGGCGTTCAGGAACGCCAGCACGTCCAGCGTGTTGACCACCGTGTCGCCGTTGAAATCGGCGGGGCAGGACGGGTCGCCGATCGTGAAGTCGGCCTCCGAGATCGCCTGGCCGGTGTTGCCCTCGAAGTCGTGCACGATCACGCGGATGCGGGCCTGCGCCGTGTCCACCTGCGGCACGGTCCACTCGAACTCGCCGGTATCGCCGTGGAAGTTGGTCAGCACGGTGTTGAACGTCTGCCCGCCGTCCGTCGAGAGGTGGATCTGCACGTAGTAGGTGAGGTCGTTGTCGTCGGAGGCCCAGCGCACGGTCGCCTGCTGGCCCTTGGCGTAGGCCTCCCCGCCGTTCGGCTCGTCGATCGTCGCCACCGGGCTTTCGCCGCCCAGCGAGGGGGGCACGTGCATGACGATGCAGTGCATCACCCCGGCGAGGCCCACGATGCCCTGGCAGTTGACCTGGACCACGGTCTTGCCCGGCATCGCGGCCTGCCAGACGGCCAGCGCGGTCGCGTTGTACTGCGACGCCGTCGCGTTGGTGTAGGTCGGGATCAGCACGAGGTCGTTGCAGATCACCGAGTTCGTGAAGGTGTAGTGCACACCGCCGGACGTGACCGCGGGGATGCGGTGCACGGTGTATCTCGCCGCCGCCATCGACGCCGCCTGGTTGTCGCAGATCACGTCCTGCGTGCTGCCCGAGGCCAGCGGCCAGTCGCTGATGATGACCTCGCGGTCGCCGATCACGATCATCCACATGTCGATGTGCTGCGTCGAGTCGATGTTCGTCGGGAACGCCGGCGTGATCTCCGTCAGCACGTTCTGATAGTCCTGCCAGTGCCCGACGATCTGCGCCTTGGAGAGCAGGGGGTTCTCGTTCTCGATCAGTTTCGTCGCGTACGCGTCCCCAAGCGCGGAGAGGTGGTAGTTCCCCCCGCCGTGCACCAGCGGGATCAGGTAGTACTCGTGCCCTCGCTGCCCGGCGTAGAAGCCGTTGAACGCGTTGTCGTTCGGGCGCGGGCGGTTGTAGGTGTGGTCGATGATCGCGCGCACCCCGTTGCGGTACACATACCGCGGCCCGTAATCGCGGATCCAGATCGTGTCCATCGTCCGGGTGAAGAACTTCACGCGGCTCATGTCGGCCCCCGCCGACGAGAGCGTCGCCTGCGCGCCCGGGATCCCCCCCGAGGAGTCGATCGCGACGTGCAGGTCCGCGTCGCCGGTCGTCGTGATGTGCCTGGCCATCTCCGCCAGGATGCTCTTGAGCGTCGACGACCCCTCCCACGCGATCAGGATCGCCTCCATCGGGTCGTACTCGGGCACGCAGTAGATGGTCCCGGTCGGCGCGCCGCGCGTCCCGCGTTCGGGTGTGAGCGGGTGCTCCACCAGGTACCGCCGCTCCGCATCGGTCAGGAACCGCGGGATCGCGGCCCCGTCGGGGAAGACCAGTTTCCCGTCAACGAGGATGGGCTGGTCGTGCGGCACGGACCTCGGCCCTTCGGCCTCCTGCCCGAAGCACGACGCCGCGACCAGACCCAGCACGCCGAGAACGCGACCGAACGACACGCGAGCCATATCGGACCTCCACCGGAGCGATGCGACACCGCCCCCCTCGGGGCGACGCCCTCCACCGAGCAACATACCGGGGCCGACCGCCCCGAACAAGCCGTTTTTCAGACGATCACGGGCACCCGGCCGTGTAGGCGTTCAGGAACGCCAGCACGTCCAATGTGTTGATGACCGTGTCGCCGTTGAAGTCCGCCTTCGGGTCGCCAGCGGTGTAGGCGTTCAGGAACGCCAGCACGTCCAGCGTGTTCACCACCGTGTCCCCGTTGAAGTCCGCGGGGCAGTCGTCCGGGTCCTCGCAGACGATGGCCGAGGCGACCACGCGGTCGATCCCCGCCTCGACGACGTGCCCGGGCCCGTCGTCCGTGGCCACGAAGCGCACGCGCACCGTCGTGCTCGCGGGCACGTCCACGCCCACGAGCACCGTGCCGCTCCTCCACTGGGGCACGGCGTCCTTGTACTCGCGCACGCGCGTCCAGTTCGAGCCGCCGCCGTCGGTCGCCACCTCGACGGCGAGGCCGTCCTCCGCGCCGAACGGCACGCCGGGGAAGCCGGTGAGCCAGAAGTCGTACGCGATCGAGCCGCCGTCCTGCATGTTCCACACGGGAGACGTGAGGACCGTCGATCCTCCGTTCACGTCGTTGAACGCCGCATTGCCCGTGACGAAACACCGTCCCGAGCCGTCGCCGTCGGTCGGCGGGTCGCCGAAGCCGAAGTTGCCGGGCACGGCCCGCTCCCAGTGCCCGCCCGTCGCTGTCCCGCTCACCGTCCAGCCGAGGTCGCTCTCGAAGTCGTCCGTGAAGAAGGGCTGGTTCTCGCCCACGACGGCCCGGTGATGGAAGGCGGGGGCGAAGGCTGGGTGCGTCACGATCAGCCCCGTCGTCGTCTCCGCGCTGAGGTAGTACCGCACGTCGTCCTCGCACGCCGGCTCGCTGAACGTCGCCAGCCAGGCGTCGCCGCGCTGCGGCTCCATGGCTCGCGGCGTGTAGTTCTGCCCGCCGTCCACGCTCATCCAGAGCGTGGGCGTCGTCGGGTCCAGCGTGTGCGTCCCGTCCTGGATGCTGACGTCGAAGGGCGTCTCGACGCCCGGCGCGAGCACGCTCGGCGGCCCGCCGGGGATCGAGATCACCAGCGCGTTCGCCTCCACCGTGAAGTTCCCGGGGTTGATATCGAAGAAGACGTTCCCGACGCCCTCGACCTTCACGCGCGCCTGCGACGACGCCACCTGCGGCAGCGCGACCGTCTCCGACCCGTCGTTCGGCGTCGATTCCGCCAGCACGTGCGGGAACGTCTGGCCGCCGTCCGTCGAGAGCGAGATGCGCACGTGCGAGCAGCTCACCGGCGCGGCCGAGGTGTTCGCCACGTTCCACGTCACGGTTCCCTCGCCGCTCCACGTCGTGCCCGCGGCCGGCTGTGTCACGTCGAAGGGGCCCGCCGTGCCGACCACGCTGATGGTGACCTCCGAGGTCGTGACGCCCCCGCCGCCGGCGCGGTTGTCGCGCGCCGTGACGCGCATCTTCATCTGCCGGCCGACGTCCGGCAGCCGCTCCTTCTTGTCGCTCTGGTTCGCCAGGATCGTGGACAGGATCGGGAACGTCCGCGACGGGCTTGTGGTCGGGTTCCGCGTGCGCACCAGCGGGAACTTCCCGTCGTCCGGCGTTGTCAGGGTGGCCGCCGGCCCGAGATCGCGCTGCTCCCAGCAGAACGTGACGGGGTCGCCGTCCGGGTCCGACCCCGTCGCCGTCAGGGTGAAGGGCGTCTTCACCGGGATGGCGTACGCCGCGCCCGCGCTCACGGTCGGGGGCAGGTTCCCGGTGTTCACCTTCTGGGCGCACCCGTTGCCGGTGCTGTTGACGGTGTAGTTTCGGATCTCGTCGAAACTGACGGACGTGAAGTACGGGTCGCTGAAGTTCTGGATGTTGTCCGACCCGCACAGCCCGGCGTACCCCATGATCGTCGAGGCGCTGCCCGGCTCGTAGGCGGTCGATCCGTTGCGGTTCCCGCTGCACCCGCTGCTGCTGCTGTTGAAGCAGTGGTTGGCGCCGTACTGGTGCCCCATCTCGTGCGCCACGTAGTCGATGTAGAACCCGTCGCCGGTCGGGGCGGGCAGGCCGGTGACGCCGCGGGCCTTCTGGTTCGACTTGCACACGCACGCCAGGTACGCCACGCCGCCGCCGCCGGTCGAGAAGACGTGCCCGATGTCGTAGTTCGCGCTCCCGATCACGCTGTCGCAGGTGGACTGGTTCTGCCCCAGCATCGTCCCGCCGTTGTTGTTCGTGTAGGGGTCCGTCTGCGGGTTCGTGTACACGATCAGGTCGTTGTTGCCGACCAGGATCATCCGGATGGCCACCTCGACCTCGTACACCTGGTTCACGCGGTTGATCGCCGTCGTGATCGCCGCCATGCCCGCGGCCTTCGTTCCGCCGTGGTACTGCGTGTACTCGCCCGTCGCCGCGTTCGCCAGCCTGTACGTGCGCAACTGCTCGCCGAAGCGCACGCTCCCGTACTCCGCCGGCGCCGTCCAGCCCAGGTCATCCCCGCCCACCGTCTCGCACGTCCACCCCTCCGGCGGCGTGAGGTCCGCCTTCCGGTACGCCGTGTAGAACCCCGCGTCGCCGCGGCTGAACGGGTCCACCCACCACGCCCCCTCGGGCGACAGCACCTGCGCGTGGAACCCCTGCGGCGACAGGTCGAGGCGAACGCACGCCGCCGGATCGTCGATCCCCTGCCCCGCGAACGTCCTGATCTCCGGGAACTTCGCGGCCAGCGCGGGCTCCATGATCGGCGACTCGAAGCACGCGAACGGCGCGAATCCGCCCTCCGGCGTCGGCACGTAGAACACCACCGGACGCAGCGACGCCTCGGGCGTGAACTCCATCGGCGCGGCCCCGAGCACGCGCCACGCCGAAGCCATGTCGATCGCGTACGCCTCGAACCGGTTCGGGCGAATCCACGCGTCCTTGTCCCACTGCTGCCGCGGCACGTCGGCGGCGTGCATCCACACGCCGTCGGGCGAGACCATCGCGCCGAACCCCGGCCGCAACTCCTGCCCCGATGCCGCGCCGCCCAGCGAGGCCGCCACGCCGACTCCCACGACCACGCACGCCACGCCGAACCCGCGAATCGAAGCCATCGCTCGGCCCCCTCCTGATACTCAATCGCAACGACCAACCGCCGGAGACCCCGGCGACAATGACACCACCATCGGCCATCGGACCGACGCCCTCAGGCTATGCGATCCCGCTCGCACCTCGGTTCCCGCGAAGTTCGCAGCGGTGCCCCACCAAACCCCTATCCTGTTGGTCTGCGCCTCACCCCTGCGGCTCTTGGGTGCTTTTTTCGTGTCCACTGTCCACTGTCCACGGCCCACTGTCCTCTGTGTGCCGCTCCGGCTCCGCGAACACTCTGTGCCGCTCCGGCGCGCCCCCCGCCTGGGCCGGCGCGAGCAGGTGCACGGTGCCCCGCCAGAGGTGATACGCCAGACGGTCGAGCCAGCGCGCCGCCTCGAGCACGTCCAGCGCGTCGTCCGGCGGCACGTCGCCGGAGGCCGTGCGTTGCAGCACGCGCACGCGCTGCGCGCGCCGGTACGACGCGATCGCCGACGACGCCTCGCCGGCCTCGCCCGCGGCCTCCGCGCCCGACCCGCGGCGCAACGCGTCGCGCACGCTCGCGGCCGACTCCGCGAGGCGCGCCGCCGGATCGCCCAGTTCCGCGCCGCTCCGACGAACGCGCACCGCCAGTTCGCGCTCGCCCAGGCCCTCGATGAGCCGCTCGAAGTGGTCGATCGCGTGCAGCACGCCGATGTGCGCGACATGCTCCGCCGCGTTCGGGTCCGTCCGCACGCGCCCCAGGAACGAACGCACCCGGTCCAGCGCGCCGTCCACCTCCTCGATGCCGCGCCGCGTGTCGGGCGACGCCGCGCCGACGGCCGCCGTCTCGCGCACCGCCTCGGCGAGGATCGCCCCCGCCTCCATCACGGCCCGGCGCGCCGCGTCCACCGCGACCGCCGGCACCGACGCCACCGTGTCGTCCAAGTGCAGCGTCAGCGCGCCGTCCCGCTCGCGCACCAGCCGCGCGATCAGCCCCGCGTACGCGCGCGCGAACGGCACGAACACCAGCGCGCCGACCAGCGTGAACCCGGTGTGGAATGCCGCCAGGCTCAGCACGGAACGGTCCGCGTCGGGCGTTACCGAGCGGACGATCCAGAGGAACAGGGGGATCGCGGCCAGCCCGATCGCGCTGCTCGCGGTGTTGAACACGACGTGCGCCGCGGCCGTGCGCTTGGCCGCCGTCGTCGCGCCGATCGCCGCCAGCATCGGCGTGACCGTCGTTCCGACGTTCGCCCCGACGACGAGCGAAACGCCTTGTTCGAGCGTGATGGAGCCTGAGTGCAGCGCGGCCATCGTCATCGCCACGGCCGCGCTCGACGATTGCATCACCACCGTCATCGCCACGCCGATCCCCACCAGCGCGACGTCGCCCCACGCCGTCCCGCCCGGGAGCGAGCCGGGGTTCATGTGCGCCGAGGCCGACTCCATCGCGGTCTTCAGCGTGTCGATCCCCACGAAGATCAGCCCGAACCCGGCGATCACCATGCCGACCGCCGCGCGCCGGTCGCGCGTGAACAACTTCACCAGCACGCCGACCCCCACCATCGGCATCGCCACCGACGCGATGCTGAACTTCAGCCCCAGCAGCGAGACGATCCAGCCCGTGCTCGTCGTCCCCACCGCCGCGCCGATGATCACGCCGACCGCCTGTGGGAACGAGAGCAGCCCCGCGCTCACCATCCCGATGGTCGCCAGCGACGTCGCGCTCGACGACTGCACCGCCACCGTCAGGCCCGCCCCGGACAGGAACGCCCGCAAGGGACGGCCCGTGACGCTCGACAGCACCACGCGCAGCCTGTCCCCGGCCAGGCTCTTCAGCCCGTCCGTCATCAGCGACATCCCGAGCAGGAACAGCCCCACGCCGCCGATGATCCACGCGATCGACACGCGCACGGCCCTCTCGCCCCGCCCCACGCGGAGCCGAGCACGATCGTAGCGTCACGCCCCGCGCCATTCCGATTCCCCGGGCACCTCCCGCGCGTCCCCCGACCGCTTCCCGCCTGAATCCGGTGTTTCGCTCTTCGCTTTCTCCCTACGGGCACCCGGCCGTGAACGCGTTCAGGAACGCGATGAAATCCAGCGTGTTCACAACGCCGTCCCCGTTGAAGTCCGCCTTTACGTCGCCGCTCGTGAAGGCGTTCAGGAACGCGATGAAGTCCAGCGTGTTCACAACGCCGTCGTTGTTAAAGTCCGCCTCGCACGAGTTGCCCTGAAACTCGAACGCGCCCATATCCACCACGGCCGCGTGCCCGTTCCCCGGTACACCTGTGTCCGGCGATCCGAGGTCGTTGCGGAACCGCGGGTCGCCCGCGGTGTCAATCGGCACGGCCTCCGCCGTGTTCCCGTCCCCGTCGAGGTCCAGCGCATCCGCGGGCACGGCCGTGTTGTCGCCGGCGTCGATGCACGGAGACCCCGCGGACAGCAGCAGCACGCCCGCCCCCGCGTTCACGAACTTCGGATCCGACCCGATGTTCCCGACACCGCCGAACGATCCCGTCCACCCCTGCACGCACGAGCGGTTCACCGACGCAGTGCCGCTGTAGAGGAACAACTGCCGTCCTTCGGCGGTCGAGTTCGGGTCCGTGTTCGCCCACAGGATCGACCCGGTCAGGCCGAGGTGCGAGCCGCTCATGGCAAAGCCCCCCCCTCGGTCGCCCGCGTGGTTCGCGTGCAGCGTGCACCCCACGACCGTCGCGTTCGTGCCCCCGCCCGCCGCGAACGCCCCGCCTCCGATCCCGGCCGTGTTCCCGCGCAGCACGCCGCTCACCAGTGTGACCTGGCTGTTCCACGCGTCGATCGCACCG
Organism: Planctomycetota bacterium; assembly: GCA_014584315.1. Classification (GTDB taxonomy): domain Bacteria; phylum Planctomycetota; class Phycisphaerae; order Phycisphaerales; family UBA1924; genus CAADGN01. The sequence continues at coordinate 104,323 of JACTNA010000029.1, read as the reverse complement.
CCGTAGTCCTGCGCCGTGTTCTGACGGAATACGCTCGCGTCCGTGCGCAGAGTCGAGTCTCCCACCGAGATCGCGCCGCCCACCACCCCCGCCGCGTTGCCTGTGAACTCGCACAGGCCGATTACCGCCGTGCTCATCCACCCGACCGTGAGCGCCCCGCCGTACCCCCCGACGGCCGCGTTGCCCTCGAACCTGCACGACATGAACGACCCCGCCGCGCCGTCGTAGGCCTCGACCGCGCCGCCACCCCACGCCGCCGTGTTCTCCAGGAACTCGCACCCGACGAACGCCGCCTCGACGCCCCCGTACGCGGCCACTGCGCCCGCGTACTCGGCCCCGTTCGCCTCGAACCCGCACTCGTGGAACAGCGCGCCCGCCCCGTCGTACAGGGCGACCGCGCCCCCGGCGAAGCCCGCCCCGTTGCCCTCGAACCTGCACCGTTCGAACAGCATCGAGCCCGGTTCGATCACGATGACCGCGCCACCGCTCCCCTCCGCCCGGTTGTCGCGAAAGACGCAGTCGCGCACGACCGCCGAAGAGCGCATCGCGTACATCCCGCCCCCGCTGGCGAACGACCGTCCGCCCTCGACCACGAAACCGTCGAGGACCGCGTGCGCATCCACGTCCCAGGCGTCCACCACCGCGTACGAGTTGTCGGCGTCGTCGCCCGGAACGCCGACGTCCCCGCTCAGCACGGACTCGAACGCGCCCGTCACGCGCTCGTCGATCGACGACTCCCCGCCGCCGGGGTGCGACTGCCCCTGGAACCCGCCGAAGTACGCCAGTCCCGACCGCATCGCGAATCGCCTCCAGGGATCGCCTGTCCCGCTGTCCGGCAGGTACGTCCCGTCCGCGACCCACACTTCGCTCGTGTACGAGCACCGCAGTCCCGCCGCAGCCGCCACCTCGCCGAAGTCGCGCAGCGCGTCGCCCCACGCTGCGCCCGTCCCCTGCTGCGCCGACCCCGCATCGACGTGAATCCTCCGCTCGCACTCGTCGGGGATGCCGTTGCCGTTCGCGTCGTCGCTCGACCCGCCGGCGATGTCGGCCGCGTCGTCGATCCCGTTCCCGTTGCAGTCGCGCACGCGCCCGCTGTTGCGGTAGTTCGCCAGCGTGTGGCGGGTCTGCTCGACGACGAATGCGTTGTACGCCGCCCGCTCCTCCCCGATCGCCACGCCCATCGGCTGCCCGCCCGGCCCGACGACGCCGGGGTGCGAGAAGACCGGCACGTACACGTCCACCGGGTACGACATCACGTCGCCGTAGTTCGTCCCGCCGTGCGTGTAGTAGTGGCCCCACGCGTACGAGAACGGAGCGGACCAGTCGTTCTCGTGGTCGTGCGCGCACCCGAAGTTGTGCCCGAACTCGTGCGCCCCGGTCAGGACGCCCCCGCCCGCGGACCGCCAGTTCAGGCACGTGAACGCCGCGCCGTCGTCCCAGATGCCCCACCACCCCGCCCCGCCCAGGAACCGCGTGTCGTCCACGATCAGCATCACGCAGTCCGCGCCCGCGGCGTCGCGCCACCCGTGAACCTCGTCCATGTGCCCGTCGTCGGTCTCCGTCACCCGGATCAGGTGGTCCAGCCAGTCCGGCGCCACTTCGTCGTACCCGACCTCCAAGAAGCCGACGAGCGCCATCTGCGTCCCGCCGATGAGGCTGTTGGCAATCGTCAGGTTCGTCGTGTCAATCACGTTCTGCACGCGCGCCTGCAACGCCGCCGCACCCCCCGCCGCGTCCTTCGCCTTCGTCGTATAGACAAACAGCACGTCCACACGCGAGATGTCGTCGTCGCACGAGCAGCACGCGCGCCCGGACGCTGTCCCTTCACCGACGCCCGATTCCGGCGCGGCCTCGCCACCGCGCGACGCACGCGCCGGAGCACGCGCACCGGGCCCGGCGCCCTTCTCCCACGCACGTGCCGCGCACCGCACCACCGCCCCGGGCACGTGCTCGACCGCCACACACAACGCCCGGCCCGCTCCGTCCACGCGCCCCGTCGGCTGCACTCCGAACGCGCCACGCTCCGTCCACACCCCGACGCACACCTGCCCGCGCTCAACCGTCGCCGCGAAGGGTCCGCTCAGCGAGCCGACGGCCGTCCCGATCAGCGTCACCCCGCTCGTGCGCCGCTCCACCCGCTCAACGACCAGCCCGCCCGCGACGCCCTCGAATAACTCCAGCGGCACGACGCTCCCCGCACCCGCCCGCTCGAACACGCCCGCGTCGACCACAATCTCGCGCGCACGCACCGCGTCGCTGTCCGCGATCAGGCCGTCCTCCGCACGAGCGACCGCGAGCCATCCCGACGCGACCACCCCGAACGACACCACCGCGGCCGTTGCACGCCCCGACATCTCGCACCTCCGCCGGACCCCGGCTCAGACATGCTACCGGACACGCAGGCCCCAACGGAAGGCCCATCCCGCCGGAATCACGCCGGCAACGCCCCATAGCCGGCCCGACACCCCGCCCGCCCCCGGTCCACAGCCCTAGGGACATCCCAACGTGAACGCGTTCAGGAACGCGAGCACGTCCAGCGTGTTGATGACCCCGTCCCCGTTGACGTCCGCCTTCGGATCGCCGGAGGCGTACGCGTTCAGGAACGCCAGGACGTCCAGTGTGTTCACCGAACCGTCGCAGTTGAAGTCCGCGCCGCACACGGCGAGCGTGGCCGTCTCGCTCGTCGCGTCGCCGCACGCGTGCCCGACGACGCAGTCGTACTCACCTGCGTCCGCCGGCCCGACGCCCGAGATCGTCACCGTGTCCGTGGTTGCGCCCGACACGACCGATCCGGTTCCCGTCGGCCCGTCCGCGAGGTCCGCGCCGTCCTTGCGCCACCTGAACGAGTCCGGCGCATACCCGGCGGCCACCGCGACGGCAAACGCGGCCTGCTCGCCGAGGCACGCCGCGGCGTCCTCGGGCTGGCTGGCGACCCACGCCGAGCCGGACGCCGACCACCGGGCCAGCGTCGGCGCGGCGGAATCCCCCGCGGTCGTGAACGCGCCGCCCACGATCAACTCGGGACCCATCGGCGCGAACGCGAACACCGAACTGTTGACACCCCCCCCCATCGGCTCCCACGACGCGCCGTTCCAGACGGCGAGCCTGCGAAACTCGCTCGAGTCGTTGAAGACAAACGCGCCGCCCGCGATCAGACGCCCCTCGTACACCGCCAGCGCGATCACGCTGTGGGGCAGTCCGTCTCCCATCGCGTGCCACTGGTTCCCGTCCCAGCGGGCGACGTTCAGGGCCGGCGCGCCGCCCGCCTGCTCGAACCGACCGCCGACGATGATGTCCCCTTGGAACGCCGTCATGGTCACCGCCTCGGGCACCAGCCCGCCCGACACGCCGTCGCCGAGGGCGGACCACGCCGCTCCGTCCCACCGCGCCACGTTCGACGCCGCAACCTCGCCCGCCGTCGAGAAGCTCCCGGCGACGATGAGGTCGCCCTCGTGTTCCATGAGCGCATCGACGGTGTCCAAGCCCCCGTTCACGCCCGCGCCGAGGCTCCTCCACGCGCTCCCGTCCCACGCCGCGATGTTGGCCGCGGGAACGCCGCCCGCCGAGTCGAAGTCGCCGCCGACCACCAACTCCCCGTTGTGCGAGATCGTTGCAAGCCCCGATGTGACGTATCCGCCCGCCAGCCCCGAGCCGAGCCCGCCCCATTGCTCCCCGTCCCACCGTGCCACGCCGTGCGCGGCGACGCCGTCCGCCGCCGTAAACCACCCCGCGGCGTACAGGTCGCCCCCGTGCGTGCCGACGGCCTGGACGAACTCGTCGAACCAGCCGCCGACGACCGACCACTCCACTCCGTCCCACATGGCGATGCGCCCGAGCGAGCGCTCGTCGCGCGTTCCCGCCCCCGAGCCGCCGACCACGAGCGCGCCTTCGTAGATCGCCAGCCCGCGAGCGAAGACCTCGACCCCGCCGCCGAAGACATGCCACGCCGCGCCGTCCCACGCCGCCGCGGCCGACGCCGGAATCCCGTCCAGCCCGCGGAAACTGCCGCCGACGAAGAGCGTCCCGGCGTGCGGCGTGATCGTCCGCACGTCGGCGTCCGCGCCCGATCCGATCGGGCTCCACGCCGCGCCGTCCCACCGCGCGATGTTGAGCGCGGGCGAGCCTCCCGCCTGCGCGAACGCGCCGCCGACGTAGAGCGAGCCGCCGTACGACGCGAGCGTGGTCACCGGGCCGCTGACGCCGGACCCGAGCGCGCTCCAAGCGTTCCCGTCCCAGCGTGCCACGCGGGCCGCGGGCACGCCGCCGACGGCCGAGAAGGCCCCGCCGACGTGCAGGTCGCCTTGGTGCTCCGCGAGCGCGAGGACCGCGCCGTTCGTTCCCCCGCCCACGGACGACCACGCCGCGCCGTCCCACCGCGCGATCCCGTTCGTCTGCGCCTCGCCTCCCGCGCTCGAGAAGAACCCGCCCACGATCAGGTTGCCGCCGCTGGACCGCAGGGCCATCACCTGCGTGTTCGTCCCGCTCCCCAGCGCGGACCACTCGGACCCGTCCCAGGCCGCGATGAAGTTCGCCGGCGCATCCCCCGCCATCGTGAACGCGCCGCCGACGTAGAGCAGCCCGGCGTGCGACTCGAGGGCGAGCGCCTCCGGCTCGGGGAACCCGCCGTGAACGCCCGATCCGAGCGCGCTCCACGAAGCGCCGTCCCACGCCGCGACGTTGCGCACATCGACGCCCCCGGCGCGCCCGAAGTTGCCGCCGGCGACCAGCGCGCCGTCGTGCACCGCGAGCGCCGCGACGCGCGTGAACAGCTGCCCGTCCGTCAGGCCGCCGCCGAGGTCGTACCACGCCTGCCCGTCCCACGCCGCGATATTCGAGGCCGCCGTGTCCGCCACCGCCGAGAACATTCCCGCGATCACGATCCACTCCGGCTCCGGCCCCGCCCCGTCCGGGTCCCACGCGACCGAGGCGAGCACGATCCCGTCCACGCCGTGAAGGCTGAAGCCGGGCGTCTCAACCCAGCCGGGCCCGCACTGCCCCGACGCGACGACCGCGCACAAGCCACACGCGAGAAACGCCGCGATGCGACGGCACGACCGAAACAATGTGGTTGATGTTCTCATGCCGCGACAGTACCCGACGCTCTCGGCTCCCCGGACCCCCCAAATGGATGGGACGGGCGCCGTGCGAGGAGCTGTTCCGCGCCCGAGACCGCGCCTCGGGGCCGCGGCGAACACCGCGAGCGCACAGAAGAGCCGCGTGCGTGTCCGAACGCCGTGGACTTCGTGCCTGCGCGGCGAAAACCCGCTCCGGGGGCTCGGGGCTGTTCTGAGCCTGACCGAAGCCCGAAAGACCCCGGCCCCCCCTGTTTCTCCGAGTTCTGTTCTCTCGTCCCTCGCTTCTCGTTCTTCGCTTTCCCTACTCGCACCCCGCGGCGTACGCGTTCAGGAACGCGAGCACGTCCAGCGTGTTGATGACCCCGTCCCCGTTGACGTCCGCCTTCGGATCGCCGGAGGCGTACGCGTTCAGAAACGCCAGGACGTCCAGCGTGTTGACCTCGCCATCGTGATTGAAGTCCGCCCGGCACCGCTCGAACACCCACGCAGCGCCGCTGAATGCGCCGTTGTCGTCGTCGCCGTGCGCACCCGCGGCGATCACGCCGTCGTCCATCGACACCGCGTGCCCCAGCCAGTCGCCCTGGTCGGGGCTCTTCGCCATCAGCGTCGCCGCGTGCGTCCACGCGCCGCCGGCTTCCTCATAGACCAGCACCGCGCCGGCGTCGGTCGCGCCCGTGTCGTCGCGGTACGAGCCGACGGCGGCCGTCGAGCCGTGCACCGCTACCGCCCGTCCGAAGTAGAGGTGCGGCGAGGGGACGGGCGGCGCGAGCCGCGCCTCCTGCGTCCATCCCGCGCCGTTCTCGCGGAAGACGTACGCCGCGCCGGTGAACGGGCCCGAGTCGCCCGCCATCGCGCCCACGGCCATCACCCCGTCGTGCAGCGCCACGCTCGCGCCGAACAGTGCGCCCGCCGTCGCGTCCGCGGCGGTGATCGTCGCCCCGAACTCCCACCCACCGTCGCCGCCGCGCACGTACACGTGCACCGCACCGGCGTCGACGCCCGCCGAATCGTCGCCCATCGAACCGACCGCGATCACGCCATCCCCGGCCGCGAGCGACTGCGCGAAGAAACTCCCGACGCTCGCGCTCGGCGAGGCGAGCCGCGCTGTCTGCTCCCATACGCCCCCGACCTCCTCGAAGACGTACGCCGCGCCCCGCCCGCCGTCGGCCTGATACGCACCTATCACGACGACGCCGTCTTTCGCCGCGACCGCGTACCCGAACCGCGCCCCCGCTGCGGCGTCCGACGCCACCAGCCGCGCCACTTGCGCCCACTCGCCCGCGACCTGCGCGAAGAGGTACGCCGCGCCGCTCTCCGAGCCGGCCGGGTCCGCCAGCGGCGCACCCGCGACCACGACGCCACCGTCAACGGCGACCGCGTGCCCGAGCCAATCGCCCGGCTTGGCATCCGATGCCGTCAGCGTTGCACGTTGCACCCAGCCGTCGCCGGTCCGCTCAAACACCAGGGTGGCGCCGCAGTCGTTGCCGGCAGCGTCGTTCGTGGGCGAACCGACGACCAGTGCCCCGCCCCGAGTCGCCACGCTGAAGCCGAAGGCATCACCCGCTGCGGCATCCTGCGCCGCCACCCGCTCGCCGGGCAGCCACTGAGCCGCCACTGCCCCCGCGAAGCCCAACGAGGCACAGCCGGCCAGGAACCACGGAGCGCTCCGTCGCCGCATGAGAGCCATTGTGCCCAAAGGCCACGCCCGCTCAAACAGCGAAGCCGAAAATGCCGGGAACGGTAGGGCCATGTCCGGGGTGCCCGGTTGACGGCGGGGCTGTGAACAACGTGTGCATGGGCGCACGGACCGCGCCGGACCGACGCTGATTCGCCCGAACCGGCCAGCACCGCTGATCTTCGTCTGTTCGAGCGGCCGCCTCTCGTTGTCACCAACCGACAGGCAAGTGTCCGTATCCTAAGGGCCCTGGGTTGCTCCAAACCGCTGACTGACAATGGGTTGCGGCACAGACCCGCGTTCATCCACAGACCGACGGTCCATACTGCTATCTGATCCTGATCTTCTCTGTCTTTCCGTTCGGAGAGCGCGTGCCTGTCCTCCCTCGAGCCCGCCTCTCGCCCTGGACTGACAGACCGCCCGGTCTCGCGTGTGGATAACTCATCGGGAGACCTTGGCAGGTTTCGCAGTACACGGTCGTCCGCTGCGCCACCAGAGCGGTCGCCAACCGCCGGCCGCACCGCACGCACGGCCGCTCTCCCCGCCCGTAGACCAGGTGCTTCTCTTGTTGCCGACCCGGGCTTCCGTCGGTCCCGGCGTAGTCCCGCAGGGTCGACCCGCCCGCCCGGAGCGCCTCGCGCAGCACGCTCCGGATCGACGCGGCCAGCCGGTCGAGTTCGGCAGGCGTGAGCGACCCCGACTCGCGGCGGGGATGAACTCGGGCACGAAACAGCGCCTCATCGGCATAGATGTTGCCGACGCCCGCGAGCGCTACCTGGTCCAGCAGGGCTGCCTTCACGGCGCGCCGCCCCCGCGCGAGACGGGCGGCAAGGCTCCGCGCCGTGATGGACATGGCATCCGGTCCAAGGTCGGCCCAGCGGTCGGCCCGCAGCGCGTCGAGCGACGGGTAACTCCACAGGCCTCCGAACCTGCGCGGGTCGCGGAAGACCAGGACCGTCCCGTCCTCGAGCGTCCATCGCGCGTGGGTGTGGTCGCTCCGTCCGGCGCTCGCGCCCGGACGCGTGGCGAGCAGTTGCCCCGTCATGCCGAGGTGGACGCCGAGGGCGCGTCCGTCCTGAGCCACGATCGCGAGGTGCTTGCCGCGGCGCAGCGCGGCCGCGATCGTCCCGCCCGCGAGCAACGCCGCGGGTCCGGCCCGCCCGTCCGTGCGCAGCACGTCGCGTCGCAGCAGCCGCGCCGACTCGACCCGTCGCCCGACGATCGAGCGCACCAGGCCGCGGCGCACGGTCTCGACCTCGGGCAGTTCCGGCATCAGGCCTCTCCGCGCCGCAGCCGGCGGAAGAACGCGCGGAGCAGGTCGCCGCAGGCCTCGCTCCGCACGCCCCGCACGACCTGCGGCCTGTGGTTGAGCCGCCCGTCCGAGGGGATCGCGTACAGGCTTTCGCACGCGCCGGCCTTCGGGTCGCTCGCCCCGTAGACGAGCCGACCCACGCGAGCGTTGACGACCAGGCCGGCGCACATGGCGCACGGTTCGAGGGTGACGACGAGGGTGAAGTCGTTCAGCCGCCAGTGGTCGATCGCGCGTGCGGCGGCGCGCACGGCGAGCAGTTCCGCGTGCGCCGCCGGGTCGTTGTCCGCCTCGCGCCGGTTGAAGCCCTCGCCGAGTATGCGTCCCGTCGCGGTCTCGTAGACCACGGCCCCGACCGGGACCTCGCCCATCGCCGCCGCCATCCCGGCCAGGGCCAGCGCGCGCGCCATCATCGCGTCGTCCGTCCCGGTCGGCTCGCCCGGCGCGCGCGCCCGCGGCAGCCCGCCCAGACGCGAGTAGAACACCCCCCCCCTCACGCCTCGCCCTCCCCGTCGGTCGCGCCGCGCCGCCCCATCCGCGCCACGCGATCCGCCGGCAGCACGCGCAGCAGCACGCTCCCGAGTTCGAAGAGGGCCCACAGCGGCGCGGCCAGCAACGCCATCGAGATCGGGTCCGCCGGCGTCAGCAGCGCGGCCGCCACGCAGCACCCCATGATCACGTGCTTGCGGTACTTCTTGAGCATCGCCGGCCGCACCAGCCCCGCCCACCCGAGCAGCAGCACGACCACCGGCGTCTGGAACCCGAGCGCGAAGGCCATCGCCATCGTCAGGAACGTCCTGGTGTATTCGCTGATCCGGTACTGCTGGACGATCCCGCTCCCCCGCGTCAGGTTCGACCCGCGCACGACCGGCCTCTCGCCCTCGTACGCCACGCAGACGCGCAGTTGCATCAGTTCCGTGTTGATCCACGCCGACCCGACCTCCGGCGCGGGCGGGTCCGCCCCCAGCCGCGGGAACATCGGGAGCACGACTCCCTCGGGCACAGGCGCGACGTGCGGGTCCGTCCGACCGACCGCCGAGCCGAACTCGATGAAGAACGTCAGCACCACCGGCATGATGACCGCGTACAGGAACACAGCGCTCGTCACCGTCAGCGTGAAACTCAGCGGCAGCAGGATGTATACGAACCGCCGCTCGGCCTCGTACAGCCCGGGCGCGACGAACTTCCACAACTGGTACAGCACCCACGGGCTGCCCGCCAGCACGGTCACCACCAGCGACAGGAAGACGTACGTCCCGAACGTCTCGAGGAAGTTCGTCGCCAGCATCTCCGGCGGCAGCCCCGACGCCCGCAACTGCCGCGTGACCGGCCGCGTCACGAAGTCCAGCATGGGACGCCCGAACGACATCGACAGGATGAAGATCGGCGCCAGGCCCAGCAGCGACAGGATCAGCCGGCGACGCAACTCCTCGAGGTGGTCCCCGAACGGCATCACCGCCTGTTCGGACGACGGGCGGGTTGTGCGGTTCGTCCCCATGCGTGCGCGGCAGCCCGGGCCGACCCCGCGCGAACGCGACCGGCCCCCAGCCCGAACAATCAGGATAGCCCGACGCCGCCCCGGCCCCGACGGGATCCGGCGCGGGGCGCATCCCTGCGTGCATCGCGGAGTCCGACGATGGCCTACGAACCCGAGCCGCCGCCCGAGGGGCATGACGACTCGACCGACCCGACGCTCGCCGCCGCGCTCGCGGGCGATCCCGACGCGGTGCGCGCGCTCTGGCAGCGGCACCGCCGATGGGTCGCCGGCGTCATCCTCGCCTACAAGCCGCGCCACGCCGATCTCGAAGACCTGCTCCAGGACGTCGCCATGACTTTCGTCCGCAGACTCGGAGACCTCCGCGACCCCGCTTCGCTGCGTCCGTGGCTGCGCTCGGTCGCCATCAACGCCGCGCGACTGGCCGCGCGCAAGGCCCGCTCGCGTCCGGACCACGCGCCGAACCGTCGGTCAACCGTCGAGTCCGTTCCGCAGCCCGCCGGCGCCGAGACGCCCGACGCCATCGCCGCCCGGCGCGAGGACGCCACGCGTCTCCTCAACCTCGCGCTCGAACTCCCCGAGTCCTACCGCGAGCCGCTGCTGCTCCGGTGCATCCACGGCATGTCGTACCGCGAGATCGGCCTGGTCGTGGGCCTGCCGGAGACCACCATCGAAACGCGCATCGCCCGCGGGCGGCGCACACTGCGCGAACTCGCCGCCCGCCACGCCATCGGCCCCGCGTCCGCAACCGAAGGAGTCACGCCATGAGCGGCGCAGACCGCGACATCCTGATCACCCGCGCCCTGGACGGCGAGGCCTCGCCCGAGGACTGGTCCGCCTTCCGCGCGATGGCCGACCGCGACCCGACCGTCTGGCGCGAACTTGCTGAGGCCCAGCAGGACCGCGCCGAACTCGCCGCCGCCGTCGCGCACGCCGTCGCCGTCGCCGACGAGGTGAGCGCACCCATCGAGCAGCATCTCAGCGAACGCCTGAGCATCCGCATCCGCACCGTCGCGGCGTGGGGCGGGTGGGCGCTCGCCGCGGGCCTCGCGCTCGCCGCGTTCATCGGACCCGCGCAGCCCGACCGCGACCGGGACGCCCAGAACGCGGGCCTCGTCCCCGGGCTTGTTCGCATCAACTCCCCGCAGGACGCCCTCGATGCGTACTACAACCGAGGCCAGGCCGACGGCACCGTCCTCGGTGAACTCCCCGAACGCATCGTTCTCCAAACCACCCCGGTCGAGAACGGCGTCGAGGTCGTCTATGTCCGCCAGATCGTCGAACGGCTGCGCGCCGACGACTTCTACCGCCTCGGCTACGACGAGGTCGGGCGCCCCGTCCCCGTCCGCTTCGAGCCGACCCCCCGCCCCACCCGCGCGGACTGAAGGACGTTCCGTCTTCAAGCCCCACCGACGGAACTCCGCCCGCCGCGCATCCCAGTTCCTGAACCCGCACCACCGCGGGCACCGCCCGCACACGACGGAGAGCAACACCATGACCGACACCCGACGCATCGCCATCGGAGCGGCCGCGTGCCTCTGCACCCTCGCCGGCACGGCCTTCGCGCAGGTCCGCGCCGCCGAGCAGGAAGGCCGCATCCGCTTCGAGGGCCAGAAGACGACCGACGCCGCGACGGCCCGCCAGCACGTCATCGTGCGCCAGGTCGAGAACGGGCGCGAGGCCACCGTCGAAGTCAAGGACGGCCAGATCACGGCGACCATCGACGGCAAGCCCGTGCCGCAGGACCGCATCCGCCGGAACGACGACGGCCAGGTCGAACTCTTGGACGAGAGCGGCAACGTCATCACCGCGATCACCGTCGGCGACGCGACGGCGTTCGCGTTCGGCGAGCACGGCGCCATCGTTCGACTCGTGCCGCAGATCAACATGCTCAGCAGCGGCGGGAACCTGTTCCTCAACCCCGACGGCACGACGACGCACATCGAGCTCCAGCCCGAGATGTTGACGCCCCCTCCCGTCATGGTCGGCATCACCATGGCCGAGCCGGGCGAGTCCATCCGCGAGCACTTCGGCCTCGCCGAGGGCGAGGGCATCCTCATCGCCACCGTCAGGGAGGGCACGCCCGCCGCCGAAGCCGGCCTCAAGCCGCACGACATCATCGTGCTCATCGACGGCCAGAAGCCCGCCACCCAGGAGCGCCTGCGCGAACTCCTCCGCTCACGCAAGCCCGGCGACACGCTCAACCTCGCCATCATCCAGGCCGGCCAGAAGAAGGACGTCAAGGTTGTCCTCGCCCCCTACGACGCCCAGCGCCTCGGCGCGACCGTCCCGGCCGTGCCCGCGGTTCCCGGCGCGCCCGCCGCCCCCGGCGTCTGGGTCGAGCGCTTCGGCGATGCGGACCAGCTCCGCGAGATGGCCCTCAAACTCCGCGAGCGCATGGGCGATCTCGGGAACGAGTTCACGCCCGAGATCAGGCGCGAGGTCGAGGAAATCGTCAAGCGACTCACCGAGGACGGCGCACACCTCCGCAACCGCCTCTACGACGACGCGCGCCTCTGGGAGCAGCGCATCGCCCCCCCCGCGCAGGGCGGCCGCGTCTTCGTCCAGCCTTCACTGCCCACCACCCCGGCCCCTTCCGACCGCGCCATGGACGAGCGCCTCACGCGCCTCGAAGACCGCCTCGACCGGCTCGAGCGCAGCATCGACCGTCTCGTCAACGCCCTCGAACGCGACCGCAACCGCTGATGCACCGTCGAAGGCTCGCACGAGGGGCGCCCCCCTGCCCCGCGCGGGCCGACGACACCGCGACACGGCCGATCGGGCTCACCCCCGACGGCCGTTTTCTTCTTCCCCATCCCCACTCATTCTCGCTCTCCGATTTCGCCCTTTGGCCCTTTGCTCCACTGCTACCCTCCTCTACCCCTTCTCCGGAGCGCTCCCATGCCCGACCCTCTCGCCGGCACGCCCCACCCATCCAACCAGCCGCCGCGCAACTCCGAGGACGCCCTCGCCGAGGTCCGCGACGCCTTTGACCGCCTCAAGACCGAAATCCGCAAGGTGATCGTCGGCCAGGACGAGGTCGTCGAGCAGGCCCTGATGGCCATCTTCTGCCGAGGGCACGCGGTGGTGGTCGGTGTCCCGGGGCTGGCCAAGACGCTTCTGATCTCGACGATCGCCCGCACGCTGTCGCTCGGCTTCAGCCGCATCCAGTTCACGCCCGACCTCATGCCCTCCGACATCACCGGCACCGAGGTCATCGAGGAGGACAAGGCCACGGGCGCGCGCGAACTCCGCTTCGTCAAAGGCCCCGTCTTCGCCAATGTCATCCTCGCCGACGAGATCAATCGCACGCCGCCGAAGACGCAGGCGGCCCTGCTGGAGGCGATGCAGGAGCGTCAGGTCACCATCGGCGGCGTGCAGCACCCGCTCCCCGAGCCTTTTTTCGTGCTGGCCACGCAGAACCCCATCGAGCAGGAGGGCACCTACCCCCTCCCCGAGGCCCAACTGGACCGCTTCATGTTCCAGATCCTCATCGACTACCCCGGCGCGGACGAGGAGTTCGAGATCGTCCGCCGCTCCGCCCACAAGGGCGAGGTCGCCGTGGACGCGGTGCTCACCAACGACGACATCCGGCGCGTGCAGGACCTCGTCCGCCGCACGCCTGTGGCCGACCACGTGATCCGCTACGCCCTGCGTCTCGTCCGCGCCACCCGCGTGAACGAGCCGATGGACGGCGGCCTGCCCCGCCCCGAAATGGTCGCCGAGTACGTCGCCTGGGGCGCCGGCCCCCGCGCCAGCGAGTACCTCGTCCTCGCGGCCAAGGCCAAGGCCATCCTCGCAGGCTCCACCCACGCCACCCCCGACCACGTCCGCTCGATCGCCCGCCCCGTCCTCCGCCACCGCATCCTCACCAACTTCAACGCCGAGGCCGACCAGGTGACGACGGACGCCATCATCGATAGCCTCTTGGACGCCATCCCGGTGGAGGGAGCGTCGGCGGAGGAGCGGAGGCAGATGGATCGGGTGATGCGGTAATACACCACGATGTTGAAAGCCGGCCATTGAGGACCACAGCCACGCCGCAGCCTCGTGGACGAGAGGCGTTAAGCGTCTGGAGGCGAGAGCAAGCGGCGGAGTTCGGCGACGACAAACTCAGGGTCCAACTCGGGGCACGTCGCTCGATTCGTGCGCTGGTACTCCAGCAGCCGAATGCGGCCTCTGCCCCGCCGGCGAATCCCTGCTCGAGGCCCTCGCCCGTCCCGGCGCTGTCCTCCCCGACTGCCCCGCCCTCCGCGAACTGCTCGACCTCCGGCGTCGCCTCTGGCAGGAGCAGCGCCTCCGCGACGCCATCGAGACTCTCAACGAAGTGATGAAGGTCTCCGGCACTCCTGTCGGGCAGCGGCTCAGGCCACGCGTTCGATCGCCACGGCGATGCCCTGTCCGACGCCGACGCACATGGTGCAGAGGGCGCGGCGCAGGCCGCGGCGTTCCATCTGGTGCAGGGCTGTCGTGACGAGTCGCGCGCCGCTCATGCCCAGCGGGTGCCCGAGGGCGATCGCCCCCCCCTGGGGGTTGATGCGCGGGTCGTCGTCGGGCAGGCCGAGGGCGCGCGTGCAGGCCAGCGCCTGGGCGGCGAAGGCCTCGTTCAGTTCGATGAGGTCGAAGTCGTCGAGGCTCAGGCCGAGCCGGTCGAGCAGCCGCCGCGTCGCCGGCACGGGGCCGATGCCCATGACGCGAGGCTCGACGCCGGCCGTCGCCGATCCGAGGATGCGTGCCCGCGCCCGCATCCCGTGGCGCGCCGCGGCCGGCTCCGACGCCACGATCAGGGCTGCCGCCCCGTCGTTGATGCCCGAGGCGTTCCCGGCCGTCACCGTGCCCCCGGCGCGCACGATCGGCCTGAGTTTCGCGAGCGCTTCGGCGGAGGTTGGCCTCGGGTGCTCGTCGCGGCACACGTCCGAGGTTTCCCCCTTCGGCCCCGCGACCCGCACCGGCACGATCTCCGCCGCCAGTGCGCCGTCGGCCTGCGCGCGGGCGGCCCCGGTCTGGCTCCGCAGCGCGAAGGCGTCCTGGTCCTCGCGCGAGATCGCGTGCGTCTCGGCCAGCCGCTCGGCCGTCTCGGGCATCGAGTCGACGCCGAACGCCTCGCGCATCCGCGGGTTGATGAACCGCCACCCGATGGTGGTGTCGTGGAGTTCCGCCCCGCGCGAGAAGGCGGCGTCGGCCTTGGCGAGGACGAACGGGGCGCGCGACATGCTCTCGACGCCGCCCGCGATCGCCAGGTCCGCCTCGCCGCACGCGATCGCGCGGGCGCACGCCGCCACGGCCTCCATGCCCGACCCGCACAGGCGGTTCAAGGTGACGCCGGGGACGCTCGCGGGCAGCCCGGCGAGCAGGAGCGCCATGCGAGCCACGTTGCGGTTGTCCTCGCCGGCCTGGTTGGCGCACCCGAGCGCGACGTCGTCGACGGCCGCCCAGTCCGCGTCCCGGTTGCGGGCGACGAGCGCGGCGATGGGGACGGCCGCGAGGTCGTCGGCGCGCACGCACGCGAGCGATCCGGCGTAGCGCCCGATCGGCGTGCGGACGGCGTCGCAGAGGAAGGCCGCGCGCATGGCTCAGGCTCCGTGCGCCGCGGGGTGCGGCGCGTCCAGCAGGGGGGCGACGCCGCGCAGCGCCGGGCGGAGGGCGTCGATCAGGGCGTCGATCTCGCGCTCGGTCATCGGCGTCGAGAGCGCGCCCGTGCAGGTGCCGATGAGCATGACGCCGTCGCGGAAGAGGGCGTCCACGAGCGCGCCCGCGGCCTGCGCCTCGCGTGGCGATGGGAACGCGGCCCGGTAGTCCCGCGGCGGCTCGGGCTTCATGTGGAGGCGGAACATCGAGCCCTCGCCCGTGACGCACGCGGGGACGCCGAGGTCCTCGATCAGCGCGGCGATCCGCTCGCGGGCGAGGCCGCCGAGGCGGTTGAGACGCCGGACTTCGTCGCGGTCGAAGAGCCGCATGGCGGTCAGCCCCGCCGTCATGGAGACGGGGTTGGCGGAGAAGGTGCCCGAGTGGGGGAAGAGCACGGGGGAGCGCAGCGGGTCGAGGACCGCCATCACCTCGCGTCGCCCCGCGATCGCGCCGATCGGGAACCCCCCCCCGATGATCTTGCCCAGCGCGGTCAGGTCCGGGCGCACCGGGTAGCCGTCCTGCGCCCCGCCGTAGCCGCAGCGGAAGGTGATGACCTCGTCGAAGACGAGCAAGGCCCCGTTGGCCCTGGTCCAGCGGTGGAGCGCGCCGACGAACGCCTCGGTCGCGGGCGTCAGGCCGACGCGGTGCGGCACGGGGTCGATCAGCACGCAGGCGATCCGCTCGGCGTGGCGGTCGAGCAGCGCGGCGGCGCGCTCGGCGTCGTTGAACGGGAGCACGACGACCTCCACCAGCGCGGACGCGGGCGTTCCGGCGCACACCGGCACGCTCGCGGGGCGGTCGGGGTCGCCCCAGTTGGCGGGCGTCGCGGTCTGGCTGGTCTCGGCGTAGTCGTACAGCCCGTGGTACGCCCCCTCGACCTTGGCGATCATCGGCCGTCCGGTGAACGCGCGGGCCGCCTTGATGCAGCACATGATCGCCTCGGTCCCCGAGTTCACGAACCGGATCATCTCGAAGGCGTCCGCCCGCCCGAGCATGTGTTCGGCGAACTCGACCTCGACCTCGGTCGCCAGGGTGAAGGCCGTCCCGCGGCGGATCTGCGTTTCGACGGCGTGGACAACCGCCGGGTGCGCGTGGCCGTGGATGAGCGAGGCCATGTTGTTGGCGAAGTCGAGGCGGCTGACGCCCTCGGCGTCCGTGAGGCGGCACCCCGCGCCGTGCGAGGCGTAGACGGGGTGCGGGCGGCGCAGGACGGCGTTTCGGCTCACCCCCCCCGGCAGCGCCCGCACCGCCCTTCGGTACAGCGATTCGCTCCGCGAAGAACCGCTCATGGGCGCTCTCCCTCTCGTCCGTCGATGAGCGGCGCGCCGGTGCACGCCCGCACGGCGTCGAGGGCGACGCCGGGGGCGAGGCGCCGAGCGACAAGCCCTCCGGGCGTGATGTCCACGACGGCGAGGTTGGTGTAGACGCGGCTCACGACGCCGACGCCGGTGAGCGGGAGCGTGCATCGCTCGACCAGTTTCGGCTCGCCGCGGCGCGTCGCGTGCTCCATGAGGACGAGGACGCGCCCGACGCCGGCGACGAGGTCCATCGCGCCGCCGACGGCGGGGATGGCGTCCGGTTCGCCGGTGGACCAGTTGGCGAGGTCGCCCGTCGCGGAGACCTGCATCGCGCCGAGCACGCAGACGCCGATGTGCCCGCCGCGGATCATCGCGAAACTGTCGGCGTGGTGGAAGTACGCCGCGCCGGGCAGGGCGGTGACCGGACTCTTGCCGGCGTTGATGAGGTCCGGGTCCTCATCGCCGGGCGTCGGGGGCGGCCCGACCCCGAGCAGCCCGTTCTCGGTGTGGAAGACCAGTTCGCGTCCGGCGGGGACGTGGCGCGCCACCAGTTCGGGGATGCCGATGCCGAGGTTGACGTACGTGCCGTCCGGGATGTCCAGCGCGGCGAGCGCGGCCATTTCGTCGCGGCTCCAACCGGCCTGTGCGCTCACGGGTATCGCCTCCCCTCGCGCACCAGGTCGGACTCGTCGGCCGGCCCGCGCACCTCGACGACGCGCTGCACGAAGACGCCCGGCGTGACCACCGCCTCGGGGTCGATCTCGCCCGGTTCGACGATGCGGCGCGCCTGGACGATCGCGACGCGCGAGGCCATGCACATGATCGGCCCGAAGTTCCGCGCGGTCTTGCGGTAGACGAGGTTGCCGTAGCGGTCGGCGCGCTCGGCCTTGACGAGCGCGAAGTCGGCGGTCAGCGCGTGCTCGAGCACGCACTCGCGCCCGCCGAAGGACCGGCGTTCCTTGCCGTGGCCCAGGGGGGTTCCCGCGCCGACCGGGGTGTAGAAGGCGGGGACGCCAGCGCCCCCCGCGCGGATGCGCTCGGCGAGCGTGCCCTGGGGCACGAGGTCCAGTGCGACGCGCCCGGCCCGATAGGCCGAGGCGAAGACCTCGGCATCCGCGCTGCGCGGGAACGAGCAGACGACGCGCTCGACGCGTCCCGCCTCGATCAGCGCGGCCAGCCCGACGCGCCCGCACCCGGCGTTGTTGCTGATGACGGTGAGTCCGCGCGGGCCGCGGTCGATCAGCGCGTGGATGAGTTCGACGGGGCTGCCCGCGCTGCCGAAGCCGCCGATCATGACCGTCGCGCCGTCGTGGACGGGGGCGACGGCCTCGTGCGGCGAACTGCAGCGCTTGTCGATCATTCGAGGACCCTGAGCGGGGTGCGCCGTTCGAGCGTCGTCTCGAGCGCCCGCTCGATCTCGCGGAGCTCGGCCTCGAAGAAGAACGCGCCGCCGTCGAGCGGGACGAGGCGGTCGACGCGCGTTTCGTGCTCGTCGTAAACGGCGAGGAAGACCCGGTCCATCCAGGCCATGTTGCGGGCCTCGTTGAACTTCAGGGCCAGCGCCCGGCGCCCGCCCACCGACGCCTCGCCCAGCAGCGAGAGCTTGCCCGCGGAGGTGGTCATCGTGATGTAGCGCGAGGGGCGGTTGAGCGAACTGAGCGACCGGAAGACGAGGTTGGAGATCTTCTCGATGTCGGCGAGGGGCGCGGCGAAGTAGTGGTGCTCGCCGGTGGCCCTGGCGCAGTACATCGAGTGGAACCGGACCAGGAGCGTGCCGAGGACGTTCGCGAGGTCGATCCAGTTCTGCGCGGAGCGTTCGATGTCCGTCGTGCCGTCCTCGCGCTGGAAGAGGCTGATGTGGTTCATGATCGGGCTTTGGCTGCGCACGACCACGCCGTGCGCCTGGAGCCGCCGGATCGCCGCGATCGTGCTCGGGTTGAGCAGTTCGCGCGGCGTCGAGAAGTGGGCCATCCAGGACACCTGGACCCCGTTGGCGTGCATCTCGTCGAACAGCCCGAGGAGGCGCTCGTAGCGGCGCGTCAGCAGCATCTCGGGCTGGTAGGTCAGGGCCCGCGAGGCCAGGCGAACCGTCCGCACGTGCAGGAGCGACGGGTCGTCCAGGATGGGCCGGACGTACTGGCGGAGCCGCTCGTAGGGGATGTACCCCGCGTCGCCCCCGGTGATGAGCAGGTCGGTCACTTCCGTGTGCCGGCGCAGGTACTCGTGGACCTGCGCGATGTCCTCCTGGATGAACATGTCGTCGTCGCGGCGGAGCTGCGCGTGCCGGAAGCAGTAGGTGCAGAAGGCGAAGCAGGTCTGCGTCGTCTTGTCGAAGACGAGTTGGCACTGCGGGTACTTGTGCTGGCTCCCTTCGACGATCTCGACGCCGCCGTCGTCGCGCTCGATCCAGGGCTTGTTGAGCAGCTGGTGCCCGTCGTGCGGGTTTGTCTCCTCCTTGTACGCCTCCGCCACCCGCGACCGGGCCGCCGCGTCCTGCGCCGCCTCGTACCGCGCCACGACCTCCGGGCGCATCATCCCGGGCTGCGGGAACATGAGGTGGTACATCGAGTCCGCCTCGTACGCGCCCCAGTTGATCGTGTTCAGCGCATGGCTCGTCGCCTTGAAGCGGTAGACCTCGACGAACAGTTCGCGCTCGGCCATCGCGCCGAGGCGGATGCCGTGCTCCTCGAGGATCGCGGCGACCTTCCGGAACCCGCGAAGGCCCTCGTACTCGCGTCGGGCCGGGAAGAGGAACGGGGCACGCTCCATCAGCCCGCTGTGCCGGGGATAGGTGCGGTGCAGGCGGCTCAGCAGCCCCGGCGGAAGCAGCCCCTCGGATTCGATGATCGCCCGCGTCTCCTCGGGGTAGCCGTAGCGGTCGAGCAGCGCCGCAACATCGGACGGCGTCATCGCGGGCGGGACCGCACGAGGCCCGGCCCCGCACACAAGGGACGAAGCAGGTACGGACACGGTACGTCTCCAGAGGGGTCGAAGGTGACCCAGCAGAGTATATTCGGATATATTATTCCCGAAACACAGACCGGCAAGGCGAATCGATCCGCGACCGCCGCCCGGCTTCAATGCCCCGATCCTCCCGCCGTCCGATAAGAGCTGGGCCTGCGTCCCGGGTTCCGCTGATTGCGGTTTCGCCGTATCCTGTCGGCGTGGCCCAGCGACGCCACCACTACGAGACGGCGTTCGAGCGGCTGCTGCGCGACCGGCGCATCCCGTATGTCGCGGTTGACGAGGCCCGCAAGGCGCTGCTGCCCGGGGGCGTGCGGCCGCGGCTCTCCGTCGGCGACGGCCCGGAGCGATCGTTGAAGTCCTTCGATTTCGTCCTGTACGGCGAAGGCTCGAACCTGCTGGCGGAGGTGAAGGGTCGGCGGTATCTGTCGCCCCGTTCGCGTCCCGGCCCGGGGCGGCTCGAGTCGTGGGTGAACGCGGAGGACGTGGACTCGCTGCTGACCTGGCAGCGGCTCTTCGGGCCGGAGTTCGCGGCCGCGTTCGTCTTTGTGTACTGGTGCGTCGAGCAGCCGCCGGACGGTCTGTTCGAGGACGTCTTCGAGCACCGCGGGCGGTGGTACGCGCTGCGTGTGGTCATGGTCGAGGAGTACGCCCGCCTGATGCGGGTCCGCAGCCGCCGGTGGGGCACGGTGCATCTCGACCGGGCGTCCTTCGACGGGGCGAGCCGCCCGTTCGCTTCCGGGGCGGGGCTGTGGGCGTCCCCGGAGGCCCCGGCGTTCGAGCCGCTGGGCGTGGTGGCGTGACGGTCGGCTTTACTCGCCCCGTCCCGATCGGTACGATGCCCCCGTGAAGCAGGTCGCCCTCATCGTCGCCCTCGCGGTGTGCCTGGTGGCGGTCTCGTCGGCGTTGGGCCAGCCCTCCGGGCCGCAGCCCCCGACGCCCACGAAGGCCGACACGCCGCCGGTGGTAATGAACTACGTGTGCCTGGTCGTCATCGTGGCGGCGGCGATCGGGGCGAACCTGATCCCGAGCAAGCGCGGGCACCAGGACTGACGCCTCTCGTGGGCCTTGGAGGGACACGCCGGATGCGCCGGAACACGCGGGGCACGCTCATTGTCGTGAACGCGGGGCTGGCCGCCCTGCTGCTGATCCTCACGCTCGCGCCGGAGGGGGCGGTCGGCCAGCCGGCGCAGCGCGCCCGCGGCGAGTACACCGTCGTCGGCGGGAAGATCCGCGGCGGTCCGGGCAACGCGATCTGGATCGTCGACTCGGCCAACCAGGAACTCGTCGCCCTGCGCTGGAACGACTCGCGGAGCCAGCTCGAAGGGCTTGACTACCGCGATCTCAACGCCGACAGCAAGGAGCAGCCGGGACGATGATCGAGAGCACGACAAGGGATCAAGGGGTCGAGGGGTCGAAGGATCGAGGCGAGGAAGGCCCCGCGCCTCATGACTCGAGCCTCAAGCCCCAGGCCCTCCCCCGCTCCGTCCGCTGGTTGCAGGCGAGCGCGCTCGTGCTGCTCGGGCTGGTGATCGCGAAGGCCGCGCCGCTCCTCGGCGGCGAGGCCCGGGGCGACATGGTGGCGCGGAGCGGGTCGTACATCGTGATGACGACGGACGGCGGGAACGAGGAGGTGCTTGTCGTCATCGACGAGCGCGCCGAGACCGTCTCCGTCTACAAGGTCGTGAACCAGCAGAACGTCCAGTTGTTCCAGCGCGCGGACCTGCGCGACATCTTCACCGCCGCCCGCGCCAAGCGGCACGGGCGCGGCTGACCTCCGCCCCGCGAAGGCGGGCGCACGCACCAGAACCGTCCGCGTCGCCGGGCGCGCGGACGGGCCGAACCCCTCGCCCGGCGACAACCGACCCTACGACCGCGTCCGGCGCAGCGCGCGCCGGCGCCCCGTTGCGTGTCCGCCCCGAGGCCCGGAGGTGTCATGCCCATCCTGCCCCTGCCGCAGTTCGAGGAGGACCTCGCCGCCTGGGAGGAGGACCGCAAGGCCTACGAGCGGCTCGCCGCGCCCAAGAGCATCGTGGTCCGGTTCGGCGTGATGAAGCTCATCGGCGAGTACCCGTACGACGGCGACGCCAAGCCCGGGTGCGGGAGCAAACTGGTCGTGCGCACGCACCGGGGCGTGGAACTTGGCGAGATGCTGACCAGCACGTGCCCCAACTCGGGGTGCTCCAAGAGCGTCTCGCGCAAGGACATGCTCGAGTACGTCGAGAACTCCGGCGGGCGGGACTACCCGTTCTTCGACCAGGGGCGTGTGCTGCGCGTGGCGACGGGCGAGGACCTCGACCGCCAGGCGGCCCTCGAGCAGCGGGCGAACGAACTCCGCGCGGAGGCCCGCGCCGAGGCCGAGCGCCTGAACCTGCCCATGAAGATCGTGCAGGTGGAGCCGATCCTGGGGGGTGAGCGCGTGACGGTGTACGGGATGTCGGAGGAGCGGGTCGATTTCCGCGAGTTCGTCCACCGGATGGGCAACCGGTGGCGGACCCGCGTGGAGATGCGGCAGGTCGGGGCGCGCGACGAGGCCCGGCTCGTGGCGGACTACGAGCGCTGCGGGCAGTACTGCTGCTGCAAGAACTTCCTCAAGGTGCTCAAGCCGATCTCGATGCGGTCGGCCAAGACGCAGAAGGCCACGCTCGAACCGCTGAAGATCTCGGGTCGGTGCGGGCGGCTCATGTGCTGCCTCCGCTACGAGGACGAGACCTACGAGGACCTCAAGAAGCGGCTGCCGCACCGCAAGTCGAGGGTGGGCACGCCCGAGGGCGACGGGATCGTGATCGACTCACAGATTCTCACGCAGCTGGTGCTGGTGCGCCTGGATGCCGACGGGCGCGACATCGCGGTCCCGGTCGAGGAACTCGTCGCGGTGGGCACGCCGCCGACGCGCGAGCCTTCGACGCCCGCGCCGCGCCCCGGCCGCGCCGCCCGCCCCGAGCGTCGCGCTCCCGGCCCAGCGCCGACGCACATGCGCGACCGCGAGCGTGCGCGCGACCTGGACCGCGGGGCGCCGCCCGTGCGCGAGGAACGCACGCCCGAGCCGGCTGCGCCGGGCGGGGGCGAGCCGCGCGGCAAGAAGAAGCGCCGACGCAAGAAGCGCAAGCCCGGCTCGGGTGGGCCGGTCTCGGGCGGCGGGGAGGCCCCCCCCCCTTCGCGCCCGGACGGCGAGCCGTCCATCGACGGCGCCCCCCCGCCGCAGCCGCCGCAGCCCGGCCCGGAGGGCAACCGACCGCGCAAGCGCCGCCGACGGCGCAGACGCCCGGGCGGTCCGCCGTCGCCCTGAACGGAGGCGGCCGGCGGCCCAAGGCGGGATGGCGGCATGGAGTGTGCGTGCGAGCGGGAATGGGCGGGTGAGTCCATCACTCTCGAAGTCGGTCGAGGATGACCGGGATGGCTGGGGGCACGGGTTGGGGCGCGCCCTCGAGAGCGGCGCGGATGCGCTGCTCGCCCGAGAGTCGGCGGACGAGGCCGCGGTGGGAGGCTTCGAGGAGGACGGTGTCGGGCGCGTCGAGGCGGAGGGCGGAGTCGAGGGGGACGACGCCGTCGCCGAGGGAGTCGATGGCGCGGCGGGTTTCGTCGGCGAGTCGCCGGGCTTCGGCCTGGCCGAGGAGTCGGCGGGCGAGCCAGGACGAGGCGAGCCACGAGGTGTCCGTGCGTTGCTCGGAGGTGAGGCGTCCGGCGATGACGGTGAGGCGCAGCGACTCGGGCATGGCGCGGGCGTGGAGCGATTCGAGGAAGGGTGAGCCGGGCATGAGGTCCGCGCCCGCCTCGCCGAGGCCGTCGCGGAGCGATCCGAGGAGGGAGCGTGGGTCCCAGCCGGGGGCGTCGAGCCAGCGCAGGGCGTGCTCGCGGACTTCGGCCATGGCGCGGACCCTGGCCCACGGCGAGCCGCCCATGGGCGTGCCGACGGTGATGAGCCGTCGGACTTCGGGCAGGGGGGGGGACTCGTGCTCGGGCGCGCGGGTGAGGCAGTCGAGGGCGACGAGGCCGCCCATGGAGTGGCAGACGAGGTCGACGCGGTGCGTTCCGGCGTCCCCGAGCAGGCGGAGGCTTTCGCGCAGGAGGTCCGCGGAGCGTGCGGCGGCCTGGTCGTTGGGGTACTCGAAGATCGCGGCGTGCAGGCCCTCGTCGCGGAGGGCCGGGAGGAGGTCGGCCCAGATGTCGCCCGGGTCGTCGAGGCCGTGGACGAGGACGACGACGGAGGGGGGGGCTTCGCTCTGTGTGTTGAGGCGTTCGAGCGCGCCCCCTTCGCGCACGAGGTAGAGGCCGGGTTCGGGCGTGAGGCGCGGGGCGGGTCCGCCGAGGAGGGCGTCGAGGCGCGCGTCGAGTTCGTCGAGGGCGCGGACGATCTGGCCGGGGTCTTCCGGCTGGGATCGCTCGGCCCGGTGGGCGGCGGTCCAGGCCGCCGCGCCGGCCGCCAGGGCGCACCCCGCGAGGGCGAGCCTGCGACGGCGTCGGTGCATCATGGCGCTCTCTGCATCATCTGGTCGAGGAGGCGTTGCTCGGCCTCGGCGTAGCGGGCGAAGGCGCGGACGAGTTGGTCGCGCCAGGCGGCGACCTGCTCGGCCTCGGCCGCGCTGAGCGTGGGGCGTCCCTGTGCGGAGGCGAGGAGCGAGTCGAGGGCCTGGCTGGCGGCGCGGAGGTCGCTGACGGCGGCGGCGTAGGAGCGGGCGGAGTCGTAGAGGAGTTGGGTTTCGAGTTCCTTGGTGTTCGGGCGGTGCAGGAGGCGCCAGGGCTGGGAGCGGATCTCGACGGTGGCGAGTTTGAGTTGGTCGGCGGCGAGGCGTGAGTCGGCGAGGATGCCGTCGATCGTGGGCCGGTTGGCGCGGACGAGCGTGTACGCCTCGTCGCCGATCTCGACGAAGCGTTCGACGCCCTGGGCGGCCCGGTCGAGGAGGTGGTTGCCGCGCGGCACCCACTCGTCGTTGACCCTCGCGGTGACGCTCTCGACGTTGTCGACGATGCGGTCGATTTTCGGTCGGTTGTCGTCGATGGCGCTGCGTGCGGAGTCGAGGAGGCCTTCGCCCTTGTCGAGGACGGAGCCGGAGCGGTCGGCCAGGTCGCGGAGTTTGGCGCTGAACTCGTTGCTGCGCTCGATGGTGGTCGTGATCGACGCGCTCCATTCGGGCCAGCGTTCGCGCGCGTCGCGGACCACCTCGCGCACGTCGGCGACGATATCGCTGACGTTCCTGGTCAGGTCCGGGTCGGCGTCGTCGACGAACTTCATCATCTTCTCGGTGCCCTTGTCGAGGCGTTCGAGGATGCTCTGGAGTTGGGTCCGCTGCTCGTCGCCGTAGCCGGCTTGCGCGAGAAGCGCGGGGGGGGCAAGGCGTCCGTCGATGGGGCCGTCGGCGGGGCCGGCCTGCGGTGTGCCGAGGCTGACGATGTTGATGACGCTGGCCGAGCCGAGGAGCGGGACTTCGAGGTGGACGCGGGCGTCGGCGTAGAGGGGGATGTCCTTGCGGATCTTGACGGTGACCGCGACGGCGTATCCGGCGTCGGCGTCGAAGTCGATGCTGGTGACCTTGCCGACGGGCTGGCCCCCCAGGCGGACCTCGGCGTCGGGGTCCAGCCCGGTCGCCCCTTCGTGGATGTCGAAGTGCACTTCGTAGGTCTCGGTCCGGGCGATGCTGATGTCCGAGAGGACGAAACTGGCGAAGACGGCGAGCGCGACGCCGCCGAGGAGGAACAGCCCCGCGACGAGGTTGTTGCGAGGATTGCTTCGTGAACTCATGCGCGACGCGCCCCCAAGGCTCCCGGCCAGATCCGCGGCGATCGGATCGGCGACCGCACTCGGCGGAGTATAACGGGCCTGCGGCGGGCCGCTCAGAGGTCGTGGCCGAAGAGTGCGGCCTGGAAGGCGGTTTCGTCGCGTCGGCTGGTGATGGGGCCTTCGGGGTCGCCGCGCAGGAACTGGCGGATGAGTCGTTCGTTCTCGGGGAGGTCGCGGGCCTGCTCGCGCGGGGTGTCTCGGAGCCGTTCGAACCACTCCCGTCGCTCGACCTGGAGGATGCGTCCCTTGTCGAGCATCGCCATGCGGTCGGCGATGGTGAAGGCGGAGTCCATCTCGTGGGTGACGACGACGCTGGTGACGCCGAGTTGCTTGGAGAGGGCGACGATCAGCTGGTCGATCTGCGCGCTGGTGACCGGGTCGAGTCCCGCGCTCGGCTCGTCGTAGAAGAGGATGCGCGGGTCGAGGGCGAGGGCGCGGGCGAGGCCGGCGCGTTTCTTCATGCCGCCGGATATCTGGGCGGGGTACTTGTCGGCGTGCTCGCGCAGGCCGACGAGTTCGAGTTTGATCTGGACCTGGATGTCGATGATGTCCTGGTCGAGGTCGGTGTGCTCGCGGAGCGGGAGGGCGACGTTCTCTGCGATGGTCATGGAGTTGAAGAGCGCGCCGGACTGGAAGAGGATGCCGAACTTCTTGCGGACCTCGTTCAGTTCCTCGGGGTCGAGCGTGGCGACGTCTCGCCCGAACATCCGGATGCTCCCTTCCTCGGGGCGGAAGGAGCCGATCATCAGGCGGAGCGAGGTGCTCTTGCCGGAGCCTGAGCCGCCCATGATGACCATGGTCTCGCCCGGGTAGACGTCGAGGTCGAAGGACTCGAGGACGGTCCGGCCGTCGAAGCGTTTGCAGACGCCGCGGCAGGAGATCACAGGCTCGGGCGACGGTTCGGGCACGGGACGGATGATACGGGGCCGAAGGAACGGTGGAGGCCGGACGAGAGGCCGGGCGGGATCAGCCGCCGTCGTCGTCGCCCGGGTCCGCCGGTGCGTCCGCGGGCGGCGGCGCGGGAGTCGTGGGGGTTGTGGGGGTTGTGGGGGTTGTGACGGGGTCGATGAGCCAGATGATGCGCGAGCCGTCGCGTGAGACGACGCCGATGTTCTCGAAGGCGGGGAAGCCGTCGGGAGTGTTCTGGCCCTGGACCATGATGGCGATGACGAACGTTCGCCCGTTGTCGAAGTCGGCGGGCATCGGCCACATGCGCGACTGGTACGAGGGGGGGGCGTTCGCGATGACCTGGAGCGACTGCCCCTCGCCGAAGTAGCGGCCGAGCGCGGAGATGAGCGAGCGATCGACGCTGCGGAACGCGCCCCACTCCGACTCGACCTCGGCGAGGAAGAGCGCGTGATCCTCGTCGGTGAAGGCATTGGTGAACGAGCGCGCCATCATGGCGCGCGTGACGGCGGGATCGGGGTCGAAAGCGCCGTCGAAGCGCGACGCGGCCTGCGACCATCCCATCGAGCCGCCCAGCCAGAGGAACAGCGAGAGGAGCGCGGCGATCAGCCCGATGACGATCCCCGTGATGGCCATGCCCTTGCCGCCGACGCGGCCGCGGGAGCGCGAGATGCCCGGCAACGCGGCCACCCCCATCACCACGCCGAGCACCCCCACGCCGGGCACGCAGCAGGCGACAAGCGAGAGGATCGAAACGATGAGCGAGCCGACGGCCAGCAGGCTGGTGCGTTCGGGGGCGACGACCTCGTCGCCGGGGCCGAAGTCGGAGAACCCGCGGTTGAAGTCGGACTGGCTCATGCCCACAGGCTAGCCGGGGGAAGAGCGGGCTGCACGGCGCGGGTCAGGCGCCGCGGCCGGAGGCGGCCATCGAGCGTGAGAGGACCTCGACACACTCGGCGATGAGGTCCACGGCCCGGTCGATCTCGTCGTCGGTGGTGTGCCGGCAGATGCTGAAGCGGATCGTGCCGTGGGCGACCTCGGGGGCGATGCCGGAGGCGATGAGGACGGGGGATGCTTCGAGCGATCCCGACGCGCAGGCGGATCCGGCCGAAGCGCACAGGCCGCGTTCGCTCATGAGCAAGAGGAGGGCCTCGGCTTCGAGGCGTGGGAAGCCGATGCTGGCGGTGTTCCAGACGCGGGCCTCGGGGGCCTTGGGGGCGTTGAGGACCGCGCCCGGGATGCGCTGCGCGACGGTGCGCTCGAATCGGTCGCGCCTGGCGCGGCAGGCGCGGAGGTTCTCGGGGTTGGCGAGCCATTCGGCGGCTTCGCGGCAGGCGACGCCCGCGCCGACGATGCCGGGGACATTCTCGGTGCCGCCGCGTCGTCCGAGTTCCTGCGTGCCGTGGATCTGGGGCTTGAGGCGGACGCCGCGCCGACTCCAGACGACGCCGATGCCCTTGGGACCGTGGAACTTGTGGGGGCTGAACGTGAGGATGTCGATCGGCGTGGCCTCGACGGCGGGCGCGGCGTCATCGGTACATCGGGCGTGGCCGTTGGAGGCGGGATCGGTGCGGGGGAGCGGGGCCGCGCTGCCGACGTTGGTGGGCATCTTGCCGACCCACTGGGTGCCGTCGCAGTGGAAGAGGAGATTGCGCTCTCGGCAGAGCGCGCCGATGCGTGCGACGGGGTGGACGACGCCGGTCTCGTTGTTGGCCCACTGGATGCTGACGACGGCGACGGACTCGTCGAGGAGGTCGGCGAGGGCGTCGGGGTCGGCCGCGCCGTGCCGGTCCAGGGGCGCCCAGCGGACGGCGGCGAGGCCGCGCTGCTCGAGGTCGTGCGCGAGTTCGCGGACCGCGCCGTGCTCGACGGCCGTGGTGACGATGGTTCGGCGTCCGGAGGCGTCGATCGCGCCGCGTATGGCGAGGTCGATGGACTCGGTGCCGCTGGAGGTGAAGGTGATCTCGCGGGCGCGCGCGCCGATGAGGGTCGCGACTTCGCGCCGGGCGAGTTCGACGGCCTGTCGGGCGGCCTGCCCGGCGCGGTGCATGCTGGAGGGGTTGGGCCAGAGGTCGGTGAGGGCGCGGCAGACGGCCTCGACGACCGCCGGGCTGGGACGGGTGGTGGCGTTGTTGTCCAGATAGATCACGCCGTCATCTTACCGGTCGGAACCCCGGCGACCGAGCGGCGCGCGGCGTGGAACGGGCGGATCGGGGGCTCCACCCGGAGGGACGGGGCGTATGCTGCCCGGATGCCGGCCGGAACGGACTCCAAACACGACGCGCCCGTCGAAGTGCGCACGGAAGGGCTGGGCAAGTCGTTCGGCGACCGCGTGGTGCTGCGCGGGGTGGGCGTCGAGGTCGCGGCGGGCGAGATCGTGGCGATCGTGGGGGCGAGCGGCTCGGGCAAGACGGTGCTGCTGGACCTGATCATCGGGCTGCTGAACCCGAGCGAGGGTCGGGTGCTGGTGGCGGACCACAGCCGCCGGGGCGCGCCGCTCGTTGACCCGGCGACGCTTGACGACGACGAGTTCGACGCGGTGCGTCGCCACTGGGCGGTCGTGTTCCAGCGGAACGCGCTCTTCTCGGGGAGCGTGTACGAGAACATCGCGCTGCTGCTGCGCGAGCACGAGGTGGCGGACGAGGCGGAGATCGAGCGTCGTGCGCGGGCCGCGCTGGCGGCGTGTGCACTGGACGTCGATGACGTGCTGCACAAGGACCGGGACAACCTGTCGGGTGGGATGGCGAAGCGCGTGGCGATCGCGCGGGCGATCGCGCTGGACCCGATCGTGATCTTCTACGACGAGCCGACGACGGGGCTGGACCCGGTGGTGTCGGGCGGCATCCACGAACTGATCTGGAACCTGCACCACACGGCGCGGGCTGACGGGGCGCGGCGCACGACGCTGGTGATCACGCACGACCGGGAACTGCTGCGCCGCCTCGCGCCGCGCGTGATCATGCTCCACCAGGGAGGCGTCTGCTACGACGGGCCGTACGAGGGCTTCGGGCGCGCGGACTGCCCGCCCGCCCGCGAGTACCTCGAGGTCATGCCCGCGTTGCACGCGCGCCCGACGCCGGGGTGAGGTTGCGCCATGAAGTGCGTCGTCCAACGGGTGTCGGGGGCTTCGCTGGATGCCGACGGGGCGCCCCGCGCGGTGATCGGTGCGGGGCTGGTCGTGCTCGTGGCCGTGGTCGAGGGGGACGCGGAGCGAGATCTGGACTGGACGGCCGACAAGGTCGCCCGCCTGCGCGTCTTCGAGGACGACGCTGGGAAGATGAACTTGAGCCTGCTGGACACGGGGGGCGAGGTCCTGCTGGTGCCGAACTTCACCGTGGCGGGGGATGCTCGCAAGGGACGGCGTCCGTCGTTCGACGGGGCGATGCGCCCGCCGGAGGCCGCGGCCGCCTTCGACGCCCTTGCGGATGCGCTGCGGGGGCGGGGCGTGCGCGTGGAGACGGGGGTCTTCGGGGCGCACATGCAGGTCCGCCTGGTAAACGACGGGCCGGTCACGCTCGTGCTGGACTCGCGGGCGTGACGCTCGGGGGTCTGGTAGGCTGGGCGGCGGATGGCCGAGCCTGTTTCGAGGCAAACGATCGGCGCGTTTCTGGGGGCGCTCGGCGCGCGCGCGCCGACGCCGGGCGGCGGGGCCGCGGCGTGCCTGACCGGGGCGGTGGCGGCGTCGCTGGCGGGGATGGTGGTGGCGTACACGATCGGGCGCAAGGACGCCGAGGCGCACCGCGACCGGCTGGAGGACGCGGCCCGGCGGTTCGAGGCGGCGCGGGTGGTGCTGCTGCGGCTGGCGGACGAGGACGCGGAGGCGTACGGCGTGCTCTCGCCGCTGCTGCGTCTGCCCGAGAGCGACCCTCGTCGGCAGGCGGAGTTGCCCGGCGCGCTGGAGGCGGCGATCGGCGCGCCCCGGGCGGCGATGGCGGCGTGCTCGAACGTGCTCCGCCTGCTGGAGGCCGTCGAGCCGATCTCGAACCGCAACCTGCGGAGCGACCTGGCGATCGCGGCGGTGCTGTCGGCGGCGTCGGCGCGAGCGTCGGCGTGGAACGTCTCGATCAACCTGCCGCTGGTGGCGGACGCCGAGCGGCGCGACGAGATCGAGAGCGACACGGTGACGACGCTGGCCGACCTGGCGGAGCGTGCCCGTCGGGTGGAGGACCGGTGCCGGGGGGGTTGATCGGGCGGGGGGCGTGCCGCGGCGCGACCTAGACTCGGGCATGTCCGCCGTAGACGTATCCGGGGTGGCGGAGTTGCCGATCCTCACGGAGTTGCTCCGCGAGGTGAGCCGTGCGACGCGCCCGCACGACGTGCCGGCGGCGTTCGGGCGTCACTTCTGGAAGGTCCGCCCGTACGACTACCTGCTGTCGGTGTCGGTGCGTGGGCTGGCGAAGGGGGAGTACAAGATCACGCGCCGGATCGTCCCGGCCTCGAAGCAGCCGCCGGGCGCGCCGGACCCGTGGCGCGACTGGGAGACGATCCCCTCGCACACGGGGGGGTTCGTGGGGCGGGTGCTCGGGCGGCCCGAGCCGCAGTTGTTCCAGCACCTGGACCTGCGCGGCGACGAGGTGCTGGGCGACGAACTGGGGGAGATGGGGAGTTGCATCGCCAGCCCGGTCTTCGACCACGGCGAGCCGCTGAACTGGACGTTCACCTTCCGGCGCGACCCGGAGGGGTTCACGACGGCGGGGATGGCGGAGCACGTGCTGATCTCGAACATGGTGGGCGCGACGACGCGGACCCTGCTGCACGCCACGCGGGTGGACGAGTTGAACGCCGCGCTGACGCGGCAGTTGGAGGAGGTGGCGCGGGTGCAGCAGTCGCTGCTGCCCAAGCGCGTGCCGAGCGTGCCGGGGCTGCTGATCGCGACGAGTTACCTGACGTCCGACGAGGCGGGGGGCGACTACTACGACTTCTTCCGGCTGGCGGACGGCCGGCTCGGTGTGCTGATCGCGGACGTGGCCGGGCACGGGGCGGCGGCGGCGACGGTGATGGCGATGCTGCACGCGATCCTGCACGGGTACGAGGGTCCGGACTTCTCGCCGGTGGCGGTGATGCGGTACGCGAACCGTCGCCTGCACGCGGCGGCGCTCGAGGGGAGTTTCGTAACGGCGTTCTTCGCGGCGGTGGACCCGGCGACGGGCGAGGTGCGGTTTGCGCGGGCCGGGCACAACCCGCCGCGCCACAAGCACGGACCGAACGGGCACGTGACGCCGCTGGAGGGGGGGGGCGGGCTGCCGCTGGGGCTGGCCCCGGACTTCGAGGGCGAGGAGGACGCGGTGCGTCTGGAACGCGACGACACGCTGATCCTGTATACGGACGGGATCACGGAGGCGTTCGGGCCGGACCGCGAGATGTTCGGCGTCGAGCGGCTCGACGCCGCGCTGGAGCGGTGCTCGGGGAACCCGGACTGCGTGGTGGAGTCGGTCCACACCGCGCTCTACGAGCACACGCGGGCGCGGACGCGCGACGACGACCAGACGCTGGTCGCGCTGCGGTACCTGGGGCGGGGGTGACGAAGTGGCAGAGCGGCAGAGCGGCAAAGTGACGAAGTGACGAGGCGATTCCGGTCGCCGGCGTGGGGGCGCTCTGCCACTCTGCCGATTCGTGCACGATCTCCGGTGAGGCCTGGGCGCACCCCGATGACCCGCGAATGGTTCGACAGCCCGGACCCGGACACCGGCGAGGTCGGCCTGCGGTTCGCCTGCACGATGTGCGGCAACTGCTGCTCCGGCCCGCCGGGCTACGTCCTGGTGAGCGACGCGGAGTGCGATGCGCTGGCGGCGCGGCTGGGCATGGGGCGAGAGGCGTTCGTCGAGCGCTACACCGAGCCGACGCGCTACGGGCGGTCGCTCGTCGAGCGCGAGGGGCCGCGCGGGTTCGACTGCATCTTTCTCGACCGCGACCGAGTCCCCGGCGCGGCGGTCTGCGGCGTGTACGAGGATCGCCCCGCGCAGTGCCGGTCGTGGCCGTTCTGGCCCGAACTGCTGCGCTCGCGCGACGACTGGACGCGGGCGCGCGGGACGTGCCCGGGCATCGACCGGGGGCGGCTGCACACGCCGCAGCAGGTCCGCGTCATCCGCGAGCGGCACCCGCGATGAACCCGCCAACGCCATCCGAGCGGGAGGCCGCGCTCCGCGCCGCCGCGCCGGAGCGTGCGGTGGCGGAGGCCTGGCTCCGCGCCGCGCGCGACCCGCAGGTCTCGGGCGAACTCGAACTGGTGTACGCGGCGTTGGCGCGCGAGGCGGCGCGGCGTCGGCCTGTGTGCACGGCGTCGGGGCGGTGCTGCCGGTTCGAAGCATGGGGGCACCGTCTCTACACGACGGGGCTGGAGGCGGCGTTCACGCTGGTTTCGATCGACCCCGCGCTGGTGCCGGACGAGCGGGGGGTGGCCGACGCGGCGGCGAGGGGGGGGTGTCCGTTCCAGCCCGCGACGCTCTGCGAGGTGCACGCGCATCGGCCTCTCGGGTGCCGCGTGTACTACTGCGATCCGACGGCCCAGGACTGGCAGCAGGCCCTGAGCGAGCGGATGTTGCGCGAGGTGCGGGCGATTCACGATCGCCACGGCGTGGTCTACCGCTACGCGGAGTGGAGGTCGCTGCTCTTCGCGCTGGCGCCGCTCATGGCGCGCGGCGGCGGCGCACCGACAGGTGAAGGCGGATGAACCGCTCCCAGGCGCGTCCGTCCGGGGCGAGCCAGGCGGGGAGTGGCGCGGGAGGTTGCTTCAGGCCGTCGAGTGCGCCGCGCAGGGCGGCCGCGTGGGAGCGGGGGCGTGCGCCCGCGAGGCGTTGCGCCCAGAGGCATCCGAGGGCGAGGCCGAGCGGTTTCCACGGGCCGCGCCCGTGGCGCCGGGCGAGCCAGACCCAGTTCCGCGTGGCGGTTCGGAACCAGCGGTCGCTCTTGCGGGCGGCGGCGGGCGAGTCGTGCTCGCAGCGCCAGGCGGGGTTGACGTGGACGCCCCCCCCCGCGGCGAGCAGGCGCATGGCGAGGTCCACGTCGTTGCGGTAGAGGCGGAAGGTCTCGTCGTAGCCGGCGAGGGCGCGCCACGCGGCGGTGCGCACGAGGTTGCAGCAGCCCAAGACGGGCCAGTCGTCGCGCGGGGCGTCGAGGCGCTCGGCGAAGGGCCACTCGCACGCGCCGGTCGCCGGGTGGACCGGCAGAAAGGTGACGGCCGAGAGGTTCGGGCGGCGTGCGAGGAGGTCGAGGGCCTGGGCGAGGGCGTCGTCGTCGGGGCGGGCGTCGTCGTCGAGGATGAGCAGGGCGTCGCCGCGGGCCGCGTCCGCGCCGCGGTTGAAGCCGGCGATGGCTTCGTTCGTCTGCATCTCGACCAGGCGTGCCCAGGGCGCGTTTTCGCGGACGGCGTCGGGCGTGCCGTCGGAGGAGGCGTTGTCGGCGACGATGACCTCGGCGTCGCGCGTCGCGCGGCCTGCGCGCAGGCGGCGGAGCGTCTCGAGCAGCGCATCGCGGCGGTTGAAACTGAGGACGACGACCGAGAGCGAGAGGCCGGCCCGGCCCGATCGGCGCGGCTCGTACGGCGTGAAGGCTCGTACGGCGGCGGGGGGCGTGAGGCCGACGGGCGTCGGCGGCCGAACGCCCAGGCGGGCGGCGAGGGCGCAGCCGCGGAGGGCCGTGGCGGCGGCGCGGGCGAGCGTTGGGACGCGCCGCGCGCGGCGGAGGGCGAACCCGGCGGGCGTGACGGCCAGGATCGCCCGTCCCGCGAGCCAATCGACCGGCCGACCCTTGGCGGGCACGACCGCCAGATCGACGGGCGGGCCGAGGAGCGCGCGCCGGAGGAACGCGCCGACGCCGGTGCGCGCCCGCTCCGTGCGCTGGTTGCGCGTGGTGGTTCGCACGGGGGTGAAGCCCGCGGCCCTGGTCTCGCGGATGACGGCACGGGCGGTCGCCGGGCCGAGGTCGCCGGGCAGCGAGAGGGTGCATCGCCGGGTGCGCAGGGCGCGGGCGGCGTCGGCGAGCGCGCCGGGCAGGTCGCTCCAAGGGCGCAACGGCTCGGGGGGGGGTGTGTCGGCGGGCATCGGTCCCGTGGTTCGCCCCCGCGCCGCGTCGCGCAGGCCGGCCAGGTGCAGGCGGGCAAGGTCGGGGCGGGCCATGAGTTCCTGGTTCACCGCGCGGGCGGTTTCGATGAGGGCGCGGCGCAGGCGGACGACCGGTCCGAGGCCGAGCGCGGCGATCGGGCCGAGGGCGTTGCGGGCCGAGTAGGACCGCTGGCCGAGCGGGAATCGGTCGAAGCGCGGGTGCAGGGCGCGGGCGGCGGGAACGGCGGCGACGCGACCTCCTGTCGCGCGGGCGAGGCGGATGCACCACTCGGCGTCGTCGGCGTTGAGGAAGACGCGGGGCATCAGGCCCTCGCGGGCGGCCGAGGCGCGCACCAGGGCGCAGCACGACGCGACGTAGTCGCACGGCACGACGTCGGTCGGATCGTCGGGGAGCGACGCGAGCGCGGGGATAAGCGAGCCTGTGCGTCGGCAGACGCGTCCGCCGATCTCGAAGACTTCGCCCGTGTCGGGGTCGGCGATGGCCGAGCCCGCGATGATGAGGCCGTCGTCGCGCTCCATCGCGTCGACGAGCGCGCCGAGCGTGTCCGGCTCGACGCGGGCGTCGCTGTCCACGAGCCAGAGGTAGTCCGGCGTGTGGTCGGACCGCTCGTTCAACGCGGCGGCCATGCCGGCGTTGTACCCGCCGCTGCCGCCGGTGTTCGAGGCCAGCCGCACCCACTCGACGCGCAGATCACCGGGCGCACCCGCGCGTTCGAGCGGTTCGCGCGAGGCGTTGTCCACGACGAGCACGCGCAGGTCGATGGACCGCACCCCCCCCTCGCGCTCGTGTTGGTTCTCGCAGCGGGCGAGGTCGCGCAGGACGAGCGCGAGATCGGCGGGCCGGTCGAAGCAGGGCACGATCGTCGCGACACGGACGGTGCGCGTCCGCGACGCCCGCGCATCGACCGCGACGGGACGGTCGAGCGGCGCTGCGCGCGGCGTGCTGGCGAGGCCCGGATCCACGGGCGAGTGTAGGTTCGCTCCGACCTGCGGCGCCCGCGAGGGGGCGCGTGTGCGCGCCCCATCCGAGGCAACCGCCCCCTCACGGTCGCGGCTCGTCTCGTCGCGGGAGCAGCCTCTTGGCGGAGCGCAGCATCCAGCGCACACCGCCCGCGATCGGCCCCGGCATCGCGTCGATCGAGCGGTGCATGGCGCGGTTGACGCGGACGGTCGCCATCGACTCGAGGCGAGCGAGGCTCTCGCGGGCCTGATGCAGTTCGTTGCGCAGCGCGGCGGCCTGGGCTTCGAGGGCGGCGGCGCGGGCCTGCGCCTCGGCCGCGGCCGCCTGCGCCGGCCCCAGCGCGGCCCACGCCTCGCGCAGGTGCATGAGCGGGATGGGCAGGCCCGATTCGTCCAGCCAGTTGCAGTCGAACTTCCGCAGCATGGAGTTGGAGCGAGCGACGATGGCCGGCATGTGCCTCTCGTAGTGGTCGCGGTTGCGGTCGATGATGTTCGCGTACAACTCGTCGTGCCGGGCGACGGCGTCGAAGATCATCGTCGAGTTGGAGTGGCGTCGCCAGACGAAGAGCGGCTCGGGCACGCGCACGCCGCGCCACCCGCGCGCGGACATGCGCACCCAGAGTTCCCAATCCTCGTAGCCGCGGGTCATGGTCTCGTCGAATCCGCCGACGGCCTCGAAGCGGTCGCGGCGCACGAGGCATGTGACCGGGTGCAGGTTGGTGATGAGCAGGAGGAGCGGGTCCCACTCGGGGACGCGCCAAGTGCCCTCGCCGAGGCCGACGAGCCGCTCCTGGCAGTAGGCGTGGGCGGCGTCGTCGCGTCCGGCGGCGCGTTCGGCGTCGAGCGCATCGGCGAGGGTGCGGACGAAGGTCGGCTCGACCCAGTCGTCGGCGTCGAGGAAGACGAGGTACTCGGTCGTCGCGCCGCGCGCGCCGGCGTTGCGGGCGGCGGGCAGGCCGCGGTTTGGCTGATGGACGACGCGGAGGCGGTCGCGCCCGAATCGTTGGAGGAGCGCGTCGCAGGCGGCGGGGGTGGCGCCGTCGTCCGAGCCGTCGTTGACAACGACGGCACGGGTGTCGGCGTCGTGCTGGTCGAGGGCGGAGGCGACGGCCTCTGCGACGAACTCGCCGTGGTTGAAGCAGGGGATGACGAAGGTGACGCTCGGCGCGCCCATGGCCGGCTCCGCCCGCTCGGGGTACCGCGCGGGTGGCCCAGCCTATCCACACCGACAGGACCCGACCAACGCCCCGACTGGCCCGGAGCGTGGCGGGGTGCCATACTCAGCGCTCATGCGCGACTTCCGGCGCTTCGCCAGACAATCCCTGCGCTACCGCGGCATGGTCGCGCTCTCGCTGCTCTTCGCCGTGCTCTCGGCGGGAGGGCTGGGCGCGGGGCTGGTGGGCATCATCCCGGTGCTGCGCAACATTCTCGAGGACGGGCACACGCTCCGCACGATGGCGGCGCGGGCCAACGAGGAGCCGTGGATGCCCGGCGCGCTGCGGATGTCCGAGGCCTTCGTCGCCTCGCTCACCGACGACCGGTTCAAGACCGTGCTCATCATCATCGCGTGCCTGGGCGTGCTGACGCTGCTGGGCGGGGCGGCGAACTTTCTGCACTCGTACTTCTCGCTCGCCGTGGTGCAGCGGACGGTGACGAGGGTGCGGCGCGACGCCTTCCACCGCGTGTTGCGGCTGCCGCTGAAGCGGGTGGTGGCGGGGGGGGCGAGCGACATCGTGAGCCGGATCGTGAACGACACGGCCGCGCTGGGCGCGGGGCTGACCGCGCTGCTCTCGCGCGCGGTGGCGCAGGTGACGAAGGGGATCGCGGGGCTTGCGGCGGCCTTCATCGCGGACTGGCGGCTGGGGCTGGTGTCGGTGGCGGTGGCGCCGGTGCTCTACACGATCATCCGTCGGCTGGGCAAGCGCATCCGGCGCGCCTCGCGCGAGGCGCTGCGTTCGCAGGCGGGGCTGTACGGGGCCGCGAGCGAGGCGCTGCAGGGGCTGCGGGTGGTGAAGGTCCACACGACCGAGCGCTACGAGGCGGGGCGGTTCCACCGCATCAACAAGCGTGTGATGCGGGAGATGCTGCGCGTGCGGACGGCGCGGGCGCTGGCCAGCCCGCTCGTCGAGGTCGTGTCGATCGTGGTGCTGGGGTTCCTCGCGCTCATCGCGGCCAAGGCGATCATCGACGGGCAACTCGACCCGTCGCGGTTCATCACGGCGCTGATCGCGCTGGGGGCGGCCGGGGCGTCGCTCAAGCCGCTGACGGGCCTGGTGAACGACATCCAGAGTTCCGCCCCGGCGGCCCAGCGGCTGGCCGAACTTCTTGACGCCGCGCCCGAGCCGGGGCACGACAGCCGCCTGCCGCGCCTGCCGAGGCATCGGGAGTCGATCGCGTTCGAGGGCGTGTCGTTCGTGTACCCCGGCGCGGACGAGCCGGCGCTGCGCGGGATCGACCTGCGCATCCCGTTCGGCGAGCGGGTGGCGTTCGTCGGGCCGAACGGGTCGGGGAAGACCACGCTGCTCTCGCTCGTGCCGCGTCTGTTCGATCCGGACGCGGGTCGCGTGCTGATCGACGGGCGCGACATCCGCGAGTTCGGCGTGCGGAGTCTTCGCAGGCAGATCGGGGTGGTGACGCAGGAGGTCGTGCTGTTCCGGGGGACGGTCGCGGCGAACATCGCGTACGGCGCGGAGGGCGTGACGCGCGAGCGCGTGGAGCAGGCCGCGCGCAAGGCCCGCGCCGACGAGTTCATCCGCCAACTCCCCGACGGCTACGACACCGAGCTCGCGGAGCAGGGACTGTCGTTGTCGGGGGGGCAGCGGCAGCGGCTGGCGATCGCGCGGGCGATCCTGCGCGACCCGGCGATCCTGATCCTCGACGAAGCGACGAGCATGATCGACGCGGAGAGCGAGGCCCGCATCGCGGAGGCGATCGCGGAGTTTCACGGCGGCCGCACCTGCCTGATCGTGGCCCACCGGCTGAGCACCGTGCTCAACGCCGACCGGATCGTGGTGCTGGACGCGGGGAGGGTCGTGGATGAGGGCACGCACGGCGAGTTGATGGGGCGGTGCGAGACCTACACGCAACTCGTGCGGCACCAGTTGGGCGGTGGGAACGACGGGGCCTGGAAAGGCCCCGCCCCGCAGGAGTGAGGAGACGGGGCCTGGAAAGGCCCCGCCCCGTGTGGTGTCGCGTTGTTGCGAGCGTTGTTGCGGGCGGGTCACTCGCCGGCGAGTCCGCCGCCGAAGAGGTCGTCGCTCTCGTTGGAGTCGGGGATGCCGGGTGAGTTCTGGTGCCAGGTCTGGCTCGGGACGGGCGTCGCGCCGTCGAGTCCGATGCCCGCGGCGAGGTTGCCGTAGATGACGAAGGCCGCGCCGCAGTTGCTCGCGGCACCGAGGTCCTCGCCGCGAGCGCCGACGGCGAGGTCGTCCGCGCCGTTGCCGTCGAAGTCCCCGACGGCGATCGCCCAGCCGAAGTAGTCGGCGGCCTCGTTGGTGTTGGGGACGGCGGGTGAGTTCTGGTGCCAGCCCTGGGCGGGGACGGGCGCGGCGGCGTCGAGGCCGAAGCCGGGGCCGGCGCCGTAGATGACGTTGACGTAGCCGCAGTCGTTGATGGCCTTGACGTCCTCGAAGTGGACGCCGACGGCGAGGTCGTCGAAGCCGTCGCCGTTGAAGTCGCCGACGGCGAGGGCGTAGCCGAAGTTGTCGTTGGAGTCGTTGACTTCCGGGATGCCGGCGGCGTTCTGGTGCCAGAGTTCGGCGGGGACGGCGGCGAAGGCGTCGAGGCCGATGCCCGGCATGGGGACGCCGTAGAGGACGTTCACCGCGCCGCAGTTGGTCTTCGCGCCGATGCTCTCGTAGGGGACGCCGATGGCGAGGTCGTCCGCGCCGTTGCCGTCGAAGTCGCCGACGGCGAGGGCGATGCCGAAGTTGTCGAAGGGGTTGGCGACCTGGGGGACGCCTGGCGAGTCCTGCGTCCAGACTTCGGGTGCGGTGGGCGCGGCGGGGTCGAGGCCGAAGCCCGGCGCGGCGTAGACGACGTTGACCATGCCGCACGCGCCCTTGGCTCCGACGGTCTCGAATGGGGCGCCGATGGCGAGGTCGTCGAAGCCGTCGCCGTCGAAGTCGCCCGACGCGAGGGAGTAGCCGAACATGTCGGTGGCCTCGTCCGGGTCGCCGAGCGCGCTCTGGACGAACATGGGGATGCCGGGTCCGGCGGGCATGAGGCCGCCGGGCGAGCCGAAGACCTGGTGGACGACGCCCTGGTCGGCGAAGGTGACGGTCTCGCCGGGGGCTCCGATGGCGAGGTCGTCGAAGCCGTCGCCGTTGAAGTCGCCGGTGGCGAGGGACCATCCGAAGAGGTCGCCGGTCTCGGGCGCGTCGGGCATGCCACCGAGCCCCTGGGTGAAGACGGGCGGGCCCAAGGGCGCGAGGCCGGTGGGCGAGCCGTAGAGGACGATGACCATGCCGGCGTCGGTGGCGGCACCGATGCCTTCGTTAGGCGTGCCGATGGCGAGGTCGTCGAAGCCGTCGGCGTTGAAATCGCCCCAGGCCATAGAGAGGCCGAAGTTGTCGCCTGTCTCGACGGGGTCGAGGCCGAAGGTGGCTTGGGTGATCTGGACGGCGGGGAGCGGGGCGAAGGCACTGAGGCCGATGCCGGGGCCTGCTCCGTAGATGATCGTGACGGCTCCGGCACCGGTCGCGGCGCCGATGGACTCGCCCGGGGCGGCGACGGCCAGGTCGGCGAAGCCGTCGCCGTTGAAGTCCTGGGCGGCGGCAGAGCCAGCGGCAAGGGCGATGGCGGCGGCCGTCGCCCAAGGAGTGAGGGACAGGGGGCGGGTCGTTCGGGCTGCGTACATGGGCCTCTCCTTCGTTCGTGCTGGTGGTCGGCGCACGGCCTACAGGCCGCGACCGAGGGTGGAGCGACGAAGGGAGGCGGAAGTCACGGGAAATGGAGCCGGGCCAAGCGAGTCTCATTTCGGGCCATAGGTTTCCCGGGGGAATGGGGAATTGGAGCACGAATTGGAGTGAAATGGAGTGGAATGGGAGCGACACCCTGAGACCCCGCTCCCACCTATCTCCTGCGAAGCCAGTACGCCCCTCTTCCGTACCCGGCAGTATCCAGAAGGCCAAGGCCTTTGAGGATGGATAGGTCTTTCTTGATCGCCCACTCATCCCGATCGGCTTGCGCGGCCTTCAGGTCGCGCAACGCGATGCGCCCGCGAGCATCGATCAGGGCCAGCAGTTCCCGCTGCTGGTCTGTGAGTGTGGCTCGCACTTGTTCCGGCGGGAGGTATCGACTCGGGCGGAACGTCACCACGACGCATCCCGCCGTCTCCTCGAACTCAGGCGGAGGCAGACCCGCACGCCGGGCCAGGTCCGCCATGACGAGCGTGCCGCGTCCCCAGCGTTCGACGACCCCTCGTCGGTAGAAGACGGCGGCCATGAGCGGATTCCACGGAAGAGACTCGTGCTCGCTCAGGAGGTCATCGGTCCTCAGTCCGAAGTGCAGGGTGCCCGAAGAGGTGATCTCGAGCCGGTCGTCGAAGATCGCGATGGAGACTGAGCCTCCTCACGATGCTGTAATCACGGTGACAGATCGCATTTGCCAATGCCTCTCTCAGTGCCACAGGCGGATAGAGGGGATCATCGGCGCGCTCGAAGAGACTCGGAACGACTCTGCCGGCAACGGGCAGATACTCACGCAGGAGCCGGTCTGCACGGGCGAGCAGCCGGAACGCGTTGCCGTAGAACTGCCGATTGTCAATGAACTCGGACTTGTCTGTTCCACGGAATCGGGCGAAGCGGAGCAGGCACTGACCAAGTCGGCGTTCGATCGGCCGATCGCGGCCGAAGAGCACAGCAGCCGCCCGCGTGATGCCGCCATCGCGCATGAGACCGAGCCCCCGCAAGAGCGACTCGGCATCTCGAGTGCCGGGGTCGTTCTGGCGGCCTCTGCGGATCGCCTCTTCGATGGTCCGTGTGATCTCCGCGGCGTCCAGATCGTCGGTTGCCCACCCGTCCGCGGTCTCGTTCTCCCAACGTCGCTCGCTATGGAGTCGCTCCATCAACATCGCGTTGTACTCATCGCGCGAAAGGGTGACGGTCGTGGCCCCCACGCGGCGGTAGGCCGTTCCACGTACTACGTACGGTCTCGTTGCTCCCTGTGGGACCGTGATGACCAGCACGTCGCGATCGTCGGCTATCGGCACCCGCTCCACGTGAGGAAACGCCGGCGGCTCGATCTCGCCGATTTCCCGGGAGAGTTCGTCCAGTGTGCGCGCGCCGACCTGCTGTCCAACGACGCGTCCAGAAGGCTCGATGCCGATGAGCACGCGCCCGCCCCTCGTGTTGAGCATGGCGCACAGTGTCTGCACCGCTTCGCGTCGTGTTCCAGTGGATCGCTTGAACTCCAGAAGTTCCGATTCGCCGGCTGCCACCCACTTCTTGAGTTGCTCGACCGAGTCCATCACCGATTCCTCTTGCCCGCTCTCCGGCAGGAGCAGCGTTCATCAGCACGCGCAGCCGCGTGCGACCGTCATCCCTATTGGAGCGCCATGAGGGTAAGCGGAATCGCGAGTCGGCGGGCGGCAACCGCCGCCAGCGACTACCTGTCGAGTTCCGCCGCGACGATGTTGAGCGAGCCGAGGATGGCGACGACGTCGGCGAGCATGTGGCCTTCGGTGAGCATCGCCATGACCTGGTAGTTGATGAAACTGGGCGGGCGGGTCGCGGCGCGCCAGGCTCGGGGCGAGCCGTCGGAGACGACGTAATAGCCGAGTTCGCCGTTGGCGGTCTCGTTCGCGCCGTAGGCCTCGGCGACCGGCGGCTCCCAGCCGCGGTTGGTCATGATGAGTTCGAAGTGCTGGATGAGTCCCTCGATGGAGCCGTAGACGTCGGCCTTGGGGGGCTTGACGAGTTTGCCGTCGGGGAAGGTGTTGACGGGGCCTCCGGGGATGTCGTCGATGAGTTGGTCGATGATGCGGACGGACTGCTTGATCTCTTCGACGCGGACGAGGAATCGGGCGTAGACGTCGCCTTCCTCGGCGATGGGGACGCTGAACTTGACGGCGGGCGCGCCCTGGCCGTCCCAGTTGTCGGCGTAGCAGAGGTAGGGCTCGTCCTTGCGCAGGTCGCGTCGCACGCCGCTGGCGCGGGCGACGGGTCCCGAGATGGACCACGCGAGGGCCTGTTCCTTCGTCAGGACGCCGATGCCGCGGGTGCGGTCGATGAAGATGCGGTTTCGCTCGACGAGCGTGACGAGGTCGTCGACGGCGCGCGGGAGGTCGTTGCGGATGAAGTCCTTGACCATGGTCTTGAACACGCGCTCGTCGGGGAGGTCCTGCATGAGTCCGCCGACGCGGGTCCAGTCGGGGTGGAACCGCTGCCCGGCGATGAAGTCGCAGAGGTCGTAGATCTTCTCGCGGGGGTTAAAGGCGTAGAGGAAGCCGGTGAACGCGCCGAGGTCGAGGGCGGCGGCCCCGACGCAGAGCAGGTGGTCCTGGATGCGTCCCAGTTCGGCCATGATGGTGCGGAGGACCTTGCAGCGCGGGGTGATGTCGATGCCGAAGAGGGTCTCGACGGCGTGGTGCCAGCAGATGTCGTTGGCGACCGGGGAGAGGTAGTTCATCCGGCTGACGATGGTGACGTACTGGTTGTAGTCGAGGTGTTCGCCGAGCTTCTCGAAGCCGGAGTGCAGGTAGCCGATGTGGGGCGTGCAGCGGGCGATGCGCTCGCCGTCGAGTTCGAGGACGAGGCGGAGGGTGGTGTGGGTGGCGGGGTGCTGCGGGCCGAAGTTGAGGACCCAGCGGTCGCCGGTGTCGACGTGGCGCGACAGGTAGTCGGTGTTCTCGGCGTCGACGGTGAAGCCCTGCTCGGGACGGATGGTGTACGGCATGGCGAGGTTCCCTGGGGCGGGAGTTTAGGCGGAGGGCGGAGGGGCACGGGCGGCGCGCACGGGCCGGGCGGATGCGAGGTGGGGCGCGTCTGTTCGTATACTGATCGACTCCCGATCGCTCGACACCGACCGAACCCGCGATGCACCCGTGCCGACGACGCAGCCACCAACGACGAGCGGCCCGACGCCCGAAGCCGGACCCGACCGCGGGTCGCGCCTGCTCGACCCGGCATCGATCGTCGCGTGGTGCTGGAGACTCCGCGTTCTCCTGCCGGCGCTGCTGGCGCTCGCCGGAGCGGCCTGGTGGCTCGGGCGGGACTGGTTCGTGGCGCGGCAGGTCGCGCTGGAGGTGCGGGTCGTTGCGTCGCAGCAGGAGCCGGGGGACGAGCGTCGGGAGGAGTACGCCGTCGAGTGGCGCCGGGCGCGCGACGGGATCGTGAACGGGATGTGGCTCGATCCGGCGGCGTTCGACCCGGGGGCGGGAGCGGCGCCGAGGCTGGTCGAGTTCGCCGCGCCGAACTACGCCACGGAGTTCTACGCGCTGCGCTGGTTCGATCCGCGCGTCGAGCGTGTGCTCGTCGAGGGGGGATCGGAGCGCACGCTGCTCTTCGGCGTGCCGATCCGCCGTTCCGCGCTCGCGCCGCTCCCCGCGTCGGCCTCGATCGAGAGCCTGCGGTTCGCGGATCGCCCCGAGGTCGGCGCGGCGGGGGTGGCCGGGAGCGGGCCGCTCCGCGTGCGCGATCACCTGGCGGGCGTGGCGGCGTGCTTCGCGTTGCTGCTGGGCGCGGCGGGGCTGGTCGAGGCGGCGCGCCGGCTCGCGCGCGTGACGCCGGGCTGGCTGCTGCGACCGGAATCGGTCGCGCTCGCGGCGATCGTCGGCGTACGGCTGTGGGTGCTGTGGTTCACGCCGATGATGATGTGGACGGACTCGGCGCACTATCTCTACAACGCGCACCGGCTGCTGACGGAGGGCCGGTTCGTGCTGGCCGACTTCCACTTCATGGTCGGGTACTCGGTCTTCCTCGCGCCGTTCGTCTGGTTGTTCGACGGATTCGCCGTGCCGCTGGGGATCGTGCAATCGGCGATGGGGGTCGGGACGGCGTGGATGTGCCGCCTGATGCTCCGCCCCGTGCTGCCGCGCCCGTGGCCCGTGGTGGCGATGCTGATCGTGGGGTTGGACCCGGACGCGATCGCCTACGAGCGGTGGGTGCTGACCGAGACGCTCTCGCTCTTCCTGGTGACGCTCATCGGCTGGCTGGCGGTGCGCGAGGTTCGGCGTCCGGTGGAGGGGGTGCGCGGCTCGCTCGCCGGGGTCGGCCGCGCCGCGTTGCTCGGGCTGTGCTGCGCCGCCGCGATCTACGCGCGCTCCGCGCTCCAGACGCTGCTCGTGCTCGTGCCGGCCATGCTGGTCGGGGC
This sequence comes from Planctomycetota bacterium, assembly GCA_014584315.1. Classification (GTDB taxonomy): domain Bacteria; phylum Planctomycetota; class Phycisphaerae; order Phycisphaerales; family UBA1924; genus CAADGN01. Next base: position 59,862 of record JACTNA010000029.1, on the reverse strand, counting down.
GCGGCTGCCGCGCCTCCGGGCGGTGCACGCGGCGCAGGCGCTGGCGGTGGGAGTGGTCGCGCTGGCCGCGCTCGCTCCGTGGATGGCGCTCGCGAAGCGCGAGCACGGTCGGTACGGGATGGCGCTGTCGTACAACTTTTCGCGGCTCCAGATGGCGCAGATGTCCGGCGCGATCGACGCCAACCAGACGGGGGTGTTCTCCGCCGCGGACTGGGAGCGTGCCCGGGCGCGCATCGAGGCCGGGCGGATGAGCCCGTGGACGTTCGCCAACGAGGTCCGTTCGGGCGATGTGTTCCCGAAGCCCGATGGGCTGACGTGGCTGAACCGGCGCGAGGCGCTCCACGGGGAGATCGTCGAGGAGTCGTTCGCGCGTCGGCCCTACGCGCGGGCGTGGGGCGTGTGGCTCGCGCTGACCACGCAACTCGGGCTGTGGACGAAGTGGGACCACGAGCGTTCGAACACGACCGTCGAGACCTTCACCGCGCCGTTCCGCGGTCGGCCGCACGGTTCCTCGAACATCCCTGACCCGAGCGTGAACCGGAACTGGGCGGGCACCGACCTCGGCCCGAGGATGCAGCGGGACATCGGGCACCTGCGCACGAGCACGGCCGCTCGCCACTACGACGAGTGGGCGACGGGGTGGAGGCTGTTGCGCCCGTTCATCGGGGCGTTCTTTCTGGTCGGCGTGGTCGCGTCGTTCTTCGGGCGGCGGTACTGCATCTTCTCGCTGGGGATGATCGTGCTCGGGGGTGCGCTGGCGGTCTCGCTCATCATGCTCAGCGCGATCGAGCGGTACCGCGTGGTCTACACGGGGCTGATGGGGGTCGTGGCGGTGTACGGCCTGGCGACGGTCGTTCGCGGCGTCGGGCGCGCCGCCGCGCCGCCGGGCTGATCTCGGGCGTCACCGTCCGGCGTCCGAGTGCGCGGCGGGGGCTTCGGGGGAGCTCGCGGCGGGGTGTCGCGCTGGCGCGCGTACGCGCGGCGACATGATGGCCGTGTACCACCGGTAGGGCGCGGATCGCTTGACGGCCACGATGACGCGGTAACTCCGGCTCCACTTGATACGGGCCAGGCGTTGCGAGGGCGAACCCGCGCGCTCGGCCGTGTCCCAGCCGGGACCGAACCTGGCGCGCGCCACGAGGCGGTAGGGCAGCGTGCGTTTCGCGGCCTGCACCAGCCGCCAGGCGCGCGAGGCTTCGATGCTCTTGAGTTCGACGATCGCCCGCTCGTCGGCCTTGTGCGGGTCGTCGGCGGGGTTGGCGCGGGCCTCGTCGAGCATCCGCTCACGCTCGCGCCAGAGCCACTCGGCGAGCCGGGCGACCCGCGTCGATTCGACGGCCTGGGTGGCGAGTTCGCGCGCCAGCGCGGGGTCCACGCCCGGGCGCGGCGACTCGGCGTGCCGGCGGCGGGCCGACTCGATCAGGGCGACCATGCGGTCGCCGGCGTCCTCGAGCCGGAAGCGTTCGCGGACTCGTTCGCGCGCGGCCGCGCCCATGCGCGCCCGCAGGTGCGGGTCGCGGACGAGTTGTTCGAGGGCGTCGGCGTAGCGCTCGGCCTCCTGCTCCTCGGTTCCCTTCTCGATGAGGATGCCGGTGTCCGGGGTGACGAGTTCGGCCTGCCCGCCGACGATCGCGCCGACCACCGTCAGCCCGGTCGCCATCGCTTCGTACACGGAGAGGGCGATGCCCTCCCACTGCGACGGCAGGAAGAAGACGTCGCAGGCGGCGTTGATGGCGGGCATGTCGTGCGCGGGGCGCTCGCCCAGCAGGCGGATCCGGTCGCCGAGGCGGTTGGCGTCGATGAACCGTTCGAGCCACGGGCGGTCCTCGCCGTCGCCGACGACGAGGGCGACGAAGGCGGAGGTTCGCGCGGCGAGGCGTCTGATCGCTTCGGCCAGCACGCGCGGCTGCTTCTGGGCGCACAGCCGGCCGGAGAAGAGGATGAGGCACTGGTCGTCGGGGACGCCGAGTTCGTCCCGGATGCGCCGCCGATCGTCGGGCATGGGCCGCCACGCCTCGGCGTCGATGCTGGTGTAGCAGACCTCGATGCGCTCGCGCTCAGCGCCGCGCGACGCCATCCAGCCGCGGAGGTGGTCGGAGGAGACGACGCTCAGGTCGAGGAGGCTCTGCCACCCCGCGCCGCTGCGCGGGTGCCCGCCGTTGTTCCAGTACTCCTCCTCCATGTGGTTGTAGTCGAGGTAGGCGGGTCCGGGGCAGTGGGCGCGCAGGTAGGGGAGCAGCCGGTAGCCGAACTCGCTGTTGCTGATGATCACGGCGTCGGGGCGCCGGGACTCGATCAGGTGGCGGATGAGCGCGGGGTGGTCCGCGAGGCGCGCGATGCGGTGCGGGGAGAAGATGTCGGGCGTGAACTCGGCGAACGCGGGGAGCCAGGGGTCGTCGTTCTCGAGCGTCGTGCAGATCGTCACCTCGTAGCCGCGGCGGGTGAGGAGGCGTGTGAGGTCCAGGTTCCAGCGGTCCGCGCCGCCCATGCGCAGCCAGGGCAGGATCATGAGCACGCGCGGCGCGGATCGGGCGAGGGGGTTGGCGAACGGCGCGCGCTCGCGGATGGTCTCGTAGGGGAGGGGGGGGCGTGGTTCGGGGGTCGGGAAGCGTCCGGCGAAGAGGGCGGGGAAGCGTTCGCGGAGTCGGCGTTCGAAGGCGCGCTGGCGTTCCGCGCCGTCCCAGTTCTCCCACGCCGCGCCGTGGTTCTCGCGTCGCCGGTACCAACTGAGGTACTCCGGGACGGTGGCGCCCCACAGGCCGGCGTCGGCGCAGCGGAGCCAGAACTCCCAGTCCTCCATGCCGCCGCGGATGGACTCGTCGTATCCGCCGACCCTGGCGTGGGCGTCGCGGCGGACCATGACGGCGTGCCCGCCGCAGAGGCACTCGCGGAGGAAGGCCGGGCCGTTGTTGAAGCCGAGGGGGTAGAGGTACTGCTGCGCGTCGAAGCCGACCTCGAACCCGTGCGCGAACGAGAGGTGCGGGTTGGAGTGGAGGAACCAGGCGAGTTTTTCGAGGGCGGTCGGCTCGATGAGGTCGTCGGCGTCGAGCTGGAAGACGAGTTCGGCGCGGGCCGCCGCGAAGCCGGCGTTCCGGGCCGCGCTGGGGCCGCTGTTGCGCGAGAGGTCCACCACGCGGACGCGGGGATCGGCGGCGCGGAAGCGGTCCAATCCCGCGAGGGCTTCGGCGTCGGCGGAGCCGTCGTTGACGATCAGCCACTCGAAGTTCTGGAGCGACTGTCGAAAGACGGTGCGTGCCGTCTCGTCGAAGACGGAGGGGGGGGTGTTGAAGAAAGGGGTGACGATGCTGACCGCGGGCGTGTCGGGAGCGCCGTCCGGGCGGTAGTCGAACGGCGCGCGGCGCGGGTCGGCGGGGGTGTTCTCGAAGTCCGGGAGCCGTGGGTCGATCATCGTCCGCCTCTCCGCACGGCCCGTCCGTCGGCCCGCGGACGAACGCGGGCCTCGCGGCTGACCGGCCTCACGCCGAGGCTCCTTCGTTCGGGCGCTCGCGGGTCGGCGTGGCGTCGGGCGGGGCGAGGACGCCGGGGTCCACCACGGCGCGCCGGAGCGCCTTCCTGCCGACGGCCCGGATCAGCCCGCGGACGCCGGAGAGCCGCACGAGTTCGGCCCGCATGACGCGGATCCGCTCGGCGGCGTGGCCGGCTTCGGCGCGCAGGCGCTCCCGCTCGGTCTCCAGACCGATTATCAGTTCTCGTTGAGATCGAGTCAAGGCGTCGAGGCGCCGGGCCTCGGCGGCGGCGTGCTCGCGTTCCTCTTCGGCGCGGCGCTTGCCGGCGTCGAGCGTCTCGATCCACGCGCGGAGTTCCTCGATGCGTGCCTCGTGCTCCGCGCACCTGCGTTCCCACTCGGCCCGCTGGCCGTCGGACCAGGCGCGCGCGCGTTCGAGTTCCGCGGCCCATTCCCGGAGGCGTTCGGTCTCCCGTTCGAGCCGCTCGGCGGCCCGTTGCCGGTCCTCGGCCCAGCGCGAGGACTCTCGGGCCATGTCGCGCAGGCGTTCGGCTTCGCGTTCCCAGTCGGCGCGCTGGCGTTCGGCCCAGTCGCGCGCCTCTTCGAGTCGCGCGATCCATTCGGCCTGCTCGCGCAGCGCGGCCTCGCGTTCGTCGGCGAGGCGGTGCCACGACTCGTGCTGCGACCTCTCCCAGTCGCGCGCTTCGGCGATGCGTTCGACTTCGGCCGCGCTCTCGCGCAGGGCCGTGTCGCGGCGCTCGGATTCGGATCGCCACCAGCCCGCCTCGCGTTCGAGCCACGCCTTGGCGCGTTCGAGCCTCCGCGTCCACGCGAGTTGGCTGGACCAGTTGAGGGTGGCGGTGCGTTCCCAGGAAACGCCCGGCCTGGCGGCCCACTCGTCGAGCATCTCCAGCCCGTCGCCGCACCGGACGGCCATGTCGAGGACCTGCGCCGCTTCGCGCAGGCCGAAGGAGACGGGGCGGTCCGTTCGACCGACGACGTTGGTCCAGTCGCCGGAGAGGACACGCCGAGCCTCCTCGACGCCGCGTGTCCAGGCCTGGCGTGCCTCGGTTGCGCGACCGTCGCACGCGCTGAGCAGCCCGGCGCGGAAGAGGGCGTCGACGGTCTTGGTCGCCAGCAGGGGGGCGAAGCGGACGGGGTCGAGGTCGGCGCAGGCGAGGAACGCGCGCCGCGCGGCCTCGCGATCGCCCGTCCTGAGGAGCAGCAGCCCGGCGAGGTATTGGTTGCTGATGCGCCACCGCCAGGCGTGCGGGGTGTCGTCGGCCCGGGCGTGGTACTCGTCGATGCGCGCGAGCAGGTCCGCGATCCCGTCGGCGTCGCCGGAGTCGAGCAGGCGGTACCCGAGCACGCAGAGCGCGGCACCGTGGTCCGCGCTGCCGGGGGGGGCGGTGTCGAGCGTCCGTTCGGCCAGGCGGCGCAGCAGCGCGGGGCTTTCGGTGCGGGCGCCGATCGAGACCATGGCGCGGACGAGCCACGGGTTGTGGTAGTCGCGCTCGAACGCGGTGAGGTTGTAGCCGTCGAGGTCGCGGTAGTCGGGGTACGCGGTCTCCGCGTAGGCGTCGCTGCCCGCGTCGATCGGGTCGGCCATGGCGACGAGAATCCACCATTCCGGGTCGGCGGGGGGGGGTTCGCCGCCGAGCGGCGTCTCGGCGATGGAGGGAGTGACGCCGGTCCGATGCGCGCCGCCGTCGGCGTTCTGGGCGTAGGCGCGCTCGAGCAGGAATCGCGACCCGACCTGGCGGAGGAGCGAGCCCAGGTCATAGACGTGGAGGTGGTGCGGGTTGGGGTCGTTGCCGGACTCGTCGACCCAGCGGTTCGGCACGCTGACGACGAGCCTCCCGCCGGGACGGAGGACGCGCCGGACCTCGTCGAGGAAGCGTTCCGGTTCGGCGAGGTGTTCGAGCGTCTCGAAGGAGGCGACGAGGTCGACCGAGCGGTCCTCGAGCGCGGCGAGGTCCTCGGCGTCGGCGGCGCGGAACTCGACGACGGGGGTCGGGTCGGGCGCGGCGTGGTCGGTGGCGAAGTTGGCTCGGGCGTACTCGACGGCGGCGGGGCTTGCGTCGATGCCGATGACCCGCGCGGGCCTGCCGGCCCTGGCGAGCACGTGCGCGCCGTAGCCCATGCCGCAGGCGGCGTCGAGGACGGTGTCGCCCGGGCGGACGAAGGACGCCGCGAGCGTGTACCGTGCGACGTGGGCCTCGGATCGGACCCCCGGTTCGCGGAGCATGTCCATGTGCAGGTCGCGCTCGCGCGCGAGCCACGAGAGCGGGAAGGCCTCGAGGGCGCTCGGGGGGGGCTTCTCGAAGACCAGCGTGGCCTGTCCGGTCACGGTCTCCGCGCTCGCGTAGGGCACGACGCGCTGCATCAGCGGGTGCTTGCGGGCGCCGGCCTCGATGAAGCGTGCCTCCCACCAGGCCCGCGGCCGCACGGTGAGGTGCCAGACGCCGTCGCGGTCGGGCGCGGTGGCGACCGTGACGAAGAGGTTCGATCGGGCGACGCGGGCGAGTTCGGCGATCGCGCGGTCGGCGTCCTCGGGGGCGAGGTGCTCGAGCACGTCGGTGCAGACGACGGTGTCGAACGCGTCGTCGGGGAAGGGCAGGTCGAGGACGGAGCCTTCGGCGAACCGCTCGGGCGCGAGGGCGTTGCCGTGCTCGACGACGCGTCGGGCGCAGTCCACGCCGCGGGCGTCGACGCCCTCACGGAGCAGGGCGAGGACGAGGGCGCCCATGCCGCAGCCGGCGTCGAGGACGCTCCCCGCGCCGCAGGCGACGAGGATTCGCATGGCCACCTCGGCGGCGTTCTCGAAGGACGAGGAGCCCCACCGGTCGGCGCGGGACCAGTACTGGTCGTAGATCGCCGCGTAGTCAGTGCCTGACATGCGCCCTCATCCGCAGGTCGGCGACGCCGCCGAAAAAGTACTCGTATCGGTCGGCGAGGACGGTGAAGAACGCGGCCTCGTCGATCCAGTGAAGGATGCGCTGGTCGTTGTAGTGCCGGTCGCGTTCCTCGCTCACGGAGGCCTGGACTTCATAGAAGTTGGCGCCGAGCGGGCAGTCGCAGACGAAGTCGATCTCCTCGGTGTGCCCCGCGGGGAGGCGGCGGTCCCAGAGGGCGTCGCCCTGCGCGCGGCCGGCCCAGACGGCCATGTCCTGGTTCAGCGTGCCCCACGAGTATACCTTGACGCCTTGCTTGTCGCGGATGCGCACGCCGACGCTGATCCCGGTCAACTCCCGGTTCACGCGGTAGCGGACGCGGATGACGAGCGTGTCGCCGGGTCGGAAGGCGGCGCACGGCTCGCCCGCGCCGTCGAGGGTCTGGACGCCCAGGATTTCGGCGTCGAGGTCGCCGAAGGAGCGGCGTGAGAGGTCGTCGTCGCCCTGGGTGCGGGGCGTGTCGGCGTGGGTGTCGGCGCGCGGGGCCTGCGTTCGAGCGGCCTCGCTGCGCATCCAGCGGCGCTCCTCCTCGTGCAGCAGGCGTCGGTAGTCGAGGAGCACCTCGGACGAGGGGCCGATCGCGCGGACGCGCCCGGCGTGGAGCAACAGCGCGCGTCCGGTGAGCGTGCGGATGGTCTCCTGGTCGTGCGAGACGAAAAGGAGGGTGACGCCGCGCTCGCGGAGTTCGTGGAGGCGCTGGTAGCACCGTTTCTGGAAGAGGTTGTCGCCGACGGCGAGGGCCTCGTCGACGATGAGGATGTCCGGCTCGACCTGCACCTGCACGGCGAAGGCCAGCCGCACGAGCATGCCCGAGCTGTAGGTCTTGACGGGCTGGTCGATGAACTGCCCGATGTCGGCGAAGGCGGCGATGGCGTCGAAGCGCTCGTCGATCTGGCGTCGCGTCAGCCCCAGGATCGCGCCGTTGAGGTAGACGTTCTCGCGTCCGGTGAACTCGGGGTCGAAGCCGCTGCCGAGTTCGAGCAGCGCGGCGACGCGCCCGGCGCGGCGGACGACGCCCTCGGTCGGCGCGGTGGTGCCGGCGACGATCTGCAGGAGCGTGCTCTTGCCCGAGCCGTTGCGTCCGACGATCCCGAAGGACTCGCCCCGCGCGACCTCGAAGGTCACGCCGCGCAAGGCCCAGAACTCGGAGTAGAAGCGTCGGCTCCAGCGGAAGGCGGCCTGCTTGAGCCTGTCCTCGGGGCGGGCGTACATGTGGTAGCACTTGCCGAGGTTCTCAACCGCGATGGCCGGGCCTGATGCGCTCATGCCGCTCCCGTTCAGATCACGTCCGCCAGCCCGCGCTTGCTCTTGACGAACCAGGCGTAGCCGGCCTGCATCACCGCGGCGCAGGCTACGGTGAATGCGACGAGCACGGGCCAGTCGGGCGGTTCGCCGAGCACCAGCACGCGCCGCGCGTCGAGGACGGGGTAGGTCAAGGGGTTGAGATAGGGGATGAAACGGAGGTGCTCCGGCACGGCGTCGATCGGGTAGAAGATGGGCGCGGAGAAGAACAGGATGTTGCTCACGACCACGTTGAGCAGTTGCCCGATGTCGCGCAGGAACACGCCGAGCGACGCCAGGAACCACGTCACGCCGAGCGTGAGCATCACGACCGGCGCGAGCGTGAGCGGGAGGAGCGCGGCCGTCGGCGGGATGCGCCCGGTCGTGATCAGCAGCAGGACGAGCACGAGCAGGGCGAAGATGAGGGCCGTCACGAGCGAGGCGAGGGTCGCGGAGACGCCCAGGACCTCGAGCGGGAAGACGACCTTCTTCACGAGGTTCGGGCGGGCGAGGACGAGCGTCGGGGCGGCGAGGACCGCCTGCGAGAAGATGTTGAAGGGGATCATCGCGCAGAGCATCATGACGACGAACCCGGCGGTCTCGGACTCGATTCCCGCGGCCTGCCACCGGACGCGCAGGACGATGGAGAAAACGAAGGTGAAGACGAGGATCGTGGCGAGCGGCTTGAGCACCTCCCAGGCGATGCCAAGCAGCGTGCCCTTGGACCGGGCCGCCAGCTCCCGGACGGTGAACTGGCGGATGAGTTCACGCTGGCGCCACAGGTCGCGCGCCAGGCGCGCGGGGCTGAACAACGTGGGCCACGAAGCGGGCGAGGAACTCAGGGTGACAAGCGGCGGCGTCATCGGCGCAGGGGCGAGTGTATCCGCGCGTCCGGGAGGCGCGGTGCGCGGATCGAGCGCGGGCATTTGGTGTTTGTTTGTGCCCGGCGGCCTGTCGTTCGTGCGCGGATTGCACGGCGTTCGCCTATGATGGCCGCACATCCGGGCGTCGATCGGCGTCCTGGGACGATCCCGGCATGCACCAGAGCCTCCCCCCGACCATCCCGAGCAGCGCACCCGGCGTCACGGTGGTCGTGCCGTGTTACAACGAGCAGGGCGCGGTGACGGAGACGGTGCGTCAGGTGGACGACGCGCTCTCGCGGCTCGAGTGCGAGTCGGAGATGATCTTCGTCAACGACGGCTCGCGCGACGGGACGGGGGCGATCCTCGACGGGCTGGTGCGCGAGTACCCCCGCCTGCGCGTCTACCACAACCCGGTGAACGCGGGGTACGGGGCGACGCTCAAGCGGGGTGTGGCGCAGGCGCGGTTCGACCGCATCGTGATCACGGACGCCGACGGAACGTACCCCAACGAGCGCATCCCGGACCTGGTCGCGATGCTGGACGAACACGACATGGTGGTCGGGGCGCGCACGGGGTCGGCGGTGCGCATCCCGCTGGCGCGGCGCCCGGCCAAGTGGGCGCTGCTCCGCTACGCGCGCTGGATGTCGCGGGCGGACATCAAGGACATCAACTCGGGCCTGCGCGCGATCCGGCGCATCCACGTCGAGCGCTACTGGTCGATGCTGCCCAACGCCTTCAGTTTCACGACCACGATCACGCTCGCCCTGCACACGGACGGCGCGAGCGTGGCCTACGTGCCGATCGACTACCACCCGCGGGTGGGGAAGAGTTCGATCCGTCCGATCCGCGACACGCTGGGGTTCTTCTCGCTCGTGTTCCGGACCGTGATGTACTTCAAGCCGCTGCCGGTCTTCGGCTCGGTCGCGGTGGCGTTGATGGTTCTCGCGGTCGTCGTGGGGGTGATCGGAAAGATCAGGTTCGGCACGGTGCCGAACGTGAGCACCACGGGCCTGCTGTCGACGGGGTTGATCCTGTTCGGGCTGGGGCTGATCGGGGACCTCATCAACGCGCGGATGGTCGGGTCGCCGGCGCACGTGCGGCTGCGCGCCGGGCACGACGGGGACGGGCGTTCGGGCGCGCCGGCGCAGCCGCGGGCGGACACCGCCGCGCCGCAGATCGAGGTCCGTCCGCTGCGTCGGGTGCCGGCCGGGACCTCGACCGAAGGCGGCCGCCCGGACTAGGTCCGCTCTCGACGGGCGCTGAGGGCCCGGGCGAGTTCGGCGCGGAGCGTGAGCGCCCCGATCGCGGCCAGCATCCAGTATCCGAGCACGGTGTAGAGCATCGCGGCGGCGACGACGGCCTCGGGTTCGGCGGCGCCGCGGAGCAGCGCGGCGAGTGCGGCGTCGCGGGTCCCGATCCCGCTCACGGAGACGGGCAGCAGCCCGACGAAGATCGAGAGCGCGCCCGCGCCGACGGCGCGGAGCGGCTCGATGGACGTGCCGGTCGCGCGGAGCAGGCACCAGAGGATCATGGTGTTGTTGAGCCAGGCGATCGTCGAGACGCCGGCGGCGGCGGCGGCGCACCACGGGCGCGCCGTGATGGAGCGTGCCCCGTGCCCCATCCGATCGAAAAAGGGCCTCATCACGGGCGTCCGATGCGCGAATCGCAGGGCCGCGAAGGCGCCGATCGGGGCGGCTATCAGCGCCGCGCCGAGGGCGGCCACGTGCCATTGCGCCAGCGCGACGGCCGAGACCGTGCCGAGCACACCGAGCATGAAGACGTCGAACACGCGCTCGACGAGGACCACACCGAGGAGCGTGGCGCGCTCGCCCGGGGCGTCGGCGAGGAAGACGCCCTTGGCGAGGTCGCCGCCTCGCGCGGGCAGGAAGGCGTTGAGCGTGAGTCCGGCCATGAACGCCGACCAGCAGCGGCGCAGGGGCCGGCGCACGCCCGCGGACCCGAGGAAGAGGCTCAGGCGGAGCGATCCGATGAGCGTGCTGAGCAGGCAGAGCGTCGCGGCGGCGGCGACCCAGGGGGCGGAGGCCGACGCCAACGACGAAACGATCCGCCGGGTGTCGAGCGTGGCCGCGAGCAGCACGAGCGCGCCCGCCATGCCCGCGAGCGGGATCGCCGCGAGGAGCACGCGGCGCGAGCGGGCGCCGGCGTCTGCGCGACCTTCGTGTTCGCTCGCTGTGGTCATGCTCGGCCTGCGCGCGGCGCGCCGCCGCCGGTCACGGCTTCCGGGCGACGAACAACTGGTTCACGAAGAACGGATTGAACACGACGAGCGGGCGCAGCACGCGGTCGACGGCGTCGGCGAAGCGGGGCGAGACGGGGACGCGCAGGTAGGGCAGGAAGCCGACGGGAGCGAACATGAATCGGCAGTAGAGGACGGGCGCGAGGCCCGCCGCGTTCGCCAGCGCCGCGAACGAGTCGCGCCCGATCTGGTCCTCGTGGTGCTCGTCCTTGTGGAGGCGCAGCGCGCCGCTGATCGCGTCCCACGTTCCCGCGGGGCAGGAGGCGACGACGATGCCGCCGGGGCGCAGCGCGCGGGCGGCCTGCGCCATGAGCGCGGCCGGCTCGCGCAGGTGTTCGAGGATCGCCAGCGCGGTCACGAGGTCGAACGTCCCCGGCTCGACCGCGTCGTGGGCGAGCGTGACGTCGCCGCGCAGCAGGCGGCAGCCGGGCGGGAGCGCGCCGGCCGCGTCGATCAGGTCCTGGGCGTACTCGATCCCGATGGACTCGCTCGCGCCGAGCAGCCTGTGCGTCTCCGCCATCGTGACGCCCTCGGCCGCGCCGAGGTCGAGCACGCGGGGCGAGGCCGCGCCCGGCCCGAAACGCCGGTAGGCGTTCGCGGCGTTGAGGGCGCGCGACTTGTACCTGAACTCGAGGTGCGGCTTGGAGCGGCGGTCGGCGGCGTAGGAGGCGTCCATGACGCCCGCGGGGGGGGCATCGCCGTCGTGGCCCGGGGCGCCGGCGGCGCGGACGGTCGAGTGGCTCACGAGACCGCCTCCATCGCGCCCGTGCGGCCGGTGACGACCGGTGTGCGGATCGGGTCGCCCGATGCCGCGGCGCGCGCGTACTCCCTTCTCCACACGCGCCGCCCGCTCTCGACGGGCAGCGAGGCGGGGTCCGCGTGGCGCCACGGGCAGAGGACCGACTCCTGGTAGACGTTGCTGTTGGCGACGTAGATGCTGGTCGCGTCGGAGCCGACGCTGAGGCGCTTGAGCGGCATGTCCGCGGGGAAGCGGTCCGTGACGACCACGCGGTCGTCCTCGATCTCGATGCGCCTGGCGAAGCGGTACGGGGCCTTGGGCTTGCCGGTGATCGCGACTTTCTGCACCAGGCTCCTCGTCAGGTTGGCGTTGAACCGCCCGATCACCAGCACCCACGCCCGCAGGATCAACTGCTTGAGCACGGTCATCTGGTTGCGGCGGCGGTAGCAGAAGTCGCCCTCGACCTCGAAGACGCGCGCCGCGGCGTCCGCGCGGACGGTCGAATCGTGCTGCACAAGGTGCGTGACGACGATGCGCCCGTCGGTGGTCTCGCCGATCAGGCCGGTGTCGGAGGCGATCGGCCCGCTGGCGTCGAAGACCTTGAGCACGCCGCCCTTGCTGAGATTCGCCACCGTGTAGCGCCCGCCGGTCGCGTCGGTCTCGCGGCCGTTCCACGAGACGGCGATCTTCGCGCCGGGCATCCAGACGGTCGCCGGCTCGGCGCGTGCGAGGTTGATGGGCGTCGGGCGCGGTCGGTGGTAGTCCTCCCACGCCTGGAGGAAGTCGTAGACGTAGTGGGCGGTCATGCGGTCGTCGTCGTTGTGGTAGCGCTTGTCGCCGGGCACGCCGGCGAGGAAGGCGTCCGCGATCTGGCCTGCCTTGTCGGTGTGCGGCGCCATGACCTCGAACCCGTGGGGGTAGAAGTGGTAGGTGTTTCGGCTGCCGTACTCGCCCCCGTAACTGCCGTCCGGGTGCATGAAGTGCCAGGCGAACTCGACGGCGCGCACGAGAGGGTCGATGAGTTCGTCGGCGCGGTCGGCGTGCCCGCCCTGGCGCATCTTCTGCGTGAGTTTGGCGAGGAAGTCGATGGTGCAGGTGTGGTAGCCCGGGTCCGCGCCCTCGTACTCCTGGAACCACCCCTCCCGGTGCTGCCAGCCGAGCGTGAGGTCGATCCGGTCCTCGGCGACGCGGCGCGCGCCCTCGTCGCCGGTGATGCGGTAGACGTTGTACGCGGCGAGCGCGGCGAGGGCCTGGTGGTTGCTGAGCCGTCCGGTCTCGTTCTCGTGGCTCAGGTGGCGCACCCGCCTGAGGAACAGGTCAACCACGGCGTCGTCGTTCATGCCCAGGACCTGGTAGGTCTCGGACGCGGAGTAGAGGCTGAAGACCAGCGCGCCCATCGCGCGCTCGAAGGGGAAGTAGTCGTCGCAGGTGCCGTCGGGGTGCGAGGATCGGACCGTATAGCGGACGGCGGCCTCGGCGAGTTCGCGGACGCGCTCCACGCCGAAGAACCTGTTGCCGGGGTAGGGGCGGGCGTAGACGAGCGCGAGGGGCAGGACCATCTCCTGCGCCATCCCGCACGGGAAGTCCATGGTGCGGTAATGCCAGAAAGCGCGGTCGAACGACCCGTAGGTGGGGCTGTACGGGTTGCGGTCGATGAGTTGCAGCAGGCGCGGGATGTACGGCAGGGCCAGTTCGACGTACCGATCTCGCACTCCGGGCCTCCTCGCTCGCTCCGGCGCGAGGGCGCGGCATGCCCCGCGCTCGCGCCGCGGGCAGACGATAGCCGACCCGTTCGGCGTGCGGCGGCCCGGGCGGCACGCCCGCCCGACTCATCGCCCGTCGAGGAACTCCGCGAGCAGGCGCGCCCCCCAGCCGGTCGGGCCGGCGACGAACGGGCCTTTGTCGGCGTCCGCGACGTGGACGCCGGCGATGTCGATGTGGGCCCAAGGGACGCCCTTCTCGACGAAGTACGACAGGAACGCCGCGCCCTGGATCGGGTGGGCCTTGCGGTTGGGGTTGCTGTTGAGGATGTCCGCGACGGTGGACTTCATCATGTCGCGGTACTCGGGGTGGTGCGGGAGCCGCCAGACGCGTTCGCCGCTGGCCGCGCTGGCGGCCTCGATGCGGGCGCGGAGGTCGTCGTCGTCGCACCAGAGTCCGGCGAAGGTCGAGCCGAGCGCGACGACGACGCCGCCGGTGAGGGTGGCCAGGTCGATGATGCACTCCGGGTTCTCGCGTTCGCAGGCCCAGCAGAGTGCGTCGGCGAGCACGAGCCGCCCCTCGGCGTCGGTGTTCGTGACCTCGACCGTCACGCCGTTGCGGAAGGTGAGCACGTCGTCGGGTCGGTAGGCCTCGTCGCTGATGGAGTTCTCCGCGGCGGCGAGGAGCGCGACGACGCGGCGCCTGGGCCTGACGGTCGTGGCGACGGCGTGCATCGCGCCGAGCACGGCGCACCCGCCGTCCTTGTCGCGCTTCATGCCGGCCATGGAGTTGTTGATCTTCAGGCTCAGGCCGCCCGAGTCGTAGCACATGGTCTTGCCGATGAGGACGACGGGCTTGCCGCCCGCGCGTCCGCCCTTGGGCTTGTACTCGAGGCGGATGAGACAAGGCTCGTTCTCGCTGGCCGCGCCGACGGTGGAGATGCCGGTGAGCCGCTCGTCCTTCAGCCGCTTGCCGGAGATGACGGTGCAGGTCATCCCGGTCTTGCGTGCGAGTCTCCGGGCCTGGTCGGCCATCCACATGGGGGTCGCGACGTTGGGTGGCGTCTGGCTGAGGGTGCGCGTGAGGTTCGCGCTCTCGGCGAGCGCGAGGCCGCGCTTCAGGCCGCGGTTGAAGGGGGCGTGCGTGGCGCGCACGGCGAGGGTGGGCTTGGGGCGCCCGTTGTTGTTGCCTCCGGCTGCGCCCTTGAGGATGTCGGCGTTCCAGGCGACGAGGCCGAGGCCCTCGCCGAACGCCGAGCCGGCGCGCTGGGGGTCGAGGCGCGCGCCCGCGATCGGTCCCTGCACGTCGATCTCGGCGGAGGGGTCTCGTGTGACGGCGAGGCGGCGGGCGACGGCGGCGGCCGCACCGCGCAGGGCGTCGGCATCGAACGCGTCCTTGGCGCCGAGGCCGACGACGAGGACGCGATCGTGCGCGGCGCGTCCGGACGGGAACGCCTCGACGACGCGCCCGAGGTCGCCGGTGGCCTCGCCCCGCTTGACGGCGTCGGCGACCGAGCCGTCGGGATCGCGTTTCCTGGAGGCGGCGTCGAGGGGCTGGCCCTTGAAGTGGGCGAGGACAAGCGCGGCGGCGCGACCGGAGCCGCCCGCCTTGATGGTGTTGAACATCGGGAACTCCTTGTGGGCGGAGTGTATCCGGGGTGGCGGCGCGGGCCGGCGGGCAGTAGCGTTGCGTCATGGCGGAGGAAGGCACGACCGGCAGGCGCGGGCTTCACGCCCCGTGGCGGCTCGAGTACCTCGAGGCGCTGGAAGCGCGCGAGCGAGCCTCAGGCCCGCCCGCGGCGGGGTCCGGCTCGTTCCTCCTCGACGCCTGGCGCGATCCGACGAGCGACCGGCGGAATCACGTGGTCTACCGCGACGCCGACGGCATCATCCTGCTCAACGCCTTTCCCTACGCCAACGGTCACCTGCTCGTCGCGCTGGGCGAGGCGAGGCCGACGCTCCTGGACTACGAGCCTGCGCAGCGGGCCGCGCTCTGGAGGCTGGCGGAACTGGCGGCGGACCTGCTGCGCCGTGCGCTGGAGCCGCAGGGCGTGAACATCGGGATCAACCAGGGTCGAGCGGCCGGGGCGGGCGTGCCGCAGCACCTGCACGTGCACCTGGTGCCGCGCTGGAACGGGGACGTGAACTTCATCGAGGTGGTGGGCGGTGTGCGCGTGATCCCGGCCGCGCTGGAGGCGATGGCGGAGCGGTTCAGGACGATCGTCGAAGAGATCAAGACCGCGAACGGGGCCTGAACGTGCGGGCCTCTGAGGGGTGGGTCACGCCGCGGGCGTGTGCAGGCGGCGCAGGCCCAGGTGGTACGCGCCCGCGCGTCCCGTGCATCGGACGACGATGGCGGAATGGGCTGCGCCACCGGGCTGCACGGGGGTCAGTGTGGCGATTGCCCCCGGCTCGACGGCCAATGGCGATCGCACGCCGAGGCCCTGCGGGCTTGCATCGCGCAGCCGGACGCGGGCGAGGGCGGCGAACCCGTGCGGGCCGGTGAAGGTTGCGATCGCCTCGCCCAGAGCGGGAGCGCGATCGGCGGTGCGGCGGTTCAGAGGGATCGGCGCGTCGGGATCGCGGGTTTCGCGCACCAAGCGAAGCCGGGCGCGGGGGGGAGTCGTCCTCGCGACGGGGGGGGCCTTTCGGCGTTCGTCGGGGCGCGAAGCGGTGCGGCGGGAGCGGGTCGCGCCCTCTGCGCTCGCGGCCGAACGCTCGGGGACAGTGCCGGTCGTTCTCTGGCGTGGCACGGAGGCCTCCACACGGGCGATGTGGCCCGAGGGGTGGATCGGCCTTTCGAGGGGGCGACTTGACGAGGGGATTGTGGAGATGAGGAGACGGGGCCTGCAAGGCCCCGCCCCGAGATACAGAGTCCTGCCCCGAGATTCGAGGCGCCGCCCCAAAGGGGGGGAGGCGGCGTCGCGGGCGTCAGGTTCCCGCGAGTCGGGCGCGGAGTCGGAAGGCGAGTTCGAGCGACTGCTGGTAGTTCAGCCGGGGGTCGCAGGGTGAGGCGTAGTTGCGGGTGAGGGCGTCTTCGGTGACGCCGGCCGCGCCGCCGAGGCACTCGGTGACGTCCTCGCCGGTGAGTTCGAAGTGGACGCCGCCGAGCGTCGTTCCCGCGTCGCGGTGGGCGTCGATGGTCCGTTCGAGTTCCTCGGCGATGGCGTCGAAGGAGCGGGTCTTGACGCCGGCGGAGGTCGTGGTGGTGTTGCCGTGCATGGGGTCGCAGACCCAGAGGACGCGGAGGGCCTCGCGGCGGACGGCGTCGAGGATCGGGGGGAGGGCGTCGCGCACGCGGTGCGCGCCCATGCGCGTGATGAGGGTGATCTTGCCCGGTTCGTCGGCGGGGTTGAGCGCGCGGGCGATGGCGACGGCGTCGGCGGGCGTGGCGTTGTGCCCGAGTTTGACGCCGACGGGGTTGGCCACGCCGCGGAAGAACTCGACGTGCGCGCCGTCGAGCGCGCGTGTGCGGTCGCCGATCCACGGCATGTGGGTGGTCAGGTCGTACCACCCGGTGCGTCGCGGCACGCGCCGGGTCTGCGCGCTCTCGTAGAGCAGGTTCAGGCCCTCGTGGCTGGTGTAGAACTCGACGCGGGTGAGTTCCTCGATGCGTGCCTCGCCGAGGGCCTCCATGAACTTGAGGGCCTGGGCGAGGCTCGCGCTGACGCGCTCGTAGTCGGCCTTGCGTTCGGGGGGCAGGTCGGCGTGGTGGAGGAACGAGAGGTCCCAGTACTCGGGGTGGTGCACGTCGGCGAAGCCGCCTTCGAGCAGCGAGCGGATGAAGTTCAGGGTCATGGCCGCGTGCTGGTAGCCGCGCACCATGAGGTGGGGGTCCGGGGTGCGGGCGCGTTCGTCGAAGTCCGCGGCGTTGATGAGGTCGCCGAAGTAGGACGGGAGCGTGCGCGTGCCGTCCGGTCCGTTGCGGGACTCGGTGGGGCTGGAGCGTGGCTTGGCGTACTGCCCGGCGAATCGTCCGACGCGTATGACGGGCTTGTTCAGCCCGTGGACGAGCACGAGCGACATCTGGAGGAGGATCTTGAGTTTGCTGGTGATGGTCTCCGGCCTGCAGTCGGCGAGCGTCTCGGCGCAGTCGCCCCCCTGGAGGAGGAAGCGCCGCCCCTGCTGGGCCTCGGCGAGTTGGGCCTTGAGCCGCTCGATCTCGAAGGAGGTCACGAGGGGGGGGAGGGAGCGGAGTTTGGCGAGCGCGGCGTCCAGCGCGGCGGCGTCGGGGTAGTCGAAGCCGTGTTGCGTGGGCCTGGACCGCCAGGAATCGGGCGTCCAGGGCGGGTTGGTGGAGGTCACGGAACGGCTCCTGCGGGTCGTGAAGGTGATTGTTGGCGTGCGAAAGGCGGGGCGACGGAGCGAATGTCGGCCGAATCCGGGCGCAAATTCTCATGCCGGGGGTTTGAAGTGTCGATGGGCAAGTCCGCCGACGGTTCTCGTTCGGGCCGCGGCGTCGGGTTCGTCGGGCGTTGCGTCCCGCGTGGCCCGGCCTGATGGCGACCCGAGAGGCGGGGCGCGTCGCCCCCCCGGGGACCAGCCGAAACACGGAACACGAGCCAGGAGAACAGCACATGGCAACCAGAACTCGCAGCAGGACCACCAGGCGCACCGCCCGCCACACCGCGACCAAACGCCGCACGGCGAAGCGGACGGCGACCAAGCGTCCCGCCGCCAAGCGTCGCACGGCGAAGCGCACGACCGCGAAGCGGACGGCGACTAAGCGTCCCACCGCCAAGCGCACGACCGCCAAGCGGACGGCGACCAAGCGTCCCGCCGCCAAGCGCACGACCTCGAAGCGCACGACCGCGAAGCGGACCGCGACCAAGCGTCCCGCCGCGAAGCGCACGCCCCGGCGTCGCACCGCGACGGCCTCGGCGACCCCGGCGTTCATCGCGTGGTCGCCCTCGTCGTCGGCCCGTCGGCGGGTGCGCAAGGCGGCCTGAAGCGGCGGAACATCCCATGCACACGGACGGCCGCTCCGATTCGTTCGGGGCGGCCGTTGTCGTGCGCGGCTCGCTGTGCGCGAGATGAACCGCTCGGTTACGGTCGCGGCACGTTGTGCGCGAGCAATCGCTCGGATGCCTCGCGGACGGCGTCGAAACCGATGCGATCGATCCGGCAGCGGTCCGCGTGGTCGTTGGCCAGTTCGCTCGTGGGCAGCGTCGGGTCGGCGAGCAGGATGGCCTCCGAGGGTTCGCCGTTCGGCAAGGGGCGTGTGGGGATGGTCGTCCAGCGGTGGTCGGTCGGGCCGAAGAGCGAGACGAGGGGCGTGCCGAAGGCCGCCGCGAGGTGGCGCGGGCCGGTGTCGTTGGTGACCATGAGGCGTGCGCGCCGCACGATCGCCTTGAGCGAGCCGATGCCCACGCCGAGTTCGGGCAGCGAGACGGCACGGGGACCCGCGTCGCGGCAGACTTCGGCGGCCAGGTCTCGCTCGGATGGCGAGCCGTTCACCAGGACGGCCAGGTCGTGCGCGCCGGCGAGGTGCTCGGCGAGACGGGCGAAGCGGACGGCGGGCCAGCGCTTGGCCGGGTCGTTGCCGCCGGGGTTGAGCACGGCGAACGGCGCGTCGCATCGCAGGCCCGCGCGCGCGAGCAGAGCGTCCGCGGCCCGCTCCTCCTCCGGCGTCGTCGCGAGTTCGAGGGCGATGCCCTCGGGGAGGACGGCAGGGTCGTCGGGCATGGCGGGCGGGTCGAATCCGGCGCAGCGGAGCAGTTCGCACGCGGCGTCGAGGTAGTACCGCACGGCCGGCACCGGCGCCCAGCGTCGGTGCAGCGGCGTGCTGCCGTCGCGCTCGAGGGCGCGGATCGGGTGCGTGAGGAGCAGGCCGCGGGCGTCGCGGTCGTAGCCGATGCGGCGCGGGATGCCGGCGACGCGGGCGGCCAGCGCGCTGGAGAACGAGTTGGTGAGCAGCAGCGCGGAGTCGTATCGGCGTGGGCGTAGGCGTGCCGCGACGTGCTTCGGCCCCATCACGCCCCCCTTGCGGTCGGCGTGCAGTTCGTCGAGCAGGTCCGTGCCGGCGAGGACCGCGCTCATCTCCGGACGCACGAGGCCCGCGATGAACGAGCCTCGCAGGCGGTCGCGCAGCAGGCGCAGCGCGGGCGTGGCCATCACCACGTCGCCGAGCCACGAGGGCAGGACGACCAGCAGTCGCAGCGGCGTGGCGGTGGCGGGGGGCATGGGCGAACAGAGGGTATGAGGCGCGGAGCCCGGAAAGGCCCCGTGCCGTGCGGGACCGACTCTCCGCGGGCACAGGCGAGACGCCTGTGCCACCGACGCTTGGACGACGCTTCAGGGAGCCGGATTGAGGACGTGCTCTGCTGCGGCGGCGAGGTCGGGGAAGGGGCGGCCGGGGCCGATGAGCAACGCTCTGGGGGGGGGGATGCCCGCCGCAAGCGCGGCGTGGGCGTCGCGCTCGGCGTCGCCGACGAGCCAGGAGCGGGGCAGGTCGAGGCCGAGTTCGGCGGCGGCGGCGAGGATCATGCCCGGCGCGGGCTTGCGCCACGGGTGCTCTCGCGTGAAGCGCTCGACCGAGCCGCGCGGGTGGAACGGGCAGACATAGAAGGCCTCGACCAGCGGGCGGCGTGCGTGGGGCGGGGTCAGGAGCGCGCGCACTCGGTCGTTGGTCGCCTCGGCGTCGCGGAGCGAGCCGCCGCCGCGCGCGACCACGCCCTGGTTCGAGACGACGACGAGCGAGTAGCCCGCGCCGGCCAGGCGTCGGCAGGCCTCGAACGCTCCCGGCAGCAGGCGCACGAGCGACGGGTCGGCGAGATCGCCCGCGTTGTCGATGAGCGTGTCGTCGCGGTCGAGGAAGACGCCGGGGCGCATGCGATCGCCAGCCTACCTCGTGTCGTGGGCGGGAAGCGGTTACTTGGCCCCGTCGTCGCCCGCGCCGTCGTCTTCGGGCGCGTCGTCGAGGGTCACAAGCCCGGCGCGGATGGCGATCCGGGCGAGTTCGACGCGGTTGGAGGCCTTGAGTTTGTTGCCCAGCGAGACCCGGTGACCCTCGATCGTCTTGACGGAGCGGAAGAGGCGTGCCGCGATGGCCGCGGTGGAGAGACCCTGCCCGATCAGGCGGAGGACGTCCAGTTCGCGGCGTGTGAGGGCGGAGAGCGGGCCGAGATCGTCCACTTTCGCACGGATGGCGGGTGAGCGGTCGGCCGTGATCTCATCGCCGGCGACGGGGACGGTGACGAGGAGGACGCGCCGCAGGCCGTCGTCGCCGGGCGTGATGGGGCGGATGGTGGAGCGGACCCATCGTCCGGCCCAGACGCCCTCGATCGTGACCGGGACGTTGGAGTCCGTGACGCGGCGTATGTGCGCCAGGCGCTCGTCGGCGAAGGCTTTGGGCAGGAACTCGTGCATGGTTCGGCCGAGGGCGGCCTGAGGCTCCGCCAGGCCGAGCAGGCCCGCGAGCGGCGCGTTGATGAAGTGGTACCGTCCGGCCTCGTCGATCACGGCGACGAGCGCCCGGGCGTCCTCGACGAGCGCGTCCCAGCAGGCCGCGGCTCCCGCGGCCCAGTCGGGCAGGCGGTCGGAGCCGTTGTGGAAGGGGTTCCTCCCCCGGCCGTCGGGCTGTTCGGAGGGGAGGTTCCGAAACGGCGAGGTCGGGGACCTTGACATGGTGTGTGGGCTCATGGGGGTTCGCTCGGGGAGGGGCCGTGCGGTAGGGATTGGACCCGCGAGAACGCCGCAGGTTCCCTCTGCCCCGCGGGAGGGGTCAAAACCGGCCGCCGCGGACCGGGGAAGGCCCATTCGGACAACGGAATGCGCGGTTCCCGCGCACGCCGAATGGTCCCCGTGGACCGAGAATCCCCCGCGGGAGGCCCGGGTGAGCCGGGTTGTCTCGCCGCGGCTACTCCCCGCCGACCAGCCCCAGTTGCCGGTACTTCTCCAGGTACTTGCGGGCGAGGGTCGTGTGCTTGTTTTCGAGGTCGATCGCCCGGCCGTCGATGAAGGCCAGGTGGACGTGGGTCGTCGCCTCGAGCGGGTGGGCGTCGGTGATGATGAGGGTTGCGGCCTTGCCGGCGTCGAGCGAGCCGAGTCGGTCGCCGACGCCGAGGACGGTGGCGGGGCTGAGCGTGACGGCGCGGAGGGCGGCGTCGGGCGGCAGGCCGTAGGCGACGGCCATGGCCGCGGCGAGTGGGAGATTGCGTTCGTGAGCGGCTTCCTCGCCCGAGGCGAAGCACCACGGGATGCCCGCCGCCTCGAGCCTTTGCGGGAGGGTGAACAACTCGTCGTAGGGCGAGTCGTCGCGCTTGGGCATGCGGTAGGAGGACTCGATGATGACGCCCGCGCCCGCCGCCTTCAACTGCTCGGTGCAGCGGTCGGAGTCGCGGGCGCCGACGATGACGGGCCGCAGGCCGTGGCGCTGGGCGAAGGCGAGCGCGCCGGTGATCTGGTCCATGTCGTGGGCGATGAAGAAGGTGGGGAGTTGCGGAGGAGCGGCGGGCGAAGGAGCAGTGGTCGGGGGCAGGGCGCGGAGCATCGCCTCGTAGCGCAGGTCGGTGGGGTGGTCGGGGTTGGCGGCGCGGGCGTCGCGGTAGGCGGCGGCGTTGCGGAAGGCTTCGTCGAGCGCGGCGATGGCGCGCTGGATGTTGTCGCTCTGCCCTTCGGGCGGCTCGTCCATCCACCAGGCGACGACCGGGCGCGTGAGCGGGAAGTTCACGACCAGCCCCGCATCGTCGAGGATGGCGAGGTCTTCCCATGTCCAGCCGTCGAGGCGGATGACGGAGGCGCGTCCGGGGATGAGGCCGCGGGGGCCGGCGTCGCCGAAGATCTCGTAGGTCGTGCCGGGGAAGACGGCCGCGGTGAGGATGCCGGACGAGCGCGTGACGGGGAGGAGGGTGGAGTCGGGGTTGAGTGCGACGGCGGCGCGGACTTCGGGCGCGATCGTGCCGACCTCGCGGAAGTCGAGCGTGGCGCGGACGGCCTGGATCTCGGTGAGGCCGAGCTGGGTGTACGGGGCGATGAGTCCGGGGTAGACGTGCAGCCCCTCGGCGTCGATCTCGATGGGGTTCGAGCCGGGGGCGAAGGCGGGGGTCATGCCCGCGGGCAGGACGGCGGTGATGACGCCGGCGTCGAAGACGATGCCGCCGGCTTCGATGGTGTCGCCGGAGACGGTGTGGATGGTGGCGTTGTGGATGTAGACGGGGCGGGTCTGGGGGGGGGCCTTGACGCCGAGGTCCTGCGCGAGCGCGATTGATGCGAAGAGAGGCATCAGGGAAGCAAGGCACCGGGGCATGAGGCGGGAGAAGGTGATGGTGTTCATCGTGCGCCTCCGAGTTCGGTTTCGGTGATGCCGCAGTCGCCGCAGCGGTGGTCGGCGGGGTCGATGCCGCGGAGGTAGAGGCTCAGATAGTGCCGACGGCGGGCGTCGGCGAGCATCCGCTCGCGGAGCGACTCGGGTGGCGTCTCCTCGGCCTCGCCCCTGGGTTCGTCGTCCTTCTTGTCGGGCTTCTTCTTCGCGCCCTCGGCGAGGATCTTCTGGACGATGCGCGAACGGTGCGCGGCGTTCTGCTCGCGGAGTTCGGCGTCGCGGGCGAGGGAGAAGTACTCGCGGCCGTCGATCCAGACGGACTCGGCTCGGGAGAAAGCGGAGAGGGGATCGCCGGACCAGACGACGACGTCCGCGTCCTTGCCCTTCTCGATCGAGCCGACGCGGTCGGCGATGCCGAGTTGGATGGCGGGGTTGATCGTGACGAAGTTGAGGGCCTGCTCGGGCGTGAGGGCGAAGGCGTCGGAGTCGGCGAGCGTGGAGTAACGGAGGGCCTTGGCGGCCTCGACGTTCATGCGCCGGGCGAGTTCGTCGGAGTCGGAGTTGTAGGACGTCAGCACGCCGACGGCGGCCTGCAGCGGGCCGGCGTGCGGGATCGCGTCCTGCACCTCGACCTTGTACGCCCACCAGTCGGAGAAGAGCGAAGCGCCGATCGCGTGCTCCTTGACGGCCTCGGCGACCTTGTAGACCTCCAGCCCGTGCTGGAAGGTGCCGATGGTGAAGCCGAAGTCCGCGGCGACGCGGCAGAGCATGAGAATCTCGTCCTGGCGGTAGGAGTGGCAGTGGACGAGGCGCTCGCCGGCGAGGATCTCGGCGAGGGCGTCGAGTTCGAGGTCGCGGCGCTTGCCGTCGGCGGCCGCGTACTCGCGCGCCGCCGTGAACCTGTCGCGGATGATGGTCTCGACGCCCATGCGCGTCTGCGGGTATCGGGTGGTGTTGCGCTCGCCCCAGTTGGACTGCTTGACGTTCTCGCCGAGGGCGAACTTGATGCCGGGCTTGGCGCCCTGCATGTGCATGTCGTCGGGGTGGCGGACGCCCCAGCGGACCTTGTTGGTCTGCGTCTGGCCGCCGATGGGGTTGGCCGAGCCGTGCATCGAGTTCACGGTCGTCGTGCCGCCGGCGAGTTGTCGGTACCAGTTGATGGCGTCGGGGTTGGTGACGTCGGCGATGCGGACTTCGGAGGTGACGGCCTGGCCGGACTCGTTGACGCCGCGCGAGATGCCGGTGTGCGAGTGGGCGTCGATGAGGCCGGGCGTGATGTGCTTTCCGGCGAGGTCGATGACGAGGACGTCGCCGGCGGTGGAGGGCGGGCCGCCGACGCCGACGTGGTCGATCCGGCCGTCCTTGATGAAGACCCAGCCGCGCTCGACGACCCCCTGCGGGCCGCACGTCCAGATCGTGGCGTTGCGGAGGACGACGGCCCGCTGCGGGGGGAGTTCCTTCAGGGCGTACGCGCCGAAGGGGTAGCCGGGGAGTTCTTCGGGGGGGAGTTTCGGCAGGTCGTCATCGGGCGACGGGGCACTCGCTTGCGCTTCGTGCTCTGTTTCGGGTTGCGCGCCGCGCATCGCGGTGAACTGGACCTGTGCGCCGCCGGGCGTGAGCAGCGAGCCGAAGAGGCGGTCGCCGACGAGCGTGAGCGTGACGAGAACGACGCCGCCGTCGGGAGCATCGACGAGGTAGGTGAGCCGGTCGCCGTCCAGTTTTACATCGCGGGCGCTTGTGGGCTTCTCGCCCTCCGCGCCTGGGAGCTTGACGGTGATCTTGCCCTTGTCGTCCTGTTCGATCACGATCGTGCCGGTCGGCTCGGCGTCGGGGCCGAACGAGTACGCCCACGTGCCGGCGATGGCGGGCTTGGGCGCGTTGATCTCGTGGCGGCGCCCGTCGATCCACAGGTCGCGGATCGTGGCCTTGTGCTTGTGGTCGAAGAGGGGCTTGTCGGCGACGATGAGGTTGGCGACCTTGCCGCGCTCGACCGTGCCGAGCGTGTCGCTCACGCCGAGGGTCTCGGCGGGGTTGGTGGTGAGCATGGCGAGGGCGCGTTCGGGCGTGAGGCCGCCGATCTCGAGGGCCTTGCTGAGGTTGTCCTCGAACTTTTCACCGCGGCGCAGTCCGCCCGCCGTGAGGGAGACGTGCGCGCCGGCCGCGTCGAGGCGGCGGGGGTTCGTGGGGGCCTGCTCCCAGGTCATCAGGTCGCGGAGGTTGACGCTGTCGGCCGCGCCCGCGGACTTCACGTCGGGGGTCTTGGGGAAGGTAAGCGGGACGATGATCGTGGGGCGAAGATCGTTCCGCGGGTCATGCCCGGCGATGGCGTCGAGGCGCCGGAACTCGACGCCGCTGCCGAGGATGACGGGGCGGCGCCCGAACTCGCGGGCGATCTTGACGGCACGGATGGCGTCGAGTTCGTCGCGCGTGCGGAAGGCGAGGGGGAGGTGCTCGAAACTCGTCTTCGTGAGCGTCTTGAGGCACGAGGGCGCGAGCGAGGCGTCGCGGGCGGTCTCGCCGCTCAGGAGCGTGAGCGAGTCGAGCCAGTCGGCATCGCTGAGGGTCTGGCGGATGAGGGCGATCGCGCCCATCTGCGAGTTGGGGTAGTTCGAGAACTCGCCGAGGTTGCCGCCGCCCGCGGTCTCGAAGGAGAGGGTGTGGTAGACGCGCTCGCGGTAGACGGGCGGTCTGCCGTCCGAGGGGTCCGAGGGGGGGGGCGCGAGGCTGACCAGCGCGGCCTGCCCCGCGAAGATGCCGCCCTTGGGGGCGATGGCTGCGGCGGTGAAGCCGAGTTCGCGCAGGCGCTTGGCGTCGGGTTCGGGCAGGCCGCGCCCTTCGAGGGCGGATCGCTGCGGCGTGACCTTGCGGTTCCAATGGACGCCCGGGGCGTCGATGGGCGGCAGGGGGGCATCCACCTCGGCGTGCGCGTCGATGAAGCCGGCGTAGACGTGCAGGCCGTCGCAGTCCCAGACCAGCGCGCCCGCCGGGGCCGCGTAGTCGCGCCCCGCGATGTCCTCGACGCCGACAATCCGGGCGTCGCGGATGACGACCGCGCCGCGCTCGATCGATGCGCCGGGCCGGACGTGGACGGTCGCGCCGACCAGGACGTGGTACGACGGCTCGACCTTGCGCGGGCTGTTGGGCTGCGGGTCCAGCGGGTTGTTGGTCGAGGGCTGGGCGAGGGCGGCCGCGGCAAGGACGAGCGCGGCCAGCGACGGCAGGAGTGTGCGTGTCATGGCAGGGACAGGGTAACGCGGAAGCGAGGGTGCGGGCGCGGTCGGCGCGGGTGTTTCGGGGGCGTGACAGGAGAGGGCGGAGGGGTGAAGCCGCCGCTGGGTGGCAGGGTACCCTTGGGGCATGAGCAGTCTTGTGGACGGCAACGCGGTCATCGGCCAGTCCGGCGGGCCGACGGCGGTCATCAACCAGTCGCTGGTCGGGGTGGTCGAGGGGCTGCTGGCCGCGGGGGCCGGGCGACCGGGGAACCCGATCCGGCGGATTCTCGGGATGCGCCACGGCGTGCGGGGGCTGACGAAGGGGGAGTTGATCGACCTGACGGACTTCGACCGGCCTCGCCTGGAGCGGCTGGCGGTGACGCCGTCGGCCGCGCTGGGTTCGACGCGCGACAAGCCGGACGAGGCCTACTGCAAGCGCATCTTCGAGGCGTGCGAGAAGCACGGCATCCGGTACTTTTTCTACGTCGGCGGGAACGACTCGAGCGACACCTGCCGCATCGTCAACGAGGTCAGCAACCGGGCCGGGTACGAACTGCGGTGCTTCCACGTGCCCAAGACCGTGGACAACGACCTCGTCGGGAGCGACCACACGCCCGGCTTCCCCTCCGCAGCCCGGTTCGTGGCGATGGCGTGCATGGCGGACTTCCTCGACAACATTTCTCTGCCGGGGATCAAGATCAACGTGGTGATGGGGAGGCACGCGGGCTTCCTGACGGCGGCGAGCGCGCTGGCCCGGCGATCCGACCGCCCGTTCGAGCCATCGACGGACGGCCCGCAGTTGATCTATGTCCCGGAGGCGCCGTTCGACACGGAGCGGTTCGTGCAGGACGTGGCGCAGGTGTACGACGCGAAGGGGCGGTGTCACGTCGCGGTGAGCGAGGGCATCTGCGACCGCGACGGCACGCCCATCGGCGCGACGCTCATCAAGGGCGGGCAGGTGGACGCCCACGGGAACGTGCAACTCTCCGGCTCGGGCGCGCTGGGCGATGCGCTCGCGGACCTGCTGAAGGTGAAACTCACCCCCGCGGGCGGCAAGCCCCCGCGCGTGCGCGCCGACACCTTCGGCTACATCCAGCGGTGCTGGCCGGACGCCTCGCCGGTGGACGCGAGCGAGGCCCGCGGGGTCGGTCGGTTCGCGGCGGACCTGGCGACGAGCGGCGATCTCGACGGCACGGTTGCGATCGAGCGCGTGAACCCGATCGGCTCGGCGCAGCCCTACGCCGCCCGGTTCCGCCGGCTGGACCTGAGCGCGGTGGCCGCCAAGACGCGGCACATGCCCCCCGAGTTTCTCGACGGGCACTGCAACGTGAGCCGGGCGTTCATCGAGTACTGCCGGCCGCTGATCGGGACGCTGCCGATCTACGAGCGGCTGTGATCGCGCTCAGGCGTCCGTGCGCACGGCGACGCCGAGCGCGGCGAGCGCGTGCTTGACGCCCGCGACGGTGTGGTTGCCGTCGTGGAAGATGGAGGCCGCGAGCACGGCGTCCGCGCCGGCGTCGAGGGCGTGCTTGAGGTGCTCGGGCGTGTCCGCCCCGCCGCTGGCGATCACGGGGACGGGGGCGGCGGTGGCGACAGCGCGGAGCAGGTCGAGGTCGTAGCCCGAGCGCGTGCCGTCGCGGTCGAAGGAGGTGAGCAGGATCTCGCCCGCGCCGAGTTCGCAGGCACGCTTCGCCCACGCGACGGCGTCGAGGCCGGTGCGGCATGTGCCGGAGCGGGTGACGACTTCCCAGGAAGGACTCACCACAGAGGCACAGAGGGGGAAGAGGGGGGCGTTGTGGTCGGATCGATCCGGCCCGGCTCCGTGCCCGGCGAACATCTCTTGCTCTGCGCCCGCGGTCGTTCTCTCTGCCCCCTCTGTGCCTCCGCGGTGAATCGGTTCCGCTCTCGCGGCGTCGATGGCGAGCACGGTGCACTGTGTGCCGAAGCGTTCGGCGAGAGAGGCGATGAGGGGGGGGTTCTCGACCGCGGCCGTGTTCACGCTGACCTTGTCCGCGCCGGCGTCGAGCAGGCGGGCGGCGTCGTCGGGGGCGCGGATGCCGCCGCCGACCGTGAGCGGGATGCTGAGGACGGCGCGGACGCGCCGGACGGTCTCGGCCGCGGTTCTGCGGCCGTCCGGTGTCGCGGAGACGTCGAGGATGACGATCTCGTCCGCGCCCTGCTGCTCGTAGAGCGCGGCCCGCTCGGCCGGGTCGCCCGCGTCGCGCAGGTCGGCGAAGCGGACGCCCTTGACGATGCGGCCGTCGCGGACGTCGAGGCAGGGGATGACGCGGGGCATGGGCGTGCGACCGCTCGCCGCGCGGGGCTGCTCAGGCCCGTGCGACCCGCGACGGTTGCCGAGCCAGCGCTCGATGAGGGCGCGCCCCCACGGCCCGGAGAGTTCGGGGTGGAACTGGCAGGCGAGCACGCGCCCGCGCTCGAGCGCGGCGACGAAGCGCCCGCCGTGGTCGGTGATGGCGCACGCCCAGCCCGAGGGGGGGGCCTCGAGCCGGTAGGAGTTCGCGTAGTACGCGCAGCCGGATTCGAGCAGCGAGCAGGTCGGCGGGGCGACGACGCGGTTCCAGCCGAGTTGCGGCACGCGGACGGCGTCGGGGAAGCGGGTGATGCGCGCGGGGATGACGCCCAGGCCGGGCACGCCCGGGGACTCGTCGCTCGACTCGGCGAGGAGTTGGAGGCCGAGGCAGACGGCGAGCGTCGGTCGTCCTTCGAGGATACGGCGGCGCAGAGTCTCGACGAGCGAGCGCTCGCGCAGCGTGCGCATGGCCGCGCCGAAGGAGCCGACGCCCGGCAGGACGAGGCGATCCGCGTGCTCGGCGTCGCGCGGGTCGTCGGTGACGCGGGCCTTTGCGCCCGCCCGCCCCAGCGCGGCGAGGACCGAGGCGAGGTTGGCGGTGCCGGTGCGGATGACGACAACGGCGGTCATGGCGTGCTCACTGGATGGAATGCGAAGGACGCGAAGGGCACGAAGGGATCAGCGGAAGCGACACGGCTTGACTCCTTTGCTGCTCTGCTGCTCTGCTGCTCTGCTCACATCACGCCCTTGGTGCTGGGCGCGTCGGTCGATCCGGTTGGCGCGACGGCCTGTCGCAGGGCGAGGGCCGTCGCCTTGAAGGTCGCCTCGGCCTTGTGGTGGTCGTTGTCGCCGCGGATGAGGTCGGCGTGGAGGCAAAGGCGTGCGGCCGTCGCGAGCGACGCCAGCACGTGCGGGATGTTCTCGCAGGCGAGGCCGCCGATGCGGTCGTAGTTCAGCGGCAGGTTGACGGTCGCGTGCGGTCGCGTGACCAGATCGACGACGGCCCGCGCCAGCGCCTCGTCGAGGGGTGCGTAGGCCGAGCCGAAGCGGGCGATGCCGGTGCGCTCGCCGAGGGCCTTGTCGATCGCGTGCCCGAGGGCGATCGCGCAGTCCTCGGCGGTGTGGTGGTCGTCCACGTGCAGGTCGCCGGTGCAGGTGAGCGACAGGTCGAATCCCGCGTGCGTGGCGAGCGCTGTGAGCAGGTGGTCGAGAAAGCCCACGCCCGTCGAGACCGTGACGACGCCCGCGCCGTCGAGGCTCAGTGTGAGGGCGATCTCGGTCTCGCGCGTCTTGCGGTTGATGGTCGCGGTGCGGGTCATGGGTCAGTCCTCAGTGACGGAGTGACGGAGTGACGGAGTGACGGAGTGACGGAGTGACGGAGTGACGGAGTGACGGAGTGACGGAGTGCATGATTGTAAAGCCTGTCTCCGGCCGTTCGTTCACCGCGGGGGCCGAGGAGCACACCGAGAAGATCACGTGTTCTCTCGCTCGTCATCACATCCGCGCCCTTCGCGCTCTTCGCGCTGTTCGCGTTCCTGTCTCCCTCCTTGAAGGCCTTTCATGCCAGTACGTCCCGGATCGCGGCCGAGAGACGGTCGAAGTCCGCGCTGTCGCCGGGGCAGGTGATGCGGAGGCGGTCGCCCAGCGGCGTGCCGCGATCGAACCGCCGCACGCGGATGCCCCGCGCGGCCAGGGCATCGGCGACCGCCCAGGCGTCCGCGAACCGCGCAAGGACGAAGTTGCCCTGCGAGGGGGGGGCCTCCGCGCCGAGCGAGCGCAGCATGGTCGCGAGTTCGACGCGCTCCCTGCGCACGCGGTCGAGGTAGGCGCGGGTCGCCGCCTGATCGCCTTCCAGCGCGGCCGCGGCGAGCGCGAGGCTCACGCCCGAGGTCGGGAACGGATGCCCCACGGAGCGCAGCCAGCCGATGGTCTCTGCGGAACCGATCGCGTATCCGACGCGCAGGCCGGCGAGGCCCCAGGCCTTGCTGAATGTGCGCGTCACGACCGCGTTGGGCAGGCGGAGCAACTCGGCCGTCGGGTCCTCGTCGGCGAACTCGACGTACGCGAGGTCGGCGACGACGAGGCAGGCGGGGTTGCGTTCGGCGATGCCGATCGCGTCGTGCCCCCCCACCGCCGCGCCGGTCGGGTTGTTCGGGGACACGATGAAGGCCGCGCCCGTGCGCTCGTCGATGGCGGCCTCGAACGCCGCGGCGGGGAAGGGCCGGTCGAGCCAGGGGATGTCGATCGGGTGTGCGCCGGCGAGGCGGACATAGCGGGGCAGCATCTCGAAGGTGGGGTCGGTGAGGACGGCCGTTCGCCCCGGCTCGAGGGCGGCGCGGCAGAGGCGTTCGAGGGCGTCGTCCGCGCCGGCGGTCACGACGACGCGCTCCGGCTCGACGCCGAATCGCGCGGCGAGGAGCGCCTCGAGCGCGGTCGGCTTGGCGTAGCGGCGGAGCGTCTCGGCGTCGAGCGAGCGAAGGCGGCCGAGGATCGCGGCGTCGGGCGCACGCCCCTCGTTCGCGTGGAGCGACAGTGGACAGCGGACAGTGGACAGTGGACATGAAGACACGTCGGGCGGGGCGTAGGGTGTGACGGCGCGGACGCGGGCGGCCGGGGTTGGGCGGGGCGCACCGCTCATGGCACGACCTGCGCGATGGGCGAGATGACGATGTCGGTGCCGCCGCGGGCGCGCAGCGCGGGGATCAACTGCGGCAGGTCCGCCCGCGGCACGGCGGCCTTGACGGCGTAGCCGGAGTCGGCGTGGAGGGGCGAGATGGTCGGCTCCCGCATACACGGCAGGGCGGCGCAGACCTCTTCGAGACGCTCGCGCGGCACGTTCAGTTCCAGCATCACCCGCCGGCGCGCGTCGAGCACGCTGCGGAGCAGCAGGGCGAGATCGTCGATGCGCCCGCGCCGCGCCGGGTCATCCCACGCGGCGCGGCTGGCGTAGAGCCGCGTCGAGGACCGCATGACCTCGTCCACGATCACGAGGTCGTTGGCCTGGAGCGTCGAGCCGGTGGCGGTGACGTCGATGATGCAGTCGGCGTCTTCGGGCGGGAAGACCTCGGTCGCGCCGTACGAGCGGACGAAGGCGGCGTCCAGCCCGCGCTGCGCGATCCAGCGTGTCGCCAGGCGCTCGTACTCGGCCGCGACGACGAGGCGGCGCGACGGCAGGCGGGCGTCGTCCAGGATCGCCCGCGGCGCGGCCGCGACGAGGCGCACCGGGTCGAGGCCGGTGTCGAGCACCTCGACGAGGTCCGCGCCGAGTTCCGCGGCCCAGTCCGCCCCCGCGAAGCCCAGGTCGCGCGTGCCCGCGTGCAGCATCTCGACGACGTTCTGCGGCTTGAGGATCTTCGCCTCGACCGCCGGCAGCGAGACGACGGGCCGATAACCGCGCGGCGAGACGGCGACACGGATGCCCGCGTCGGCGAGCAGGGCGATGACGGCGTCGTGCATGCGGCCCTTGGGGAGGCCGAGGCGGAGTGTCGCGGGGGGGGGTACGTTGTTCGTCGAGGACACGGGCGGCTCCTTGTGCGCCGTCCCTCCGTCGCCGATCCTGTCCAAAAGGAATCGACGCCGGGGGGAACCGGCGTCGATCGGCGGGCCTCAGCTCGGCTGCACCGTCACCGGTTCGCGTGGGGGACGCGATGGTGATGGGGATGGTGCTGCGTGCTGAGGCTTGGGGTGCTCATGGTCAGCCGTAGTGTTGCACGATCCTGCCGCCCTGTCAAGAGACATGACGCCGGTTCATCGTGTTCTAGCGCACCCGCCATTCGAGGATGCCGCCCGAAAACTCCGGCTGAAGGTCGGCCTCGATCCGCAGGGCGTCGGTCGTGACCGGTCGGAACTCGACGGTGTTCCAGCGGTCGGTCTGGGCGGTGTATGGGGTGGTCGCCTCGACCGGCGTCCACTGGCCGTCTTGGCGATAGAGCAGCCGCCACGAGCGGGGCGGGCGGCAGTGGCCCATGCCGGTGTCGTCGAACCAGTAGACGTCCGCGGCGGAGACGGTCGTGGGCTTGGCGAGGTCGTACTGGACCCACTCGGTGCTGCCGCGCCGGGGCCACCAGGTGTGCCGCTGGATCGACCCGTCGTTGGAGTGTTTCGGCTCGGCCTGGTCGTTGAGGGCGCGGACGGTGTCGGAGGACCAGGTGTGCGAGGCCGAGGCGCGGGCGGTGGAGGCGATGGTGGGCTTGAGGGGCCTGGGGACGACGCTCGCGTCGCGGGCGATCCAGACGGCCATCTCGTTGGGGCCGCGGTGGTTCCAGGCGTAGTACGGGACGGCGGTGAGCGCGTGCTGGCGCGTGGCGACGGTGTCGGTCTGCTCGTCGGCGTAGGCGAGTTGCGCGGGGGCGGTGAGCGTGACGATGCCGCCGAGGAGGTCCGGGCGTCGCTGCGCCTCGATCGGGGCGTCGTCGGGGAGCACGAGGTGAAGGGCGTGGCCGTCGTTGTCCGCGCCCTCGACGCAGTAGGCGATGGGGCCGCGCTCGAGGGCGACGCGGTCGCGGTTCGGCTCGATGCGCTCGTCGGCGGCGACGCGGCGGACGGGCATGGGGAGGCGGAGTTCGACGGTGTCGCCGGGCTGCCAGCGGCGCGTCACGGGGATGTAGCCGCTCTTGAGTGACATGAGGACGGGCGAGCCGTTGACAAGCAGTTCGGCCCGGTCATTGTTCCGCGGGTCGTAGCGGTAGAGGTCGCTCGGGACCGGCCGGTCGTACACCCACCCCGGAAGGCGGAGCATGAGGGTGAACTGGGCCTCGC
The DNA here is from genome assembly GCA_014584315.1 of Planctomycetota bacterium. Classification (GTDB taxonomy): domain Bacteria; phylum Planctomycetota; class Phycisphaerae; order Phycisphaerales; family UBA1924; genus CAADGN01. The sequence goes on along the minus strand of JACTNA010000029.1, from coordinate 27,059 downwards.
GTTCGGGGTTGATCGCGATGCGGATGTCGCCCTCCCACGGGTAGTCGGTCTGCTGCGTGATGCTGACGGGCGTGTCGCCCACGAGCATCTCGGCCGTGCCGCCCATGTAGAGGTTGACGTAGACGGTGTCCTTGGACGTGGCGTAGACGTAGCCGGGGATTGAGGGGATGAAGCGGGCGACGTTCACGGGGCAGCAGGCGCAGGCGAACCACGGGGCGCGGTCGGGCGTGCCCTGGTTGAAGTTGGTGTGGCCGTCGCAGGCGAGCGGGTTGGGGTAGAAGAAGCGGTCGCCGGAGAGGGAGACGCCGGCGAGGAAGGCGTTGTAGACGATGCGCTCGAGCACGTCGGCGTAGCGGGCGTCGGCGTGGAGGAGCGCCATGCGGTGCGCCCAGAGCGCGCCCGCGATGGCGGCGCAGGTCTCGGCGTAGGCGGAGTCGTTGGGGAGTTCGAAGGGGTCGCCGAAGGCCTCGCCGGAGCGGCGTGCGCCGAGGCCGCCGGTGATGTACATCTTCGACGAAACCACGTCGGTCCACAGCGCGTCCAGGGCGGGCAGGTAGTCGTCCATGCCGAGGAACGCCGCGGCGTCGGCCATGGCGGCGTACTGGTACGCGGCGCGCACGGCGTGCCCGACGGCTTCGCGCTGCTGCGAGACCGGGAGGTGGTCCTGGGCGTAGGGGCCGTAGAGAGGTTCGGCGCGGCCGTCGGGGCGGCCGCGGGACTCGAGGAAGGAGCGTGCGAGTTCGGCGTAGCGTTGCTCGCCCGTGTGGCGGGCGAGGCGCATGAGGCCGATCTCGATCTCCTGGTGGCCCGGCGTGCCGCCGAGCCTGCCGGGGCCGAAGGTGGCGTCGATGTGGTCGGCGAAGCGCGTGGCGACGTCGAGGAGCGTGCGCTTGCCGGTGGCCTGGTGGTGGGCGACCGCGGCCTCGAACAGATGCCCGGCGCAGTAGAGTTCGTGCATCACCCGCAGGTTGGTCCACCGCTTGCCCGGCTCCTTGAGCGTGTAGTAGGTGTTGAGGTAGCCGTCCGGGAGTTGCGCCGCCGCGATGCGTTCGATGAGGGCGTCGAGGTAGGCGTCGAGTTCGGGGTCGGGGTGGATGGCGAGCGAGTAGGCCGCCCCCTCGATGACCTTGTAGACGTCCGAGTCGTTGAAGAAGAAGCCCTCGTGCTCGCCGGGCGCGCCCGCGGCCCGGTCGAAGTTGGCCAGCCGCCCGGTCGCCTCGCACTGCTCGAAGGCGAAGGGGATGGTGACCGTGCGGTTCGTCTCCAGCCGCGGCGACCAGAACGCGTCGGCGACATGGACGCTGGTGAAGGGAACAGGCTCGAGGCGGTAGCCCGTGGTGTCGGCGGGCTGGGCGGCCATGGCGAGACTCCCGACTGCGATGGCGAGGATGTTCATGGGTCGCTCCGCGGAAGGTTCACCACAGAGGCACTGAGGGCACAGAGATGCGGTCCCGAATCAGCCGGAGGTGGACTCAGATGCACACAGATATGAAGAAGCCTGCCGGGTCGTGTTTCCGACCATCCGTGTCCATCTGTGTTCATCCGCGGCAAGTCCCTCCTCTGTGCCCTCTGTGCCTCTGCGGCGAAGAATCCGCACCTAGTCTACGGTCCCCGCGTTCGTGATGGAGGCCTGTGTCGATGGGTGAAACACCTGCCCTGCGGATAGATGGGTTGCGGTTCGCGTACCGGGCGGGTGAGCCGGCGGTCGTCGAGGTGGGGTCGCTCGCGCTGGCCCGCGGCGAGCAGATGCTGCTCACCGGCGGGTCGGGCCGCGGCAAGAGCACGCTGCTCATGCTCATCGCCGGGCTGATGGAGCCGGACGCCGGGCACGTCGTCGTGGACGGGCAGGTGGTCCACGCCCTGCACGGGGCGAAGCGCGACCTCTTCCGCGGGCGGGCGATCGGGATGATCTTCCAGACGTTCAACCTGCTGCACGGGTTCAGCGCGCTGGAGAACGTCATGGCCGCGTTGATGTTCTCGCCCGTGCCGAAGCGGGAGCACCGCGAGCGTGCGGGCGAGTTGCTCAAGCGGCTGGGGGTCGAGCGCGTGCACGCGAAGCCCGAGGAACTGAGCGTCGGGCAGCAGCAGCGGGTCGCGGTGGCGCGCGCGGTGGCGTGCGGGCCGGCGCTGGTGCTGGCGGACGAGCCGACGGCGAGCCTGGACCCGGAGAACGCCGCCAACGCGATGGACCTCATCCAGACCGCCTGCCGCGACGCCGGGGCCGCGCTGCTGTGCGTGAGCCACGACCCGTCGATGGCGGAGCGCTTCGAGCGGCGCGCGTCGCTGGATGAACTCTCGTCGGCGGTGCCGGCGTGAGCGGGGAAGCAACTGAACGCGAAGGGCGCGAGAAGCGCGAAGACGGATTGAACCGCCCTTCCGCACCTCCACTTCGTGCTCTTCGCGTTCTTCGCGTTCAAGAGGATCAAGCACGATGGCGATGAGCGACCTGACCATCATCGGCCGAAGCCTGACGGGGCGGATGTTCTCGACCGTGACGACGGTGGTGACGGTGGCGGTCGCCGTCGGGCTGATGTTCGTGCTGCTGAGCCTGCGCGACGCGGGGCGGCAGGCGTTCGAGCGCGGCTCGGGGAACATGCACCTGATCGTGAGCGCGGACACCAGCCCGCTGGTCTCGGTGCTCAACGGGGTGTTCTACGCCAACGCGCCGCAGCGTCCGATCACGTGGGAGCGGTTCCGGCAGATCGCCGACGACGGGCGCGTGGAGTGGGCGATCCCGAACCAGCAGGGGGACAGTTTCCAGGGCCTGCCGGTGCTGGCGACGACGCCGCAGTTCTTCACGCACTTCACGCCCGCGCCGGGCGAGCCGTGGCGGCTGGCCGAGGGGGTGTTCTTTGAAGGGCCGTTCGACCTGGTGCTCGGGGCGCGGGCGGCGCGGCTGACCGGGCTGCGCGTCGGCGACGAGATTCACCTGACGCACGGACGCAGCGACGCGCGGGCCGGCGGCGCGCCCGCCCACGTCCACTACGACTTCACCTACCGCGTCGCCGGCATCCTCGAACCGACCGGCAGCGCGCACGACCGCGCGATCTTCTCCGACCTTCGGGCGTCGTGGATCATCCACGCGCACGACCGTCGCCGGGCCTTGGACCCGAACTCACCGCGCCCGACCGAGGCCGACCTGACCGACGACGACCGCCTGGTGACTGGCGTCTACCTTCGGTGCGTGACGAGGGGTGGTGCGGCGACCTCGCCGCTCGTGCCGGTGGTGGCGAGCGAACTGCGTCGCGACCCGTCCATCGTCGTCGCGGAGCCGAAGGCTGAGATCGACAAGTTGTTCACGATCGTCTCGAACGTGGACCAGGTGCTGCTGGCGATGGCGGCGGTCGTGATGGTGTCGAGCGGGATCGGCATCATGCTCGCGCTCTACAACTCGATGGAGCAGCGCCGCCGCCAGATCGCGGTTCTTCGCGTTCTCGGCGCCAGCCGCCCGCGGATCTTCGGGCTGGTGCTCACCGAGTCGGCGGTGCTCGGCGCGCTGGGGGCGGCGGCGGGGCTTGGCCTGGGCCTGCTCGGCGCGCAGGCGGCCGCGGGCGTGATGAAGGAGCGCCTCGGGCTGGTCGTGCTGCCGTCGCTGCCCCTGGACTGGATGGTGGTGATGGCGGCGGCGACGGTCGTGCTGGCCTCGCTCGCCGGGCTTGTGCCGGCGGTGATGGCGTATCGGACGAGCGTGGCCCGGAACCTGCGCCCGATCGGGTGATCTCGGAAGGCCCCCTACGATTCCGGTGCAACGGGACGGGCGTCGGGGGAGTATCGGAAGGCGGGACAGGAGGCGGCGATGCGGGTCTTCTGGGCGTTGATGGCGGCGTTGATCCTGGCCGGGGGCGCGGTGCTGTTCATGCGCGAGCGGCCGAGCACGGCGACGGCGCCGAGAGTGGCCGAGACCGCCGCGCGGCCCGTGCCCGCGCCGATGTCTCAGCCCCTGCCCGCCACGCCCGCCACGCCCGTCACCGAACAACTCGCCGTCGAGGAAACCGTGATCGACGCTCCCGTCGTTGAGGCGGCCGTCGAAACTCCCGTAAAGGCCGTCGAGGAGCAGCCTGCCGCCGTGGAGGCGACTCAGGTCGTGCAGAGTGCCGACGATGCACAGACCCCGGCGCAGCAGCCCGAGGTGACGGACACGGTCGAAGCCACGACGACTGCGACGACTGCGCCGGATGAACCGGCCGCGGAGGCGGTCGAAGAAGCGGTCGTGGATGCGGGCGAGGCCCCCGCGCCACCGGCCCCGGAGACCGCGCCTCCGGCTTCGGAGGAGGCGTCGTCGGCGCCAGTGCCCGCCGTCGCGGTGACGACGCGTGAGGAGATCGAGCCGCGTGCCGCGCCCGAGGGCGACGCCGATGCGGCTGGCGACGCGGTCCGCCCGGACGCGGTCGAGCGGCGCGAGGACGGGACGTACCTCATCGGCGGCGCGCACGTCGTGACGGGCGAGGGCACGGTCGACAAGCCGTTCGAGGTCAGTTGGGAGATGCTCATCTCCGCGTCGCGGGTCTACCGGCCCAAGCAGGGGAAACTCGACCTGCCCGAGTGGGCCGCGCTGCTGAACGGCAAGCAGGTCCGCATCACCGGGTTCATCGCGTTCCCGTTCGTGGCGGATGCCGCGAGCGAGTGCCTGCTCATGCTGAACCAGTGGGACGGGTGCTGCATCGGCGTGCCCCCCACGCCCTACGACGCGATCGAAGTGAAACTCGGCGTGCCGCTGGACCTGACGCGCCAGGCGATCAACTACGGCTCGATCCGCGGCACGTTCTCGGTGGACCCGTACCTCGTCAACAACTTCCTCGTCGGGCTGTACGTCATGGACGACGGCGTCGTCGAGGCGTCGGCGGCGCGCGATGCGCAAGGCTACTGATCGCCAGGGCACGCAAGGCGAACCGGCGGAGCGGGCGCGTGCCGGGCTGCGCGAGGTGTTCGGGCGCGAGTCCGCGGTCGTCGCGGCCGCGCCGGGGCGCGTCAACCTCATCGGCGAGCACTCCGACTACAACGAGGGTTTCGTCCTGCCCATGGCGATCGATCGCCGGGCCGCGGTGGCCGTCGCGCCGAGCGGCGAGGGCTGTTGCCGCGTGGTCGCGATGGACCGCGCGGGCGAGGTCGCGTCGTTCGAGGGGGTCGGGCGTGGAGCCGCGACGCCCGGCTGGGCGCGCTACGCCGAGGGCGTCGTCTCGCTGCTGCGGGCGCGAGGGGTGGACGTGCCCATGTTCGACGCGGCCCTGGCGTCGGACGTGCCCGTCGGGGGGGGGCTGAGCAGTTCGGCGGCGGTCGAGGTGGCGTTCGCGGTGGCGCTCGGCGCGCTCGCAGGCGGGGCGCTCGACCCCTTGTCGCTCGCTGCGCTCTGCCAGCGGGCCGAGCACGAGTTCGCGGGGGTGCCGTGCGGGCTGATGGACCAGCTGGCCGCCGTGTTCGGGCGGGCTGGGCACGCGATGCTGATCGACTGCCGCACGGTCGAGGTCCGCCCGGTGCCGATGGATGCGGCGCGGGCGAGCGTGCTGGTCGTGGATTCGGGCGTGCGGCACGAGCTGGCATCGGGCGAGTACGCGGAGCGTCGGCGCGAGTGCGATCAGGCCGCGGCCGCGCTGGCGGAGCGCGACCCGGGCGTCCGTTCGCTGCGCGACGCGGCGGAGGACGCGATCGAGCGGGCCGGGCTGGAGGCGACGCTGCACCGCCGGGCGCGCCACGTCGTGCGTGAGAACGAGCGCACGCTCGAAGCCGCCCGCCTGCTCGAAGCGGGCGACATGGCCGGCGTCGGTCGGCTGATGCTCGAATCGCACGCGAGCCTGCGCGACGACTACGAGGTCTCCTGCCCGGAACTCGACGCGCTGGTCGAGATCGCGTCCGCGACGCCGGGCGTCATAGGCGCCCGCATGACCGGCGGCGGGTTCGGGGGATGCGTCGTCGCGCTCGTCGAGCCGGAGCGGACGAGCGGCGCGGGCGGCGCGATCGCCGCGGCGTACGAGCGGCGCGTCGGCGTGCGTGCCCGGTGGATGGTCGTCGGTGCGGCGGACGGGGCGCGAGTCGTGGAACGGTGCGCCGGGTAGCGACAGCCCGGGGGCGGAGCGTCAGAGTCGGAGCAGCGACAGCACGCGCGCCGCCCGCTCGTCGAGTTCCTCCGCGGTGTCCGCCCGCAGCGTCACGTGCCCGAGTTTGCGGCGCGGGCGCGGCTGCTTGCCGTAGAGGTGCAGGTGCGCGCCCGGGATGGCCAGCACTCCCGCGATCTCCGGGATCTCGCCGACGAGGTTGACGGTGAGGGCGTGCCCGCGAGTCGCCGTCTCGCCCAGCGGCAGGCCCAGGACGGCGCGGGCGTGGTTCTCGAACTGGCCGGTCTCCGCTCCCTCGATGGTCCAGTGCCCGCTGTTGTGGACTCGGGCCGCCATCTCGCTCGCGAGCAAGGTCTCGCCGTCGTCGAAGAGTTCGACGGCGAACGTGCCGACGTGCCCGAGGGCGTCGAGGAGCGCGGCGGCGTGGCGCTCCGCGCGCAGCAGCGTGGCACGGTCGATCCCCGGCGCGGGGGCGCGGGCGGTGTGCAGGATGCCCTCTCGGTGGACGGTCTCGACCGGGGCGTAGAAGGCGATGGCGCCGTCTCGCGAGCGCGTGCCGAGGAGCGAGAGTTCGCGCCGGAAGGCGATGCGCCGCTCGTAGATCGCCGGCGCGCCTCCCAGCGACCGCCACGCCGGAGCCGCGTCGTCCACGGAGTCGATCCGGACCTGCCCGCGTCCGTCGTAGCCGCCGGTTCGTGTCTTGAGGATGCCGGGCGTGCCGACGCGCTCGACCGCACCGACCGCCTCGTCGAGCGTCGAGACGGCGTGGTAGGGCGCGACCGCGAACCCCGCGCGCTCGAAGGCCTGCTTCTCCTCGAAGCGGTCCTGCGAGACGGCGAGGCTCGTCGGTCCCGGCAGCACGGGCACGCGCTCGCGCAGCCGGTGCAGCGCGGCGACGGGCACGTTCTCGAACTCCCAGGTCACGGCGGCCGCGCCGTCGGCAAGGCGCGCCAGCGCGTCCTCGTCGTCGAACGGCGCGAGCAGGTGCTCGCCGACCGGCGCGGCGCAGGCGTCCGGCGCGGGGTCGAGGAACCGGCAGCGCACGCCGAGCGGGTGCGCCGCCAGGGCGATCATGCGGCCGAGTTGTCCGCCTCCGAGTATGCCGAGCACCATCGAACGCCTCCGGGACGGTCCGCCGGGGATGGTACCTACCCTGTTCGGAGGCCGAGTCGGGGCGTGTGAAGCGATCGAAGCGATGAAGACGGGGCCTGAAAGGCCCCGCCCCAGGAGGAGGGCGGCATGTTCCTGCGGATGGTCTACGACGAGAAACTGGCGCAGGCGGCGTACATCATCGGGTGCCAGCGGACGGGCGAGGCGGTGGTGGTGGACCCCGAGCGCGACGTGGACCGGTACATCGCGCTCGCGCGCGCCAACGGGCTGCGGATCACGGCCGTCACGGAGACCCACATCCACGCCGACTTCCTGTCGGGGTCGCGCGAGATGGCGGAGCGCACGGGTGCGCGCCTGTACCTCTCCGACGAGGGCGGGCCGGACTGGCGCTACGCCTGGCTCGACCAGAAGAAGGGCGGCGGGCGCTACGACGCCGTGCTCCTGAAGGACGGCTCGTCGTTCCGCGTGGGGAACATCGAGTTGCGCGCGCTCCACACGCCCGGCCACACGCCGGAGCATGTCTGCTTCCTCGTGACCGACCACGGCGGCGGGGCGTCGGAGCCGATGGGCATTCTGACCGGCGACTTCGTCTTCGTGGGCGATCTCGGCAGGCCCGACCTGCTGGAGACCGCGGCCGGCATCGCGGGCGTCAAGGAAGCCTCGGCGCGCACGCTCTTCGCCTCGCTGCGCAAGTTCACCGCGCTGCCGGACTACCTTCAGGTCTGGCCCGCGCACGGGGCGGGCAGCGCGTGCGGCAAGGCGCTCGGGGCCGTGCCGCAGAGCACCGTGGGGTACGAGCGCCGGTTCAACCAGGCGATCGGGTTGGCGGGCGACGAGTCGCGCTTCGTCGAGTTCATCCTCGAAGGCCAGCCCGAGCCGCCGCTCTACTTCGCCCGGATGAAGGTGCAGAACCGCGACGGCGTGCCGTTGCTGGGCGGGTTGCCCACGCCGCGCCGCCTGAACGCCGAGGAGCTCTCGCGCATCGACGGGCGCGCGACGGCCATCATCGACGTGCGTCCGTGGCCCGCGTTCCGCGACGGGCACATCGCGGGATCGATCTGGACGCCGACCAACAGCCAGTTCCCGATGGTGACGGGATCGTACGTGAAGCCCGAGGAGGCGATCGTGCTGGTGTGCGAGCCGGCGCGAGTCGAGGAACTGACGCGCGATCTCGTGCGCATCGGGCTGGACCGCGTCGAGGGCTGGGCCGCGCCGGAGGACGTCGCGGGCCTGCGCGGCCTGGCGACGACGCCGGAGATCGACGCCGCGACGCTGCGCGAGCGCCTGCGGTCGGGGGATCGGGCGGTGCTCGACGTGCGCCGCGCCGCGGAGCACGAAACACGGGCGATCGCCGGGTCGGTGAACATCGCGCACACGCGCCTGCCGGCCCGCCTCGACGAACTCCCCGATGGGCCGATGGTCGTGCACTGCGCCGGCGGCGTGCGCTCGGCGTCCGCCTGCTCGCTGCTTCAGCGGCTCGGCTACGACGTGACCAACCTCGCGGGCGGGATGGGCGCGTGGGAGAAGGCCGGCGGCGAGTCGATCACGCCGGGGCGGATGGCGGCGAGATGAGGAAGAGCGAAAAACGAAAAGCGAAAAGCGAACATGGGAACGGCGCGGTTCCTGGCTTCATGTTCGTTTTTCGCTTTTCGTTTTTCGCTTTCCCCCCACGGGGGCTTCCCGCGTGATCTACGCACTCCTGGGCGCGCTCGCGGTGGGCGTCAGCCTCGGGCTGCTCGGCTCGGGCGGCTCGATCCTCACCGTGCCGGTGCTCGTCTACCTGCTCGGTCGGCCCGAGAAGGCGGCGATCGCCGAGTCGCTCGCCATCGTCGGGGGGATCGCGGCCGCGGGGGCCGCGCTGCACGCGCGCCGCGGCGCGGTCCGGTGGACCAGCGCGCTCCTGTTCGGCGTGCCGGGCATGATCGGGTCGTTCCTGGGCGCGTTCGGCTCGGCGTACGTCAGCGGCGCGCTCCAACTCACCATCTTCGCCTGCGTCATGCTGGCCGCGGCGACCCTGATGGTGCGCGGGATCGGCGTCGCTTCGCCCGCGCCGGGCGGCGAGCGGAAGCGCGGGCTTCGCGCTGCGGCGCCGACCATCGCGGCCGGGCTGGCCGTCGGCGCGCTGACGGGCTTCGTGGGGGTCGGAGGGGGGTTCCTGATCGTCCCCGCGCTCGTGCTGCTGATGGGCCTGCCGATGGGGCACGCCGTCGGCACGAGCCTCGCCGTGATCGTGATGAACTGCGCCGTCGGCTTCGTGAAGCACCAGCGCGTGCTGCCGGCTCTGGGGCTGGAGACCGACTGGACCACGATCGGCCTGTTCATCGCCGTCGGCGCGGCGGGCACGTTCGCGGGCAGCGCGATCGCGGGACGCATGAAGCAGACCACCCTTCGCAAGACGTTCGGGTTCTTCCTGCTCGCCATGGCCGCGTTCGTGCTCTGGCGCGAGGCGCCGCACGCCCTCCGCGACTGGAGCGTCGAACGGGCCAAGAATCCCGTGCCGACAACGCACGAAGGAGCGGAGCCATGACGACGGCACGGCCCGAAGCACGGTCGGGGAGCATCCGGAACATCGATGCGCAGACGCTGCGGTCCTGGGTCGAGCGCGGCGAGGCGGTGGTGGTCGACGTCCGCGAGCCGGACGAGCACCGCGAAGCGCACCTGCGCGGCTCGGTCTGCGTCCCGCTTTCCTCGTTCGACCCCGCGCGCGTGCCGACGCCGGAGGGCAAGCGAGTCGTTCTCCACTGCCGCAGCGGCAAGCGATCGACCGAGGCCGCCGGACGCCTGCTCGCGTGCGGGTGGCCGGAGGTGACGCAACTCGAAGGCGGCATCGAGGCGTGGAAGAAGGCGGGGCTGCCGGTCGAGCGCACCCCGGGGGCGACGATCAGCATCCAGCGTCAGGTGCAGATCACGGCCGGATCGCTCGTTGTCGCGGGCGCGGCCCTGGGGTACCTGGTTTCGCCGTGGTTCTACCTGCTCAGCGCGTTCGTCGGGGCGGGGCTGGTCTTCGCGGGCGTGACCAACACCTGCGGCATGGCCGCGCTGCTCAGCAGGATGCCCTGGAACACCCGCGCCGCCTGATCACGCCCGTCCGCGCACGGTGGGCTTGGCCACGGGCGGGAAGTCGCAGGCGCGCGGCTGGGCGGACTCTTCGAGCAGTTCCGCCACGGTCGTCGCCGCCAGCGTGCCGCGCATTGCCGTCACCATCTCGTCCAGACGCCGGTGCAGCGGGCAGAGCACCGGGGCGTGCTCCGGCAGCCGGAGCGGGCACTCCTTGATCTCCGGCAACGCATCGAGCGCGTCCACCACGTCCAGCATGGTGACGCGCTCCGGCGGGCGGGCGAGCGTGAAACCGCCCGACGGGCCGCGCTGCGCGTTCAGCACCCCCGCCCGCGCCAGCGTGCTCAGCACCTTCGCCAGGTACCCCTCGGGCACCTGCACCGCTTCGGCGATGGCCTGCGTCGTGTGCGGCCTCGACCCGGACTTGGCCAGGTAGAGGACGGCTCGCAGGGCGTACTCGGTCGTTCGGGAGAGCATCGGGAGGTGGGTTGTGGGCGGCGGGGAGACGGCTCAGATCGCGGACACGGGTGGTTGACTATATCGCATTTGACGATAAGTATATCCGCTGTATCGACCGCCAGGGGGCGGACTTTCGGGGACCGCGGGTGTCGGCCCCATCGGAAAGGGGTTTGTTCGTATGAACGAGCCGGGCAATGCGGATCGGGGGCCGACCGATGGGGGTGTGCCCGGGGGCACGATGGAGTCGTTCGTCTACGACGACGCCATCGTGCGCAAGTTCATGCTGGCCACGATCGTGTGGGGGCTGGTGGCGACGCTGGTGGGGCTCGTCCTCGCCATCCAGCTGGCCCTGCCCGCGTTGAACCTGGGCTTGCCGTGGCTGACCTTCGGTCGGCTGCGCCCGCTGCACACGAACGCGGCGATCTTCGCGTTCGCGGGGAACGCGATCTTCGCGGCGATCTACTACTCGACGCAGCGGCTGTGCAAGGCCCGCATGTTCAGCGACGTGCTGAGCGGGCTGCACTTCTGGGGGTGGCAACTGATCATTGTCGCCGCCGCGTTGACGCTGCCGCTGGGGATCACGCAGAGCAAGGAGTACGCCGAACTCGAGTGGCCGATCGACCTGGCGATCGCGTTGGTCTGGGTGGGGTTCTTCGGGGTGAACTTCTTCGGGACGCTGGCCCGCCGGCGTGAGCGGCACATGTACGTCGCGCTCTGGTTCTACATCGCCACCATCGTGACGGTCGCGTTGCTCCACGTCTTCAACAACCTGTGGGTTCCGGTCGGGCTGGCGCACTGGATCAAGTCCGGCGAGATGCCGTCGGCCGCGCTGCTGCTCAAGAGTTACCCGGTGTACGCGGGCGTGCAGGACGCGTTCATGCAGTGGTGGTACGGGCACAACGCGGTTGCGTTCTTCCTGACGACGCCCTTCCTCGGGCTGATGTACTACTTCATGCCCAAGGCGGCGAACCGCCCGGTCTTCTCGTACCGGCTCAGCATCGTCCACTTCTGGTCGCTGGTGTTCATCTACATCTGGGCCGGGCCGCACCACCTGCACTACACCGCCCTGCCCGCGTGGGCGAGCAGCCTGGGGATGCTCTTCTCGCTGATGCTCTGGATGCCGAGCTGGGGCGGGGGCATCAACGGCCTTCTCACGCTGCGCGGGGCGTGGAACAAGGTGACGGCGGACCCGGTGCTCAAGTTCTTCGTCGTCGGCATCACCTTCTACATGATGTCCACGTTCGAAGGCCCGATGCTCAGCATCAAGAGCGTCAACGCCCTGAGCCACTACACCGACTGGACCATCGCGCACGTCCACTCCGGCGCGCTGGGCTGGAACGGGTTCATGACCTTCGGCATGATCTACTGGCTCGCCCCGCGGCTCTTCCGCGCGGAACTGTGGTCGAAGCGGCTGGCGACGACGCACTTCTGGACCGGCACCGTCGGCATCCTCCTCTACGTCATCTCGATGTACACGGCCGGCATCACGCAGGGGCTGATGTGGCGGGCCTTCGACGAGACCGGACGCCTGGCCTACCCCGACTTCGCCGAGACCGTCGCCCGCCTCATGCCCTTCTACTGGATCCGCGTGGTCGGCGGGCTGCTGTTCATCGCGGGCTTCGTGATGATGGCGATCAACGTGCTGATGACCTGGAAGGCCCGCCCCGCCGTCTACGAGGACGCGGTGCAGCACGCCCCGCGCCTGACGCGCGACTACCGGGACGCTCCGCCGCCGCCGCCCCGCCTGACGAACGTGATCGCCGCCGGGCACGCGATCGACCGGTTCATGCAGGGCGCGTGGCACCGGCGCTGGGAGCGTCTGCCGCTGCGGTTCACGGTCTGGGTGGTTGTCGCGGTGGTGGTGGCGTCGCTCTTCGAGATCGTGCCGACGTTCCTGATCCGCTCGAACGTGCCGACGATCGCGTCGGTCCGTCCCTACACGCCGCTGGAACTGGCCGGGCGCGACATCTACGTCGCCGAGGGCTGCTACAACTGCCACTCGCAGATGATCCGCCCGATCTTCGCGGAGACGAAGCGGTACGGCGAGTACAGCAAGCCGGGCGAGTTCGTCTACGACCGCCCGTTCCAGTGGGGCAGCCGGCGCATCGGCCCGGACCTGGCCCGGGTGGGGGGCAAGCAGTCGCACCTGTGGCACCTGCTGCACTTCGAGAACCCGCAGCAGCTGGTGCCGCAGTCCGTCATGCCGCGCTACCCCTGGCTGCTCGAGCAGGAGATCGACTTCCAGGGCATCCAGGCCCGGGTGGACGCGATGGCGATGCTCGGGGTGCCCTACAGCGAAGCGCTGCGGCGTGCACCCGAGATGGCGCGCGAGCAGGCGTCGCGCATCGCCGACGAACTGGTGCAGCAGGGCGGGCCGGAGGGCATGGAGACGAAGAAGGTCATCGCGCTGATCGCGTACCTCCAGCGGCTGGGGACGGACATCTCGCGCGATCCGGAGGAAGGAGAGACGCCGTGAGCCTCTCGGACGTCGTCGGCAACGCGGGCCTGGCCGTCTGGGCCGAGGCGGGCTTGGTGATCTTCTTCGGCGCGTTCGTGCTGGTCGCGCTGCGCGTGCTTCTGCGTCCGCGCGCCGAGATGCGCCGGCACGCCTCCATCCCCCTCGACGACCATCCCGGAGAGACGCGATGAGCCGCGAAGACCGCCTGATGGAGCACGAGTACGACGGCATCCGGGAGTACGACAACCCGACGCCGGGCTGGTGGCACGCCATCTTCATCGGGACCGTGCTGTTCTCGATCGTCTACTTCGTCTTCTGGCACTTCAGCCCGATGGCGTACTCGGTCCACGAGGCGCACGAGGCCGCGGTCACGCGGGAGTTCCGGCGGCTCTTCGCGGACCTTGGCGAACTGGCGCCCGACGAGCGGACGCTGCTCACGGTCACGGCCGACGAGCGCTGGCGCGCGGTGGCGGCGGGCGTATTCACCGCCAACTGCGCCCAGTGCCACGGGCAGCGCGGCGAGGGGCTTGTCGGCCCGAACCTGACCGACGACGCCTACAAGTGGGTGAAGCGAGTCGAGGACGTCTACGCCGTCGTCGCCGACGGCGCGGCGGCCGGGGCGATGCCCGCCTGGAACCGGCGCCTCTCGACCAACGAGATGATTCTGGTCGCTTCCTACGTCGCGCGCATGCGCGGGCAGAGCCTGTCCGGCCCGCGCGGCGCGGAGGGAGACGCCATCCCGCCCTGGCCGAGCGTCGAGGCGGGCACGCCGTAAGGGGCGGCGTTCGTTCCGGGGAGAGTCCGATGGCCGCCGTGGATCGACAGCACGACCGCGTCCTCTCGACGCTGAACGCGGACGGGAGCCGGCGCTGGCTCCGGCCCAAGCCGTCTCGCGGGCGTTTCTGGCGTCGGCGCCGCGCCGTGGCGTGGTTGCTGATCGCGCTCTTCGCGCTCCTCCCCCACCTGAAGATCAACGGACGTCCCGCCGTGCTCCTTGATGTCGCCCGGCGCGAGTTTTCGCTCTTTGGCGGCGTTTTCTACCCGACGGACACCGTGCTGCTCGCGCTCTTCGTGGTGGGCGTGTTTCTGACCATCTTCCTGCTCACCGCGCTCTTCGGTCGCGTCTGGTGCGGGTGGGGCTGCCCGCAGACCGTGTACATGGAGTTCGTCTTCAGGCCCATCGAGCGGTTCTTCGACGGCGAGCCGGGGCGGACGCGCAGACGCGGCGCGTGGCGCACTCCGGCCAAGTACGCCGCTTTCGTTCTGGTCTCCATGTTCCTCGCCCATGTGTTCCTCGCGTACTTCGTCGGCATCGACGAACTCGCGCGGTGGGTCCGGCGCTCGCCGGCCGAGCACCCCGCGTCGTTCCTCATCATGGCATCGGTCACCGCCCTCATGATGTTCGACTTCTGCTTCTTCCGCGAGCAGACGTGCATCGTGGCCTGCCCATACGGTCGGTTCCAGTCCGTGCTGCTCGACCGGCGTTCGCTCATCGTCTCGTACGACCCGAAGCGCGGCGAGCCGCGCGGCAAGGCGAAACGAGCCGCGACGGGCGTCCCCCTCCCCGTCGTCGGCGCGAACGGCACGGGCGCGCCGCGCACCAACGGCGACTGCGTGGACTGCTTCAAGTGCGTCGCGACCTGCCCCACCGGCATCGACATCCGCGACGGCCTGCAGATGGAGTGCATCCACTGCGCCCAGTGCATCGACGCCTGCGACGACGTGATGGAACGGCTCGGTCGCCCGCGCGGGCTGATCCGCTACGGCTCGCAGGCGGGGATCGAGGGCGAGCGCGCCCGGCGCCTGCGCCCGCGCGTGCTGATCTATCCCCTGCTGCTCGCGGGCGTGGTGACGGGCATCGTCGTCGCCCTGTCGCGGATCGAGGGCGCGGACGTCACGGTGCTTCGCGGCCCGGGCCTGCCGTTCAACGTGCTGCCCACCGGCGAGGTCTCGAACCAGGCCGTCGTGCGGGTGCGCAACCGCACCGGGGCGGAGGTCGGGTACGAGGTGAGCGTGCCGGGCGTGGAGGGTGCGCGTGTCATCGGCGTCGAAAGCCCGCTCCGGGTCGCGGCGGGCGCGCTGCGCAGCGAGGCCGTTTCGATCGTCCTGCCCGCGGACGCCGCCACGCAGCGGCGCACCGAGATCACGGTGCGCATCACCGGGACCGACGGGTTCGCCGCGGAAACGCCGTTCCGGTTCTTCGGCACCGGGCGGGCGGCGGGAGGCAGGCCATGAACGAACGCACGAGCGGCGAAACCGGGCGCGTCGGCGGCATCCCGGCCCGCCTCTTCTGGCCCGGCATGGTCGTCGCGCTCATCTCCATCAGCCTGTGCTTCGCGGGCGTCACCGCCTTCGTCGCCATGAGCGACCCCTCGTTCGCCGTCGAGCCTGACTACTACGACAAGGCCCTCCGCTGGGACGAGCATCGCGAGCGGGCCGCCCGCAACAGCGAACTCGGGTGGCGCGTTGCGGTCGAGGTCGCGGGCGCGCCGGACCCGCTCGGGCGGCGCGGGGTGCGCCTGACCGCGCTCGACGCCGAGGGGCGGCCGCTCGGCGGCGCGAGCGCGAGCGTCGAGATGTTCCACCACGCGCGTTCGTCGAACCGCCTGGGCGCAACGCTCGCCGAGTCCGGGCCGGGCGTCTACTCCGGCGCGCTCCCGATCGTGCGCGAGGGCATCTGGGAGGTCCGATTCGAGGTCCGGCGCGACGGTGAAGCCTTCACCGGCTCCGTCGAGGTGGGGGTCGCGGGAGGTCCGGAGCGATGACGCTCGCCCTTCTCGGTGCCGTGCTCGCGGCGAGCCTGCTGGGCAGCGCACACTGCGCGGGGATGTGCGGCGCGTTCGTCGCTCTCGCCGTCGGCGCGGACGACGCCCGCCCCGTGCCGCGCTCGCTGCTCCACGCCGCGTACAACGCCGGTCGTCTGGCGACGTACCTCTCGCTCGGCGCGCTCGCCGGGCTGGCCGGCTCGGCCCTTGACCTGGGGGCGTCGGGCGTCGGCGTGCAGCGCGCCGCGGCCGCGCTCGCGGGCGCGCTCATGGTCGCGTTCGGCGTGGGGCAACTCCTTCGCCAGCGCGGCGTGCGCGTGCCGCGGCTCCGCCCACCCGCGTCGCTGCGACGCGTCCTCACCGTTGCTCATCGCGGCGCGTTCGCGTTGCCGCCGGTCGCGCGCGCCGGCGCGATCGGGCTGCTGACGACGCTCCTGCCGTGCGGGTGGCTGTACGCCTTCGTGATCGCCGCGGGCGGCACGGGCGACCCCGTCCTCGGCGCGGCCGCGATGGGCGCGTTCTGGCTCGGCACGCTCCCGATGATGGTGGTCGTCGGTGTGGGCGTGCGCGCCGTCACCGGTCCGCTGGGCAGGCGACTCCCGGTCCTCATGCCGCTGCTGCTCGTGGCCGTCGGGCTTGGCTCCGTCTTCGGGCGCGTTCGCCTGCCGCCGATGCACACCGACGACGCGAGCGTCGTGGGCGTGGCGGGGGCGATCGAGCACGCTCGCGCCGCCGACCACGCGGATCTGCCGTGCTGCGCCGGATCGGAGGGCGAGCCGTGAGCGTGGCCGCGGTCGAGCGCGAGCCCTCGGTCCCCGGCGCGCTGAAGCGCGCGCCCGTGTCGTGCGCCCACTGCGCCCTGCCCGTGCCGCCGGGCCTGCTCGAACCGGAGTCGGAGCGGCAGTTCTGCTGCGAGGCCTGCCGAACGGTCTACGGCGTCATCCACGGCTGCGGCCTCGAACGGTATTACGCGCTGCGCGAGTCGCTCGCCGACGGAACCGGCGGTCCGGCGCGCACGACCGGCGCTGGCTACGAGGAGTTCGACGACGAGGCCTTCGCCCTCGCGTTCGTCCGCGAGCGTGAGGGGGGGCTGCTGAGCGCGGAGCTCTTCCTCGAGGGCGTTCACTGCGCCGCCTGCGTGTGGCTCGTGGAGCGACTCCCGCGGCTGGTGCCCGGCGTCGCCGAGGCGAGGCTCGATCTCGGGCGGTCGCTCGTGCGGGTGTCGTGGGATCCGGCCCGCGTGCGGTTGAGCGAGATCGCCCGCGCGCTCGACCGTCTGGGCTACGCGCCGCACCCGGCCCGCGACGCCCGCGCGCGCGACGCGGCACGGCGCGAGGACCGGCGCTTTCTCGTTCGCATCGCTGTCGCGGGGGCGATCGCCGGCAACTGCATGTTGCTCGCCCTCGCCCTCTACAGCGGCATGGTGAGCGGCATCGAGGGCGAGTTCCGGCAGTTCTTCCGCTGGATCAGCCTCGGGCTGGGGCTGCTTTCACTGGCGTGGCCGGGGCGTGTTTTCTTCCGCGGTGCGATCGCGTCGCTGGTTTCGCGTGCCCCGCGCCTCGACCTGCCCATCGCCATCGGTCTCGCCGCGGCGGGTGTCGTCGGCGTCGTCAACGTCCTGCGCGGTGAGGGCGATGTCTACTTCGACGCCCTCACGGTGCTTGTCTTCCTCCTGCTCTCCGGGCGCTGGCTCCAGCACCGCCAGCAGCGGAGCGCGGCCGACGCCGTCGAACTCCTCTACTCCCTCGCACCCGCGTGGGCGCGGGTCGTGGGTCCTGACGGCGCGACGCGGCGCGTCAGCGCGGCGAGCCTTCGGCCGGGCGACACCGTCGAGGTTCGCGCCGAGGAGACGATCCCGGCCGACGGCGTCGTTGAGTCGGGCAGGACCGAGATCGATGCCTCGGTCCTCACCGGCGAGTCGCGCCCGGTCTCTGTCGGTCCCGGCGAACGCGTCCACGCGGCGACGACCAGCCTTTCGGGGCGCGTGCTCGTGCGCGTGCAGGCCGCCGGCGCGGAGACGCGCGTCGGCCGGCTGATGGCGGGGGTGGAGGAGGCGGCCCGTCGGCGTGCGCCCATCGTCGCCCTGACCGACCGCATCGCGGGGTGGTTCGTCCTCGTCGTGACCACGCTCGCGGCGATCACGTTCCTGCTCTGGGTGCGCCACGACCCCGCGAAGGCGATGGAGTCCGCCCTTGCGCTGCTCATCGTGACCTGCCCCTGCGCGCTCGGGCTGGCGACGCCGCTCGCGATCACCGCGGCCGTCGGGCGTGCCTCGCGCCGGGGCATCCTCATCAAGGGGGGGGCCGCCCTCGAACGCCTCGCCCGACCGGGCGTCATGCTCCTGGACAAGACGGGCACGGTCACCCAGGGCCGCCTCGGCGTCGTCCGCTGGGAGGGGGACGCGAGGGCGATCCCGCTCGCCGCGGCGGTCGAGCGCGACTCATCGCACCCGGTCGCGCGCGCCATCGTCGCGTTCGCGGTCGATGCGCCCGCGCCGTCGGCGACGGATGTCTCGCAGGCGCTCGGCGCGGGGGTTCGCGGCACGGTGGACGGGCGGCTCGTCGAGGTCGGCTCCGTCGCGTTCATCGGCGACCGACCCGCGTGGCTTGACGACGCGGTCGCACGGGCGACAGGCGACGCGCTCTCGCCCGTCGTCGTGGCGGTGGACGGGCGTGCCGTCGCGTTGGCCGTGCTGGGCGACCCCATCCGTGAGGACGCCCGAGCCTCGATCGAGTCGCTCCGCGCCGACGGCTGGCGCGTGCGGCTGCTCTCGGGCGACCACCCGGAGGTGGTGCGTGCCGTGGGCCGGTCGCTCGGCCTGGACGAGCGCGACTGCATCGGCGGCGCAACGCCCGAGGAGAAACTCCGCGTCGTCGAGGAGCACTTCAGGCACGGCGGGGCGACCGTGGTCATGGTCGGCGACGGCGTGAACGACGCGGCCGCCCTCGCCCGCGCGACCGTCGGCGTCGCGGTGAGCGGCGGGGCGGAGGCGAGCCTCGCGGCCGCGGACGCCTACCTCCGCGCGCCGGGCCTCGCGCCGATCGTGGAACTCTGCCGCGGCTCGCGCCGCACCGTGCGCGTCATCCGTCGCAATCTCGCCGCCTCGCTCGCCTACAACGCGGTCGCCGTCGCGCTGTGCATGGCGGGCCTGATCTCCTCGCTCCTGGCGGCGGTGCTCATGCCGCTGAGTTCGCTGACGGTGGTGTTCCTGTCGTACCGCTCACGGACGTTCGGGGGGCGCGCATGAGCGTGATCTATCTCGTGCTTCCGCTGGCGATCGTGCTTGCCGCGCTCGGCGTGTGGGCGTTCATCCGGGCCGCGCGCCAAGGCCAGTTCGACGACCTGGAGACCCCCGCCGCCCGGATGCTGCCGGACGACGACCCGCCCGAGCGAGCGGTGCGATCATGACGCTCCGGCGTCCGTGGCGCGCTGGACCGTGCCGTCCTTGGCTACGGTGAACACGCCGTCCACCGAGCGGATGTGGAGGTCGCGCTGCGGGAAGGCGATCTCGATGCCGGCCTTCCGGAAGGCGGCGTCGATCGCGAGGTGCAGCTGGTGGCGCGTCGGGATGAGGCGCTCGATCGAGGGCAGGAAGACGCGCAGTTCGAAGTCCAGGCTGCTCTCGCCGAAGCGCTGGAAGACGACCGTCGGGGGTGGGTCCTTCAGCACGTTCTCGTTGGCGTTGGCGATCCCGAGCAGCGTGCGCTCGACCAGCGCGGTGTCCGAGCCGTAGGCCACGCCGATGGTGGTGGTGAGGCGCAGCGTGGGGTCGGAGAGCGACCAGTTGATGATCTGGTCCGTGATGAACGCCTTGTTGGGGACGATGAGTTCCTTGCGGTCCCAGTCGAGGATGGTCGTCGCCCGCATCCGGATGCGCGCGACGGTTCCCGACACGTTGCCGATCGTCACGACGTCGCCGACGCGGATCGGGCGTTCCGCCAGGATGATCAGGCCCGAGATGAAGTTCGCGAAGATCTCCTGCAGCCCGAAGGCGAGTCCGAACGTCAGCGCGGCCGCCAGCCACTGGACTTTCGACCACCCGATGCCGAGCGCGGAGAAGACCGCCGTCACGCCGACGATCAGGATGAGGTAGCGGGCGACGGTGCTGACGGCGTAGCGCGAGCCGGCGTCCAGCGGCAGGCGCTTGAGCAGCGTGATTTCGAGCAGGCCCGGCACGTTGCGGGCGAGCACGGTGGTCAGCAGGATCAGCAGGGCGGCCGCGCCGAGGTCGGCGAGCGTGACCGACGCCGGGATCGCCGCGGCGCTCTCGCTCTCCGGTGCGCGCTGCGAGGGCGTGAGGGGCGGCACGCCGGGGATGGTCGTCGCGGGTGCGCTCGCGCCCGCGGCGGGCGAGGGTGGCGCGTGCGCGGCGGGCGCGGCCTCGACCGGCAGGGGCCCCACCAGCGCGGACACGTCGTCCACGTAGGCCGAGTCGAGCACGCGCACGGTGGGCCAGACCTGCACCCGGTCGAGCACGCGCAGCGCGGGGAGCGTCCCCGCCCAGACGGAGTACAGCCCGACGACGACGGAAACGGCCACGACGGCGCGGATCAACTGGCGCGTCTGCGCGTCGATGACGGGCACTTCGAGTTCGCGCTCGTCCACGAGCGGGCCCGCCTCGCCGCCGCTCTCGGCCTGCTCCTGCGCCGCGGCGCGTCGCTCCTTGGCGCGTGCGATCGCCAGCCGGCGACGCTCGACGAAGAGCCAGCGCAGGAGCATGGCGTACACGAGCACCAGGGCGAGCAGCAGGAGAATGGAATCGACGAGCCGCACCGCCATCTCGTGCGCCGTGTAGTGGAACCCCGCGAGCGACAGGACGCACAGCGCGAGCGGCGCGCCGACGAGCAGCGGGTACCACACCCACTTGAGGCGGTCCATCCACCCGCCCCGGTTGCTCGCCGTGAAGTAGACGCCGATCGCGCCCGACGGGCGGAAGAGCCGCTGGATCACGGCCGCCAGCGTCACCAGGCCCGCGATGAAGGCGAGGCGTCCCAGCGACTCGTTCCACGCCTCGCTCACGGTCTGGCGGTCGAGCGTCCCGACGACGAACACGACCGGCCCGGCGGCGCACAGGAACCAGAACATGTGCCGACGGACGCGGCGCACCGTCGCGGTCGGCCAGCGGAAGTGGGCCTCGGCAAGGCCCTGGGGCTTCAGCGCGTGCCACGCCATCAGGAGCGCGAAGAGCACGTATCCCGCGCGCCGCAGCGCCGGTCCCGCGGCGCGCCCGATCTCCACCTGGTCCGGCGGGGCGGCGATCCACCACCCCAGGAGCAGCAGGGCGGCCGGCAGGGGCGCGGCCTTGAACGCGGTGAGGCCCAGCGCCTTGATCGTCAGGCGGTAGGAGTCGGTGGTAAAGCGCCTGCACGATTCGGCCAACTTCGCCAGGCGTCGCGACGCCCACGGCGACGCGCCGCCGAGCATCAGGAGCAGCAGCGCGGACAGCCCGGACGCCAGCGTGTCGGCCGTCGAACGATCCCACGCGCGGCGCACGGCGACGGCCCAGTCCGGCGAGGCGAAGAGCCACCGCGCGGCGTCCGCGGCCTGCTTCGGGTCCGGCAGCGGGCCGCCCCGCACGCTCCGCAACCAGAGGATGCGCCGCTCGACGTACCCGCGGAACTGCTCGGTCGCCAGCAGCAACTGCCGGTTCAACGCGTCCAGTTCCGGGGCGATGCGCTCGACGTACAACTCGTGATCGTCGGTGAGCGCGGCCAGCAGGGCACGCCGCTGCGCGAGCAGTTCGCGCGCCAACTCGCGGATCGCCTGGGCGTCCGCCTCGGTGGGCGGCGGTGAGAGGCCGGCGATCAGATCGGCGATGACGCGGTCTTCCTCGCGGATCTCCGCCGCCAACTCCTCCGCTTGCAGGAGGCGCACCTGACTGTCCGCGACGGCCGCGCGGCGCTCGCGCGCCCGCTGGCGGAGCAGCGACTCGTCGGGCAGGCGCTCCAACTGGCGGCGGAGCAACTGCCCCACCGCGCTCGTCAGTCCCGCCGCGTCAACCTTTCGGCTCACGGAGTCGAACTCGCGCTGGAGCCGGGCGATCTCCTGCGGCAGGCGGGTCAACTCCGCGCGTGCCTCGGCAAGCCGCTCGGCGATCCCGTCGCGCCCCGTCCGCGCGTCGGCGATCTCCTGGTTCTGCTCGGCGAGTTCGCGCAGCGCGGGCGTCAGCGCCGCCGCCTCGCGCCGGAGGCGTTGCGCCTCGCGTGCCTGCTCCTCGGCCTGGCGGCGCCTGCGGTCCTGGGCTTCGGCCTGCCAGGCGGTCACGGTCGCTTCGAGCGTGGCGACGCGCCGGGCCGCCCGGTTGCGCTGCTCGGGCAGCACCTCGCGCCGCGCGTCGTAGCGCCCCCGCTCCTTCTCGTAACTGGTGATCTCCGACGCCAGCGCCCGTCGCTGCGCCAGCAGCAGGTCACGCCTCGCGCGTTCGACCTCATCCTCGGAAGCGGGCATGAGGCTGATGCGTTCGTCCAGTTCCGCCAGCCGCGCCCGCCCCTGCGCTACGAGTTGCGCGATCTCGGTGCGTCGCTGCGAACGCCGCTCCGGCTCCGCCTCCAGCCGCGCCAACTCCTCGCGGGCCGCCGCCAGTTCCGCCTGGGCCTGCGCCAGCCGCTGCTCGGCGTCCTGCACGGTCGCCCCGGGCGCAAGGTCGATGACGGGCGCGGGCGCCGGCTCCGCCAACTCCGCGCGGATCCGCTCGAGCAGCGCGGGCGACTCCGCGATCAGGCGGTCGAACTCCGCGATCTGCGCCTCGAACGCCTGCGCCGAGCGCAGCGCATCGACCGTCTGCTGGAGCAGCCCGGCGAGTTCCGTGCGGGCCGCCTCCGGCAGGTCCGACCGCTCGGCGACCGCGGCCAGGCGGCGCTCGACCTCCTCGAGCCGCGGCGGGTCGGGGGGCGTGGCGGGCTGCGCGCCGGCGTTCGGCGCGGCCATCCAGCACGCCGCCAGCGCGACGACCATCAGCAAGGTGGAGTGAACCCGTCCCAAGATCGGCCCCATGCGCGCCCCGCCCGTGCGTTCCGGGCGCGCCCCGCGCCCGTGCGTCCATCCTACCCCCCGCCCCCGCCCGGCTCGCCCGGCTCGCGGCCGCGCCGGCATTGGGGCTAGGGTTGCTGCGCATGGAGGGGACCACCGCACCGCAGCCGCCGTCCGACGGCCGCGATCCCGGCGACGCCGCGCGCGCCCGATCGGAGGAGATGTTCGACCGGCTGTACGCCGACCTGCGCCGCTACGCGCACTCGCAGATGAAGTTCGAGCGCGCCAGCGGCATCCTGCAGCCCACCGCGCTCGTCCACGAGGCCTACCTCAAGGTCCTCTCCACGCCCGAAACCGAGTGGGAGAGCCGCGGCCACTTCTTCGCCGCCGTCGCCCAGACCATGCGGCGCATCCTCATCGACGACGCGCGCCGACGCCACGCCCTCAAGCACGGGGGGGGGCGCAAGCGCGTGCCGCTGGACACGGGCTTCTCCTCGCGCCCCGGGTCCGCAGGCGAACTCCTCGCGCTCAACGAGGCCCTCGACAAACTCGAACGCACCGACGCACGCACCTTCCGTGTCGTCATGCTCCGCTTCTTCGTCGGCCTGCGCATCGAGCAGATCGCCGAGGCCATGGACTGCTCCCCCCGCACCGTGAAGCGCGATTGGGAGGCCGCCAAGGAGTGGCTCAAGGCCGAACTGGCGGGATCCGCCCCGGAGTGAGTATGCTGCCCTCCCGCCCCGGCACGTCAGCAGCGACGGCCGCAGGAGTCCCACCCATGCCGCGATGCACGCTCCGTCGGTCGGCCACGGGCCTGGCGGCGTGCTGCTGCGCGGCTGCGGCCGGCGCGCTCTCGCTCGGCGGCTGCAACACCACCTACACCGTGGACCTCACCAACCGCATGAGCGTCCCCATCACCGCGTGGCTCTCGCAGGATCGGCTGGTCGACGAGCCGGTCCGGCTCGCCTCGACGCGCATCGCACCGGGCCAGAGCGCGGCCCTCGGCCCGGTCGAGGCGGTCTGGACCGACCCCATGCGCCTCTACGTCGTGCAGGCCGAGGAGCCGGGTCTGCCCCCCAGCAAGTTCTACGTCCGGCGCGGCTACCAGCGCATCGAAGTCGTCGCGGACGGCGACGCGACCTACGGCTCGCCGCGCTTCACTGTTATCCCGGATTGAACGCCGGAGGAGAACCCGATGCTCCAACTCGCCGTGCTCGCCTCGCTCGTCATCGTGCAGCCGCAGCAGCCCTCGCGCGCGGACGCCGCCCCGATCCACCCCATCATCACCGAGGTCCTGTACGCCGTGCCGCGCGGGCCGGAGGGCGACGCCAGCCGCGACGGCGTGCGCGATGCCCTCGGCGACGAGTTCGTCGAACTCTACAACCCCCACGACAAGCCGATCCGACTCGACGGCTACACCATCAACGACCGCAACCCGCCCGGCAGCAACCAGGTCTCCTTCGTCTTCCCGAAGTTCGAACTCCCCCCCCGCGGCGTGGTCGTCGTCTTCAACGGCGTGAACCAGACCTGGAGCGGCCCCGTCGGCGACTCGACCAAGGCTCCCGACAAGCCCCACGACGACTTCGACGGCGCATGGGTCTTCACGATGGGCAACACCTCCAAGAGCACCGGCTTCGCCAACGACGGCGACTGGGTCGTCCTGCTGAACGCCAAGGGCGAGCCGGTCTCCTGCGTCACCTGGGGCAAGACCGACACCCCGCCGCCGTTCCCGGACGCCGTTGTCGAGCGTGCCCCGAACACGTCGTCCGGGAGCGTGCAGCGGACGCAGCCCCTTGCCGGTTCGCCCTTCACGGCGCACCCGACCGTCGCGGGCCTACGGTTCAGCCCCGGCACGTCGCCGGGCGGCCGGCAGGCGAGCGTCCCGGCCGACGAGGACCGCTGACGATGGCGTGGATCACGAAGGACTCCGCGGGCGCGCGGGTCGAGCGGCGCGACGAGCCGTACCTCACCGCGGAGATGCGCCGCGATCTCGACGAGCGCATCCTCCCGCGCTACGAGCGCCGCGCCGGCGCGCTGCTGCCAGCGCTCCACATGGTGCAGGAGGCGTACGGGTGGATCCCGCACCAGGCGATGATGGAGATCGCACGGCACCTGGGCATGACGCCGGCCGAGGTGCTGGACACCGCCAGTTTCTACGAGGAGTACTGGCTCAAGCCCAAGGGCAGGCACGTCGTGGCGGTGTGCCGCTCCATCGCCTGCGAGTTCTGCGGCCAGCAGGCGATCACCGACGCCGTGCGCGAGGCACTGGGCATCGACGTGGGCGAGACGACCGACGACGGCGAGTTCACGCTGATCGAACTCGAGTGCCTCGGCTCCTGCGGCACCGCGCCCGCCGCCCTGATCGACCACACCCTGCACGAGAACCTCAGGCCCGCCGACGTGCCGCGCCTCCTGCGCGAGGCGAAGCAGGCCCACGGGCACTGACACGACCCCCGGCGTCGGCCTTGACCCACCCCCCGTCAGGCCAGTAAGTTGTCTCCTCCCCGGAGGATTCGATGGCGGACGGAACGGCGAAAGTCTGCGTCATCTGCAAGCAGGACTGCTCCGGGCGTCCCCACGTGAAGGACAAGCAGGGCCGATACGCCTGCCGGGCGTGCATCGAGAAACAGCAGGCCAGGAGCGCCTCCAAACCGACGCTGCAACCCCAGCCCGGCGGCATGGATCCCGTGATGGCACGCCTCGTCGAAGGCTCCGTCGCGGTCAAGTCCACGCCCTGTCCTCAGTGCAGCAGCCCCATCCCGCCCGGAGGTGTGGTCTGCGTGCAATGCGGCTTCAACACCGAGACGGGTAAGTCGATGCGCACGCGAGTCACCGTCGAGGAACCCGAGAAGAAGAAGGGCAAAAAGGGATAACAGCGCACGCGCCGGCCGCGCTCTATCCTTCTCTCGATGCCCCGCGCCCCCCGCAAGACCATCATGCGATCCCTCGGCGAGTTCTTCGGCGAGGTCTGGAAGGGCGTGCGCACCGAGCCTGGCGCGGCGGAGCGGGGCACGACCGTCCGCCGCGACGTGCAGCAGGAGACCCGCGACACGCCCGCCGGCCGCGTCACGCTCCGGCGCACCGTCGTCGAGGAGATGCGCATCGAGCCGCCCGCGCCCGCGCCGAAGGAGCCATCGCCATGACGCGCCTCGCCGCACCGCTCCTCGCCGCCGCCTCCCTCCTGCTCGGCGCGTGCGGCACGTCGCGCCCGCAGTTCACCTTCCTCAACGACTCGACCGCGGACCTCGCCCTGCGCGTCTACGAGGGCCGATCCGAGACCCCGACCCTCGACGCCCCGCTCGTCGGCCCCGGCGGCTCGATCTCCGTCCCGCTCGAGGCCGAGCACGACCCGGCCAACCAAGGCCCGCGCGTGCGCGTGCTCGTCGCGCCCCTCGGCCCGCGCGGCGCGGCCGACGCCTACGAACTCGCCCTCTTCAAGCCCCCCTTCCGCGTGCGCGCCTACGGCATCGCCACCGACCTCCGCTTCGCCACAGGCGCGGAGACCGAACCCCCCGCCGTCACCGACATCACCGACCGCCCCCCGCCCCGCGTGCCGGGCGACGCGGTGCGGTGACGGCGCTCGCGAGGGCGAAAAACCCGCGAAACAGGCTTGGCGCGCGTCGGCGTCTCTGGCATGCTGATCCCGTGGGCCGCTCGTGCCCGGCCTGATCCCGTGGGCCGCTCGTGCCCGGCTCGCCCCCGCGGCGGGCCGGGGTGGTGGACGCACGCTGGACATCAGGAGAACAGCGATGGCAGCGACCGGAACGACGGGCTTCGTGAAGGGGATTCTGACGGGAATCCGTTCGGGGGGGGGTTAGGGTGGTGGCGGTTCTGGCAGCGATGGTGTGCGTGCTCTCGGCGTCCGATCCGGCGTCGGGGCAGTCGGAGAAGGTGCCGCAGTTCGAGCCGGCGGTCAGTTTCGATGCGCTGGGGTGGTACCCCTACGGCATGGCGACCGCCGACATCCTGTCCAACTCAGGGGACGGGGAAGCGACCGCAGGTCCGGACGGCTTCCCGGAACTGGCGGTCGTCACGACAGGGTGGGATCTGCTCGCGTGCGGTGGAGAAGTGCTCGGTAGCCGGGTTCGCGTCTTCCGAAACAAGGGCACGTGGCAGACCGATCCGGAAAACGCCCTCGTCCCGCATTGGCTCGGGCATCTTCCCGGCGGAGCCGGCACGGAGGTCGCGTTC
>JACTNA010000009.1 GCA_014584315.1 Planctomycetota bacterium | reverse complement strand
CTGTCGATCCGGTGGTTGCGGGTTCGAGTCCCGTCCGCCTCGCTTGAAACGCCCGATTTATCGGGCGTTTTCTTTTGTGGCTACATGGTGGCTACATCCGCACCGGAGCCGCGCCCGCGAAGATTCTCTCGCGTGGGCATCCCGCGAATCTGACCGTACACTCTTCGCATGGACGAAGCCCAAGCGAAGGCGCTAGCCAAGGCGGTAGGTGGGGAGGAGTGGCAGAGCGGCGGCGGTATCTACGTCGTCGCGCTGCGCCGCCCGGACGGTTCCATCGTCGTCTTCTCCGATGACGCGGTGGCCGAGTACCCCGACGATGACGCATTCGACGCGGGCCAGCCCACCACGAGCATCCTCCTCCGCGATGACCCCACGGAGTATTGGGTCATTCAGGATGAGGAGGGAACGGTCATGCTGGCGGACCCGGACCACGGGCGCGGGTGGCCGAGCGAAGAGGAAGCCGAGCACGAAGCGCGCGGCATCGCCTCCCGTACCGGCTTGAAGACGTGGGCACGGCGTCAGCGCTTGGAAGACACGCTCCCGGCCCGCTCCTCTTGAAGGAAGCGGGCGAGCCGCTCGCGGAGCCGCACCACGTCCCGCGTCTGACATTCCCACACCACGAGCACGCGCCACCCTTCCGCGCGGAGCCTCCGCCGCGTGCGGGCGTCGCGTAGCCGGTTGCCCTCCAACTTCGGGAGCCAGAAGTCAAGCCGGGTCTTCGGGGAGCGTTGCCCGTTGCGGCACTTGTGGCGGTGCCAGAAGCATCCGTGAACGAACACCACGGCCCGCCGCGAGCGGAATACGAAGTCCGGCTTCCCCGGCACGTCGGCGGGATGCGAGACGGGGCGGAAGCGGAGGGAGCGGAGCACGTCGGCTACCCGCCGCTCCGGGCCGGTGTCCCGGCCCTTCACGCGCGCCATGCGCTCCGATCTTTGCTGGGGATTCAGGGTGTCCACGCTCGCCCGCCGATAATCCAGTGGAGATGCCCTCACAGTACGCCAAAGAGTTCGACTTCGATCTAGCCCGCGCGGTGGTTGACCAACTCATTGAGTCCTTGGACGCGGTGGAGGTGGGCGGACTGACAACGGAGAACCTCGCCCACGTCAAAGGGGTTCAAGGCGTCTACCAGTTGTTCCATGAGGATGTAGCGGTCTACGTCGGGAAGGCGGATCGGAACTTGAAGTCCCGGTTGCAGCGCCATCGCCGCACGCTTTCCGCGCGGCAGAATATCCACGTTGAACGGCTCGGCTTCAAGGGCCTTTATATCCATAAGAACTGGACGACGTGGACTTCGGAAGACGTGCTCCTCCGTCGGTACGCGACTACATGCGCGTGGAACAACAGTGGATATGGAAGCAACGATCCGGGTCGGAACCGCGAAGACACGGACATTGGCGCGGGCGATTTCCACCAGCAATATCCGATCCGCGCCGATTGGGTTGTGAATGAGATTCAACCGGGGAGGTACGAAGCCAATGCGCTGCTCCGGCAACTGAAGGCGGAGTTGCCCTACTTGCTTCGCTACGAAACCGCACGCCCCAAGCGTTGGAAAGAAGGCTCGCCGAAGTACAACGGGCGCGAACTGGAAGTGGAACGGGCGGGGATGACCGCAGAGGAACTCATCGCTTCCATCGCCCGGCAACTCGGCCCAACTTGGCAAGCCACGCGGTTCCCGAGCCGGTACATTCTGTACGAAGAGGCGAGGGCCTACGTTCACGGGATCAAGGTAGAAGCCCCGCCCTAACGGGCCTTCGCCCGTTGCCGCCCGTTGCCCCGAATGACGGTCATAACTTCGTCCCCGCGTTGCACGGCGCGGCGTAGGTCCGTGGCCACCACTTCCGCCATGCGCACCGGGACGGCGTTCCCGAGTTGGCGCATGGATTCGGTCCACGAGCCTTCTAGCACCCACTCATCCGGGAACGTCTGGAGCCGGGCGCACTCGCGGACGGAGAAGTACCGCACGCTCCCATCGGCAAGGCGAAGCATGTTCTCTCCGCCCGGTACTCCGTGGTCCCCGGCTTTGAGCGTCTTCGCGGGTTCGTCCATCGGACTTCCGTTGTGCCCCGCGTAGGCGCGAGCGCCGGGGTTGAGGAAGTGATTGGGGAACTTCTCGCACGTCTGGCCGGGCGCGATGCGCGGTAAGTCGGCGATTGCATCGCGCACGGTGCGCCACGGTTGGAGCATCGCGGATGACCAGAGACAGGAAAGCCGCTCCACCTTGGGGCCAAGCCGCGCGGGCATCTTCGGGCGCTCGCGCTTCGGCACCTTGTGGCGCTCCCAGTACGAACCCGTTACCCATTGATCGAAAACAAGCGCATCCTCTTCGTGCGTCCGCGTGGGGAAAGAGAACCTCACGCCCAAGTCTGCGCGAATACCGACGATGAGCACGCGCTCCCGGCGCTGGGGTACTCCGTAGTCGGCGGAGTTGAGGAGTTGATAGACCACGTTGTAGCGAAGCCCCTTCGCCTTCCCGCTCGTGATCGCTCTCTCTAACCGCGCGTGGTGGTCGGTCCACTCCTCATCGCCCCTTCGGACAATCTCCGGGTGGGTGAGTTGGTGAATGATGTAGGCGTAGTAGTTGGCGAATGACTTGCGGAGAAGTCCCTTCACGTTCTCGAAGAGGAAGGCTTTGGGCTGAATCTCGCGCACCGCACGAACCGCGTGCGGGAACATGTTGCGCGCATCGTCCACGCCGCGATGCTTCCCGCCGATGCTGAAGGGCTGGCACGGTGGCCCACCCGACACGAACTCCACCGATCCCGCGTGCCGCTTGAAGTCGTACTCGGACACGTCGCCTTGCACCACTTCCCAATCGCGGACGTGCGGCACACCCGCCGCCTTGTTTCGGCGGATCGTGGCGCAAGCGTTCTCGTTCCACTCCAATACCGCTTCGTGGTCAAAGCCCGCGTTGGCGGTGGCGATTGCCAGCCCGCCCGCTCCGGCGAAGAGTTCAATGGACTTCATGCGCTCCGTGCTCCCGACAGGGTGTCGGGAGCATTGTACCCGGAACGGCAGAGCACCGCGGCGCTTGGGGGCGGAGGAATCTGTTAGCCCAAGGGGTGGGGCTGTCGGCTAGCCGGGGTTCGGACTACTCCACGTCATGCCGAATCCGCCAGAGTTCCGCCTCATGCTCGCGGTTCCGCTGCTCCAGCCACTCCAGATAGAGCGCGTAGCCCCGTTGCCAGAGGGCGGAGGAGACGGGGTTCGGACCACCCCAGAGGCTTTCCAAGTGGTCCGCCAAGAGCCGGAGCACCTCGCCCACGGGAAGCGTCCCGCCCCGGAGGTGGAAGTCGGCAAGCCCGGTGCGCCGGAACTCCTCCTCCGCGTGGTCGGGGATCGGGTCAAGCAACGTCCCCGCCAGGAACGCGGCGTGTTTGGGGCAGTAGTGCGGGTCGGGGGTGGGCACTCGCTTGCGCTTCGTGCTCTGTTGCGCTGGGTGCTCTGTCGGGCTTCGCGGTCTGTTTGGCGGGTTGGGCGGGGGCTTGATCCGGGGGTTTGGGGTTCCTTTACTGTGGACCCCGGCGGGAGGCCCCCGGCGGGCGAGAGGACGGAGCAGGTATGGCGATCAGGATCAAGTCCCGTGGCGGCGAGTCCGTCGAGCAGATGATGAAGCGGTTCAAGAAGCTCTGCGAGAAAGAGGGCTTGACCAAGGACATCAAGCGCAAGGAGTTCTACGAGAAGCCGTCGGAGCGTCGTCGGCGGGCGATGCGGAAGGCCGTGAACCGGAGGATCCGGATCGAGACGATGCCCGCGCGGCCCGCCCGTCCGCCTCGGTGAGATCGGGGCCGGTGGGCCGGGGTGGGCTTGTCCATACCGATCGATGACCGAACCCCCCGCCGAGTCGGGGGGTGTTTGTTTTTGGGTGTTCCGGGGTGCGCGGGGCGTGGGAGCCGGTGGCGTTTCAGAGCGCGGGCTGAAGCCCGCGGCTCGGAGTCCAGCGTGTTCTCGGAGTCCGGTGCGACCTCGGCGTGGCGCGGGGTGGGGTTCACCGGTGCGTTAGTGTGGGCTATGCTTTGCCCCCTGTGTTCCCCGCGAGTCCCGCGGGGCCGCGATCGGGACGGTCGCGGCATGGGGCACCCGTCAGTCTGCAGACCCGGAGACCACGCCGATGAGCCTGTCGATGCTCCCCACGCTGGCCGCGATCGAGAATGTTCCGCCGGTGTTCTACCTCGCGCCCGTCGCGGCGATCGCGGCGTTGGTGATGGCGCGCGTGTTCACGGCGAGCGTGATGAAGCGGTCCGAGGGCGACGAGGAGATGGTGCGGATCGCGGCGGCGGTTCGCGAGGGTGCGATGGCGTACCTGGTGCGTCAGTACAAGGTGGTGGCGGTGGTGTTCGTCGCGTTGGTGGCGTTCCTGGCGTTGCTGTCCGCGCTGCACCTGCAGCCGGCGTTGTCGATGCTGGGTGTGCCGGTGGCGGGGCTGCTCTCGGGCGTGTGCGGCTGGTTCGGGATGAGGATGGCGACGAACGCGAGCGCGCGGACGGCGAACGCGGCGAAGGAGTCGCTGAACGACGGTCTGACGGTGGCGTTCCGGTCGGGCGCTGTGATGGGTCTGAACGTGGTCGGGTTCGCGCTGCTGGACGCGTCGTTCTGGTTCTTCGTGCTGAACATGTTCACGGACTTCGGGATCGCGGACCTGACGACGATCATGCTGAGTTTCGCGATGGGAGCGAGCACGCAGGCGTTGTTCGCGCGTGTGGGTGGCGGCATCTACACGAAGGCGGCGGACGTCGGGGCGGACCTGGTCGGGAAGGTGGAGGCGGGGATTCCGGAGGACGACGCCCGGAACCCGGCGACGATCGCGGACAACGTGGGCGACAACGTGGGCGACGTGGCGGGGATGGGGGCGGACCTGTACGAGTCGTACTACGGCTCGATCCTGGCGACGATGGCGCTGGGTGCGGCGGCGGCGTTCTCGATCCCGAACCTGGGCGGCGGGGCGGAGGGGCTGGCGTTCAAGCTGGCGGCCGCGCCGCTCGCGCTGGCGGGGCTGGGGATCCTGTGCTCGGTGCTGGGCATCTTCACGGTGCGCACGGCGGAGAACGCGACGTTCGCGCAGTTGCTGAAGGGTCTGCACAAGGGCGTGTACGTGGCGTCGGCGTTGATCATCGTCGCGGCGTTCGGGCTGCTGTACATGCTGCTGGGCAGCGCGGGCGGGCAGTTGGCGGAGGCGGGGACGGCGTGGTGGCGGCTTGGGCTGTCGATCACGGCGGGGCTGGTGGCGGGGAACGTGATCGCGTACGCGACGGAGTACTACACGTCGTACGAGCACCCGCCGACGAAGCGGATCTCGACGCAGGCGCTGACTGGTCCGGCGACGGTGATCATTGCGGGGATCGCGGAGGGGATGAAGTCGACGTGGGCGTCGCTGCTGACGGTGGTGATCGCGATCATCGCGGCGTTCACGTTCGCGGGGGGCGGCGAGAGTTTCCTGATGGGGCTGTACGGGGTGTCGATCGCGGCGGTGGGAATGCTGGCGACGCTGGGCATCACGCTGGCGACGGACGCGTACGGGCCGATCGCGGACAACGCGGGCGGGAACGCGGAGATGACGGGCCAGCCGCCGCACGTGCGCGAGCGGACGGACATGCTGGACTCGCTGGGGAACACGACCGCGGCGACGGGGAAGGGGTTCGCGATCGGTTCGGCGGCGTTGACCGCGCTGGCGTTGTTCGCGGCGTACGTGCAGATCGTGCAGGTGCAGTTGACCCGGCAGGCGGAGGCGTACGTGGCGCGTTCGTCGTACACCGCGCCGGCGTCGGGCGACTACGCGGTCTACAGCGGGCACGGGCGGTTCGCGATCGTGGTGCCTGGGGCGGGCGGGGCGAAGCCGTACGTGGACTGCGGGATGCTGGTGGACCGCGACCAGTTGGCGGGGATGCACTTCGACGATGCGGTCGTCCGCGGGACGGTCTTCGACCTGCGCGCGCTCTCGCGGTACGGGCACGAGGACGAGGGCGAGCCGAAGATCGAGGCCTCGCGCCGGTTCGTGCTGTCGAAGACGCTTGCGCACGGGGACCACGAGCACGAGCTGGCGTTCGAGGTGATCGGGACGCGCAACGGGACGCTGGAGGACGTGATCGAGTTCTACGGCGTGAGCCTGACGAACCCTCGCGCGCTGGGCGGGTTGTTCACGGGCGTGCTGCTGGCGTTCCTGTTCTGCGCGTTGACGATGAACGCGGTGGGGCGGGCGGCCTATGCGATGATGGGCGAGTGCCGGCGTCAGTTCGGGAAGATGCGCGAGGCGTTCCGGGCGCGGGGGATGAGCGAGTCGGACGTCGCGAACCCGGAGAAGTGGCCCAAGCGGGTCGAGTTCGAGGGCGTGGAGTACCCCGAGTACGCGAGGTGCGTGTCGATCTCGACCGCGGGCGCGCAGCGCGAGATGATCCTGCCGTCGATCCTGGCGATCTTCGTGCCGATCCTGGTGGGGCTGGTGCTGGGCGTGCCGGGCGTGATGGGCCTGCTGGCGGGCGGGCTGGTGTCGGGCTTCGCGGTGGCGGTGTTCATGGCGAACGCGGGCGGCGCGTGGGACAACGCCAAGAAACTGATCGAGTCCTACGGGCGGATCACGGCGGACAAGTTCCTGGACGACGCGGCGACGCGCGAGAAGGTGCCCTCGGAGATCCGTTCGGCGATCCAGGCGCGGGCCGAGGACTACCGGCGCAACGGCAAGGGGTCGGCGTACGTGTACGGGAAGGGTTCGGACGACCACAAGGCGGCGGTAGTCGGCGACACGGTGGGCGACCCGTTCAAGGACACCTCCGGGCCGTCGCTGAACATCCTGATCAAGCTGATCTCGATCGTGTCGGTGGTGTTCGCGGGGCTGATCGTGGCGTACGGGCCGATCGTGAGCGAGATGCTCGGACTGCACTGACACGACCCGAACTTCAACCGGGCAATATCCCGTGATTCTCCCGCGGGTGTTGAATGGCGTGCTGAGGTTCGGGTATCATCCGCCATCGGACAGCGTGCGCGGTTCGAGGCTGCCGCGTGCGGAGGGAGACCAGCCTCAGAGAGAGGGACAGACATGAAGAAGACAGTTGTGTGTGTGGTTGCCTGCGCTGCGGCCGCGGCGTCGGCGCAGACCCCCATCGGCCCGTTCTCGGGCGGCATTTCGGAGACGTGGGAAGGGTTCCAGACGTACTCGCAGAACCCCAACTTCTACGAGGACGCGAACGGCCCGATCTCGACGTTCGGCGGGAATGCGATGGTGTCGTCGCAATGGTCCGGTCAGGGCGGCATCCTCGTCGTCTACAGCCCGTTCATCGACGGCTTCGGCCTGGGGAACTACGGGTTGGCCGGCGTCAGCGACGGCCAGAACGGCATGGGCATCAACACCGGCTTCCCCGGCAGCCCCGTCAAGATCGACTTCGCCACGCCGGTCACTGACTTCGGCGGCTACTGGGGCGCGGCCGAGGTCTTCGGCAACCCGTCCGCTCCGATCCAGTTCGATTTCTACGACGCGAACGGCGGCCTGGTCGGCTCGACCACCGAGCACTACGCCGACTTCAGCGGCACGCTCCACTGGTTCGGCTGGAACTTCAACAGCATCGGCCCGGTCAAGACGGTCGTCTACACGGGCGACTTCGTGGTGAACGACGGCCTGCAGGCGAACCTGGTCCCCACGCCCGCCTCGCTGGCTCTGGCTGGCCTCGGCGTGCTGGCGCTCGGGCGGCGTCGTCGCTGAGCGAGTTCGTCAACGTGGTCCTTCACAGGGGTCGGCCCGTGCCGGCCCCTTTTTCGTGCGCCGAAGCCGCGATGGGTAGACTGGGCGCATGTCGCCATCGCTCGCCATTCTACTCGTCACGCTCGGCGCGATGCTCGCGGGCGCGGGCGTGGTGCACCTGATCCCGCGGCTGGGGCGTGCCGGGCGGGCGTTGTCGGGTGCGCTCTGCCGGGCCCCGCTGCTGGACGTCGTGATCACGTACTTCACGGCCGGGCCGATGATCGCGGGGCCGATCGCGGGGTCGATGCTGTCGCCCGAGACGCCCGTGCTGGGGGCGGGGCTGGGCCTGCTCGCGGCCGTGCTGGGGCAGGTCGGGGCGGTGATGGTGTGGACGGTGCTGCACGAGTTGGCGCACCCGGAGGCGCGTCGCGGGCCGCGGATCGTCCACACGCTGAACCGGAAGGTAGGACGGGTGCGGAACCACGCGGCGGTGTGGTGGACGGCGTGGGCGGTGCCGGTGTTCTGGGTGATCCGGGTGGCACAGTACTTCGTGTATCCACCGCTGACGTGGCTGGTGCGGCTGCCAAAGTACCGGGCTGAGGAGTGGATCAACGTCTCTCGCCACAAGTTCCGGGGGCTTGTGGGGCACGACCTGATCTGGTGCCTGTACTGCGACTGGATGACGGGGGTGTGGTCGCTGGGCGGTGAGATGCTGCGCAACGTCGAGAGTTTCTGGTGCCCGATCCGGTTCGACTCGGCGAAGAAGTGCGAGAACTGCCGCGTGGACTACCCGGACATCGAGGGCGGGTGGGTGGCGGCGGACGCGGACATGGAGGCCGTGACGCGCGTGCTGGATGAGCGGTACCCGGGTCCGGGGGGGACGAACGCGTGGTTCGGGCATCCGGTGCGGGTGACGGTGGAGGGAAGGAGTCCTGAGGCTTGAGGGTTGGGGCTTGAGGCTTGAGACTTGAGTCCTGAGGCGCGGGGCATCGTGTGTTTGCGTGCGCCACACGGAGCCCCAAGCCTCAAGCCTCAAGCCCCAAGCCTCATGCCTCCGCGAGGCGGATCAACTCGGGGATCGTCGAGAGGTCGAGGTTGCCGCCGCTGATGATAACGCCGACGGTTCGGCCGGCGATCTCGTCGGGCTGCTCGCGGGCGAGGCGGAGCAGGCCCGCGAGGGCGAGCGCGCCGGTCGGTTCTACGACGAGTTTGAGGCGTTCCATGGCGAGCAGCGCGGCGCGGGCGATCTCGGCCTCGCTCACGGTCATCATGTCGTCGGCGTGGCGCGTGATGAGGGCGAAGGTGTGGCGGCCGAGGTAGGGCGTGCGCGCGCCGTCGGCGATGGTCGGGGGGTTGCGGACGGTTCGGAGGACGCCGTCGCGGAAACTGCGGGTGGCGTCGTCGGCGAGATCCGGCTCGACGCCGATGATGCGGCAGGTGCGGCAGAGGGCGCGCGTGGCGACGGCGCATCCCGAGAGCAGCCCGCCGCCGCCGCATGGGGCGAGGAGCACATCGATCGGTCCTGCGTCCTCGCAGAGTTCGAGGCCCGCGGTGCCCTGTCCGGCGATGACGTCCGGGTGGTCGTATGGGGGGACGATGGTCAGAGCGCGTTCGTCGGCGAGGCGAGCGGCGAGTTCCTCGCGCACGGTGGCGGCCGGGTCGTAGAGGACGACCTCGCTGCCGGCGGGCGCGCGTTCGAGGTAGGCGCGCGTGGCGGTGAGTTTGACGCGCGGGGCGTCGGCGGGCATGACGATGACGGCGGGCGTGCCGAGGAGCGAGGCGGCGAGGGCGACGGCCTGGGCGTGGTTGCCGCTGGAGTAGGCGAGGACGCCTGCGTGGCGGGCGTCGTCGCTGAGGGCGGCGATGGCGTTGTAGGCCCCGCGGAACTTGAACGCGCCGACGCGCTGGAGGTTCTCGCACTTGAAGCGGGTGAGCGCGCCGGTCATGAAATCGATGGAACGCGACGACATGACGGGCGTGCGGTGGGCGACGCCGTGCAGGCGTGCGGCGGCGGCGCGGATGTCGTCGATGGTGACGCAGTCGCGGAGCGAGGCGTCGGGGGGCGAGCCTGCGGCGGGCATCGGGTGACGATAGCGGGCGGGTGTGCAAGGAAAAGGCCGCCGCCCCTGCGTGGGACGGCGGCCGCGTTTCGGACTCCGTAGGAGTCGCTCAGGGCTGCACCGCGGGCAACCCGTCGGTCTGCCCGCTCTAGCGGGGCAGCCCTCGCGTACAGGCATGCTTCACTGGATCACCTCCTTCAGAAAGAGCCATCCCAGCCGCGCGGCGCTGCACACGCCGCCGCCGGGCTTCTCCCCCCCGGGCCGTCGCCCGGGGCACACCGCCCGCAAGGCGTTGGCCCTGCGGTCGTCGCGGTTTGTCCGGCGGCCTCGGGGGGTGGTTCTCACGCCCTCGGCCGGGGCCGGCGCTCGCCGCGATGTCGGCATTATCGTCCGACGATTCCGCTACGCAAGAGAAAAGTCGCGGGTTCCGCGGGTGCGGTGCGCGGGATTCAGCCCTCGAACTCGTCAAAGGCCCCCTGGGCGGCCTGCTCGTCGAGGTACTTCTGGAAGTCGCCCATCTTGTAGGAGACGAAGCAGAAGACGTGGTGGAGCGTGAGCCACTCGAGGTCGGCGGGGTCCTCGTCGAGGTCCTTGCGCAGGCGGTTGAGTTCGGCGAGGATGGTCTCGGCCTTCATGCGGGCTTCTCCTGTGGGTGCGCTCGGCGCGATCGCAGGGACGAGGCGGCGCGGGCCGCGGCGAACATGGCGGTGAGCGCGAGGACGATGCTCGGGCCGGGCTGCCAGTTCATCTCGAAACTGAGGACCAGTCCGGCTGCGACGCCGAGGACGCCGACGGCCATGGCGATGGCGTAGACGGGTCGGAGGCGGTCGGTGAGTTCGAGGGCGGCCGCACCGGGGAGCACGAGCAGGGCGGTGGCGAGGACGACGCCGGCGAGTCGCATGGTGACGACGATGGCGAGGGCGAGGACGATGAGCAGGAGGGAGCGCATGGCGCGCGAGGGGACGCCGAATGCAGGGCTTGCGCTCTCGTCGAAGGCCCAGAAGAGCATCGGTCGGCGGTACCACCAGAGGAGGGCGAGGACGGCGGCGGTCGCGGCGGCGGCGAGGACGGCGTCGCCCGGGCCGACGTTCAGGACGGAGCCGAAGAGGATGGACTCGACGCTGGGAGGGGGGGGGAGTCCGGAGGCCCGCATTCGTGCCGCGGCGGCGCGGATGAGGAGGAATCCGACGGCCATGGAGGCGGCGAGGACAATGCCGATGGCGGTGTCGGTGCGGGCGCCGGGGCGGTCGCTGAGCCAGGCGATGCCGAGCGCGGCGGCGACGCAGAAGAGCGTGACGACGGCGAGCAGCCCCGTGCCGTGCGCGGCCGCGCCGATGATCAGCCCGAGCGCGAGGGCGACGCCGACGCCGCCGAAGGCCGCGTGGCTGACCCCCTGGCCGACGAAGGCCATGCGTTTGAGGACGACGGGGACGCTGAGGGCGGAGCAGAGTGCGGCGACGAGCAGGCCGACGAGCACGGGCGGCCAGAAGGTGGCCCGCAGTTCCGGCGCGCCGAGGAGGTATTCGAGCGTTCTCATGCGCCCCCCCCCTTGGCGTGGTCGTGATGGTGGTGGTGGTGGTGGGCGGGGTCGTCGCAGTCGGCGGCGGGGTGGGCGTCGACGTGGACTTCGCCGAAGACGCCCTCGACGTCGTGGCGGAAGACCTCGGCGAGCACGGCGGGGGTGAGGCCCTCTGGGGCGACGTGGGAGTGCAGGGTGCGGCTGAGGCAGGCGACGCGGTCGCTGGCGGCGGCGATGGTGCGCAGGTCGTGGCTGACGACGACGATGGTGACGCCGAGGCGGTCGCGCAGGCTGGTGAGGAGTTCGGCGAAGCGTCGCTGGCCGGTGACGTCGATGCCGACGGTCGGCTCGTCGAGGAGGAGGACGCGCGCGCCGACGGCGAGGGCGCGGGCGATGAGGGTGCGTTGGAACTGCCCGCCGGAGAGTTTGCCGACGGGGCGGTCGGCGAGGTCAGCGATGCCGAGCAGCGACATGGACTCCTCGACGCGCCGCCGGTCGTCCGGGGACAGGCGTGCGAAGCCGGTGAGCCGTCCGGCCGGCCCGAGTTCGACGGCCTGGCGCACGCTGATGGGGAAGGCGAGTTCGGCGTCGCTGCGTTGCGGGACGTAGCCGATGAGGCGTTCGCGGCGGGCCTGCTCGGGCGTGCGCCCGAAGATGCGGACGGCGCCGCGCTGGCAGGGGAGCAGGCCGAGCGTGATGCGCATGAGGGTGGTTTTGCCCGCGCCGTTCGGCCCGAGGATGCCGAGTCGCTCGCCCGGCTCGACGCGGAGGGTGATGTCGCGCAGGGCCTCGACGGAGCCGCCGTTGGCGCCCGCGACGGGTCGCGGGTAGGCGAAGCCGACGCCGACGTAGTCGATCGCGGGCGTGGCGTTCGTGGCGGGATCGCTCATCGCGCTGAGTCTACGGTCGGATCACCCCTGGCCGCGTGCGGGCGCGGACTCGGTCAGTTTCGACTTCAGTTCGTCGAGGTTGCGCATCATGAGGCGCACCCAGTCGGTGTCGCCGACGGGGTCGAGTTCGCCGAAGGGGACGCCCGCGAGCCGGGCGAGGCGCTCGGCGGTGGTGCGGCTCAGTTGCGGCTCGGAGAAGACGGCGGCGACGCCTTCGCGCTTGAGCGCTTCGGCGGCGGCCGCGGCGTCGGCGGGGCTTGGGTCGTTCGCCTCGACGGGCATGACGACGCGGGCGACGACGAGGCCGTAGCGATCGGCGAGCCTGCCCCAGGCGGCGTGCTGCGTGACGATCTTCGCGCCGCGGTGCGCGGAAAGGCGGTCGCGGTAGGCGGCGTCCACGTCGGCGACACGGGCGCGGAGCGACGCCGTGCCGCGCTCGACGGCTTCGAGCGCCTCGGCCGGAGCGCGCCGCTCGCGCAGCAGACCGGTGATTGCGTCGCCCGCTTCGGCGACGAAGGCGGCGACGAGCACCGGGTCGAGCCAGAGGTGCTCGTCGATCGGGCCGTGGGCGTGGTCCTCGTGCCCTTCGTGGTCGTCGTGCGCGTGGTCGTGGTGCGTGTGGCCGTGATGCGAGTGGTCGTGCCCGTCGCTTGGGTCGGTGCCGATGCCGAGGACTTCGGCCATGCAGAGTTGGGTTGGGGCGGCCTTGCCGCGGCGCGCGAGCGACCTCATCACGCCCGGCTCCAGGCCCAGGCCGACGTAGACGACGAGGTCGGCGCGGGCGAGGGCGGCCGCGTCGTCGGGGGTCAGTTCGTAGCCGTGGGGCGAGGCCCCCGGCGGCAAGAGGGCACGGACCTGCGAGCCATCGGGCAGGAGCGGGGCGATGAGGCCTTCGAGAGGGGGGATGGTGACGACGACGCGGATCGCGCCGGGCGTCGGCAGCGGGTCGGCGGAGGGGCGGTCGTCCTGCCGCCCGCAGGAGCCGAGCAGCAGGGCGAACGCCGCCAGCGCAGCGGCGAGCGGGGCGAGCGGGGCGAGCGTGAGGGCCGCCGGACGCGGCGGCCGGTTGGTGCTGCTCATGCGGTTGCTCCGTGCGATTGTCCGGTCGCCCGGCAGGGGGAAAGCCGCCCCCCCGCACCCCCCGGCGACACTCAGCCTACGCCCACGCCGCACGCGGGTTCGCGGTTTCGGGGTCGGGACGGGGGACCGCCCCGCCTGCGTCCAATCCACCGCGCGGCGGGACACCCCAACCCCCCCGGCGTACAATCCCGCCCTCCGCACCGGCCCCCCGGCCGCGGCGGGGCGATGGTCGGGGCGGTAGCTCAGTTGGTAGAGCGCATCGTTCGCAATGATGAGGTCGTGGGTTCGACTCCCATCCGCTCCATTTGAAGACAGCCAGACGGAGTACCGGCCAAGTCGTGCAGGTGCCTGGGGTGATCGAGCAAATCGTCAACCGCTGGTGGAACCAGTACGGGAGATGAAGACGGAGGAGACCAGGTGGCTGTGGGTGCTGTGTTGGAGAACGCGCGGCTGAAGAAGCAGGTGACCGATATCTTGATCCTGAAGGAAGCGGACGACGACGTGGGAAAGCTACAGTGCCCGCACGGCGGAGGTGCATCGTGACGTACGTGCGGGCGAACTGAGTCGATCGGAGCGGCGGGCGTGCTTTTCGCTTGGGCAGGAGAGTTCGACGCAGCGATACGAGGCGGTGCCGCGGGAGGGCGAGGGGGACGCTCGTGCGGCGGATGCAAAGCTGGGCGTCGGTACTTGCGGCGTGAGTATCCACAGCCGCCTCCGGCTTCTTCTTCCGGCGGGATTGCGCGGGCGGCAGCCCCTGCACTCACTACACGACGATTCAAATAGCAGTACAATCGTGCCATGACTGCAGAGATCGCCATACTCAATCGCTCAGCCGTCGCCATGGCCGCCGACAGTGCAGTGACGATGCGTCTAGGAAATCGAGAGAAGATATTCCCTACGGCGAACAAGATATTCGCGCTGTCGAAACATGAGCCTGTCGGTATCATGGTCTACGGCGGCGCGGACTTCATGAGCGTGCCATGGGAGACCATCGTCAAAGTCCTGCGTCAGCGTCTGGGTAACACCTCGTTTCAAAGGCTAACCGATTACGCCGACTGGTTCCGCAAGGCCCTCGCAGACTCGGACGACCTGATTGTTGGGAATGCGACTGACGATTACGTGTATCAGTGCGTAGCCGGCTATTTCATGCACATACAAGACGAAGTGAAGGAACTTGTCGACGAGTTCATTGAAGAACACAAAGAAATCACAAAGGAGCAGGTCACCGAAATACTCCACGCTCAGATCGAGAAGCATGTGGACGAATGGAAGCGCGGCAAGGTAATGCCGGGAATCACAAAAACCAACTTGCCGCGTGTCCGTGCGGAGCTGAAGAATCGTGTAGAACGGATCATCGACTCACTCTTTTCGAATGTGGACCTCTCGCAAGCCGATCACAGAGCACTACAATACCTTGGCGAAGCGATCTTTACCCGACATGCGAATCTTGGGCGAACTTCAGATAGTGGGGTGGTTATCGCTGGGTTTGGTACCGAAGAGATCGTCCCTGCGCTCACGAGCATGGAGGTTCGTGGCAGACTGGCCGGTGTTTTGCAGTGGCGGCAGCTGCACGAGTTCACAATGGAAAAGATGCAGTACGGAGTGATTGTGCCGTTCGCGCAAACCGATGAAGTTCAGAGCTTCTTGGACGGCGTTCATCCCGACTACCAGAGGCGACTGAATCAGGATTTCGAAGTTATCCTGGACAGGGCCACCGACATCATCCTCGACGAGGTGAAGGGGCCTGCGGCGAACGAGAAAAAGCGGGCAAGGCAGGCAGTTGCGGATCGCTTGCGGAAGGAGTACGACGAATACACCAAGAAGCTGAAGGAGTTCCGGCAGCAAGAGTATTCGCATCCGATTCTCCACGTTCTCGCTGGTACTCCCAAGG
Source organism: Planctomycetota bacterium (assembly GCA_014584315.1). Lineage (GTDB taxonomy): Bacteria > Planctomycetota > Phycisphaerae > Phycisphaerales > UBA1924 > CAADGN01. The sequence continues at coordinate 114,850 of JACTNA010000009.1, read as the reverse complement.
ACCAACTCGCCGCAATGGCTGAGGCCATGGTGAACATCACGTCATTCAAGCGGCGTGTATCGACTCAGGCGGAAACTGTAGGTGGGCCCATTGACGTGGCCCTGATCTCCAAGGGTGACGGCTTGGTGTGGGTCAAGCGAAAACACTATTTCCCAGCGGAGTTGAACCGACAGTTCTTCATGCGGTACAATCAGGAGCTGCCATGAGAAAGACCAAGCCACAAGTGTTCCAGACCGCTGCCGAGGTTGAGCGGTCGATGTTCCCGGCACTCCACGCGTGGTCGAAAAAGCGCCTTACCGATGCTCCTGCCATTGGCACTGGTCTCGCCAGTGACTTCGGTCACCGTGCAGCCGTTCTCGGCGGGAAGCGTCCGCGACAGTCGCACAAGCGGGGCAAGTAACCACTAGAGTCGTGCGTGAACAAGACCGTTGCGTGCTTGTCGATTAGCCGTAGCGTCCGGTCGCTGACGCCGCCACCGGCGGAGAACTCGTCAAAAATCTCGCCGGGGGTAGGGTGGCCCTGAGAATCTCAAGCCGTGCCACCGCCACCGCCACCGCCACCCGATCCCGACCGCCAGCACCCCCGTCACCGCTTTTCGATCGGCACGTAGGGGGCGTCGTGTGGGCCGACGTAGAGGGCTTTGGGGCGGAAGAGGCGGTTGTCGGCGAGTTGTTCGAGGATGTGGCCGCTCCATCCGGCGAGGCGGGAGAGGGCGAACATGGGGGTGAAGAGGTCGAGTTTGAGGCCGATGCAGTGGTAGGTGGTGGCGGAGTAGAAGTCGACGTTGGGGTAGATGCCCTTGGCGGCGAGTTCGCGGGCCATGATCTCCTCGATGCGCTGGCTCTTGGCGTAGAGGTCGGTGTTGCCGGTGTCCTCGGCGAGTTGCCTGGCGAGTTTCTGGAGGTCGGTGGCGCGGGGGTCCTTGGCCTTGTAGACCCGGTGGCCGAAGCCCATGATCTTCTCCTTGCGCTCGATCTTGCCCATGATGTATGGCTCGACGGCGTCGAGGGAGGGGATCTCGTTGAGCATGTGCATGACGCCCTCGTTCGCGCCGCCGTGGAGCGGGCCGCGGAGGGAGCCGATCGCGCCGGTGAGGGCGGAGTAGACGTCGCTGAGCGTGGAGATGATGACGCGCGCGGTGAAGGTCGAGTTGTTGAAGCCGTGGTCGGCGTGGAGGATCATGCAGACGTCGAAGGCGCGGGCCATGGTCGGGGTTGGTTTCTCGCCGTTGAGCATGTAAAGGAAGTTGTCGGCGAAGGGGAGTGAGGGGTCCGGGTGGACGAGGGGCAGTCCGCGGCGGTGGCGGTCGAAGTAGGCGACGATGGTGGGGGCCTGGCCGAGGATCTTGAGCGACTTGTCGCGGGCGGAGTCCACGTCGTTGGCGTTTGGGTTGGGGTCGTGCAGGGAGAGCGCGCTGACGAGCGAGCGCAGGGCGTGCATGGGCTGGGCGGTCTTGGGGGTGGAGAGGATGCGCTGCTCGAAGCCGTCGGGGAGGGTGTAGCAGGCGCGGAGGCGACGGCCGAACTCGTCGAGTTCGGCGCGCTTGGGGAGGCGGAAGTTCCAGAGGAGGAAGACGGTTTCCTCGAAGGTTGACTTGCCGGAGAGTTCCCCGATGGGGATGCCGACGTATTCGAGGACGCCCTTCTGGCCGTCGATGAAGGACATCTTCGACTCGGCCGCGATCACTCCCTCCAGGCCCTTGGCGAACTCCGTCATGGGGCGCTCCCTCTGCTGCTCGTTGTTGTCGTGCCGGGCCGAGGCCACCGCCGGCGGCCGGGGAGAGGACTATAGGGGAGGCGTTGCGTTCGGGCCATGCGGGGAGTCCGGGCGAGTGTGACCGTACCATGCCCCGGTGTTCCTTCCGCTTGGCACAGACCGCCCCCGACGCCGGCCGACGCTGGTGACGCACGCGCTGATCTCGGCCAATGCGCTGGTGTTCATCGGGATGGTGCTGCTGGGTGCGGGATCGCCCGAAACGCACGAGCGTGTGATGGGGACGCTGCACCTGTCGCGCGGCTCCGGGGCGTGGTCGTGGGTGACGTACGCGTTCCTGCACGCGGGGCCGGTTCACCTGCTGGGGAACCTGCTCTTCCTGTGGGTCTTCGGGCCGAACGTGGAGGACCGGATCGGGCGCATCGGGTTCACGGCGTTCTACCTGGTTGCGGCGGCGGCGGCGGGGCTTGGGCACGTGGCGGCGTCGCCCGCGCCGGTGGTGGGGGCGTCGGGGGCGATCTCGGCGGTGACGGGTGCGTACCTCGTGCTGTTCCCGAGGACGCACGTGCGGACGCTGATCGTGCTGTTCTTCATCGGGGTGTTCATGATCCCGGCGTGGTGGTTCATCGCGTTCGCGATCTTCTGGGACTTCGTGCCGTTGCTGCGGTCGGGTGGCGCGAGCCGGGTGGCGTACGAGGCGCACCTCGCGGGGTACGGGTTCGGGATCCTGCTGAGCGTTGGGTTGCTGTGGACGAGGGCCATCCAGCGCGAGCCGTACGACCTGTTCACGATCGGTCGGCAGGCGGCGCGGCGTCGGCAGTTCCGCGAGGTGGAGCACGAGCGTCGGCGCGAACGCGAGCAGGCGGAGCGACGGGCGCGAGCCGCGGCCGATGCGCCGCCCGACCCGGCGGCGGCGGCGCGGGCGCGGGTCTCGACCGCGGCGTCGTCGGGGGACATGGCGGGGGCGGCGTCGGCGTACCGCGACCTGCTGCGCGAGTTCGGCGACAAGCCGTCGGCGGTGACGCTGACGCGGCGCACGCAGTACGACGTTGCCAACCACCTCTTCGCCGCGGGCGACCACGCGACGGCCGCCATCGCCTACGAGCGGTTCCTGGGCGGCTTCCCCAACGACGCCGAGGCCCCGACGGTGCGGCTCATGCTCGCGCTGATCAACGCGCGGTATCTCAACGATCCGGTGGCGGCGCGAACGTTCCTCGACGGGCTTGACGGCGCGCTCGCCCGCGACGAAGAACGCACGCTGGCGCGGGAACTGATGGATGAACTGGGGTGACGGAGTGACGGAGTGACGGAGTGACGGAGTGACGGAGTGACGGAGTGACGGAGTGACGGAGTGGCTGTGATAGGTTATACTTGAGTTCGCTGCTTGCTCTGATGCCTTCGCACTCTTCGCACTCTTCGCGTTCAATGGCTTTCCGCCCGACCTGTCCGGCAAACGCGGTGTGAGAGGTTCCGCCTGTGCCACGAACGCGCATCAAAGTCTGCGGCATCCGGGACCTTGACGCCGCGTTGGCCGCGGCCGAGGCGGGGGCGGACGCGGTCGGGTTCGTGTTCGTGCGCGGCACGCCGCGGTATGTGCCGCCGGACGAGGCGTTTGAGATCATGTCGTGCCTGCCACCGATGGTGGGGTCGGTGGCGGTGCTGCGCGACGCGAGTCTGGACGAGTTTCTGGAGATCGAGCAGCAGTGCCCGACGGCGTGGACGCAACTGCACGGCAACGAGCCGGAGAGCCTGGTGCGCGACTGCGGCCCGGGCGTCATCCGCGCGGTGCGCTTTCGCGCGGAGGCCGTTGAGCGCGACCTGCGGCGCTGGGACGCGGTCGAGGAGGTGGACGCGATCCTCGTGGACGGCTCGGCGGGGGGCGCGGGGGAGGCGTTCGATTGGCACGCGCTCGCGCCGCTGATTCGTGCGGTGAGCAAGCCGATCATCATCGCGGGGGGTTTGACGCCCGAGAACGTCGGTGAGGCGATCGGGGCGTGCCGACCCTACGCGGTGGACGTGTCGAGCGGCGTCGAATCATCGCCGGGCGTGAAGGACCATGCGAAGATCGCGGCGTTCTGCGAGGCCGTGCGCCGGGCGGACGCGGCGCTGTGCGGCTGAGCGGGGGGAGAACGATGGGAAGCGACAACAGACCCGTCGCGCTGGTGACCGGCGCGGGATCGGGGATCGGGCGGGCGATCGCGTTGCAACTGGGCGGGCGGGGCTACCGGCTGCTGCTGGTGGGGCGGCGCACCGGGCCGCTGGAGGAGACGGGGGCGATGCTGGCGGGCGAGAGTGGCGTCGCGTGGCGGGCGCACAGCGCGGACGTGGGGGATGCGGCGGCGTGCGCGGGCGCGGTGGACGCGGCGGTGGGGGCGTTCGGGCGGCTCGATGCGCTGGTGAGCAACGCGGGGCTGGCCGGGTTGCACCCGCTCGGGGGGCACGGGGCGGAGGACATCCGGCGCATCTTCGATGTGAACGCGCTCGGCCCGGCGTGGCTGGTCGAGCGGGCTTGGCCGATCTTCGAGCGCCAGGGGGGGGGCTGCGTTGTGTTCGTGTCGAGCGTCGCCTCGGTCGATCCGTTCCCGGGGCTGGGCGTGTACGGTGCGGCGAAGGCGTCGCTGAACACGCTGGCGCGGGCGTGCGTGAACGAGGGCGGCCGCTTCGGGCTGCGTGCGTTCTCGGTGGCGCCCGGCGCGGTCGAGACGCCGATGCTTCGTTCGATGTTCACGCCGAGCGATCTGCCCGCGCGGGCGTGCCTGACGCCCGACCAGGTCGCCGGCGTCGTCGTCGAGTGCATCACGGGGGAGCGCGACGCCGAGAGCGGGCGGACGATCCTCGTGCCCGGCCCCGGTTGACCGCCGGGCCTCGTTCTACAGGCTGCCGCGTCGGGCGAGTTCGAGGACGAAGACGGCGTCGCGCTGGTCGACGGTGCCGTCGCCGTTGAAGTCCGCGCTGGTGTCGGCGGAGTTCACGCGGTCCACGGCGCGGGCGGCCTCGCCGGCGTCGATCACGCCGTCGCCGTTGGTGTCGATGCGGCGGAAGGCGCGGCGCTCGATATCGCGGGCGCGTTGGGCCTGGCGCATGAGGTCGCGCTCGCGGTCGTTGAGTCGGCCGTCGCCGTCGAGGTCGAACTCGGCCAGCATCGCGGCGCGGCGCTCCTCGCCCTCGCGGCGCATGGTCTCGCGCATGGCACGGCGCTCGTCGTCGCTCAGGACGCCGTCGCCGTCGGTGTCGAAGCGGGCGAGCATGCGTGCCTCGTTCTGGGCGCGCATCTCCTCGCGGATGGTCTCGAAGGCTTCGCGCGCGGCCTGTCGTTCTGCGTCGGAGAGCTGGCCGTCGGCGTCGAGGTCGAACGTTTCGAGCATCCGGGCTTCCATCTGCTGACGCATCTGTTCGCCGCGGGCGCGCCAGGCGGCGCGTTCCTCTTCGGTAGGTTCGCGTCCGTCGCCCCAGCGTGGTCTCCCGTCCTCGCCGCCCGGGCCGCGGCCTTCGCCGAACATCATCGGGAACTCGCCGGGTCCGAAGCGACCGAAGCCGTCCGGTCCCGGGGCGGGGCGGACTTCGGACGGCGCGGAGGCGACCGGCGGGGGGGCGGGGCGGCGCACCGGCTCCGGCGTTGGCTCCGGGGCAGGCTCGTCGTCGAGGGTGACGGGCGGCAGCGGATCGAGTTTCGGGCGCATCAGGACAGGCTGGATGGCGATGGCCAGCCCGGCCACCGCGACGACGCCGAACGCCACCAGGATCGTCTTGCTGCGGGTCATGGTCGATTCCCTCGGGTGCGGGCCTTGGACGCGGGCGCGGAGCCTTCCGGGCCGGGAACGGCGGGCAAGGGCAGAACGCACCCGCCGGGCCATCATTGCCCTTTCGGCATACCGGCGTCGGGGGTATTACGATCCGGGGATGGGCGAGATCGGCCGGATCGGCGTGCTGACGGGGGGCGGGGACTGCCCGGGGCTGAACGCCGTCATCCGGGCGGTGGTCAAGGACGCCCTCCGGGACGGGATCGACGTGATCGGCATCGAGGACGGGTTCCTCGGGCTGATCGAGAACCGGGTGAGACCCCTGACCGACGAGGATGTGTCGAACATCCTCCACACCGGGGGCACGATCCTCGGCTCGAACAACCGGGCGAACCCGTGCCGGTTCGCGACGGGGCGCCACGCCGACGGCACGACGAAGTTCGAGGACGTGACCGACCTGTGCATGCGGCATGTGCGCGACCACGGGCTGGATGCGCTGGTGGTGATCGGCGGGGACGGGACGATGGCGTGCGCTGCGCCGTTCGTCGAGCGGGGCGTGCCGTGCGTCGGCGTGCCGAAGACGATCGACAACGACCTCTGGGGGACGGAGATCACGTTCGGGTTCCAGACCGCGGTGCAGACGGCGACGGAGGCGATGGACCGCGTGCGCACGACGGCGGCGAGCCACCACCGCGTGATGGTGGTGGAGGTGATGGGGCGCAACGCGGGGTGGATCGCGCTGCACTCGGGGATCGCGTCGGGCGCGGACGTGATCCTGATCCCGGAGTTGCCGTTCGACCTCGACGCGGTGGCGAGCGGGATCGTCGAGCGGCGGCAGCGCGGCAAGCGGTTCTCGATCGTGTGCTGCGCGGAGGGCGCCAAGCCCGTCGGCGGCGAGCGCATGGTCGAGCGTGTGGACCCGACCAGCCCGGACCCGATCCGGCTCGGCGGCATCGGGCGGTGGCTCGCGGGCGAGGTCGAGAACCGGACGGGGATCGAGTCGCGGTACGTCGTGCTCGGGCACGTGCAGCGGGGCGGGACGCCTGTGGCCGCGGACCGCGTGCTGGCGACGCAGTTCGGGGACCGCGCGCTGGACCTGCTGCAGGCCGGGCGGATGAACCGGCTGATCGTGATGCAGGGCGGGAGGCTGGGCGACGTCGAGTTGCTCGAGTCCGCGGGTCGGCAGAGGCTCATCACGCCGGACGAGCCGCTGCTCGGCGCCGCGCGGGCCGTGGGAACGGGGTTCGGGCAGCGGGAGTGACGCGCAGCAACACCGGGCCGCCCGGACCGGTCGGCTACTCCGCGCTCTCGTCGGCGTACCAGGCGAGGAAGCGCGTCAGGTCCTGCGCGTCCACGGCCCGGTCGAGGTTCAGGTCGGCCTCGGGCGCCTTGGCGTCGAAGGCGGCGAGGAAGTGGGTGGTGTCCTCCTCGTTCACCGTGCCGTCGTCGTTGAAGTCGAGCAGGAACCCGATGCAGTTGATGTTGATGCGGTGGAGGTAGCAGGTGCGCGCGCCGTTCTCGGGGTCGGCCATGTCTCGGGCGATGTAGGCGGCGTAGATCGTTTTGCCGTCAGCCGAGACGGACATGTGGTGGTAGTCGCCGAGGAAGCCGGTCGGAAGGTTGTCCACGCGGAAGGACTGCGGCGTGAGGCGCCACTGCTGGACGATCGGGTTGGCCGTGCCGAAGCCCATGATGCGGGCGTAGTAGACGTCCACCCACTCCTCGGCGTCGGTGAGGTCGGGATCGTGGCGGTTGTCGTAGAACATGAGGTTCACACCGCCGCAGGCGTCGATGGCGATGGCGGGGACGAACTGGTCCGGGCCGTAGGTGTCGGGAGAGAGGCCGAGGAGTGAATCAGTGAGCTGGAGCAGGTGATCTGGAGTGGTTGGAAATACCAACGTACCAGAATCATTCTGAACGCCCCTTGATATGATGAGATCCGTGTTCGAACTGCCGCTGCTGCTCTTGGCGTAGAAGGCGACGTACACATCGTCGATCCCCGCCCAGCGGTCAACGGCGATGGACGGTGCGTTCTTGCGCCTGTCGGCGAGGTAGGGCGTGTCGCCGCAGGGCGTCCCGCCGCACCCGGCCTGAGGGCACGTGTTCTGGCAGTTGTTATTCACGGTGGTCGGCGCAACCACGGAGCCCGGGGCGACAAGGACGAACGGCTCCGTGGGATAGTCCGGCCGCCAGTCAATGCCGTCGTCGGAGTAGACAGCGTACGGCTTGCCATCGTTGTACAGCCAGTTCGGGCCGGACTTCTCGTCTCCCATGACGACCACGACGCGTCCCGTTGAGAGTACCACCGGACCGGCTCCCCAGCCGCGGAAGTGGCAGGGTGAGCCGGAACCCGGCGCAGGCTCGACGACGTGCTCGTTCCACGTCCACGAGCCGGGTCCGAGGTGCGCGTTCTCGGAGAGAGCAGACTTGTGCTGATGAAAGTTATTGCACCCGCCGTCCTGGCCCTTCTGCCGCACCACATAGTGCCGGATCGTGGTCGGCGCGCCGGACTTCACCCCGACGGCGATCCCCGGTTTGTCCTGTAAGCCCGAGGTGGCGATGAGTGCCTGGTCGCTGGTCTGGATGCCCGTCGCGCCGGCGTTCTTCCAGCCCACCACCGTCCCCGACGGGTCGCCGGCATGGACGCCGGTGAACCAGATCGTGCCGTCGGTCGGATGCGGCGCGACGTAGATGTCCAGACTTCCCAGCGCTGTCCTCCCGAGCGCGATGCTCTGGCCCCACAGAATCGTCGCATACGAGAAGCCCGCGCCTGGCAGTGTGTCGCACGACATCACGAGCGCTTCGTTGCTGTTGGTCTGGCTGACCGCGACGGAACACTCGAACCAGTCCTGCCCCGCGGGCGTGAGTTTGAACCCGGGGCTGACGACTATCGGCGCCTGACCCGAAGCCACCCCACCAAGCGGTGCGACTGCCAAGGCGAGACCCATTAGGCACAGCGATGGCGTGGAGCGGAGGAAGCGACGCGAACACGCCATGGAGCAACCTCCCGACAATGGCCCACTCCGGCTGTCAACGTACCGCAGATCATTCCCCAGTGCAAGTCCAAGCAACCGAATGCACAACACCCGTCCCAACAGAGTACGAACGAAAGCACGCCTTCCAGCGTGCGAACGCCGCTCCACGCTTGGTTCTCGTAGCGCCACGTCGGGCGCAGAGGCAATCCTGAAATCTGGCTTTGCACACAGACAGCACGACAACCGCCTTGATCCCGGGGGTTCTGTTCGTTACGTTGGTGACATGCGTGCCTCTCCTGCCGGTGAATCCCGGTTCGGTGTGCTGCGGCGATGGATGCTGTGCGCCGGCTTGCTCGCGGCGTTGGCGGGACGTGCGGAGGCCCAGGAGTGGACGTGGCAGTCCATCGACCTGCACCCACCGGGCGTGTACCTATCGGAGGCGTACGGCATCGGCGATCGCGTGGCAGGCGGGTGGTTGTATGAGGGCGAGGATCCCGACGCCAAGGGGCCGACATTATGGAATCTCCCTCACTCGGAATTGACGCTCCTACTCCCGGGTGGTTGGCTGGACGGGCGCGTCAACGGTGTACATGTTGGGGTGCAGGTTGGTGTCGTGACCGCAATCAACACGTCTGCCCATGCTCTGTGGTTTGGCAGTGCCACGAGCTTTGTCGATCTCAGTCCCGGAGGCGCGTACTTCGGAGGAGCCGTTTCTGGAATCAGCTGGCCGCAGCAAGTCGGCAATGTGAGTTTGATGGGCAATAGTCGAGCGGCACTTTGGTACGACGGTGATCCGTCGACCTTCGTCGATCTTCATCCCGCTGGTGCGCTGCGATCCTCTGCGCTGGCAACGGACGGCGTGAAGCAGGGAGGGCTCGCCCGGCTCTCGGGTTCGAACGTTTCGACAGCCGCTATGTGGTACGGCACGCCCGGGTCGTTCGTCAACATGCATCCGCCGGTCGCCCGTGATTCGGTGATCTGGGGCATGGCTCCCGGCGTGCAGGTGGGCAAGGCGTTGATCGAGGACATCCTCCGCGACCACGCCATCCTCTGGCACGACACGCCCGAGAGCTGGATCGACATGCACCCGCCGCAGCACGACGGCAAGCACTCGTACCTCTATGCGACAACGGGGACGATGCACGTCGGGCGCTCCAACGGCCGCGCAGGCTACTGGCTCGGCGACGATCCGGCGAGTTTCTACGACCTGCACCAGCACGCGCCGCCGGGCGCGCTCGGTTCCGGCGCGTACGACGTGGCCGTCCACAACGGCAAGGTCTACATCGCGGGGTACGGCATGTTCGACACGCGGCCGCACGCGGTGGTGTGGATCGGCACGCCGGTCGCCGACGGCGGCCCGCCAGACCCGCGCACGCCGCCCAAGGCGACGCGCTGGCCGCCGTGATGGATGGACGGCACGGCCCGCGGGCCTAGCCTACGCGGCATATCGCGCTGTCCGGCGCGCGGGGGTGGGCGATGCTGATGCAACTCGGGCTTCTGGTTGTGTCGCTGCTCGTGCTCACGCTGGGGGCGGAGGGGCTGGTGCGGGGGTCGGTCGCGCTGGCGAGGCGGATGGGCGTGTCGTCTTTTTTCATCGGGCTGACGATCGTGGGGTTCGGGACTTCGACGCCGGAACTGGCCACGTCGGTGACGGCGGCGGTGCGCGGCAGCGCGGACATCGCGGTCGGGAACGTCGTCGGGAGCAACATCTGCAACATCGCGCTGATCCTGGGGGTGGCTGCGCTGATCTGCCCGATCGCGCTGAAACTGGACGTGGTGCGGCGGGAGGTGCTGGTGGTGATCGCGGTGGCGCTTGTGCCGTGGATCGCGCTCACGTCCGGGGGGCGGCTGGAGCGGTGGCAGGGCGCGGCGATGCTCGCGGGGCTGGCGGCGTACCTGTGGGTCGGCTACGCGCGCGGTCGCCGCGATGCCCAGCGTGAGGCCGAGGCTGAGGCGGAGCGGGAGTTGGAGCGTGAACTGGGCGTGGGCAAACCCGGGGCGGCGTCGCGTCCGGTGGTGAGCGTGCTGCTGGTGCTGGCGGGGCTTGGGCTGCTCGTCGGCGGGTCGTACGGGCTGGTGGCGTCGGCGAGCGAGATCGCCCGGGGGTTGGGGGTGTCGGAGTTGGTGATCGGGCTGACGATCGTGGCGGTGGGGACGTCCGCGCCGGAGTTGTTCACGTCGGTGGTGGCGGCGGTGCGCGGGCAGCCGGACCTGGCGGTGGGGAACGTGCTGGGGTCGAACGTGTTCAACGTGCTGGGCATCCTGGGGCTGACGTGCCTGGTGACGCCGCAGGCCGTCTCGCCGCAGATTCTCGCGTTCGACGTGCCGGTGATGGTGGGGGCGAGCGTGGCGTGCGTGCCGATCATGCTGAGCGGTGCGAGGATCTCGCGGGCGGAGGGCGTGCTGCTGCTGTGCGGGTACGCGGTGTACGTGGGGGGGCTTTTTACGGTGGTGGGGGGGTGGTTTGGGGAGGGGTGAGGCTCGGCGAGACTACCCTAACAAAATCTTTCCACATGGGCTTGCCGGTTCTGGGCGTACCCGCTAGCGTGCTAGCACTTTCGCCTAGAGGAGCCGGGATGAGTGGATCGCTGCTGATTCGTGATGTGCCGCAGGAGATTCGCGGGTGGATCGACGCGGAGCGCGAAGCGCGGATGATGAGCCAGCGCGAGTTCGTCACATCGGTGCTGTCCAAAGTGAACCGAAGCGAGTCGTCGTCCCTTCGTAGCATCGGACATAAGGGCGTACAGTGGTTTGCTTAGGCATCACCCTCTGAAGTGTGACAGTCTATCGTAAAGCATCTAGTAGCGGCTCATTCGTGGCAAGTCGGTCGACCTTCCAATGGGAGTTTATTAACGCGCCAGCGATGCTTCGGAACCAGCGCATGAGTCGACATGGGTGGAAGCGGGATCAGCTTGTCAAAGTGCTTTCGCTGTACTGTCAACTTCCGTTTGGTCGAATGCACTCACGCAATCCCGCGGTGGTTGCTCTTGCGGAGGCAATCGGGCGGACGCCGTCTGCCGTGGCTCTCAAGCTCGTGAACTTTGCGAGTCTTGACCCGGATCTGCAGTCGCGCGGCGTCAGTGGAATGAAGAACACATCCGCAGCAGATCGCGCCATCTGGGAGGAGTTCCATTGCAATTGGAGCGTGCTGGCAGACAACTCGGTCGTACCGGAAGAGGTCGTAGTCGCAGAGGTGCCCCTACGCAAGCCGGTAGCACCGCGTGCCACGCCGGTTGGCCCGACTGAGGTCGTGCGCGAAGCGACTCAGCGGCGAGGTCAGACGTTCTTCCGGGCATCGGTCATCGCAGCGCACGACGGCAAGTGCTGCATCACTGGCATCACCTGCGAGCCGCTGCTTCGCGCAAGCCACATAGTCTCGTGGTCGCACGATCCTACGCTGCGGCTCGATCCGCGAAATGGACTGTGTCTGAACGCCCTCCATGACGCTGCGTTCGATCGTGGGTTGATCACGCTGTCGGATCACTTCGAGTTGCAGGTCTCCAAGCGGCTCGAGGCGGAGGTGCCGGGGCAGGTGTACAAGGAGATGTTCGAAAGCCGGGCGGGCGTGCAGATCACATTGCCGGAGCGATTCCGGCCCGCGCCCGAGATGCTGGAGTTTCATCGTCGCAACGTCTTTGTTGCCTAGTTCCGAGTGGAGTATCGTCATGCTGAGAATCGACCAGGCTGCCATCGCAGTTGCTGCTGCCGGCATCGCCGATTCCCTCGCGAGCATCAAATCGTACGACGCGGAGAGAGTGGCCCGCTTTGAGCGTGTCGTCGAGGAATACGACGGTCATGTCGGCATCATGGAGAGGATAGCCGAGGCGGCCGAGGTCATGGAGCGATTCCGCGTGAGGCACGGAGCAGGCGCGATGTGGGGTGGCGACTTGCCGTATCTATACGACGTGTGGGATGCCATCGCACGGGCGCTCTGGACGAAACTCGGCACGGAACCAATCGACCGGTTGGTCGAATCCGCGATCGTAACTGTGATGAACGCCGAAGCGGCCTAGCACCTGTATAAGGGGATGTCCGAGCGGTCCGGAAGGACGGGTGGCGGGTCCTCGTGGTTCGCGAGTGCCAGACTCGGGATATGGACCGTCTTCGAGAGCGTTTGTGCGAATTCCTTGCGAAGTCCTCGGGGAAGCGAAATGAAGCGGTGAGCGCCCGCTCACTAGGCATGAGTTTCCTCAGCACGCGGCCGGGATTGCACATTTCCGCCTTCTGCCAGCCTCCCCCTCAGCACCCGCAGGAGTGTTTCCGGCTCGAGGTATGGTTCGGGCGGGCGGTAGTAGATTTCGTGGAGCGAGTCGTGGGCTTTGGGGGGGAGGGGCGTGACGGTTCCCTTTGCGCCGCGGAGGCGCTCTGTGATCGGGTTGGGGTCTCGGGCGCGGAAGACGACGTCGCGTTCGCGGACGACGATGCCGCGCACGCCGAGGTCCGCGGCCAGCACGCGGAGTTCGGCGAGGTCGAGCAGGCGTCGCGCGGGCGGGGGGAGCGGGCCGTAGGCGGATTCGAGGGCCTGGGCGACGGCGTCGAGGTCGTTGGGCGTCGTTGCGACGGCGATGCGTCGGTAGGCCTCGAGGCGGCGCGCGTCGCTGGGGATGTAGGCGCGTGGGATGGCGCCGGCGAGGCCGATCTCGACGGCGGTGCCGCTCGCGGGCTCCGGCGGCTTCTCGTTGCGCAGTTCGTGGACGGCGTGTTGGAGCAGTCGGCAGTACATCTCGTAGCCGACGGCGGCGATGTGGCCGGACTGCTCGGGGCCGAGGAGGTTGCCCGCGCCGCGGATTTCGAGGTCGCGCATGGCGATCTTGAAGCCCGCGCCGAGCATGGCGTACTGCTCGACGGCCTGGAGGCGCTTGCGGGCGGTCTCGTTGAGGGTTCGGGTGAGGGGGAGGAGGAGGTAGCAGTAGGCGCGTCGGTCTGAGCGTCCGACGCGGCCGCGCAACTGGTGCAGGTCGGCGAGGCCGAAGCGGTCGGCGTCGTTGATGATGATGGTGTTGGCGGTTGGGATGTCGATGCCGCTCTCGATGATGGTGGTGCAGACGAGGACGTCGGTTTCGCGGCGCATGAATCGGAGCATGACGGCTTCGAGTTCGCGCGGGGGCATCTGGCCGTGGCCGATGTCGACGCGGGCGTCGGGGGCGAGGCGGCGGACGTCGTCCGCGACTCGGCGGATGTTGTGGACCCGGTTGTGGACGAAGAAGACCTGGCCGTCGCGGGTCAGTTCCCGCGCGATGGCCTGGGCGATGCGCCGGTCGTTCCAGGGGATGACCTCGGTGACGATGGCTCGGCGGTCGAGTGGGGGGGTGGAGAGGCTGGAGATGTCGCGCAGGCCGAGCATGGCCATATGGAGCGTGCGGGGGATGGGGGTTGCGGAGAGGGTGAGGACGTCGACGGTCATGCGCAGGCGGAGGAGTTTCTCCTTGTGCTCGACGCCGAAGCGCTGCTCTTCGTCGACGACGACGAGGCCGAGGTCGGCGAAGGCGACGTCGGCGGAGAGGAGGCGGTGCGTGCCGATGACGGCGTCCACGCGACCGGCCTTCAGTTCGCGGAGGATTTCGTTCTGCTCGCGCCCGGTCTTGAAGCGCGACAGGCTCTCGACGCGGAAGGGGTAGCCGGCGAAGCGGGCGCGGAAGGTGCGCTCGTGCTGCTCGGCGAGCACGGTCGTGGGGACGAGCACGGCGGCCTGCCTTCCGGACTCGACGGCCTTGAAGGCGGCACGGACGGCGAGTTCGGTCTTGCCGAAGCCGACGTCGCCGCAGAGCAGGCGGTCCATGGGGCGCGGTGAGGCCATGTCTTTCTTGATCTCGGCGAGGGCGGCGAGTTGGTCCTCGGTCTCCTCGTAGGGGAACTCGGCCTCGAACTCCTTCTGCCAGGGCGTGTCGGGCGGGTATCGGATGCCGGGCATGGCCTCGCGGGCGGCGCGGACGCGGAGCATCTCGGCGGCGAGGTCGCGCACGCCCTCGGCGACTCGGGCCTTCTGGGTCTGCCAGCGGGTGCCGCCGATGGTGGAGAGTTGGGGTTTGCCGCGGAAGCCGCCGACGTAGCGCTGAACGAGGTCGATGCTGGAGGCGGGGACGTGGAGTTTCGACCGCCCGGCGAACTCGAGGGTGAGGTACTCCTGCGGTTCGTCGTGGGCGGCGGGGGCGCGTCCGGGCAGGGCGCGGGGCTTCATGGTCGTCAGGGCGACGAAGCGTGCGATGCCGTGCTCGGCGTGGACGACGAAGTCGCCGGGGGTGATGTCCAGAAAGGTGTCCATCGCGCGGCCGGCGCGGAGGCGCCCGGGCGCGGCGCGCCGCCGGACGTCGAAGCGGTGGAGCAGTTCGTGGACGGGGACGATCGCGAGGGCGGTGTTGCCGTCGCCCCAGATGAACCCGCGGTGGAGGTAGCCGATCGTGCGTTCGACACGATCGGCGTCCCGTGGGGCGAACTCATCGAGCAGTTCGCCGAGGCGCTGCCGCTCGCCCTCGTTGCGGCAGAGGGCGACGATGCGTGCGGCGTCGATGGCGGCGAGTTCGCGCACGGCCGCCGCGGCGTCGGCGTCGAAGTGGGGGAGGGGCGCGACGGGGAGCGAGACGCGGGCGTCCGCGGAGGCCGCGCCGGCCGAGAACTGGTTGATCTCGGCGAACCCGCGCGATCGTGTCTCGAGCGCTCGCAGGACCTCGGGGGGGGGGAAGATGCCCCGGGTGTCGGTGGCGCGTTCCCAGTAGCCGCGGGCCTGCTCGACGACCTCCATCGTCTCGGCCAGGACGCCGCCGGCCGTCGCGGGCAGCAGGTCGAGGAAGAGCGTTGAGCGGTCGTCGGGGACGACGCGGGCGGGATCGGCGGCGACGAGGCTCGCGGCGTCGATGCGCCGGTCGGAGGCCATGGTCGCGGGGTCGATCTCGTTGATGCGTTCGACCTCGTCGCCGAAGAAGTCGAGGCGGACGGGGGCGTTCGCGCCCGGGGAGAAGGCGTCGAGGATGCCGCCGCGCAGGGCGTACTGGCCCGGCTCGTCGGCGGCGTCGGCGCGGGTGTAGCCGGCGTCGTCGAGCCAGCGGGCGAGGTCGGCGGGGCGCAGTCGATCGCCGGTCCGCACGGTGCGCCAGACGGCGGCGAGGCGCTCCGGCGTGGGGACGCCCTGCATGAGCGCCTGCACGGGGCAAACGAGAACGACCGGCGACGCGGGGTCGATCGAGCGGGCGCGCTCGACGACCGCGCCGCGCTCGGCGAAGAGGTCGAGGCTCACGTTGGTCTCGCCGGGGAGGACTTCGAGCGCGGGGAGGCGCAGCGCGTCGAGGCCGACGGACTCGAGTTCGTCGAGCGCGTCCTCGGCCTCGTCGGTGTGGGCGACGACGAGGACGACGGGTCGTCGCAGCACGCGGGCGAGCGCGCCGGCGACGATGGGCGTGGATGATCCCGCGATGCCGTCGGCGACGACGCGGCGGCCGGCGTCCATCGCGCGGGCGAGTTCGCGCAGCGCGGGGTGGGCGGCGATGGCGTCGAGGCGGTCTGACGGGCGTTCGGGCACGGTTCACCCCGGCGCGCGCAGGCGCACGCGCGGCCGGGGGTTGGTGCCCGGCCGTCGCCACGCGCGTTGGAACTCGGGCATGATATCGGCCCGTCGGCGGGGCGCGGTCAGCGGGTGGTGGCGAGGGGGCGGATCTTCTCGACGGTGATGGGTCCGATGCCGCGGACGCGCTGGAGGTCGTCCACCGAGGCGAAGGGGCCGTTGGCGTTGCGGTCGTCGATGATGCGCGCGGCGAGGGCAGGCCCGATGCCGGGCAGCGCCTGGAGTTCGGCGGCGGAGGCGGAGTTGAGGTCGATCCGGCGGGCGATGGAGGGCGTCGGGTCCGGGCGGTCCTCCGCGACCGGGCGGAGCGAGTCGCGGGGGGGGCGTTCGCTCGCCGTTTCGCCCGGCGGGACGAGCGTGGTGCCGGCGGCGTGCGCGGATGCCGGCGCGGGGTGCCGCGTGGCGATCGACCATCCGATGCCGACGATCGAGGCGCTGCCGAGGATGGCGACGGCCGCCCACTTGGACGGTCCTCCGGTCCAATCGGGGCCTGAGGGCGTGCGTTCGTTCACGAGAGCATCCCCACGGCGAGGTCGGGCGGCGATCGGCCGGCGTTGAGCGAAGCGCGCAGATCGATCAGGCGAGCGAGGGCGGCCTTGGGCTGGCCGGTGGCGGTCATCAGCCCGCAGTCGGGCGCCTCGGGTCGTGCCGAGGCGTCGGCGAGTTCGGACCAGCAGACGCTGTGGACGAAGGGCTTTGCGAGCGCGATCGCCATGGCCTTGCTGAGCCACTCGGCCTGGGTGGACTCGCTCCACTCGGCGCGCCAGCGGCCGGGCTCGATCGCCTCGGTCGCCGGCTCGGCGCGGCTCGGCGCGGCGAGCGACGAGACGACGATGGGGCGTTCGAGCGCGGCGTAGCGGTCGAGGATCGATGAGAGCGCCATGAGGTCGCGCGTGGAGCATCCCGGCTCGGCGGTGCCGGCGTGCAGCCGCAGCGCGTACGCATCGACGGCGATGCCGGCCTGGGCGATGGTGTCGGCGTAGACGAGCGGGGGGAGCGACTGCCGGTTGGTCGCGTAGTACTCGCCCCAGGGCTGGTCGATCTCGACCTGGACCTTGGCGGCGGGCTGCAACTTGCGGACGAGGAGGACGCAGAGGCGCGTCAGGTCGAGCATCTGCTCGTAGGAGAGGCGGAAACTCGAGTTCACGTGGAGGCCGGAGGCGACGGTCCATCGTGTGACGGTTCGTCGGTAGCGGGTGACGATGGTTCGGACGTGCTCGTAGACGAGTTCGCGCAGGGTCTCGTAGTCGTTCTCCCAGATGTAGAGCCAGTCGGGCACGCTGGCGGGGCGGAAGTCGACGATCGGGCCGGCGTGCACGGGCAGTTTGGCCTTGCGCACGGCCCACTCGATCCACCGGTCGGTGCCGGTGAAGCTGTACTCGCCCTCGCCCGGCTCCATGTCGACCCAGCGCATGGGCAGGGAGATGAAGTCGCACGCGGAGAGGGCGGCCCGTTGGTGCGCTTCGGTGAACGAGCGTGGGGAGACCTCGCACCCGACCAGCGCACGGCCGGGCAGGGTCACGCCGACCGAGTTCTGGAGGATGATCGGGGCGTTGGCGGGGGGGGCGTCGCCGGACGCCGCGGCGTAGCGCTCCGCCGCGTCGGCGTAGAGGCGTCCGGAGAGGCGCCGCTCGAGTTGGCGTTGGGCGTTGAGGAGCGCGAGGCGTTCGCCGGCGTCGATGGCGAGGGCGAGCGACTCGCGTGCCAGGCGGTCGGCCTCGGCGGAGTAGCCGTGGGGGTCCTGTTCCGTGGGGTGTCTCGGCGCGACCAGGGCGGCGGTGAAGGTCTGGCGGGCGCGCTCGAACTGCCTGAGGATCGGGTCGTCGGCGGGCAGGTCGAAGAGGCTCCAGTCTTCGAGCCGGTTGAGGAAGGTCATGATCCGGTGGCGGGCGAGTTCGAGGCTGAGGAGGTAGGGGCTTTCGCGCTGCGGGAGGAGGCAGGTCTGCACCGTGACGAGTCCGATGCTGGGGACGACGCCGCCGTCGGGCGCGGGCGGGAGGCCCTCGAGCGGGAACTGGAGGGCAAGGCCCGCGGAGCCGTCCGCGCCCTTGTCGCAGTGGATGATCCCGTCGTCGGCCCGGAGCGAGGCGGGCGCGGGGACATCGTCGGGGCCGAGCAGGTAGGCGTGCCCGAGGCGGATGGCGTTCTCCGGCCCGCCGTTGAAGACGACGAAGTTCAGCATGGCGAGCGGCGTCCTCCCTGCGCCCCCCGGCGGCCGCCGGACGACAGGGGCATTGTCCCCGTCCGGCGGCGGACTGCAACCCGGGTGTGGGGGGGATTGTGGGCGCGCCGACCGCCGGGCGCGGCGCCCGGCTCTACGATCCGGCCATGACCACCTCATGCGGGTCTTGCTCGGGGTCGGAGGCCGCGCTTTTCGAGTCCCGGCTCTCGCTGCCGGGAAGGCGTCGGGGGAAGGTCCGGGACGTGTACGACCTGCCGCCGGACGGCGGGGGTCGGCCTCGGCTGTTGATCGTGGCGTCCGATCGCCTGTCGGCGTTCGACGTAGTGATGCCGACGCCGGTGCCGGGGAAGGGCCGATTGCTGACGGCGATCGCGGCGTTCTGGCTTCGGTGGATCGAGGCGCGGGGCTTGTGCCGGACGCACCTGCTCTCGACGGAGGCGTCGGAGGTTCCGGCCTCGGCGTTCGGGCCTGGGGATACGCCGCGCGGGAGCCTGCACGGGCGGGTGATGATCGCGCGGGCGTGCCGGGTGGTGCCGGTGGAGTGCGTGGTGCGCGGGTACCTCGAAGGCTCGGGGTGGAAGGACTATCGCGCGACGGGCGCGGTCTGCGGCGTGGGGTTGCCCGCGGGCCTTCGCCGGTGCGACCGCCTGCCCGAGCCGATCTTCACGCCGGCGACGAAGGAGGAGCAGGGGAGGCACGACGAGAACATCCCGTTCGAGCGAGCGGCGGCGATGGTGGGGGAGGGGCTGATGCGCCGGTTGCGCGAGGTCTCGGTGGCGATCTACACCGCGGCGGCGGCGCACGCGCTCGAGCGCGGGATCATCATCGCGGATACGAAGTTCGAGTTCGGCGTGCCGATCGGCGCGGACGGGCGGGCGGAGGGCGGGGAGCCGATGCTGGTCGACGAGGCGCTGACGCCGGACAGTTCGCGGTTCTGGCCCGCGGACCGCTACGAGCCGGGGCGTGCGCAGGCGAGTTTCGACAAGCAGTTCGTGCGTGAGTACCTGGAGGGGCTGGTGGAGGCGGGGACGTGGGACAAGCGCGCGCCCGGGCCGGCGCTGCCGCCGGAGGTCGTGGCGGGGACGGTGTCGCGGTACGAGGAGGCGGCGCGTCGGCTGACGGGGTGACGGGGTGATGGAGTGATGGAGTGACGGAGCAGCAGAGTACCCGAGTGTGAGGACATCCCACGATCCGTATGACTTCATCCCAACGGGCTGTGCCGACTGTTCAGCCCGGAGGGCTGCACCGTCAGTAGCCGGGGGTCGAGCGAGTCTTCGAGCGAGACTCCCGGATGATCACGAGCAGCCCTTCGGGCTGCCGAACGCAAATAGAAGGGGAAGTGTGGGCCGCGCGTTCCGGGGGTGTCGTCGCAAAGCCTCCTCCACCCCCGGCTACGAACGATGCAGCCCTTCGGGCTGGGGCACTGTGCCGGCGCACCGGCTCAGGAGGCCGTTGCGCGGATTGTGGGAGGCGCGTGCGCGATGGTAGAGGTGGAAGAGACGGAGCCACCACGGAGTGACGGGGTACCCAATGCGCAAGGACGTCCCACGATCCGCATGACGGCGCGTGACTCTCTCCCAATCTGCATCCCTTCGCGTGCTTCGCGTCGTTCGCGTTCCATGCTGCGCGCTACTTCGGCGCGACGTCGATGCGTTGCTCCGCGCGTTCGAGCGCCCGCTGCTCCATCATGGCGCGGTGGGCGGCCATGCCGGTCGGCTCGGGGAAGAGGTCGTTGAAGGACTCGCCGGTCTGCTCGCGGGCGAGCGCGTCCATCGGCTCGCGGTAGGTCTCGGCGAGGAGGTCGTAGACGAAGCGGCGCAGGTCGTCGGGGGCGCGGTTGTACATCGCGGAGGCGTCGGCGACGGGCACGAGCATGACGAGTTCGCGGAAGACCTGGCCGGCGACGATGCGGAAGTCGCGGTCGAGGAACTCGGTGCGTCCGGCCTGGGCGCCCATGGCGACGGTCTCGCGGAGTTGGCGTTGCATGTAGAAGGCGTGCGCGGTTCGGGCGTAGTCGAACTGGGCGCGGAAGAGTTCCTCGTCGTCGCCGAGCAGGCCGGAGGCGTAGGCGCCCTGGAGGGCGCCGACGATCTCGGAGACAGCGACATAGGCGGAGAGGATGCGTTCGTTCTGGAGTTCGAAGTGGACGAACTCCTGGAGCGGCCTGGAGTAGTCCCAGGCGCGCATGGGGTCGTTCAGCTGGGCGTACGACCTGCCGCCGATGGTGAGCGCGCCGAGTTTCCGGTAGTGGCGTTCGGCCTCGTCGTACTGCCCGCGGCGGTAGAAGAACCGCACGGCGTCCTTCAGGAAGTTCTCGTACCCGGCGGCGTAGACGGTGTAGGGCCGGTCGGGCTGGTCGGCCCACGACCGCTGCACGAGTTCGGCCAGCACTTCGCCGTAGGAATCGACGAAGTGGGGGTTGACCGAGGCCATGTAGAAACTCTCCATGCCGCTGGTGAACTCGAGGAAGTTGAAGTAGATTTCGCCGGATCGGTACAGCTCCTGGAGCGACTGGATGACGATGCGGTCGGAGTTGATGAAGTCGAAGTCTCGTTTGTTGCCCTCGTGCCACCGACCGAGGGCTTCTTCGACGCCCTTGGCGCCCCAGTAGAGCGCGTGGGCGGCGGGGTGGCGCCAGTCGATCGGGCCGTACTTGCGGGTGTAGCGGATCATGCGCAGCGGGTCCATGCGGTACTCGGCTGTGAGCGTTCTGCGGCGCACGAAGGCGAGCAGTTCGGGCCAGGCGTCGGCGTACTGGGTGTCGCGCATGAGGGCGAGCATGGCGGCGTTGTTGGGGCCCATGGTCGCCTCGACCTGCCGGCGCACCGCCGAGCGTTCCAGCGCGTTGAGCCGCTCGTAGCGCCGCAGGAGCGTTCGGTCGGGCGGGTCGCCGACCTGCGTCTGGATCCGGCGCAGCAGATCGGCGGCGGCGGGGGATCGGCGGGCGAGTTCCTCGGGGGTTCGGGCGGCGTCGGCGACGGGGGTGAGCCACTCGACGTACCGGTTGATCGCGTTGGCGGTGCTGCGGTCCTTGGGTGTGGGGGGGGGCGGCTCGCCGAGGTTGATCGTCCATTCCTCCGCGACCTTGCGCTTGTAGAACTGGTTGGCGTCGTCGGTGATGCCGGCGATCTTGTGGAGGTAGATCCAGGCGAGTTCCTTGTGCAGGAGCATGTCGTTGGGGTTGGCGGGGATCGCCTCGTCGCGCAGCAGCCGGATGCCGGCCTGCACCCACTGCCACCGTTCGTCCTGCGTGTGGGTGGAGACGGAGATGTTGTACGCCATGTTCCAGGCGTGGAAGACCCAGACCTGGGGGAAGCGGGGCTGGAGGCGGGTGATGGCGCGTGCGAGTTCGAGGGCCTCGTAGAACTTGCCCTCCTCCTTGAGGGTGTTGGCTCGGAGCCAGAGGAAGTTCACGAAGACGCCGCGGAACGCGCCCATGGCGATGCCGACCGCGACCTGCGGCGGGTCGCCGTCCTCGGCGCGGTCGGTGTAGACGAGTTTGTGCTGCCCGGCGGAGGAGGTGAGTTGCGCGCCGAGCAGGGCGGACGCGCCGAGGGCGACGATCGCGGCCGCGGCGGCGATGGTCTGCACGAAGGTGTCGCGTCGCATGTCGCGTCTCCGTCGTTCGCCCGTGTGGTACGCCGGCGGGCGTGTGCGGGATCGTTCAGTGGCCGGAGTAGGTGGCGAGCTCGCGTCTGCGGAAGGCGAGGACGGCCGCGCCGTAGAGGGCGGCGGTGAGGGCGGCGAGGACGCCCAGCCCGCGGGCGACCTCGGCCCAGGGGATGAGCCTGCCCTCGACGAGTTTGACGGTCGGTCGGATCTCGCCGTAGCCGGAGAAGACCCAGGCGACGCCGAGGGTGATCCACTCGGCGACGACGAGGAGGTGATTGACGTTGCCCTGCTCGTCCTCGGTGCGGAAGTGCTCGAGCGCGCCGCTCATGTAGAGGGAGCCTTCGGCGGCGAGGAACGCGCCGAAGGCCACCAGGCACGTCACGGGGAAACTGAGCGAGGTGGAGGCGAGGATGGTGAGCATGGAGAGGAAGGCGAGTTTGGCCCAGAGGAGGAGGACGCCGCGCGCGAAGTTGGCGCGGTAACTCCCGGCGGAGTAGGAGAGTTCGAGGCCGCCGGGGGGGAAACTGATCGTGTCGGGGTTGGGCACGCCGTTCTGGATGTTGCCGTTCGCGACGGCGAGCCGGACCTCGCCGCCGGACTCGACAACGGCGGCCGGGATGGTCATGGAGTGGTAGAAACCGAGGCTCATGCGGCGGACGTAGATCTGGGGGCTTTCGGTCCCGAAGACGAAGGTGACGTAGACGAACTCGTCTGGGGCGTTCGAGCCGGCGTCGACCCGGTGGCGGAAGGTGATGGGGGCGTTGGCGGCGCGGGCCTGGGCGAGTCCCTTGTAGACGTAGTGCTTGAAGCCGCCGGGCGGGACGGCGCGGTAGGCGCGTTCCCAGCTCTTGTAGAGGTCTTCCTCGACCTTCTTGCGCTCCGCGGGCTCGCGGGCGAAGGACTCGTTGCCGACGCGTTCGTTGCGGATGAACTCCTCGACTGCGGCGCGGAACTCGGCGTCGGTGGGCTTCACCGGCGGGTCGATGTCCACGGTCACCCGGGCGGCGAGGACCTGCGTTTCGAGGACGAGGCGGTCCTCGGTGACGTACTCGTCCTGGGACGCGGCGACGTAGGCCTCGCGCTCGCCGACGGCGGGGCGTGTTCGGAGGTAATCGACAAAGAGGAAGACGCCGGTGGAGCAGACGGCGAGCAGGACGCCGCTGAGCGCGGTGACGCCGAGCCATTTGCCGAGGACGTACTGCCACGGGGCGACGGGCTTGGTCATGGTCTGCCAGATGATCCGGTCGCGCTGCTCGAAGGCGACGGTCGCGGCGGAGAAGAGGACGGTCAGCACGGCGATGACCCAGTAGGAGAGGCCGGTGCCGAAACTCATGAAGGTCTGCACGCGGTAGCGGAGCGGCTGCGACTCGTCGAGCACGCCGGGCAGGGCGGCGAGTCCGACGATGAGGATGACGATGAAGACGAGGGAGAACTTCATGCGCACGGCCTCGGCGAGGACGTTGCGGGCGACGGCGCGGACGGGGCCGCTGCCCGCGAGCGCGACGCGGGCGGCCTCGAGGAGGATGGTGAACGCGCCCGTGAGGACGGCCGCCCCTCCGGCGAGCAGGCCGAGGTTGCGGGTCTCGTCGGCGAGCAGGAGCGGCAGGGCGACGAGCGCGACGGCGGCGAGGAGCGCGAGGTAGGTGAGCGCGAGTCCGAACCAGGTGACGAGCAGCGCCAGCCCGGCGACGGCCGCGACGCCGACGCCCAGCGCGGTGGTGTCGGTTCGCGCCGAGAGGATCTGCTCGAGGGCGAGGCGGGTCGATTCGATCGGGTCGTCGGCCGCGCCGGTGCGCGGGGGCGCGGGCGTCTCGGGTGGTTCGATGATGGGCGCGGCCAGGGGCGCGGTGCGGTAGACGGCGTAGGCCGCGAAGCCGACGGTCGCCGCCGCGACGATGACGATCGACGCGATGACCTTGAACGCGAGCGAACGCTGGAGGGTGTTGAGGCGTCGGATCGCGTCGCGGATATTCACGGCGTGCGCCCCGGCTGGTCGTCGTCGTGCGGGCGGTCGAGCAGCGAGGAGATCACGGACTCATCGACGCTCTCGTCGGGCGGGGCAGGCTCGGCGCTCCGCGTCGGCGTGGCGTCCGTGTCGGCCTTGTCGCGTCCCTGATCCACGAGGGCGTCGAGCACGTCGGACGACCCGGGCGTCTCCGGGGCGGCGGGCGGGGCGGGCGGAGTGGGGGGTTCCCGTGCGATGAGGTCGGAGATGAGGGCTTCGCCCTCGGCGGACTCCGGGGCGCGCAGGAACGCCGCGGTTGCGCCGCCGTGGACGACGCCGCTGGTGGCGGCGCGTTCGCGCTGGGCCTGCTCGACGATGTCGAGGAACTTCTCTTCGAGCGTCTGGCGTGGGTGCCCGATGCGGAGGACGGCCTGCCGGCCGCCGGAACGCCTGCGGAGGAGGGCGTCGATCTCGGCGATGGTTTGGTCGTCGAGGGCGTCGGTCTCGATGGCGGTGCGAGATCGGCGTTCGAGCATGGAATCGCAGGTGCCCTCGTCGCGCTTGCGTCCGCCGTAGAGGATGACGAGCCGGTCGACGCAGTCCTCGACGTCGGCGAGGAGGTGGCTGGAGAGGAGGACGGTCTTTCCGCGCCGTCCGAGTTCGACGATGAGGTCCTTGACCTGGCGTGTGCCGATGGGGTCGAGTCCTGTGGTGGGTTCGTCGAGGATGAGGAGGTCGGGGTCGTTGATGAGGGCCTGCGCGATGCCGATGCGTCGCTGCATGCCCTTGGAGTAGTCGCGGACCGGTCGGTACTGGGCGTGGGTGAGGCCGACCATGTCGAGGAGTTCGTCGATGCGTCGGCGTCGGACGGCGTGCTCGATCTCGAAGAGTTTGCCGTAGTACTCGAGGGTTTCGCGGGCGTTGAGGAAGGGGTAGAGGTAGGACTCTTCGGGCAGGTAGCCGATGCGTCGCTTGATGGCGACGTCGGAGGGCGGTCGCGCGAAGACGGCGATTCGTCCCGAGGTGGGGCGGAGCAGCCCGAGGATCATCTTGATCGTCGTGCTCTTGCCGGAGCCGTTCGGCCCGAGCAGCCCGAAGACTTCGCGCGGGTAGACCTCGAAGGTGAGGGAGTCCACCGCGCGGGCGCGGTCGCGCATCCAGAAGTCCTTGAAGACCTTGGTCACGCCCTGGCACGCGACGACGGGCTGCCGGCGCGGAGTCGTGGCGGGATCGGACATCGTTCCTCCGCGTCAGTCGGGCGTGACGGTGAGACCTTCGTCGGTGCGGAAGCGAGCGCGGCGCTGCTCTTCCATGCGCTGCTGCTGCGCCTCGCGGTTGAGTTGCAGCCGCCTGGCGCGCTCGCGCTCCTGCATGGCGAAGGGGTCCTGGTTGATGACGATCTCGAGGTGCCCCACGCCGCTCGGGTTGAGGATGGTCTGCAGCCCGTCGTTCTGGTAGAAGGCGCGGACGGCGTTGGCCCATTCGGAGTGGACCATGACGGCGGGATTGGTGCGGTACTGGGCGAGTTTGGCCCTGTAGAGCGAGAGTTCGGCCCGCGAGCGGCTGACGACGCTAGAGCGGTACTGTCTCGCCTCGGCCATGATGCGGGAGACCTCGCCCGAGAGGAGGGCTTCGCCGGCGTGGTCCGCGGGGGCCTCGCCGTCGAGCAGCCGGTTGACTGTGGCGAGGGCGGCGTCGGCCGCGGCGGCGTCGCCCTGGGCGAGGGCGGCCTCGTACTCGTCGATCGCCGCGATGATGAGGGGCGCGGCCCGGCCGGCCGTCTCGTTGAGCAGTTGGTTCGCCGCCCGCTGCGCCGTCTCCTGCGCCGCGCCCTTCTTGGACTCGGCGGCCTGGACGTTGGCGAATCGCTCGCGCAGGTAGACGGGGGGGATCTTGCGCTTGAGGGCGAGCCGGTCGATCTCGATCCCCGTGTCCAGTGCGTCGAGTGTCTGCTGCGCGATGGCGCGGGCGCGGGTCTCCACCGATCCGTCGCCCTCGCCGGACTGCGTGAGGAGGCCGGTGATGGTGGCTTCGGCGACGGCCTGGACGATGCCGCGCATCACCGCGCCGCGGACGAGTTCCATCTCGTTCTGGGTGTAAACGTTGCGGAGGTAGGCGGAGGGGTCGGCGCGCCGGTACTGGATCTCCCACTGCGTGTGGGCGAGGTTGCCGTCGGCGGTGATGAGCGAGCCGTCCTCGACGGGGTTGATGTTCGCCAGGCCCCGCAGGCGGTCGATCGGGGTCGTCTCTTCGCGTCCGGCCTCGGTGTAGGGCCAGAACTCGCGGTTGAGGGGCTGGGCGTTCACGCCCGTGTTCACGCGGACCAGTTCGCCGATCGGGTAGGGCGCGGCGAATCGGAAGCCGGGCGGGAGTTCGGAGGCGACAACTCGGCCGAACAGGAGCGCCACGCCGCGCTCGTTGGCCTGGATCGACTGGAATCCGGTGAGGAAGTAGGCGGCGACGAGGCCGATCATGATGAGTTGGAGGATGCGGAAGGTGAGCCGAAGGGCCTCGGCGAGCGACTGGTTCGCCGGGTCCATGAGCGAGGCGTCGGTCTCGTGCAGGCCCGGTCGGAGCGTGACCGAGGCCTCGCGTTCCGGCTGGGGGGCGCCCGTCTCGTGCTCGCTCATCGGGGCTCCTCCGACGAAGGCTCCGCGCCCGGGGCGCCTGCGGCGGGTGCGGCGTCAGCGGCGCGGCCCGGGGCGGCCGACAGCCATTCCGGGGGCAGTCGGCTCGGGGGGATCTGGCCGGGCGTGAGGCCGCTGAGGGCGTCGGGGGCGAGGAGCGAGAGGCCCGGCGTGCCGGTGGTGAGGACGAGGGTGACGCGCTTGCTCCAGGTCTGCTTGAGCAGGTCGATCTCGCGGAGGAAGACGGCGAGTTCCGGGTTCTCGTTCATCTGGGCGAGGTACTGCCCGGCCTCGATGTCGCCCTGGGCCTGGATCTCGCGGGCGCGGGCGCGGGCGAAGTCGAGGATGCGCTGCCGGTCGGACTCGGCCTGCGAACGGATCGCCTCGGCGACGGCCTCGCCCTCGCTCTCGATCTCCTTGGCGAGCCGGTCGCGGTTGGCGGCCATGCGTTCGTTGACGGCCTGGGTGGTGGACTCGGCGAGTCGGACACGGTTGATGCCGACGAGTTCGGCCTCGATGCCGTAGTCCTTCAGGCTCTTGCCGCGTTCGTCGGGCGAGCCGAGGGAGGCGAGGATGCGGGCCTCGAGTTCGGCGAGTTTGGAGGCGCCGGCGTCGGGCGTGAAGAGTTCGTCGAGTCGGTACTTGCCGGTCTCGGCCATGGCGGAGCGGAGGAGGTTGTTGAGGCTCTGCTCGGCCTTTCGGTAGTGGTCCTCGGGGCGGGCGCCGGCGTTGCTGAAGGTCCGGAAGAACTCGAGCGGGTCGGCGACGCGCCAGACCAGGAAGGTCTCCATGATGATCTGGCGGTCGTCGCGGGTCTGCTGGGCCTCGGCGCGGGACTGGAGCACGCGGGAGCGCGTGTCGTACTTCGTGACGGCCTGCACGGGGTAGGGCCATTTGAACTTGAGGCCCTCGTCTTCGACGGGCTGCTCGGCGGGCTTGCCGAAGGTCGTCAGCACGGCCTTCTCCGTGAACCGGACGGAGTACGTCACGGTGAACGAGAGCAGGGCGAGGAGGAAGACGATGGTCATCAGGATGGAGATGGCTCGCTGCACGTGGTCGCTCCGTTGGGGCGAGCGGCACTCGCCCCGGCGGGTGGGTTACGGGCTTTCGGACGTCTCGGCGGTGAAGATGGTGCTTCCGGCGGTCGTGCGGTCCTGCAGTTCGACGCGCACGTGGACGTTGTCGAGGCGCTCGGTCGTGACGTAGAGGCGGGCGTCCTTCATCGCTTCGAGCAGCGCGGCGTAGTACAGCCCCGCGCGATAGACCATGGGGGAGGCGCGGTAGGCGGCGACGCGTCCGGCGTACTCCGCCGCTTGCGCCTTTGCGGCCATGTGGGTGCGCCAGCGTTCGGCGCGGGCCTGTGCGAGGATCTGGGCGGCCTCGCCCGCGGCGTCCTCGATCAGCCGCTCCGCTTCGAGCGTCAGTTCCGGCTGGGCCTGCTGGGACGCGGCGTCGCTGGCCTCGATCGCCCGGGCGATGCGCCGGGCGGCCTCGACGCTGCCCGCGACGCGCGAGAGGGTCTGGGCCTCGTCGGCCCGCGCGGATTCGATCTTGGCGGCGCGGTTCTGCTGGGCGATCACGACCTGCTCGAACTTCGGCGCGACCTCGCGGGGGGGGTGGACGCCGGCGACGCCGACCTGCAGGATCTCCACCCCCGCCCCGCGCGGGCGTCCCGCGGCGTCCGGGTTCAGGGCGTCGAACGCGGCCTGGATCTCGACGCGCAGGCGGTGGGAGAGGTCCGCGCGGTTCATGCCGACGGCATCGTCGATCGAGACGCTCGAGACGAACCGCGTGACGGCGCGCTGGCCGACGCTCCGCAGCAGGTCATCGCGCATGGCGGGCGGTCCGAGTTCGTCGTAGAGCCGCGGGTTGCTGACGGCGTATTGCAGCGGCACCTCGATGGCGATGAGCGCGAGGTCGCGCGCGCGATCCTGCCCGGCGCGATCGACGCCCGAGGGCTGGCAGACGAAGAAGACCTCGTCCTTGGCGTGCTCGGTCGTCCAGAGGATCGGCCCGGTGCCCTCGGCGGGCGGGGTGCCGAGATTGAGGACGCGGACGCCGGTCGCGGTTCGGGCGACGACTCTGGGTCTGCCGTCCGAGTCGGGCTCCATCTGCTCGGGGACGACGAGGCGGTCGATGGGCCAGGGGGCCTTGAAGTGCAGCCCGGGCCCGAGGTCCTCGTGCACGACGCGCCCGAAGCGGAGCATCATGCCGCGCTGGTGCGGCTGGACGACGGCGAGCGAACTGAGCAGCCAGACGACGCAGACGCCCAGCAGCGCGAGCAGGACCCAGGCGCGGGTGATGAGGCGGTAGAACCACGTCCCGCGGACCTCGAAGCCGAACTGGTAGTCGAGGGCCTCGCCGACGGAACGGGCGAGGCGGTCGGGGGCGGCGAGGAAGGCGAGGATCTGGGAGTCGAACGCGGGCCTCGGGTGCTCGCCCTTCTTGCGCGGGCGGTACATCGCGAGGAGGAAGTTCAGCACGACCTCGACGCCCAGCGCGATCATGACGACGGGGACGACCGCGGGGAGCACCCGCCGCACGGCGTCCGAGCCTGCGACGTCGATGAAGTGGGCGAGGACGACGACCAGCCCCACGAGCGCCGCTCCGACGGAGTAGGTCGCGCCGGCGCGGAGGTTGGCCCAGATGGGCTGCTTGGCCATGCCGGAGACGAAGCGGGCGAAGACGAACCCGATGAACGCGACGCACAGGCCGACCGCGATGGCCCACCCTGGGAGGGCGGCGTCCTCGAGGGAGCCGGGCTGGATCAGCCCCCGTCCGCTCTGGAGTCGCCAGTAGCCGATCCCGAGGAGCGCGCCGGCGATGAGGAGCGCCACGACGGGGAGCACGAACCTGTAGATGGCGTTGAGGCGCTTGGCGGCGACGCGGAGTTCGGCGGAGCCGGCGTCGAAGACGGAGGAGGACTCGACGCCGACGAAGGAGTCGGCCTCCTGGGCTTCGAGTCGTTCGCGGCGGTGCTGGTCGAAGAGGATGATGAGGATGAGCCAGGCGGGGAGGCCGATGAGGATGAAGAAGGCGCCGGTGAGGGCGGCGTGGTCCTTGCCGTAGATGCCGTAGAGGAGCATGGCGACGGCGAGGACGATCTGGATGGCGAGTCCGAGCGTTGCGACCCGTGCCGCGCGTCCGTAGCTCTGATGGTCGGCTTTCATGGAATGTTCCGTTCCCTTGGGCGTGCGCCCGGAGGGTCGATCCCGGTCTGACGCCGCCCCGACGGCCGATCGGCCCGGCGTCTCCCCCCCCGATGGGGAGCGGTCCCCCCGGGGGGTGCTATTCTCAGTCCCCACCCGGGTGGTGTCCAGCGGGCGAGCCGATCGGCGCGTCCGTCGCCTGGCGCGGGCAGAATCCCGCGATACGCCCGTGTACGCCGGTGCCGTGTCGGGGTTCGCGCGGTTCGGGAAAATCTGCGGGGCGTGGGGGCCGGCCCCGTTCCGGGTCGTGGGCACGCGCCAAGGATCATGGCCTGATGCCCCAGCAGGTGCTCGCCATCGCGCGCAATGCGTTCGTCGAGAGTCTTCGACAGCCGATCTTCTTCATTCTGGTCGCGCTCTCCGGGATTCTGCAGGTGTTCAACACCTGGGGGACGGCGTTCAGCATGGGGTACTCGTCGTCGGCGGAGGTCTCGGGCGACGACAAGCTGCTGCTGGACATCGGG
The DNA here is from genome assembly GCA_014584315.1 of Planctomycetota bacterium. Classification (GTDB taxonomy): domain Bacteria; phylum Planctomycetota; class Phycisphaerae; order Phycisphaerales; family UBA1924; genus CAADGN01. The sequence goes on along the minus strand of JACTNA010000009.1, from coordinate 84,828 downwards.
ATGGCGACGGTGTTCGTCTGCGGGACGCTGCTCGCGGCGTTCGTGGCGACGGCGGTCATCAGCCGCGAGATCGAGGACAAGACGATCCTGACCGTCGTGAGCAAGCCGATCCCGAGGCCGGTGGTTGTGGTGGGGAAGTACCTCGGGGTGTCGGCGGCGATCCTGATGGCCGTCGCCACGATGGTGCTGTTCCTGTTCATGGCGATCCGGCACGGTGTGATGACGACGGCGGGGGATCGTCCCGACCAGCCGGTGATCGTGTTCTCGGCGCTGGCGGTGCTGCTCTCGGTCGGGGTCGCGGGGTGGTGCAACTTCTACTACGGGTGGTCGTTCCCGCAGGTCGCGTCGGTCCTCCTGCTGCCCGCGCTGGCGGTGGCCTACGGGCTGGTCGTGCTGTTCGACAAGGAGTGGAAGTTCCAGCCGCTCTACGAGGTGTCGTACTGGGTGGGCGGGCACCCGAAGACCGAGGAGGAGTATGCGCGGCTGCTGGCCCGGGGCGACGCCCCCCCCCGCGATGACCCGGAACTCCTGCGCACCGTCAAGTACCTGACCTTCAAGCCCCAGATCGCCATCGCGTGCGCCGCGATGACGATGGCGATCATGGTGCTGACCGCGGTGGCCGTCGCGGTCTCGACGCGGCTGGGGCAGGTGATGACGATCGTCGTCTGCGCGGGCGTGTTCTTCGTGGGGCTGATCTCGAACTACGCCTTCGGGCGGCACGCGTACCAGAACCGGCACGTGGCCGTCGTGCAGGAGTCGGAGCCTGTGCTGCTCTCGCGTCGGGGCTTCGATGCGGACGGCGACCGGTACCGCGTGCTGCTCGAACGCGCGCCCGAGGCGGACCTCGTGCCCGGCACGCCGTTCTACTACGGGCCCAGCCCGAACGGCTTCGGCCTGGCGGTTCGGCGGATGGACGCGGACGGCACGAGAGGCGTGTTCGTCGTCGAAGCGACGGATCGGCGCGTCACGGTCGAGCACCGCGGCCCGACGCGCGTGGACCGTCCGCCGGCGACGGGCGACTTTGTCTTCATCACGCCGACCGCCATCAACCCCGTGCCGGCCGCGATCCACGGGGTGATCCCGAACATGCAGCACTTCTGGCTGGTGGACGCGGTGACGCAGAACAACCCGATTCCGGCCCGGCACCTGGCCGCGCTGGCGGGGTACGCGGCCCTGTTGATCGGGGCGTTCCTTGCGGTCGGGGTGGCCCTGTTCCAGCGGCGTGACGTGGGCTGAGCGTGCCCCGGGCCGCTATCATGTGCGGTCGAATGACCCCCCCGGCCGATTCACGGTCCGGGTTGAGGCCCGACAATCCGTGGACCGACCAGCGCTGGGGTCGCGGCGCGTTCGGAACGGCTGGGCCTGAAACGGAGGCACGAATGGCCGGCAGGCAGTCGCTCTACAACGAGAAAGACTTCGGGTCCGCCTCTCCCGCGAAGCAGCGAGGGGGCGGGGGTGGGGGCATGGACGCGAAGGACAAGATCAAGGCGGGGGCGGCCGTGGTGCTGCTCGTGGTGGCCGGCCTGCTCCTCGCGTGGCAGTTCGGGCTGCTGCCTTCGTTCGGCGACTCGACTCCGGAGCCGATCAGCCAGGAGACGCAGCAGGCCATCGAGGAGCAGGAGCGGCAGATGGAGGCCCTCGAGAGCCAGATCGAGAAGACCCAGATCTTCCAGGGCGACTCCTGACCCGTCGCTGCGTGCCGCTCAGATCGTTCAGTCGTCGTCACTATCGCCGGCCATGTCGCCCAGTTGGCGGAAGCACGCCTCATACGCGAGCAGCCAGCGGGCGGCGGTGTCGGCATTCTCGGGCGCGACGGGCGACCGGAAGGTGAAGAGCCGGTCGTCGGATCGGAAGTGCTCGACGGCGGGGCGCGAGGCCTCCAGCCCCTGCTCGACGAGTTCCTCTTCGAGGAGTTCCTCGACGTCATCGCCGGTGTGCATCAGGTCGGCTTCGATGGACTCGCTGAGCCAGCGGTCGGGGGTGACGAGGGAGACCCACAGTCGCCCGTTCTCCCAGCCGAGGCGGTACTCGGCGGGAGCCGCGGCGTCGGCTGCGTGGCAGACGAGGCCTGCCTCGTGGACGGCGACCTGCGCGAAGACCTCGGCGTGCCGGGCCTGTTCGGCGACGGATTCGAGCAGCGAGCGTCGGGTCGTGTCCGTGGGCATGGCAGGCTCCGTGGTCCTGTCGGTTCGGCGCAACGGTAGCGGGCGTGTTCGGCTCGGACGCGCGAGGGCGTGCGGCCTCCGGCTTCGGGGCCGCGTCCCGGTTCCTTTTCGCCGGACGAGAGGTATACTGTGCCTCGCGCGATCCGCCCCCGGCGGACCCTGCGTGCCACTGGCCCAGGTGGCGGAACTGGCAGACGCGCTACCTTGAGGTGGTAGTCCGGGAAACCGGGTGGAGGTTCGAGTCCTCTCCTGGGCATTCCGGGCGGGCGGCACCCCCCGTCCGTCCGACTTGGCAGCGAACGACGACCCCCCGCGGGCACGGACGGCACCCCCGCGGGCGGCACGAGCCACGATGCGACACGGCGAGCCTCCCCATCCGCTCGTGGCGGGACTCCGGGCCGGTGCGGTCATCGTTGCCGCGTCGGCGTGCCTCGGCCTGGTGGTTCGTCCCTCGGAGCCGCCCGCGCCGACGATCGCGCTCGTCTCGTGGCCGCAGCCGGAGTCCGACGGATCATCGGCGGTTCGGGCGGAAGAAGAGCCTGAGGTCAACCTTGTCTTGCTGGACGGGCGGATCGTGTCGGGCCTGCTCGTGTCGCGGGACGAGTCGAAGGTGGTCGTCCGGATCGCGGGCATCCCGACGCCGTTCGACGCGGACCTCGTGGACCGGGTGATGGTCCTGGCTCCTGTGGTGGAGCGGTACGAGCGGATCCGGGAGACGATCGACGATCGCGACGCGGAGCGGCTGCTGGTGCTGGTGGAGTGGCTGCTCGACCGGCGGCAGTTCGAGATCGCGTTGCGTGAGGTGGAGCACGTGCTGACGGTGCAGCCCTCGAACCCGAGGGCGCTCGAGCTCAAGCGGCTGGTGGAGAGCCAGTTGATGCTCGTCGATCGCGCCCGGGGCGGGCAGGAGCGAGCGGGGGGCGACGGCGCGGATGCGCCGCGCGCGGGGCGCCCGGTCTTCCCGCACCTGACGCCCTACCAGATCAACCTGATCAAGGTCTACGAGACGGACCTGGCGGACCCGCCGCGGATGCAGGTTTCGCAGGAGGTGGTGACGAAGGTCATGGACGAGTACGCCGGGCACGAACTGATCCCGACGACGCGGGAGGGTCGTGCGGCGATGCTGCGGATGCCCCCGGCGCGCATCCTCGACCTGATGTTCCGGCTGCGGGCGCGGCAGTACTACGGCGAGGTGCAGGTGCAGGGCGAGCCGAAGTCGATGCGGCTGTTCCGCGACAACGTCCACGGCGCGTGGCTGATCAACTCGTGCGCGACGGCGAACTGCCACGGCGGTCCGTACGCGGGCCGGTTGTGGCTGAGCGCCAACCGTCGGAACGCCGAGGACACGATCTACACGAACTTCCTGATCCTGGAGCGATTCCGGCTGGCGGACGGGACGCCGCTGATCGACTACGACGCCCCGGCCCGCTCGCCCTTGCTGCAGATGGGGCTGCCGCGTGAGGACTCGCTGCACCCGCACCCGCTGGTGGCGACGGGGCGTTCGTCGCGGTGGCGGCCTGTGTTCCGCACGGCGGACGAGGCCCGGTACCGCGACTCGATCGCGTGGATCAACTCGATGTACCGCCCGCGACCGGAGTACCCGATCGACTACACCCCGCCGAAGCCCCCGGACACCCTTCCCCCGCCGATGATCGACAACCCCGAGCGGTGACGGGGGCGGTTCTGCTACAGTTTTGGCGGAACAGGAGGCCGCGGGTCGAGTCCCGCGGTCGGCCGCCCGACCCCGAGACGACCTTCGAAGCGACGCACGAACGCCATGAGCACGACACCCCCGCCGTTCCGACCCGCCCGCCGTCTCGCCGCCGCCCTGCTGGGCGTGTCGGCGCTTGCCCTCGCCGGGTGCGGGGAGCGTGAGTCGCCCGCGGGCGCGGCGGTGCGCGACGCCTCGTACAAGCTCGCCGCGCTCAACGCCGGCGTGGGCAACGATCCGGTCGATGAGCACGCGGTTCGGGTGTACACGACGGTCCGGGAGAGCCTGAAGCGGGCGTCGTCGTCCGGCTCGGCGGACGAGACGGGGGCGGCGGCGATCCTGGTCTCGCACGCGGAGCGCGGGCTGGCGTCGGTGCCGGCGGCCGAGCACATGCGGCTCGAGCGCGAGGCCGCCCACCAGAAGGAACTCGTCCTCTCGGAACACCGGGCGTGGATCGGGCACAGCGCGCTGGCGGTCGCGGCCGCGGCGTACGACCCCGCGAACGATCTCGCCGAGATCGAGCGGCAGGTGCGTGAGCGTCAGGCGGAGGTCGAGCGGGAGCGTGCCCGCCAGGCGGATCTGACGGCGAACGTGGAGAGTCTGCGATCGCGTGCCCGCGCCCTGCAGAGCGAGGCCCGCCAGCACCGCGACGAGGTGGGCAGGCTGGAACTGCGGGTGCCGACGGTTTCGGACACCGAGGGGCTGGAACTGGTCAAGCAGGCGCGTGAGCACCGTCGGAAGGCGGACGGGCTGGAACTGCAAGCGCAGGAACTGATCGTCGAGGCCGACCTGAAGATGCCCGAGGTGAACGAGGCGGGCGTGATCGTGGAGAAGTTGCTGCGCCAGATCGAGTCGCTGGGCGAGGTGCGCGTGGGGGTGCAGGCCCGGGGGCGGACGGCCCAGGAACAGGCGACGGCGGCCCGCGCGGACGCGCAGTCGGCGGCGCAGCGGCTGGCGGCGTTGCTCGAAGGCTCGGGCGCGGAACCGGGGCTGCACGCGTTCCGCCAGGGCAGGCTGGTGCAGGCGTACGAGGAGGCCTCGCGCGGGTTCGATGCCGCGGCGTCGGAGGCGCGCAAGGGGATGACGGCGGATCGCGCCGGCGCGCAGTTGGCGGTGGGGCAGGCGCGGCAGGCCGCGGGCGACCTGCACTGGAACCGTGCCCGGGGGCTGGCGTCGTACGCGGACCTGCTGGAGGCGCTGGTGAACGCCGAGCCGGCGACGCCGAACGCGGATCGGTACCGGGCGTGGGCGGCGGAAGCGCGGCAGGGCGAGCGTGAGGCGTTGGAGCGGGCGGCGCAGGCCTACAGCGATGCGCGCGAGGCGTACGGCGCGACCGGCGCGCGCGGCGAGGCCCGCGACCGGCTCGAGCGCGTGACGCGCCAGCTCGAACTGCTGACGCAGAGCGTCGGCGGCTCGGTCGTGGATTCGTCGGCCTTCGACGCGCAGGCGCCCGCGACCGAGGCGCGCGATCCGTCCGGAGATGCGGGCGCAGCGGCGAGCGGCGACGGCGGCGACCTCGCGGCGGAGATCGACCGGGTGATCGCCCTCGTGAACGAAGGGCGGTACCTCGCGGCGATGGAGTTCGTGCATCCGGCGACGGACGCGGACCTCGCGATTCTTCAGGCCGCTCGTCCGGCCGTCGAGAAGCAGGAACGGCTGGACCGAGTCACGCGTGAGAAGTTCGGCACTTCGTTCACGGAGTACGCCGCTGACAATCCGGAACTCGCGGGCAGTATGGCAGGCGGCATGGGCGATCTCGGCGCTGACGTCGATCTCCGCAACGTCCGCGCCGCCGATCTGGACATCCGCGTGCAGGGCGATGAGGGGCTTGTGCTGGCCGGCGCGGGGCAACAGATCGCGTTCCGCAGGATCGATGGGTCGTGGCGGCTGATCTTCAGCATGAACGACCTCGGCCTGGGCGGGCCTGAGATGCAGCAGATGATGGGGATGCTGGAGCCGATCATGCGTGCGACGGCCCAGGTGTACGACGAACTGGCCGGCATGGTCGAGCGCGGCGAACTGCAATCGAACCAGGCCGTCATGGCCGCCATGCAGAGCAAGATGATGCAGGTGATGATGGAGCTCATGGGCCAGATGCAGCCCCCGGGCGGCGGTTGAGCCTCGCCGGCGTCCCGGTCCTCCTGCTTGCTCCGGCCCCTGGTCGCGGAACAATCCCCGGATGAGCCACGAAGCCCCGATCCGCGTCGCCGGCCCCGCGCTGCCGGAGGTGCGGATGCACCTGCACACGCCGTCGGACCCGGGCGTGGGCGTGGTGGTCGAGTCTCGCGTCTGCACGGCCCGCAAGGCCGCGGGGTTTGTGCGGCACCTCGCCATCGACGTCAGCCGGACCCGGCTCGCGGCCAACTTCCGCGTGGGGCAGTCGTTCGGCGTGATTCCGCCGGGCCTTGACGAGCACGGCAAGACGCACAAGGTTCGCCTGTACTCGATCGCCTGCCCGACGGCCGGCGAAGACGGGCGTGGCCAGGTCGTCTCAACAACCGTCAAGCGCACGATCGATGAGCACTGGGAGAGCCACCGCCTGTTCCTCGGCGTGGCGTCGAACTGGCTGTGCGATCTTCGCGAGGGCGACGAAGTCCCCGTTACCGGCCCGAGCGGCAAGCGGTTCCTGCTGCCGGCCGATCCGGGCGCCCACGACTACCTGTTCTTCGCCACCGGCACGGGCATCGCGCCGTTCCGGGGCATGATCCTCGAACTCCTGGCCGCGGGCGTGCCCTCGCGGGTGGTCCTCGTCATGGGCGTGGCGTACGAAACGGACCTGCTGTACGACGCGGAACTCGACGCTCTGGCGGCATCGAGCGGGGGCAGGTTCACCTATCTTCGCGCGCTGAGCCGCCAGCCGCAGGCCGACGGGGGGCCGCCGATGTACGTCCAGGACCGCCTCCGGACGCACGGCGACCTGCTCGGTCCGATGTTGGGGAGCGATCGGACGCTGGTCTACATCTGCGGGGTGGCGGGGATGGAACTGGGCATTCTCCAGGCGATGGCCCGGACGCTCGACCCACCGGCGTTGGAGGCGTTCCTGCGGGTGGATTCGGGAGCGGGGGAGCCGGAGGGCTGGACCCGTCGGATGATCCATCGTGAGGTGGCCCCGACCCGCCGGGTGTTCATGGAGGTCTATTGATGGCGAGTCGGTCGGTTCCGGCGTCTGGATTGACCCGCCGGGGCGGCACTGGTAGGTTTCCGGCTCTCAGGGGGTGTCGTTGGCAGGGCGGGCGGTCGTCGCGCCGGCTCCGAATGGCTGCCGCGTGCGGGGCGTGTGCCCGCTGAGCGGTCGTAGCGAGGAATACGCCTTGGGCGCATGGACCGAGAGACTGGCGGGATGGATGCGGGCGGGAACGCTCGCCGTGGCGTGCCTGGTCGTGCCCGCCGGCGCCCAGCCGATCGGCGGCTTGCGCGACGACCTGATCACGAAGATCACCGCGCTTTCGTCGTCGGAGACGGAGGAGGTCCGGCAGTTCGCCGAGCCGAGGCTGGCCGCGCTCGCCGGCGACGACGCCGCGGCGCGTGAGCGGGCGCGTGCGGAGTTGGTGTCGTCGCTTCGTCGGCCGGGCGTGTCGGTGGCGTTCCGGCAGGCGTACCGCGGTGTGATGCTGGACCGGCTCGCGCCGCTGGCGAGCGATGCGCGCGATGAGACGGCGATCAACGCGCTGCTGGTGCTGGGCGAACTGGCGGACGACGCCGCGGCCCGGGTGGTGATGGAGCGGACGGGCGACGATCGGCAGACGGTTCGGTACGCCGCCATCGCCGCGTTGGCGACGAGTCTTCGGGCGGCACGCGACCAGGCGCCCGCGCTCACGCCCGCGACGGCTGGGCGCATCGTCGATCACCTCGGCGAGCGCCTGCGCGGGGAGCGCGACGCGTGGACGGCGGACGCGGTCGCGCGGGCGTTGATCGCCGCGGGTTCGATCGGCCGCTCCGAGTTCGCCCCCGCCGCGCAGCACGCGTGGGTCGCGCTGGCGGAGGGGGTGGGGGACCGGCTCTACTCGGCCGAGGCGGGTCCGGAACGGCGGATCGTGCTGCTCACGGCGATGCGCGCGGGCGAGGCCATGCGCGACGCGATCACGACGCCGGCGGGCATCGGCGATCGCGCCACGCGCGCCGCGGCGGGACTCGGTGGGGAGACCATCGGCTTCGTGTCGCGCCTGCTCGCGAAGGGGGATCTGACGGGGGGCGAACGCCGCTTCGAGAGCGATCTGGTGAACGTGGGCGAGAACGTGGTTTTCTTTTCTCGCCAGAAGTTGCTCCCGACCGCGCCGCAGCAGACGCGCCTCGCGGACATGCTCAACGCCGGGCAGGACAGCGAGTTCAGGATCGCCGCCCGTCGGCTGGTGGCGGAACTGACGCAGCCGCCGGTGTCCATGCCGCAGGACCGGGCGACGCGCTGGTTCGATTGATCCCGCCGGATTCCCGCCACGAGTCGCCATGCCTGCCGGGCCACGGCTTGTCCGGGCGTGGTATCGTTCCCGCGTATGTTCCGTGCGATCGTTCCGGTGCTGCTGCTGGTCGCCCTGGTGGGGCTGTCGGTCGCGCTGGACCGGCCTCAGCCGCCGGCGGACCTGACGTTCGGCAACGGGAACGACGTCACGACGCTCGACCTGCAGAAGATGAGTTGGATGCAGGACCTGCGTGTGGCGCGCCTGCTCTTCGAGGGCCTGGCCGCCAACGACGTGTTCACCGACGGGTACGACCCGGTCCCCGCGGCGGCCGAGCGGTGGGAGGTCTCGGAGGACGGTCGCGAGTACGTCTTCCACCTCCGCCCGACGGCGAAGTGGTCCAACGGCGAGCCGTTGCGCGCCGGCGACTTCGTCTTCGCGTGGCGCCGGGCGATCCTGCCGGACACGGCGGCGGACTACTCGGGCCTGTTCATGTTCATCGAGGGGGCGCAGGCGTTCGCGGACTGGCGGAGCGATGCGCTGTCTGAGTTCGCGCGTTCGCGGCCCGCGGGCCAGAGTTCGGCGGCGCGTGCGGAGGCGGCGCGCGAGTTGTGGGCGGAGACGGAGCGCCGCTTCGACGAGATGGTCGGCGTGCGGGCCGTGGACGACCGCACGCTGGTGGTGCGTCTCGACCGGCCCGTGCCCTATTTCCTCGACCTGTGCGCGTTCGCGACGTTCTACCCGGTCTACCCGCCGCTGGTTCGGCAGTACGACCGGCTCGACGCGGAGACGGGGCGCATCATCGCGGAGGCCGGGTGGACGCAGCCGCCGCGGCTGGTGAGCAACGGGCCGTTCCGGCTGACGGTCTGGCGGTTCAAGCGCGACATGCGGCTGGAGGCGAACGAGCACTGGTGGGATGCGGACTCGCTGGCGATCCGCTCGATCGCGATCCCGTCGATCGAGGAGCCGAACGCGCAGGTGCTGGCGTTCCGGACCGGTGCGGTGCGGTACCTGGCGGACGTGACGGTGCCGTACCGGCGTGAGATGCACGCCCGCAAGCAGGAGTTCTACCGCGAGCATTGGGAGGAGTACGTCCGGCTGCTGGGCGAGGGGCACGACCAGTTCGAGATCGACCGCCGGCTGCCGGACGACCCGCGGGCGCACGTGCACGTGGTGCCGGCGTTCGGGACGTACTTCTACAACTTCAACTGCCGCCCCGCGTTGCCGGACGGTCGTCCGAACCCCTTCGCCGATGCCCGGGTGCGTCGGGCGTTCGCGATGTGCATCGACAAGCGTGCGATCACGGAGGAAGTCCGTGGGCTGGGCGAGCCGGTGGCGCGCACGCTGATCCCGCCCGGCTCGCTGGGCGGGTACGAGTCGCCGGGCGGGCTGGACTGCCTGAGCGACGCGAGCGACGAGGCGGGGCGGGCGGCGATCGCGGGGCGTGCGCGTGCGCTGCTCGCGGAGGCCGGGTACGACGACCCCTCTCGTTTCCCGGCGGTCGAGGTGCTGTTCAACAAGGACGCGGGGCACGACCTGATCGCGCAGTCGATCGCGCGCAACTGGCAGAAGCGCCTCGGCGTGCCGGTGCGGCTGGCGCAGAAGGAGATCAAGGTCTTCCGAGACGACCTCAAGAACCACAACTTCATGACCAGCCGCGCCGGCTGGTACGGGGACTACGGCGACCCGACGACGTTCCTCGAGATCAACCGGACGGGCGACGGCAACAACGACCGCGACTACTCGTCGAGCGAGTTCGATGCGTTGCTCGACGAGGCGGCCCGCGAGACGGACCCGGGGCGGCGCATGTCGCTGCTCTCGGAGGCCGAGCGGGTGCTCGTCGAGCGCGACCTGCCGCTGGTGCCGATCTTCCACTACTGCACGGTCACGATGTTCAACGCCCACGAGCTGAGCGGCCCGAACCCGCACCCGCGCACGAACGAGAACATCTTCCTCTACGACGTGCTGGGCGACGGCAAGGGGAGCGACCGCGTGCGCACGATGCCGCTGCACCCGCGCGGGCCGGCGGCGGCGGGTGTGGCGGGGTCGGGGGGGGGCGCGCCGTGATCGCCATGATCGTGCGGCGCCTGGTGCAACTCCCGCTGATCGTGGGGGTGATCTACACGCTGACGCTGGTGCTGGCGTGGAAGGTGCCGGGCAACCCGCTGGAGAACCCCGAGGGGCGAAAGCCCGCGGCCGAGGTCGTCGAGGCCATGAAGGCGCAGTACAACCTCGACAACTTCTGGAAGTTCTACTGGTCGTACCTCGACAGCGCGACCGGGGTGAAGTGGGTGCGCGAGAGCCTGAGCGGGGAGGCGGACCGGCGCGAGCGCGAGGCGCTCGAGAGCGGCCTGATCCCGCCCGCTCGGTTCGTGTTCGACCTCGGGCCTTCGCTTCAATACAAGGACTACCGCGTGAACGACATCGTGGCGGCGGCGTTGCCGGTCTCCGTCACGCTCGGGGCCGCGGCGATGCTGCTGGCGGTGGTCGTCGGCGTGGCGGCGGGCGTGGTCGGCGCGGCGAGGCCGAACTCGATCGCGGACCTGGCCACGCTGTCGGTCGCGCTGGTCGGCATCAGCCTGCCGAGTTTCGTCATCGGGACGGTGCTGCTGCTCGTCTTCGGCGTGTGGGCGGCGGCGCTGCCGGTTGGCGGCTGGGGCAAGCCGGCGAACATGGTTCTCCCGGCGGTCACGCTCTCGCTGCCGTTCGCGGCGTACATCGCCCGGCTGACACGGATGGGGATGGTGGAGCACCTCAGTTCGGACTTCGTGCGCACCGCCCGCGCCAAGGGCGTCCACGAACTGCGTGTGCTGCTCCGGCACGCGCTCAAGAACGCGTTTCTCCCGGTGCTGAGTTACCTCGGGCCGGCGACCGCGCTGGCGATGACCGGGTCGTTCGTCGTGGAGCGCGTGTTCAATGTTCCCGGGCTGGGGCAGCACTTCGTGAACGCCGTCCAGAACAAGGACCTGTTCCTGATCATGGGCGTGGTGCTGGTCTTCGCGACCATGCTGATCCTGTTCAACCTCGCGGTGGACGTGCTGTACCGCTGGGTGGACCCGCGGATCGAGTGACCGCCGCGCCCGCCGACGCAACCGGCCCGCCCGCGGCCGGGTACGCACGGGGAGTCACAACGGAGGTTCATCCATGGCCGGTACCTCGCTGTCCACCCGGACAAAAGCCGTTTCGTGGGTCTTGCAGGTGCTCGTGGCGGTGATTCTCGCGCAGACGCTGTTCTTCAAGTTCAGCGGAGCTGAGGAGTCGGTGCAAATCTTCCGGACGCTGGGCGTCGAGCCGTGGGGCCGGTACGCGACGGCCGTCGCGGAACTCATCACGGTCGTGCTGTTGCTGGCGCCGCGGATGGCGGTGTTCGGCGCGCTGCTCGGACTGGGTGTGATCTCGGGCGCGATCGTGAGCCACCTCACCGTGCTGGGGATCGAGGTGGCCGACGACGGCGGGCTGCTGTTTGGCATGGCGCTGGCGGTCTTTGGGGCGTGCGCGGGCGTCGTGGCCCTGCGTCGGTCGCAACTGCCGATCATCGGCGCCAGGTTCGTGCGTGGCGGGTCGTCCGGGGCTTGATCCGCGCTTCGTTGCGGCGCGTTCAGCCCCCGCCGTCCTTTTTCTTGCCGCCGAGCAGGTCGCCGATGCCCTTGGCGGCGTCCTCGATCTGTCTGGTGGCTTCCTCGCCGGTTTTCTTGAGGTCTTCGAGTCCCTTCGTGGCGTCGCCGATGGAGCCGGTGATGTTCTGGAGTCCCTGCCCGAAGTCGGCGGCGAAGTTCACGCCCAGTGACTGGAGCGACTCGAGTTGCCCGAGTTGCGAGGTCAGGTCGCCGACGAGGTCCGCGGGCAGGAGGTTGCCGGCGTTGGCGGCGATGGAGGCGAGGACGGCCTTGGTGATGATGTTGGCGGCCTGGCCGAGGGTGACACCGCTGCCGTCGGAGCCGACGTCGGTGAGGACGATCTCGGGCACGACGACCTGGACGGTGGTGAGGGAGCCGCCGACGGGGAGCATGGAGACGTTGGCGCGGACGTTGCGGACGTCCACGCGCCGGATGACGAAGCGCTTCTCGTCGCCCGTGGCGGGCTTGTCCTTGCCGGACTCGAAGCGTTTGAGGTTCTCGATGATGGCCTGGTAGTTGGCCTTGCCGTCGGCGCGTTCGAGGTTCACGGTGAGGTCCGCGAGTTCGAGGCGGGGGAGTTCGACGATCTCCTGTCGGAGGGTGCCGAACGAGACCGAGACGCCGCCGGAACCGAGCGACATGAAGTCGTCGCTCTTGAAGCCCTGGGGGTTGGCGACGCGCAGGCCGTTCATGTCGAACGAGCCGGACATGATGCCGACGTTCGCGCCGGCGAGTTTGGTTTCAACGCCGAGGGCGTAGGTTGCGCCGGCCTCGACGCCGCGGCGTGCGATGGAGTCGGCGGCCATGCCGACGGCGAGGGCGGCGCCCACGACCACGACGACGAGCAGGACGACGGCGGCCGCGACGAGACGGACGAGTGTTTTCCGCATGATGGTCTCCCCGTGCACCGGAGCGGCGCGGTGGATGCTACGCGCACGAAACCGGGGCCGGCCCCGTGCAGAGCCGGCCCCGTGAGGGACGAACGGATGTGCGATCGTCGGTCAGCGGCGGCGGCGGATGGCGGTGAGGCCGCCGAGGCCGAGGAGGGCGAGCGCGCCCGGCGCGGGGACGAACGCGGCCGCGGAGAAGGTGCCGCTGCCGGTGAAGGGAGAGGGGAGCGTGCCGAGTTGGACGCCGGTGTTCGCGTCGAAGATGTAGAAGTTGGCCTGTGTGGTGTTCGGGCCGTCGGTGACGTAGTAGGCGATGCCGTTGAAGACGGCCAGGCCGTCGATGTCGGTCTCGCCGGCGGGGTACGGGGCCTTGTGGGTCACGGTCTGGTTGGTGTCGTCGATGAGGTAGAGGCCGCGTCCGTCGCTGGGCGTATCGCTCAGGCCGTAGAGGTTGTTGTTGGTCGCGTCGACGTCGACGCCGCCGAAGTCGTAGGTCGTCGAGTAGACGTACGTCTGGGTTGCGATGAGCGTGTTGGGGTCGATCTCGTAGACGGCCTCGGTGGCGATATTGCGCGTCCCCACAAGCACTCCGTTGCGGAAGCCCAGGCCCACGAAGTTGACGGTCGCGTTGTTGAACATCATCGTGCCGAGGGTCACGGGGTTCAGCCCGTTGATGTCGTAGGTCGAGGCGTACAGGGTCGAGCCGTTGTTCCAGTAGAGCGTGTTGGTGGCGCCGTCGTAGGCCATGCCCCACGGCTTGGCCGTGGCGGTCGACGACGAATAGATCGACGTCGCGACGCCGGTGTTCACGTCGATGTGGTAGATGTGTGCCGTGCCGGACTGGTCGTTGCCGACGATCAACTGGCCCGAGGCGAGCGAGGCGGCGAGTCCGACGGCTGCGATGGTGCTGGCGATGAGACGCATGTTTCTCTTCTCCTGACTACTTGGCTGGTGCGAGAACCCTGCCTGCCGGCCGTGAGCAGGCGCGATGACGACGGCCCGATGCGACACCCCCGCCGCACGGCGGGTGCGTTCGTTCAGTACTGGCGGCGGTCCCTGCCCTCTCCCGCATGTGCGCACCCGCTCGTCTCCGGCGGACGCCCCCTCCTGCTCTCCGAGCATAGCGACGCGAGGGGTCCGGTTCAAGGGGATTCACGCCCTGAAATGCCGGTGGTTTCGCCTGTTCTCGTGGTCGGCGGTTCTCCGTCCGCCTCACTTCAGCAGGCGCTCGAGGAAGTGGATGTCCACCCCCCCCGTTCGGAAGTCGGAGTTCTCCATGAGGCGGAGTTGGAGGGGGATGGTGGTCTTGATCGGGGCGACGCGGAACTCGCGCAAGGCTCGGGCCATGCGGGCGATGCACGCCTCGCGGTTGTCGGCGTGGACGATGAGTTTGCCGACCATCGAGTCGTAGTTGGGCGGCACGCGGTATCCGGTGACGACGTGCGAGTCGACGCGCACGCCCGGGCCGCCGGGGGGCTCCCAGAGGTCGACCGCGCCGGCGGAGGGCATGAATGCGCGGTCCGGGTCTTCGGCGTTGATGCGGCACTCCATGGCGTGGCCGTGGAAGGACACGTCCTTCTGGCGGAAGGGGAGCGGCTCTCCCGCGGCGATGAGGATGGACATCTTCACGATGTCCACGCCGGTGATCATCTCGGTCACGGGGTGCTCGACCTGGACGCGCGTGTTGACTTCGAGCATGTAGAAGTTCTGCTTCTCGTCCATGAGGAACTCGACCGTGGCCGCGCCGGCGTAGTCGGCGGAGCGGACGAGCCTGGCCGCGCCCTCGCCGAGCGTGGCGAGTCTGCGGCGGTCGACGCCCGGGGCGGGGGCCTCCTCGATGAGTTTCTGGTGGCGTCGCTGGACGGAGCAGTCGCGTTCGAAGAGGTGGACGGCGTGGCCGTGCTTGTCGCCGAGCACCTGCACCTCGACGTGCCGCGCGTGTTCGAGGAACTTCTCGATGAAGACGGACCCGTTGCCGAAGGCGGCCTGGGCCTCCTGCTGCGCGGCGCGGATGTTGGAGCGGAGGGAGGCCTCGTTTCGGCAGATGCGCATCCCGCGACCGCCGCCGCCGGCCGCGGCCTTGATGATGACGGGGTAGCCGACGTCCTCGGCGATCTTGGCGGCTTCGTCCTCGTCCTCGATGGCTCCCTCCGAGCCGGGGAAGATCGGGACCTTGGCGGCCCTGGCGGTGCGTTTGCACTCGACCTTGTCGCCCAGTTTGGCCATGGCCTCGGGGCTGGGGCCGATGAACTCGATCTTGCAGTCTCGGCAGATGGCGGAGAAGTCCGCGCGCTCGGAGAGGAAGCCGTACCCCGGGTGGATGGCGTCCACGTCGGCGATCTCGGCCGCGGAGATGATGCGGCTGATGTTGAGGTAACTCTCCTTGGCCGGCCCCTCGCCGATGCAGATGGCGCGGTCGGCGAGGCGCAGGTACGGGGCGTTGGCGTCGGCCTTCGAGTAGACGCAGACGGCCTCGACGCCGAGTTCGCGGCAGGCACGGATGATGCGGAGAGCGATCTCGCCGCGGTTCGCTATGAGGATGCGTCGGAACATGGTGGGTGAGGGGTCGAGGGATCAAGGGGTCGAGGGATCAAGGGATCAAGGGATCGAGGGATCGAGGGATCGAGGGGAGCGAGGGGAGAGGGATCGGGGCGTGACGGGAGTCGGCGTCGGTGGTTCGGCGGCGGACGTGAAGCGGCGTGTCCTGCGCTCCGCCCTGATTGCTGTCTCGACCCCTCGTCCGTCGATCCCTGCGCTTCTCACGCTGGTCGAATGAGGAACAGTTTCTGGCCGAACTCCACGGCTTCGCCGTTGTTCACGAGGACGCGCTCGACGGTGCCCGCGCACTCGGCCTTGATTTCATTGAAGACCTTCATCGCTTCGACGAGACAGACCACCGTGTCGGTGGAGACTGCGGACCCGACCGAGACGAACGGCTCGGCGTCGGGCGTCGCGGCGGAGTAGAACGTCCCGACCATGGGCGACTCGATGGCGACCAGGCCCGAGTCGTCCTCGTCCGCGGCGCGGGGCGAGCCGTTGTCGGTCGCGGGGGAGGGTTCCGCGCTCGTCGCGCCGCCCGCGCCGGCCATGCCGACGTGCGGGTACGCGGGCGCCATCACGATCCCGCTCGGCCCGCGCTTGATGGTGACCGTCTCCTGCTGGTCGCGCAGGTCGAGTTCCGAGAGGTCGTTCTCGACCATCAATCGGACCAGTTCCTTCAGTTTGCGGATGTCGATCATGGGTGTCGTCCGGCGTGCGCCGCCCGGCTTGGGGCGGGGGCGCGGCAGGGAAAGGAGAGAACCCCCGGCACAGGGCGGGCATGATATCGGGGAGGCGCGGGGCGTGCGCCGGCGCCCGGGAGGGTGTTCGGGCAGGCCCGTGTAGACTCGGGCCGATGCCGGAGCAGCCGCACACGCCCGCATCGACCCGCGCTCGCCGGTTCGTCGCGTGTTCGCCCCCGGCGATGGTGCTGCTGTGCATCCTGGGCGTCGTCGTGCTGTGGCCCGCGGGTTGGGCGATGGTCGGCGTCGTGCGCGGCGTGTACGAGAGCGGCGCGGCGGACCTCACGATCGGGCGCGGTCGCGCTGTCGCGCTCGTGCGGTCCGTGGCGTGGGCGATCGCGGTGGGGGTGCCGGCGGCCGCGCTGGCCTGGCCGGCGGCGTGGGCGTTGCGGTCGGCGCGCTGGTCGTGGGCGCCGCTCCTGCTCGCGCCGATGTTGCTGCCGAACTACCTGGCGTACGCGGGGTGGAACCTGCTGCGAGCGCCGGGGGGCTTCCTCGCGGGCGTGGTGGACGAAGCGCTGCGACACGGGGCGACCTGGGCGCCGATCGCGATGGGGCGGGCGTTCGCCTGGCTCGGGCTGGTGCTGTGGGTCTGGCCGGTGGCGGCGGTCGTGCTCGCCATCGCGGCTCGTCGGATCGACCGTGGGGTGCTCGACGCGCTCGCGCTTGAGCCGATGCCGTGGTGGCGTCGTGCGGCGTTCGTCGTTTCGGCGACGCGGTGGGGGTGGTGCGCGGCGGCGGGGTGCGCCGCGCTGCTCACGCTCGCCTCGCCCGTGCCGCTGCACGTCGCGAACGTGCCGACCTACGCCGTCGAGGTCGTCTGGTTCTCTCTGGACTTCCACCCGTTCTCCGAGCGATGGCGTTCGTGGGCTTCGGCGTGGCCGCTGGTCGGCGTCGCGATCATCGCGGGTGTCGCGGTCGCCGGGCCGGTTGTTCGTGCGGCCGCCGCGCGCACGAGCGCGGAGACAGGCGACGATCGCCCCCGAGTCGGCGTGGGTGCGCGGGTGGGCGCGGGCGTGATCTGGTCGCTCAGCGTGGTCGTGCCGTTCGTGCTGCTGGCGCGCGACGCGGGGAGCCTGCGCGCCGTCGCCAACACCGCGCGCACCATCGCGTCGGCGGCGGCGAGCAGCGCGGGGTGGGCGGCGATCGCGGGTGGGGCGTCGGTCATCGTCGCGGCGTGCGTGGCGTCGCTCGCGGGTTCGCGCGGGCGCGCGGGGCGGGGGCTTGTGGCGTGCGCGCTGGCGGGCTGGCTCTCGGCCGCCCTTGTGCCGGGCGTGCTCGTCGGCTCGGCGGTGGACGCGGCCTATGGGCGCGCGCCGGTGGTGGGTGGGTCGCTGGTGGCCGTCGCGGTGGGGGAGGTCGCGCGGTTCGGGTTCCTCGGCGTGCTGATCGGGTGCGTGCTGGCCCGGCTCCAACCGGTCGAACTGGCCGACCTGCGGCGGCTGGACGGGGCCGAGGGCGTGCGCGGCTGGTGGCGCGTGGCGAGGCCGATGCAGGCAGGGGCGTTGGCGGGCGTGGGGCTGGCGACGGCGGCGCTCGCCTTCCACGAGGTCGAGGCGGCGAGTCAACTCCAGCCGCCGGGGATGGGAGGCCTCGCGACGCTCATGCTCAACTTCCTGCACTTCGCCCGGCAGTCGGACCTCTCGGCGGCCTCGGTCATGCTCATCGCGGTCGGGCTTGTCCTCGCTGTCGCGTCGCTCCTGTTGTGCGCTCGATCCGCGGAACGCGGGGCCTGAAAGGCCGCGCTCCGGGAACCACCCCGTGAACCGCCGGGGGAGGTATCCGGTACTCTGTGGAGTACATGCGAGCAGGGGTCGGGCGAGTGTGGCGCGGGGTGGCCGGGCGCGGGGCGTTGCGTCTGTCGTGCGCGTGCGTCCTCGTCGCCACGGCGTTGTTGCCGGTCGGGTGCGGTCCCGAGTCGGGCGGCCCGATCGAGGTCCGCGTGGAGATCGGCGAGCCGGGCGGCGCGCCGGGTCAGTTCGCGTACCCCCGGTGCATCGACGCGGACGGCGAGTCGGTCTGGGTGATCGACAAGACGGCCCGGGTGCAGCGGCTCGACCCGCGCACGGGCGAGTGCCTCGCGTCGTTCCGGATGCCCGAGTGGGAACTCGGCAAGCCGGTCGGGGTGACCGCCGCTCCGTTCGGCGACCCGCCCGAGCCTGCCCTCTACATCGCCGACACGCACTATCACCGCCTGATGGTCTACCGACCGCCGACGACGGTGGACGGCGCGGCGACGCTGCTCGCGTCGGTCGGGCGCTACGGCAAGGGGGACGGCGAGTTCATCTACCCGACGGACGCCGCGGTCGTGACGGGCGAGGGGGGGGCGGTCGAGCGGGTCTACGTCGCCGAGTACGGCGGGAACGATCGGGTCAGCGTGTTCGACGGCGACCTGCGGTTTCTGTTCGCGTTCGGGGCGTTCGGCTCGGGTGACGGGGTGGAGTTCAACAGGCCGCAGTCGATCGCGTGGGAGCCGATCCGGGGCGAGATCGTCGTGGCGGACTCGTGCAACCACCGCATCGGGCGCTTC
The DNA here is from genome assembly GCA_014584315.1 of Planctomycetota bacterium. Classification (GTDB taxonomy): domain Bacteria; phylum Planctomycetota; class Phycisphaerae; order Phycisphaerales; family UBA1924; genus CAADGN01. The sequence goes on along the minus strand of JACTNA010000009.1, from coordinate 66,240 downwards.
ACACCGGACGGGGCGTTGATCGCCTGGTACGGCTCGCCCGCGCGAGCCGGGGCGGAGCCGGGCGAGTTCCGCTACCCCTATGGCCTGGCGGTGCTGTCGGATCGCACCGCGCTGGTCGCCGAGTTCGGCAACTCGCGTGTGCAGCGCATCGACCTGGACACGGGCGGCGCGCTCGCCGCGTACGGGCGGGCGGGGCGCGGGCGCGGCGAACTGGCGTACCCGTGGGGGGTGGCCGTGCTGGACAGGACCGTGTTCGTGCTCGACTCGGGCAACGGGCGCGTCGTCGGGTTTGATCGTCCATCGCTGCGGTCGGTGCGTGCGGCGCGGCATGAGGAACGGGGAGGCGGCGGGTGACGCTGGCCGCCCTGACCCTGGGACCGATCGAGTTCCTCCGGCCGATCTGGCTGGCGCTCATCCCGCTGCTGTGGGCGTTGACGGTCTGGCTCTCGCGTCGGAGCCTGAGCGGGCTGGGGGGGACGACCCGTCGCGTCGCGGTCGGTGTGCGGCTGGTGGTGATCGCGTTGGTGGCCGGCGCGGTCGCGGAGCCGCAGTTGCGCAAGCAGAGCCGCGACGTCGCCGTGAGCGTGATCCTCGACGCGAGCCGGTCGGTTCCGGTCGAGTTGCAGGTGCGCGCGGACCGGTTCATCGACCAGGCGACGGCCGAGAAGAAGGCCGACGACCGGCGCGGGCTGATCGCCACAGCGCGCGAGGCCTACGTGCAGAACCTCCCGAGCCGGCGCGTGGATCGGGTCGAGCGGCGGATGGTCGGCGCGACGGACGGCACGAACCTCGCTTCCGCGGTGCAACTCGCGCTGGCGACGGCCTCGCACGACGCGGCGAACCGGATCCTGCTGGTGAGCGACGGCAACGAGACGGAGGGGAGCCTCGTTCGCGCCGCGGAGGCGGCGCGGGCGGCGGGCGTGCCGATCGACGTGCTGCCGCTGCGTTACCGATACGACAACGAGGTGATCGCGGACCGCCTGGTCGCGCCGGTGCTGGCGCGCGAGGGGGAGATCGTGCCGCTGCGGGTGGTCCTGACGGCGACGCGTCCGGCGCACGGGCGCCTGTCGATCCTGATGAACGATCACCCGATGGATCTGGACCCGGACTCGCCCGAGGTGAGCGTGCCGGTCGAGTTGCGTGCCGGGACGAACGTGCTGAGCGTGCCGGTGCAGATGCCGAGCCGCGGTGCGCACCAGTTCCGGGCGGTGTTCGAGCCGGAACTGACGGCGGCGGGCGTGCCCAACGACGGGATCGTCGAGAACAACCAGGCGCTCGCGGTCACGTTCGTATCCGGGGAGGGGCGCGTGCTGGTGCTTCGCAGCGACCGGGGCGAGATCGACGAGTCGGCCGCGCTGGTGGGCGCGCTCGCGGAATCGGAGATCCGCGCCGAGGTGCGCGCGCCGGAGAGCGCGCCGGTCGATCTGGCCGGTTTCACCGCCTACGACGCCGTGATCATGGTCAACCAGGCCGCCTACGACTACTCCGAGGCGCAGCAGCAGGCCCTGCGGCAGTACGTCCACGACACGGGGGGCGGGCTGCTCATGGTGGGCGGGGACCAGTCGTTCGGGGCGGGCGGGTGGATCGGCTCGCCGCTGGAGGACGCGCTCCCGATCCGCCTGGACCCGCCGCAGAAGCGCCAGATGCCGCGTGGCGCGCTCGCCCTTGTCATCCACTCCGTCGAGATGCCCAACGGCGTGTACTACGGCAAGCAGGTGTGCAACGCGGCGGTGGATGCCCTGAGTCGGCTCGATTACGTCGGCATCGTCGAGTACGGATGGCAGGCGGGCGTCGACTGGACGTTCCCGCTCCAGCCCAAGGGCGACGGGATGGCGGCCAGGCAGGCGATCAACCGCCTCGTCTTCGGCGACATGCCCAGTTTCGACCCGTCGCTGCAACTCGCGCTCCAGGGCCTGCTGGCCGTGGACGCGGGGCAGCGGCACGTCATCGTGATCTCGGACGGCGACCCGTCGCTCTCGACCGCGCTGCTGGACCAGTTCCGGGCCAACCGCGTGACGATCTCTGCGGTGGGTGTCTACCCGCACTCGATGCGCGACCTGAGCACGATGAAACTGATGGCGACGCGCACCGGCGGCGAGTACTACGAGGTTACCACCCAGGCCGCGCTGGCCAGCCTGCCGCAGATCTTCGTGAAGGAGGCGCAGGTGGTGCGGCGCAGCCTGATCTGGGAAGGCCCGGCGTTCGCTCCGGCGATGACGGGGTTCTCGGAGACGACGGCGGGGATCGACGGCCTGCCGCCCATCACGGGCTACGTCGTCGCCGCCGAGCGCGAAGGGCTGGCGCAGGTCACGATCCGCGGCAAGGAGAACGATCCGATCGGAGCGCAGTGGCAGTACGGGCTGGGTCGCGTCGTGACGTTCACGAGCGACGCCACGGCACGCTGGGCGACGAACTGGCTCGCCTGGGGCAAGTACAAGCAGTTCTGGGAGCAGCACACGCGATGGACCATGCGCCCCAGCGGCTCGGCGAACCTCCGCGTCACCACCGAGGACCGCGGCGAGCAGACGCTGGTGGTGGTCGATGCCGTGGACGCGGAGGGGCGTCGGCTGCCGTCGGCCATCTTCCGGGGGCGCGTCGCGGGTCCGGGCGGGAGCGGCGTGGATGTCGACCTGCGCCAGGTCGGGCCGGGGCGGTTCGAGGCGCTCGTGCCGACGTCCGACGCCGGCACCTACGTGATGAGCCTGCGGTACTACGCCCCGGCGACCGAGGAAGGCGGCCCGGCGACCGAGGGCACCGTGCAGGCGGCGATCACCCGCCCGTTCGCCGAGGAGTTCCGCTCGCTCCAGGACAACACGGCGGTGCTCATGCAGGTGGCGGAGATGACGGGCGGGCGTGTGCTCTCGCTGGACGCGCCCGCGGCCGCGACGGACCTGTGGCGGCGAGAGGGGCTGACGATGCCGGTCGCGACCACGCCGATCTGGCTCTACGTCGCGATCGCGGGCCTGGGGCTGTTTGTCATGGATGTCGCGGTGCGGCGTGTGCGGATCGACGTGCTCGGCGCGTTCAAGGCGAGCCGCAGGGCGCTGGAGCGCAGCAAGGTCCAGGCGGGCATGCAACTGGGGACGCTGCAGGCCGCACGGCAGAAGGCGCAGGACCGGATGACGGCGCGGCCGGAGACGGCGGACCCTGACCTTGCGCGCACGGGCGGGGGAGGCGTGGCGGGCGCGCCCGCGCCGGAGGTCGCCAAGCGCAAGTTCGAGGCGTCGGCGGAGCAGATGGCGCGCGGTGCATCCGGGCCGGTCGCCCTCGGGGGCGAGCCGATCGTGCCCGACCGCCCCGCGAAGCCCGCGCCCAAGGGCGAGGACGAGTCGGCCGAGGCGGGCATGTCGCGGCTGCTCAAGGCCAAGCAACGGGAAGTGACGAAGTGACGAAGTGACGAAGTGACGAAGTGACGAAGTGACGAAGTGACGAAGTGACGAAGTGACGAAGTGACGAAGTGACGAAGTGACGAAGCGTGATTCTATGCCTGTTCCGACTATCTTCGCGAACCTCGCGAACTTCGCGTTCGGCATTGTCCCCGTGCCACTGTGCGAACCGATCGATCCGTCAGCAACGTAGGAGCCCACCATGGCCGCGAATCCAGCACATGAGCAGACACCCAGCGAAGTCCGGGCGGCGTGCGAGAAGTTCCGCGAGGATTTCGAGCGTCTCCGGGCCGAGGTCGGCAAGGTCATCGTCGGGCACAACGAGGTCGTCGAGGGCGTTCTCTCGGCACTCTTCGCCGGCGGCAACGTTCTCCTCGAGGGCGTGCCGGGCCTGGGCAAGACACTCCTCGTGCGCACGCTCGCGCAGACGCTCGATCTGCCCTTCAACCGCGTGCAGTTCACCCCCGACCTGATGCCCGCGGACGTCATCGGCACGAACATCGTGACCGAGCATCCCGACACCGGACGCCGGCAGTTCGAGTTCCAGCGCGGCCCGATCTTCGCGCAGATCGTGCTGGCCGACGAGATCAACCGCGCCACGCCCAAGACGCAGTCCGCGCTGCTCGAAGCGATGCAGGAGCACGCGGTCACGGTCGGCGGCGTGACCTACCGCCTCGACGAGCCGTTCCTTGTTCTCGCGACGCAGAATCCGATCGAGCAGGAGGGCACGTACCCGCTGCCCGAGGCGCAGTTGGACCGGTTCCTTTTCAAGATCGTCGTCGGGTATTCGCAACTGGACGATCTGATCACGATCCTGGACCGCACGACCGGGCAGCAGACGCCCCAGCCGACGAAGATCATGGACGGGCCGCGCATCCTGGAGGCGCAGCGTCTGGTTCGGGGCGTGGTGGTCGCGCCGCACGTGAAGGAGTACGCGGCGAGGCTGGTGCTGGCGACGCACCCGGAGGGCAAGCACGCCGCGGGCGGCGCGACCGGGCCGACGAACCGCTACGTGCGGTGCGGCGCCAGCCCGCGCGCGGCGCAGGCGCTGCTTTTGGGGGCGAAGGTGAGGGCGGTGACGGACGGCCGCTACCACGCGGCGTACGCGGACGTGCAGCACGTGGCGCACATGGCGTTGCGGCACAGGCTGATCCTGAACTTCGAGGCCGAGGCGGACCGGGTGAGCGCGGACGCGATCGTGGACGAAATCCTGAAGTTGACGCCGACGGAGCAGGCGGGCGTGCCGCTGGCGGCTGGGAGGGTTTGACTTGGGCATAGGTCTCATGGGACCCACAGGTCCTATGCAATGAGCGTCACATGCTGCGAACAGAGAACCCCAAGCGCCCCGCCTCTCTGGACGAGCTGCTCGACAGCCGGCTCATCTCGCGCGTGTCGCGGCTCGACGTGACCAGCCGCAAGATGTTCTCCGGCAAGCTCAAGGGCGAGCGCCGATCCAAGAAGCGCGGCGAGAGCGTCGAGTTCGCCGACCACCGTCCGTACGTCGTCGGCGACGACCTGCGCCACATCGACTGGAACATCTTCGGCCGCCTCGACCGGCTGTTCCTCAAACTCTTCCTCGAGGAAGAAGACCTCTGCCTCCACGTCGTCGTGGATTGCTCCGCGAGCCACGACTGCGGCCAGCCCAACAAGTTCTTCTTCATGCAGCAGGCCGCGATGGCCCTCGGCTACGTCGGCCTCATCAACTACAACCGCGTCGCCATGACGGCGATCGGCGTGCAGCCCGGCCAGCACCCGCCGACGGAGCCGCAGACGCCGCCCGCCGGCATCGTCTCGGCGGTCCGTGACCTGCGCGGGCGCCGGCGCACGCACGAACTGGCCGGGTGGCTCTGCTCGCTCCGCCCCGAGGGCGGCAGCAGTTTCGGCGAGGCGGCCAAGCGCATCGCCCTCTCGCGCCGCGGCAAGGGCGTCATGGTCGTCATGTCCGACTTCTTCTTCAAGGAGGGCTACGAGACCGGCCTGCGCCTGCTCATGGGGCGCGGCTACGACGTCTTCTGCCTCCAGGTGCTCAGCCCGCAGGAACTGGAGCCTGATCTTGCCGGCGACCTGCGCCTGCGCGACGTGGAGGACGCCGACGCCGCCGAGATCACCGTGAGCGCACCGCTCCTGAAGCGTTACAAGGCGAACCTCGCCGCGTACTGCGACCAGTTGCGGACCTTCTGCGCCCGGCGCGACATCACGCTGCTCACGGTGCGTTCCGACACGCCGATCGACGTGCTCCTGCTGGACTACATGCGCCGAAGGGGGGTGCTGCGATGACCTGGCTCACCCCTCTCGTCGCCGCCGTCGCGGCCGCCATCGCGGTGCCGTCGCTCATCATTCTGTACTTCCTCAAACTCCGCCGGCGCGAGGTGGAGGTGTCGACGACGCTCCTCTGGAAGAAGGCCGTGCAGGACCTCCAGGCCAACGCGCCGTTCCAGCGGCTGCGCCGCAACATCCTGCTGCTGCTGCAACTGCTCGTCCTCGCGGCCGCGCTCGTGGCGGTCGGGCAGCCGGAACTGGAGGGCCAGACGCCGCGCGGCCTGCAGCACGTCATCCTCATCGACCGCTCGGCGAGCATGTCGAGCCTGGACGGCGAGGGCGGCGTCTCGCGGCTCGACGCCGCCAAGCGCGAGGCCGTCCGGCTCGTGGATTCGCTCCGCGGCGAGAGCCTCATCGGGTCGGACCGCGCTGACGAGGCGATGGTGATCGCGTTCGACCAGACGGCCGAGGTCCGCCAGCAGTTCACGGGCGACAAGGGCGCGCTGCGTGCGGCGATCAACGCCATCGAACCGACCGCTGCGCCCTCCAGCCTCGACGAGGCGGTGCGTCTCGCGCGCGCCCACCTGCCGGACCAGACGCTCGTCGAGGAGACGGGGGCGGTGACGGTGGAGGGGCTGAAGACGCGCGGCGTCGCGATCCATCTGTTCTCCGACGGGCGTCTCCCGGACGCGCAGCGCGTGCTCACGGGGGTGGAGGACAAGGTGCGTTTCACGCGCTTCGGCACGCCCGACGCCGCGAACGTCGCCGTCATCGCGTTCCGCGCGGAACGGACCTACGACAACCCCACGGAACTCACCGTCTTCATCGGCCTGCAGAGCACCGACCGCGTCGAGCGGCGTGCGGAACTCGAACTGGTGATCGACGGCGTGGTGGAGCGCATCCGTCCGGTGACGCTGCCCCCCGCGACGACGGACGCGCCGACGCTCGAAGACGGCACGCCCCCGCCGCCGGACCTCTGGCGGCCCGGGACGGCGAGCGTCGTGTTCAGGCTGGAGCGGGCGGAGGGCGGGCTGTTCGCCGTGCGCCTGCTGCCCGGCGACGGCGCGGACGTGCTGGAGGTGGACAATCGTGCGTGGCTGGTCGTGCCGCCCGCCCGTCAACTCTCGGTCGCGCTCGTCACCGAGGGGAGTCTGTTCCTCGTCTCCGCGCTGCAGGGCCTCCCCCTCGCCAAGCTCGTTGAGTACACGCCGGACGAGTACCTGGCGGCGTCGCGTCGCGGCGAGACGGGCGCGTACGACGCGGTGGTGCTGGACGCCTGGCTGCCCCCCCCCGGCGACCGGCCGACCATGCCGCCGGGGCGGTACCTCGTGCTCGGCGCGGTGCCCCCCCCTCCGCTGGGCGCGGGCGACCTCGGCCCGGGGGAGCCGGGCGTCCTGATCGACTGGCGGCGCGACCACCCCGCCCTGCGCGGCCTCGTGCTCGACAACGTCGTCATCTCCACCACGCGGAACGTCGAGTTCGGGCCGGAGAGCGCGGTGACGGTCATCGCCGAGTCCGACCGGGGCCCGGCGATCCTCGATATCGCGTCGGCGGACCTGCGGGCGGTCGTCGTGACGTTCAACCCCGCGGACTCGTACTGGCCGTTCTACGTGTCGTTCCCGGTCTTCATCGCGCAGGCGTTGAACTATCTGGGGCAGGACCCGTCGCACCTCGGGCTGGACGCGCGGTCGGTGCGTCCCGGGAGCGTGCTGACCGACCGGCTGCCGCAGGGCGCGGGCGGCGTCGCGATCCGCCTGCCCGACCGCACCGAGGTCTCGCTCACGCCCGCGGCCGACGGTCGCATCGTGTACGGCCCGGTGCGGCAGGCGGGTGTGCACGAGGTGACGTGGAGCGGCGAGCGCACGCCGGCGGATCTCGAGGCCGGCGGGCGCGCCCTGCGCCCCTTCGCCGCGAGCCTGCTCGACCCGGAGGAGTCGGACGTGGGGGCGGCCTCGACGCTCTCGCTGGCGGGGGACGACGTCGCCGCGCTCGACCCCTCGCGCTCGAACGTCAACCGCCGGCTGTGGCCGTGGCTGCTGCTGGCGGCGCTGGGCGTGATGATGCTGGAGTGGTTTGTGTACAACCGGAAGGTGCAGATCTGAAACCCCCCGCGACGAAGGCGGAGACAACGCTCGTGTCAAGGTATACGCGCGGCACGCCTCACCCCATGTGCTTCACCACCGCCTCGCCGAACTCGGAGCACTTGAGTTTCGTCGCCCCTTCCATCAGGCGGTGGAAATCGTACGTCACCGTCTTCGCGCCGATCGCGCCGTCCATGCCCTTGATGATCAGGTCCGCGGCCTCGGTCCAGCCCATGTAGCGGAGCATCATCTCGCCGGAGAGGATGACGGAGCCGGGGTTGACCTGGTCGAGGTTGGCGTACTTGGGGGCCGTGCCGTGCGTCGCCTCGAAGATGGCGTGGCCCGTGTCGTAGTTGATGTTCGCCCCCGGCGCGATGCCGATGCCGCCGACCTGGGCGGCGAGGGCGTCGGAGAGGTAGTCGCCGTTGAGGTTCATGGTGGCGATGACGTCGAAGTCCTTCGCCCGCGTGAGCACCTGCTGGAGGGTGATGTCCGCGATGGCGTCGCGGATGAGGAGGGCCTTCTTCCACTTGCCGTCGCCGTGGGTGGGCCAGAGGCGCAGCGCGGCCTCGACCTCGGCCACGACCCTCTTCCGCTGGTCGGGCGTCATCATCTCGTAGCCGGGGTCGATCATGCGGGCGTTGGCCTCGGGAGTGAGGTCTGGGTTGGCCTCCTTGTTGGCGAGGATCCACGACTCGCGCTCGCTGACGGTCTGCCCGCGGAACTCGCGGGCGGCGAGGGCGTAGCCCCAGTCGCGGAACGCGCCCTCGGTGAACTTCATGATGTTGCCCTTGTGGACGAGCGTGACGCTCCGGCGTCCTTCGCGCAGGGCGTAGGTGATCGCGGCCCGGATGAGCCGCCCGCTCCCCTCGCGGCTGACGGGCTTGATGCCGACGCCGCTGGTCGAGGGGAAACGAATCTTCTTCACGCCCATCTCGTTCTGGAGGAAGGCGATGACCTTCCTGGCTCCGTCGCTCTCGGCCTCCCACTCGACGCCGGCGTAGATGTCCTCGGTGTTCTCGCGGAAGATGACCATGTCCACGTCCTCGGGCTTCTTCACGGGGGAGGGCACGCCCTTGAAGTAGCGCACGGGGCGGAGACAGACGTAGAGGTCGAGGATCTGGCGCAGCGCGACGTTCAGCGAGCGGATGCCGCCGCCGACGGGCGTCGTGAGCGGCCCCTTGATGCCGACGAGGTAGGTGCGAAAGGCGTCGAGGGTCTCGTCGGGCAGCCAGTTGCCGGTCGCGTTGAAGGCCTTCTCGCCGGCGAGCACTTCCTTCCAGTGGATGCGGCGCTTGCCCTTGTACGCCTTCTCGACCGCGGCTTCGAAGACGCGCACGCTCGCCCGCCAGATGTCCGGCCCCGTGCCATCGCCCTCGATGAAAGGGATCACGGGTTCGTCGGGAACGCGCAGGCCGTCGGCGGTCATCGTGATGGGCGTGGGCATGGTGGACTCCTCGCTGGGGCAGTGGACGGTGGACATGAAGCAACGGCGGCGCACGGCGGGGGAGCCCGCGGGCCGGGGGCGGAAGGATATGCGGAGCCTGGGCGGCGGTGGCGGCGTGCTTCAGGTGGCGCTCGCCGGGCCGTCGGGTTGGCGGCCGGCGAAGTCGTCGTCGCGCAGGGCGTCGGCGAGGTTCGGCGGACGCTCGGCCTCGGTGGCGACGGCGACCGCGCCCACCACGCGTCCCTCGGCGTCGCGCACGGGCACGATCCGTGCGTCGAGGTTGAGGTCGGCGACGGGCAACCGCGCGGAGACGGCGCGGCCGTCGAGCGCACGCCGACACGCGGCGACGATCTCGGGCCTGCCCGGGAACAGTTCGAAGATGCTCCTTCCCACCAGCCCGCCCGGCTTGAGGCCGACGGCCGGCAGCAGCCTGCCCTCGGCGAGCACGACGACGCCCTCCTGATCGATCGCGGCGACGATGGCCTGGACGTGCGTGACCACGGTGTTGAGCCGCTGCTCGGCCGCGAGCAGGTCCGCGGTGAGTTCGTGCTTCTCGGCTTCGAGCGTCTCGCGCTCGACGGCGAGGCGGTCGCCGCGCCGCCGGAGTTCGGCGGCCTCGGAGTGGAGCGCGGCGATCCGCCCGTGCAGGTCGCGGACGGCGTTCGCGAGCGCGGCCGAGCGTCTGCGCACGAGGTGCTCCAGGCTCTGACGGACCGAGGTGCCCAGGTCCGGGGAGGTCACGTCCTCGCCGGCGATGCCGACGACGCCGACGCATCGCCCCGATTCGTCGGTGACGCGCGCCCGGAGCACGGCGACCGTGCGCTGGACGGCGGCGACGGGATACGCGTCCTGGGACTCGGTGATGCCCTGCGATCGCATGGCGCGGCGATCGGCATCGCGCAGCGCGGCCGCGGCCTCCCGCCCGAAGAGGGACTCGTCGTCATGGTTGACGATCTCATCGGGCGAGAGTCCGAGCAGGCGTGCGAACGCGTCGCTGGCGAGCAGGTACTTCCCGTCCTGATCCTTCACGAACACACGGACGGCCGGGTGGTTGAAGACCATCAGCAGGCTGGACTCCGCGCGGTGGTGCGCGGTCTCGGACGCGACAGCCCTGGACATCAGGTGGCGGACGAGGAAGAACAGCAGCACGCTCGAGGCGGCGACGAAGAACCAGCCCTTGCTGGTCTGGAAGAAGGTGAGTTGCGCTTCGTCCCGTGCGAGCGACGCGGCGATCTCGTCGGAGAAGAAGATCCAGGCGGAGCCGACGATCCCGTACGCCGCCGCGACGATCAGCGCGCGCTCACCGACCGATACGTCCCGTCTGGCCATGTTCCGACCCCCGGAAGCCGGTCCCGTCCGTCCGCCGAATACTGTATCATCGCTCGGGCGGACGCGTGGCGACCCTTCATCCGGCGTCGACGCCCTCGCGGCGCAGGGCCTGTCGCAGGGGTTCGAGCCGCTCCCCGTACCGCTCGTGCCGCGCGACCGCCGAGGCGTACATCGGGCGGCGGACCTGCTCCATCGAGACCGTCATGGCCAGCCTGGGGTTCTCGTGGAAGCGGAGGCACGCGTCGTTCCACTCGACGCCGATCGACTCCACGATCCGCCGGATCTGGGGCTCCTGGTCGGCGACGAGTTGCTCGTAGCGCACCTCCAGCGCGGGCACGCCGAGGGTCTCGGTCCAATGGCGCATCAGCCGGAGGTAGTCCGCGTAGAAGGCCGCGAGATCGTCGAAGTTGTACGCGAACTGCATCGGTCCCGCGAAGTGGTGCGTCCAGCAGGACAGGCAGGTGTCCACGGGGTCGCGCAGGCAGTGGATGAAGTGGCCGGAGGGGAACATGCGCGCGAGGAGGGGCAGGTACAGGAAGTTCAGCGGCAACTTGTCCGTCACGCGGTCCGCGGTCGCCTCGATGGACTTGAGGGCGCGCAGGTAGAAGCCGGCGGCCTGCACGACATCGTCCGGGCCGATCCGCGAGGGCGGAGGGATCGGCAGCACGCTGGCCGACTGCGTGTTGTGCAGGCGGGCCATGATGTGCCGCGTGATCCCGAGTTCGCCGGCCCCGTAGCACCTCGGGTGGCTGGCGATGATCTGCTCGACGAGCGTCGTGCCGGAGCGCGGCATGCCGACGATGAACACGGGACGTTCGCTCGCCATCGGGCAGGGGGCGACGTTCGCGTGGGCCTCGGGCGACCAGTCGGCGATCGCGCGGTCCACCGACGCGCGGAACCCCGCACGGTCCCATCGGGACTGGTTCAGCGCGTTGGCCGACGAGAACGCCTCGAACGCCTCGTCGTACCGTTCGACCGCCTGATAAACGTGCCCCAACTGGAAGAGCAGCCGCTGGCGTGCCAAGGGGTGCGTGCCGGTGCGTTCGGCGTGGCGACGGAGGTTCTCAAGCCCCTCCTCGGGCCGCCCGAGCGTCATGCACAACTCGGCGTGGACGGCGACGGCTTCCGGGTGGGCGTCCTCTCGGGCCGCCGCGGGCGCGACGAGCGCCAGCGCCTCTTCCCGCTCGCCCATGGCGCCCATGATCTGCGCCAGGCCCGCGACCGCGCCGGTGTGGTCCTTGTTGAGCCACATGGCCTTCTCGAACGTCTCCCGCGCTTCCTTCCACAGCCCGATGTTGCGGTAGAGGTTGGCGAGCACGAACCAACGCTCGGCCGACATGGGCTCGAGCTTGGCCGCGCGGGTCGCGTGGTCGACCGCCTCACGGTGCTGCCCGATCTGGAGGTAGGCCAGCCCGAGCCACTGGTGCGCGTCCGCGTTCCGAGGCTGGGCCTTCAGCGCCGCCTGGTACATCTGAATCGCGGACGGCACCTGTCCGCCCGCCTGAAGCCTGCGGGCCTGCTGGATCAGTTCGGCTGGCGTCGGCATCGTGCGCTCCGGCGTGGGTTCGGAATCAAGGCCCAAGCCTATCCACCGCGCGCGCGAAGCCGCTCCAGGTCCCGCCAGAAACCGGGGTAGGTCTTCGCTACGCAGGCTGGGTTGCGGACCCGAACGCCCGGACGCCGAAGCCCGACCAGCGCCAGCGACATCGCCATCCTGTGGTCGTCGTAGGTCTCGAACTCGACAGGCCCGGCGTCCGCCGAGCAATCGACGCCTCCCGCGGGCGGCGTGATGGTGAGCGTGCCGTCGTCGCCGCCCGTGCCCGGTTGCACGCGCACGCCGATCTTCGCCAGTTCCCGCTGGAGGGCGGCGATCCTGTCGCACTCCTTGTCGCGCAGGGTCCCCAGGCCGCGCAGCACCGACGCGCCGCCCGCGAAACCGGCGACGACGGCCAGCGTCATCGCGGCGTCGGGCATCAGCGAGAGGTCCGCCATCACGGGGCGCAGCCCGCTCGGTCCCGTGACCGTCGTCGCCGGCAGGTCGCCGAGCGTTCCGTCCGTCACGCGGCACCCCATGCGCGCCAGCAGATCCGGGAACCGCGCGTCCGCCTGGAGCGAGTCCGGCCCCAGCCCGACGACGCGGCAGGACGCCCCCTCGAACAACGCCGCCGCGCCCCAGAAGTACGTCGCGCCCGACGCGTCCGGCTCGACCTGGTACTCGAACGCGTCCAGGCCCGTGAGCGCCTCGCCGTCCGGGGACTCGGGCGGTCCGACGCGCGCCACGCGCATGTCCTCGCTCGTGAGCACGGACGCGCCGAGCGCGGCGAGCAGGTTGAGCGTCATCTCCACGTACGACGCGCTCGTCACCTCCCCGAGCAGGCGCACCGTCACCCCCCCCCGAATCCAGGGCGCGGCGAGCAGGATCGCCGACACGAACTGGCTCGAGCGTGTCGGCGGGATGTCGAGGCGCGATGGCGCCCGCGGCCCGCCCGCCGGAGGCGCGAGCCGCACCGGCGGACACCCCGGCGTGCCCAGGTACTCCGCCCGAACGCCGAACACCCGCAGCACGTCGATCAGTTCCCCGATCGGGCGTTGGCGCATCCGCTCGTTGCCGTCGATCGTGACCGGCCCGTCCGCGTGCATGACCGACGCCGCCAGGAACCTGGTCGCCGTTCCGGCGTTGCCGAGGTCAAGCCGCACGCCGTCCGCCGGCACGCGCCACCGCCCGGCGACCCCCGTGATGCGCAGCGTCTCGCCCTCGTGTGCGACGGACGCGCCGAGCGCGACCGCCGCCTCGACCATCCGCCTCGAGTCGTCCGCGTCGATCAGCGCGTTTCGGATGACCGACTCTCCCCGAGCGAGCGCGGCCAGGAGGACGGCCCGGTTGGTCAGGCTCTTGCTCCCCGGCGGGCGCACCGTCACGTCGAACGGCGGGCGACCGCGCGCGACATGCAACTGCTCGACCGGGAGGGGATCGGGCAAGGTCGGAGACTCCGGCATGGTCGCTCCATCCACGGGCGCCGCCCTCACTCCCTCACGCCGCCGTCGGCGTCCGAGGCCCGAAACACCGCGACGACGTCCTCGACCGGGATGACGAACAGGCGGTTGTCGCCCTCGAAGTCCACGGGGACCGCGCTCTTGGGGTTGAACAGCACGCGGTCGTAGCGCCGGACCGGGTAGTCCGGGTCGCGATCCACCTGCGACGAGACGGCCACGACCCGACCGGTGAGGGTCGGGATCTCGATCTTGTCGGGCAGGTGCAGGCCGCTCTTGGTCTGCTTCCGGTCCTCGTCCTTGCGCACGAGGACGCGTTTGCCGATCGGCTCGACGGTTTCGAGCCGGACGGGCGGGGCGGGCCTGCGTGGCTTGTCGCGGTTGGTCATCGTCCCACTCTATCTCCGGGCGATCGCGCCGCAAAAAAACCCCCGCCCGCCGGAGGGCGGACGGGGGCATTCGATCGGAACCCGGACCTCGTCCGGGCGAGAGGATCGATCAGGCGCGACGGCGCCGGGCCGCGACCAGGCCGCCGAGGCCGACGAGGGCCAGCGACGCCGGGGCGGGGACCACGTCGAACTTGAAGCCGTCGATCGTGGGGGTGAACTCCTTGGAGGTGCCGAAGGTGTCGGTGTAGATCGAGTGGTTCAGGTGGTTGGTGCTGCCGCCGGAGACGGTGCGGGCGGTGTAGTCGCTGGGCATCCACTCCATGCCGTACACCCAGATCGGGTTGCTCTTGTCGATGCCGGCGTTGAAGAACTCGGGGAGCTGGAAGGTGTCGGCGGTGAGGATGTCGTTGTTCGCCTGGAGGACGCCGTCGCCGTTGGAGAGCTGCTTGAGCTTCGGGTTGGCGCCGTGGGTGACGTAGGTGCCGGTGTCCAGGTTGCCCGTGCCCTTGATGTCGAAGATCGAGCCGCCGTAGTGCAGGCCGGGGGCGCTGAACTGGGCGTAGAGGTTGAGGGTGGCGTTCTCACCGGGGCTGATGACGCCGTCGTTGTTGCCGGTGTCGCCGACAACCCAGTACCAGTGGATCGTGGACTGAGCCGAGGCCGCGCCGGCGATGCCGGCCAGAGCGAGAACTGCGAGAGCGCGCTTCATGCTGAATCTCCTCACTTCTTCAGTGACGTTGATGGGACCGTGTCCGGTTTCCGTTCGAGCCTCACGTGGGCTCGTCTTTCCTGACCCGCTGGAACATGCCCCACACTCCGGGGTTCGGCCAGCAATCTTGTTCGCTCCGAGCAAAAAAATCTGCGGGCCTGCCCGTTCGCGTGCCCCTTGGACGCATCCTGAGCCTGATCCGGGGCGTATGCTATGTGTCACATAGTTTGTGATACAGGAGTCCGCCCATGAGGCTCGAACGCGAACTGATGCGGGGTGCCGGCCCTGTGGCCGTGCTTCGGCTGCTTTCTGTGCGGTCCATGTACGGGTATGAGCTCGTGGACGCCCTCGCCCGGCGAACCGAGGGCGTACTCGCCATGGGCCAGAGCACGCTCTACCCCCTCCTCTACAACCTTGAAGCCAAGGGCCTGATCCAGGGCGAGTGGCGTGAGGGCGAGGCCGCCCGGCCGCGCAAGTACTACTCGCTGACGGGATCGGGGAAGCGTCGGCTGGAATCGGACTCGAAGCAGTGGGCCGCGCTGGCCCAGGCGATGACCGCGCTGGGTGTGATCGGTCCTGAAGCCGAGGGGGTGGGCGCATGAGACGGGATCACGAATCCCCCCGGGCAACTGCCGTGAGCGTCCCGGCCGCGCCGCGGCGCGAGGAGGACGCGGCCGCATCGTTCGGCCTCCCCGGCCCGATCTCGGACCTGATCAACCGAACCGTCCGGTCGACGCGCCTGTGGCGGTCGGAGCGGGCGGAAGTCGCCCGCGAACTCGGCTCTCACTTTGCCGAGGGCCTCGCCGCCGGACGCAGCGAACGCGATCTGATCGAGTCCTTTGGGGATGCGGGGGCGGCGGCACGGCTGATCCGTCGGGCGGTCAAGCGCAGGCGGCCGCTTGTCTGGCGCGCCGCCGCGAAGACGGCCAAGGGCGCGGGCTTTGCGACGCTCGGCCTGGTCGTGCTGTTCGTCGTGTTGGCGGTCCGCTTCTCCATGGGCACTCCGACCG
The DNA here is from genome assembly GCA_014584315.1 of Planctomycetota bacterium. Taxonomy (GTDB): domain Bacteria; phylum Planctomycetota; class Phycisphaerae; order Phycisphaerales; family UBA1924; genus CAADGN01. Next base: position 50,639 of record JACTNA010000009.1, on the reverse strand, counting down.
TCTCGCGCAACGTGACCGCCGAACTGAACGCGCGGCACGCGCACGTCCCGATGAGCGAACGCGCGTGGCCGGTGTACATCCGCGCCGTGCCGGCGTTCACCAGGGAATCGGACGTGTTCCGCTCCGAATGGCCCGGCGTGCGGCCAGGCGACGACGCCTGGGGCGCGACCGTCGCGTGGCTGCGCGACAACGCGGGCGCGCTCGAGATCATCCGCGACGCCGCGTCGCGACCGACGCTCGGGGTCGACATCGGCAACACCTACGACCCGGACTACGCGGCCGCGAAGGCCGAGGCGATGGGGGAGGCCTTCGGACCCCTGGAGCCGAGCGCCAACCCGATGCTGCTCGAGGTGCTCCTGCCCCAGTTGGGCGAGTTCCGGGCCTTCGCCGTCGCGCTCATGCAGGATGCCTACGTCGCGGTGCACGAGGGCGACGGCGATCGCGCCGTCGCGAATCTCGTCGCCATCTCGGGCCTCGCGTCGCACTCCCAGCAGCAGCCGTTCCTCATCTCCGCGCTCGTCGGCATCGCGATCACGGCGATGCAGTCCGAGCACGTCGTCCGCCTCCTCCGGGAGCGACCCGGCGCCTTCAGCGACGCGAACCTCCGCGAGCTGGCGCACCTGCTCGGCTCGCCGCGCACGGACGACGCCATGCGGATCGACTTCGCGGCCGAGCGGGCGTACTTCGAGGACTTCGTGCAGCGCGTCTACACCGATGACGGTCGCGGCGGCGGTCGCCTGACCCCCGAGGGCTTCCGGCTTCTCCGCGCGCTCGATTCGTTGTCGATGGACGCTGTCGGGACGCACAGGATGACCGATTCGATCGTCGGTCCGCTCGCGGCGATCGTCGTCGGCAACCGTCGCGAGATCACCTCGATGCACACCCGTCTGATGAGCGAGGCCCAAGCCATCGCCGCCCAGCCGCTTTGGCGTCTGGACACCTCGCGCTTCGATGCGATCGTCGATGGGATCACCGCGACGCCGATCCTCACGGCACGCTACCTGCCCGTCGTGGCGATCGTCCCGGTCGTGCCGCGTTCGTACGCTTCGGCGGAAACCGTCAGATGCCGGCGCGACGCGGCCCTGGTCGTCATCGCGCTCGAACTGCACCGCCGCCGCCACGGCGACTACCCGGCCTCGCTCGACGAACTCGTCCCGGTGCTGCTCCCGTCGCTCCCGATCGACCGCTTCGACGGGAACCCGCTGCGGTACGCGCTGCGCGACGGCCGCCCGCTGCTCTACTCCATCGGCGTCGACGGCCTCGACGACGGCGGCGTGCCCCCGAAGCAGGGGCCGAACGGCGCGGGGCAGTGGCGTTCCCCGGCGGAACTCGCCGCTTCGCTCGCGACGCCGATCGGCCGCGACCGCCACCGTGGCGACTGGGTCTTCTGGCCGGTCATGGAGCCGCGGGAGGAGTAGCCGCCGCGTGCACGGTCCCCGCGCGCACGCCACCTACCATCGCGCACGCCCATGCGCAAGCGCGTGCTGCTGACGCTCTTTCTGGCGGCCCCGATTCTGGTCGTGGCCGGGCTGCTCTACGCTGTCGCCGTTTCGCTCGAGCGCGGCGTGCGCCTCGCCGCGCCGCCCGTCGGCGCGGGCGCGGGCCAGACGGGCGGCGCAAACGCCCTCGGCGAATACCTCGCCGGGCGCACGCGACTCGTGCCCGCCGAGTCGCTCCCCGGCGGTGTCGCGATCGTGCTGCACGACGCCTCGGGCCAGTCCTCCGAGTCGCGCCCGGTCTTCATCGTCATCGACGACGCCGAGCCGCTGCGGATGGCCCGCCGCGCCGACGGGGCGTGGGTCGCGCTGCTGGAACAACGCACTGTGCCCGGCCGGGCTGCGCTGCGCTTCGTGCTGGGCGAGGAGCACGCGCCCGAGATCGACGGCGATGGGCGCGAGGTCGGGCCGCGTCGGCTGCCGATGACGGACCCGGCCGCCCGCCCGCCGGGCGCGGAGCCGCCGACGATCGAGTTCACGGCGGCGGGGTTTGGGCCACGCCCGCAGGACTGATCCTGCCCCGATGGCCGCGATGCAGCCCTTTCAGAACCGCTTGTCGCCATCGGAACGGAACACCGGGCGATCGTTCATGTCCAAGAACGCGTGCCCCCGGTCTGGGCGTTGATCGAGGATGTCGTTCGGGCCAATCGCCCGGCAGGAGTCGTCGCCCGGCGCTTTCGGGTGGAGACCTCTCTGCCGAACCGCCTATGATTCCATTGGAATGACGCTTCATATCCCCGATGACATCTTGAACGAGGCTGGCTTGACTGAACAGGAAGCCCTCGTCGAGTTGGCTTGCCGCCTCTTCGACGCCGGGAGGCTGGCCAAGAGCAGCGCAGCGAGGCTCTGCGGCTTGCAGCGCCCTGCGTTCGAGGCCGAACTGCGCCGCCGCGGGCTTGCGGTGTATCGCACGACGCTCGAAGACTACGAGCAGGACACACGCGATGCGCCGTGGCGCAAGGCGGTGTGATCCGTGATCGTTGTCAGCGACACGTCGCCGTTGCGAGCGTTGCAGGCGCTCGACCGGCTCGGGCTGATCGAATCGGTCTTCGGTGAAGCGCTGATCCCGCCGGCTGTGATGAGAGAACTTGCCGCGGAGTCACCGGGTGTCGCGCCGCTGGATGTCACGCAGTATCCGTATCTGGTTGTTCGTTCCCCATCAGATCGCGGACAGGTCGATCGACTGCTCGTCGAGTTGAATGCAGGTGAGGCCGAAGCGTTGGCGTTGGCGATCGAGGTGGGGGCGGAGACGATACTGCTCGACGAATCGGATGGAAGGCGCGTTGCTGCCCGTCTCGGGCTGCGGACGACCGGGGTATTGGCGCTGCTCGTGCGGGCGAAAGAACTCCGATTGCTGGATCGGGTTGCGCCGCTCCTCGACGAGTTGGACGCAAAGATCAACTTCAGGGTGTCTCAGCAGGTCCTTCGGCGCGTTCTTGCCGATGCCGGTGAGCTGTAGGCGACTCGGCAATCAAACCGGTTCGCTCGACATGCCGTCGACGACACCGAGCGATCCTGCCCGAACGAGCGCATCGTACAGGCTATCGGCGCTCCCCTGCCGGTGTCGGGCTGCCCTCGCGTCGTCGTACAGGCGATCGATGGCCCGGTTGGCCACCTCGGTCGGCGAGGTGCCCTCGGCGCGCGCGATCTCGTGGGCCTTGCGCTCCTGCTCCGGGCCGATGCGGATGGGGTCCGTTGACATCGCGCGTCCTTTCCTGCACCGGCATTGTATCGGACCGCGGCCCGGGCCGGCGCCGCACGGCCGGGGCGCCCGCGCTTCCCCCTCACGCTCGGACCAGATTCAGCGTCCTGTAGGTCCCCTCCAGGATCTCCTTCGACGGCGCGCCCATCCACCGCTCCAGCACGGTCGCGTAGACCTGCCGGAAGTCGGTGCGGAACTTGAGGTCCCCGTCGTCGAGGTCGCGCATGGAGGGGTGCTCGCCGTGCAGCCCGGCGCGCACCATCGGCCCGAGCACGAACATGGGCGCGGCCGTGCCGTGGTCGGTGCCGCCGGAGGCGTTCTGCCCGACGCGCCGGCCGAACTCGGAGAAGACCATCGTCATGACGCGCTTGTCGTTCTCCTGGGCCTTGAGGTCGGCGTAGAAGGCGCGCACGGCCTCGGCGAAGGTGCGCAGCAGGTTGGCGTGCTGGCCGTTGGCTCCCCCCTGCCCGGCGTGCGTGTCGAAGCCGCCGAGGTCGCAGTAGTAGACGCGGGTCTTGAGGCCCGCGCGGATCATGCTGGCGATCATGGCGAGGTTGCGTGCCAGTCCCGAGCCGGGGTACTGCACGAGGGGCCGCTGCGCCACCGCGCGTCGGATCAGGTCGCTGGAGACCTGCGCGTCGAGTGCGGTGCGCATCAGGAAGGATGCCTGCGAGTTCGCGTCCGCGCCGTCCGGCACGCCCGCGGTGGTGATCGCGCGGTACGGCTCGTGCAGCGACTCGTGGACGTCCTGGCCGGTCCAGCGGAAGAGGTTGGGGGTTTCGAACGCGACGGGCTGGAGGCGGCGGCCCTGCATGGCGAGCGGCGCGGTGCGTCCGATGGCGATGCCCGGCTGCGGGTTGGTCTGCGTCTGCTCGGGCGTGCCGGACTCGCCCTTGCCGAAGCCGCAGCACTGGGAGTCGTAGTAGCGGCCGATCCACCCGTCGCCGGTGCCCGAGGTGTCGGCGGTGTGCCAGATGTCCATGCTCTTGAAGTGCGAGCGGTTGGGGTTGGGGTAGCCGACGCCCTGGACGATGGCCGCCAGCCCTTCGTCGTACATCTCCTTGAGCGGCGCGAGCGCGGGGTGCAGCCCGATGCCGTTGGCGCGGGCGTCGAGCCGGAGCGCCTGCTGCTGCGTGACGGCGATGCCCTGGCGTCGGCGGTAGTACTCGTCCTCGCCGAAGGGGACGACGGTGTTCAGCCCGTCGTTGCCGCCGGAGAGTTGCAGCACGACGAGGATGTGGTCCTCGGGCACGCCGGGGATGGACGACATCCCGAGCGCGGGCATCGGGAGGCCGAACGCCGATCGCTGCAGGAACGCGGGCAGCGTCGCGGCGGCGGAGGCCATGACGAGGCCGGAGTGCAGGAACTGGCGACGGGTGAACGCGGCGGGATCGGGCAACGGCATGGGAGTCTCCGGCGACAGTGGACAGTGGACAGTGGACAGTGGACATGCAGAGACAGCGAATCAAGGTGAGGCGGTGGTGGTCGGGCGATGGCGAGACGCCGACTTGCGCGTTCGGACGATCATGGCATTGAACATGGCGAGGAGTTCCTCGTTCTCCCGAAGCAGGTCGTCCAGGCGTGCCGGACTGATCCACTCCCGTCGGCCGATGAGTCGGATCCAGTACCTCGTCTCGTTCAGTTCCTTGGTCACGATGCCAAGAGTCCTCGCGAAATCCTTCGCCGTGATCGATTGGTCGGCCTCGAACAGGATTGCGCCAACGGACGTTCCCGATGCCGCCACCTGCTCGACAATCCTGCGAAATCGCCGCTGACCGTCGAGCGCTTCGGCAAGATCAAGCACGCGGTCCGCGAACAGTTCCACGCGCTCCAGCGTCTCGGTCCTCAGTCGGCCCATGTATTGTCCTCACTGTCCACTGTCCACTGTCCACTGTCCATTGTCAGGTCAACTGGTATTCCGGCATGGCCGTGATGATCAGCAGCAGGCCGGTGATCATGTCGTTGCTTACGCGCCCGCCGTGGGAGGCGACGAACTGCTCGAGCGTCGCCCGGGCGTGCGTCGGCGCCGAGCCGACGGTGAACCGCAGCAGGTAGTCGATCACGCGCGAGGGGTCCGTCCGCGCGGACTCGTCCAGCCCGCTGAGCAGCGGGGCGGGGTCGTACTTCTGCTCGTCGGCGAGCGGGTCGTAGCCCTGGGGGCGCTTGCCGGTGAGGAGATAGGCGAGGATGTTCTGGCGCACGAACAGCGTGGAGGTGTTGATCCACGCGCGGCCGCCGGCCCATCCGGCCACGCTCGGCGGGAAGAGCAGGCTCTGGCCCATGAGGTCCATGGCGTCGAGGAGGATGGAGAGGTCGCGCGCGGGGGTGAGCAGCGAGCGGACCGCCCCGACGACGAGTTCCGTCGGGCTCTTGATGTGCTGTCCCATCACCTCGGGGGAGTAAAAGTGCTCGCTCAGGAAGAGGCGGCGCAGGACGGGCTTGACGGCGTACCGCGAGCGCAGCATGTCGGACGCCATCTCGCGCAGCACGCCCGAGGCGTCCCGGGTGAGTTCTCGGTCGCTGTCGGGCGGTTCGGCGGCGAAGAAGGCGTACAACTTGCGGCACATGAACCGAGAGCACGCGGGGCGTGCCAGGATCGCGCGGACGAACCCGTCGCCGTCGAGGTTGCCGCTGACGCCGAGGATCTGCTTGGCGCCGGTGTCGTGGTTGCCCTGGTCGAAGTAGAACTCGTCGTCGCGGAAGGTGTAGCCGGTGAGGGCGCGGGCGCCCTCCTTGATGTCGCGCTCGGTGTAGTTGCCGACGCCGAGGCTGAAGAGTTCCATGAGTTCGCGTGCGAGGTTCTCGTTGGGGCGGTCGCGGCGGGAGTCGTTGTTGTCGAGGTAGGCCAGCATCGCCGGGTCGCGGATGATGCGGAACATCAGGTCGCCGTAGTTGCCCAGCGCGTGGGCGCGGAACATGCGGTTCTGCTGGAACATGTGGTACGAGTCTTCGATGGTCCGGTACGACGTCGCGAAGTGCCCGTGCCAGAAGAGCGTCATCTTCTCTTCGAGCGGGCGCGGCGTCTCGATCATCCGGGCCAGCCACCAGCGCTGCACCTCGCGCGCCTGGCGCCGGTCGTCGCGCTGCCGACGCTGCTGCTCGAGCCGCACCTGGGCCAACGCGTTCTCGTCCTGCGTCTGGCGGGCGCGGCGGATCGCCGCCTGCTCCTCCATCGTCGGCGGGCGCATGATCGACGAGTTGAACTCGTCCGCGCGTGCTTCGCGGAAGTCGACCTTCTCGGCGTCGAGCAGGTAGTCCACGGCCTTGGTCGGCCCCCACGAGACCAGTGTCTGGACCTGTTCGGGCGTGCCGCCGAACCCGGCCCGCCAGAGCAGGTGCCGGGCCTGGTCGTAGCCGAATGCTTCCGGGCGGACCTGGCTCGTCGGGCTTCGAGTCGATGTCTGCTGCATCCGTACCTCCCGGCCCCGGCGGCACAGGCATCCCGCCTGTGCATCCACGGTGGCACAGGCGTCCCGCCTGTGCGCCCAAGCCGCACTCCGCCCGTCCGGTCAACGCCACTGGGGCGGGCGGATTGCACCCGCCTCCCAGTATGAGGTCGGACGCCCGGTCATGGAACATTCGTCTTCGGGTTTATCCGGCTTTCGCGTCGGTATTTCCGCGCCCGGCCCGCCGGGCCTTGCGCGTCCAGACCACCGCCAGCGCCGCCAGGGCCAGCAGCGCTGCCCCGTTCGCCTGGTGCAGCGTCCCCGCCAGCGCCTCCGCGAGCGGGACCGGCTCGGCGTGCGGGAGTTGGTCGCTGGTGGGCACCGGGCCCCGCCGCGGCGTGGTCAGCACGGCCCAGAACGCCACCCACCCGAGGGCGAACTGCACCCCGACAACGACGACAAGGCCGGTGCCCAGTCGGCGGAGGAGGCGCGAGACCCTGTCCGTGCCCGGCCTGCTTCGGAGGAGGAATCCCGCGGCGAACGCGAGGCCGACGACGACAAGGGCGAAGGCGATGTGCGTCCAGAGGGCGTGCATCGCGCCGGGCGAATCGACGCGGCGCAGGTGCCGGAACGCCGCGCCGAGGACGAGTTGCATCAGCGTCGCGTGCAGAACGCCGGTGGCCAGCGCCTTGCGCCTGCGATCGCCCGCGTCCGCCTCGACGACAGCCGTTCGGTACAGCGGCGTCAGCCACGCGGCGACGCAGATGGCGAGCGCGAGCACCACCTGGGCGAGCACACCATGCACGATGCCGAGATGAGCGTTGTTCTCCGTCACTCGCAGGCCGCCGAGCAAGCCTTGCACGCACACCATTGCGAACGTGAGCACGACCCAGAAGCGCACGCCCTTCCCCGACGGCGTCACGACGGCCAAGGCGGTGAACGCGAGGAAGCAGAGCCCGACCATGGCCCCGAACAGCCTGTGGGTGTGCTCGAAGTAGACCCGCGGCTCGGACATCAGCGAGATCGGGTACAGAAACATGTTCGCGCCGAAGGTGTCGGGCCAGCCGGTGACGGCCATGCCGCTTTCGGTGCTCGTGACGGCGCCACCGATCAGGATGAGGGGCACGACCGCGACCGCCGCGACAAGGGCGAGCCGACCGAGCCACGACTCGCCCTCGCGAAGCCCCTGCCCCGGTCGCCGCAGCACCGAGCGGATCGCGCCGCCCGCCGCGCCGACGGCCGCGCCCAGGGCGACGAACCCGCCCGCGGCGAGCGCGGCGTTGGGGCGGATCGGCGGCTGGCCGCCCGCGTAGGTCGCCGGGTCGGCCTGCTCGACGAGGAGCGACCCGAGCGCGAGCAGGTTCACCAGCGCTGCGACCACGCCGCCCATCGCGCCGGTCTTGACGCCCCCGCCCCACACCCGCGACAGAACGCCCGCGGCCGCGACCCACGCGATCAGCAGCACAACCGCCACGGCGGCGGGAGGGAGGTGCAACCCGGGCAGGTGCGTCAGGAACCACGCGCACCACATGGCGACGGCGGTGCCGAACCCGAGGGCAAGCGGGGCTGCGAACCGATCCGACCTCGGTACTGTGGCGACGAGATCAGCGGCCATCGGTCGATTCCGTCAGGAGTTTGTCAGGACTCGCAGTTATTGCGATCCTGTCTCATTTGCCGCGCAAGGGGCCGCGGGGACTTGACAGACTACACACAGCCTGCGGACATTTCTGCCTCACAGCAACGGCGCATGGAAAACCGGACGGCCCGCGCGGGCATTCCGGACCCGCCGTGTCCAGTCTCCGGGGCCCGGGTCCCAGACCGAACCTGCCCGTCTGCCTGCCCGTTCCGGGCCGGCCAAGAGGAGCGTTGAGCGTGTCGGCACTCTTCCCGAAATGGATGAACGCCCTGCCGACGCTCGGCGCCGGCGCGGCGTTCTTCGGGCTGATCGGCGTGGTGTGGGGGACGTGGTACTGGGCGACGCCCGACTACACGCGCGTCGGGTACATGCCGACGCAGCCCGGCACCGGCTTCAACCACCAGTTGCACGCGGGCCAGTTGGGCATCGACTGCCGGTACTGCCACACCAACGTTGAGAAGTCTCCCGAGGCGAACATCCCGAACGTCGCGACGTGCATGGGATGCCACGCGGAGGAGCGGCTGCGCAACTGGGACATCCATCGCGTGGGGTTCGTGCGCGAGGCCTACGCCGAGGACCGCTCGATCGAGTGGCGGCGCATCCACAAACTCCCCGACTACGTCCGCAACTTCCCGCACGACGCGCACGTGAAGGCCGGCGTGAGTTGCTTCTCGTGCCACGGCCAGATCATGGGCATGCCCGTCGTCTACCAGGCGGAGGGGCTGCACATGGGCTGGTGCCTCGACTGCCATCGTAACCCCGAGAAGCACATGGTCCCGCCCGAGAAGGTGACGGACCTGGTGTGGGTGGAGACGGAGTGGCTCGCGCGCCCCGTCGCCGGGCGCAACTACAACGGCGTGACGCCGCAGCAACTCGTGGACTCGCTGCGGCGGTCCCCTCCCCAGACCTGCGGAGCCTGCCACCACTGACCCCCACGGCCCAGCCGACCGACGAGCGAGCGGACGCATGACGCAACACCAGTGCCCATCCAGCAAGGGGAAGGTCGAGCCGCCCTCCGGCCCGCGACACCTGGCGCGCCTCAACGGGCGCGCGGCGTGGCGCAGCACGGAGGAGTTCGTCGACGCCCCCGACTTCCGCGAGTTTCTCGAGCGAGAGTTCCCGGCCGGCGCGAGCGAACTGCTCTCGACGTCCCGGCGCGACTTCGTCAAGTTGATGGGCGCGAGCCTTGCGCTCGCCGGGGCGGCCACCATCCCCGGGTGCCGCCGGCCCGACCACAAGATCCTGGCCTACTCGCGCGAGGTTCCCGAGGAAGTCATCCCCGGCAAGCCGCTCTTCTACGCGACGGCGATGCCGCTGCCGTGCGGCGGTGCGGAGGGCCTGCTCGTCGAGACGCACGAGGGACGACCGACCAAGGTCGAGGGCAACCCGCTGCACCCGAACAATCGCGGGCGAGCGAGCGCGGAGGCCCTCGCCAGCGTCCTCGGCCTGTACGACCCCGATCGGCTGGTCAACCCGCGCTACGACAACCCCGCGCGGGGCCGGCTGAACGCCACGTGGGACGACTTCCGCGTGTGGGCCGAGCGCGAACTCAAGGCGTACGACGCGACGCGCGGCGACGGCGTGGCCTTCATTGTCGAGCCGACCGAGGGTCCCGCGTGGGAGCACGCCCGCGCGCTGTTGCGCGCGCGCTGGCCGAACGCGGAGTGGGTCGCGTGGAGCCCGGCCGCGGTCGATGAGCCGACGGCGGGGGCGCGGATCGCGTTCGGCGAGCCGATGCGCGAGGTGTTCTTCACCGAGCGTGCCCGCGTGATTGTCTCGCTGGACCGCGACCTGCTGGAGGGCGAGCCGGGCGCGATCGCCAACAGCCGCGGCATCGCCTCGATGCGCCGCCCGATGACCTCGCACGACGAGATGAGCCGCATCTACGTCGCCGAGTCCGCGTTCAGCACGCTCGGCGGCCTGGCGGACCACCGGGTGCGCCTCGCGCCGTCGCGCATCGCCGCCTTCGCGGTCGAACTGGCCCGCGCCCTGCTCCGCCACAACCCCGATCTCCCCGGCGCGGCCCGCCTGCGTGACGCGCTGGCCGGCGTGGGCGTCCCGAACGGCGACGACCTCCAGATCCCGATGGCGTCGGGCGAGTCCGGCTCGTTCTTCGACGCCCTTGCGGCGGACCTGCTCGCGTCCGAGCATCTCGGGCGGAGCCTGGTCGTCGCGGGCGCGACGCAGCCTGCCGCGGTGCACGCGCTGACGCACGCGCTGAACGCCGCGCTGGGCAACGTCGGGACGACGGTCGCGTACCTGCCGGTGTCCGAGGAGCGCGCGTCCCCGGCGCACGCCGGCATCCGCCGGGTCGCGGAGCGGATGCGTTCGGGCGGCGTCACCGCCGTCTTCTGTCTGAACGTCAACCCGGTCTACGACGCGCCGGCGGACCTGAACTTCGCGGAGGCGTTCGCCCGCGTTCCCAAGCGTGTGTGCCTGAGCGTCGGGGCGAGCGAGACCGCCGCCGCGAGCACGTGGAGCCTGAACGGCACGCACTATCTTGAGTCGTGGGGCGACGCGGTCGCCGCCGACGGCACGCTCAGCCCGATCCAGCCGATGATCGCGCCCCTCTACGAACCGTCGCACAGCGCGCTCGAGTTCGTCGGGATGCTGGCCACCGGCGAGACGGTCAGCGGCCATGACTTCGTGCGCGCGGCGTGGCGCGAGCGGCTCGGTTTCGCCGAGGGCGACGCGCGGTTCGAAACGGTGTGGCGGCGCGCCCTGCACGACGGCGTGCTGGCCAACTCCGCGCCGTCGCCCGTTCGCCCGTCCGTGCGCTTCGACGCCGTCGCCGAGTCGCTGGCAGGCCTCGACATCCCCGCGCCGCCCACCACGGCGTCGATGGAACTTGTGTTCACGCTCGGCGCGGTCGGCGACGGGCGCCACGGCAACAACGCGTGGCTGCACGAGAAGGGCGACCCCGTGACGAAGGTGGCGTGGGACAACCCGGCCGCCGTCAGCCCCGCGACGGCCAAGGCCCTGCGGCTCGAACCCGATCCCTACACCGCGCGGCAGGAGCCGCGCGCCCGGGTCGCCACGCTCTCGGTCGGCGGACGGACGATCACGGTCCCGGTCTGGATTTCGCCGGGCATGGCGGACGGCGTGGTGTCGCTGGCGTTCGGGTACGGGCGCGAGGTGTGCGGGCTGGTCGGCACGGGCGTCGGGGTGAACGCCTACGCGGTGCGGCAGGCGGGGCATGGCCGCGTGGTTCGCGGGGCGGCGCTCACGCGCACCGGCGACCACTACCCGATATCGAGCACGCAGAACCACTGGTCGCTCGAGAGCCGCACGGCGGTCGCGCGTGAGATCGACCTCCCGATCTTCCGCGCGCGCATGGCGGACCTGGAGCACGCGGGCAAGGCGACGGTGCAGGACCCGTTCGTGACGGGGGTGGCGTCGCTCGGCCTGGCGGAGAAGTTGGGCGAACTCAGCCACACGCCGGCGAACCTGAGCCTGTACGAGAACCCGTACAACCAGTCCCGCGGCAACCCGGACCCGCGTGCGGTCGACCCGAAGACCGGCGCGCCGCCGGCGTACTCGACGCGTCCGCAGTGGGGGATGACGATCGACCTCAGCGCCTGCACCGGGTGCGGCGCGTGCATCATCGCGTGCCAGAGCGAGAACAACATCCCGGTCGTCGGCAAGAAGGAAGTGGCCAAGGGGCGCGAGATGCACTGGATCCGCGTCGACCGCTACTTCGTCGGCGACGATCTCAACGACCCCGAGGAGATGATCTCGCAGCCGGTCGCGTGCGTGCAGTGCGAGAACGCCCCCTGCGAGACGGTCTGCCCGGTGAACGCGACGGTGCACGATGAGGAAGGCCTGAACGTGATGGCGTACAACCGGTGCATCGGCACGCGGTACTGCATGAACAACTGCCCGTACAAGGCGAGGCGGTTCAACTTCTTCGACTGGGCGCAGAGCAAGTTCAACGGCGGGCTGGACCCCCGCTACGTCCCCGAGAGCATGGCGAAGGACTCCGCCACGAACATCACGTTCAACCAGAACTTCATCCCGCCGCGGCTGCGGGCGAAACTCGACGAGATCTCCAAGATGAAGCAGAACCCGGACGTGACCGTCCGCGGCCGCGGCGTCATGGAGAAGTGCACGTTCTGCATCCAGCGCATCAACCGCGCCCGCGTGGAGATGAAACTGCAGGACCTCGAGCACGTGCCGGACGGATTCTTCCAGGTCGCGTGCCAGCAGGCCTGCCCGAGCGAGGCCATCGTCTTCGGGGACATCCTCGACCCCGAGAGCGCGGTCTCGAAGAACCGCACCAGCCACCGCGGCTACCTGCTGCTGGGCTACCTCAACACCCGCCCGCGCACGAGCCACATGCTCCGCGTGCGCAATCCGAACCCGGCGATCCGGGCCGCGGTGGACCGTTTCCACGACCACCACCACGACACCCACGACTCCCACGATTCGCCGGGCGACGGCGGCGCCCACGGCGAGCCGGCGCACTCCTGGAGGCACGATCCCGTGCGACGAACGGATGACGGCGGGTACGCGGTGAGCCTGAGAGTGCTGCCGATCACGATGGGAGCGCCGGCATGAGCGCGATGCACCCCGACAGGATCACCGCCGAGCGTCTCGCGGGGCTTGCCCCCGGCGTCGCCTCGATCCAGGATGCGCCGACGGGCGACGGCACGCTGATCGAGGACCCGGCGATCCGCGCACCGCTCGTCCTCAACGACCGATCGATCCACGACGTGACGGAGATCGTCTGCGGCTACTGCGAGAAGCCGCCTCCGGGGAAGTGGTGGCTCCCGGCCTTCTGCGTCGCGTCGACGGCGGCGGCGGTCGGCGTGCTGATGATCCTGTACCTGATCGTGACGGGCATCGGCACGTGGGGCCTGAACAACCAGGTCGGGTGGGCGTGGGACATCACGAACTTCGTCTTCTGGATCGGCATCGGGCACGCGGGGACGCTGATCTCGGCGATCCTCTGCCTCTTCAAGCAGAAGTGGCGCACGGCGGTGAACCGCTCGGCGGAGGCGATGACCATCTTCGCGGTCATGTGCGCCGGCATCTTCCCGGCGATCCACGTCGGGCGCATCTGGTTCATCTGGATGGTGTTCCCGATCCCGAACTACAACTGGATCTGGCCGAACTTCCGCTCGCCGCTGCTGTGGGACGTCTTCGCGGTGAGCACGTACTTCACGGTCTCGCTGCTGTTCTGGTACATGGGGATGATCCCTGACTTCGCCACGCTGCGCGACCGGGCCGACCGCCGGCTGCGTCGGGGGCAGAGCGCCCGTGTGCGGCTGCAGGCCCCCGGCCCGGTGAAGTTCGCCGTCGAACTGCCGATCCTGGCGGACCGCATCCGTGCGTTGGTGTACGGCCTGCTGGCGGTGGGCTGGCGTTTCTCCAGCCGCCACTGGCACCGGTACGAGAACGCGTACCTGATCCTGGCGGGCATCTCGACGCCGCTGGTGCTGAGCGTGCACTCGATCGTGTCGTTCGACTTCGCGACGAGCATCCTGCCCGGGTGGCACACGACGATCTTCCCGCCGTACTTCGTCGCGGGGGCGATCTTCGGCGGCTTCGCGATGGTGCTGCTGCTGCTGATCCCCGCGCGGGAACTCTACCCGAACTTCAAGGACCTGCTGACGCTGCGGCACCTCGAGAACATGGCGAAGATCCTGCTGGTGACGGGCATGATGGTGGGCTTCGCCTACGCGATGGAGTTCTTCATCGCCTGGTACGGCGCGAACGAGTACGAGTTGTACGCCTTCATCAACCGCGCGACGGGGCCGTACTGGTGGGCCTACTGGACGATGATCACCTGCAACGTCGTCAGCCCGCAGTTGTTCTGGTCGCGTGCGATGCGGACCAACCCGGTCGTGATCTGGATCGTGGCGCTGCTCGTCACGATCGGGATGTGGTTCGAGCGGTTCGTCATCATCGTCACCAGCCTGCACCGGGCCTTCCTGCCGGGCGAGTGGCACATGTTCTTCCCGACGTGGGTGGACATCCTGATCTTCACCGGCTCGCTGGGCATCTTCGTCTCGATGTTCATGCTGTTCATGCGGTTCCTGCCGCAGTTCCCGATGGCGGAGGTCAAGGCCGTCATGCCGCAGGCCGACCCGCACGGGCATCACGCCCGCCACGACGGGGGGGGGCACTGACCATGGCGATCTCCGATTACATGCCGTTCCTCTTCCGCCCGCCCGCGCCGCGGTTCGTCACGGAGTCCGGCGCGCCGGTCCACGGCGTGCTGGCGCAGTTCGACGACGTGGCGAAGGTCTTCCACGCGGCCGAGAGGATGCGCGACGAGGGCTTCACCGCGTGGGACGTCCACTCGCCGTTCCCCATCCACGGGATCGAGGAGGCGATGGGCCAGCGCCGCACCATCCTCCCGTTCATCGTGGGCGGCGCGGCGCTCACGGGCGTCTCCGGCGCGATGCTGATGCAGTGGTTCATGAACGGCTTCGACTTCCGCTTCGTCGTGCAGGGCAAGCCCGACTTCGCGTGGGAGCCGTTCCTGATGGTGACGTTCGAGCTCGGCGTTCTCTTCAGCGCGTTCGCAGCGCTCTTCGGGATGCTCGCCCTCAACGGGCTGCCGCGCTGGAACCACCCGCTCCTCGCCAGCGAGCGGTTCCTCTCCTCGAGCGACGACACCTTCTTCATCGTGGTCGAGGCGACCGACCCGAAGTTCGATCCGCTCGCCACGCGGCGCCTGCTCGAGTCGCTCGGGGCGTCCGCGATCGAACTGGTGGAGGAAACATGAGCACCAGCACGTGGCCGGGCGAGCGGGCGACGAGACGGCGGAAGGGCGCGGCGCGCGCGCTCGCCTGCGCCGCGGCGATGCTGCCGGTTGCGATCGCGCTCCCGATGGCCGGTTGCCGCGGCGACCGCTCCGACAACCCGCCGCGCCAGTTCTTCCCCGACATGGACGACCAGCCCCGCTGGAAGGCGCAGGACCGCAGCGAGTTCTTCGCGGACGGTCGGACGATGCGCCAGCCCCCGCAGGGCGCGGTCGCGTTCGGGCGCAGCCCGGTCGTGTCGGACGAGCCGTGGGCCTCGACGTACACCCTCCAGCGTGCCCAGTTGCTCAAGGCGGACGACCGCGTGTACCGCGGCGTCGACGAGCGCGGCGCGCTCCTCACGACGATCCCCGTCGAGGTGACGCCCGCCCTGCTCGACCGCGGGCAGAACCGGTTCGACATCTACTGCGCGGCCTGCCACGGCATCAAGGGTGACGGCAAGGGGCTGGTCGGGCAGTCCTGGGCGTACCCGCTCCCCTCGTTCCACGACGACCGCTTCCAGCCCGGCGGCGAGAGCGGCGCGGAGGGGCACATCTTCGACGTCGCGCTCAACGGCTTCGTCGGCCCGACCGGGCGGCAGTTGATGCCGGGCTACGGGCACGCCCTGACCGAGCACGACGCCTGGGCCGTGGTCGCGTACATCCGCGCCCTGCAACGGGCCCACCGCGCCGGCATCCAGGACCTCCCCGAAAGCGAACGCACGCAACTCCAGGGCGCGCCCCAACCCGCGCCCGCCGCGGAGGGCGGCTCATGACCACGCTCAACGCCGAAGCCTACCAGCGCCAACTCGACGCCATCGCCGCCGAGCCGCGCATGCGCGACGAGAACATCCGCCTCGCCGGCGTGGGGGCGGCCGCGATCTCGCGCTCGCTCCTCTTCGTCGGCGCGGCCGGGCTTGCGCTCACGGTGATCGGGGCGTTCGTCTACGGCCTTCGCCACGCGCTGGCGTCGTACCTGGTCGGGGCGGCGGCGGTCCTCGCCCCCTGCCTCGGCGCGCTCCTCTTCACGATGGTGCTCCACCTGGTGAACGCGGGATGGACCGCCACGGTCCGCCGGCAGGTCGAGAACCTGATGAGCATGTTGCCGCTCGCGGTCGGGCTGATGCTCCCGGTGCTGCTCATCGAGACGATCACGAGCGGCACGCTCTACGCCTGGATGGACCCCGAGGTGCGGGGGCACTCGTACCTGCTCGCCAAGAAGGCTCCGTACCTCAACGTCACGTTCTTCCTCATCCGCGCCCTCCTGTACATCTTCGTCTGGACCTACCTGGCACGCCGCCTCTGGTGGTACTCGACCGAGCAGGACCGCACCGGCGACCGCTGGCTGACGGCCCGCGCCCGCTGGACGAGCGCGTGGGGCGTCCCGGTCACCGCGCTGACGCTGGCGTTCGCGGCCTTCGACTGGCTCATGAGCCTCGACTACGGGTTCTTCAGCACGATGTGGGGCGTCTACTACTTCGCCGGCGCGTTCATGTCCTGCTTCGCCATCGTCGTGCTGACGCTGTTCTCGGTCCGCTTCGTCGGGCGGCTGAACGGCCTCGTGACCGAGGACCACTTCCACGACATCGGCAAACTCCTGTTCGGCTTCACCGTCTTCTGGGCCTACATCGCCTTCAGCCAGTACTTCCTCATCTGGTACAGCAACATCCCCGAGGAAACGCGGTTCTTCCTCGACCGCAAGACCGGCGGGTGGGAGAACCTCACGTTCATTCTCGCGGCGGGGCACTTCATCGTGCCGTTCGTCTTCCTGATGGCGCGGCGCGTCAAGCGCACGCCGGTGCTGCTGTCGCTCGGCGCGTGCTGGCTGCTGCTCATGCACGTGCTGGACATGGTCTGGGTGGTGCGCCCGACCGTCTACGTGCACCCGATGAACGAGGCCTGGCAGGAGGCGATCAACGCCGGCGCGGGGGCGGACGCGGCCCAGGCCGCCCGCGACGCGCAGGCCGGCCCCGGCCCGACGGCGTGGTGGCTGGACCTCGCGGCGATCGTGGGGGTGATCGCGGTTTTCGCGGGCTTCTACATCCGCAAGGTTGCGTCCGGCCCCCTGCTTCCCCTCAAGGACCCCCGCCTGCCCGAGGCGATGGAGCACAAGAACTATGTCTGAGCACCCGGGCGGCCCGGCTTGCGAGACCCCGGGTCAGGGCGGGGTCGTCTTGCGGGGCAGCAATGCGTATTGTTTGGCAGGATTTGCCCGGGGCCGGGGGGCCGCAACGGAGACCGGTCGATGAGCGCGCACCGCGAGCCGCACGAGACGCCGATCGTCCACGAGCAGCCGGACGCCTGGCACCGCCACACGGTTGACGAGGGCCGCCCGCAGCACGAGCACGGGGCGCGGGCCAAGCCCGCGATCCTGGCGGTCGTGTGCATCTCGATGGTCGTTTCGGTCGTGGCGATGGTGCTCGGAGTCGCGGTGTACTTCGAGTGGTACGTCACGCGGCTCAAGGCGCAGCGGACCGAGACCATCACCGCGGCGACCAAGGCACGGAGCGAGAAGGAAGCGGCTCGCAGCGCGCTCGCAGGCCCGAGCGTCTGGGTGGACCGTGAGACGGGGACGGTCACGATCCCCATCGAGCGCGCCAAGCGGCTCGTTGTCGAGGAATACCGGAGGTCCGGCGCGAGTGGCAGTTGAGCGGATGACAGCCCGGGTCCGTGCGTGGGCGGCGCGTCTCGCGCTGCTCGGCGCTCTGGTTGCGCCGGCCGCGAACGCCCAACTGCTGTCGAAGGAACTCCCCGAGCAGGTGCGCGGCCTCGAGGTCGTCGACCGGCGCGGGCAGCCCACGCCCCCCGACGCCGTCATCGTCAACCACGATGGCCGGGCGGTCCCCTTCGGCTCCTACTTCAACACCGACGGCCGGCCCATCGTCCTCGTGCTGCAGTACTACCGGTGCCCGATCGTCTGCCCGGTGGTGCAGCAGAAACTGGTCGAGTGCCTCAATGATCTCGACTACACGGTCGGGAAGGACTTCCAGGTCGTCGTCGTCAGTTTCGACCCCGGCGAGCGCACGCCGGTGGCGGCCTCCGCCCGTCAGGCGACACTGGAGGCCTACGACCGCGAGAAGACCCCGGAGGTCCGCGCCGGGTGGGCCTTCCACACCGGCGAGGAGCAGCACGTCCGCCGCCTCGCCGAGGCCGTGGGCTACGACTACCGGGCGCTGCCCAACGGCGAGTACAGCCATCCCGTGGCGTTCTTCGTGCTCACGCCGGACGGTCGCGTCTCGTCGGCCGTCTACGGCTTCGAGTACCCGCCCCGCGAAGTCCGCCTCGCGTTGCTCGACGCGTCGGGGGGCAAGATCGCGCGGTCCATCGGCGACTACTTCCTGCACTTCTGCTACCGCTACGACCCGACGGCCGGGGCGTACACGCTCGCCGCGTTCCGCGTGATGCAACTGGGCGGCGTGCTGGCGATGATCGGGGTGTTCGGCCTCGTCGCCGCGCTCATCGTCCGTGAGCGCATCGTGCATCGTCGCTCGCGCGGCGCGGGGCACCGAACCGGCAAGAGCACACCCGCGCCCGCACGGGGCGCGCTGGCAGGGCAGACCACATGACCGCATCCCTCCTTACAACGCTCGCGCAGGACTCCGGCCCGGTCCACGGCCTCTTCTTCCGCGGTGACTCCGCGTGGGACAAGGGCGTCGCCACCGACGGCCTGTTCATGTGGGTTTTCTGGTTTTCGACGTTCTGGTTCGTCCTGCTCATGGGGCTGATGGTCTGGTGGGTCTACAAGTACCGCCGCCGTCCGGGCGTGCCCGCCAAGCGCAGCGCATCGCACAACGCGCCGCTGGAGATCGTGTGGACGGTCGTGCCGTCGCTCTTCCTCGGCTACATCTTCTTCCGCGGGTTCCACTCGTACATCGACAAGCTGGTCGCCCCGGCGGACTCCATCGAACTCGTCGTGAAGGCCATGAAGTGGAACTGGACCGCCACCTACCCCAACGGCGGCGTGTCTCCCGATGTCATGCGCCTCGGCGCCAGCGACGTTCCCGTCTTTGTCATGCCGGCCGGGCGCGCTGTCCGCTTCAAGATGTACAGCGACGACGTGATCCATTCGTTCTGGATCCCGGATTTCCGGATGAAGTTTGACGTCTTCCCGAACCGCTACACCAGTTTCTGGATCCAGCCGATGCAGGCGGGGGAGACCCACTGGGTCTTCTGCGCCGAGTACTGCGGCGACCAGCACTCCGAGATGGCCGCCGTCATCCAGGTCGTGACGGAGGCTGAGTACATCGAGTGGGTCACGAGGATCGGTCAGGTCGGCGGCACGCCGCAGGAGCGCGGCCTCGTGGTTGCCCGCAAGAACGGCTGCCTCACCTGCCACTCCCTCGACGGCACACGCAACGTCGGACCGACCTGGCGCAACGCCTACGGCAACCCCGTCCCCCTCGCCGATGGCTCGACCATCCCGGGCGATGACCGCACCGCGTGGGATAACTACATCCGTGAGTCCATCCTGGATCCCGGCGCCAAACTGCACGCGGGGTTTCCGAACCAGATGAACTCGTTCCAGGGGCAGGTGAGCGAGGACGAGATCCTCTGGATCACGGCCTACATCCGCAGCCTGAGCGATCACCCGCTCGGCCTCGCCGCGCTCGAAGCCGAGCAGGCGGCGGCGGGCGAGGGCGAGAACGGCGAGAACGGCGAGGGCGAGAACGGCTCGAACGGGGGCGAGAACTGAACCACCCGGCGCGCCGGGGCGCGCCGTTCCGGGAGCGACAGGCTCCGAAGGCGAGCGACCGATGAGCACCATCCCTGCCGCACACGACACCGCGCACGGCCACCACGACGAGGGGAGTTACCTCACGCCGCGCGGCCCGTTCCTGAGCACCGTCGTCGCGTGGGCGACCACGATCGACCACAAGAAGATCGGCGTCATGTATCTCGTGGCGGTGCTGACGATGTTCTTCCTCGGGGGCGTCGCGGCCATGGCCGTCCGCGCCGAACTCTGGACGCCCAACCGCTACGTCGAGCAGGTGCAGCCGGACGGCACGACGCAGAGCGTGCTCCAGGGCGACCTGCTCGGCAAGTTGTTCAAGGCCGACGGGCTGGGCGCGGCCAACAACATCTACAACCGCGTCTTCACGCTGCACGGCGCGATCATGGTGTTCATGGTCATCGTGCCGGGCGTGCCCGCGTCGCTGGGCAACTTCTTCCTGCCCATCATGCTGGGGGCCAAGGACGTCGCGTTCCCGAGGCTCAACCTGCTGAGTTGGTACATCTACGTCACGGGGTCCATCTTCGCGGTGCTGTCGATCATCCTCGGCGGTGTGGACACGGGGTGGACGTTCTACACGCCGTACAGTTCCACGCACGCCGCCGGGCACTGGAACGTGGTCTTCATGATCCTCGGGGCGTTCATCCTGGGGTTCAGCTCGATCCTGACGGGCCTGAACTTCATCGTGACGACGCACAAGCTGCGCTGCCCCGGCATGGGCTGGTTCGACATGCCGCTGTTCATCTGGGCGATCTACTCGACCTCGATCATCGCCGTGCTGGCGACGCCGGTCATCGGCATCACGCTGCTGCTGCTGATCTTCGAGCGGCTCTTCCACGTGGGGATCTTCGACCCGGCGATGGGCGGCGACCCCGTCCTGTTCCAGCACTTCTTCTGGTTCTACTCGCACCCGGTGGTGTACGTGATGATCCTGCCCGGCATGGGCATCATCAGCGAACTGATCGCGGTGCACTGCCGCAAGCCGATCTTCGGGTATCGGGCCGTCGCCTTCGCGTCGCTGGGCATCGCGGCGGTCTCCTTCATCGTGTGGGGCCACCACATGTTCGCCTCGATGGGCGAACTCGCCTCGGCGGTCTTCTCGTTCCTGACGTTCCTGGTGGCCATCCCCACGGCCGTCAAGGTGTTCAACTGGATCGCGACGCTCTACAAAGGCTCGATCGCGATCAACACGCCGATGCTCTACGCGATGTCGTTCCTGTTCCTGTTCTCGATCGGCGGCCTGACGGGCCTGCCCCTGGGTGCGCTCGCGACCGACCTGCACCTGCACGACTCGTACTTCGTCGTCGCCCACTTCCACTACGTGATGATGGGCGGCACGATCATCGCGTTCGTGGGCGGGCTGCACCACTGGTGGCCCAAGATGTTCGGGCGCATGTACAACGAGAAGTGGGCGATGCTGGGGTGCGCCCTCGTGTTCATCGGCTTCAACGTGACGTTCTTCACGCAGTTCTTCCTCGGCACGCAGGGCATGCCGCGCCGCTACGCGAGTTACGTGGACGAGTTCCAGTTCCTGCACCAGGTCTCGACGGTCGGGTCGTGGTTCCTGCTGCTCGGGTTCCTGGTGCACCTGGGCACGTTCATCCACTCGCTGGTCGCCGGGCCGAAGGCGCCCCCGAACCCGTGGGGCGGGCTGACCCTGGAGTGGGAGACGGAAAGCCCGCCGATCGAGCACAACTTCCACCACGAGCCGATCCTCAAGCACGGCCCGTACGACTACGACACGACCGTCCCGCCGCACTACGACCCGGCGGACTACCCCCTCGACACGACCACCCCGCCGCACGATTCGGGCCACTGACCGGAGACGACGATGACCAGCATCCCCACGCACCACGATCATCAGCCGTCGCCGGGCGACGCCTCCGCGCCGGGGTGGAAGCGCTACGTGGCGGCCTCGCACTTCCGCTCGGCGGCGGACGAGTTCGACGCGTGCAAACTCGGGTTCTGGCTCTTCCTTGCCACCGAAGTCCTGCTCTTTGCGGGGCTGTTCTGCGCCTACGCCATCTTCCGCATGATGTACCCCGAGGCCTTCGCCGCCGGGAGCCACTCGCTCGACGTCAAGTGGGGCGGGCTGAACACGGTCGTGCTGCTCATCTCGTCGTACACCGTCGCGTCCAGCATCCGCTGCGCACAACTCGACAAGCGGTTCTGGCTGCACGTGAACCTCATCATCACGCTGGTCTGCGCGGCGGCGTTCGTCGTGATCAAGTTCACCTTCGAGTACGGCCCGAAGTGGGCCGAGGGCAAGCGGCCGGGCGTGCTCTTCGACTACCCCTACTGGAGCCACCCGCAGGAGCCGATCTGGTGGAGCGTGTACTACTGCGCCACGGGCATCCACGCCCTGCACGTCGTCATCGGCGCGTGCCTGCTCGCGTGGTGCCTCTACCGCTCGGTCCGGCACAAGGCGTACGGCCCGACGCACTACACGATGCTCGAGAATTCGGGCCTCTACTGGCACCTCGTCGACCTCATCTGGATCTTCCTCTTCCCCCTCCTGTACCTCATCCACTGAGCCGGAACGACCCATGAGCCACAGCAAGCCGACGCACCACACCGGCGACGAGTACGACCCGAACAACCCGCACGGGTTCACCTACGTCGACCACGGCCACCACGTGATGAGCGGGCGCACGCTCCTGATGGTGCTGCTCGCGCTGCTCGCGTTCACGGGGCTGACGGTCGGGGCGGCGGAGGTCGAGACCTACATGATCGAGGTCATGGGGTGGAGCATCCCGAACTCGGTCAACGTGCTCATCGCGATGAGCATCGCCACGGTGAAGGCGGTCCTCGTCGTCATGTTCTTCATGGCCCTGAAGTACGACAACCCGCTGAACACGATCGTCTTCCTGTTCTGCCTCTTCGCGTTCGCCATCTTCCTCTCGTTCACCGCCCTCGACCTCGGCAACCGCCACCGCGTCGAGGCCTACCGCGCCCCGCAGATCCAGGCCGGCGGCACCGGCGTGAACCTCGCCCGCAGGACCGGCGAGAGGAACGAGCAGGGGGAGCCGATCGTCGAGAACATCGTCGGCCCGATCGCGGGCTTCGTCCGCAAGGCCACCGTCGAGGAGAAGGGCGCGGACTACGTCGAGAAGAAACTCGCCGAGAAGCACCCGCACCATGAGGACGCCGGCGTCGGACCCGGCCGCTCACGCCCGCAGCGCGGGCTGAGCGGCGCGCTCGACGAGCGTGCCCCCGCCTCGGACGCGGGCCACGGCGGGCACTGATGCCCCCCTATCCTCGCGCATGAGCCGCGTTCGCGTCATCGCCGCCGCGGTGTCCCTTGTCGCGCTGCTGTGCGCGATCGCCTCGGGCTACCTGATGGCGCGGCGGCTCGCCGACTTTGTCGAGCGGCACGGGCGGGTCGTGTACGCCTTCCGTCCCGTCGCCGACCCGGGGTTCGAGTACGCCGGCCGTCCTGTCGTGTTCGAGGACCTGCCCGCGACCGAGGCCGAGCCGTTCGGCGCGCTGCTCCTGCGGTACGGCGACGGGGAGGCGCGTCTGCGCGTGACCGTCGCGCCGCGCGCGCACGCGCAGAGCCTTCCCGGGCTGGTCCGGCACGAGGACTGGATGCGCGTCCTCCGGTTCGCGCCGCTGAGCGGGCGCACGGACAGCGAGTTCGCCGAGGGCCTCGCCTCGGGGGAGATCGCGGACCGCATCGCCGTTGTCGCCCGCACGCCTCCCCCCGGCGCGGACCCCGAGACCTGGGGGCGGATCTGGCGCAAGGACTGGACCTTCGACATCTACGAACTGCTGCCCGACGGCGCGATCCGCCACGAGCGGTACGCCTACCCGCAGGGTCGCCCGTACTCGCCGGACGCGCCGACGGAGCACAACGGCCTGCCCACGCTCCGCCCGGACACCTGGCAGTTCGACGCTGCGCTGCACGTCATGCCCGAGGGCAGCGGCCCGCGCATCATGGCGGCCGACAGCGCGATCCGGGCCGCGGGCTGGACGCTCCCGGCGGCGTCGATCGCCATCTTCGCGTTCGTCGCCGCGCTGCTCGTCGCCGTCGCGCCGGAGCGACCCACGAGGAAGCGGGTCATCGACGAGCCGCGACCATCGCGAGGTGGTTGAGCCGCGGGCGCGATCGTCACGCATCGCTATCGCGCACGAACCCCGGCAGGCCGCACTCCGGGCACCGTCCCTCCGCGTCGGGCGTGGGGTAGCCGCAGCGCGGGCAGCCGGTCGCGGGGACCGGCACGACCCACAGCGCGATGCGCCGCGAGAGTACGGCCAGCGCAACGCCGACCGCGATCATCGCCAGCCCGCGGTAGGTGGACTGCATGTCGCCGTCTTCCATGAACACGCGGAAGGCGTGCGACGGGTCGCCGACGCCGACCGCGAAGAGGATTTTCTTGAGGAAGAGGTACGCCCCGAACGCCACGCACCACACCGCCGCGGCCCGCGCGGCGAGGGTGCAGAGCGCGCGCATCGCGTTGATCCGTTCCGGCGCAATGGCGGCCCGCGGCGGCATGGCGGCAGTGTACCTCGGACCGGTCGACCCGGCGTGGGTATGCTGGTTCGGCACGGCGGGGGCGGGGGGACGGAGGCGACGATGATCCGGCGCGAGGACGACGGCTACTGGATCGAGCACGAGCAGCGCATCGCCGTGCACCACGAACTGACCTTCGCCTGCCTCACGACCGGCGCTGGGCTGTCGATGTGGTTCCCCGTTACGGCCGAGGTGGACCTTCGCCAGGGCGGCCTGATCACGCTCGGTTGGGACGAGAAGGCCAAGCGCCGCACGACGATCGCGATACTCGACTACGACCCCGGCGGCCGCATCACCTGGGACTGGTACGCCGCGCACCGCGACCAGCACGCCCCGATCTACTGGCAGGTCGAGCCTGACGTCGAGCGCGGCTCGATCCTGCGTTTCCGCCAGGGACCGTTCGCCCCGGACGAGGACTCGCTCGTCGGCATGGCGCTCGAGGCGCAGTTCTGGGCGTGGCACGTCTGCAACCTGCGGGCCGTCCTTGAAGCGAAGCACGACATGAGAACGGTGCGGCCGCTCTGAGCCGATCGCATGCGCTGCCGGATGTTTCGCGCGGCGCGAGCCGGACACGCCGACGACGGCTTCGTCCCGACCAAGGGAGGGCGATCGGATGCGACAGCCGTCGAGTCGAAGGACGCGGGGCCGTCCGGGTTCGTCTTCTTCTATGCGATGCGAGC
Source organism: Planctomycetota bacterium (assembly GCA_014584315.1). Classification (GTDB taxonomy): domain Bacteria; phylum Planctomycetota; class Phycisphaerae; order Phycisphaerales; family UBA1924; genus CAADGN01. The sequence goes on along the minus strand of JACTNA010000009.1, from coordinate 25,749 downwards.
CCGCGAAGGGGCCGTTGAGGCAGAAGCCCACGCCCAACGACGGCAACCCGGCGCCGGCGGACGATGCGCCGGGGTTCCTCCGATCGCCGACGGTCGTCGCAGCCCGGCCCGGCCGGGGTGGTATCGTGTGGAATCAGCCGTCCGGAGTGGCCCGGCCGCTGCACAGAGGAGTCTCCGATGAACCCCGTCCGTATCCGCACGCTTGCCCTTGTCGTCCTTGCCGGGTCGGTGTTTGCCCTGCCGGCCGCGGGGCAGCAGGACTTTCCCCCGTTCGAGAAGGTGTCGGAGGGGTACCGGAAGGTGACGCCGCCGGCGGACGGGTCCGCGCCGCTGTACACGGTGTGGGTGCGTGACCGGGACGGGCAGATGCTGGCGGAGTTGCCGGCGGGGTTCGAGGGGCAGCGGTTCTTCGTGGTGCCGACGGTGGCGGGGGGGGACGCGCAGGCGGGGGTGTACTCGATCTGGCACTACGCGATCGGGCAGGACGCGCGGTACCTCTCCTGGCGGCAGTACGACAAGCGGCTCGCCCTGATCGAGCCGAACATGGCGGTGCGGACGACGGGAGACGCGGAATCGCGGGCGGCGACGGAGCGGATCTACACGGACCGCGTGGTGCTGACGACGCCGATCGTGGCGATGGGGCCGGGCGGCGGGCCGGTGATCGACTTCGACGACGTGCTGCTTCGGCAGTCGGGGGCGTTCTTCGGGAACTTCACGCGCGGGGCGGACGTGTCGCTGGCGACGATCAAGTCCGCGAAGACGTTCCCCTCGAACGTGGAGTTGACGCTGGAGTTCCCGCGCGCGGGCGGTCAGTTGGCGACGGTTCATTACTCGATCGGCGTGCCGCCGCAGACGCCGGGGTACGAGCCGCGCGAGGCGGACCGGCGTGTCGGGTACTACTACACGTCGTTCACGGATCGGAGCCGGCGCGGTGTGGACGGGCAGACGATGCGGTTCGTGAACCGGTGGCACGTGGAGAAGGCGGACCCGTCGCGCGCGATCAGCCCGCCGAAGAGGCCGATCGTGTACTACATCGAGCACACGACCCCGGTGCGGTACCGTCGATGGGTGCGCGACGGCATCCTGGCGTGGAACAAGGCGTTCGAGCGGGTGGGGATCGTGAACGCGATCGAGGTGTACCAGCAGGACGCGCAGACCGGCGCGCACATGGACAAGGACCCGGAGGACCTGCGGTACTCGTTCGTGCGCTGGACCAACTCGAGCATGGGGTTCGCGATCGGGCCGGTGCACGCGCACCCGGATACGGGGGAGATCTACGAGGCCGACATCGTGATGGACGAGGGCTTCCTGGCGGGGTGGGCGCACCAGTACCGGTCGTCGATCCTGGCCGCGGCGGCGATGCGGTCGCTGGACGCGGAGACGGCGGAGTGGCTGCTGGAGCATCCGCAGTGGGACCCTCGGTACCGGCTGGCGGACCCCGAGGACCGGCCTCGGGTGCTGGCGTACGGGCGTGCGCTGCGCGAGGGCACGGCCGACTCGACGGACGCGCCGCCGACGATGCTGCCGATGGTGTGGGAGCAGCCGGGGGCCGGGTCGCGTGCGGGGGTGTGCGCGGCGATGCCGGGTCTGGCGATGTCGGTGGCGGACGTGCGCCTCGCGCTGGACGCGGGAGTGATCCTGCCGGACGAAGGGGAGCGCGACGAGGCGAGCCTGCTGGACGGGCTGCCGGAGGAGTTCGTCGGCCCGCTGCTCAAGGACGTGATCATGCACGAGGTGGGGCACACGCTCGGGCTGATGCACAACTGGAAGGGATCGGCGGCGCACTCGTTCGCGGAGATCAACTCGGAGGCGTTCCGCGGGAAGCGGCCTCTGCTCTCGACGGTGATGGACTATGCGCCGTCGAACATCGTCGTGGCCGGCGACGGGCTGGTGCAGGGCGACTACGGCTGCATCGACATCGGGACGTACGACCACTGGGCGATCGAGTGGGGCTACACGTTCGACGACCCGGCGAAGGTGGCGACGCGGGCGGCGGAGCCGGGGCACGCGTTCTCGAGCGAGGAGGGCCAGCCCGGCCCGGACCCGCACGCCAAGACGTGGGACCTGGGCGAGAACTCGCTGGACTTCGCCGATTCGGAGATGCGGTTCGTGCGGCACGTTCGCCCGAAGCTGCTGGAAAAGGCGGTGAAGGACGGCGAGCCGTGGCAGAAGGCGCGGCAGGCGTGGAGCCAGCTGCTGGGCAAGCAGCTCGGCGCGCTCTCGACGGCGTCGCACTGGGTGGGTGGGGCGCACTTCAACAAGTACCGCAAGGGCGACCCCGGCGCGCCGGAGCCGATCCGCCCGGTGGATGTGGAGCGGCAGCGGCGCGCCCTGAAGTTCATCATCGAGAACGCGCTGCGCGATGAGGCGTGGGGGCTGACGCCGGAGTTGCTGGCGCACCTGGGCACGGAGCAGTGGCCGGACTCGAACTGGGGCGACCCGCAGGACGTGCCGGTGCACGACCAGGTGCTCGGCGCGCAGGCGAGCGCGATGACGATGCTGATGAACCCGACGCGTCTGCGGCGGATCCTGGACAACGAGCTGCGCACGCCGTCGGGGCAGGACGCGCTGACCGTGCCGGAGGTGCTGCGGGCGATCCGCAACGAGGCGTGGTCGCCGCTGGCGAACCCGCCGCGCGCGGCGACGGCGCGGACCCCGTACATCAGCAGCCTTCAGCGGAACCTGCAGCGCGAGCACCTCGACCGGCTGATCGACCTGGCGACGGGGATGAACTGGCCGAACGCGTCGGGCAAGACGCTCGCGACGCTGGCGCGGCAGGAGCTGCGGGACATCCGCGCGGCGATCGGCGACCGGCCCGAGGCGCAGGGGATCGACGCCTACTCGAAGGCGCACCTGGCGGACTCGCGCGAGCGGATCGACCGCGCGCTGGAAGCCGGGTACCTGCGCCGGCAGTGAGCGCGGCGGGCCGGGTTCCGAGATCGAAGGCGGCGGGCGGGGCTTGACACGGCCGTAGCATCGGCTACATTATGGCCGACAAGTGTAGCCGCGGCTACAACCGGCCGCGAGAAGGACACACGATGCCCACCACGAACGCCGCGGCGTCGGCCTGCGCGATCGTTCTGTCCACGGCCTGCCTCGCGCAGCCGCTGCCGGACAAGAGCGCGTACACGATCTTCAACCCGACGCCGCGTGAGTTGCGGCGTCCGCTGAGCGCGGACCGCCCCGACGCCACCGAAAGCCCGTACACGGTGGACGCGGGGGCGGTGCAGTTGGAGATGAGCATCGCGGAGCACGCGCTGCGCGAGGCGGGCGGGCGCACGGCACGATCCTGGGCGATCGCGCCGCTCAATCTCAAGATCGGGCTGACGAACAGCGCGGACGTGCAGTTCCTGTTCGACCCGTACCTGATCGAGGACGACCCGCAGGAGGGCGACCGGCGCGGCGTCGGGAATCTCGGACTGCGCTTCAAGGTCAATCTCTTCGGCAACGACGGAGGAGACGCCGCGCTCGCCCTGCTGCCGTTCGTGCGGTTTCCCACGGGGGACAGCGGGGTCGCGTCCGACCGCGTCGAGGGCGGCCTGGTCGTGCCGTTCGCGGTTTCGCTCGGCGAGCGGTGGAGCCTCGGGCTGCAGGTCGAGGTCGCGTTCGTCCGCGACGGCGATAACACCAAGTATGACACCGTCCTCTCGCACACGGCGGCGCTCGGGCACGAACTGACCGAGCGGCTGGGGGTGTTCGTCGAGTACATCGGCGAGGCTGCCGTCGGCGCCGGCGACGACTACAGCCCGTCGGTCGCGGGCGGGTTCACCTATGCGATCTCGGGCGATGTGCAACTCGACGCGGGGGTTGTCGCGGGTCTGGACCATCCGGAGACGGAGAGCGTGCGTCTTTTCGCGGGCGTCACGGTGCGGTTCTGACCGGCGCGAGCGGGTGAGCGCGACGGGGACAGAATCCCGCCAGGACCGCGTGAGCCACGCGGGCGGGCGTCGTTCGTAGGGGTGAAGGCCGGAGCGTCCGGTCCTGACCGACGCATCAACCGCAGGGAGCACGCAGATGAACGCTCGAATCGCGCTCGGGACCGTTTCGGCATCGCTGATCCTGGCCGCCGCCGCCGGGTCGGCGATGGCGCAGACCGCCTGGAAACTGACCGTGCCGGACTTCTACCAGCATCAGAAGACCGATCCGGCGAGAGATGGCACGTGGATACCGAAGCCGCTCGCCCCGGCGTACGACAGCAAGGACTGGTGGGAGCAGGGCGGCGGATGGTGCGCGACGGCGGCGTGGACGAACGCGATCGCGTCGATGGAGGATCGGTTCCCCGGCATCTTCGACCCGAGCCGGCGCAAGGGCGCGGACAAGGAGCACGCGGGCCGAAACTGGCTGGAGCGGGCGAACTACGCGCTGGAGGACCTCGCCATCGTGGCGGGCAAGCGGTTCGGCCTCAACAACGGGGCGTGCGCATGGGCGCCGGACGTGCTCGCCTACAGTGCAAACGCCGGGTTCGCGGACGCGGTGGTCGACCGGTTCTACATGAACGGCAAGCAGGTCCGCCGCGACCACAACGACGGCAAGAGCGACAACGCGACGGGCTTCACGAGCCTCTTCGATGTGTTCGCGGCGGGGATCGACAGCAACCGGGCGGTCGTCGTGCACATCACGGCGGACGAGCACAAGCCCTTCTGGTGGGCCGGGTCTTTCCACGTGATGACGGGCGTGGCCGTGGACACCGACAACTCGGTGATCTACGTCGCGGACCCGGACAGCACCTTCCGTGGCGCGGGGTGGGACGACGGCGAGGACAAGGCCTTCGAGCGCCGCTATCTCGCCACGGACGACTACCCCGCGGGCGACCCGCGCGACCCGAAGGTGCGCGACCGGTACTACTCGGCGTTCCCCATCGACGCGAACGGCGTGTTCACGGACGGCGCGTACAAGGGCGCGGTCATCGAGGCCGTGTTCACGTACGTCGTTCCGGCGCCCGGCTCGCTCGCGCTCTTCGGGCTGGGTTGCGGCGCGATGCCGCGTCGCCGTCGTTCCCGATGACTCCCGGCGGAGGACGCCCCGCGTGGTTCGTGCCCCGTGCGCACACGCGGGGCGTTCCTACGCGCCGAGCCTCTCGGCGGCCTTGTCGAGCGGCTCGTGGGCGGCGGCGAGGCTGCGCTCGGCCTCGGGGGCGTGGTTGTCGGCGGCGGCGGACCAGGCACGGTTGAGGTTGCGCTCGCCGGCCGAGAAGTGGTCCATGAACTCCGCGAAGCCGCCCATGCCGAGGGCGGCGATGAGGGCGGGCTTCGCCTCGACGATGGTGAGTGAGTGCTGACGCTGGACTTCGTCGAGTCGGTGGACGATCGTGCGGCAGCGGTCGTGCTCGTCGCGGATGCTCGGCAGTTCGTCGGCGAGGGACCGCGCGATCTCGCGGATGCGCGCGAGGGCGTCACGCGCGGCGGACGCCGGGGACTCGCGACGCTCGCCGGCGGCGGACGGTGCGTACTGCATCCTCGCGGCCTGCTTGATCGTGACTCCCCCGGCGGTCAGGCCGAGCACGGCGAGGGCGAACCACCAGGCGTGCGACCAGCGGTCGAAGGCGAACTCCTTGACGCGGACGCGTTCGACGCCGTCGGCGCGGAGCGTCGCGAGCAGTTCGGGTGTGAGTGTGTCTCCAGGCCCGGCGAGCGGCGGCGGGCCGCCGGCGGGTGCGTTGAGCGTGAGGCCGAGGAGCCGCTCGTCGGCGAGCGAGAGCTTCGGCAGGTAGGCGGTGGCCGCGCTGAGCGTGCCGAAGACGAGCGAGGCGATGACGACGAGGGAGCCGATGAGTTTCATCGCGGGTCTCCGATCAGCCGAGTGCGAGGACGACGCAGTTGATGGCGAGTTGGAGGACGGATTCGCCGACGATGAGTCCGGCGCAGAAGGGGACGCCCCATTCCTCGGCCCAGGCGCGCCCCTTGATCTTGGCGAGGGTCATGTTGGCGAGGCAGCCGATGCCGTAGGTGGCGATGTAGAAGAACGGGAGGTACATGCTGAGTCCGACGAGGACGCCGAGGCCGCTGAACGCGCCGAGCCCGAGGAGCGCGCCGAGGAGCGCGCCGCAGCCGTAGAGGGCGAATGGGATCTCGCCCCCCTGCACGCCGGTGATGATGGCTTGGAGGGCCTGGGCCTGGGGTGCGCTGGTGGGCGTCTCCGGCCCGAGCGCGACGCCGTAGGTCTTCATGTTGACGGCGGCGATCAGGAGGACGGTGAACATGCAGACAACGGGTCCGATGGGGACGACGCAGAGTTCGAGGACCTGCTGTCGGATCGGGCGCGCGCCGACGAGGTGGCCGGTCCGCAGGTCGGCCATCATGTCGGCGGCGAGCGTGATGGCGACGCAGAGGGCCGCGCCCAGCAGCACCGCGCTGAGGACCGCGCCCGTGCCCGCGAGGAGCATGACGATGACGACGGTGAGCAGCGCCATGCCGGAGATGGGGGACCAGTCGGTCATGCCCGTGCACTGGGCGATGATGATGCCGGCGAACCAGATCCAGAGCGCGCCGACGATGGCGATCACGGCGGCGCGAAGGTGCGAGGGAAGGGCGGCGAGCGCGCCGGGCCTGGCGTTCATGGAGGCGAGGTACTTGTCCTTCTGCGCGTCGTCCCAGACGACCGTGGAAGTCGTGTTCCTGTCGACGTTCAGGCTCGTCCACGGGCCGGAAGAGCTCCACGCCTCCGCGGCCTCGTCGGAGGCGAAGCGGATGAGGTATCCCTTGTAGGTTGTCGGCTCGACGTTCTCGGAGACCTTGAGGCCGGAGACGGGGCACTGCTTGCCCTCGTTGAGCGGTCGGTTGCCCTCGAAGTCGGCGGCGATGAAGAGGAGGAGGAGCGCGCCGGCGATGGCGGCGAGCAGCACCTTGAGGCCGAGTTCGTCGCGCGAGCCTCGGGGCATGCGGCTTGCGACGGCGATGCTCTTGAGGGCGGCGCGCATGGCGGGGAGCGCGGCGAGGATGCCCATCATCGCGCCGCCGAGCAGCAGGCCGATGCCCAGGGGTCGGTTGAACGCGCCGAAGCCGTAGCCGGGCGCGGTGGCGGGCGTGATGCTCGCGGGCATCCAGCCGAGTCTGAAGGCGATGGGTGTCAGCACGAAGTAGGCGAGGATGCCGCCGGCGAGGACCATCAGCCCGGCGCGCCCTGTAATGAAGCCCGCGCCGAGGGCGAAGGGGGCGATGGCGAAGACGAGTTGGAACTCGTCGGGCAGGCCGAGGATTCGGCCGAGCGAGATGCGGTCGTCGGTGAGGACGAGGTCGGGGCGGTTGTCGCCGTTGTGGTCGACTTTGGCAAGGAGTTTGCCTTCGTCGTCGGTTCGCGCGGGCAGGCGGATGTTGAGGTCCTGGTAGCCCGGCAACGGCGAGCCGGCCCAGCCGAGGTCGGTCTTGCGGAGCGAGTCCCACGGCTGCTCGCCCTCGGAGGCGAGCAGGGCCGCATGGGCGAGGCGGGGCGAGACACCGGGAACGGCGGCATCGCGGATGCGCTCGCGAACGCCCGCGATCGCCGCTTCGTCCGGCTCGTCGGCTTCGATCAAGTCATGGAGTTCGGCCTCGACGCGGCCGAGGGCGAGCACCGCGTCCGGGGCCGCGCCGCGCTCGATCCAGCCCGCGATAGTGCGTGTCCGCTCGGCGTCGGCGGGTGAGATGCGCTCGCGTTCGACGAGGGAGTCGAGCCGGTCGATCGACGCGGGGAGGCGGATGCCGGGAAGACCGACCGGCAGATAGATCAACGCGGAGAGGGCGATGCCCGCGAGCAGGACGATGGATTTCTTCGCGCCCGCGCCGGGGGACTTGAGGATGGCGGCGACGCCCATCGCCGACGGGAACCGCAGGCGCTCGATCTCGATCATCTGCTTGCGGAGCGGGATGATGAACGCCGCGCCGAGCACCGCGCCGGCCATGCAGGCGAGGGTGATGAGCCAGAAGTCGAGTTGGTCCCAGGAGAGCGTGAAGCCGAGGAGGAGCAGGACGGGGACGGTGAAGATCACGCCGGAGTTGGAGGTGTTGACGGCGGAGGCGATGGTCTGGGCGATGTTGGTTTCGAGGATGGAGCCTTTGCGCAGCAGACCGCGGAGGACGCCGAAGCCGAGGACGGCGGCGATGGCCGAGCCGCCGAGGGTGAAGCCGATCTTGAGGCCGGCGTAGGTGATCGAGGCGTTCATCACCAGGCCGATGACCATGGCGAAGACGATGGCGGCGAGGGTGACCTCGCGGTAGGGGCGGGCCGAGCCGGGGGGCGGCGTTGGCTGGTTGGACATGTCGGCCTCCGTGGGTGCGTGCCTGGCGGCGATCCTGGCGGACCGGCGGAGGCGTATGGTGCGCCAAGTCGGACCCTCGCACAAGCGGGGCGGAATCGAAAACGCCCACCGGCATTTGTCCGGCGGGCGTTCGGGACTTGGTCAGGGTCGGGCGGTCAGTTGGCGTCGCGGACGTTGACGGATCGGCCGACGCGGCGCTTGCGGTTGATGGTCTTGCGGCCGTTGCGGGTGCGCATCCTGGCCCGGAACCCGGACTTCCTCGCTCGCTTGATCTTGCTGGCACGGCGTGGGTAGTGCATGGCGACCTCCGCGGCGGGCCTCGGCCCGTGGGGGAGGAATATAGGCCCCGAGTCGGGTCCCGACCAGAGACGAATCCGGCGCGAGAGGCTTGGTGCCTCGGGGGGTGTTTCATACACTCGGTCCGGCGGGGTCGGCCCCGCCCGCATCGGGCGTGTGCGCCCGCGGCCTGGACGCCTCGGAGGCGACCTGGCGGCGAGCGTTCGCGTCCGTGGCGACTCCGAAAGGACCGGCCGCGCGGACGCACCTCTGCGTTCGGGCGCTCCGCGACCATGGACGACGCACACCGCGCCCGCGCAGAAGCCGTGATCGGGCACCGGTTCGGTGATCCGGGGCTGTTGTGCCGCGCCCTGACGCACGCGTCGGTGGCGGAGACGCGCGTGGCTTCGAACGAGCGGCTGGAGTTCCTGGGCGACGCGGTGCTGGGGATGGTGGCCTGCGAGCGCATCTTCCGGCGGTTCCCCAACCTGCTCGAAGGGGAGATGACGAAGATCAAGTCGGCGGCGGTGTCGCGCCGGGCGTGCACGCAGATCGCTCGCTCGATGGGCCTGCAGGACCTGCTCATCCTCGGCAAGGGGATGCAGTCGTCCACGCAGCCGCCGTCGCTGGCGGCGGGGGTGCTGGAGGCGGTGATCGGGGCGGTGTACGTTGACGCGGGGTACGAGGCGGCCGCGGCGTTCATCGGGCCGCACATCGACCCGATCATCGAGCGGGCGGCGCAGAGCGGGCACCAGCAGAACTTCAAGAGCGTGCTGCAGCAGCACGCGCAGCAGCGCTTCGAGGGGACGCCGGTCTATCGCACGCTCGACGAGAAAGGGCCGGATCACGCCAAGGCGTTCAAGGTGTGCGTCGAGATCGACTCGCGCCGCTTCGAGCCGGCGTGGGGGCAGAGCAAGAAGCAGGCGGAGCAGCAGGCCGCGCTGCTCGCGCTGCGCGCGCTGGGCGTGGCCGTGGAGGACGGCGACGGCGAGGTGCGGATCGTCGAGGGCGCGGGCGCACCGGAGTAGATCGCGCGGCGGCACAGGCGCCCCGCCTGTGCCGGCATCGGCTACCTGGGCATCACGTCGATGACGACGGGCCGGTGGTCGCTCGCGGCGGTGTCGCCACGGTCGAGGCCGATGCGCTGGAGGGCGGCGTCCGAGAGGCGGGCGGTGTCGAGCACGAAGGCGTTGACGATCCGACCGCCGCCGACGAGGGCGAAGTCCAGTCGGCCGGGGGAGAACTCGGTGTCCGCATCGCTCCAGGTGTAGTACGCGGCGTCGCCGAGGACTCGCGGGGCGGCGACGGCGAGGTTGCCCCCCCCCGAGGCCAGCCCGCCCGCGAGCGTGTCCAGGGGCGTGCGGCGTCCGACGAGGTTCACGTCGCCGGCGATGACGAGCGCGCCGTAGGGCACGCCGGTGAGCGCATCGGCGAGCGTGGCGTTGATCAGGCGTGCTTCGGCGTTGCGCTGGGCGTCCTCGGGGCCGCCCGCCTCGCCGCAGCACTTGAGGTGCAGCGAGGCGAGCGCGACCGGGCCGGAGGGCGTGTCGGCGATCGCGCCGATGAAGCGCACCGGGGCCTCGTGCCCGGCGAGTTCGAGGCGGGTCGGGCCGAGCGGCTCGAGCGGGTACTTCGAAACGATGCCCACGCCCCAGCCCTCGCCGGTTCGCGTGTGCCACGGGCGGCCGTCGGACGCGGGGAGCGACGCCGTGAACCAGCCGCGGAGTTGGCCGGGCGTGTCCAGCGTCCATTCCTGCACGAGGACAACGTCCGGCTCGAGGGCGAGAATGGCGTTGGCGAAGGGGCCGGCGTTGCGCATGGGGGCGGCGTGCTCGACATTCCACGACACGATGCGGATCGCGCCGCGGGGCTTGCGCGGGAGGTCGGCGTCGCCGAGGTGCGGCCCGCTCGCCGCGGGCGAGAGCGCGACCGTGAACGGGTCGGACCAGCCCGCGACCTGCCCTCCGGCGTCGTGCAGGATGATCAAGCCCGAGGCGCGGCCGTCGGTCGCCAGCCCCGCGCGGGGCAGGCCGTCGGGCAGGACGCGGCTCAGGCGCACCTCGTACCAGTCGGCGGCGTGCGTGGGGGCGACGAGGAGGTCGATGTCGGCGTGCGAGAGGGTGCGGGGGCCGTCGGCGGTGTGGGCGATGACGGCGACGCCGCGGCCGGGAGAGCCGTCGTCGCGCCGGGGGGAGAAGCGGATCTCGAGGTCGACGCCGAGCGTGTTGGTCGGCTCGTCGATGCGCACTCCCGTGGCGGTGTCGGCATCGACGTCGAGCAGGATGGTGAGCGGCTCGTGAGACGCCTGGATGGCGCGCGGGGCTCCCTCGACCGCCAGGCGGAGGTAGAGGTAGTGAGCGTCGGCAAGGGCGGCCTTGTCGGCGGGCCACTCGTCGATGCTGCCGTCGAGCGTGATGGCGAGTTGGGTGGTCTGCGTCCGCGGCGCGGGAGCGAGCAGGGACGGGCCGCCGCCGTCGTTGGAGTTACAGCCGAAGGGGGCGAGCAGGCAGGCGGCGAGGGTCGAGGCGAGGGCGGTTCTGGCGTGGTTGCGCATGGGGGCAGTATCGGCGGGCGGCCCTCCTGTGGCAAACGGGGCGGTTGCCGGGGTTCCGGCGGGGCGGATGCCGCGCAGTGTTCGCGCTCCGGGGCGTGAGCGACGGACCCGAACGCCGCTTGAAGAAGCAGAGGATCGGCGGGAAACGCCGAAACCAGAGACCCCGGAAAGCGATCAACCTATCGGGAGCGCAGCCATGAACGAGTCCTTCGAAACCATCGACTCCGAACGCCTGTTCGAGGCCTCCGAGGCCGTCATCAAGGCCCTGACCGAGGTTGCCGACCGGCTCACCGGGCGTTGCCCGCGTCCGGTGGACCTGCTGGGAACCCCGGACCAGCCCGCGTGCCTCGTGCCGTTCAGCCGGTATGAGGTCGAGGAAGCGACCGGGTTCCTCGTGCGGATGGGATACCTCGAGTTCCGCACCAAGACGAAGGCCTGACCGGCCTCCGAGTTCCGCTCTCTCGACTCACGCACTCTCTCCTCACTCCACGGGGCGGGGCCTTTCCAGGCCCCGCTGTCGTTGGAGAAGCCGAACGCGAAGAGCGCGAAGGGAGCGGAGCCTGGCGCGACATCGAGTATGATGCCTCCGTCACTCCGCCACTTTCCACTCGGAGCCATGCCATGCGTTGCATCACGCTCGCTGTGCCGATTGTCGCAGTCGCGCTCGGGGCGTTCGCGTTGCAGCCGGAGCGGCCGCAGCGGATCGTCGGGCGACCGCTGGTCGAGGTGATCGCCGAGACGCTGGACGACTTCCACGACGCCGCGGCGAAGGCGGATGCGGCGCGGTACTTCGGGCACTTCACGCCGGACGCGGTCTTCCTGGGGACCGACCCGACGGAGCGCTGGACGGTCGAGGCGTTCCGGGCGTGGGCCGGGCCGTACTTTGAGCGAGAGTCGGCGTGGACGTACCACGCGGTCGAGCGGCACGTGTCGATCGGGGCGTGCGGGCAGGTGGCGTGGTTCGACGAGGTGGTCCGCAATGAGAAGTACGGCGACCTGCGGGGCACGGGGGTGCTGGCACTCAGCGAGGGCCGGTGGAAGATCGCCCAGTACAACCTGACGTTCCAGGTGCCGAACGACGTGGCGGGGGAGTTGCTGGACCTCGTGGCGAAGCACCACTCGGCGGACTGAGTCTGCTGCGCTGCTTCGGCGTGATCGCGGGGAGGCCGTCATGGGCGACTGGCCGTACTGGGTCTTTGGAGGGCTGACCGTGCTTGCGGGGGTTGCGCTCGCGGCGTGGTCGCTCTTCGGCGATCGGGCGCGCTGGTACGACTGGCCGAGACGGGCGACGAGCGGCAGCGTCGCTGGATGGCCGCACTGCTCTCGACGTGCGGCCGGACGCCCCAGCGCGCGGAGGTGGAGGCCGCGCTGGATTCTCACTGACTGCGCGTTGGGGCGATCGGACGATCGGCGACGTGATGAAACAGCGTCGGCTCCCGGAGTACGCTCGGGAGCCGACGCCTCTCCTGAGCGCGTGCTTGTCGGCGCGCGCCCTCCCCTCCGCGCCCGACCGCCGTCGCGGCCGGGCGGACTCGGATTGCGGTTGTTCAGTCGGTGCAGGTCCCCCGGCGTCGGCGTGCGGCCGCGCCCGCTCCGAGGGCGAGCAGGGCGAGGGCGGAGGGGGCCGGGACGGCCCGCGTGTCAACGACGACCTGATCGACGTAGGCAGGGTAGTCGGTGAAGATGATGCCGAAGCCGTGGAAGGTCGTGCTTGGATCAACGGTGAAGCCGTAGGTCGCGGTCCGCCAGCCGTCATCGTGCATGAATGTGTCGCCGACGACGGCGGGCACGTACTCCTGCCACTGCCACGGGGGCGTGTCGCTGTCGGGGCCGATGCCGAACTGGAGGGGTGCGCCTCCGCCGGGGTAGTAGGTGATCTGGATGTGAACGATCAGCGAGTCGTACCCCGGGTAGTTCTGCATGCCGAAGCCGATGTCGCCCGGTGCGCCGTTCGGTCCGATTTCAAGCACGCTCTGTCGCCCGAAGAGAGAGTTGTGGACGTATACGTTGCTGTCGATGTAGGCGCGTGCCAGGGGATCAGGGAGCCCGCCGGGGTTGGCGGAGTAGAACCCGGCGTTGATGCTCCGCGGGCCGAAGCCTTCCTGTCCCCAGAAGTCCCACGCGGCCGTCACCGTGCCGAACTGACCGCGCCATGACGGCGGGAAGACGTCGTCCGCCCGGACGCTCGCGGCGAAGCCCGCGACGATCGCAACTGCGATGCACGACTGTATGCGACGCATGATCATCTCCTTCCTTCCGGTTGCGTCCGTCGTCGGACGCGAGGATCTCGCGCCGGGCCGCGACCGCCGACGCGGCGGCCATCCCCGGGGCGTGTGCACAATTGCAGCGCTCGGGGTCGGCGGCCACGCGCGCCGGGCCGCCCCGAGCATCACAACGTTGGATTGATTTCGGCGGTGCCTCTCGGATTCGGAACGAACTCCGGCGAGAGCACCGAAGCAGATCCCTTCCCCCCCGGGAAGTTGTTGTACGCTAGGCCGTGTGCCCCGCCTCGGCCATGCGGCGGGAGTGGGGTTTGCGAGGTCTTAGCGGGCGTTTCGGTGTTCCGGGCTGCGATCGAGGCCGTACGACCTTTGAGGAGCGGGCCGTCGTGGCACGGGTGGGGCGTGCGATTTGGGGATGAGCGTTGCCCCGGGGGGTCGGGTTCGGAATACTTGTGCGGGCCGCGATTCACCCGGGAGGGTTCGGCGGGCCGCCGAGGGTGGGCGGTTGCCGGGCCGGTGGCCGGGTCGAGCACGCGCGGGCCATCGCACCGATCCCGCGACGCCGTCGCGCGGGGCCACGCCCGAGACTCTCGCCATGACAAGCCTGTCGCCGCAGCCCCGGCCCTCCGTCCGCGCGGGGGAGCGTCCGGGCGATACCTCGCCGCGGGAGACGGACGGTGCGCGCGCGGAGGCGGCAGTGCCCGCGTGGACGGTCGACGACGCGATCCGTCTGTACGGCATCCGCGATTGGAGCAGCGGGTACTTCACGATCAACGAGCGCGGGCACCTCGCGGTGCTGCCGGATCGCAACCCGGCGCGGCAGATCGACCTGTTCGAGGTGCTGGAGGGGCTGCGCGAGCGCGAGATCGGCACGCCGGTCATCATCCGGTGCGGCGACCTGCTGCGGCACCGGCTGCGCGAGATCCGCGAGGCGTTCGACGCCGCGATCCGCGACCACGCCTACCAGGGGACGTACTCGTGCGTCTACCCGATCAAGGTGAACCAGCAGAGGCCGCTGTGCGAGGAAGTGCGCGACGCGGCGGCCGCGCTCGGGTTCGGGTTCGAGGCGGGGAGCAAGCCCGAGTTGCTGGCGGTGCTGGGGCTGACGGAGAACCGCCCCGAGATGCCGATCGTCTGCAACGGGTTCAAGGACTCGGAGTTCATCGAGACGGTGATCCTGGCGACGAAACTGGGGCGGCACGTGATCCCGGTCGTCGAGCGGTTCAGCGACCTGGAACTGATCGTGAAGCACGCGGAGCGGTACCGGGTGCGCCCGCGGATCGGCGTGCGCGTCAAGCCGTCCGCCAAGGGCGTGGGGCGGTGGGAGTCGTCGGCGGGGATGCGGTCGAAGTTCGGGCTGACGGTGACGGAACTGCTCGACGCGCTGGCGTTCCTCGAGCGGCACGGGATGGCGGACTGCCTGAACATGCTCCACTTCCACATCGGGAGCCAGGTGGGGGACATCCGGTCGATCAAGGCGGCCGTGAACGAACTGGCGCACATCTACTGCGAGTTGAAGGAACTGGGCGCGGGGCTGGACACGATCGACGTCGGCGGGGGCATGGGCATCGACTACGACGGGTCGCAGTCGGCGAGCCATTCGAGCGTGAACTACACCGTGGCGGAGTACGCGGCGGACATCGTGTACCGCGTGAAGAGCGCGTGCGACGCGGCGGACGTGCCCCACCCGCGCATCCTCTCGGAGTCGGGCCGGGCGATGGTGGCGCACTCGTCGATCCTGCTGGTGGACGTGCTGGGGAGCAGCCAGTTCCCCGTGGACGCGGACGTGGGCGAGATCAAGCGGCTGATGGAGGAGGAGGACGAGCGGCCGCAGCCGGTGCTGGAACTGATCGACGCCTTCGAGGCGCTGGGGCTGCCCCGGGTGAACCTGGTCGAGGTCTACCACGACGCGGTGCAGGCGGCGGAGGAGGCCATGAGCCTGTTCAACCTCGGGTACATGAGCCTGCCGATGCGTTCGGCGACGGAACGGCTGTTCTGGGCGATCGGGCGCAAGGCGCTGAGCCTGGCGTCGCGCAAGGGGGAGTTGCCGGACGAACTGAGCGACCTGCCCCGGGTGCTGAGCGACATCTACTACGTGAACCTGTCGATCTTCCAGAGCCTGCCGGACCACTGGGCGATCGACCAGTTGTTCCCGATCTGCCCGATCCACCGTCTGGACGAGTCGCCGACGCGCCGGGGCGTGCTGGCGGACATCACGTGCGACTCGGACGGGCAGGTGGACCGGTTCATCGACAAGCGCGAGATTTCGAAGCCGACGCTGGAACTGCACGAGTTGCGTCCCGGCGAGCCGTACTACCTCGGCATGTTCCTGCTCGGGGCGTACCAGGAGGTGCTGGGCGACCTGCACAACCTGTACGGGGACACGCACGTGGTGCACGTGTCGTTCGACGACTCGCCGGGAGTGGGGGACTGGAACATCGACGAGATCATCGAGGGCGACACGGTGAAGGAAGTGCTGGCGTACGTGCAGTACGACTCGGAGGACCTGGTGCGGGCGATGCGCCGCGACGTGGAGCGGGCCGTGAAGGCGGGGAAACTGAGCGTCGCCGAGGGGCAGAGCCTGCTGAAGTTCTACGACGTGGGGATGGAGGGGTACACCTACCTGGAGTGATCGGGGGCTGGCGGGGGGTTCTCGCCGCGGATTCGCTCCAGGTCGCCGCGAACGCCGAGACGATCGGCCCACTCGCTCAGGGAACGCTCGTCGAGCGTCCCGGCGCACATCCCGTACATGGCGTGCGCATCGCGCAACTGCCGCTCGCTGCCGCCCGCGCCTGCGCTCCACCGTAACTTCATCAGAATGGTGTCTTCGGGGGTCGAGACCGGAAGTCGCGTGCCGCGGAACTCAACGGTCTGCCTGCGTTCGAAACGGTTGCGATCGAAAGCGTCATCCGTGAGCATCCAGAAACCGACGTTGTCCCCTTCCTCCTCGTCGAGTACGTTGAACATGCTCCGTCGGCGGACCGCGTCCAGGGCCGCGGTCCTGCGGACGTGGAATCTGCTCGCCGGGAAGGCGTCGAGCAAAGCCGGCAGAGAGGCTTCGTCGAGTTCAACAACGATGTCGATGTCGTGCGTGGAACGGATCGCGCCCGCCACGCTCAGCGCGTACGACCCGGTCAGCATGTAGGGGATGCCGACCGCATCCAGAGCGCGTACCGCGTGGATCAGGAGGTCGATCTGGCCCATCGCGTCCTCAGTTCGAGGAGTCGCCTGCGCAGGGCGAGTTCGTCGAGATCGGGATACCGTTGGCGAAGCCCGGCGAGCGCGAGTTCCTTGGTCATGTCGGAGAGTTCACCCGCCTTCTCGATCCGCTGGGCGGGCGTCATGCGCCGGATGATCCGGCGGTACCGCTCCTCGTTCGGGCGTGGCTTCGGGTCCATGGCATGAGTCTACTCCGCGGCGGGCGCGGCTCCTATACTTGCGACTCGACGCCGCCCCGTCACCCCCGGGGCCGCACGCACGCGACGCCGCCAGGGGGGCCGGGCGAGCGCACGCATCCGCGCCGCGGCCCGCGCCGCGCGCCCGAGAGGGGACCCGCATGACCGCGAAGACCTGGACCAAGGCCGAGTTGCTCTCCCGCCCCGTCGAGCACGTGGACGTGACCGCGTTCGACGCCCGACCCGTGATCGACGCCTACCGCTCGATGGCGTTCTCCGCGCGCACGCTGGCGCAGGCCGCGGACGTGTACGACCGGATGCTCGCGGACACCGGGTGCGCGGTGGTGCTGACGCTGGCGGGGTCGCTGGTCTCGGCCGGCCTGAAGAAGGCGATCATCACGCTGGTGCGGCACAACATGGTGGACGCGATCGTCTCGACGGGTGCGAACGTCGTCGATCAGGACTTCTTCGAGGGGCTGGGGTACCGGCACTACATCGCGCCCGGCTCGCCCGAGGCGCCGCCGGTGGACGACCGGACGCTGCGCGACCTGATGATCGACCGCATCTACGACACGTACATCGACGAGGACGAGTTGCGGGCGTGCGACGACGCGACGCGGCGCATCTTCGACTCGCTGGAGCCGGGGGCGTACTCCAGCCGCGAACTGATCGACGCGATGGGGGCGCACCTGGCCGAGCATCACGGCGGGAACGAGTCGTTCGTGCTCGAGTGCCACCGGCGGCGCGTGCCGATCTTCTGCCCCGCGTTCAGCGACTGCTCGGCCGGGTTCGGGATCGTGCTGCACCAGACCGAGCGGGCCGCGGCCGGGCGACCGATGGTGACGTTCGACTCCGGGCGAGACTTCCGCGAGTTGACCGACATCAAGCTGGCGGCGGGCGACACCGGGCTGCTCATGCTGGGCGGCGGCGTGCCCAAGAACTTCGCGCAGGACATCGTCGTGGCGGCGGAACTGCTCGACGAGGCGCGGGGCGGCTCGGCCCGCGGCGGGATCGCCATGCACAAGTACGCCGTGCAGATCACCGTCGCGGACTCGCGCGACGGCGCGCTCTCGGGCTCGACGCTGCGCGAGGCCTGCTCGTGGGGCAAGGTGGACGTGGTCCACGAGCAGATGGTCTACGGCGAGATCGCCTCGCTCTTTCCCATCCTCGCCAGCGACGCCTACCACCGCGGCTCGTGGAGAAAGCGCACGGCGCGGAAGTTCGCGGACTTGTTCGCGGGCGTTCAATCCGCTCGCTGATCGTTTCCGTCGGTCGCGTCCGGTTCGGCTTCGGCGTGCTCGCCGCGTGCCTCCGCGCCGATGACCTCGTAGCAGGTGGCCAGCAGGCCGACCATGGGGAGCCGGCTCTCGCGGAACGGGCTGGCGCCGAGCCTGCGCAGCAGCGGGTGGCTGACGGCGGGCGGGTCGAGGGCGAACTCGAGTTCGTGGACCTCCGCGCCCGCCTGCCAGAAGCGTTCGATACAGGCGTCGAGGGGCGCGCCCTGGGCGTCGGCGGAGCCCGGGACGTGCGCGGCGTAGGCGGGCATGGCCGCACCCCCCCCCTCGGCGGTCTGCCTGCGCTGGCGGACGCGCTCCAGAACCTCGTCGGCGGGCAGGCCGCGCAGGGCGAAGGCGAGCGTCGGCTCGCGTTCGAGGCGGTCGGCGAGGAGGAAGACGAGGCAGCAGGCGTGCTTGCACCACGGGCCGCCGTCGCAGGAGCACTCGGTGCGGACATCGCCGGGCCCGGCCGGTTCGAGCGGCGCGCCCGCCCCTCGGAGCGTCGCGCCGACGCTCTCGGGCAGTTCGCCGGCGAGGAGTTTGGCCGAGAACATGGCCTGCTCGGCGAGCGCGGCGACGACGGCCTCCCACCGCTCGACGGAGAATCGCTCGACGCCGACGGCCGTGGAGTAGGCGGACTCGGACCGGCCCTGGACGAGGCCGCGGACCGCGCCGCCCTCGATCTCGATCCTGCGGGTCTGGCCCCGCTTGGCGTAGTCCAGCCCTTCGGCGCGGGCGTCCTCGGCGGCGGCCGCGTCCATGAGCGCGACCCACGCGCGCCCCAGCCACCCGGCGGGACGAGCCGCATCGCGCGACACCGGGCGAACCCCCCCCCGAACCCGGCGCGGATGCACGGAGGGCACGCTCGCCCGCGGCCTTCCCGCTCGATGAAAGTTCGACACCGTCAGCCCCTCCCGCCTTCGGCGAATGCCCCGATGTCCGCTGTCAAGGTTCCGCTGTGCATCGTCACGCTCCGCCTCAATCCTCGATTCCCACGGCCTCGTCGCGGAGCGTCAGGATGCCGCGCAGGTCGTCCGTCGAGAGTTCCGTGAGCCAGCGCTCGCCGGAGCCGACGATCCGCTCGGCGAGTTCGGTCTTGGCCTCGATCATCTCGTCGATCCGTTCCTCGAGCGTGCCCCGCACGACGAACTTGTGGACCTGCACGGTCCGCGTCTGCCCGATGCGAAAGGCGCGGTCGGTGGCCTGCTGCTCGACGGCGGGGTTCCACCAGCGGTCGAAGTGGAAGACGTGGGTGGCGGCGGTGAGGTTCAGGCCGACGCCGCCGGCCTTGAGGCTGAGGATCATGATGGGGTGTCGCCCGTCGCGCTCGTGGAACTGCTCGATCATGGCCTCGCGCTGCTTCTGGGTGGTGCCGCCGTGCAGGAAGAGGACGTCGCGGTCGAGTTCGTGCCGGAGCATGAGCGCGAGCAGGTGGCCCATCTGTCGGAACTGGGTGAAGACGAGCGAGCGGTCGCCGGCGGCGAGGGTCTCGTCGAGCATCTCGAGGAGGCGCACGCACTTGCCGGAGCGCGACGGATCGGGCGGGGTCGCGCCGGCGAAGTCGTGGTCCTTGAGGGCCTGGGCGGGATGGTTGCAGATCTGCTTGAGTTTCACGAGCGCGGCGAGGACGAGGCCGCGGCGGTGGATGCCCTCGGATCGCTCGACCTCGCCCATCATCCGCGCCACGCACTCGCGGTACATCTCGGCCTGCTCGCGCGTGAGGTGGCTGAACTCACGGCTCTCGAGTTTGTCGGGCAGGTCGGCGATGATCGATGGGTCGGTCTTTAGTCGGCGCAGCACGAAGGGTCGGATGAGTGAGCGGAGTTTCTCCCCGCGGGCGTGGTCGTGATAGCGCTCGATGGGAACGCCGAACTGCCGCCGGAATGAGGATGCGCCGCCGAGGTAGCCGGGGTTCAGGAAGTCCATGATCGACCAGAGTTCGCTGAGGCGGTTCTCGACCGGGGTGCCGGTGAGGGCGGCGCGGCGCGGGGCCTCGAAGGCGCGGACGGCCTGGGCCTGCTTGGACTGCGGGTTCTTGACGTACTGCGCCTCGTCCAGCACGACGCGGTGCCACGCGATGCACTCGAGTTGCTCGCGGTCGCGGTGTGCGAGGGCGTAGGTCGTGACGACGACGTCGCTGGCGAGGGCCTTCTCGTGCAGGGCCGCGCCGCTCAGGCGGTCAAGCCCGTGGTGCAGAAGCACGCGGAGCGAGGGGCAGAATCGCCTCGCCTCGCGGACCCAGTTGCCGACCACCGACATCGGCACCACGAGCAGTGTCGGCCCGACGGGAGCGGGTGGCCCGGGTGGCCCCGCTGCGCCGGCGCCCTCTCCTGGTTGCGCCTCGGCCGTCCGCCCTTCCCGCTCGTGCGCCAGCAGCGCGAGCAACTGGATGGTCTTGCCGAGGCCCATGTCGTCGGCGAGGCAGACGCCGAACCCGTGCGACTCCATGAAGGCGAGCCACGCCAGGCCGCGCTGCTGGTACGGGCGCAGCACGCCGTGGAAGGTCTCGGGCGTGGTGAGCGCGGGGAGGGTGCGCCGCTCGTTCTCGCCGCCGAGGACCGCGCCGATCCATCCGTCCGCCTCCAGCCCGACGATGTTGAGGCCGGTGCGTCGTGCGTCGGAGGCGTAGGCGAGTCTGAGGGCGTCGCCGAGCGAGGTCTCGCCGCCGGGGTTCTCGCGGATGAACCGGATGGCCGCCTCGACGTCCTCGGGCCGCACCTCGACCCATCGCCCGCCGACGCGCAGCAGCGGCGAGCGTTCGCGGGCGAGGCGCTCGAACTCGTGGAGCGAGAGCGTGCGGTCGCCGACGGAGATCTCCCACTCGTAGCGCACCAGCGCGCCCAGGCCGAGCGCGGCCAGCCCGGCGGGAGAGGGCGAGGCGCGGTCGCCGTCGCGCGGCTCGCCGCCGGTAAGCCGCATGCGCGCCCCGAGGCGCATGGCGGGCGATTCCCACCAATCGGGGGCCACGACGCCGAAGCCCTGCTCGCGGAGGATCGGGGCGACTTCGCGAAGGAACTGGTAGGCCTGCGAGGTGGTGAGGCGCAGTTCCGCGGGTTCGCTCTCTTCGAGGGCGCGCTCGATGGGGCGGTAGAGACGCGAGGCGCGGCCGAGTTCGCCAAGCAGCAGTTCACGCACGCCGTCCACGCGCCGGCCCTCGACCGTGACGGACTCGGTCGGGAGCAGCCACACATCCTCGGCCTCGATGGAGATGCGCTCATCCTCGGCGGACCGGAGCGCGAATCGGAGCGCCCACTCGACGCTCTCGGGCGGGGCGCGCATGTCGTCGAGGAGCGAACTCTCCATCGGCTCCTCGAGGCGCAGGCACAGCCGCCACTCCCCGACCGTGCCGTGCTCGTCGAGCGCGCCGATCCACGATCGCACGCGCCGGACGGCGTCCGGCCGAGCGGCGGCACCGAGGGGCACGGCGTGCGCGTCGCCGAGCAGGCCGTCGAGCCATGCGGCCTGCGGGTCGGCGCGGTCGATGCCCTCGAGCGTCTCGGCCATGGACTCGCGGACGAGGGCGCGCCGGCACGCCGCGTCGGTCAGCGAGCCGAGCAGGGCCTCGAGCACGCCCCACGCCCCGAGGTGCTGCTCGCCCTCGGCGCACCGGGCCGAGGGGGGCATCGCCCGCGCGAGCGCGACCGCCCGCGCCGAGGTCTGCTCGTCGGCGAGCCAGGGCGACCAGGCGGCCCGCAGCGCGCCGTCAGCCTCCTGGAGCAGCATCGGGACGAAACGCTCCTGGGCGCGCAGATGCCGAGCGAAACGAACCGCCGAGGCGAACCACTCGACGGATTCACCGGGCGCCAGCCCCGCCCCCGCCTCTCGCTCGGCGAGGCATTCGAGTTCATCCTCGACACGATCCGGTGGAAGGCTCAGCGAGGCCACCTCGAACGCCCTCAGCGTGTAGCCGGACTCTTCGCTCTCGTGCCCGACAGCGTGAGCCAGCCGCGGGCTTGGCTCGGGCAGGCCGTCGAGCGTGGGGAGAAGGATGCGCAGAGGCTCGGGCGATGCGGCGGGAACTGCGGACCTGAGCGATTCATCGACCACGGCGAATGGGTGTCCCGTTCCTTCGGCGCGAGATCGTTGCGGCCACAGCGCGGCCGACTCCGCCCACAGCCGAACCGACCCACCCGCCCACACTGCATGAACGATCAGCATCGGTGAGGCTTAGGGCTGAGGGCTTGGGGCTTGGGGGTTCGGGTCATCGACGCACTCGCCAGACGCATGTTCGTTCTCGTGATCCCCTCGGCGGGCGTTCCGGCCCGGGCTGGCCACACCCCAAGCCGCAGGTCCCAAGCCGCAAGCCGTCAATGAGGGCGCAGGGATTCGAACCCTGGACCCGCGGATTAAAAGTCCGCTGCTCTACCAACTGAGCTACGCCCTCGGGGCGCGCGGGCGGGGGTCGCCGGCGCGGCCAAGCCGGAATCCTAGACCCCGACCGCCGCGGCGACCAACCCGGCGTTCCGACGGCTTGCGCCGAGGTTCGCCTCCACGCAGGCGAGCGCCCGGCGACCGAGGTCCGCCCGGCGCTCGGCGTTGTCGAGGAGGGCGGCGAGGTCCGCCCCGAGCCTGTCGCGGTCGGTGCGCACGATCGCGCCCGCGTGGTCGAGCGCCTCGACGATCGCTCGAAAATCATCCACCCGGGGGCCGATCAGCATCGGCTTGCCGAGGGCGGCGGGTTCGAGCGGGTCCGAGCCGTAGAGGTCGAAGAAGGAGCGCCCCACGACGACGAGGTCGGCCAGGGCGTAGGCCGAGCGCAGTTCGCCGATGGTGTCGAGGAGGAACCAGCGGGGCGCGTCGCCCGCGGGCGCGCCGGGGCGCGAGCGGCGCACACAGCCGGGCAGCGCGGCGGCGGCCTCGTCGAAACGCTCGGGCTTGCGCGGGGCGCACAGCAGCTGGACATGTTCCCCGTGGAACGCGCGCTCGCAGGCCGTTCGGATCAGGGCCTCTTCGCCCGGGCCGGTGCTGCCGGCGACGATCAGTGGGCGGGCGCGGTCGATGCCCAGCGCCCGGGCGAGGTCGTCCGCCCCATCCGGCTCGCCGACGCGCGCCGAGTCGAACTTCATCGAGCCGGTGACGTGGACGCGATCGGCCGGAGTGCCCATGGCGCGGAACCGCTCGGCGTAGGTCTCGTCCTGCACGCCCGCGAACGCGAGCGCGCGGAAACTCCCCCCGATGAACGGACGGATGCGCCGGTAGCCGCGGAACGAGCGGTCGCTCAGGCGGCCGTTCACGACGCCGATCGGGATACCGCGCCGGACGCACTCGCGCACGAAGTTCGGCCAGAGTTCGAGTTCGACGAGGGCGACGGCGTTCGGGCGCACGGCGTCGAGGAACCGGCGGACCGCGCCGGAGGCGTCGAGCGGGTAGCGCACCACGAGGTGGGCCTCGGCGAAGAGTTCGCGGGCCCGGGCGAGGCCTGTGTCCGTCGAGGCCGCGACGACGACCTCGGCCCGCTCGCCCAGCAGCGGCACGAACTCGCGGATCGCGTTGACCTCGCCGACCGAGACGGCGTGGACGAGCACGCGTGGGCGCGAGGCGTCGGCACGAGCGGGGGGCAGGTCCAGCGCGAAGCGCTCGCGCCACCCGCCGCGGGTCTTGCGTGTCCACCACGGGGCGGTCGCGCCGGCGACGAGGAGATAGGCGAGGTCGAGGGCGTTCAGCGCAGGCCTCCGCGCATGGTCGTGGGTGGGGGTCGTGGGTGGGGGTCGTGAGTGAATGGGCGGGCCGGGACTCGAACCCGGGACCCTTCGCGTGTAAGGCGAATGCTCTGGCCAACTGAGCTACCCGCCCGGGCGGGGAAGGGTAGGGCGGCGGGGCCGCGGGTTGGGTCCGTTCGCCTGCCTCGTGCGATGCCCGCCGCGGAGCTCGGCGCATCTCGCCGAGAGGGACGCCACTTCATCGAGATCGCGGGACCGATCTCGGTGGCACAGGTCAGAGTTCATGATGTCGCCCCGCCAGGAGCGACGGTACAATGCTGATCGATGGGCTGCACAGCGACATGGATAGTAACGGTTCCCAGCATCAGCAAAGCCCAAGCGGTGATGCTGGTTATCGATTTCTGGACATCCAAGGGATTCCAAGAGCACCAGAGTTCGTACAACCGGCTGGTGTTGCGACGTAGCGGCTATGGAACTGTCAAGGCGCTTCTCGGCAGTCTCGCGGCAGGGGACATGCTGTTCGAGACCGCTCCGGTTGAGTTAGTGGTCCTCATTCAGACCCGACCGGACGACGCGAAGTACGAACTTCGGTTCGCTCTCGGCTCAGGATATGGCGAGAGAAAGCGGGTGAGTTCCAGCGATTCACAGAGATTTGGGTAGATGAGTTCATCGACTTCTTGAACGAGTGGACCACGCACGCCGACCGCGAGCTTGAATGAAGGCTACGGCAGGGTGGCACCGAAGCTCTCGCACCGTGCCACCGAGATCGGCTCCGCAATCCCGGTGCCTCCGTCCCCGCGACGCAAGGCACGCCGTGCCGCCAAGTGCCTCCATAGCTGCTCCTCGAACCTTCGGCGAGCATACCAGACCGCAAGTCCACCTCCAAGCCTCTCCGTCGGCCTGCCGGGTTGGCCTCGACGCCGCGATCTGCGCTGAGCGCAACCCCCCCCGCCCATAGGCACGCCGCAGCGCCGAGACTGCGGGGCCGATCCCGGCGGCGCGGCTTAGAGTTCCTGATGCCACCCCGCCACGTCGAATCGGTCCTCCCCAGCCCTCCGACGCACTGGGTCGGCGACGGCTTTCCCGTCAGTTCCGTGATCTCGCCGCGGTCGGTCGGGTCGCGGCTCAGCCCGTTCGTGCTGATGGACTACGCCCCGCCCGCCCGGTTCGAGCCGTCGAGCGAGCCGCGCGGTGTGGACACCCACCCCCACCGCGGGTTCGAGACGGTCACGGTGGTCTTCCAGGGCGAACTCGAGCACCGCGACTCCGCCGGCAACAGCGGGCGCATCGGCCCCGGCGACGTGCAGTGGATGACCGCCGGCTCCGGCGTGCTGCACGAGGAGAAGCACTCGCGCGAGTTCACGCGCAGCGGCGGCACGTTCGAGGTCGCCCAGCTCTGGGTCAACCTGCCCGCCAGACACAAGATGACGCCGCCGCGCTACCAGGAACTGCGGGCCGACGCGATCCCGACCGTGCAGCTCCCCGGCGGCGCGGGCACGGTGCGCATCATCGCGGGCGAGTTCGGCGGCGTGCGCGGCCCGGCCGCCACGGTGACGCCGATCGTGCTCTGGGACGTCCGGCTGGGCGCGGGCGCGCGGGCGGAGTTGCCCATCCCCGACGGGCACAACGCGGGCGTCTTCGTGCGCACCGGCTCGATCCGCATCGGCGGCACGCACGGGGCGGGCGAGGGCGAACTGGCCGTGCTCTCGCGTGCCGGCGGCGGCGCGCTCGTCGAGTCGGGCGACGGCGCGGACCTGCTCGTCCTGGCCGGGGAGCCGATCGACGAGCCGGTCGTGACCTACGGCCCGTTCGTGATGAACACGGAGGCGGAGGTCCGGCAAGCCGTGGAGGACGTGCGGGCGGGACGGTTCGGGAGGCCGTGAGCCGCCGGCGCGTTCCCGTCGCCGTCAGCGATCCTGAGAAGCACGCCAGTTCTGGCTCTGGCAGGAATAGACCCGCTCCTCGAGCGTCCCGTGGGCCTCGTCGTGCCAGGCCGTGTTGGCATCGCGGTCGCGCAGCACCACGGCGTCAATGTAGAGCCTATCCCAGAACCTCTCGAAGTAACATGAACGAGCACGCGAAGTGAAGGTAGCCTTGGAACAACACGGTGGACTTCTCCCATCGGATGCACA
>JACTNA010000001.1 GCA_014584315.1 Planctomycetota bacterium | reverse complement strand
CTGTTCGTGGACAAGTACGGGACGTCCTACTCGATCAAGGACGGGAACGGGCGCGTGAAGGCCTTCGGGCAGTTCCCCGAGGTCGCGCAGATCCACAAGTTGTCGCTCGCCCTGAGCCGATTGGAGCAGGAGTTTGGGCTGACGCCCAGCGCCCGCACGCGGATCAACGTGCCGCTCCAGCCCAAGGAGTCGGACCCGGTCAAGGCGAAGTACTTCATGGGGGGGTGAGGGGCATGGGCTTGCGCTTGTGCGCACGGGGACGCTGCGGCACGTATCATCGTGTCCGAGCGGGCGCCGCTCGCGCGTTGCGGGCGGCCGCGCGGTGACGGACGCGGGCGTTGGCCAAGGCACGGAAGTCGCAGCCGAGCAAGTCGAAGCCGAAGTCGGCGGAGCCGCCGTCCCCCACGCCTGGGATCACGCGCGAGTGGTGGCTGGCGAGCGGCACGCGTGACGACGACTCGCCCGATTGGCGGCGGTGGTCGCTGGCCAAGTTGGAGCGCGAGCGCGGGAACGTCCCCGAGGTGGACGCCCTCTTCCGCGAGTTCGAAGCGCAGGTGGAGCGGTGGACCAGCGGCCTCGAGCCTCTCAATCGAATGGGCTCTGCGATTGCAGCCCGGCGCGAGCGGCTCAAGGCGATGGCAGACGTGCCGGCGCTGACGGAGTTCGAGATGCGCGAGCCGGTGCCGTACTTTGCACTCCCACCCGGGAGTGAGTTCGCGGTGGACGAGGATCGCATTGATCCGCGGTGGGCGGCGGTGCTCGTGCAGGTCCACTGCCTCGTCCGAGCGAGCCCCGATGAGTACCGCGAGGCCGGCCGATGGCTCGACCGCGAGTACGGCGAGGAGGCCGTGCGCGAGCGCCGGTGCCAGTTCGATTTGGGCGGCGACCCCGGGTATGTGTCCACGAATCAAATGCCCGGGGTCAAGAAAGCGGGCGACACGAGGTTGTGGCGCATCAACTGCGTGGGCGTGGACGTGAGACACGATCCTCCCGACCTGTCCCTTCGCGCCGTCGCCGACAACGCCGAGAAGCTCGTTAGCGCGCGGCGCGTGCTGCTCTGGATCTGCGTGGCGACCGACTCCGAGGCGGGCGAGTACGCGGCCGATCTGACGCAGCTGGCGACCCTCTCGTGGTCGGGCGAGGGAGAGCCCGACGGGTTCGGCCGCGCGTGGCACGGGTTCGACGACCTCTGGCTTGCGAAGCAGCCGTGGCGGGAACTGATCCTCGACGCGCTCGCCATCGTCGAGGCGTCGCGCCGCGCGAGCGGAAAGGTGCCCCTCCCCATGTTCGAGCAGACGCTGCCCCCGGGGTTCAAGGACCAGCCCGCTCCCCTGCGCCTGTGGCACGCGCTCGGGGGGCTCCAGTCGGCATGCGAAGCGACCGCCGAGTCGCTCGGGACGATCGTCAAGCACCACGGGCAGGCCAGCGAGTTCCGGCTGAGCGCCTTGAACGCGCTCGCGCGCGACAGGGGAGGACGGGAGGGCGCGCGCGTCCCGTTGGCGGAGGTTCTGGACGGCCTGTCCGATCTGAGTCGCCACGCTGCGGAGCCGCTTCAGCTTGGCCTGCCCGCGTCGTTCTACGACGACCTCCGAGCCCACCTCGCTTGGGGCCGCGGGTGGTGCAACGAGGCCATCCTCGCCATCAAGGATGGCGGGGCGGACGCCCTCGACAACGCGCTGAACCCGGGCACCGCCCGGCGGTCGGTCGAGATCACCAAGCGGGTCCACCGGGCGGAACGGATCTTCATCGCGGTTGAATCTGCCCTTGGCATCCCCAACGTCGTGCTCGACCGCGAGGCGGCCGACGCGGAGGAGTTCGGGCGTTGGTTCGGGAACGCGCGCGAGGAGATGGAGGCGTTGATGGAGAGGGGATTGCAACATGGCAATGACGATGAATTGTCAAAGGGGCGCCCGCTATCGTCAGTGCCGAATGGACCGAACCGCACCGAAGCCGAACATGGCCACCTGAAACAGGGACTCCCAACCAGCGGAATGTTCACGGCCACGGACCTTGCAACAACATTCGAAGTGCCATACGACTCGCTCCGCAAACGCCTCGAACGGTGGCGAGCCAAGAATGCCCTTGGATCGGGCTGGGTCGAGGATGCGAACGCGACATCTCGTGAAGCTCGCTACCTGTACGACGTGGCTCGTGTGCGCCACATCATCGACGCCGCTAGATCATCCATCGACGCGTCCACCAAGCGTCCATCGAACGACGAACGTATGCGGAAACCACCGGGCGAGTAGTGTTGTCGCGCGTCCGGTACCCGTCCATTAGCAACCCAGAATCGCACGCGCTTGCGACTCTGGGGCGATGAAGATTCAGCAAATCCCCACGCGACGTCTGCGGGCGATGCTCACGGCCACCGTTCGGTCAGCCGGGCCGGACTCACGGGCCGCGGCGTCGCTCCGCGCGGAGTTGGACCGACGCATCCGGACGTCCCGAAGGACGAGGGGGGCGCGCCGTGGCTGACCACACCATCCCCGTCGTCGCCACGGCCGACGGGCGTGAGCCCGTTCCGATCCTCGCGCTGCGGGCGAGCGAGGCCGCAACGGCGCTCCGCATCAGCCCGCGGCTCCTATCGCGGCTCACCAGTGAGGGGGCGGTGCCC
>JACTNA010000012.1 GCA_014584315.1 Planctomycetota bacterium | reverse complement strand
ACGTGGGCCAACGTGGGCCCCGACGTGGCGAAGGCCCGGAAAGGGGGCGGCCATGAAGCCCCCGACCGACGCCGAAATCCGCCGGACGTACCTGCATGGCCCCGAGGGGGTTCGCCAGGCGGGCCACCGCGAGTACGTCGGCGGCCTGTGGGACGAGGTCGGCCGGCTCCAACTGCGGTTCCTCCGGGGCCGTGGTCTGCGCCGAGACCATCGCGTTCTCGATATCGGGTGCGGCGCCCTGCGCGGCGGCGTGCACATGATCCGCTACCTCGACCTGGGCCGGTACACGGGCGTGGACAAGGAGCCGGAGCTGCTCCGCATCGGCGCCGAGCAGGAACTCGGGCCCGCGCTCGTGGAGGCGAAGTGCCCGACGCTGCTGGCGCTGGCGGGCTTCGAGTTCGAGCGACTGCCGGTGCGCCCGGACATCGCGTGGGCGCACTCCCTGTTCACGCACCTGCCGATGGACCACATCCGGTGGTGCCTGGCCAGCTTGCGACCCATGCTCGCGCGCGGCGGCGTGCTCTACGTGACCTACGCCGAGTGCGAGGCGCCGAAGGACAACCCGGCCGAGCCGCACGACCACCGGCTGTTCGAGTACACGCCCGCGGAGATGACCGAGGCGGGACGCGCCAGCGGTTGGCGCGTCGAGCACCTCGGCAGGTGGGGTCACCCGCGCGGGCACCGGATGTTGCGATTCACCCCTGAGGAGCACTCGTCAAGGAGGACGGCATGAAGATCGAGATGTGGGACATCGGGCGGGTCAAGCCCTACGAGAAGAACCCGCGGAAGAACGAGGGGGCGATCGACGCGGTCGCCAAGAGCATCCAGGAGTTCGGCTTCCGCGTGCCCATCGTCGTGGACGGCGACGGCGTCATCATCGCCGGGCACACGCGGCTGAAGGCCGCCGAGAAGCTCGGCCTCGCCGAGGTGCCGGTGCACGTCGCGCGGGAACTGACGCCCGACCAGGTCAAGGCACTGCGGATCGCGGACAACAAGCTCCACGAGCTCTCCTCGTGGGACATGGAGCTGCTGCCGATCGAGCTGGCCGACCTGCAGGGCGTGGACTTCGACCTGTCGCTGCTCGGCTTCAGCGCCGAGGACCTCACGGCGCTGCTGGCGCCGGAGGGAACGGCGGGCCTGACCGACCCGGACGAGGTACCCGCGCCGCCGGATGCCGCGACCACGGTCCCCGGCGACGTCTGGGTGCTCGGCAACCACCGGCTCATGTGCGGCGACAGCGGGAACGCCGAGCACCTGGACCGGTTGCTCGCCGGCGCACAGATCCACCTGGTCAACACGGACCCGCCGTACAACGTCAAGGTCGAGCCACGCTCGAACAACGCCATCGCCGCGGGGATCACGTCGTTCTCGCGCCGCGAGGACCTGCAGTGCGAGCGGTCGCACAGCGAGCGCGGCAAGAAGGACCGCGAGCGGCTCGCCCGGAAGCAGACCCATCACCAGAAGATGGACCTCGCGCGGCATCCTGAGAAGGCACAGCCGACGACGAGGAAGATGCGGGCCAAGGACCGACCGCTGGCCAACGACTTCGTCTCCGACGACGAGTTCAACCGGCTGCTCGCGGCGTGGTTCGGCAATATCGCGCGCGTGCTGATTCCGGGCGGCGGGTTCTACATCTGGGGCGGCTACGCCAATTGCGCCAACTACCCGCCGGTTCTGGAGGCGTGCGAGCTGTACTTCTCGCAAGCGATCATCTGGATCAAGGAGCACCCGGTCCTGACCCGCAAGGACTTCATGGGCAACCACGAGTGGTGCTTCTACGGCTGGCGCGAGGGCGCAGCGCACCGCTTCTTCGGCCCCAACAACGTGCCGGACACGTGGTCGGTCAAGAAGGTGAACCCGAACGCGATGGTCCACCTGACGGAGAAGCCCGTCGAACTGGCGCGGCGGGCGATGGAATACACGTCGCGCCCGGGCGAGAACGTCCTGGACCTCTTCGGCGGCAGCGGCAGCACGCTCATCGGCGCGGAGATGACGGGGCGGCGGGCGTTCCTCATGGAGCTCGACCCGCTGTACTGCGACGTCATCGTGCAGCGCTGGGAGAAGTTCACGGGCCGCAAAGCGGAGCGGCTGGGCTCGAACGCTGTGGCCGAAGAGAAAGCCGCGACGGGCGTCGCGGCGGAGAGGGTCGGATCATGACCCTCTCAGGTTGCGGGCAGGCCGTTCATGGCGGCCAGCGCCTTGTCGGCGATCGCTTCGCCATGAGGTGCGTAGCCCCCATCCAGGGTGCGCTCCAACAGGCCGAGGTGCACGAGGAACTCGCAGGCGGCCTCGGCGTCCTCGCGGCTGAACTGGAATCCGTCGGCCGCCCGCGCGCCCTCGATCATGAACGGCCCCGCGCGCTCCTCCGCGAACTCAGCGACGGCGGACAGGGCGTCGGGGATGGCGCTCTGGCGAAGGACGGTCGCGCCGTTCTTCTCGACGAGCCGGACCAGCCCCTCGGCCTGGTCGTAGACGAAGCGCTGGGTCGCGCCCTCGGGGAGCGGCGCGGGCGGGCTGACGGCCCGCGCGAGGCTCTCCCACTCGTCCTCGGTGAGCATCCCGGAGTCGCGCGCGGCCAAGAGGGCCTCCGCGGCGGCGAGCAGATCGGCCTTGGTGTCGGTACTCATGGCTCAGGGTCCTTTCTCTCGAAGCGCGTGGTACTCGATGAGGGCGTCCTCGA
>JACTNA010000002.1 GCA_014584315.1 Planctomycetota bacterium | reverse complement strand
CCCGATCGCAGATCCAGTCAAGCTGCTCGTCCGTGAGTCGCATCGCCATGCAACCTCATACGCGCTGCAATGGAAGAGGTTCCGGGATAGGCTGTACGCCTGCGGGGTGATGGATCAGACACGACAGGGCGGGCCTTGGCTATAAGCGCACCGTAAGTTATGCCACGCTTATGCTCGCCTGATTCGCGCGCGGGTAGCGGGCTTCACTGCATCCCAATCCGGCGGGGCGTCGGGACGAAAGTAGCCCCGCCCTCGCCTGTTGCCGATCGCGCTCTCCCCCTGCTTCCGGCGGATCGCTTTGACGTGCTCGCGGATCGTCTGCTCGCTTGTGTCCAACCTGTCCATCAGTTCCCTGCCGGTCAACACCTTCGCGCTCAGCGCATCCCAGACGGCTTTCTCGCCGCGGGTCAATGCCCGCTCCATTTCACGCGCGGCCTCCGTCGTCAACCGTCGAGTTCCGTCGCCATCCCCCACGCCCTCGGCCTCGACGTACCCGGCCCACCGCTCATGCCACGACGCGAAGTCGTCGAGTTCCGCGAGGTCGGCGTCCGAGAGTCGGACGTTCTCTGCCGGTGCCGCGCGAATCCACCCGTCAAGCCGCGAGAGCAGCAGCGCGCCCTTGATGGTCCAGGCGTCGAGTTCGGGATACTCGGGGGCGATGAGCAGACGCACGCGGTCTGGGAGTTTCACGTCGGGGCCTTCCAAGCCCTCAAACGCGACCTTCCGCAGCGCGGCATTGTCGGGGTCGGTTACGTCTCTCTCTCCGGCGTCGAAGTACCACTCTCCGCCTTGCTGCACACGCGGGAAACCGCTCTCCTCAAGGCGACGGGTCGCGTCGCGCCATTGCGCTTGCCCGAACGCCGCGTGCAATCTTCGCAGCAGCCCCGGGGTCGCGCTCCACGCATAGTGCCCAAACGGCATGTAGCCCGGCTCACCGTCGCCGACCGAACCCCGAGCGTGCGCCGCGCGGATGTAGTCGGCGAGCATCCGCGCACGCAGGGCGATGCGGCGCAGGTCGGCTGCCACGTCCTCGGGCGTCGGCGTCCACTCGGACGGCGGACGGAGGATGTAGTTCACCGCGCCGATCGAAACTGTGGCGAGCGCAGCCGTGTCCGTTTGAGATTGCGCCTTCCGTGCGCGTTTCCTCGCCATTCTTGCACTCTCCGATCGGGTCGGCCCGAGCGCGAACGCGGGAGAGTGCATCGCGCGTCCGCGCCCGAGCCGTTCGCCGGGGATCAACCGGCTACCCGATGAACCATTTTACGCTGGCGTTGTGGCTTCGGGGCGAATCTGGTAGCATGGCGTCACGGTCCGACGGGGCCACTCGTGGGGGTAGACGCCATGCCAACGTTCTCAGTTCAGGCATTGAACACGACGACCGGCCAAGAGGCCGTCGTGAAGGTCGTCGCGCAGGATGAACGCGAAGCGATCGACCACATTCATCGCCTCGGATTAGCCAGCGGCAAGGTGTCGCTTGTTGCTGTCGAGTCCGGGCCTTCTGCCTTCAATGAGGATGATGTCGCTTTCTATGTCGCCCTAGGCGGATTCGTGATGTTTCCGCTTGGGATCGTCGGGTGGGTGTGGGGGAAGACATTGCACGAACAGTCGGGAGGAGCGAAGGGCGCGCGAGCGTGGCGAACCGGGAAACTGGCGGTCGGGCTTTGGATCGTGTTCGCGGCAGCCAGCGTGTTGCTGGGTGTGGTAGCGTCGGGAGCCTTTGCGTATGTAGCGACGATGATCGACCCATCCGAGGACCGGATCGACACTACGACTATCGACCGGCTGCTCGCCGACCCCACACGCGGCACGGGCTACGGGGAGCACTTCGAGGGCGCGTTCTCGCCGTTCATGTCGAGCGATCGGACAACGCCGCAGAGTACCACGGATTCGAAGTGGACGACGCCTTGGCCTGCCGGGGCGGGGCCGGGAGGGCTTGTCTTGACACCATCCAGAAAGCGGCTCGAAGAGTTGGCGCAAGCAAGTCCAAGAGTGGCCGCGCTGCTGGAGCAGGCCGATGAGCGTGGCGTGTTTCCGTTGCCGAGTCGGCCCGATTTCGTCAGAGCGGCCCGAAGTGACCCCGTGATGTGGCTGCTGCTTCGGGACATAGAGCGTCTGAACGGCTGGGAGTGAGGCCGCCCGTTGCGCTTGTTCGATGCTGAATGTTCGCGGCGTTCGTCGCTTGTGCAGTTCGACCGCTCAACGCCTGCCGCGGCTGCACCCTCGCGCCGTCCCCCTCATTCGGGCACAGGTGCCTCGCGTCCGCGACCCCGAGGCATTCCGTGAGAAAACCTCTCACGGTCACCAGTCGGTCCCTTGGCGCGCCCCGTCAGGTTTCGGACCCCCCCTACCCCCGCCGCCGCACGCGCCGCGGAGGGCTTCGTAGTGCGCGTGACGCTCCGCTCGACGCTCGGCCTCCGCGTCCACGGGATCGACGCCCACCCGTTCGTCCACCGCGAGCCGGAGCAGGGGCATCGGGCCGCCGTCCGTTCTCACGGCAGGGAGCAGGTGCCGACCGAGCCAATCGCGGGCCTCGGCGTCGCCCCTCTCAGCGTCCGCGACCGCACGCCGCACGATCCGCCGCCAGGCGTCCGGCGGACACTCATCGCTCAGCGCGCCCAGGTAGAGCCTATCCCAGAACCTCTCGAAGTAACATGAACGAGCACGCGAAGTGAAGGTAGCCTTGGAACAACACGGTGGACTTCTCCCATCGGATGCACA
>JACTNA010000018.1 GCA_014584315.1 Planctomycetota bacterium | reverse complement strand
GTGCATCCGATGGGAGAAGTCCACCGTGTTGTTCCAAGGCTACCTTCACTTCGCGTGCTCGTTCATGTTACTTCGAGAGGTTCTGGGATAGGCTCTAGAGGTATCGCGGAAAACAGAACACGTCTACATTACTTTGTGAATGGGGACGCGATCTACTCTGACAAGATCGCAAAGTTCGTCGTCGAGTGCGAGACGAAATCATCACGCGCCGTAACCGCGCGTCTTGGGCAGATTTACACGGATGTGTTCATCGATGAGTTTCAAGACCTAGCCGGGTGGGACCTTGAAGTGATCAGGATGCTCCTGCGCTCGCGGGTGCGCGTGACTCTTGTCGGAGATCCGAGGCAACATATCTACCGCACGAACCCGTCGAGGAAGAACAGGCAGTATCTCGGGGTTGGTGTACTACGCTTATTAAGCGACTGGGAGCGCGACGGACTGTGTTCGGTGGAGTACATGAACGAAACACACAGGTGCAATGAGCACATTTGCACCTTCGCTAGCGCGCTCTGGCCTGGCATGAACCCGATCACGGCCTTGCGGGGCGATACAACTGGTCATGATGGCGTCTTTCTCGTTGCCGATGAGGCTGTGGATCGCTATATCCGACGCTTCAACCCACAGGTGCTTCGGTACGACAAGAGAGCGAACACATACGGGTGCTGGGCGTTGAACTTCGGACAGGCAAAGGGACTTGAGTTTGACCGTGTCTTGATCGTTCCTACCGACCCAATTAGGCGATATCTGCGAAGTGGAGAACATCACCACGTGAAGCGGTCAAGAGACAAACTGCATGTAGCAGTCACGCGGGCGCGGCATAGCGTCGCATTCGTTTTCTCTGGCGGGTCGACGATCGTTCGGAATCAATGGACGTGAGCGTTTGCCTTGCATGGTCATCGAAGCATCGCTCATCGACGGGATCGCTACAGCATTCGTGCCAGCCGCGAGGTGAGGGCCGCGGCTTCGGTGCGGGACAGGCCAGCCGCGGCGAAGAGGATGCGGTCGATGAGGTCCTGATAGGGCTGGGCGTCGGGGCAGAGGCGGGAGCGGTCGGTACGGGCGATGTCGCCGCGGGCGGTTTCGAGGGGGATGATGCGGCCGGTGAGGTTCACGAGCACATCCCGCACGGCGAGGGGGAAGGGCGGCTCGGCCATGCAGGGGGAGAGGAGGGCGAAGGCGGCTTCGGTGTCGCCGGAGGCCGCCGCGGCGCCGCGGTGAGCGGCCCACTCCGGCTCGTCGCGCAAGCGCCTGTCCAGCCGATGGTTGGTGAACAGTTCGGAGTTCCGAACCGGGTCGAAGGGCAGTTGTTCCTGCGGGGGCCTCGCCATGCCGTCTGCGGAGGATTCCAGGCGCTCTGGGATGACGCCGCATCCGACGGGGCCTGCAAGGCCCCGCCCCGGGGGATCGTCGCCGAAGAGCGGGGCCGATGCCGCCCGTTTTCGTTTCGGTGCGGATTTGGCCTTCCGCGCTGCTGCGTAGACGCGCGAGCCGGCCGTCGCGGTGATCGCGTCGAAGCAGTACGACTCGTCTTCGCCGGGGTTGTCGTAGGGTGCGGGCGCCCCCAGGAGCCGGCACAACTGGATGAAGTGGGCGTGCGACCCGGCACGTTCCGTCA
Organism: Planctomycetota bacterium; assembly: GCA_014584315.1. Classification (GTDB taxonomy): domain Bacteria; phylum Planctomycetota; class Phycisphaerae; order Phycisphaerales; family UBA1924; genus CAADGN01. The sequence goes on along the minus strand of JACTNA010000018.1, from coordinate 337,029 downwards.
GGTTCCGACCCTTCCAGTCGGCGACGAACCGCTCGGGCGTGATTCCCACGGTGGACATCGGCGGGATTGTGGCACGTTCGGGGACGGTTCGCAACGCGGCGGGCGTGCGGCCGGGGCTTTTTCGGCAGTTCTCACGCCGGGCTGGCCACGCGGGGGGTCGGTGTGGTAGGCTGATGCTTCGGGCGTGGCCGGGCCGGGCCCGGGGGGTCCGCGTGTGCGGGCCTGTGCAGCAACAGGGGAATCGCCATGGCGACCGATCGAAGCGGGTTCTCGTCGTTCGTTCCTGAGTCTCGTCGTTCGTTCCTGACCAAGACGGCCGCCTTCGCCGGGGCCGCGGCCGCGCTGAGCGGATCGGCGGGCGCGTACGCCGGTCGCCCGATCCCGAGGGCCGCGCGCCGAACGCCGGTGGCCGACGGCGAGCCGATCCGCATCGCCATCGTCGGCCCGGGCGGCATGGGCACCGGCCACGCCGACCGCCTCGCGAACTTCAACAAGGAAGGGCAGGAAAGCCTGACCATCGCCGCGCTGTGCGACGTGTGCGACGTGCGGGCGCGGGACGCGGCCAAACTGCTCGACGAGCGCTACGGCATGAAGGTCGAGACCATTTGCCGCGATCACAAGGAGATCATGGCCCGCGACGACATCCACGCGGTGGTGGTGGCGACGACCGAGCACTGGCACGGCCCGATCTCCGAGGACGCCATCAAGTCGGGCAAGGACGTCTACTGCGAGAAGCCGATCACGCTCCGGCTCGACGAGGCCCTGCGCCTGCACGACGTGGTGAAGGCGAACCCCGAGGTCATCTTCCAGGTCGGCACGCAGCACATCATGTACCCGAAGTACGTGGCGGCGCAGAAGGTGATCGCAGAGGGCACGCTCGGCAAGGCGCTCTGGAGCCAGACGTCGTACTGCCGAAACACGCCCACGGGCGAGTGGAACTACTACTCGCTGGACAACCGCTGGAAGCCGGGCGAGAACCTGGACTGGGAGCGGTGGTGCGGGCACCTGGGCACGGTGCCATGGGACCCGAAGATCTACGCGAGGTGGCGCCGGTACCGGGCCTACTCGACGGGCATCATCGGCGACCTGCTGGTGCACGAGGCGACGCCGCTGCTCATGTCGCTCGGCGCGGGCTGGCCGACGCGGGTCGTGGCGACCGGCGGGCACTACATCGACAAGGACATGGAGAACCACGACCAGGTGAACCTGAACGTGGAGTTCGAGGGCGGGCACACCATGATCATCGCCGGCTCGACCAACAACGAGACCGGCCTGCCCTCGATGATCCGCTGCCAGAAGGCCAACATCTTCCTCAACGGCCCGCACTGCACGGTCCGCCCCGAGTCCAAGTTCGCCACCGAGATCGACCCCTTCGAGATCAAGAGCGAGGACATCGGCGACCCGCAGAACGCGCTGCGCCTCGACTGGCTCAGCAGCATCCGCACCCGCAAGCCCAACCGCAGCCAGGTCGATCTCGCCACCAAGATGATGGTCATCGTCGACCTGGCCACGCGCTCGCTGTGGGACGGCGCGGCCTACGAGTACGACCCGCAGACCCGGAGGGTCAAGCGTCTCTAGCCGGGCCACGGGCGAGATCGTCCGCGCGGCCGCGCCCGCGATGGGCACGCGGTTCGAGGTCGTCCTGTGGGGCGGCGATGCGCCGTGCCTCCGCGCGTGCGCCGAGGCCGCGCTCGAACGCGTCGCGGAACTGGAACGCCGCTACAGCCGCTTCCGCCCGGACAGCGTGCTCTCGTTCGTGAACGCGCACGCGGGCCGGCGGCCCGTCGGCATCGACGCCGACACCTTCGACCTGCTCGCGGCGTGCGCGCGCGTCTGGCGCGAGTCCGAAGGGGCCTTCGACCCGACCGTCGGGCCGCTCATGCGGGCGTGGGGGTTCCACGGCGAGCCGGGCGACCCGCGGGACGCCGCGGCGTGCGTGGGCATGGACGGCGTGCTGTTGGACGAGGCCTCTCGGACGGTGCGGTTCACGCGCCCGGGCGCATCGCTGGACCTCGGCGGCATCGCCAAGGGGCAGGCCCTCGACGAGGCCGCCGCGATCGTGCGCGAGGCGGGCGTCTCGTGCGGCCTGCTGCACGGCGGCACCAGCACCGTCGTGGCGATCGGCTCCCCGCCGGGCGAGTCGGCGTGGGTCGTGGAGGTGCGCGGCAGCCCGTTCCGCGTCGCGTTGCACGATCGGGCGATGTCCGTCTCCGAGCCGTCGGGGCGTGTGGTCGAGCGCGAGGGCAGGCGGCTGGGGCACGTGCTGGACCCGCGGACCGGATCGCCCGTCGAGGGCGCGCGGCTGGCGTGCGTGGTGGGGGCGAGCGCGATGGAGACGGACGCCTGGTCGACCGCGCTGCTGGTGCTCGCGACCCGGCCAAAGGGGATGCCGGAGCAACTCACGACGCTGCTGCCGCAACAAGAAAGCGGGTGGTCTGTCGAGGGCCCGGAATCGCGGCTATTCTGGCGTTCGGACCCGGATGACCGTGCGGGGCAGGAGTCACCATGAACGAGACGGACCGTCGGACCTTCATGAGGCAGAGCGCGGGGGCGATGGCGGCGGTCGCGCTGCTGCCCGAACTGGGGCTGGCCCGCCCGGTGCGACTGCGCGAGCCGGTCGTCGTCGGCGTGATCGGCGCGGGCCGGCAGGGGCGCGCGATCCTGGGCGAACTCCAGAAGATGGAGGGCGTGAGCATCGGCGCGATCTGCGACATCGACGAACGCCGCCTGGACGCGGGCGTGCGCCGCTCGCAGGGCGCGGAGGGCTTCGCGGACTACCGCGCGATGCTGGACAAGCGGGCGGACGTCAAGGCGCTCGTGATCGCCACGCCGACGCACCTGCACAGGGACATCGCGCTCGCCGCGCTGGCGGCGGGACGGCACGTCTACTGCGAGACGCCGCTGGCGCACACCGTGGAGGACTGCCAGGCGATCGCGCGGGCGGCGCGCGGCTCGTCGGGCGTGTTCCACGCCGGGCTGCAGGGGCGTTCGAACCCGGTGTACAAACTGGCGTGGACATTCTTCCGCTCCGAGGCCGTCCGCGACCCGGTGGCCATGCGGGCCCAGAGCAACCGCAAGAACTCGTGGCGCACCCCAGCGCCGGACCCGGCCCGCGACCGCGAGTTCAACTGGCGTCTGGACCCGGCGGTCTCGCTCGGGCTGGCGGGCGAGCAGGGGACGCAGCAGTTCGACGTCTTCCACTGGTACCTCGGCGCGTACCCCGTGCGGGCGCGCGGCGGCGGGTCGATCCGACTGCACGCCGACGGGCGCGAAGTGTACGACACGGTCCATTGCGGGCTGGACTTCGAGAGCGGCGTCCACCTCCACTACGAGGCGACGCTCGCGAGCACGTACGGCGGCGAGTACGAGGTGCTGCACGGCACGAACGCCTCGATGTGGCTGGCGTGGACGCACGGCTGGATGTTCAAGGAGTCCGACGCGCCGACCCAGGGGTGGGAGGTCTACGCCAACCGCCAGCGCTTCCACAACGACCAGGGCATCACCCTCATCGCCGAGGCGACCAAACTGGCCGCGCAGGGCAAGTTGCAAGAGGGGATCGGGCTGCCGAACCCGCCGCTCTACTACGCGCTGGGCGACTTCCTGCGCAGCGTCAGCGAGGGGGCGCCGGTGGTCTGCGGCGCGGACGAGGGCGCGCGGGCCAGCATCGTCGGCATCCTGGCGAACAGGGCCGTCGTCACGGGCGGGACGGTCGAGATCGACCCCTCGCTCCTGAGGGGGGGGTGAGCCATGGCCGGATCGTGGCCCGCGCTGCGCGACCTGCCGCTCGGCGCGAAGTTCGGCGTGGCGTGCCTCGTGCTCGTGCTCATCGGCGGGCTGGTCGCCTCCGGCACGCACGTGCTGTGGCACTACGAGAACCGCGACGAACGGCCGGGACTGACGCTTGACGACTTCACCGGCGCGTACAGCGGCGTCGAACGCACCGCGCCGCTCATCGTCGCGCTCGAGCGCGGCCACCCGCCCGAACTGCCCGAGGCCGACCGGCAGACCCTGCTCGCGTGGCTGCGCGGCGACCGCGTGAGCGAGGACTTCGACAGCCTCGACCTGGGCGACGACGCCCCCGCCGAGATCATCGCCGCCCATTGCCTGCGTTGCCACGCGCGGCAGGCGACCGAGGGCGACGGCATCGGCAAGACCATCCCGCTCGAGTTCTGGAGCGACGTGCAGCGCGTGGCGTTCTCGCGGCAGATCCAGCGGACGCCGGCCGGCGTGCTGGTGGCGTCCACGCACGCGCACGCGCTGAGCCTGGCCACGATGGCGTTCGTCGTGGGCGCGCTGGCCCTGATGACGACCTGGCCGCGCGGCCTTGTCGCGTGGGGCGTCGGGCTGATGGGCCTCGCGCTGCTGGCGGATATGGGCGGCTGGTGGCTGGCGCGCCTGTCGCCCGCGTTCGTGCCGATGATCGTTGCGGCCGGGAGCGCGTACAGCGGGCTGACGGGGTTGCTGCTGCTGGGCGTGCTGGCGGAGTTGCTCAAGCCGCCGAGGCCTACGCAAGCCGGGCGATGAGCCGCGCAAGCGACTCGAGGTTGCGCTGCGCCAGCGCGGCGCGCACCTCGGCGTCGTTCGCGGCCGTCTTCGCCAGCGCGGTCTCGGCCCGCTTCCACAGGCGATCGGCCGTCCTGGGGTCGTCGGCGAGGGCAAGGTCGGAGACGATCTCCTGGAGCCGCTGCACCGAGATCGTGTCGAGGTTGTCGTAGTAACGCTGTACGATGCGGCGCTGGTGGCCGGTCAGGTCGGGTCGCTTGGCCATGGGCGTTCTCGATGGTGGGGCGGGCAGGAGGGGGCAGGTCAGAACCGGTCGGACATCCAGGGCGTGCTCGAGGCGAAGATCGCGTCCGCGGCGGCGAGCGCGCCGGCATCGCCCTCGGCAAGCCCCAGCGCGGCCGCCTGCGTGGCGGAGTAGAGGCCGGAGTAGATCGCGGCGAGGCCACGGACGCCGAGTCGGAGCGTGCGTTGGCCTGGCGCGCGCTCCGCGCTGGCGTTGCCGCCGTGGACACGAACCGTCCACGGGCCGGCGTTGTCGGGGATGAGGTCGTCCGCGACGTCGAGCGTGATCGTCGTCTCGGCGTGGGCCGGGTAGCCGCGGGATTCGAGCGCCTCGCGCACGCGCACGATGCGCAGCATCCACACATCGACGAAGGTCGAGACGTGGAACTGCTGATCCATCAGCGTCAGCAGCGGGTGCAGCGGCGGGCCGTAAAAGACCGCGTCGTCGCCGACGGTGGCGAGGTCGGCGAGGAAGCCGAGCAGCCGCCGCCCCGCGCTGGCGCTCGTGAAGGCGAGGTCAGGAACAGCGATGTCGTGCCGGCCCGAATCGGGCTTGCGCCGCTGAGCGTAGAAGACGTACGCGTCGAGACGGCCCGGATTGTCGGGAGACGCGACGCCGAAGCCGACGTAGCGCTCGCCCCGCATCTCGCGCGTGCGCGCCCAGCAGTACGGCCCGCGGTCGAGCGTGCCGCTGTAGCGGGCGGCGAAGCGGGCGTAGCAGTCGCGGATCGCCCGCTCGTCCGATCCGTCGAGCGGGCGGACGGGCAGCGTGCGGTCGCGCACGCCGATGGTGCGCAGCGGGAGCGTCGTGCGGAAGAGGAGGCCCGCCTGTTCGTACCCGACCTGGCGGTAGAAGGCCTGCGTCGAGGCGTACAGCGTCGAGAGCGCGAACCCGTCCGCGTGGGCCTCGCGCACCGCGGCGGCCATGAGGCGCCGCGCGAGGCCCCCCCCTCTGCGTTCCGGGGGCACGGCCACGGCGGCGATGCCGAGCATCGGGACGGACCGCCCGCCGAAGTGCTGGCCCATCGGAACCCGCACCAGGCTCGCGGCGGGTGCGCCCGCCTCGTGCAGCACGCGCACGTTGTCGAGGCCGGCCGCGCGCAGCCACGCGTCAGTCGCGTCCGGTGGGCCGGCGAAGGCCAGCGAGGTGGCGCGAACGACGGCGTCGATGTCTGTCTGCGACGCGGGCGCGGTCAGTGAGTCGGTCTGGGGCATCGGGGACGATAGCAACCCGCGCCGCCGGGGGGGCGCAGCTCCCGATCAGCCGGGGTGGAAGAAGGAAAGGTGCAGTTCCGCGTGCCCGAGGTTCAGGCGACGCCACTCGTCGTGCGTCAGCGGACCGAACACGGGACTGGCCAGCGGCGGGGGCGTGCGGTCGAGCCGGTCGAGCGCACCGAGAAGGCGCGCGCGTCCCTCGTCGAGCGGGAGCGGGTCGATGCCGAAGGTGCCGCCCTCGACCCGCGGGATGCGCACCCCCGCGGGCAGGCCGCCGGCGAGGAACTTCCCCTTCATCATGCGGCACACGACCTTCACGAACCACGGCGGGCGTGCCTGCGGCGGGTAGCCGTCATAGGCGTAATCGATCCACGCGGCGAGGTGGCCGAACGCCTGCCCGAGCGACCAGTTGCCGGAAGCGCGCAGCGTGCCCGCGCGCTCCGCGTTGGTCAGTCGGTCGATCTCGCCGCGGAGGTCGTCCGTTGTCGTGAACCGGAGCGTGCGTCGGTCGGTGACGGTGCGCGTGTCAACGGGCGGGTTCGTCATGGCTGGTCTCGCGGCAAGCCTACGCGGTCGGCGCGCCCGCGGTCGCGTGCTCCAGCAGACGGCCGTAGCGCGATCGAACGGGCAGGAGCGCGGAGAGGAACCCGATCGCGACCGCGGCGGCAACCACCCCGGCCGGGCTGCCGGTGAGCATCGTGTGCACGCAGCCGAAGAGGCCCGGCCCCTCCACGAGCGCGGCCCGGACCATCGTCGTCGTGAGCAGGATCGAGCCGACCGCCTCGCGACCCTGCTCATCGTCGGATCGGTCCTGCCACGCGCGCCGGGCGCGAGAGGCCGCGGTGACGCCGAGCACCAGGTACCCCATCATCCCGCCGAGGAGCGTCGCGGCGACCGCGATGAGCAGGATGTCGCCGAGCGGTGCGCCGCCGCCCGCGACGGGTGGAGCAGAGGGTTGGGGGGCGGTCGGCGCTGGCGTTCCCGAGAGCGGCCCGCCCGGTGCGACCATCATCACGACAACGGCGAAGACCGTCAGCCCGGCGATGAGCGCGGCGACGATGAACGGGAGCGCACGGAGTTGCTCGCTGAGCGGGGAGCCGGTGTCGGGCTTGCGGGACATGCGGAGCCTACCCGACCTTCACCTTGACGGGGGTGACGTGGAGTTTGTCGTGCAGCCGCGAACCGATCTCGGCATGGGACGCTGCCTCGAAGAACAACTCGACGGCCTCGATCAGGTTCGCCCGTGCCTCTTCGAGGGTCGTGCCCTGGCTGGCGATGTCCAGTTCGGGGCAGAGGGCGACGTCGACGTTGTCCTCCTTGTGGATCACACCCGTCTACTGCCTTCGCGTCCGCATGATGAAAGGGTATGCCGGTCGGCCGGAATCGTGTCGCGAGGCCCGTGGAGGGCGATCGCCCCGCCCGATCCCGGCGGCAACTCCGCCTCAGCGGTACGCGTCCGTCCGGTGCGCGACACGGATCACGATGACGACCAGCACATCGTCGTGAATCTCATAGATGATGCGGTACGCCCCGACGCGAGTTCGCCACGTGTCCTCTCGGTCCTTCAGGTTGAGCGATCCGGGGGGGCGTGGCTGCCCGGCCAGCGACTCGATCGCGGACTCGATGCGCGATCGCACCGTGCGAGGGAGCGCTTCCAGTTGCTTGCGCGCGAGGCGCGTGATCTCAAGCCGATGCACGGCGGCGCTTGCTCCGCAGGTACTCGTCGAACGACACCGTTTCCCAGTCCGCCTTCTTCATCGCGCGGATGGCACGAAGGTCGGCCGCCTGCTCCGCGGCCTCGAGCAGCGCCTCGTACGCCTCGATGGACACAAGCACCGCCACCGGCTTGCCGTTCCTGACGACCATCTGTGGCTTGTACGGGTCACGGGCCATGTTCGATCATACCCCCGCGGCCATCTTCTCCGCCTTCGCCCGCGCGTCGTCCAGGTTGCCGACGTACATGAACGCCGACTCCGGCAGGTCGTCGCCCTCCCCGTTGCACAGCCGCTCGAACGAGTCGATCGTCTGCTCCAGCGGGGTGTAGATGCCCGAGAAGCCCGTGAACTGCTCGGCCACGAAGAACGGCTGGCTCAGGAACCGCTCGATCTTGCGCGCACGGCTCACCGTCAGTTTGTCCTCTTCGCTCAGTTCGTCCACGCCGAGGATCGCGATGATGTCCTGCAGGTCCTTGTACCGCTGCAGGATCTGCTGCACGCGCCGGCTCACCGCGTAGTGGCGCTGGCCGATGATGCCCGGGTCGAGGATGCGCGAGGTCGAGGCCAGCGGGTCGACGGCCGGGTAGATGCCCTTCTCCGCGATGCCGCGGGCCAGCACCACGAAGGCGTCCAGGTGCGCGAACGCCGTCGCCGGCGCGGGGTCGGTCAGGTCGTCCGCCGGCACGTAGATCGCCTGCACCGACGTGATCGCGCCCTTGCTCGTCGAGGTGATGCGCTCCTGCAACTCGCCCATCTCCGTGCTCAGCGTCGGCTGGTAGCCCACCGCGCTGGGCATGCGCCCCAGCAGCGCGGACACCTCCGAACCCGCCTGCGTGAAGCGGAAGATGTTGTCCACGAAGATCATCGTCTCCTTGCCCGAGGCGTCGCGGAACTCTTCGGCCATCGTCAGCCCCGACAGCGCGACCCGCAGGCGAGCCCCGGGCGGCTCGTTCATCTGCCCGAACACCATCGCCACCTTGTCGATGACGTGCGCGGTCTTGCCGTGCTCGTCGGTGTACTCGGCGTGCTGCATCTCGAGCCAGAGGTCGTTGCCCTCACGGGTGCGCTCGCCCACCCCGCAGAAGACGGAGTAGCCGCCGAACTCGCGGGCCACGCGCGCGATCATCTCCTGGATGATGACCGTCTTGCCCACGCCCGCCCCGCCGAACAGCCCGATCTTGCCGCCGCGGACGAACGGGCACAGCAGGTCGATGACCTTGATGCCCGTCACGAGAATCTCGGTGTTGGGGTTCAACTGGCTGAACTCGGGCGGCTCGCGGTGGATCGGCCGGCGCGGCGCATCCACCAGGCCCGGCTTCTTGTCGATCGCGTCGCCCAGCAGGTTGAACACGCGACCGAGCACCATCTCGCCCACCGGGACCGCCACCGCCTGGCCCGTGTCCACGCACGGCAGCCCGCGCCGAAGGCCGTCCGTCGAACCCAGCGCCACCGCCCGCACACGCCCGCCCCCGAGGTGCTGCTGCACCTCCCCCGTGAGCCGCAGCGGCCCGGCCGGCGTCTCCGCCTCCACCCGCAGCGCGTTGTAGATGTCCGGGAGTTGGTCCTCGGGGAACTGGGCGTCGAACGTCGAGCCGATGACCTGCGTGATGCTGCCGGTGGTCGCCATGGGGACGGGTCCTCGTGTGCCGGGCTGGGTGTGCGAGCGAAACGGGCGTCCCGGCAGGCCGGGCCGCGGCTCCCCCGGGGCGGGGGGGCGGAAGGATAGGACGGGTGTGCCCGGGCGGCGAGGGGCAGGGACGGCCGGCCCTCGCTGCTACGATGGGCCGACCCGGCCACGCGACGATCGGACAGCCGCACCCCGCGGCGGATCGGTCGCGTGCGGGCCGAGGAGCGTGCGTGATGGCTGCGATCATCGTCGTCACCCGCGACTTCCCCGACCGCGAGAGCGCGCTCAAAGACCAGCACCTCAAGCGCTGGTTCAGCGAGGACATCCGCACCACCATGCAGATGTAGCCCGCGCCGCCCGCCCATCGTGGAATGCCCCCGCGCCACGCGCACCCCGCACGAAGCGCGGTCAAAGCACGACAAGACAGAGCACGAAGCGAGTGCCATCCACCCGACCGCCCCCACCCCGGAAGCGCCGAGTTCGCAAGTCCGAACCAGGCGGCACGGCCGAGTCGCTCGATGCCGCCCCGTCCGAGCCGTTGCTGACGGGGCGGGGCCGTTCAGGCCCCGTCGAGCGCGGCCGTCAGGGTTGCGAGTCTTCGCGGGCGACGGAGCCGGGCGGATCGCCCGTGCCCTCCTGCGCGCCGGCAGAAACCTCCCGCTGCGCGGCCGCAGCGTGGCCCGTCCCCCACCAGCCCGCGGCCCGGCCGACGCTCCGGCACTGCACGAGCAGCACGGCCAGCAGGAAGACGATGCCGACGAAGTAGAAAGAAGAGCGACACCCAGGCCCAGCCGATCGTCCCGTGGCAGGTGGCACCGACTTTCCATCGTGCCACGGACTTCGGCTGCTCGGGGCCGGAGTCGGTGCTGCTGCCCCGTGCCCAACCCCCGGCAGCACCGAGTTCGCAAGGCCGAACGCGGCGGCACGGTCGAGTGGCTCGATGCCACCCCGCCGGGATCATACGGATGTGAACAGAGCGATCTCGCCCCGCCATTGCTTCCCAACAGATTGGGGGTATCCTGCTGGGAGCCTCTGCTGGTTGTACATCTCGGACCATTCCCGGTTTGGTCGATAGGAAGCAGATGGGTCGGAATGCACGGATGCCACGGCGATCGTCCCATCGAAGCATTGACGCTATCGCTGCGGTGAGGGCAGCAGCACTCGACCAGGCGCCAATCACTGGCTTGACGCATCGCTTCTACCGCTACCCCGCTCGCTTCTCGCCAGCGTTCGCCCGAACGTGCATTCAGGCTTATTCAACTCCCGGTCAGATTGTGCTCGACCCGTACATGGGTGGGGGCACGACGGTGCTGGAAGCGATGGTCAGCGGCCGCCGCGCAATCGGATCTGACATCAACTCGCTGTCTTTGTTCGTTACACGCGCCAAGGTCACCACACTGTCACACCGCGAGGCGCAGGCAATAGCCGCCTGGTCGTCTGAGGTTGTGCCATCTCTCCGATGCGCGGACGTAGTCCTGTCTGATTGCCCCGAAGTGGCGCGCGTGCCTCGCAACATGGCGCTTCCTGGGGCCCGCTGGCTCCGCAAGACCATCGCGCTCTGCCTTGTGTCGGCTGACGCCGAGTTGCCTACTGCACGCTCCAGATCGTTTGCACGTTGTGTCCTGCTCAATGTCGGGCAGTGGGCACTGAACGGGCGCCGTCGAATGCCGACCGCGTCCGAGTTCCGCGATCGGGTCGTTACAACCGCAGCCGAGATGTTGGCGGGCATGCGCGAGGTGGCGGAGGCGCTGGATGCAGCAGGGGTGGAACCGCACACCCCGGTTCTCCGGCAGAACGACGCAGAGCAAATCGACCGCGACACACGCATCCGCACCGCTGGGCTGGCTGATCTCGTCGTGACCTCGCCGCCGTACCCCGGCATCCACATGCTCTACCACCGCTGGCAAGTGGACGGCAGGAAAGAAACCGACGCACCGTACTGGATCGCGGCGTGCAATGACGGGTGCGGTTCGGCGTTCTACAACTTCGCGGACCGCAGGCGCAAGGCCGAGGACAAGTACTTTGAGAAGGCGGAGGCGAGCTTCGCGGCGATCCGCCGCGTGATGAAGCCCGGCGCGATCATGGCGCAGATGATCGCATTCTCCGAACCCGACCGCCAACTTCGTCGCTACATGGGCGTCATGGAACGTGCTGGGTTCTGCGAGGTGCGTGACAACGGAGCGCGACGCATCTGGCGTGACGTGCCTGGTCGGAGGTGGCATGCGAGCTTCAAGGGCGACCTGTCGTCGTCACGAGAAGTAGTGCTGATACACGAAGCACAGTGACTCAGTCCTCGTCGCCCGCCTGCGAGAGTTCCGATACATTCTCGGCGTCGAGTCCACCGAGATAGTCGACCATCGGCACAAGAAATGGACCCAGTGCGCGTGTGACCTGCTCGATGCGCCTGGCGATAGGCTCCTCTTCCTCTTCGCTTTCGGAACACTCGCCCTGTCTCCTTGCCGCTTCCGTTCGTTTCGCGTCGTGGATCAAGGCAAGACCAACGAGCACGTTGCCGTAAATGAACTTTGTTTCGATGATGGCAGCATCACGGTCCCCGTGTTTCATGTCCGTCTGTAGAAAGATATTATCAACGTTGACGTAGAACTCGTACACGCTACGGTCATCCCCCTCGTCGCCAGATCCTTCGTCGATCACCGTGCATGCCGAGTGCTCGTCGAAGCCTCGCTCCTCCCAGCCGTTCTTTCGCACTTTGTGGATGCGGGGGAGCTCAATACCTGCGGGTGGCCCTTCGTCGCTCTCGCCTTTGTTGCCCTTGCCAGATCCAGCACCACCCGCGCTCGGGTCCTTTCCGCCAGTCCGCTTTCGCCGCTCCCCGGAGTCTCCCGGTTCGTGGGTGTTCCTATGAGCAATAGTCACCTTCGCAATGTTTACGATGGGGTCGGCCAGGACATCGTCCTCGACGGAGAATTGCAGCGTGAGAGTGTCGCCAACAGCGACATCCTCTTCGGGAATGGCCACGTTCCAGTTGGCGATGCCGTTGAAAAGATTGACGCTCGTAGTCAGTTCCCGACCTTCCAGCGCGCCCGCCACGACCTCGACGTGGTATCTCCCGCGATCCCTGTCACGAAAGAAGTACTCGTTCTCGACATCGGTGACGAACTTGAGACGGCAGCGACGCCCCTGTTCGCAAGTCCGTTGAAGCGAGTCGCCGTCCTTGAGCTTCTCGAAGCGAAAGAAGCTGGGGTGGCGTTTTCCCTTGAAGTCCCCTGCGACACCCTCCGTACCACCTCCGTCGCCACCACCAGTGCCCTTCGGGCTGGTGCGGAAGGGGGCACTGAGGCGCTGACCCATCAGAAATAGCTTCGACAGACTAGGCGACGTCTTCAAGATCGCCTTCAACACGTCCTCCAACGGCTTCGCCTCGCTGAGCTTCTCGGTGAGTTCCTCGCGGCGTCGGCGCTCGCGCAGCTCGCGCAGCCCGGGATGGTTTGCGACCTGCGTTTCAAGCTCTTCCTCAATGTCTCTACGAAGCTCGCCACCGCTTAGGCGGTCGCGACTGTTCTTGAACAGATCGGCACGCGCATCCACAGAGATCTCCGTGGAATCCACGACGATGAGTAACGACTTAGCGAGCCGGCCCATCTTGACCCGCTTCCTCTCGAAGAAACTCTTCGGGAACCACCCGTGCGTCTGGCCGTTGATGGTAAACACGACGCCCTGGTCCACACGGTATCGGTTGGCGTTGTCACCCTTGAAGGCGTAAACTCTCGCCGTCAACGGCTGCCCCTGCACGTTGAGCGTGAGCGACGCCGGGTATCCGGGCTCGAGACTATCGCCGCGACTTGCCTCTAGGCGCTCTCGCAAACCAATGAGGTTCGTGTCGAAGCTGCCCGCATGCCCGCGAAGTCCATCCCGACACTCGTGTGCACGGATGGGTAGGGCAACTTCAGGTAGCAGGACTTCAAGTCGCGCGAGCAGTCCGCCGGTACGGAGGATGTGGCCTTTGAATCCCCGCATGTCGTAGTCATAGAGCTTTATGCACGAGCCCCACTGCATTGGGCGTGCATATGCCTTGTTCTCCAAAGGCATCAAGTCAAGAGATGGCGCCGAGAACGACAGGACTTCTCCTCTCGCCGGCGCAGTGTCAGCTCCGATGGGTGCGAGGTATTTGAAGTACGGATTGCGAACCTGTCCGGGTCCTTCAGGCGGGGTTTCGCGGCGAACGATCGTCACCGCCCACTCGCCCGCTCTTGGGTCAAGTGAGGGATGCCGGCACAGAACCTCCGGGTCTCGGCGGGTGATAAGCAACTGCAGCTTGCGCTTGCCGCAGAACATGAGCGCTCCGGTACCGCCCATGTTGAACTTGCCCTGCACAAACGGGATACGCAGTTTGTTCTTGCGGTCGATCGACATGAACGTGTCGGGCACGGCCGCGGGGGTCTGGCCTTCACCAGTATCGCAGATAGTGAGACATGGCATGCCTCCGTGCTGCGGACGAGCGCCGGTTATCGCCAAGGTAATTCCTTTCGCAAGCTCCGTCCGATCTAGAGCGCCAAAGAACGTCTTGCGTGCTGCGACGATGGATCGCGGGGCTTGCGGTGATGTCGGGTCGATCCCGGCGCGGAGGCATGCACCGGTGAGACGGGCATCAACCGAATTGATAAGCTTCTCGACTAGTGCCGGTGCCGGCCTCGCCTGCTGGGCACCGACTGTCTTGAAGTTGTTCTCATCGTCGCCAAGCAAACGCCAACATCCCGAATCGTTCCAGAGTTGCGCATCTTCGAGAATCTGCACTACGGCTTCCTCGCTGTCGGCCCTGAGCAAGTCGATCGCTAGCTCCTGAACTTGGGCATCAGAAAACTGTGGCATGGAAGAGCCCCCCTGCCGTCACGCAGAACGAGCGGGGAGGCCCGCCCAGAGTCGTTCCAAAGCGCCGTCGCCGAGAGCGCCCCGTCTTAGTACATATCCATCGCGACCTTTTTTGTCTACCGCTCCGGTGCTTCGCAGCCACGCAAGGGCCAGATAGACCTGATACGCGGGCAACTCTCCGCCATTGGCGACATCCGGCACTGGCAGCAGATCCTCCACCACAAACAACTTGCCATCCGGCACGGAGCCAGAAAGGTGACGAGCGAAGGCGATCACGGCCTCCTTCGGCGCTCGGTGCTCGTAGGCGGACTTATTCTTCTTCGACCAGCCTACCTTGACGAGCTTGTCCCCGTCGCGCTCGAACCGCGGGTAATCGGCCTTTGCTGGCTTCCCGGCCGCCTTCCTCACCGGTGCCGCTTGCGGCGGATACGGCGTACTCGACTGGGCGGCGGCAGCCTCCGCGTTCGCGGTAGCCGTGTGGCCTTGCAGCAAACGCGCGACTCCCTGTGCAAGCCCGGCGATTTCCGCAACATCGGAGTACCGTTGCTCCTTGAGGCCGTCTTCGATCAACTGACGCAGGTGCCCTTCGGCATCCGCGAGTACCCTCCTGGCATCCCGTATTGTGCCCATGCAGTCAGTATACAGGTACAATACAGGCACGTCAACCCTGTACTTCCCCATCCTGGGACCGATTCTCGACGGTACAATAAAAAACAAGGGCAACTACTTGGCTGCGGTACCCCATCGAGCACACCCCGTCGTCGAGCGGGACGAAGCCTGGCAGCGGCGGCTCGTGGTGCGGGCTTCACCACGCGAGGCGCAGGTCGCGCCACCACCGTTCGAGCGAGTCGGCGTCGAGGGCGGCGGCCGCCGCGGCGTCCGCTTCGTCGGCCGGGGGCGCGATCTCGGCGAGCCGCGCGACGACGGCGGCGCGCGCGTCGCCCTCCGTGCGAGGGACGAGGTGCCAGAGCGTGAGCGAGTCGCGCGGGCGGGCCGCGGCGAGCAGGGCGGCCAGGGCCTCGGCGTCGGCGGCGTCGCGCTCGAGCGCGCCGGCGGCGGCGTGGACCGAGGGCGGGGCGTCGTCGAAGACCGGGATGCCGGGGCCTGTCGAAGCGAAGATGCGGCAGGACGCGCCCGCCGGCACGCGCGAGGCCGCGGGCGAGGCCTGCAACTCGACCCAGCCGGCGGTGACGCGGAGGCGCCCGTCGCCGCGCTCGTCGACGTCGAGGTCGTAGGCGCAGCCCATGTCGATCGCGGTGGCGGCCGGAGTCTCGACGAAGAAGAGGCGGGGGGGGGCGTAGATGAACGCGCTGATGCTGCCGCGCGCGAGTTCGAGGCGGTGCTCGTCGGACGCGGCCCGCAGCAGCCGCAGCCGCGAGCCGCCCTCGACCGTCACGCGCCCGACGCCGGAGCCGGTCAGGCGGGCCCGCGAGCCTTCGGGCGTTTCCACCCACCGGCCCTCGCGCCAGCCGCGCGTGCCCGAGAGCGACGACGAGCCGACGAGCACGTCGCCATCGAGCGCGGCGATCTCCCACGGGGGCGAGAGTGCGGGCCGAACCGCGACCCAGCCGACCAGCGCAAGGGCGAGCGCGGCCGCCGCGGCGAGGGCGGTGCGCACGAACGGCGATCGAGGCAACGCGAGCGCGCGAAAGCGCGTGCCGTGCGCCGCGGGGTCTCGCCCCGGGAGCGCGGCGATGAGGGCGTCCGGGTCGGGCGCGGCCCGCTCGGTCCGCAGCGCGCGCTCGAGCGCGGCGACACGCTGGTCCGGCTCTGCGGCGGGGTCCCAGAGGTAGCGGCCGTCGGGGGGGGGAGTCATGGTCGGGCCTCCTCGTCCATGCCGAGCCGCTCGCGCAGGAGCTTCATGCCCCGGTGAAGGTTCACGCGGACGGAGCCTTCGGTCATCCCGAGCCGCCGGGCGATGAGCGGGCCGGGCATCTGCTCGATGAGTCGAAGTGCGAGCGTGTCGCGGTACGCCTCGGGGAGCGAGCGGATCGCCGCCAGGGCACGCTCGGCCGTGATGCCGTCGCGCGGGAGATCGTGTCGCTCGTGCACGACCGCGGCCTCTCGCCGCGCCCGCCGGGCGGCGCCGCGGCGGTGATCGGCAGCACGGGCGCGGGCCATCGCGGCGAGCCACGCGCCGAGCGCATCGTCGCGGCGCAGGTCGTCGAGGCGCTGCCAGGCGCGGATGAAGACGTCCTGCGACAGGTCGTCGCAGTCCGAGCGCGGCGCCCGCACCAGCAGCACCGCACGCACCAGCCCCGCGTAGCGCACGTAGAGGTCGGCGAAGGCGCCGCGATCGCCCGCGCGGGCGCGGGCCACAAGCACGGCGTCGGGCGTCTCCGGCGCGGCGGTCTCGGCCGGCGCGCGCGGCGCCCGCGCCCCCGTGTGGGGCGCGACGCCGAGGGCCTGTGGCGGGCCGGACGCGGGCTGGTCCACGCGATCACCTTACCGCGAGTCCGCCGTGCGGAGAATGGCGGCGGCGGACTCGTTCCAGTGGGCGAGGTGCGCGTCGATGTTCTCGCGAAGCAGCGGCGTCCCCTCGCCCGCGCCGCGGATCGCACGGCTCATGTGCGCTTCGTACAGGTCGCGCTGGCTCTTGCGCACGCCGGGGTGCGCGGCGTTCGCGGCCGCGAACTCCATCGCGGGATCGCCGCCCGAGAGTTCGATCGCACGGACGAGCCACGCGTACCCCTGCACGTCCGCCGCGAAGCCCGGACGGGCCTTGTGGGGGCTGACGTTCATGTGCCAGAGACACGCGGCGAAGTAGCCCGCGTCGAACCACGCGCGGGCGCGGTCGGCGGCGCTCGCGCCCGGGTCGGCCTCGCGGTCCAGCGCGATCCACGCCAGCCGCGCGAGCAGCCCGCCGCACGCGGCCTCGTCCCGGTGCGTGTAGACGGTCGCGCGCCGGAGCGTCTCCATGCGGACGAGCGTCGAGTCGGTGGCGGCGAGGAGTTCGAGCGTCTGCTCGGCGATGCGCTGCGGGTTCGCGCTCTTGCCCGCGCCCGCGAACGCGCCCTTGCCCCACGGCAGGCTCTTCGCGTCGCCGATCTCGACCTCGACGCAGACAAGGGGGGGGCCGAGCGTCGCGTGCTCGGCCGCGGCCCACGCCCCGCCGCCCGCGTGGGCGATGGTGGCGATCGACGCCGCGGCGGCAAGCCCGATCGAGCCGGCGAGCGTGGCGGTAACGAGCCTGGATGTTCGCATCGTTCGTCTCCTGTGCGGATCGGCGTGATGGCCGTCGCAGAGGAGACGCCGCGGAAGGGGCGTGTGTTAGCGGCGCGTCAGCGGACTCGTCTCATTACGGACATGCCGTAGTTATACGGCGCGGTGTAAAGGTCGCAGACGGTGAACCGTTCGTCCGCCGCTATGGCGTCGAGGAATCGTCGCGGGCCGTCGTGCCCGCACTGGTCGGGGAAGACATCGTGCAACACCACGTAGCCGCCGGTGTCGAGGAGCGGCTCGACGGCGCGGAAGTCGCGCATCACGCCCCCGAGCGTGTGGTCGCCGTCGATGAAGGCGAGTTGCACCCCCGACTCGGCAAGCGACGGCGCGGCGCGCTCGATCGTGCGAGCACTGTCGCCCTTGTGCAGCGTCACGAGGTCGTCGAGGGCCGCCCGGCGCAGGGCATCGCGCACGAACGCGAGATCGTCCGGCGCGCCGACCGTAGCCAGGGCGTCGCGGTGCGCCCACGCCAGCATGTCGAACCTGTCGAAGCAGTGCAGGCCCCCGCCCGCGCCCGCATCGCGCAGCGCGGCCGCGATCCAGTGCGTGCTGACGCTCATGAACGTGCCCGTCTCGACGACGACGCGCGGCGCGGCGTTGCGCACGAGGGCGTAGAGCAGCAGCCCCGCCTCCGGCGAGAGCGAGCCGGGCCACGACGGGGGCATCGCGTACAAACGTTCCAACGAGGCGACCCACGGGACGCTTCGGTCCATCCAATCCGGCAGCGCGTAGCACGGCCGATGCGTCGCGGGATCGGACGACGGGTAATGCGCGAGGACGGGCGGCCTCGCGACGGGTGCGCTCGCCCCGGCGCGGAGCGAGCGCCCGGCGTTCACCACCTCCCAGATCGAGTTGCGCGCCCGCTGGATGGCGCGATCCGCCGCGGAACGGAGCCGTTGCATCGCGCGATCATACCGATCGGCAGGCCCCGGCCTTCCCGCCCGCGATCGCCTGTGTACGATGCCGCTCGGGCGCTGGTCCCGGACGGAGCCGCACATGAAGATCCACGAGTATCAGGCGAGGGAGTTGCTCCGCGAGGCGGGGATCCCGGTCCCGCCGGGCGAGGTCATCACCTCCATCGAGCAGGCCGCCGCGGCCTACAAGAAGGTCGTCGGCGAAGCGGGCCTCGGCGACGGCGGCCTGGCCGTCGTCAAGGCCCAGGTCCACGCCGGCGGCCGCGGCAAGGCCGGCTTCGTGAAACTCGTCCGCTCGCCGGAGGAGGCCGAGCAGGCGGCCCGCTTCATGCTCACGCACCGCATGGTGAGCGCGCAGACCGGCCCCGAGGGGCTGGAGGTCCGCAGGCTGCTCATCGCCGCCGGCGTCGAGATCGCCCACGAGTACTACCTCGCCATCACCACCGACCGCAAGTCCCGCCGCAACGTGCTCATCGCCTCGGCAGAGGGCGGCGTCGAGATCGAGCAGGTTGCGCACGAGCGCCCGGACGCCATCGTCCGCGAGCCGCTCCATCCGCTGCTGGGCCTGCAGGCGCACCAGGCGCGGCGGGTGGCGTTCGCGCTGGGCTTCACAGGGCGGCTCGCCACGCAGGCCGCGGACGTGATGATGCGCCTCGCGCGGCTCTTCGTCGAGAAGGACTGCACGCTGGCGGAGATCAACCCGCTCGTGCTCACCGCGCCGCAGGCCTCAAGCCCCAAGGCCCCCGCCCCCTCCGTCCTTGCCATCGACGCGAAGTTCAACTTCGACGACAACGGGACGTTCCGCCACAAGGACATCCAGGGCCTGTTCGACCCCGCCGAGGAGAACCCGGCCGAGTTGCGCGCCCACGCCTTCGGCCTGTCCTACATCGCCCTCGACGGCAACATCGGCTGTCTTGTCAACGGCGCGGGCCTAGCGATGGCCACGATGGACGTCGTGAAACTCCACGGCGGCGACCCGGCCAACTTCCTCGACGTCGGCGGCAGCGCGAGCGAGGAGGCCGTCACCGAGGCCTTCCGCATCATCCTCTCCGACCCGCGCGTCAAGGGCATCCTCGTCAACATCTTCGGCGGCATCATGGACTGCGCCGTCATTGCCAAGGGCGTCGTCAACGCCGCCCGCGAGGTCGGCTTCACCGTGCCGCTCGTCGTCCGCCTCGAAGGCTCGAACGTCGAAGCGGGGCGCAAACTCCTCAAGGACGCCGCCGCCACGCTCCCGACGCTCCAGGCCGCGACCGACCTCGGCGACGCGGCGAAGAAGGTCTGCGCGGCGGTGGGGTGATTTGGTCGAGGGCTCCAGCAAGCCCCGACCGTGAGCGAGGAGTTAATGCAACTCACAATGTTTCGGGCTCTGGCGGCGCGTCCGCTACCGGTCGCGCCGGCGCCGCTTCGGCATTGCCTTCTCGCGCTCATCGTTTCCTTATGGCTTCTTTCATCGCGTTCGTACGCCGACCAGTACCCCGTCTCCCCCGGCCAGGAGTGGTCGCGGCTGGCGGCTGTCGTGCGGCCGGGCGATGAGATCGTCCTCTCGCCCGGCGTGCATCGCCCGGCCTCGCTGGCGGGGCTGCGGGGCGAGGCAGGGCGCCCGATCGTGATCCGCGGCGCGGACCCCGAGGACCCGCCGCGCATCGAGGTCGGCCCGGCAGGCCCCGGGTCCGGCCTGCTCCTCCAGCGGCCGCGACACGTGGTCGTGCAGGATGTGGTCATCGCCGGAGCGCGACACAACGGCATCAACATCGACGACTCGGACGGGTCCGGCTCGATCGCCGAGCCGTGGCAGGCCGACCTGACCCTCCGCCGCGTCGCCGTCCTTCGGACCGGGCCGACCGGCAACACCGACGGCATCAAACTCTCCGGCCTGCGCGGCGTGCGGATCGAGGCCTGTCTCGTCGAAGGCTGGGGCGGCAGCGCGATCGACATGGTCGGCTGCCACGGCGTCACGATCGACGCCTGCACCTTCCGCGGCCTGCCCGGGCACGAGCAGTCGAGCGGCGTGCAGGCCAAGGGCGGCAGCACGGACGTGCGGATCGTCGGCTGCCGGTTCGAGGACGCGGGACAGCGGGCGGTGAACCTCGGCGGCTCGACGGGGTTGGCGTACTTCCGCCCGCGCGTGCCGGAGGAGGCGGGGCCGGGCACGCGCTTCGAGGCCGAGGGCGTCACGGTCGAGCGGTGCGTGTTCGTCGCCGGCGACTGCGCGGTCGCGTTCGTGAACTCGCGCGGCGGGGTCGTGCGCGACTGCACCATCGTCGCCCCGCGCCGCTGGGCGTTCCGCCTGCTGCACGAGACGGCCGACCCGCGGTTCGCCGCGTCCGAAGGGGGGGCGGTCGAGGGCTGCCTGATCGTCTGGCCGCAGGAGGGGCCGCGAACGCTCGTGAACGTCGGCCCGGGCACGCGCCCGGAGACGTTCCGCTTCGGCGCAAACGCCTGGTGGTGGCCGGGCGCGGACGTCCCGGAGGGCAGAAACGCCCTGGATGGGCTCCCCGGCGAGCGCACGTCGAAGCAGGCCGTCATCGACCCGCGCCTGAACGACAACCGCAAGCCGACGAACGCCGCGGCGGCGCGGTTCGGAGCGGGGGGGTGAGCGAGTCGCCCCGCGTCAGCAGGTTCGGCGGCGGCGAAGCAGCGCCGGGGTGGCCAGGGCAAACAGCCCGGCCGTCGGCGGCGCGGGGATCAGCCGGAACTCGAGCGTGTAGCCCGTATTGTCCGGGCCGGTCTGCTGGATGAGGTAGGTGTACGTGCCCGGCCCGAGCGGGATGTCGAACCCGATGCCGCCGAAGGGGATGTCGGCGAGCTGCGGCAGGACGTCCGTGCCGGGGACTTCAGGGAACATGTGGTTGGAGCCGAGGAAGAAGCCGACCGTGTCCTGTCCCGGAATCCAACTGGTGTTGCCGGCGTTGATGGCGTGGAAGCCGATGTTGCCAGGGCCGCCGGAGTCGAGGTCCACGTACTGGTGCTGGTACAGGGCGGCGAGGGCCATGCCGGCCGGCACGTCGAACGTGATGTAGTCGCGCGAGTCGTCGGGTCCGAGAACCGACCCGATGATGCTGTTCCCGCCGAGGGCGAAGACCAGCGGCGTCGGGGCGTCGGGGTCGCCGGAGATGTCGCCATCGACGAACTCGTTCCAGCGGACGTCGGCGAAAGCGGCCGCGGCGGTAAGGGCAAGGGCGGAAACGAACGCTGCTCTCATGGTGAATCCTCCGGAGTGGGAGCGGATGCTCGGCATCAACTCTAATCTAACCGAGTGGACACGGATCGCGCACCCTCCAAATGATGGGGGGGGTGACAATGTGGAGCCGAATCCGATCGAATGGCCGTGCTAGGCCGCGATCGGCCAGAAAGTGACGGCCGTTCGCGCCCACCGAGAGGGAGAACTTACCCCCGCGGCCCCGCCCCGCGCACCGCCTCGGTCATCTCGTGCTTGGCGTCGTTCTCGCGGAACAGGGCCGCCAGTTTCTTCGCCTGTCGGTCGTAGGCCGCGCCGTCGGGCCAGGTGTTGCGGGGGTTCAGGACCTCGCCCGGCACGCCCGGGACGGCCTTCGGGATCGGCAGGCCGAAGATCGGGTCCGGCGTGAACTCGCCCTTGTCCAGCGAGCCGTTGAGGATGGCCGTCACCATCGCCCGCGTGTACGCGAGTTTGAACCGCGAGCCGGCGCCGTACGCCCCGCCGGTCCACCCGGTGTTCAGCAGCCAGACGCGGGCGTTGTGCTTCCGGATGCGCTCGGCGAGCATCTGCGCGTACTCGCTCGGGCGGCGCGGCATGAAGGGCGCGCCGAAGCACGCCGAGAAGTTCGGCGTCGGCTCCGTCACGCCCGCCTCCGTCCCCGCCAGTTTCGACGTGTACCCGTTGATGAAGTAGTACATCGCCTGCTCGGGGCTGAGGCGGCTCACGGGCGGCACCACGCCGAAGGCGTCCGCCGTCAGGAAGATCACGTTCGTCGGGTGCGCGCCGACGCTCGGGATCACCGCGCCGGGGATGAACTCGACCGGGTACGTGACGCGCGTGTTCTCCGTGATCGAGCCGTCGTCGTAGTCCGGCACGCGGCTCTCGGGGTGGATGACGACGTTCTCGAGCACCGACCCGAAGCGGATGGCGTCCCAGATCTGCGGCTCGCCCTCCCGCGTCAGTTTGATGCACTTGGCGTAGCACCCGCCCTCGAAGTTGAAGACGCCCCGGTCGGACCAGCCGTGCTCGTCGTCGCCGATGAGCGCGCGGTCGGGGTCGGCCGAGAGCGTCGTCTTGCCCGTGCCCGAAAGCCCGAAGAACAGGGCGACGTTCTTCGGGTCGGTCTTCGAGACGTTCGCCGAGCAGTGCATCGGGAAGACACCGACCTCCGGCATGTCGAAGTTCATCGCGTAGAAGATGCTCTTCTTGATCTCCCCCGCGTACTCCGTGCCGAGGATGACCACCGTGCGGCGTTCGAGCGACTGCGCGATGAGCACAGGCCCCTTCACGCCCAGACGCTGCTGCTCGTCCGCCGTGAGCCGGCGGCGCGAGGCGTTGAGGATCGTCCAGTCCTGCTTCCACGACCCGTCGCCCGAGTCGGACGTGCCGCCCGGCTCGATGAACAGCGTCTTGGCGAAGAGCGCGTGCCACGCCTGCTCCGTCACGACCCGCACGCCCAGGCGGTAGCGCGGGTCCGCGCCCGCGAACCCGTCGAAGCGGTAGACGGTCGGGCGCGAGTTCAGGTGCGAGATCGCGATCCGCTCCGCCTGCTCGAACGCCTCCGCCGAGATCGGCTGGTTCACCGACCCCCACGCGATGCGGTCGTGGATGCCCGGCGTGTCCTCGAGGTACTTGTCGCGGGGGCTTCGCCCGGTGCGGTCGCCCGTCCGGCAGACGAGCGCACCGTTCGAGGCCAGCCGTCCCTCGCCCGCCGCCAGCGCTCGCTCGATCAGCACCGCCGCGGACGTGGCGTCCACGACGCGGTTCGCGGAAAGGTCGAGCGCGACGGGTGCGGCGGTCGGCATGGCGGGCCTCCGTGGATCGTTCGGGATGGGGTGGGAAGGGTAGGTATCGCGGTGCGATCCGGCCAGCGCACGGCGCGGGCGTTGACCGGAAGTCGGGGGGAGGCTTATGGTTGGTGTCGGTCGGGCGAGATCCGGCCGACACGAGACGGCGACTGTAGCTCAGCTCGGTTAGAGCACCTGGTTGTGGTCCAGGGGGTCGCGGGTTCAAATCCCGTCAGTCGCCCTTCAGATCCTCACGCCGCGGCGCGACGGTCCGGAACCGCCCGCTCGCCCTCGTCATGCCAGCGGCGGCACTCGGCGATCAGTCTCGCCCGCTCGATCGGCTTGACGAGGTAGTCGTCGCACCCGGCCTCGAAGCACGCCTCGCGATCGTTGGGGCGGTTGTTCGCCGTCAACGCGACGATGGGCGTGCGGCACCCCCCGGACCGGAGTTTGCGCACAGCGCCGAGGCCGTCC
The DNA here is from genome assembly GCA_014584315.1 of Planctomycetota bacterium. Taxonomy (GTDB): domain Bacteria; phylum Planctomycetota; class Phycisphaerae; order Phycisphaerales; family UBA1924; genus CAADGN01. The sequence continues at coordinate 313,279 of JACTNA010000018.1, read as the reverse complement.
AACTCCGGCATCTGCAGGTCCATCAGGATGACGCTGAACGGCGCCGGCGTCGCCTCGGCGAGAGCGCAGGCCTCCAGGCCGTTGCGCGCGGTCTCGACGTGCGCTCCCGCGGCACGCAGCAGGTGCGTGAGCAGGCGTCGGTTGTCGTCGCCGTCCTCCGCGAGCAGCACGCGCACGCCCCGCAGCGGGTTGGCGGCGTCGAGCGCAAACGAAGCCTCGTTCGATCGGGATTCGGGGAGGTTGAGCCGGAGCGTGAAGACCGAGCCTCGAGCGCGCTCGCTCTGAACGGTGATCCTGCCCCCGAGCAGGCGGGCGAGATCGTTCGAGATCGCCAGGCCCAGGCCGGTGCCGCCGAAGCGGCGCGTGGTCGCGGTCTCCGCCTGCACGAACGGCGTGAAGAGCCGTGCCAGCGTTTCCTCGTCGATGCCGATCCCGGTGTCGTGGATCTCGAAGCGGATGCCGGTCGGACGATGCGGCTCGCCGTCGGCGTGAACCTCGATCCGCACGCCGCCGGAGAACGTGAACTTGACGGCGTTGCCCGCGAGATTGACCAGCACCTGGCGCAGACGGTCCGGATCGGACTCGATCGACCGCGGCACGCCGTCGTGAACGACGTACTCCAGCGTAAGCCGCTTGCGTTCCGCCGCCGGCCTGAGCAACTGCACCGTCTGTTCCACGATCTCGGCCGGCGAGCAGGCGACGCGGCTGACCGTCATGCGCCCGGCGTCCAGTTTCGCGAGGTCGAGCAGGTCGTTGATGAGTTGAAGCAGGTGCGTGCCGTTGTTGTGGATGATCCCGGCGTACTCGGCACGCTCCGCCTCGGGCGTGCGCGGGTCGCGCAGCAACTCGGCGTATCCCAGGATCGAGGTCAGCGGCGTGCGCAGTTCGTGCGTGACGTTGGCGAGGAACTCCCCCTTCGAGCGGATGCCCTCCATGGCGACCGCGCGGGCGCGCTCCAGTTCACGCAGTTGGGCGCGAACCGTGCGAGCGACCGGGCCGAGCATCAACCCCGCGTACGCCGTGAAGAGCAGCGCCGTCACCGCGGCGAGCGCAAGGCTCGACCGGCTGAGGTTGCGGTGTTCCTCGTCATGCACCGCCGTCAGGTCCCGGATCGCCCGGTCCGTGACCGTGACCATCTGCGCGCTGACCGTCTCGATCCCCCGGCAGATCGGCACGACCGAGCCGATGCCCGGCCCGCGCTCGGCCGCCGCGAGTTCCTCGACCGCCGCCGCAACGCCGGCATGAAGGTTCGCCATCTGCTCGGCGTAGTGCGTCGCCTCGAGAGGCCGCGGCTGCTCTTCGTCGTGGGCCGCCAGCGCCTCGAGCGTCGCGCCGATGGCTCGGACAGAGTGGGAAGCGCTGTTGGCGTACCGGCGAACGCCGTGCGTGTCGTTGTCCGCGGCCGCCTCGATCGCCGACGCCGCGTCGATCGCGAGATCCCTGGCGTGGCGGCGGACGCGGACCGCCGTGTCGATCGCGGGATCCGGCATCGTGTGCGACGTCAGTTCAAGTTGCAGCCGAACGTGGCTGCCCAGCGTCACCGCCGCCATCACGATGAGCAGCGTGCCGTACAGAAAGTGCCACCGCCCCTGGTACGCGGGGCGCGACATGGGCGCGAGTTCCGGGACCGCTCGGCTTTCGATGTCGTGGGTGTGCATGGCCGACGTGATCCCCGGGGTCCCGGAGAAGTATCGACCCGCGAACCGGGGTTCGTTCGTTCCTGCTCAGGGCTGCGGCTCGGTTGTCGCCGAAGACGCCCGTTGTGCGGACCAACGTCCTAGAACCCGAGACCGCGCAGGATCGACGCGGCCTGTGCGCCGTACCCCCCGCCGAAGAGCCGGGCATGGACCAGCAGGGGGTACAACAGGTAGACCTCGCGCCGCCGGTCCCAGAAGCCCTCGTCAAGCGGGCGAAGCTCGGCGTAGCGCTCGAAGAACGCGCGCCCGAACGTATTGAACAGCGTGATGAACGCCAGTTCGACCTCCGGATGGCCGTGGTAGATCGCCGGGTCGATGAACGCCGCCACGCGCCCGCTCCGCGCGATGACATTCCCGCCCCACACGTCGCCGTGCAGCAGCGACGGGTGGGGCGGCTCGTCGATGATCTCGCCGAGCCGGCCGCACAGCGACTCGACGCGCCGCATGACGCCCGAGTCGATCCCCCCGTGCGCCAGCGCCTCGCGCCCCATGTGCAGCAGGCGGCGCTCGGCGTAGAAGGCGACCCACGAGTCGCTCGGCCCGTTCGGCTGCGGCAGGCCCCCGATCAGCGTGTCACGATCCAGCCCGAACGACGGGCCGCGAACCGAGTGCAGATCGGCGAGCAACCCGGCGGCATCGCGCTCGACCGACCCGTCGATCGGGTCGCCGCCTTCGACAAACTCGATCACGAGCAGGTCCGGCGAACCGTGCAGCACGCCGGGCACGGGGAGGCGCGTTCGGCGCGCGAGTTCGCACAGCATCCACGCCTCGAGGTCCAGCCGGTCCGCGGCGGAGCCGGTCTTCGCAACGACGGCGCGACCGTCCTCCAAGCCCATGCGCCACGCCTGCGCCACGCACCCGCCCGAGAGGCGCGAAACATCCCGCACGCGCACGCCGAGGGCGGCCTCGACGGCGCGGCGCGCCCGCTCAGACATCGAGGTTCTTCACCTCGAGGGCGTGCTCCTCGATGAACTTCCGCCGCGGCTCGACCTGCTCGCCCATCAGCGTGCTGAAGAGGAACTCGGCCTCCTGGCCCATGTCCCAGTTCACCCGCAGGAGCGTGCGCCGCGCCGGGTCCATCGTCGTCTCCCACAACTGCTCCGCGTCCATCTCGCCAAGCCCCTTGAACCGCTTGACCTCCAGCCCGCGACGCCCCAGGTCCAGCAGAGCGGCAAGGATCGCCGGCAGGTTCGGCGCCTCGACGACGTTCGACGGCTCCTCCTGCGCGCCCGCGTGCTCGCCAGGCTCCCCGTCGCCGCCGGCATCCGCGGTGTCCGCACCCTCCGCTGCTCTGCTGCTCTGCTGCTTTGTCGCCTTCGTCGTCACCCACGCGAACCGCGCCGGCAGCCGCTCGCCCGTCACCGACTCCTCCTGCACGAGCGAGTAGTCATCGATGGACAGCCCGACGGCGTCAAGGTCGGCGAAGACGCGCTCTAACTCCCGGTTCTCGTGCAACTCGCGGATGACCGCCACGGGGCGCGGGTCGGCCGACGCGTGCCCGTTGACGGGCGCGGTCGTCTCGTCCCCGAGTCGCAGACCCTCCGCCTCGACGATGGCGTGGGCCTGCTCCTCGCTCCAGGCGTACCGGTCCTCGCCGCGCCACGACACCTTCCGCGTCGGCAGGCGGCGCCGCCCCTCGGGGTCGTCGTTGCGAGCGGCGAGCAGGTCCGCGAACGGCGCGCCCCGACGCTCGGCGATCTCGACCAGTTCGCCGAGCCGTCGCAGCGCCCGCACCGCCCGCAGCAGCGCAGGCCCTTCGATGCGACGCTCCTCGACCGCTTCGCCCGGCTCGGCGTCGGCACGCCGAACCGACAGGTGCGCCCCGTCCAGCCCCAGTTCGCTCAGCACGTCCGCCAGTTCCCGGTCGTTGAGCACGTACCGGCCCTTGCCCTTGCGGATCAACTGGTACAGCGGCGGCTGGGCGCAGTAGATCCGCCCACGCCGGATCAGTTCCGGCATCTGGCGGAAGAAGAACGTGAGCAGCAGCGTCCGGATGTGGCTCCCGTCCACGTCCGCGTCCGTCATGATGATGATCTTCCCGTAGCGAAGCCGCGAGATGTCGAAGTCCTCCCCGATCCCGCACCGCAGCGCGGAGATCAGCGTCCGGATCTCCTCGAACGCCAGCACCTTGTCGATGCGGGCCTTCTCGACATTGAGCAGCTTGCCCCGCAGCGGCAGGATCGCCTGCGTCTCCACGTCGCGCCCCTGCGTCGCGCTCCCGCCCGCCGAGTCGCCCTCGACGATGAACAGTTCCGAACGCTCCACGTCCCGCGTCTTGCAGTCGCGGAGCTTGTGCGGCATCGAGCCGCTCTCGAGCGCGCTCTTGCGCCGAGTCAGTTCGCGGGCCTTCCGCGCCGCCTCGCGCGCCTGCGCCGCGACGATCCCCTTCAGGCACAGCCGCTTCGCCTCGCCCGGGTGCTCCTCGAGCCACGCCTCCAGCGCCTCCGACACCGCCGACGCCACGATCCCCTCGACCTCCGGGTTGAGCAGTTTCTCCTTGGGCTGGTTGTTGAAGGTCGGCTCGCGGAGCTTCACGCTCACGATCGCGATGAGGCCCTCGCGCAGGTCCTCGCCCGTCGGAACCGGGTCCTTCTCCTTGATGATGCCGGCCTTCCGCGCGTACGCGTTCAGCGTGCGCGTCAGGGCCACCTTGAACCCCTGCGCGTGCGTGCCCCCGTCCACGTTGTTGATGTTGTTGGCGAACGTCAGCAGCGTCTCGTTGTACCCGTCGTGGTACCGGAGCGCGACCTCGCACACCACCCCGCTCTCCGGGTCTTCCCGGCGAAGATGCACCGGCGCGCAGAGCGCGTTGCGCCCCGCCATCAGGTGCTCGACGTACTCGACAAGCCCCGCCTCGGCGCGGAACAGGTCGTGCCGCGGCTTGCCGTCCGGCCCCACACGCTCGTCGCTCAGCCGGATCGAGACCCCCGGGTTCAGGTACGAGAGCTCGCGCAGCCGCGTCGCCAGCGTCTGGTAGTTGAACGTGGTGTCCGGGAAGATCTCGTGGTCGGGCATGAACGTGACCGTCGTGCCCGTCCGCCGCGTGCTGCTCGGGGGGACATCCCCGACCACGTGCAGCGGCTTGCTCACGCGCCCGCGCGAGAACTCGATGCGGTAGACCTTCCCGTCGCGCCACACCTCGCACTCCAGCCACTCCGACAGCGCGTTCACGCACGACACGCCCACCCCGTGCAGCCCGCCCGACACCTTGTACGCGCTCCCCTCCTGGCCGAACTTGCCCCCAGCGTGCAGACGGGTCATCACCACCTCGACCGCCGGCCTGCCGTTCAGCGCGGGGTCCTCGTGCTTCATCGGCCCCACCGGGATGCCGCGGCCGTCGTCGATCACCGTGCACGAGCCGTCGGCCTGGATCGACACCGCCACCGTCGTCGCGTAGCCCGCCATCGCCTCGTCGATCGAGTTGTCCACCGTCTCGTAGACCAGGTGGTGCAGGGCGTTCAGGCCCGTCCCGCCGATGTACATGCCCGGCCGCTTGCGGACCGCGTCCAGGCCCTCCAGGACCTTGATCTGCTCTTCGCCGTACGCGCCGTCGGGCCGGTTGGACACGGGTTCGACCTCGACCTTCGCCGCCCGGACCGGTGCGGCCGCGGGCGTTTCGATGGGGTGCTTCTGGGCCATGCGGGTGGTCGCTCGCTCTCGTGGGTGGGGCGTTCCGAGGGGGCGGAGAGGCGTGGGAAAGCGCGCTCAAGGAGGGTCGAAACCGGCCTGCCGGGAGCCTCGGAATCAGGCCCATCATTGTAGCGCGCCGACGGGCGATTCGCTCGCCCGCGCCCGCGCCGAAGAGGCCGTTCGGGGGTATCGAAACGCCGGCGTAGAGTTGCCCACAGGAGGCACGAATGGGCTTGCCGAACGCCGCCATCATCGCCGGGATTCCCGCCCGGAACTTCGCGCTCTACCACGCCATCCGCTTCAGCGCGGGCGATCCGGCGGCCTGCATCGAGACGCCCGGAAGCAACGGGAAGCCCACCCGAACCCTCATCATCCGCGACATCGAGATGGGACGCGCCCGCAAGCACGCCAAGGTGGACCGCGTCGCCTGCCCGGCCGACTTCGCCCCCGCCGGCGGGCTGTCCGGCGATCGCGAGACGGCCACCGCCCAGGCCGCCGCCGAGTGCCTCTCGCGAGAGGGCGTTCGGGCCGTCCGCGCCGATCGCACCCTCCCCCTCATTTTCGCCGAAACGCTGCGCGCGGCCGGGATCGCCGTCGAACTCGACCCGGACCTCGGCGTCGCGGACCGTCGCCGAAAGGACGAGCGCGAGGTCGAGGCCATGCGCGCAGCACAGGCCGTGACCGAGTCCGCCGTGCGCATGGCCTGCGAACTCGTCGCCCACGCCGGCGCGTCCCGCGACGGCACGCTCACCCACGACGGCGAACCCCTGACCGCGGAACGCCTCCGATTCATCATCGACGTCTACCTGCTCGAACGCAACTTCGAGAACGCGCCCGCGATCGTCGCCTGCGGGCCCGAGGGCGAGGACTGCCACAACCTCGGCCGCGGCCCGCTCCGCACCGGCCAGCCCGTCATCATCGACGTCTTCCCCCGCGATCGCGCCACGCTCTACTGCGGCGATTGCACCCGCACCGTCGTCCACGGCGATGCGCCGGACTGGCTGACCGCCATGCACCGCGCCGTCGTCGAGGCCAAAGCCGCCGGCATCGCAGCCATCCGCGCGGGAGTCACCGGCGAGGCCGCGTACAAGGCGTCGCTCGCGCCCATCCAGCGGGCCGGCTGGGATCGGTCCCTCCTGCCTCACGATGCCCCCGAGGGGTACTGCTCGCTCCAGCACGGCCTCGGGCACGGCGTGGGGCTGGAAGTCCACGAGCCGCCGCTCCTGGACCTCGGCGGGCCGACCCTTGTCGCCGGCGACGCCGTCACGGTCGAGCCGGGCCTCTACGCCAAAGGCCGTGGGGGCGTGCGGATTGAGGACGTGGTCATCGTCCGCGAGAACGGCTGCGAGAATCTCGGCTCGCTGCCCGAGGGCCTCGACTGGCGGTGAATCCGGTATGCTCCGGGTCGGTGCACTCGACCGGAGCCGAAACCGTGAATCGAACCGCATTGCTGGCGTGGATCGTGTGGTGTGTGAGTTCGTGCCTCGTCGCGCCGGGGACGGCGCGGGCGCAGGCCGGCCGCGACCTGGCCGATTTCATCCAGCAGTACTCCGCCGACCGCGGATCGGTGCGGTCGTTCTACGACTGGCCGTGGGCCGAGGAGGCGTTCGACCGGACAGGTGCGCTGTGGGACGAGTGGGAAGCGCGCCTGAACGGCCTCGACTTCGGCGCGCTCGACCAGCAGGGCCGCATCGACTACGTGCTCATGCGCACTCACCTTGCCTCCGAGCGTGCGGAACAGGCCCTGTCGCGGGCGCGCCTCGCGGAGATGGACACGCTCCTCCCCTTCCGCAGGCTCGTGATCGAACTGGCCATGTCGCGTTCGAGGATGGAAGAGCCGACGCCGCGCGAGTGGGCCGAACGCCTGGCCGGGGTCGAGAGCGAGATCAAGGCCGTCCGCGAGCGCATCGACGCCGGACGCAAGTTGAAGGAGGGCGACGAGCCGGGCGATGCACTGCTCGTCTCGCCCGTTGTCGCGGCCCGCGCCGCCTCGGCCGCCGACGCCCTCCGCCGCTCGCTCGACGACTGGTTCCGATACCACGACGGCTACCTCCCCGAGTTCTCCTGGTGGGTCCGCAAGCCGCACGAGCAGGCCGTCGCCGCCATGGCCGACTACGCCAAGCACCTGCGCGAGCAGGTCGCCGGCCTGAAGGGAAAGGACGACGACCCGCTGATCGGCGACCCGATCGGCCGCGACAAACTGCTCGCAGACCTGGCGTCGGAGTTCATCCCCTACACCCCCGAGGAACTCATCGCCATCGCCGAACGCGAGTTCGCCTGGTGCGAGGCCGAGATGCTCCGAGCCTCGCGCGAGTTGGGTTTCGGCGAGGATTGGCGGGCCGCGCTCGAGCACGTCAAGAGCCTCCACGAGCCGCCCGGAGGGCAGGCCGCTCTCATGGCCGACCTCGCCCGGCAGGGCATCGACTTCGTGAAGCAGCACGACCTCGTCACCGTCCCCGAACTCTGCGAAGAGGCGTGGAGGCTGACCATGCTCTCGCCGCAGGGCCAGCGCACCCTCCCCTTCGCCGCCTACAACAATCAGCAGATTCTCGTCGCCTACCCCACCGACGCGATGCCCCACGACGACAAGTTGATGTCCATGCGCGGCAACAACCGCCACTTCACACGCATCGTCGCCGCACACGAACTCATCCCCGGCCACCACCTCCAGGGTTTCGTCGCCCGGCGCGAGCGTCCCTATCGCTCCCTCTTCCGCACGCCGTTCCTCATCGAAGGATGGGCGCTCCACTGGGAGATGTTGCTCTGGGACAAGGGGTTCGCACGCGGGCCGGAGGACCGGATCGGCATGCTCTTCTGGCGCATGCACCGCTGCGCCCGCATCATCGTCAGCCTCAGGTTCCACCTCGGCGAGATGACCACCGACCAGATGATCGCCTTCCTCGTCGATCGCGTCGGGCACGAGCGGCTCGGGGCGACCAGCGAGGTCCGACGCTACGTCGGGGGCGACTACGGCCCGCTCTACCAGGTCGCCTACATGATCGGCGGCCTGCAACTCCGGGCCTTGCACGCCGAGACGGTCGGCGCGGGGCGCATGACCGACCGCGAGTTCCACGACGCGGTCCTGACCCACAACGCGATCCCGATCGAACTGATCCGGGCCGGCATCCTCGGGACGCCTGTGCAGCCCGATTCAGCATCTGTTTGGTATTTCGCCGGTCACTGAGTCCGCGAACACCAAACGAACAGGCGGCCCGGTGTGTTCACTGGTGGCCAGCCCGGAAAAAAGGCGGGGGAAAACTGCCAAAGTGAACCAATCTGGCGCGATGGGGCTTCCATCTCGAGACCCTCTGCCGTATCTTCGTGGCCGAGAGAGAAGCCCGGCCGCTCCATCTTTCCTCCGGCGATTTGTCCGCCTGAGTGGAGCAGTCGGCGAAAAGAGTAGAGAAGAGACGAGGAGAGCGAAACATGGTCCGTAGCAAGTCGGGGGTGGCGGGGCTGTGCCTCGCCGGTGTGGTCGGTCTGTGCGCTGGTTCCGCCCTCGCGGATCGCATCGACCTGTTCGTCTACGAGAACGCCGACAACGCCGACATCGGTGGCCTGGACCTCTGGGCCGACCTCGTCGACGGCGGCACCTTCATCGACATCACCTTCTACAACGATTCGACGGCCCCCGCCGTGGTCACGTCGGTCTACTTCGAGGCCTTCGCCGGCCTGACCGGAGGCTCGATCGTCTTCGAGTCCGTCGGCGTGAACTTCTCCGACGGCGCAACGCCGGGGAACCCGGCCCAGCCCGGCTTCTCCTACGGCGGCTCGTGGGGCGGCAACCTCTACTCCGCCGGCGCGGAGTCCCCGCGCCCCGTTAACGGCATCAACGAGGGCGGCACAGAGTCCCTCACCATCCGCTTCGACTACGTCGGCGGCACCACCTTCGGCGACGTCAAGGCCGCCCTGACCTCCGGCGGCCCCGATTGGCGCATCGCCCAGCACGTCCAGGGCGTCGGCGACAACGCGGAGTTCAGCGTCTGGTCGATCACTGTCCCCGCGCCCGGCAGCCTCGCCCTCGTCGGCCTGGCCGGACTCGCCGGCATCCGCCGCCGCCGCTGAACGGCTCGATCGCAGCACACTCACAGAACACGCGGACGCTCCGGCGTCCGCGTGTTCGTTTGCGCTCAGCGTGCGTCGCCATCCGGCCCGTGCGAACGTTCGCCCACGCTCGCGGCCGGTTCAGCGGGCGTGTGCCCGGCGACGAGCGGCCCGCCCTTGCCCCACATCGCCACCACCACCGCCAGCATGATCAACCCGAACGCGACGTAGTCGTTGATCCGCGGCTTCTCCTTCAGGAACGCCAGCACGAACACGGTGAACACCGTCAGCGTGATCGCCTCCTGCAGAATCTTCAGTTGCGGGGCCGTGAACGGCCCCCCCATGCCCGCGTGCCCGATGCGGTTCGCGGGCACCTGCAAGACATACTCCGGCAGCGCGATCAGCCACGAGACCGCGATCGCCGTGAAGAGCGTCCACGACCGCGCCTTCAGGTGCCCGTACCAGGCGAAGGTCATGAAGAGGTTGGACGCGACGAGCAGCAGGACGGTCAGCAGCGCCTTGGTCATGGAATGAGCGTACCCGCGGCGCGGGCGGCCCGGACCCCGGCGGCCGACGCGGGCGTCAGACCTCGGCGTCGAACCCGGCGTCCTCCCGGTCGATCGCGGCGTCGTGCTCGGCCAGCGCGCCGGTCGGGTCATCGGGCGACTCGGCCTCCGCCCGAACCTCGCGGTAGACCGAGCCGTCCACGAAGCCCTGGAGTTTGCGGGCGCGGACCGGGTGCTGCAGCTTGCGGATGGCCTTGGCCTCGACCTGCCGCACCCGCTCGCGCGTGACCTTGAAGATCCGCCCGACCTCCTCCAGCGTGTACGTGTACCCGTCCCCGATGCCGTAGCGCAACTTGATGATCTCGCGCTCGCGGTAGGTCAGCGTCTTGAGCACCGCCTCGATCCGCTGCTTGAGCATGTCCTGCGCCGCGTTCTCGGTCGGCTGCGCCTGGGACTCGTCCTCGATGAAGTCGCCGAAGTAACTGTCCTCGCTCTCGCCCACCGGGCGGTCGAGCGAGACGGGGTGACGCGAGATCTTCATCACCCGCCGGACCTCGGCGATGTTCATCCCCGACATCTCCGCCAGCTCGTCCAGCGTCGGCTCGACGCCCGTCTCCTGGTGGACCTGCTTCTGCAGGTTCCGCAGCCTCGACATCGTCTCGATCATGTGGACCGGGATGCGGATCGTGCGGGCGTGGTCCGCGATCGCCCGCGTGATCGCCTGCCGGATCCACCACGTCGCGTAGGTCGAGAACTTGTACCCCCGCTTGTACTCGTACTTGTCCACCGCGCGCATCAGGCCCGTGTTGCCCTCCTGAATCACGTCCAGGAACGACAGCCCGCGGTTGCGGTACTTCTTCGCGATCGAGACCACCAGCCGCAGGTTCCCGCCCGAGAGGTCGCGCTTCGCCTGCTCGTACTCCCAGAACACCGTGTTGATCGCCCGCACCCGCCCCGCCAGTTCCCCCGGCGTCTCGAGCACCAGCGAGCGCAGGCCCGCCAGCTCGTCGCGCATCACCTCCACGTCCTCGGGGTCGTAGCGCTTCGGGAACCGCTCCGCCTTCAGCAACTCCGCCTCGAGGTCCGTCATCTTCTTGCTGATCGAGCGCAACTTGCGCATCAGCGGGATGATCCGCCCGGTCCGCAGGCTCAACTCCTCCGTGAGCGCGGCCATGCGCCGCCGGCGCGTGGCGATCCGGGCCGTCAGCGCCCCCGCCTTGCGCCTGTCGCGCTTCCGGCACGACTCGACCGCCGCCCAGTCCGCCCGGTTCAACGCCAGCAACTGCTCGATCGTCCGCAGGTTCGCCGGGATGCGACGGGCGATCTTCTCCTTCGCGTTCTCCTCCGCCGTCGAGATGCGCATCGTCCGGTCGAACGGCAGCGAACCCGCATCCACCATCCGCAGCGTCTCCACCGCCTGCTGCACGACGTAGTCGCTCTCCAGGCAGCGGCGCCGGAAGATCATCCGCGTCGTCTCGATCTTCTTGGCGAGCCGGATCTCCTCCTCGCGCGTCAGCAGCGGGATCGACCCCATCTGCGTCAGGTACATCCGCACCGGGTCGTCGATCCGCTTGCCACCCGGCTCGTCCCCCGCCGACTCGTCCAGTTCACGCTGCAGCGTCTCGGGGTCCAGCGCTTCCGCCTCGGCCACGTCGATCGCGGCCTGCGTCATCTCAGCCCGAGCGTCCTCGGAGAGTTCGCGCTGCAGCGCCGCCGAGACCTCCGTCCGCTCGCCACCCGCCACGCTCATGGCGCGGAACTGCTTGGGCAGGCCAGCGCCCGCGCCCCCGAGCGGCGTGCCGACGAGCGGGTTGTGCCCCGGCTCGTCGCCCCGCTTGATCGAGTCGCGGTGCAGACGCGCACGATACTCGAGCTCATCGACCAGCTCGATGCCCTGCGCGTCCATGATGGCGAGCAGTTCGTCGATGCGGTCCGGGTCGACCATCTCGTCGGGCAGCGTGTTGTTCAGCTCCTCGTACGAGAGCCACCCGCGCTGCCGCCCGACCTCGATCATCTGTGCCAATGCCGGATGAAGTTCGCCGATCACTGCGCTCTCCCCGGGGCGTCCCTCGCCCCCCGATGAAGATGGTCCTGCGCTGCACTGAAGCGCCGTCGATGGCGCACGCCCGTCTCCTCAACTCGGTCCCAACCCCGCCGCAGGACGCGGGAGCGCGAGCGCATCCCCGCCCAGGGCGCGGTGCTTCGATCTGATCCGTTCGATCGCCGACGCCGCGTCGCCCGAAGCCGTCGGCCCGGAATGCCGATGCAGTGCCGCCGCACGCTTCGCGCAGTCGAGCAACAACGCCCGCAGCCGCGCCTCGTCCTCGTCCGTCTCACGCCAAATCCGCTGGTGCAGTTCCACCGCCGCCGCGGCCGTCGTCTCCTCATCCGTGGCGGCGAGGGCTTCGTCCAGTCCGGGGGCGCGGCCTTCCTGTGTGATCCGAGCGACGGCGCGAGCGAGCGACTGCATCCGGGGCGAAGCGTAGCCCGCGCCCAACAGGCTGTCGCGCTGGTCCTCCGACAGCGCCTCCCACAGGCTGCCGTCGCACAGCAGGCACCCGAGCGCGGTCTCCGCAGGCCCCAGCCGCGCCGTCGCCGGCCGATCCGCCGCGACCTCATCCCGCGAGTCGTCGGCCTCACCCCCCGCTCTCCGCTTCGCCCCCGCGCGGGCCGCCTGCGCCAGCGTCCGGTCGTCGAGGCCCGTCACCTCGCTCAGCCTGCGGATCACCAGTTGCCGCCGGATCGGCTCGGCCCGCGACAGGCCCAGGTCGCTCAGCAGCGACAGTTCCTCCTTCGTCGCCCGTTCCAGCGCGGACAATCCCGCCCCCGCCACCCGCTCGCGCAGCCGCTCGAACCGGTACTCCAGCAGTTCGACCGACGAGTCGATGACCCGCCGGAAGACCTCCGCCCCGCCCGGCCGCTTGAGCAGTTCGTCCGGGTCCTTGGCGTCCGTGTGCCGGCTCAGCGTCGCGATCCGCACGTCCACCGGCTGCGAAAAGAAGACCTCCGCGGCCCGGTCCGCCGCCTTCAGCCCCGCCGTGTCGCCGTCGAACAGCAGCACGATCCGGTCGCAGCGCGTCCGCAGTTCCGCCGCGTGCTGGCGCGTGAGCGCGGTCCCCAGCGTGGCCACGACGTGCTCGAACCCCGCCTGATGGCACGCGATCGCGTCGGTGTACCCCTCGGTGATGATCGCCACGCCCTCGCGCTGGATGGCGCGGGCGGCCTGGTGGATGCCGAAGATCGCCGACGACTTGTCGAACACCGCGGATTCCGGCGAGTTCAGGTACTTCGGGTCGTCGTTGTCGTCGATGCGCCGCCCGCCGAACGCGATCACGCGCCCCGCCTTGTCGTGGATCGGGAACGTCAGCCGGTTGCGGAACGTGTCGTACCACCCGCCGTCCTTCTCGCGCAGCAGGCCCGCGGCCACGAAGCGTCGGACGTCCAGTTGCCTCTGGCGCAGTCGCAGCAGCAGCCCGTCCCAGCGGTCGGGCGACGCCCCGATCCCGAAACGCTCGACCATCTCCGGCGAGATGCCCCGCCGTTCGACGACGCCCCGGGCCGCCGCGCCGTGCTCCTCGTGCCGCAGCAGCGCCTGGAAGAACGCCTGCGCCTCGGCGTTCGCGCCCAGCAGGTCGGCCCGCGACAGTCCGTCCGCGGAGCGAGGCGCATCGCGCCGCGCCAGATGAATGCCCGCCCGCTCGGCGAGGTACCGCAGCGCCTCGGGAAAGTCCATGCGGTGGTACTTCTGCACGAACGTGAACACGTCGCCCCCCGCGCCGCACACGAAGCAGTGGAAGATCTGCTTCGCGGGCACGACGTTCATCGACGGCCGGTGGTCGTCGTGGAACGGGCACAACCCGACGTACTCACGCCCGCGCGCCCGCAACGCAACGTGCTCGCCCACGATGCGCGCAATGTCCGAGGCGTCGCGCACGCGCTCGCGGTCACTCCGTTGTGCGTTCTGGTCGGCCACAGATGTCGCGTCCGTCAGGCCGGTCGAAGGCCGGCGTGCTCCCGAACCGAGCGTCCTGCTGGTCACGACGGGGAGCGGACGGTGTCCGCGCGAGAGTCCGTGTCTAGCCGCGCGTGGCGTGCGCCCTTCCGATGGGGCGCTTGTTGCGCGGACGGCCCCGCTTTCGGCATCGCTCGGAAACGGTGCTGCCCCCAGGGACGATGCCCTGACGGGACGATGGGCGAGCGACCCCGCTGGTCCAACCTTCCAACGCTAGCACAGGTTCCAACGGAATCAACGAATCCCAAGACCGACAACCGCAAATCATTCTCCCGTAAGGACTTATGAGAATCTGCCGGCCTCGACGGCACCCGACGACCCGTCTGTTCGTATATTGATAGGACCATCGCGGCGCATCCCTATCGGACCAGAGTGGCAGCACGCGGCCGGACCGGGGAAACTTGCGACATGGAGCGGCGGCGCATCACCTTCACCGGGCACGTTCAGGGGGTCGGCTTCCGCGCCACCACACGCCACATCGCCGAGTCATACGCCCTCACCGGCTGGGTCCGCAACGAGCCGGATGGGGGCGTCGCCGTCGAGGTCCAGGGCGGGCCGCCCGAGATCGAACTCTTCCTCATCGACCTGCGCGAGCGCATGCGCGGGTTCATCCGGGATGAGCGGGCCGACGTGGTGAGCGTCATCGAGGGCGAGGCAGGGTTCCGCGTGCTCTCCTGAGGCGCTCCTGCTCCCGCTGCGTAGCATCGGCCCCCGAGCCATCCATGCTGATTCTGTTCGACATCGACGCGACGCTGGTCACCACCAGCGGTGTAGGCCGCCACGCGATGGCCGAGGCGGGGCGGCGCCTCTACGGGCCGTCGTTCACGCCCGACGGCGTCGAGTTCGCCGGCCGCCTCGACCCGCTGATCCTGACGGACCTGTTGAGGCGCAACGGCCTTCAGCCGACGCCCGATCGCCTGGCCGCGATGCGACGCGAGTACCGGGTGGCGCTCGTCGAGGGGCTGCGCACCCCGGGGATCGCGCGTGCGCTGCCCGGCGTCCATGACCTGGTCGACGCGCTCGCGTGCGAGGCCGGTGTCACGCTGGGCCTGCTGACCGGCAACTTCGAGGAGACGGGCCGCCTGAAACTCGGCGCCTGCGGGCTGGACGCGGATCGGTTCCCGATCCGTGTCTGGGGGGACGAGTCGCCGCACGAGCCGCCCAGCCGCGACCACCTGCCCGCCGTGGCGATCGAGCGGTACGCCGACGCGGCGGCGGGTCCGGTGCGGGCGGATCGCGTGACGATCGTGGGCGACACCGTACACGACGTGGCGTGCGCGAGGGCGAACGGATGCCGATCGCTCGCGGTGGCCACGGGGTCGTTTCCGGAGCAGACGCTGCGGGCCGCGGGCGCGGACGAGGTCTTCACCGACCTGAGCGACCCGCCGGCGGTCGTGCGGTGGTTGCTGGGCTGAGTCGGGGGGCGCGGCGTGCCCCGGCCGATAGACTGGTGCGAACGAGCGGAGGTGTCCGAGATGTCGGCGAGCTACCGGGCGTTGTGCTCGGACTTCTATGTGAACCAGAAGGTGAGCCTCAAGCTCGACCTGCCCCGCGGGCGCGAGCAGACGCTCGAACTCTTCGAGCGCCTCCGCCGCCAGTACCCGTCGATGTCGCACTTCCGGCGCTACCGCGAGGAACTCTCGCTGGACACCCCACCCGGCGAGTCGCCGCACCGGTGGGTCGCGGTGCGGTCGAACTCGATCCGCTCGGGCGTCGTGAACGGCGATTCGCTCGGCGACGCCTACGCCCTGCACCGGACCGTCGCCGAGATCGCGCCCTACTTCCTCAGCGTCAGCCCGCTGGACGTGGACTTCGTGGAACTCCTCTACGGGTTCGACCTCTCCGCGGGCGGGAACCACGACTCGATCGTGGCCGGCGCGCTGCTCGGCGGCTCGCCCCTCGGCGCGCTCGCCGACATCCCGGGCGCGGGGCCGATCGACTGCCAGCCCGTGCTGGGCCTCGCGCTCGGCGGGGGGGGGGAGTACGAGGCCTACTTCGAGGTCCGCACCCGACCCGCCTCCGGCGAGGACCGCGAGCGCGAACGCGGCGAGGAGCCGATCAGCGTCTACCTCACCGTGCGACGAAACGGCCCCTTCGGCGAACTGAGCGAACTGCCCGAGACCATCGCCACGCTCGCCGAACGCGGCGAGGACCTCATCGACTCCCGAGTCGTCCCCACACTCCTCGTGCCCATCCGCGAGGCGATCGTGTCGGGCCTCTAGCGCCGGCGTGGAGGCGGCGAGCGGCCGATGCAGACCCAGACCCTGGACACCACGACCCTCATCATCGCCATCGCCGGGATGATCCTCGCGCTCTGCTTCGGCGGCGTCGCGATCATGGCCCTCCGGCGGCGGATGCTCGCCAAGGACGCGCCGGCCTCCGGGGAGGGGGCGGGCATGCTCGACTCGCTGCGGACGATGCGCGCCCGCGGCGAACTGAGCGAGGACGAGTTCCAGGCCGCCCGCGCCGCGTTCCTCTCGAGAGCGGTCCGATCCGAGGTACCGGGCGCGTCCGAGCGCGGCGCTCCGGAGACGAGTCCGCGCGCGCGCGGGGGAACGGATGGCGAACGCCGCGCCCCGCCCGGCGTCGACCTGACCGGCGCGCCGCTGCCAAGGCCCACGGACCGAGAATGACGGCGTTCGCGCGCGAAATTCTCGGCCCTTGTGCGGCGCGAGAGTAGAGACGCGGGGCGCGCACGCCGATAGACTCCTGTTGCCCCGCCCGAGGGCGTGCGTTTACCGGACCGAGCGAGGGATTCATGGCAAAGAACCGCAGCGACGGCAGCGATCACGGCCCGGGCGACCACGGCGACAGCGGGGGATTCCGCGGACGCAAGGTCACCACCTGCTCCTTCTGCGGCAAGACCAGCCGCGAGGTCGGGCCGATGGTCGAAGGACCCAGCGAGGTCTACATCTGCCCCAACTGCGTCGATCTCTGCCAGAACATCTTCCGCCAGGAGCGCCGCCGCGTCAGTTCCGCCAGCAGCGCGCTGAGCGACATCCCCTCGCCCCGCGCGATCAAGGAATACCTCGACCAGTACGTCATCGGGCAGGAACTGGCCAAGCGGTCGCTCTCCGTCGCCGTCCACAACCACTACAAGAGGCTGCTGCACGCCGAGAGCGAGGACGCGAGCACGATCGAGATCGAGAAGAGCAACATCATGATGATCGGGCCGACGGGCAGCGGCAAGACGCTGCTCGCGCGCACGCTCGCCCGTCTCCTCAAAGTCCCCTTCGCCATCGGCGACGCGACAACGCTCACCGAGGCCGGCTACGTGGGCGAGGACGTCGAGAACCTCCTCCTCCGCCTCCTCCAGGCCGCGGACTTCGACGTCGAGGCCGCCCAGCGCGGCATCATCTACGTCGACGAGATCGACAAGATCGGCAAGACCTCGCACAACGTCTCCATCACACGCGACGTCTCCGGCGAGGGCGTGCAGCAGTCCCTCCTGAAAATGCTCGAAGGCACCGTGGCCAACGTCCCGCCCCAGGGCGGACGCAAGCACCCCGAGCAGCAGTACATCCAGCTCGACACCCGCAACATCCTCTTCATCTGCGGCGGGACCTTCGTCGGCCTCGAAGACATCATCCGCCGACGCATCGGGCAGACCCGCATCGGGTTCGGCACCGCGCACGCCCGCGGACCCGGGCTGGTGGGCGCGACCGAGGACGGCGATTTCAGCGTGCTCTCCAAGGTCCAGACCGAGGACATCATCGAGTTCGGGATGATCCCGGAACTCGTCGGCCGTCTCCCCGTCATCACGCCGCTCGAGCCGCTCTCCGTCGCGGCGCTCATGCAGATCCTGACCGAGCCGCGCAACGCCCTCGTGCGGCAGTACCAGCACATGTTCCGGCTCGAGGGCGCCACCCTGACGTTCACCGACGGCGCGCTGCGCTCCATCGCCGAGAAGGCCGTCAAGCGAAAGACCGGCGCGCGGGCGCTCCGGGCGGTCATGGAAGAACTGATGCTCGAGATGCTCTACGAACTGCCCGACCTCGACAACGACGGCGTCGAGTACGTCGTCGACGAGTCCGCCGTGCGACGCAAGCCCTCGCTCGCCGAACTGCGCCTCCCACGCAAGGAATCGGCGTAGGCGAGCCAGTCTCACACAGAGGCGAAGAGACGCGCAGCGAGCGACTCGGCAGGGGTGGCGACCGCGCTCAGGCCGGTTGAGCGGAGGGCGACGCCACCGTGCGCGCCGACATCAGCCCCTGGATCGCAAACCCGATGATCGCGACCAACGCCCAAGTGATGAGCCACCCGGCCGGCGTGCGCTCCGCGAGGCCCGCTCCGGGCAGGTCGTGCGTCCGGGCGATCCAGACCACCGCCGCGAGCCACAGGGCCGAGCCTGCGATGGCACTGACCAGCGCCGAGGTCCGTCGCGGCCAGACCAGCCCGATGAACAGACCGGTCAGTCCACCCGCGATGCCCGCGAGAAGCACCCCGCTCCGCTTCGCCGGATCCATGCCCAGGAACGCGCTCCGAAGCCCCTCAAGCCCGCCATCCACGCCGATCGCGCTCATCCCCAAGCCCGTTGCTGCGGTCTGCGACTTCTGTTCGGTCGGCTTCGCCCGAACGATCGTCCCGCTCGGCAGCATCACGAACTTCGCTTGAGCGGGCGAACTCTGAGCCTCGGAAGCGTGCGCGACCGCTGCCGTCGGCCTCGCCATGTTCGAGCCGAGGGCCGGACCCCACGCGGCCGCAGCCGCGAGGACGCCGATCGCCCCGAGCGTGGCCGCGGCGGTCGTCGCCACCACCATGCGGTAGAGCAGCAAAGCCGCTCCGAGGCCGAGCAACGCCCCGATGCCGACCCCGGCGGCCAACGGTGGTTGGTTCTCGGCACCGGCCCCCGCCGTGCCCGCCAGAACGGCGAACCCGGCGGTAGCACCGAGAACCGCCCCGACGAAGGCCGCCGCCGGCTTCATCAGTTTCGCGCCGAAGAGCCACAGCGCGAGGCCGACCAGTCCGACGACCGCCGCGACGACCAGCCCCAGCCCCGCGGACGCCTGGTCCGCGAACCCGGCCAGCGGGTCAACGCCGGCGGCAAGCCCGGCAGCATCAAGAAGTTGCGGCGAGATTCTCCCCTGCACGATGATACTGTTCGGCACCGGCGGGCTTCTGTTTCGCCGGGGTTCGCCCCGCGGCCTCGACCATCTTGCAGGGGTGGCCGATAAGGGGGTACCCCATAGCACGCGTGCCGACTGGCGGAACTTTGGCGGTGCGCGCCCGAAGCGATCCTCATGGCCAAGAAACGGGCAAAAAAAAAGGCAGCGAAGATCCGGCCGCGCGGGCGGAAAGGGTCGGAGCGGTCGCCCGGCGTGGAGGGGAACACGCCCGCGCCGGCGAGTGAGCGGCCGCGCGACACCGCCGCACTGGCCGAGTTGCGCCGCAAGATCGACCGCCTTGACGCCGCGCTTGTGAAGATGCTCAACGAGCGGTCTCGCCTGGTCGTGCAGGTCGGCAGGCAGAAGCGAGGCTCCGGTATCCCCATCTACGCGCCCCACCGCGAGGCCGAGGTCCTCGAGAGGGTGCTGCGCGCCAACCGCGGCCCGCTCTCGGGCCGCACGATCGAGGCCGTCTACCGCGAGTTGATGAGCGGCTCCTTCTCCCTCGAACAGCCCCTGAGAATCGGGTATCTCGGCCCGCCCGGCTCCTACTCGCATCTCGCGGCCGTCCGGCAGTTCGGCTCGTCGGTGGCCTACGAAGACCTGCACGAGATCGCCGGCGTCTTCACCGAGGTCCGGCGCGGGCACGTGGACTACGGGCTGGTGCCCATCGAGAACTCGACCGGCGGCGGGATCGTCGAGGCCCTCGACGCCTTCCAGCGCAACGCCGGCGATATCTGGGTGTACGCCGAGGTGCAGTTGGCGGTCCACCATGCGCTCCTCGCCAACTGCGAGCCGAGCGCGATCCGGCGCATCCACTCCAAGCCCGAGGTCTTCAGCCAGTGCCGAACCTGGCTGGCAACGCAGTACCCCCAGGCCGAGCAGATCACCGCCGCCAGCAGCTCGCGGGCGGCCCAGACCGCCGTCGAGGAGAACCGCATCGCGGAGTCCATCGGTGCCCAGCCCGGATCGGCCGCGATCGGGTCCGAACTGGCCGGCAGCCTGTACGGCCTCAAGCCCCTCTTCGCCCGCATCGAGGACAACCCGAACAACATCACGCGCTTCTTCGTCATCAGCCGCCACCGGGCCAAACGGTCCGGCGATGACAAGACCTCGATCATGTTCAACACCGCGGACAAGCCGGGGGCCTTGGTCGAGGTGCTGGGGGTCTTCCACCGGGCCGGCATCAACCTGTCCCACATCGACAAGCGCCCCAGCGGCCGGACCAACTGGCAGTACACCTTCTTCATCGACGCCCAGGGCCACCGGGACGACCCCGCCATGGCGGCCGCGATCAGGGAGGCCGAGACCCACTGCCGGGAGTTGTTCGTGCTGGGGAGTTATCCACGCTCCAGGCGGATCCTGTAGGCCCGGGTCGGGTTTCGGGAGGGGGCTTGGCGCGGGAGCGGAACCCTGGTATGGTGGGGTGCGTAGGGGCCTGACAGACGTGGGTCCGCGCGGACCCGCCGACCTGCTGCACCGCCGGGAGAGCGGCCGACGACCCCCGCTTGTCGTCGGCGCCCGGCCGAAGGGTGCGGCCCCGAAGGCTGAGTTGTGCGATGTCGCCGTTTGGCATAGCCTGTGGCCTCTCCGCCCGTCGCGTGCACGGGTGCGCGCGGGGACCGTTCCGGCATGGGCCGGGGGCATGGGCGGAGCGCCAGACTCGACCGGCCCGCGCCGCTCGCCGAGCGGTGCGGGGAGTCGCCGGGCGGCGTGCAGGAGCGTCGCCCCGCGTGTGGAACGGTCCCGGACCACTGTTTGACTGATCAGGAGTCGCCATGAAGGGCTCTCGTCGAATCCGCCGGTCGATCCGTTCGCTGCTGGGCTCCGTGGGCGCGACGCGCCGCCGCGAGGACCGGCGTCCAGAGTTCGACTGCGAGCGCCTCGAAGAGCGCAAACTCCTCTTCACGCTCACCATCACGCCCGACGTGGTGAACCCCGCCACAGGCCTCGGCCAGGTCACCGCCCACTTCGGGTATGTGCGCCCCTACATCACGACCGACATCACCATCGACACGCCGGACGAGCCTGAAACGGTCGAGGAGGACTTCAACGACGAGGCCGTCGGCGGCATCCCACAGAACTTCACCTTCCTCCAGTCCGAGATCCGCGTCCTCCACAACTTCGCGCCGACCACCAACTTCCGCATCGCGCAGATGCCCGGCGGGGAAGAGGACGACCTCGGGATCCGCGTCGTCGCGGTGGGGGGCCAGTTCTGGCAGTTCGACCTGCCGAACGTCGGCATCTTCGACACGTTCTCTGTGGACATCATCGACACCGACGGGTTCGGGCTGGTGCCCTCGCAGTTCCGCCTGCTCGCCTCGTACTACGAGAACGACGGCTCGATCACCACCGACGTCTTCCAGGGCAACTCGCTCCTGAACCTCATCCAGAACGCCAACCCCAACGAGCGCGCCAACGGCATCGGCCGCCTCGTGCTGGACAACAACCTCGCGGGGCAGGACGTCAACTTCGCCCGCGTCCGATTCGAGACGGTCGGGTCGGGGAACATGTACCTCGACAACATGGAGTTCGTCCTCCCGCCGAGCGAACTGGCGGAACTCATCGACGATCGCGTCGTGGGCGTCTCGGCCACGCTCACCGGCCCCGTCGGCGCGTCCGTGTCCTTCTTCGACCTCTACGACAGGGCGATGGTGAACACCATCCGCCTCGGCATCCCTGTCAACTCGGAGTTCGCCCTCAGCGATCCCGACGCCAACGGCATCCCCAACTTCAACGACGGCATCGGACGCATCGTCTTCAGCAACACCGACTCTCGCACCTCATTCAACATGATCGGCGGCGAGATCACCGCCACCGAGGAGCCGACACCCGGATTCGACCGCTACGAGTTCCCGTTCGAGTACTTCATCACCGACTCGATCGTGGGCCTCTACGACGACTTCGAGTCGTCCGCCGCCCCATTCGGCTACACCTGGTACGTCGAGCCGGGCGGCGGGCTGAACGTCGAGGGGCTTCCCCCCGGCCCCGGCTCCGTCATCGTCGGCTCCCCCTTCGTTCGGAACCTCCAGAACTACAACCCCCTCGGCGCGGCCGCGGGCAACATCGTCACCACCGGCTTCAGCCGACCCGACCAGGGCATCTTCGTCCTCAACGGCGCCTCCATCGGCTCCGTCCTGATCCACGGCATCCTGCACGGCTCCTCGCAGTTCACCGGCGCGGTCGAGCGGCTCGCCATCGGCTACCTCGTCGGCTCCATCAACGTCGCCGGCGACCTCGGCTCCCTCACCTCAGGCACCGATACCGGCATGTGGGCCGCAGACCCGGGCTACACGCCCCCCTTCAACATCAACAACTTCTACAAGACCAACGGCGAACTCGTGGTCGGCCGCACCGTCGGCGAGATCGCCATCGCGGGACGATCCGTCATCGACGCCACGGTCCTGGGCGACCTCAACGACCCCGCGAACCGCCCGCCGCACGAGATCCTCAACTACGTCGAGCGCGAGCACACCTACGGCGTCGCCGACGACGCCGACCCGCGCGTCACCATGCGCGCCATGCTCGCCTCGTTCCTGCTCACCGACGCGAGCGATCCCTTCGCGCTCGGCAACCGCCAGAGCGCGGCGTTCGGGCTGGGAACCTACCGCAACGACTCGATCATGTCGGCCGAGTGGATCGGCTCGATCGGCACCGCCGTGCGAGTGCTCGGCGAACTGGGCTTCGGCGACACCATCAACGCCGACGATCAGGTCGACGTCTTCGCCTTCGCTTCCAACGCCGCCCAGCCGGTCATCCTCCAGGTCGACGCCGTGGACACCGACCTGCTCTTCCGCATCGTGGACGAGCAGCAGCGCACCTTCGTCGCCTCGCGCTTCACCCGGAGTTTCGAGGAATCCCAGTTCCTCCGCTTCGACGCGCCCTCGCCCGGCATCTACTACCTCGTCGTCTCCGGCGTCGGGATCGCGCAGGCGACCGACGACAACACCCAGACCGGCTTCGCCTACGCCGCCACGCTCACAGGCCTCACCCCCACCACCCTCGGCGCCTACCGCACCGGCGGCGGGAACGGCAACACCGGCACCAACCCCGCCGGCCTCTCCAACGGCGTCACCGTCCTCAACGGCAACGTCGGCTCGTTCCGGTTCGGCACCGGCTACTGGCCCAGCGCCAACGGCGGCGACACCGACGCGACCGAGACCTTCAACCCGCGCGGCGTGGACGAGGACAACCCCCTCTCCCACAACCTCGCCAGCGGGACCTTCAGCGTCAAGGGCACCCTCTTCAACGTCACCGCGGGACGCGACGTGCGAGGCTCCGCCGCCGCCCCGGTCGACATCATCGTCGGCGGCGATCTCGGCAGCTTCAACACCGGCCTCAACCCGGCGTTCGACGCGCAGAACGACGGACTCGTCGGCGACGTCGTCTGGCTCGAACTCCGTGTCGCGGGACGCATCGGCACCCTCGACTTCCGCGGCGCGGTCGGGTACGACCAGATCTCCGACACCGAACGAGGGCTCTTCCCCCTCGGCGCGAACGTCATCACCGGCACCGCCGGCGGCGACGGCAGCATCGGCGTGGTCCGTGTCGGTTCGCACGTCCTCGGCGGGACGCTCCTCCTCACCACGCCCCCCGGCTCGACCGTCGGTGGACTGCTCATCAGCCAGGACATCGAGTTCGATCCCGCAGACCCCGAGATCGGCATCTGGCTCGGAGACCAGCGCGCCGTCGTCGCGACGACAGGCTCCGGATCCGACGTCAGGTTCGTCGACTTCCCCCGCATCGACGTCGGCAACACGTTCGACTCCAGCGTCGAGATCATCGGCGGCCAGCCCATCGAACTCGTCGACGACGGCGGCGGACGCGTCCGCGTGGAAATCCTCGGCCTGCCCAACGGCACCGTCGGCGGCCTCATCCGATACCTCCCCATCGACGTCTCCCAGGGCGTCGCCATCGCCACGCTCGACCAGATCGACCTCACCGGAGGCCGTCAACTCCTCATCACCTCCACCGGCGACCAGGGCGGAAACAGCGAGACCCTCGCGCCCATCTCCATCGGACGCATCAACATCGCCGGCGCGGACGGCGCGGCCGCCATCGGCATCCGCGGCGATGTCGAGGTCGACGTCTGGCAGATCGTCCAGTCCGGCGGCGAACGACTCCAGGCCATCACCAACGAGACGCCCCGCGGCGACATCGTCGCCATCGACGTCGTCGGCGTCGACACCATCGACATCCGCACCGGCACGCTCGGACGCACGCAGGTCCCCGCATGGGGGCCGAGACTCATCGGGCCGTTCCTCGGCGTCCAGGGCGGCAAGAACACCGCCGTCGGCGGGCCGCTCGGCATCGACACGAACAGCATCGACGGCGACTGGGCCGGCGCGCTCCACCGACCCGTCTCCAACGTCAACAACGACGCCGGAACCGCCTTCCTCGACGACATCGGCGGCCCGTTCGACGGCTACCTCAACGGCCTCGTCGCTCGCACCGGCGACGTGCTCAACGTCAACGTCGGCGGCTCGATCGGCGACGTCATCCTCCAGGACGAAAACGCCACGCTCCTCAACGTCCGCCCGAACTTCGACCGCTCCGTTCCCACGGGCGAGTTCGAGGGCATCGTCGGCGTCCTCTACGCCACCATCATCGGCGACGTCAGCGTCGGCATGGGCATCCAGAACACCCGCCATTCGCCGCTCGTCACCGCCGGCATCTTCGCCGACGACGAGATCCGCCTCGTCACCGCCGAGGGCGGCATCCACCCCGGCGCGTTCATCTCCGCGCCCATCATCTCCGCCAACCTCACCGCAGGAACCGTCGGGCCGGGCAACCAACTCGACGCGCAGGGCGTGGGCACCGTTCGACTCCGCGGCGCGGACATGATCGACGCGCACGTCAGCGCGGAACTGCTCGACGGCTTCTGGCTCTCGCTCATCTACGTCGATCCCATCCTCCTCACGGGCACGGTCAACCTCATCGACGGGCTGGACAGCGACGTCTTCCGCTCCACCATCCGCGCGGACATCATCAACGACGTCCGTCTCGACAACGGCTTCTTCGACGCCTCCATCCTCGACGCATGGACGCGCATCTTCCGTGTCCAGGCGACCGGCTACCGCAACAGCACCGTCGAGGGCAGCGACCTCGAGTTCCACCCCGCCGAAATCCTCAGCGGCGGCGAACTCGACCGGCTCTCGACCTTCGGCTCCGCCGGCGACTACAGCGACATCCGCATCGACGTCTTCGGCTGGATCGTCAACGAGATCTCGGGCCGCAACTTCACCCGCGTCGATCTCGACGTCAACAACCACATCCCGCGCTTCAACGCCACCGGCGTCATCGCCGCCAGCAGCTTCACCGCCGGCAACATCCAGAACCTCGACGCCAGGGCCATCCGCACCAGCGAGATCATCGTCTCAGGACCCGTCACCCGAATCGCCGCGACCGACGACATCTACAACACCTCCTTCGCCGTCACCGGCCCCCAGGGCCAGATCGACACCATCACCGCCCGCACCCTCTTCAGCGGCCGCGTCTCCTCATCCGGACCCATCGGCACCATCAACGTCACCGAGGGCGACCTCGCGATCCACCTCGTCACCGACACCTCGCGCGGCACCGTCGGCACCCTTTCCGCCGCGCGCGACCTCCGCATCACCACCGACGTGCGCCGCAGCATCAACGCCCTCACCGCCGGCCGCCACATCGGCGACCGCAACCAGCCGGGCATGATCGTCGTCCGCGGCGCGCTCCCCACCGTCACCGCCGGCGGACAGTTGTACTCCGACATCCGCGCCGGCGAGACCATCGGCACCGTCACCATCGGCATGGTCCCGAACCGTCCGGGCGACAACCTCCTCGGGCGCGGCTCCCTCTACGCCGCCGGGCGCATCGGCGCGGTCAACATCACCGGCGACTTCGCAGGAAGCGTCGTCAGTTACTCCGGCGGCATCGGCGCGGTCAACATCCTCGGCGGGTCCTTCCTCCCCACCGCCAGCGTCATCGCCCACGACGGCCAGATCGATTCCGTGGTCGTGAACGCCGGCAACTTCTACGGCCGAGTCCACGCCGACTGGATCGTCCTCTCCGTCCAGGTCCTCGGCACCGAGGACGGCGTCTTCGGCGACATGGGCGTCAACCCCTTCCGCTCCGCCGCAACCCCCTACGACGCCTTCCGCAACCAACTGCCGCCCGGACTCGTCCAGGCCACCGCCATCCAAGGCCCGTCCATCACCGCCGGCTGGAACATCGGCAACGTTCTCGTCGACCGCGGTTCGGTCTTCGAGGCGACCATCAAGGCCGACTACGCCATCGGCTTCCTCACCATCGGCGGCGACCTCCGCAACGACGAACTCACCACCGCCACCGGCTCCGTCATCGCCGCGGGCGACTCCATCCACGCCGTCGCCGTCGGCGGCAGCGTCATGGACGCCCTGATCATCGCCGGCGTGCGCGACTTCGGGCAGGACGCCCGCCCCGGCGGACGCGGCATCGCCAACCGCGACTCCACCCAGTCCGGGTTCGTCAACGCGGTCAACGTCGGCGGCGCGATGGTCCGCTCCAAGGTCGTCGCCGGCATCTGGCACGGGCCGGACGGCGTCTACGGCTCCTCCGACGACCGCACCGAGCCGGGCGTCTCGTATGTCGCCGAGGTCAACGTCGCCGGCGACGTCTTCGAGTCCATGGTCGTCAGCGAGGGCATCGCGCCGGGCGCGACGGCGGGAGGCCGACTCGGCGTCCTCGGGCCCACGCTCCCGGTCAACCACGCCAACGCCGCCTCCTCACTGGTCGGCACGCCCGTCCCCTCGGGCGGCTCGCTGGATTTCGCCACCGCGACCAACAGCGGCACGATCTTCTTCTCCGGACCGGGCAGCGTCTCGTTCGACTCGGCGACCGACCGCGTCATCCTCTCGGGCACCACCGAGGCCTCCTCCGTCGTCGTCACCTCCACCACGGGCGCGCTCGCGAACTTCGACGTCGTTTCGACCAACTTCTCCTCGGTCGGGCTCCTCCGCATCGAGGCGACCCTCTTCGGCGACTCCGATATCTACATCGACCACTACGCCGTCCGCATCGAACTCGGCAACGACGAGGGCACCGGCGACGTCACCATCGGCCAGCACCTCGACACGATCATCGTGGGCCACTTCCGCAACGGCACGATCTCGGCCAAGAACGCCGCCTTCATCAACGTCGTCGGCGAGTTCGGCGACGCCGACCCCGACGAGCGCGGCGAGGTCCTCATCGACGTCTTCACCACCGGCTTCGTCACCTTCGGCGGCACCATGCGCGGGCACGTCAACGTCGACCGCGTCGCCTTCTCCATCACCCTCAACGCTCCCATGAGCAGCGGCGTCGTCCGCTCAGGCTCCGCCATCGGATCGTTCACCGCCCCCTCGCTCACACGCTCCTTCGTCTCCTCCCGCGACTTCCTCGACGCGGTCAACATCGCCGGCAGCGTCGTCGAGACCTCGATCATGGTCGGCGGCGACCTCGGCCGCGACGCCGAGATCGGGGGTGCCGGCGACGCCGCGGACCACGCGACCACCGGCTTCGCCGGCGCGGTAAACATCGGCGGCAGCATGATCCGCTCCAGCGTCGTCGCCGGCTTCACCCGCGGCACGGACGGCTACTTCGGCACCAGCGACGACTCGCTCGCCAGCGGTCGGTCCGTCCTCGCCGGTGTCAGCGTCGCCGGGACTATCGAAGGCTCGAACCGGAACTCCGAGTCCTACCGCGTCGGCTCCACCGGCGATCTGGGCGCGGTCACCGCGGGCGGTTCGCCCGCCGGGAACAACGGCAACTTCCAGATCACCAACCCGCGCCACACGCCGCTGCCCATCCAGGTCTCCTCGCTCGCCGTCATCGAGCGAAGCCGCGTCTACACCGCCACCCTCACCTTCAACCAGCCCATGGACTCGTCCAGTTTCTCCGCGGGCCTCTCGGTCTCCGAGGTTCGCGGCTCGGGCGAGATCGAGATCCGCCTCGTCGAAGGCATCGACTACACCCTCAACTACGTCCCGCAGTCCAACCAACTCGAAGTCATCTTCGAGCGCGACGTCACCGAACGCGACCTCCCCCAACTCGCCGGCGTCCCCGGCCCCGGCGTCTACCGCTTCGAACTCAACCCCGAGAACGTTCGTTCGTCGCTCGCGCTCGCCCCGCTCGACGGCAACGGCGACGGCACGATCACGCCCGGCGAGCGCTACTCGCAGGACGACATCGTCGGCGATCCCGGCGACAAGCTCGACGCCTTCGCGGGACCCGCCTTCGTGCCCGAGCCGACCACCGGCGTCATCCGCCGAATCGACTTCTACCCGCCCGTCAACCTCGACATCGTGCTCGACGACAACCACGCCTCCGACGGGCTGCCCACCCCCAACCGCCCATTCACGCTGCGCGGCACGATCGGCGACCACCCGGACCACAACACCAACCTCTTCCGGTTCCCCAACGACACCGACCTCTACCGCGTCACGCTCCAGGCCGGCCAGATCCTGCGCCTCGGCGCGATGCAGGGCGCGGCCTTCTTCGCCGGCCGAGGCCTGATCAACCCCGAGGGCGAGGTCGAGGGCGGCTTCGGCCCCAGCGCCTACGTCGTCCCCCTTCCCGAGCCCGTCGGCGCCGAGACCGACGCCACGTTCGGCGAGGCCTACCTCATCAAGCAGACCGGCGTCTACCACATCATCGTCTCGAACGTCGGCACCTTCGCCTCCAACTTCGTCCCCAACATCGCCTCCGCGCCCGGCGGCGTCGGCGACTACAACTTCACCGTCGAGGTCTTCGACGACGGCAACTCGGGCTTCAGCGCAACCGCCAACTCGGGCAGCGCCGAACCGCTCGTGAACGCTCCCGCGCCGTCCACCTTCGCCGGCGCGGACGGCGTCTTCGGCACCGCGGACGACCTCACCACCCGCGTCATCGGCGATTTCACCTTCACGATCAGCTCGGGCGCGGACGGCACGCTCGGAACCGCCGATGACTTCGTCACCGGCGCCAACGCCGCGGGGACCGTCACCGCCTTCACCGACACCGCAGGACGCCAGATCGTCAACGTCGATGCCGCCATCGGGCCGGCCGGCGCCTTCGGCCTCCCCTCCAACGTCACCCCCGACGTTGACGTCTACGCCCTCAACGGCGGCAACCCGATCGCCGCCGGATCGCGCGTCCGAGTCACGCTCAAACTCAACGACCTCGGCGCGGACCTCGGCAGCCGCCACCCGGTCACCTTCACCGACTACAGCGGCGGCGTCCAGTTCGGCATCTTCGATGTCACAACCTCCGCCGACATCGACGACGGCCTCCTCGTCTTCTCGCCCTCGCGCTTCAGTTCGCACGGCTCGACGCCCGGCGAACTCGCACGAAACGGCGACTTCGCCTACGGCTACGACGCCAACGGCGATTTCTTCATCGACTTCGTCGCCCCCGGCAGGCTCGATCTGTCCGGCCAGCCCGCCAAGTACGCCGTCTACGTCCAGGGCATCTTCAACACCGACTACAGGCTCGAAGTCATCACCGAGGGCGCATCCCAGATCACCAAGCGATTCCAGAACGTCTTCATCGAACTCAACGGCGGCGCCATCGACTGGCTCCAGGCCGGCGGGCTGACCACCCGGCTCAACTCCTTCAACCCCGCCGTGCTCGGCTTCACCGGCAAGGCCGCCAACGGCCAGACCGTCGCCGACTACATCACCACACGGCTCGTCTCCAACCTCCAGAGCATCTTCGGCTCCGCCGTCGCGGACGCAGGACCCGACGGCGTCGTCGGCACCGCGGACGACGTGGTCGGCCTCGACGTGCGGTTCTCCACCAACCCCAACGCCTTCGAGTTCCAGGACTACTCCACGGTCTTCCTCACCACGACCGTCGATCCCGTCACGCTCCTCTTCAACCGCACCTTCGACTTCTTCTCCGAGGCCTACGGATTCTCCTTCGGCTCCGACGGTTTCAACTCCTCTCGCACAGACGAAGCGGTCGTCTTCCTCCCCTCGCTCGCCCTGCTCGGGTACTCCCCCTCGCAGGACGGGCTGGACGCGATCGTCCAGTCCATCACCGCCGCCGTCGGACGGCGCGTCGGCGAGATGCTCGGCCTCCGCATCAGCGGCGACTACGACCCCTTCGGCGAGCAGTTCGATCTCATGGCCGCCAACTCCGTCACGGACGTGCCCGGCTCGCAGGGGTCCTACTCGCTCCCCGCCACCGGACGCGCCCTCTCGGACGCCGCCGACACCGTGCTCGACACCGACTTCTTCCTCGGTCGCCAGAACGCCGGCCTCCTGCTCGGCAAGTACGTCCGCCCGAAGTGACCTCGCGCTCCCCCACGCCTCGGAGGGCCGGGAACCCGTTCCCGGCCCTTTTTCGTCCCCCGCCCCGACCGGATTGCGGGGGTTTCACTGGCTCGTCGCCTTCGCGTCGAGCTTCATCGTCGAAGATATGGCTTCGACCGGGCGCGGCGCCGTGGTACAGTGCTGCTGCCG
Organism: Planctomycetota bacterium; assembly: GCA_014584315.1. Taxonomy (GTDB): domain Bacteria; phylum Planctomycetota; class Phycisphaerae; order Phycisphaerales; family UBA1924; genus CAADGN01. Next base: position 282,847 of record JACTNA010000018.1, on the reverse strand, counting down.
CGTGGTCCGTTGCCGTGCGGAGTTCTCGGAACCGCCTGCCGCTCGCGGCGGGGCGTCGAACGTGAGTGTCATCCGAATGAAGGAGCATCAAGGGATGAACCGTCCGTTGAAGATGGCGTTGATCGGTCTGGCCGTGTGTCTCGCGCCCGCGGCCCAGGCGCAGTTTCTGGGCATGGCCGACGGGCCGATGGAACTCGGGCACGTCGCCGACGAGTTGATCATCGGGTTCGACCATGTCCCGAGCGACAAGTCCGTGGCGATGATCGCGGGCATGGCCGAGGTGGTGGGGTGGAAGGAGACCCGCCATCCCATGTGGGCGAAGCACGACCCCGCCTCGCCTCACCCGCTCAGCATGGTGCGCGTGGCGAAACTCGCCGAGGGCGCCGACCCCGTCGAGCTCGCGCAGCGAGTCTCGCAACTCCCCGGTGTGCGCTACGCCGAGCCCAACGGCCACACCATCCTGGCCTTCGTGCCCAACGACCCGCGCTACAACGAGCAGTACGGCCCCAAGATCGCCAAGTTCGAGGGCGCGTGGGACATCACGATGGGCACCCGTGACGTCGTGATCGCCGTCGCCGACACCGGCATCTCCTGGACCCACGAGGACCTCCAGGGCGTCTACTGGGCCAACGCCGGCGATCCGTGCTGCAACGGCATCGACGACGACGGCAACGGCTTCGTCGACGACTACCGCGGCTGGGACTTCATGGCCAACGACAACAACCCGCAGGACGGGCACAGCCACGGCACCCACGTCGCCGGCACCGTCGCCGCCGGCCTGCACAACGCCAAGGGCGTCGCCGGCATGGCGAACGTCACCATCATGCCCCTCCAGGTCTTCAACTCCGGCGGCGGGGGCACCTGGGAGGCCATCGCCTACGCCATCTACTACGCCGTCGACAACGGCGCCCACGCGCTCAACTACTCCGGCGGCGGCGGCGGCGGCGCGCAGATCCTCGCCGACGCCTGCAAGTACGCCGACCAGAACGGCATGCCCGTCCTCGCGGCAGCGGGCAACTGGGGCAGCCAGTCCCCCTTCTACCCCGCCTACTACCCCGAAGCCATCGCCATCGGCGCCACCAACGCCAGCGACAACCGCCCAAGCTGGTCCAACTACGGCAACTGGATCGACGTCGTCGCCCCCGGCGAGGACATCATCTCCTGCAACTACGCCAACAACTCCGGATACATCTACATGTCCGGCACCTCCATGGCCACGCCGCACGTCAGCGGCCTCGTCGCTCTCATGTACTCGCACAACCCCAACCTCACCGGCGCTGAGGTCCGCCAACTCCTGCGAAACAACGCCGACGACCTCGGCACGCCGGGATTCGACATCAACTACGGCTACGGCCGCATCAACGCCGCCAGGACCCTCCAGAACACCCCCAGCCCCTGCTACGCCGACTGCAACGGAGACACCATCATCAACACGCTCGACGTCCTCTGCTATCTCAACCTCTACAACGCGAACGATCCGAAGGCCGACTGCAACGGCGACACCGTGATCAACACCCTCGACGTCCTCTGCTTCCTCAACCTCTACAACGCCGGCTGCAACTGACCGCCGATCGAGGCCCATCGTCCGAACACCCCCGCGCTCGTGGCGGGGGTTTTTTCGTGGGTTGTCCCGCTCCCAGGCGCGGTCAGCAGCGCGGCTGGTCGATCAACACGGGAATGTTGTCGCCTCCCACGCCCACGCTGCGCTTCACCGTCCCGTCGTCCAGCACGATCAGAATCTCGGCCGCTCGGAGCGGTCGCGGGCGGGAGCCTTCCGCCCCGCGGATCCCCACGATCACGCGCGGACCGTCGCGCTCGGCGGAGTATGTCGTGAGCAGGTAGTCCCCCTCGCGGTAGGCGAACCCGTCCCCCGCGTCCTCATAGAGCGTCCCTTCCGCGTGCCCGTGCCGGTCGAGTGAGATCACGAGCGTGATCGGGTCGAGCGGCTTCTCCCCGCTGAACTGCCGCACCGGCCCGAGCGGCACGATCGCCCCCTCGCGCACGAACAACTCCGGCAGGTCGTGGTGCGAGGCGTGCGCAGGCTCGAACATCCGCCACCGCCCGTGCGGCATCGGGTCCCGGCAGCCGTTCTCCGGGTCGCGCGAGGCACGCACCAGCACGTCGCGCCCGAGCAGGAACGAATCCTCCGCCGATCGCAGCGACGGGTCGGACGGGTCGGCGAAGAACAGCGGTCGCATCACCGGCAGCCCCGTCTCCGCGGCCTCGCGGAACACCGTGTACAGGTACGGCAGCAGCCGGTAGCGACGCTCCAACGCGAGCCGGCAGACCCGCTCGCACTCTTCGCCGAACGACCACGGCTCGTGCCGATGCGTGCCCTTGTCCGAGTGGGCGCGGCTGAATGGCAGCAGCGACCCGATCCCCATCCACCGCTGGAACAGCCGGGCGTCCGCGTTCTCCGAGAAGCCGCCGATGTCGCACCCGGCGAACGGCTGGCCCGAAAGCCCGAGGTTCAGGATCATGGGGATGGTCCAGCCGAGGTGATCCCACGTGCTCGTGCTGTCGCCCGTCCACATCGCGCCGTACCGCTGGCCGCCCACGAAGTTCGAGCGCGTCAGCACGAACGGACGCCGCTCGGGGCGGGCGCGGAGCATGCCCTTCTTCGTCGCCCGGATCATGAGCATCCCGTAGGCGTTGTGGTACCGCGCGTGCGTCGCCGGCCCGCCCAGTGCCTCGTCGGCGCGGTGGACGCAGTCGACGGGCATGGTCCGGCCCGGACCGTCGAAGATCGCCGGCTCGTTCATGTCGTTCCACAGACCGTCCATGCCCACCGTGGACACGAACGTGTCGATCAGGTCGGCCCACCACTGCCGGGTCGCGCCGCGCGTGTAGTCGGGGAACGCGCACACGCCCGGCCACACCGTCCCCCGGTACTCGCGCCCCTCCGCGTCACGCACGAAGTGGTCGCGCTCCACGCCGTCGGCGTAGGTCGGGTCGGCCGGGTCCGCCACGATCCCGGGATCGAGGATGAAGACCGACCGGAACCCACGCTCCGCGAGCCGACGCACCATGCCCGCGGGATCGGCGAAGCGCTCCTTGTCGAACGTGAAGTCGCGGAAACGGTCCATGTAGTCGATGTCGAACCAGATCGCCTCGCACGGGATGCGCCTGCGCCGGAACTCGCCCGCGACCTCCAGCGCTTCCTCCTCCGTCATGTACGAGTAGCGGCACTGGTGATACCCGAGCGACCACAACGGCGGCAGGTCCATCTTTCCCGTGAGCGAGGCCAGCTCGCGCAGCACCCCCTCAGGCCCAGCCGCATCGATCACGTACACCGCGGGCGCGTACCCGTCCGCCTCGAACAGAATGCCCTCGGCCAGGTCGATGCTCACGCGGTGCGTCGTGTCCGTCAGCACGCCGAACGCCGTCCCGTCCTGACGCACGCCCAGCACCCACGGGTGCGATTGATACAGCGAGCGCGTGGTCGAGTCGTAGTTGTACGCGTCGGTGTTCCAGGCGATCGTGTGCCGACCGTTGCGCAGCAGCGACCCCGCCACCTCGCCAGTGCCGTAGAGGCTCCACGCGGAATCGGTCTCGATACGGATGAGATGGCGGTCCTCGAAGCGGGCGAACCGCGGCCGCGGAGAAAACGCGTCCGGCGTTGCGCCACGTGGCTCGACCGGCGCGGCGAGCGCGAGCGAGGGCGGGATCGGTTCAGGCGCCTCCGGCGCTCGGAAGCGCGCGGTGCGCTCGCCGACCATCACCGGCTTCGGGTCGAGGCTCCACGCGAGCGTGGGCAGTTCTTCGAGCGAGCGTTTCGGCGACAACGACAGAATCCCTTCACGGCGCCGAGGCAGGGTCGTCCGACCCCCCGAGCGTTCGGCCGCGGTCCCCGCGGCCGGTCCACATCTATCGGCCGGCGCCGGCCCCCGGGTTGCCGGCGACGGACGGGCAGTGTAGCCGAAGGGGCATCGGTGGCACAGGCGTCCCGCATGTGCGACGTTGGAAGTCTGTTCGCATCCGGTTCGGCCCCAGAGCACCCGCCACCGGACCCGTGGGGCTTGATCCGTCCGCAGCCGCGGCTACAGTAGCATCGGCTACATTTCCCCGCCCCCATCCGGGACGCCCGAGGAGGCTCCGATGCATCGCGTGCTCGTGCTCATCGCGGTTCTGGTCTCCGCCGCGTCGGTCGCGTGCGGCGGCCCGCCGCTGCGCGTCGTCGCCACCACCGGGATGGTCGCCGACCTGGTCCGCAACGTCGCGGGAGACCGTGCGGAAGTGACCGGCCTGATGGGCCAGGGCGTCGATCCCCACCTCTACAAGGCCACCCGCACCGACACCGCGGCGCTCATGCGGGCCGACCTCGTCTTCTACAACGGCCTCATGCTCGAAGGCAAGATGACCGACGCCCTCATCCGCGCCGCCACCGCAGGCCGAAAGGTCTACGCCGTCACCGAACTGCTCGACGAGTCGGACCTCCTCGAGCCCGACGAGTTCGAGGGGCAGTACGACCCGCACGTCTGGATGGACCCGTCGGCGTGGTCGCGGGCCATCGGCGTCGTGCGCGACAAGCTCGCCGAGGCCGACCCCGCCGGCGCTGACCACTACCGCGCCAACGCCGAGCGCTACGCCGAGACCCTGCGCGAGCTCGACGAGTACGCGCAGCGGGTGCTCGCCGGCGTGCCCGAGGAGCGTCGTGTGCTCGTCACCGCTCACGACGCCTTCAACTACTTCGGCCGCCGCTACGGCTTCGAGGTCGTCGGCATCCAGGGCATCAGCACCGAGTCCGAGGCCGGCGTCCGCGACATCGAGCGCATCGTCGCCCTCATCGTCTCGCGCCGCATCCCCGCCGTCTTCGTCGAGTCCACCGTCTCCGACCGCAACGTCCGCGCGCTCACCGACGGCGCCCGCGCGCGCGGCTGGTCAGTCGCCATCGGCGGGCGGCTCTTCTCGGACGCCATGGGCGCGCCCGGCACCTACGAGGGAACCTACCTCGGCATGATCGACCACAACGTCACCACCATCGCCCGCGCCCTCGGCGGCGATGCGCCCGAACGCGGCATGAGCGGCCGCCTCGCCGCGGGGGAGTAGCCGTGTCGCCCCTTCACCCCCCACGAGCCACGCCCGGCTCGCTCGCCTCGCTTCCGGAGCACAGCGCGGACAGCCCTCTTGCCGTCCACGCCATGACCGTCGCCTACCACCGCAGACCCGTCCTCTGGGACGTGGACTTCGACGCCCGCCCCGGTTCGCTCGTCGCCGTCGTCGGTCCCAACGGCGCGGGCAAGAGCACGCTCATCCGCGCCTGCCTCGGCCTCGTCCCGCTCGCCGCCGGTCGCGTCGAGTTCTGGGGTCGCCCATACCGCCAGCAGCGCCGGCGCATCGGCTACGTGCCCCAGCGTGAGACCGTCGACTGGGACTTCCCCGTCTCGGCCCTCGACGTCGCGTGCATGGGACGCTACGGCATGATCGGCTGGTGCAGGCCCGTGACGCGCGCCCACCGCCAAGCCGCCCTCGCCGCGCTCGAACGCGTCGCCATGGCCGACTACGCGAACCGCCAGATCAGCCAACTCTCCGGCGGGCAGCAGCAGCGCGTCTTCCTCGCCCGTGCGCTCGCACAGGACGCCGAACTCTATTTCATGGACGAGCCGTTCGCCGGCGTGGACGCGGCCACCGAGCGGGCCATCGTCGAAGTCCTGCGCGAACTCAGGTCGCGCGGCCGCACCGTCGTCTGCGTCCACCACGACCTCCAGACCGTCGCCGAGTACTTCGACGACGTGCTGCTGCTCAACATGCGCGTCGTCGCGTGCGGGCCGGTTGACGCGGTCTTCACACCGGACAACCTGCGGCGAACCTACGGCGGCCGTCTCACGCTGCTCGACCAAGCCGGCGAAGCCGTCGCCCGCGCCGCACGAGGCGACTAGCCGTGCCCTCGTCGCCATCCACCATCGCAGGCCTCACCCAGCAGGGCGCAACGCTCGACGAACTCTGGCGAACCCTCACCCTCCAGGCCGGATACAACGCCGCCATCGTCGTGCTCGGCGCGACGCTCCTCGGCATCGCCGGCGGCGTCGTCGGCTCGTTCGTCGTGCTGCGCAAACGCGCCCTGCTCGGCGACGCCCTGAGCCACGCCGCACTCCCCGGCATCGCCGGCGCGTTCATCGTCGCCACGCTCTTCGGCGCGCAGGGACGCAGCCTCGGCGTCCTGCTGCCCGGTGCGGCCGCCGGATGCATCGCCGGCGTGCTCGCCGTGCAGGCCATCGTCCGCTGGACACGCCTCCGCGACGACGCCGCCATCGCCGCCGTCCTCAGCGTCTTCTTCGGCGCCGGCATCGTCCTGCTCAGCGTCATCCAGTCCATGCCCACGGGCGATCAGGGCGGCCTCGCCTCGTTCATCTACGGCCAGACCGCCGCCATGAACGCACGCGACGCCACGCTCATCGCCGCCGTCGCCCTCGCCTCGATCGCCTCGGTCGCGCTGCTCTTCAAGGAGTTCCGCCTCGCCTGCTTCGACCGCGAGTTCGCCGCCGTGCAAGGGTGGCCCGTCGGCGCGATCGACCTCGCCATGACCGGCCTGCTCGTCGTCGTCACCATCATCGGCCTCCAGGCCGTCGGGCTGCTCCTCATCGTCGCTCTCCTCATCATCCCGCCCGCCGCGGCGAGATTCTGGACCGAGCGGCTCCGCGTCATGCTCCCGCTCTCGGGCACGCTCGGCGGCCTGAGCGCATACCTCGGGGCGTGCGTCTCCGCCCTGCTCCCGCACGCCCCGACGGGCGCGCTCATCGTTCTCGCCGCGGGCGCGGTCTTCGCCATCAGCATCACGCTCGCGCCGTCCCGAGGAGTCGTCGCGTCGATCGTTCGGCTGCTCCGCCTCCGCGTGCGGATCGCGGTCGACCACGCGCTCCGCACTGCGGTCGAGCGGGCCGACGGCGCTCGCGCGGCGCAGCCCGGCCGGACGCTCGCGCTGATCCTGCGCATGGGCGGGCACGCGCGCGTCTCGGACGGCAGAGTCGAACTGACCCCCCGGGGAACGGAGCGAGCGCGTCGCGTCGTTCGCGCGCATCGCCTCTGGGAACGCTACCTCATCGAGTACGCCGACGCCGCCCCGTCGCACGTGGACCTCTCCGCCGACGCCGTGGAGCACTCGCTCTCGCCCGCGCTCGTCGCCGAACTCGAAGCCGCCCTCCGCGGGCGCGGTCTGCCGGCGGCGAACGGCCCACCGAACAGCCCGCACCCGCTCGACGCCGGGCAGCAGGGGGGGGCCGCATGAACCCCACCCTCCACGAGTTCGTCTCCCTTGACGCCCCGCCGATGTTCGCCGGCACGCTTGCCGCGCTCTGCTGCGGCCTGCTCGGCAACTTCCTCGTCCTGCGCCGCCTCAGCCTCATGGGCGACGCCGTCGCTCACGCCGTGCTGCCCGGCATCGTCGTCGCGTTCCTCATCGCCGGGACGCGGGCATCACTGCCCATGTTCGTCGGCGCTGCCGCCAGCGGACTCCTCGCCGCCGCGCTCATCGAAGTCGTCCGACGCTTCGGCCGGGTCGAGACCGGCGCCGCCATGGGTGTCGTCTTCACGATCCTCTTTGCCCTCGGCGTGCTGCTCATCGAACGCGCCGCCGCACGCCACGTCGATCTCGACGCCGACTGCGTCCTCCACGGCCAACTCGAGACGCTCTTCTGGTTCCCGCCCGAGGACCCCTCCGAGTTCTGGACCGCGGGAACTCTCGCGGCCGTCCCCAGGCAGGTCTGGACGCTCGGCCTCACGACGCTCATCGCGATCGCGTTCATCGCCGCGTTCTTCAAGGAACTCCGCCTTGCCGCCTTCGATCCCGCGCTCGCGTCGTCGCTCGGGTTCAGTGCGGGGCTGATGCACTTCGCCCTGATGGCGATGGTCGCGGCCGCTGCCGTCGCGTCGTTCGAGGCCGTCGGCTCCATCCTCGTCATCGCCATGTTCGTCTGCCCCGCAGCCACCGCGCGCCTGCTCACAGACCGCCTGCTCCCGCAGATCGTCGTGAGCGCGGCCGTCGCGGTCGTCGCGGGAGTGGGGGGCTACCTGCTCGCCGCTTTCGGACCGGGCTGGATCGGCCTGCCCAACGCCGTGAACGCCGCGGGCATGATGACCCTCGTGGCGGGAGCGATCCTGGCCGCGGCCGCGGTCCTCGGGCCTCGCCACGGCGTCCTCGCCCGCAAGCGCAGGCTGGCGCGACTCGCCCGCTCCATCGCGCGCGAAGACGTGCTCGGCCTCCTCTATCGCGTGGAAGAGGTGCGCGGCCCGGGAACCGCCCTCGCCCAGGCGGACGTCCGCAGAGCCATCGACTCGGGCGCGGCCGCTCGTCGTGCGCTCCGCGACGCTCGCCGCGCCGGCGAAGTCGTTCCCACGCCGGAAGGGCTCCGCCTCGCCGACGCCGGACGCGCCCGCGCCCGCTCGCTCGTGCGCAGCCACAGGCTGTGGGAGACCTACCTCGTCAAGGTGCTGGGTCTCCGGCCCGACCACGTCCACGCCACGGCCATGGACCTCGAGCACGTCACCGACGCCGAGATGGCCCGCCGGCTCGCCGAGCGCGGCGGCGAAGGCATGGACCCGCACCACCGCCCCATCCCACCCGCCTGACCGCACACGCACGAGAAAAGGCCGCCGCGCCGCTCGTTCGAACGGCGCGGCGGCCATGAATGCACCTCGCGATCGACCCCGATTACGGACAGGCCGAGTTGTAGTCGTTCAGGAAGGCGATGAAGTCGAGCGAGTTGACGACCGTATCGCCGTTCCAGTCCGCGCTCTTGTTCCCGGCCGTGTAGGCGTTCAGGAAGGCGATGAAGTCCAGCGAGTTCACCGTGCAGTCCTGGTTGAAGTCCGCCGGGCAAAGCCGGTAGTCGATCGGCGTCAGGTCAACGCCGGTGTTGTTCCCGTTGTTGGAATCGTTCGTCACCGTGACGATGACCCCGATGTAGTACGGCTGCGGGCTGAGGCACGGCAGCGTCAGGATATGCGAGAAGTTCTGCGTCCCGCCGGGCGCGAGGCTGTTGTAGTTGCGAGTCCCGATCGGCGTGTCCGCGGGGGAAATGATGGTGTTGGTCGACGCGTAGAACGTCGCCGTGTAGTTCCCCGTCGCGTAATCGCCGTCGTTGACGTAACTGCCCGTCACGTTGATCGTCTGCCCGGGGTAGAACGTGCCGCTCGGGGCGTCAAAGGACGCGACCCGCAGGTCCGGCGCCTGCACGATCAACTGCACCGCACGGCTGTACGAGTTGCCGTTGTTGAAGGTGTCGCGGAAGATCACGTTCGAGTTGTACGTTCCCTTGCCCAGGGAGTTGGCGTTCGAATTGACCGAGAGCGTGACGCCCGCCGAGCCGGGGAACAACTGGGCCTTCGCGCTCGACGTGTTCAGCCACGAAGGCAGCGACACCACCTCGTAGACCAGCCCGACCTGCCCGTTGTTGGTGAGGGTGTAGACCCGGCTCGACGGCGAGAACGGCCCGCCCACAGGGCCGGTGATGACGTACGTCGTCGACGGCGTCACCGAGGAGAGGTTCCCCTGCGAGTACACGCTCGTCGCGCCGACGTGCGTTCCCCAGTCGCCGGGCTTGGCGTACTCGGCGTACAGCCACACCTTCGCGGGACGCCCGGGGATCGAGAAGTTCGCGTTGTAGTCGCCCCAGTCCATCTGCCCGCCGAAGTAGTCGCCCCAGCGGAACCCGCCGTAACTGCCCGTGCCGGACTTCATGAGCGACGAGGCGCTGCTGAACGTGCCCTTGTTGTAGTCGACGTAGCGGATCTCCGCATTGATGCTGCCGCTCGAACGCGAGAACACCCAGAACGCGCTGCCCGAGTAGTCGCCCGCGACGCAGGGCATCCAGTAGAACTGCCCGGTGGCGCCGAAGTTCGACTCGAACTCCAGCCCGTGGCCCACCGCGTCGAACTTGTACAGCCGGCACCGGGAGGTCGCGCCGTTCTCCCACGCGATCGAGTGGCCCGTGAACAACTCGATGCCGTTGCTGCCCAGCGTGTCGCCGGTCACAACGGCGGTCATGAGTCGGGTATCGATCGTGTCAAGCGTCTGGCCGCCGGGTTGCATCGCGTTCGGCGGGACCGCGTAGTCGGAGACGACCGTGTCCACGCGCGTCAGCGTGTTCGTGTTGAACGCGCCCTTCAGTTTCCAGATCGTCACCCGGTTCCCGCCGCCCCAGCGGGCGTTGGGCAGCACCGCGTCAACGTTCTGCCCGCCCTCGGACCACGACCACTGCATCTTGGCGGTCCGCGGCGTCTCCGTCGTGCTGCCGTCCGCGTTCGTCAGGTTGGAGAAACTCACGGGGAAGACGGTCTGCGCGTTGTAGACTTCGGTCTTGTTCAGGAAGCGCATCCGCGCCCAGCGGAACCCGCCCGAGAACCGGAACATGTTGCCGGCCATGGCGATCGTCGTGTTGCTGTACCCCAGGTCGAAGTAGTCCGGCCACGACGCGTCGTTCGTTCCCGCGTCCTGCACCGAGTTGATGTCGTACCACCACCAGCCGCCCGCCCCGGGCGCGCCCCACGGGATGCTGTTCGAACTCACGATCACCGCCAGCGACGCCTCCTGCGTCGCCGTGCGACGCTTGTGGTACAGCATCACCCACCGCCCGTTCCACGGGTCGAAGATCACCTTCGGGTCGAACAGCAGGTAGTTCTCCGACACGCCCAGGAAGTCGTGGATGTCGCGGTAGAACACGAGCTCACCCGCCCGGTCGTAGACCGCGAAGTCGTCGTTCGTCACCGTCACCACGTAGTCGTACCCCGCCGCCAGGTCCGGGTCCGGGGGCGTCAGCCCGTTCGGGCCGGGGCCTTCGAAGTTCTGCATCAGCGGCTGCGCGCGCAACCACTCCCCGCTGTCGTCGTGCGCGGGTCCGTCGTTGAAACCGCTCGGCACGAACAACTCGCCGATGTTCGGACGCAGCCGACGCTTCGGCATCTCCTCCTCACGCTGCCCGCGCTGGCCCTCGGGCAGCCCGATGCCGCCCGGAGGGCCGAAGATCGGACGCACGCCGAGCGACTCCTCCCGGAACGAGCCGTCCTCGTACCGCTCGAACGGCACGTACCCGCTCCGTGTCGGCATCGGCGGCGACTGGACCGCCTCACGAGGGGGCGGACCCGCCTGGTTCGTCGGCACGATCACCTGGCCGACCGTCGCGGCGGCGAACCCGCCAAACGCGAGCAGCATGACGGCGGCGAACCGACGCCGCGCTCCACCCTGTGTGATCCTCATCGGATTCCCCTTCCTTCTTCGAAGTACCCCATGCACAAGAGCAACGGACGCATGGCCGCCGCGACGCGCGCAACGAGCGACGCGACGCGTCGGCCACGCGATGAACACCGCCCCAGGGACGCCGCCACCGACGATCGACTCCGAACCGATCCCCGCGCGCACGACCGCCTCCTCCGGCGAACGTATCCACTGAAGAAACGCTGTACGCGATGGCTCGCCCGAATCCCGCTCACGCGCCTCCACGCCAACCCGGACTGTGCGCACACTACCCGTTCCTTGAGTGCGCTTCAAGCGCCCCGTGTGACAGCGCTCGATCGCGGTCTTCCGCGGCGGCCCGGCGCACTCGACCCCACCCTCCGCAAGTCATTGGCGTACAATCGGCTGCGTCCGTTGAGAACGTGTCGCAGCCCGAAGCCGCGGTTCCATTCGCCTTTCGTACGCCAGAGGACTCGCTAGGCTTGGCCCGCTCTGCCAACCGTGAAACCGCCATCAAGATCGGCGAGAACGAGATGACCGATTCCAACGCACCACGCGCCGCCGAACGCGAGCACATTCCCGTCGCCGTGCACCAGTCGAGCGCACTCGCCGCCCGCGCCGTCGCCGCCGAGATCGCCGCCCTCATCCGCGAACGGGCGTCCTCCGGCCGGCGCGCCGTGCTCGGCCTGGCCACGGGCGCGACGCCCGTCGGCGTCTACAACGAACTCGTCCGTCTGCACCGCGAAGAGGGCCTCAGCTTCGCCAACGTGACGGCCTTCAACCTCGACGAGTACTGGCCGATGCCGCCGGAGAGTCTCCAGTCCTACCGCCGGTTCATGCGCGAGCACCTCTTCGACCACGTGGACATCGACCCCGCCCGCGCGCACGTCCCCGACGGCGCGGTCCCCATCGACCGCGTTCACCAGCACTGCGCCGACTACGAGCGAGCCATCCGAGACGCGGGCGGCATCGACCTCCAGATCCTCGGCATCGGGCGCACCGGCCACGTCGGATTCAACGAGCCAGGCTCGCCCCGCGACAGCCGCACCCGCCTCATCACCCTCGACAAGGTCACGCGGATGGACGCCGCCAGCGACTTCTTCGGCGAGTGGAACGTCCCGCGCAAGGCCGTCACCATGGGCGTCGGCACCATCCTCGACGCACGCCGAGTCGTCCTCATGGCCTTCGGCGAGCACAAGGCCGCCATCGTCCGACGCGCCGTCGAGGGCGAGATCACACCCGCCGTCGCCGCCAGTTTCCTCCAGCAGCACCCGGACGCCAAGTTCGTCCTCGACCCCGCCGCCGCCTCGGAACTCACCCGCTTCAAAACGCCATGGCTGCTCGGACCCGTCGAGCGCTTCGGGCTGGCGTGGGACAACCGCCTCACACGCCGCGCCGTCGCCTGGCTCGCCCTTCAACGCCAGAAGCCCATCCTCAAACTCGTCGAGGAGGACTACAACGAGCACGGCCTCCAGGAACTCCTCTCCGCACGCGGCGGCGCGTACGAGATCAACATCGAGGTCTTCAAGAGCCTCCAGAAGACCATCACCGGCTGGCCCGGCGGCAAGCCCGGGCGACCGCGCTTCGTTCCCGGCGTCGGCATCGACAACGCCAACCCCCCCGACACCTTCCCCAAGCGCGTCGTCGTCTTCAGCCCGCACCCGGACGACGACGTGATCTCGATGGGCGGCACGCTCATCCGCCTCTGCGACCAGGGGCACGAGGTCCACGTCGCCTACCAGACCTCGGGCAACATCGCCGTCTTCGACGACGAGGCCGAGAAGTTCGCCGAGTTCGCCGCCGAGTTCTCGGAGGAGTTCGGCGTCGGCGACGCATCGGTCGCGCCGACGGAAATCGCGGAACGCATCCGCCGGTTCATCCGCGACAAGTCCCCCGGCGAGATCGACACCCCCGAACTCCAACGCATCAAGGGCCTGATCCGCCGCTGCGAGGCCCGCGCCGCCGCCCGATTCTCCGGCGTCCGTCCCGACCGCATCCACTTCCTCGACATGCCTTTCTACGAGACCGGCCGCGTCAAGAAACGCCCCCTCGGCGAGGACGACGTGCGCATCGTCGCCGACCTGCTCGACCGCATCCGCCCGCACCAGGTCTACGCAGCGGGCGACCTCTCCGACCCGCACGGCACGCACCGCGTCTGCCTCGCCGCCATCACGACCGCCCTGCGACGCCTCGCCCCGCGCGACTGGATGCGCGACTGCGAGGTCTGGCTCTACCGCGGCGCGTGGCAGGAGTGGGAGCCGCACGAGATCGAGATGGCCGTCCCCCTCTCGCCCAGCGAGGTGGACCGCAAGCGCATGGCCATCTTCAAGCACCAGTCGCAGAAGGACAAGGCCCTCTTCCCCGGCCCCAACGACCCGCGCGAGTTCTGGCAGCGCGCCGAGGACCGCAACCGCGCCACCGCACAACTCTACGACCGCCTCGGACTGCCCGAGTACCAGGCCATCGAAGGCTTCGTCCTCTGGCGGCCGAGCGAGAACGACGGCTCACTCCCGGACGAGGCGCCGGCCGGCGCGGCAAGCACGACCGGCTCGCCCGCCAACGCCGCCGCGGTGGGGGCCTGAGCCATGCCCGGCGCCCCGCCCGTCCGTGTCGGCATCATCGGCCTGGGCTTCATGGGGCGCACGCACCTCGCCGCCTACCGCTCCGCGAACGAGGCCGGCCACGCCTGCCGCGTCGTCGCCGTCGCCGACCCCGATCCGCGGCGGCGCGCGGGCGAAGCCGCCGTCGCGGGCAACATCGAAACCGGCGGCACGAGCGAACGCCTCTTCGACCCCGCCGAGGTCCGCGCCTACGAGCGAGCCGAGGACCTCCTCGCCGACCCGCACGTGGATCACGTCAGCATCTGCACGCCCACCGACACCCACGTCCCCCTCGCCCTCGCCGCGATCGCCGCGGGCAGGCACGCGCTCGTCGAGAAGCCCCTCGCCCTGCGCTCCGCCGACGCGCGCCGCATCGCCGACGCGGCGTCGAAGGCACGCACGCTCTGCACGCCCGCGATGTGCATGCGCTTCTGGCCCGCCTGGGCGTGGATCAAGCGCGCCATCGACTCCGGCGAGTTCGGCCGCGTCACCAGCGCGACCTTCCACCGCCTCGGCTCGCGCCCCGAGTGGACCGACTTCTACGCCGACGACACCCGCAGCGGCGGCGCGATCATCGACCTGCACATGCACGATGCCGACTTCATCCGCTGGTGCTTCGGCCCGCCGCGCGAGGTCATCGCCGCAGGCTCGACCAACCACCTCACCACCATCTACCGCTACGACCACGTGCCCCAGGTCGTCGCCGAGGGCGGCTGGGGGCACCAGCCCGCCTTCGGCTTCCGTGTCCGCTGCGTCGTCTGCTTCGAACGCGCCACCGCCGACTTCGACCTCGCTCGCACGCCCCAGTTCCTCCTCCACCGCGGCACCGAGTCGCTCGCCCCGGACGTCGGCCCGCTCACCGGCTACGAAGTGCAGGCCCGCGCGATGGTGGACGCGGTCGCCCGCGGCGGCCCCTCGCCTGTCCCCGTCGAGGACGCCGTCGCCGCCCTCGAACTGCTGGAGAAGGAAAGAAGCGCGTTGAAGTGGGTGAGCGGGGCTAAGCAACCGGAGTTGTAGTGATTCTGGCGTACGCCCTCAGCCCTAACGTCGGACGAACATATCCTTCTGGTGACGTACGACTTGACAGGCGATCGCGGGACAAAGTAGGCTGCATCGCATGGCTCGATGGCTCGATGGCTCGATGGCTCGATGGTGCCTGATGGACCATCTTCGCTTTCGCCGACTTCTCGTAGCGCTCGTTGTGGTGTGTGCGACGGAACCCGCCGTCTGTCAGTCAGATGTCGGTACGCTTCGCTGGTGGAAGCACGCGTGGCGTGAAGCGACGGAATGGTCTCCGAGCGAGCCGTTCCTGATTACCTACGAGTCGCGGGTTCCCGCTGCTGTCGTTCGTCGAAGTCTCGAACAGTGGGAGGAGGCCCTTGCTGCTGGCCCTCCGGAGGGCTTCGAGAGCAACGCCGACATGCTCCGCGAGAGGCGGGCGCTCGTTGAGTCCGGGCAGGATGACGTCGTCTTGTGGCGCCTGTGGCTCGGCAAAGACAAGCATCGCTGGACGATGGACCGTCCATCAACGCCATCCCAGCCGTTCAGCGACCATGGTTATTCGGGGACACTTGCATGGACATTGCAAGAAATAGGAGGTCATCACTGGTTATCCGTGTTGACGCCATCTTCGGTCTCTGAAGTCGGGGAAACGGCGTCGCTGGCTGGAGCCTCTGACCGACCACGCAAGTACTTGCTTTTCGGAGGAATCGGGCTTGGTTCCGGGCAACCCGCCTCGCCAGTGCCATCGAATGCGTCGAGGCTTTCCGACGGAAGTTGGGCAGCGGAAGCCGCAGTGCGTTATGGCAGCGGCGAATGGATCTGGAAATATACCGGCCAGACGGATACTGCACCCGGCCGGGCCCTGCCTGAGGCGATCGAAGTGCTGCAACTGTCACCAACGGTGGAAGGGCAGGGTGGCGCGAGGTTCGCGGACTGGCAATACAACGAAGTTGCGGGCACTTGGATCGCGCATAGCGTCGATATTCTAGATGCGGCAGGGGGAGTGCGCGCACGGTGGCGTGTGCTCTCGGTCGAGCCGGTTGCACACGAGAGCCTCGAGGAACTGACGCGGGTTCCTGAACGGGGCGGTGTAGACGCTTTGCGCGGCGAGCTTCGTGTCGCGTCTCTCACCGACTATCGTCCCGAGGTCCGGCAGGCGACGCAAGTGATGCCGGACGGAAGCGAGCGCACTTGGTCCATCGGAGGCCGCAAGCGCCCTGGGGACCGTGCTTGGCTCCGAGCAGCCGGGTGGATGATATTGAGCCTGTTTTCGGGCATGATCGTTCTGCTTGTCTGGCGCCGGTACAGGACCGGCGCATGACGCATGTGATGCACATCGCGGACCTGATGGAGAGCGAATCAATGGCACGAGAGGTATCGGAGATCGTCTGGCGTCTCATGGCCCTGAGCGCGCCGTTCGTGATCGTCGCTTCTGCCGCGGGCATCGGCTGCTACGTCCCCGGCCCCGTGTACGGAGCGTGCGAGATCAGGCCCCCCACGCTTCCGCCCGGAAGATGCCTTCTCTCGTCTCGCAATCCTGATGCACGCCAGGTGGATGTCAAGGAGCAGCCCGGCTACAACAGCTATTCGGTGAACTATGTGACCTGCGATTTCTACCACGGAGTTCAGCAGGGGATCAACTGTTGGCCGGATGAACAATCGGCGTGGATCATCGGTGATCCCGTGAGGGACGAGTTCCCGTCTGGCGGGGGCTGCTCGCCCGCTCCGGGTGGGCCGCCGGGCAACCCCTGAACCGCCAAGGGTCAAGCCATGGCCAACCGCAGGAGAACACTCGCCCACGGTTTGGTTGGAGCGCCGATGGCAATCCTGGCCGCGGCAGGTGTCCTCAAGTTCACTGACCTCAGTACCTTCGCCCGCGATCTCGACGGGTGGGGTTCCATTCCCGACGCCTTGGTCGCTCCGGCCACGCTCATTATTCCCGCCTTGGAGGCGGGCACTGCTGTGCTGTGGTTCTCCGGGACGTGGCGGGCGTTTGCGCTCGTGTGTGGGATCGCGTTGGTCACGGTCTTCAGCGCGATGTTCGCGTACGAACTGGCAGCGCACGGTCCACCGGCGTGTGCCTGTTTCGGAGCGGTTCTCCGCTACGAGGCAACGCGCGCGGAAGCATGGTCGGTCTTGGTCCGGAACGCGGGGCTGCTGTCCGCGCTCTCCTCGGGAGCATGGTTATGGTTCGGCAGTACGTCAAAGGCGACGCCCAGCCAATCTTCGTCGTTGGCGACGGAATGAAGCGAGGGTTCACGCTCGCTGAGATCCTGGTTGCGGCGCTCATCGTTGCAATCCTTGTTGCGCTCGCGCTGCCGATGCTCTCGTCGGTTCGCGACAGTGGTCGCGATTCGGTGTCGCTGTCGAATCTGCGGTCACACGCAACGATCATTGACATGTACCGATCGGACTGGAACGACACGTTCCCGGCATTCATGGACCCGAGTTCGGAGTTCACGACGCTGATCATTCAGGGTCACGAGTTTCGGATGCGATACTTCGATTCCCACCATCTCTGGCAGGCCGTACTGGCCGAGTCCTATTACGATGAGAAGATCATGCACCGATCGGTCATGAGGCCGGGAGCCGGGTGGAGCATGTCCTACTTCTACTCATGCTCGCTGATCGCCGATCCGGCGTACTGGTCGTGGGAGACGCGGCAGGGGCCGTCGCAGTGGCGAGCCGTGCGCGGTCACGAGGTGGCGTATCCATCGAAGAAGGCGGCATTGGTGGAGCGGGAGCCGGTTACGCCGTACTTTCTCGAGCGGTATACCGGGCGCCCCTTGAACATGGGGTTCGTCGATGGCAGCGCACGCGGGACAACGGAGCCCGGCCTGATTATGCCGCTGCGCGATGGCGAGGGCGAGTACCCAGGCACGCGCCACACGATCGGGGCGTACGGGTTGCACACTGTCGGCGGTGCGCGGGGCCGCGACGTGGAGTAGAGCACTCACCCCGCCTGGCGGATCGACAGCCGCCAGTCCTTCGCCTCCGTGCTCAGCGCGCGACCGTCCAGGAACACCTGCTGCCGGGGCGTGATCGACTTGTACCTCCATCCCGACTGCGAGAGCGGCCTGCCCCGTTCGTCGAAGAACTCGAACTGGTACTGCACCCGCGTGTACCCGTCCTGCATCGAGCGCACCGGCGCAACCACACGCATCGGCTCCGACTCCGTCGCGGGCGTCACGTCCGGCCGCGAGAACCCGAGCAGGTCGTCCAGCGGCCGCGTCACCACGATCTGCGGGTAGTCCGAGAGCGCGATCGGGTCCACCCGCCCGCGATAGGGCGGCGCGCTGCTCTGGCACGCGGCCGCGCCGAGCAGGACAACGATCGCTCCCGTCGTCGTGAGCGGGTTCGTCCGATTTCGTGCTGTCATGGTCCTCTCCTTGCGTTCGTTCGTCGTCTGATACCGCGCAGCGAAGCGCGGGTTGATGCGCTTCTACTCCGCCGCGACCTCGGAGGCGCGGATGCGCGCCGTCAACTCGCGCACCTCGCGTGAACGCGGCTGATACGCGGGATGCTCCTGCCCGAACAGCCGGGCGAACCCCGCCGTCCCCGACTGCGGCGTGAACACCGTCTGCCCACCTTCCAGCACGTGCCCCCGCGCACGCCGGCGCTCCGGGCCGGGCAGCGGCTCCAGGCCCTCGAGACGGTACAGTTCCATCAACTGCCCGAACGACACATCGCCCGGCAGACCCGCCCGCTCATACTCGACGAGCAGGTCCGGCGTCGGCGTCCGCACGCACCGCCCGCCGAGGATGTACGGCAGCGTCGGCTCGTCGAGCGCACCCGTCTCGTCGTTCGCGTACAGCACGCGCCCGGAGACCGCCCACGCCGGCGCGTTCCCCGTTCCGTACGAGTCCGCCGCCAGCCGCGCATACCGAACCGTCAACTCGCCGCGCGCAGGCGAAGGCAGCCCCGCGAGCGTCAGCCGCGTCCCCGGCTTCTCCGCCACCTGCACCGTCACCGGCCCGTCCGCGCCGCGGACCGGCACGAGGTACACAAGCCGCGGCAGCAGTTCGTTGTGCCGTGTGTCCGCCCTCGAGCCGGCCCGAACCGCCAACCCCGCGAGCAGCATCCCGAGTCCCGCCAGTTGCGCCTCCGTGTCGTCCGAGCCGATCGCGACCGCCGCCCCGGCCACCATCAGCCCCGACCCAAGCAGGCTCTTCACCCGCCGCACATCCTCCAGGTTGTTCCAGCGATGGTCCCGCGCCATCTCGTTCAGGTCGCAGACGGCCGGCAGTTCCATGAACGCACTCCCGCCATGCGACACGACCAGCCCCCCCGCCGGCCCACGCTCACGCGGCACGAACGCCGCCACCACCCCGTCCTGCCCCGTGGCGATCTTCTCCGGCCCCAGGCCCGCATCAACGATCAGCAGCGTGTCGTAGTCGCCGTGCTCGAGCGCGGATGCGAGCGACGCCAGCCGCGGCGCGACCGCCGAGGCCTTCGCGAAGTGCTCGCCCGCCTCCTCCCGCCGTTCAAGCATCCGGTTCGCCACGCCCGCGAGCAGATACCCGAGCGCAAAGTCGGTCTCAGCCGCCGTGTACCCCGTCGAGAGGTAGTCCCCGCCGTCCCGGTCGCGCTGCGCGGCGCGCTCGGTCAGTTGGATGGGCGTGAGCGACTCGCCCCCCGCGCCCCGCCCGAAGTCACGCAGCAGGAAGAGCGAGTCCTGCGCCGCCGCCCGCGCGTTCCCCCAGTCCGCCATCACCAGGTCGTGCACCGCGACGTAGGCGTACCCCATCGCCTGCTCGAACGGCTCGCCCTTCCAGATCCGCACGCCCTCATGCACCACGACCGACGGCACGGTTTTGTCCTCGTTCAGTCCCTGCGTCCGCAGCAGGTCGTACACCTCGCCCAGGTGCGGCTCCGCCGCCTCCGGAAGCCCGTCCGCCAACGCAACCATCCCCGCCTTCGTGCGCGCCAGCAGATACCCGGGATCCGAGCGGCTGGAGGGCATCGTCGCCGCGATCCGACCCCGCGCATCGCCGTACCGCCCGCGTGCGACGTCGCTCATCGCCGACGAATCGGGCCGATACGAAGCGCACCCCGCCGCGAGTGCCGCGCCGGCGAGTGCCACGGTATGGACGGATCGGAGTCTCATCGAATCACGCGTACGCCCGAGTGTCGAAGCCTCGCTCCCTTGATCCCTGCTCCCTCGTTCCCTTGATCCCTTTCCCTCAATCCACCAGCCGTCCCCTCGCCTCTCTGGCAAACTCGACGCCCGCCTGCCACACCACCTCGCGCGAGTCGATCTCCTCGACCTCGTACGAGATCAGGTACACGTCTTTCCGTACATCCGCCGGCCCGCGACCCCGCACCGCACCGCCGCGCACCAGCGACCGGATCGACGCCCGCATGATGTGCGTCGGGTTGTGCTCCGGCAACAACGCCGGGTACTCACGCCCAGTTTCGCGCAGCAGCGCGGCCTTCTCCGGCGGCAGTTGAAACACCACGCCGCGTTCCCGCGCCGCCGCCTGCACGCCCGCGTCCGCGATCAGCCCCGACACCATCGCCCACTGCTCCGCCACCGGCACCCGGTCGCTCGACAGGTTCTCCAGCCGCCGGATCACGATCCGCATCGGCGGCGAGTCCGGCGTGCGACCCTCCAGGAACCCGGCCGTGGCGAACCGCTCCCGCATCTCAGCCACCGCGAGCGACAGGTCGCCGTGGCGAAGCCGCGTCGTCCGGCTCGACGATCCCGTCGCCGCGCACGCCCCAAGCACGCACGCGACAACGAGGCACAGGCTCAGCAGGCGGGCGGGCATGGCGCACCTCGTCCCGCGCTCACCGCTGCTGCGCCAGGTCGAACGACTCGTTGAACACGATGTCGCGCGACTGCAGGTTCACCAGGTTGAACTCGAAGTAGTACCGGCTCACCTGCCCACCCCCCCGCGTGGACTCGTAGAACGACCCACGCAGCACGTACGTCAGCCGCTCGTCGTAGCGGTCCGTCATGCCGCCGGCCCCGCCCCCGGCCTGCACGCGCTCCTTCTCGCGGTCCATGGTGCGTGCCCCCTCCACGAACCGGGCCTTCGCCGTCACCGTGTCGCTCTTGACCAGCCGACCCCGCAGCCGCCGCTGGATCAGCTCGAAGTCCTGCCGCGGCGTGTTCGTCATGTTCTCGATGTCGCCCAACTCGACCACGACCTTGTACGGCGCGTCCCGGACCTCCGGGATCTGCGCGATCCGCGCGGCCAGCGCGTCCGCCACCTGGTCGGAGAACTCCCACAGCGACGCCGCGTTCGCCGCGCTCGACGATCGGTCCGCCGAAGTCGTCGCGTACGGGTTGATCCGCCCTCCCGAGTCCCCCGTCTCACGCCGCGGCGGGTTGGACTCGCACGCTCCCAGGCAGACCGCGAGCACCGCCGCTCCGGCCACGCCGATCCCACCCCGCGCCAGATGCAGGCCTCGTCCGTTCTGGTTCATCGCGTCGGCTCCTTCACGGCCGGGGAGACCCGCCGCACATCAAGGGTCTCCTCTCGGGCGCATGTTTGTACCGACAAACCTCCGCCGGGTGCCGCGCGGATGGGCACGGACGGAATGTGGGGTGGGGGCCGAAGCCCCGTCACGCAAGGACGGCGTCGGGGTCCTCGTTCAGGGATTGGGCCAGTTCCTCGGCTTCCTCACGGTTCTCGCAACGCCGAAGCGTCGCCCAGCCGTTCGCGCTCATCCGGCGCCAGACGTACCAGTCGCCACGCTGGTCCACATCCGCCCGAAACTGAGCCACGTCCCCTTCGTTCAGCCGGAAGATGCCCGAGCCGCTCTGGGTCCTGTCCATGACCACCTCCCTGCGCTGTAGCCGCCGGTCCCACGCTCCCCACGAGCCTCGGCCGACCCCCCATAATCGTCGAACCACACTGTCCCTGTCAACCGCTTCCAACACTTTGTTCGCAGTATACTCGTATATTAGCCGACACTAATATCCAATATCAGGGGTTTGGGCGGTCGATTTAGGCCAGAACTGGCCAGACACCCCGTCCGCGCTCGCCGTAATCCACCAACCATCCCAACTTCACGCACACACCCCGACCCGCGCGGTGCCGCCTTCCTGCTATCTTCTCCGCCTCCGGGTCCCGGCCCCACAACGCCCAGGGAGGCGATATGCGCATGTCCGTGTTCCTCGCGTCCGCCATCGCGTTCAGCCTCGCCGCCCACGCACTCGCCCAGGACGCCTCAGAGCGACTCGTCGAGGTCTCCTCCATCGGCAAAAGCCGCTCCGGCCGCACGCTCCAACTCCTCCGTCTCGCGCACCCCGAGCCGGACTCGCTCGGACGCACGCCCGACCAGCGACCCGCGCTCCTCATCGTCGCCGGCCTCGACGCCCGCCACGAGATCGGCCCTCGCGTCGCGCGCTCCCTCGTCGATCGTCTCGTCACGAACCACGCCGATCTCCTGCGCGACCGCACCGTCTACATCATCCCGGACCTCAACCCCGACAACGCCGCCTTCTTCGCCCGCGCGGGCGCCCCGAAATCCGACTTCGGCCGCACCATCGTCGAATACGACGCCGACCGCGACGCCCGCGTCAACGAAGACCCCGCCGAAGACCTCAACGCCGACGGCCTCATCACCATGATGCGCGTCAAACACCCCCCGCCCGCGACCGGCCTCACCGCCGACCTCATCCCCGATCCCGACGACCCGCGCATCATGCGCAAGCCCGACCCCGCCAAGGGCGAGGCCCCCACGCACGCGCTCCTCATCGAGGGCCTCGACAACGACGGCGACGGCCGATTCAACGAGGACGGCCCGCACGGCAGCGCGGGCGGCGGCGTCGATCTCAACATGAACTTCCCCGCCCTCTGGCCCGAGCACGCCGACGGCGCGGGGCCGTACTCCCTCTCCGAGCCGGAGAGCCTCGCACTCGTCCGCTGGATGCTCACGCGCGACAACATCGTCTGCGTGCTCGTTTTCGGCCCGCACGACAACCTCCTCAACATCCCCGAGGCAGGCCGCAACGCCCCCGACGGCCGAGAGCCGCTCGGCATCGAGTCCGATGACAAGCCCTACTACGAGGAGATCGCCCGCCTCTTCAAGGACACGACCGGCATGACCGGCGCGCCCAAGGGGCCGGACGCCGCCGGCTCGTTCCACCAGTGGGCCTACGCGCACTTCGCCGTCCACGCCTTCACCACGCCCGTCTGGGTCCGCCCCGATCTCGTGAAGGCGAAAGAGGCCGAGAAGCCCGCCGATGCCGACGCCGACGCCGAGAAGCCCGCCGACGCCGATCAGCCCGACGAAAGCCCCGCCGACGCCATCCGCCGCGAGTTCCAGGCCGCCGGCGCGCCGCAGTTCATCATCGACTTCATGGTCGCCACCCCCGAGGAGCGCGCCGAACTGATGGCCCAGGCCCAGGACCGCACGCCGGAGGAACAGCGCGAGCGCATGGCCGCGGTCATGGCCCTGCCCGAGGAACTCCGCGCCAAGGTCATGGCCGTGGCCCAGGGCCAGCAGGTCCAGCCCTCCGCGCCCCCGCGCGCCGGAGGGCGTCAGCAGGGCGCACGCCCGGCGCAGGGCGCACAGGGCGCGGCATCCCGCGCCCGCGAATCCGACGACGCCAAGTGGCTCAAGTACTCCGACGAGCAACGCAACCGCGAGGGCTTCGCCGACTGGCAGCCCTTCGACCATCCCCAACTCGGCCCCGTCGAGATCGGCGGATTCGTCCCCGGCTTCCGCGCCAACCCGCCCGAGAGCGAGTGGACGCGCCTCGCCGACGAGCAGACCGCCTTCGCAGCCGCCCTCCTCGGCAAACTCCCCGACCTCGCCGTCGAACTCCACGCCGTCGAGCGCCTCTCGACCGGTCTCTGGCGCATCACCGTCCGCGGCGTCAACACCCGCTACTTCCCGACCGCCTCCGCCATCGCCCGCAAGGCGCGACGCCTTCCGCCCATCGTCCTCGACCTGCGCGTCGAGCAGGACGCCGTCGTCGCCGGCCAGCGCATCACGCGCTGGGACAACATCGACGGCTCGGGCGGCGCGGCCTACGCCGAATGGACCGTCGCCGCCCCGGACGGCTCCGCCATCACCCTCGACATCCGCTCCGCCGCGCTCGGCAACCGAACGCTCACAATCACGCTCACGGAGGATCAGCGGTGAGAATCGCACACGCCGTCCTTGCTGCCTGCACGCTCGCCGCCGGCGGGGCCGCTCCCGCCGTCGCTCAGCCCCACGTCGAAGGCCGCGTCGAGATCGCCTTCAACCGCTACTACACCTACGCCGAACTCGAAGACCACATGAAGCGCATCGCCGCCGCCTACCCCGACCTCGTCGAACTCCGCGAGATCGGCCGCTCGTTGCAGGGACGCAGCCTCTGGGTCGCCATCGTCAACTCGCCGAAGACCGGCCCACACACCACCAAGCCCGCCATGTGGATCGACGGCAACGTCCACGGCAACGAGGTCCAGTCCGCCGAGGCCGTCCTCTACTCCCTCTGGTACCTCACCAAGGCCTACGGCCAGGTCCCAAGCCTCACCGACCTCCTCGACCGCTGCTCCTTCTACTTCATGGTCAGCGTCAACCCAGACGGCCGCGAGTACTGGTTCGACGAGGCCAACACGCCCCACTCCAGCCGATCCAACCAGCGGCCCGTCGACGACGACCGCGACGGACTCTTCGACGAAGACCCGCCCGACGACCTCGACGGCGACGGCTCCATCACCCAGATGTGGATCCGCGACCCCGACGGCCGATGGGAACGCGACAAGCACGACCCCCGCGTCTTCCGTCGCGTCCGCGACGACCAGCGCGGCGAGTGGACCCTCCTCGGCTCCGAAGGCATCGACAACGACGGCGACGGGCGCATCAACGAGGACGGCCCGGGCGGCGACGACATGAACCGCAACTGGCCCAGCGGCTGGAAGCCAAGCTACGCCCAGGGCGGCGCGGGAGAGTTCCCCTTCAGCAACCCCGAAACCCGCGCCGTCGGCGACTTCATCATGGCCCACCCCAACATCGCCGCCGGCCAGAGTTACCACAACGCCGGCGGCATGATCCTCCGCGGCCCGGGCGCCCAGTTCCGCGAGAACCTCTACCCGCGATCCGACGCCCGCGTCTACGACGAGATCGCCCGCATCGGCGAGGACATGCTCTCCTATTACCGCTCCATGATCATCTGGCGAGACCTCTACACCGTCCACGGCGGCTTCGTCAACTGGCTCGCCGAGGGCCTCGGCATCATCTCATTCACCAACGAACTCTGGACCAACGCACGCTACTTCCAGCGCGATATCAGCAACCCGGACGACGAACGCATGTGGCTCTTCCGAGACCGTCTCCAGTTCGGCCTCGCCTTCAAGGACTACACCGAGTTCGACCATCCCCAGCACGGCCCCGTCCTCGTCGGCGGCCTCAACAAGTGGTCCAGCCGCAGCACGCCCACCTTCATGCTCGAGGAGGAGTGCCACCGCAACTTCGCGTTCACCATGTTCCACGCCGACCACATGCCCCTGCTCGCATTCGAGCGCGTCGAGACCGCCCGCGCCGGCGACGGCCTCTGGACCGTCACCGTCCAGGTCCGCAACGACCGCCTCATCCCCTCGCGCACCGCCATCCAGGCCCAGCGCCGCATCGGCACGAACGACCTCCTCACCTGCGAGCCGCTCGCCGGCGGACGCGTCGCCGCCTCCGGCTCCATGAACACCTGGCGCGACACACGCATCGACCCCGTCCCCTTCGAGCCGGCCCGCGTGCAACTCC
This sequence comes from Planctomycetota bacterium, assembly GCA_014584315.1. GTDB lineage: Bacteria > Planctomycetota > Phycisphaerae > Phycisphaerales > UBA1924 > CAADGN01. The sequence continues at coordinate 257,377 of JACTNA010000018.1, read as the reverse complement.
CCGCGGGCGTTCCCGGCCGCGGCAGCGTCATCCACCGCTTCTACGTCGAGGGCAAGCCCGGCGAGACCGTCCGCATCCGCTACACGGGCGAACGCGCGAAGGACATCGAAACCACCATCACCCTCGGCGACTGAACGGTGGCACAGGCGTCCCGCCTGTGCTCGATCCGCTCATCCCCCCCTGACGCACACCCCGGCGTCGATCACGGGCACGGCGCGTTGTACGCATTCAGGAACGCCAGCACGTCCAGCGTGTTCCACTGTCCATCGCTGTTGAAGTCCCCCTTCGCCGTCTTTGCGTTCCACGCGTTCAGGAAGTCCAGCACATCCAGCGTGTTCACGACGCCGTCCTCGTTGAAGTCCCCGGGGCAGTACGCCGCCGCGATCGCGTCCCCGATGAGTTTGGCGTAGAACGCCGCCGCGGGGGTCGAGGAAAGGTGCAGCCCGTCCGCGGTCAGCACGCCGTCCAGCCCGCCGTTCGTGGGGGATGACAGGTGGTAGGTCTGGCCGCCATACGTGATCGTGGACCACCCGTTGGCGTCCAGCCAGTCCCTGGCGCTCTGTTGCGCGCCAGCTCCGCCCTGCGCATCGGTCGTGAAGAACACCCCGTCGGTAGCGCGGTACAGCGAGAAGAACGCGCAGTCCGACTCCGTTTCGGCCAGATGCAGGTAGATCGCGTCGAGCTGCTCGATGAAGGGCCGGCTCTCGTCCGGTGTCCTGCCGCCCACACGGTGCATGTAGGAGCCGATGAGCAGAAACCTGGGCGGGGCCGTCCCGATGGCGGCGAAAGCGCTTCGGTAACGGGCGATGATGCCCCGCACCGCGGCGTCGATCTGTTCGTACGTCTTTCCCTCCGTCGCCATGTGGATGATGACGACCGGAGTCTGGCCGCGGTCAACCGTCGTTGCGTCGAGCCAATGCACCAGTTGCTCATCGGAGAAGGTCTTGCCCGCCGATCCGTTCCCGCCCTTGCTCGCCTGATCCTTCGCGTGGCCTTCGAACGACCACGAGTCCTGCGCCAACCCCGTGTGGTAATACCCCCGCGCCCGCGCGCCCTCGGAGTCCAGGCGATACACCACCACGCCGCCAAGGAACCAGTAGGCCTCACTGCCCACGATCGGCGAGTTCGAGTCCTCGAGTATCACCAGGCGCGGACCGTTCTCAACCTGCTCCTCAAGCAGGACATCGCCGGCGAACGCGTTGATCTGCGAGGGGGTCGCCGCGCCCGCGGGGTCCGTGTCTGGGTTCGCGCCGGTGTGCCACTTCGGCCGGGCCGAACCGCGCAGGTCCGCAACGGCGCGTGGCGTGCCCGAAAAGTCCCCAAGCACGACCGACGGCAGCATGTCGAGCGGGTTCGCGGGGGCGTAGTACAGCATCCGCGCGCGGAACCGATCGCCCGCGCGAGCGAAAGGCCCTTGGTCGGTCTGTGCGAATCGAACGTTATTGACCCCCAGCGCCTGGATTCGACCGGCATTCCCTCCGCTCCCCGTCAACTCAAGCGCGGGATCGCCAAAGACCTTCGTCAGGTCGTTGACGGGAAGCGCGAAGTGCGCGGGTGTCCCGCCGTTCACCTCGACAGTCCAGCCGTTCGATGCATTGACTTCAACCATCGAGCCGGCGCCGTCCGTGTAGTTGAACGCCCGCCCGAGGCCGCCGCCCCCCTTGTACCCGAGGCACACCGCAGAAACGTCCTCAATCGGCCACGTGCAGAGCGCGCCGAACGGCAAGCGGGATACATGATTCAGCCTGCACCAACTGTCGCCGAGCCATACCGCCCGAGTGTCGCCATCCAGCAACGACCTGACACGGTCGAGATGCACCCCGATCGGCTCGCCGACAGGCTCCGCGGCACGCACCCCCGCCGCGCCAAGAACGGCAGCCCCGAGCGCCGCAGCCACACATCGGATTCGCTCAGGCCTCACGCATCGCCCTCGCATCTCGATCCCGTCCGTCGCCTACGGGCACGGCGCGTTGTACGCATTCAGGAACGCCAGCACGTCCAGCGTGTTCCACGCGCCGTCGCCGTTGAAGTCCCCCTTCGCCGTCTTCGCGTTCCACGCGTTCAGGAAGTCCAGCACGTCGAGCGTGTTGATGGCCTCGTCCGCGTTGAAGTCGCCGGGGCAGGGGTGGTAGATCTTGTGCGTGTACTGGTGCGGCTGGTTGCCCTGGCCCGAGAGGTACAGCGGCCAGAAGTACGACCCCGCCGCCCCGTGCGCCTGCCCCATCCCGAGGTAGTCGCCGATGAACCCGCCCCCGATCCCGTCGAACTGGCTGCTCCAACTCGACGGCGTCAGCCGGATCTCCTTCCATGTTGCGCCCTGGTCCTCGGAGTAGGAGTAGTACGCGTCGATCCACGCATGGGTGGCGTTATCGTTCTGCGCCACATGGCGGGTGTCGTAGAACAGCATCCCGATCCGACCCGTCCGGTCCACCTCCAGCCACGGGAAGAACGAGTCCGCCTGGGCGTTGCCCGCCGCCCCGTTGATCACCTTCGGCACGCTCCAGTTCGCCCCCTTGTTCGTGCTCTTCGTGAAGTACAGGTCAACGTCCCGGTTGCCCCCCGACACCTGCGTCGTGTCGAAATACACCACGTACAGCGTCTCATCGACCGGATCGACCGCCAGGTACGCCAGCGGCGGCACGCGGAACGACCCCGGGAACCGCGTCCCGTCGATCCCCCACACGTCCATCCGCGTCGCCACCCGCACCGCGGGCGTCATGCTCACGCCGCCGTTCGTGCTGGTGCGGATCCAGATCCCGTTGCTGAAGTCCCAGTACAGGATGTACAGCGTCCCGCTGGGGCCGACGCGCGGCAGGAACCCGATCGACCCGCCCGCGATCGCCAACGGCGCGGTCCACGTCTGCCCCTTGTCGGTGGACCGGATCAGCCCCTGGTTGTACGTGACATAGACGATCGACTTGCTCGGGTTATTCAGGTCGTTCGGGTCGGGACCCACGCACATCCACCCCTTGTCCACGCTCCCCGAGATGCGGGCCATCACGGACGCGTTGAACGTGTTCGAGCCGGGGTCCTTCCGCGCCACATAGATGCCGCCGTTGCTCGCGAACGACATCGCCCCCGCGTAGAGCGTCCCGTCCCGGTGGTCCAGCGCGGTCATCGGATCGCCCTCGACCGTGGACTGGTAGGGCGCCGGCGGGCGGATCGCGAAGTCGTTCCACGTCGCCCCCCCGTTCAGCGACAGCGTGAAAAACGACTTGATGTTGCTCCGATAGTCGTTCCACCCGCCGACGATGTGGTTCGGGTTCGAGTCCGTCACCGCCATGGTCGTTTCGTTGACGGCCGCGTTCGTCGTGTTGTTCGGGTCCACCCGCTTCTGCGGCCCGACCACCGGCTGCGCCACCGCTGCCGCCGCCCCCAGAACCGCCGCCGCCGCGCCGATCTTCATGCTGCCGCGCATCATCGCATTCTCCTGCGTGCAACGCCGCGGGCATCCGCGGCGACGGGTGTCACTCGCCGATCATCGCCTTGAGTTGGGGGGGAACGACGCCGCCGAACCGCTCGGCCAGCGCAACCTCCGCCCGCGCGCCCTCGAGGTCGCCGAGGTAGTACCGGGCCACCGCCAGCCGCGCGTGCGCCCCGCCGTGCTCGGGCGCGAACGCCACGATCCGCCCGAGTTCCGCCGCCCAACCCGCCAGGTCGCCCGAGCGGTTGATCGTCTCGGCGAACTTCAGACGCAGGTCCGCGTTCGCCGGGTCGAGCATCGCCGCCGTCCGGTACGCCGCCAGCGCATCGCCGTCCTTGCGCTTCCCGAGCAGCGCATCGCCCAACCCCTCGTACGCACGAGCGTTGTCGCGGTCCGCCAGGATCGCCAGCCGGTACTCGCCCGTCGCGCCCGTGAAGTCGTTCTCGCCCATCAGCGCGTGCCCGCGCGCAACCGCCGGCGCGGAGTCCGCCACGCCCAGCCCGCGCACCAGGTCCGCCGCCGCTGCCTCGTCCACACGCACCAGCCCGTCCTGGATGCGCAGCCCGCGCATCGCCTCGGCGAACCGGATGCGGCGGTAGTCCCACTGGTCCTGCGACTCCGGACCCGCCGTCGCCGCCACACCGGGCGCGCCGCGAACTCCACCGCCCCCGGAACACCCCGGCAGGGCCAACCCGCAGCACGCACCGGCGGCCAGAAACACCATCCCAAGCCTTGCGCTCATGCGTCACGCTCCTTGTGCAAAGGCTGTCCCCAGCGTACCGGACCCGAGCCGGCCTCCGCAACGGCCGCGCGCGAAAAAGCCCCACTCCGGCCTTCCCGGCAGTGGGGCTGGATGTCGCCCTTCGATGGTCAGCGACCGATCAGTCGGCCAGACGAGGCCCGCCCTGCTGCGGGCCGGGCCGCTGCAAGGGGATTTCCCCGTGCCGCTCCTCATACTGCCGGATCACCTGCCCGAGGCTGATCGCCAGGCGCTTCGCGCCCGCCCAGTTCATGATGACTCGGCTGCCGACGGCGAACAGCAGCGCGGTCTGCCCGTCCGGCCCCTGCACCGGCAGGTTCACGCCGAAGTCCAGGATGACCTCGTCCTGCGTGGTCGAAGTGCGGATGGTGTTCGCGTACGTGCTGTGCATCTTCGACTCGTCGATGCGCATCTGGATCTGGCGCTGCTGGGCGCCCTCGGGTGTGTCGGACATGGTGCGCGTTCCTTTCCGTGCGAGGATGTTCGTGTGGAGGGCCGCCCGCGACCGTCCTCCGCGTCGGGCAGCCTGCGAGCCGTGCGGCCCGCGGGTTTCAACCCTAGGCGCGGCCACGCGACTCCAATGCCGGAGGGGGGAGTCGAACCCCCAAGCCCTTGCGGGCGGCGGATTTTGAATCCGCTGCGTCTGCCAGTTCCGCCACTCCGGCCTCGCCCCGAATCGTGGGCCGCCCGCCGTTCGGGGTCAACAGGTCGCCCAAGACAACGCCGTGGATCGCCGATAGCCGGCCGCTAGACTTGCCCCCCCGCGCGCTGGACGGGCCTGCCCTTGTCGGGTCGGCCCCGGGGCGCGCCCCCGGAGACCGACCGATGGCCGAGGCAACCACCGAAATCCGCCCCAACGTCACCGTCACCGACGCCGGGCCGAGCCGCAAGAAACTGACCATCGAGATCCCCGCCGAGGCCGTCTCCGGCCAGATGGAGGACTCATTCGACACCCTCATGGTCGAGGCCCAGTTGCCCGGCTTCCGCAAGGGCCGCGCCCCGCGCCGACTCATCGAGCGACGCTTCGGCGACACCCTCCGCCGCGAGACCAAGGCCCGCCTCGTTGCCGACGCCTACGGCAAGGCCGTCGAGGAGCACAAACTCAAGGTGCTCGGCGATCCCGTCAGCCCGGAACTCGACAAGATCGAACTCGAGATCGGCAAGCCCTTCTCGTTCGAGGTCGAGGTCGAGGTCGTCCCCGAGTTCACGCTCCCCGACCTCAAGGGCATCAAGGTCCGCAAGCCCCTCATCGAAGTCAAGGACGAGATGGTCCAGGCCGAACTCGACCGCATCTGCGTCAACGAGGGCACCCTCGAGGAACGCGATGCCCCCGAGCCGGGCGACTACCTCACCGGCCGCGCGACCATGACGCTCGAGGACGGCACCGAGATCTACGACATCCGCGGCGCGGTCGTGCAGGTGCCCCCCCCCGAGCGCGAGGGCCGAGGCATGATCCTCGGCGTGATGGTCGACGACCTCGGCAAGCAACTCGGCCTGCCCAAGCCCGGCCAGAAGGCCACCATCACCACCACCGGCCCCAAGAACCACGAACTCGAGCGCGTCCGCAACGCCAGGCTCACCATGACCTTCGAGGTCGAGCGCGCCGACCGCATCGTCCCCGCCTCGCCGGACGCCATCTCGCTCGCCATGGGCTTCGGCACCGTGGACGCCCTCAAGGACGAGATCCGCTCGCGCCTCTTCGACCGGGCCACGGTCCAGCAGCAGGTCGCCATGCGCCAGCAGATCGCCCGCCACCTCGCCAGGACCGTCAAGATGGACCTCCCCGAACGCCTCACGGCCAACCAGGCGGAACGAAACCTGGCGCGGCGCAAGATGGAACTCGCCTACCGCGGCATCGACCCCCAGCACGTCGAGGAGCAGGTCGCCGACATGCGAAACGCCTCCAACGAGGCCGCCGCCAACGAACTCAAGCTCCTCTTCATCCTCCACACCATCGCGGAGCAGCTGAACGTCGGCGTCACCGAGGGCGAGGTCAACGCCCGCATCGCGCAGATCGCGGCCTCGCGCGGCGTCCGCCCCGAGAAACTCCGCCAGGAACTCCTCCAGTCCGGACAGGCAGGCACCATCTACCAGCAGATCCGCGAGCACAAGACGCTCGACGCCCTCCTCGCCGACGCCGAGATCACCGAGATGCCCGCCGAGGAATACAACAAACTCGTCGAGTCCGAAGGCCTTGACGCCTGACCCGACCGCGCAGGCAGAGCACGCTCACGCCGTCGCTTCGTCTTCGCCTTCGTCCACAGGCTCTTCATCCGCCGCGAGCGCGCCCATCGGCAGCGTGACGAACCCGCACTCCGCGCACACCACGCCGTAGGCCCCGGGCGGTTCATCCGGCAGTTCCACCCCGCACCCGTGGCAGACCGGAGCCTTCAGCCGCGACGTCATGTGGTTCACCGCCACCGCCGCCGCCGCGAACGCCACGCCCACCACCGGCCACGCCGGCAACGCCGTCAGCGAGATCGTTCCCAGCACCGCGAGCGTCAGCCCCAGCAGGAACGCGAGCACACGGAATCGGATCCTGGCCATCCAGTCCATCGCCTGCTTCGCTCCGTCGCCGCGACGATCCGCGTGCGGCCGCACCAGTCATAGCACGATCGTCGCCCGAATCCACTCGGCCGTACCCGATCATACCACAAACGGCGCACAAAGCACGACACGCGCTCTCCCTATACTCGGCTCGAATGCGGATTCTCCTCGTCAACTGGGCCTACATCTGGGACGGCGCGGCCGTCGGCGGCGGCGCCAACGGCTATCTCCAGGCCCTCGCGCTCGAACTCCTCCGACGAGGTCACGAGGTCGTCGCCCTCTGCGGCGGGACGCGGTTCACCGCCCAGGACGCCCGCGTCGCTCCCTGCGAGATCCGACGCCACGACGACTGGCTCGGCATCCGCGTCTTCGAGGTCGTCAACAGCCCCGTTCTCGCCCCCTCCATCCTCCAGTTCAACGCCCCCGAAGACGAGATCGCCGCCCCCGAACTCGAAGACCGCTTCGCAGAGTTCCTCGCCAGGCTCCGCCCGGACGCCGTCCACTTCCACAACCTCGAGGGCTTCTCCGCCGGCTGCGTCGAGGTCGCCCAGCGTCCCGACGGCGACTGGCCGGGCGCGCGCGTCATCGTCTCGCTCCACAACTACCACACCATCTGCCCCCAGGTCTACCTGATGCAGGGGCACACTCGCCCGTGCCACAGCGCGGAGGGCGGCAGGCGATGCGACGGGTGCATCGAAGCCTGCGATCCGCGCGAGGAGCGCCTGCGCCGGGCGGGCCTCGCACCGCAGACGGGCGGCGGCCCGGCGCTTCCATCCCGCACGCCGTCCGTCCTCGGCCGGCTGGTGCGCGCGATCGCGCTGCCCGTGCAGAACGAACAGCCCCCCCCCGCCGCCAATCCGACCGCCCCCGACCCCGCCGCGCGTCCGGTCCTCGGGCCGGCCGACGTGCTGCTGCCGCGGCCCCGCCCCGGCGAAGAAACCCGCGGCCGAACCGTCGCGCTCCGCACCGAGGCCGACGCCGCCTTCCGACCGCGACCGGACTCGCCCGAGTGGCAGCCGCTCGGCAACGACGTGCGCCCCGAACCCCCGCCCGACCCGTCCACGCGCTACGGCCGCCGCCGACTCGCCATGCTCCGCGCCCTGAACCGCTGCGACGCGGTCCTCGCCGTCTCGGACTTCGTCCACCGCAAGTTCGAGTCGCTCGGCGTCAGCCCGGCGCGGCTGCGCACGCTGCACATCGGCACCCGCGCAGGCGAACTGGCCGCCCGGCACGCCGAACTCGTCTTCGACCCCCCCCCCTTCGACCGCGACCGCCCCCGCCCCGTCCGCCTCGCCTTCATGGGCTACGACAACCCGTACAAGGGCCTCCACGTCCTCGCCGACGCCCTCGAACTCCTCACGCCCGAGGTGCTCGCACGATTCGAGGTCTCCGTCTACGCCCTCGGCGGCAAGCGCACCGAGTGGCGCTTCAGCCGACTCCAGCCGCGCCTCGCGGGCCTGCGGTGGTTCGAGGGCTACGAGTACCGCGACATCCCGTGGATGCTCGGCGGGCAGGACCTCGGCGTCGTCCCCAGCACCTGGTGGGACAACGGCCCTCAGACCGTCTTCGAGTTCTTCGCCTGCCGCGTCCCCGTCCTCGGCGCGGCCGTCGGCGGCATCCCCGACTTCGTGCGCCACGGCGAGAACGGCCTGCTCTTCCGCGGGAACGACCGCTACGACCTCGCCCGCACGCTCGCCCGTGTCGCCCGCGAGCCGTGGACGCTCACGCGCCTGCGAGAAGGCGTCCGCCCGCCAAAGTCGATCCAGACCCATGCGGCCGAGGTCGAGGCCGTCTACGCTGAGTGCATCCACGAGGCGTCGCGCCGCCGGGCCGCCGCCGCGACCGCCTGAGCCGATCCGCATGAGCGACCCGACCGCGCCCGCACAGCCTGTTTCGCACACGAAACGCCCCGTCGCGGTCGATGCGCACACCCCGATCCCGCCCCCGAACGTCGCCGTCATCATCGTGACGTGGAACCGCGCGGCCATGGTCTGCGACGTGATCGCCGCCCTCGCACGCCAGCGATTCCCGCGATCCGCCATCGACGCCGTCGTCGTCGACAACGCCTCCACCGACGGCACCGCGGAGCTGCTCGTCGAGCGTTGGGGTGCCGAGCGCATCGTGCCCAACCCGACCCAGCACGCCCACGAGCCGGCGTTCGCCGAGCCGACGCCGACGGGGCGCGGCCCGAACCGCGCCGGACTCCGGTCCCTCACCGTCGTCCGCAACGCGCACAACCTCGGCGGGTGCGGCGGCTTCAACACCGGATTCGCCTACGTCCAGCACGCCTTCGATGTGCCCGACTCGCCCACGCCCCCCGACTACGTCTGGCTCGTGGACGACGACATCGACCTGCCCGACGACGCGGCGCAACGACTCGTCGAGGCCGCGACGAACGACCCGTCCATCGGCCTCGTCGGCTCGCGCACCGTCGACATCCGCAACCGCGACACCACCATCGAGACCACCGTCTACTTCGACCGCCGAACAGGCCTGATGACCGACAATGCCCCCCCCGGGCACCCGCGCCACGACGAGCACAAGGCCTGGGCCGAACGCGTCGGCGGCACGAAGGGCAGGCGCGAATACTCGGGCCTGCGCGACGTCGACGTCGTCTCCGCCTGCTCGCTCCTCGCACGCTGGTCCGCCGTGCGCGAGGTCGGCTTCTGGGACTGGCGATACTTCATCTATTGCGACGACGCCGACTGGTGCCTCCGCTTCGCACGCGCCGGCCGGCGAGTCGTGCTGAACCTCGACGCGGTCGTCTACCACACGCCCTGGCACCACAAACTCACCCCCGCCCGACTCTATTACGCCCAGCGCAACATCCTCTGGGTGCTCCAGAAGATCCTCCCCCCCCGCGAACTCCGCCGCGTCACGCTCAGACGCCTCGCCGGCCTGATGAAGGACTCACTCGTCGCCGCCACGCACCGACGGCTGTTCCACGCCGAGATCATCCGCCGCACCGCCGACGACGCCTGCCGCGGCCGCGCGGGCAAACTCGACTTCGAAGGCCCGCCCACCGAGCCGCTCATGGACGCGCTGGAGCGCACCGGAGCGCTCGCCGGCGGCGCGAACGTCGTCATCACCTGCAACCATCCCGACTCCCTCGCCTGGAGCGCGGAACTCCGCGCCGCCGCCGCGGCGCGCCTCGCCGGCAGCCCAGGCCCGCGATGGGTCGAGGTCGTCCGCAACGACGTCCCGGGCTGCTACGTCCCCGCAGGCGCGGGCGTCTCACGCCGCGTCGTCTACGCCCCCAGTCGGCTCTCCCGCCTGCGCCGACAGTGGCCGCTCGTGCTCACGCCGGTCAGGGCGTGCATCGTCTTCGACCAGGTGAACGACTTCCCGCTCCCGCGCGGCCGTTGGAACATCCACGTCGATCGACGCTCGCCCGACCGCGCCCAGGTCGAGCGCGACGGCCCGATCCGTCGCGCCGCGTTCCTCGCCCGATGGTTCGTCACGGGCGTCCGGTGCGTGCTGCACGCCGCTACACTCCGTCCGTACAAGTCCTCGACACGCTACGGCTGATCCGACACCGCACGACCGATGACACACACCGATCCGAACAGTGCGAGCACGCAGCGAGCGCCGCAAGGCTGGCCGCGCACCGACCGCCCCTTGCGCATCGCCATCCTCGGCTGGGCGCGACTCCGCCTTCAGGCCCTCGAGGGCTCCGGCTACAACCTGTCCGCGACGGAACTCGCCGCGGGGCTCGCCATGACGGGCCACAGCGTCTCGTACCTGCGCTCCGGCATGGACTACTCCCTCATCGGTGGTCCGCGCATCCGCGACGAAAAGCCCTGGCGCGGCGTGCGATGCTACTCGCTCGTCAACAGCCGCAACTTCTCGCCCGCCTCGACCAACTTCGCCCACGTCGCCAACGAGTTCGCCTCGCCCCGCGACGATGCGATGGTGCTGCGCTGGCTCGACTCGGTCGGCGCGGAGGTCGTCCACGCCCACTCGCTCGAGGGCTTCGCCCTCAGCGTCGTCGAGGCCATCCGGCGCACGGGCAGGCCCGTCGTCGTCACGCCACACAACTACTGGTACGTCTGCCCGCAGGTCGACCTGCTGCACAAGGAACGCGACTGCTGCATGGACTACGACGGCGGCCGCCGCTGCGTCGGCTGCCTCGAAGCCAGTTCCCCGCGAGCCGTCCGCTTCAACCGCGCCATCGAGCAGGGCGCGGAGCGCCTTTTCGGCCCCGAGACCGCCGCCCTCATGGAGGTCGTCTTCAAGGCCGCACGCGACGCCCTCAAGGGCAAACCCAAGCCCACCCCCGAGGACATCGAGCAGGCCGACCGCGTCAAGCCCGACCCCGAGGCCGCACGCGGCTTCGACCCAGGCCCGCCCGACCACCCCGGCACCTTCGACCACGGCCTGCAACTCCGCGACCGCGACAAGATCGACGAACTCGGAAGCCCCCCCCTCGACGCCAACGAGCGATTCCTCGCCTCGCGCGACCTCCACCTCCGCGTCATCGACGCCGGCCTCTACGCCCGGCGCCGACTCGCCGGCATCGAGGCGCTCAACCACGCTTCGCTCGTCATCCCCCCCAGCGAGTTCATGTGCCGCGTCTACGAGTCCATGGGCGTCGAACGCTCGCGCCTCCGCCACGTCCGCCTCGGCCAGCCGCACTTTGACCAGATCAACCGCCGCGCACGCCGCAGCCCCTTCTACGAAACACGCCCGTGGAACCCGGCCGAGGCCCGCCGTCCCATTCGCTTCGGATTCCTCGGCACCACGCGCAACAACAAGGGTCTCGGCGTGCTCGCTCGCGCCATCCAACGGCTCGAACCCGATGTCCGACGCCGCTGCCAGTTCCTCATCCACGCCTACGGCCTCGACTGGGGCTACAGAAAGATGCTCAGCCCATACCCCGAGGTCAGTTTTCTCGGCGGCTACGACACCGTCATGCTCCTCGCCGCCGCCGGAGAGTACGACGTCGGCATCCTCCCACACATCTGGTTCGAGAACTCGCCCCTCGTCATGCTCGAGCACCTCCACGCCGGAAAGTTCATCGTCGCCTCGCGCCTCGGCGGCCCCGTGGACTGGCTCCACGAGCCCGGCTCGCCCGCCGCCCGCGCCAACGGCGGCCTCGGCAACGCGCTCCTCTTCCGCGCCGGCGACCCCGACGCCCTCGCCGACTGCATCCGCCGCATCGTGTCCGGCGATGTCGTGGTCCCCAGCCCGCGCGAGATCCACCACGCCAGCGTCCTGCGCAGTTACCCCGAGCACGTCGCCGAGGTCGAGTCCATCTACCGCGAACTGCTCGACGGCGAGCCTCCGCGGGCCGCGCGCTCGGCGCAAGGCCACACGCCCGTCTCGGCCGCGCCGTAGCCGCCGTCAGCCGCCATGCCGCCATCGCTCGTGCAACCGGCCGAACCGACGCGTCGTCTTCCGCGCGCCGCGCTCGAACACGGTCTCCCCCAGCGCGAACGCCCGCCCACGCAGCGCCTCCCGCCGCCGCGACGCCTCGTCGATCAACCCGCGAATCGCCGTCTCCTCGCCCAACGACCCCAGCCGTTCGGCCAGGAGCGCCAAGTCGCGCTCCTCACCGAGCGCGGTGCAGAGGTCGCGCAGCCGCGTGACCAGCCGCTCCACCTCTTTCGCCCGGATGCGCCGCAGCAGTTTCGCGTGCGCGTGGCAGACCTTGCACCGTTTGCGCCACTCGTGCAGCCGCTCGTCCGTCGGGTCCTCCATCGCCGAGCGCATCGCCCGCCGCGCGCGCCGCCACGCCCGCCGCAGCCCCGGCTCGATCAGCCCGAACCCGCCCGCGGAGAACCGCAGAGCCTCGATCTCGTCCCGGGCGGCCCCGATCGTGACCACCGCGCGTTCGACCGCCCGATCGGAGGGCAGCGCGGGGTCCTGCCACGCCCCGCCCGCCAGACGCTCGCGCACTCCCGCCGACCCCTCGGACTCGCCCGCCAGCGCATCGAACGCCGCCAGCGTCACCGCGGCGTCGCGGCTGGTCGAGAGCGACCGCGCCGCCTCGCCAAGCCCCGCGTTGATCGTGTCGAACGCGCCGTCCGACGCGTGCCGCACCAGCCGCAGCGCGCTCCGCGCCCGCGTGATGCACTTGCGCGCCTCGTGCACCGCCCGCTCGTGGTCCCCGCCCGTCCGTGCCAGCGCGCGCTCGGCCTTGGCCAGTTGCTCCAGCGCGACCCGGCGCACCGCGGCCCCGATCTCCTCACGCCGCCCGAATCGGAACGCCACCGCACGCCCCTCCCGCGTCCACGCCCGCACGCCACGCCGCCCCGACGTTCAGCCCTTCCACTTCAGGTCGCGCGGCCCGGTGTACTGCGCGATCGGCCGGATCAGCCGGTTGTTCGCGTGCTGCTCCATGATGTGCGCGCACCACCCCGTGATCCGCGACGCCACGAAGATCGGCGTGTACTGCGGCACCGCGATCCCCATCGTGTAGTACGTCATCCCGCACGGGAAGTCCACGTTCGGGTAGATCTGCTTCTGCTCCGCCATGATCCGCTGCACTTGCTCGCCCAACTCGAACAACCTCACGAACTCAGGCCCCTTCCGCTCCGCGATCTTCCGCCCAAGCGCGTGCAGCAGCGACGCCCGGTGGTCGCCGTGCTTGTACACCCGGTGCCCGAACCCCATCAGCTTCCGCTTCTCCGCGAACGCCCGCTGCATCCACGCGTCGATCTTCTTCGGGTCGTTCTCCGGACCCAGGTCGCGCCGCATCTCCTTGAGCATCTCCATCGCCGCCTCGTTCGCCCCGCCGTGCAGCGGACCCTTCAGCGCGGCGATCGCCCCCGTCACCGCCCCGTGCATGTCGCTCAGCGTCGCCGCGATCACCCGGCTCGTGAACGTGCTCGCGTTGTAGTCGTGCTCCGCGTACAGGATCAGCGACACGTCCAGCACGTGCGCGTGCTCCGCGCTCGGTTTCTCCCCGCTCATCAGGTACAGCAGGTTCGCCGCGTGCCCCAGTTTCGCGTCCCCGCCCGTGTTCAGGGAGACGATCTCCCGCCCGTCGATCAGGTTCTGCATGTGCCCGATGATCGTCGGGATCTTCGCCGTCAGCCGCTTCGCCTTGCGCAGGTTCGCCTCGGGCGAGTTGTCCTGGCTCTCCGCGTCCGTGTTCCCGAGGATGCTCACGCACGTGCGCAGCACGTCCATCGGCACCGCCGACCCTTGTTTCAGCAGCGGCGCGGCCGCCCGCAGGTAGTCCACGCACTGCGGCGGCAGCGCGCGGTTGGCCACCAGTTCGTCCTTGAAGAACCGCAGTTCCTCCGCGGATGGCTTGTGCCCCACCAGCAGCAGGAACGCCACTTCCTCGAACGTCGCGTGCTCCGCCAGGTCGTGGATCTCGTACCCGCGGTAGATCAGCGCGCCCTGCTCGACCGAGCAGATCTCCGTCTCGCCCGCGATCACGCCCTCAAGCCCGCGGGTGGGGGTAGCCGTCGTCATGGTCGGGTTCCTTTCAGCGTCCGAGGTTCCGTTTCGCCGATTGTAGGAGTCCGACCCTCCTCGCCGCCGCCAACCGCGCGCTCATTCGTGCGCCGCGCCGCCGTCCGCCGAGCCGCCGTCGCCGAGCGTCTCGGGCCGGTACCCGCCCTTGCTCCGATAGTGGAAGTAGATCGCGCCGAACGCGACGACCAGCACCAGCGGCACCACGGCGACGGCCCCCAGCGTCGCCGCGCCGCCGACCGCCTGCGCCTCCGCCCACATCCCCGCCTCCGCGCTCTCCGGCGCGGCCGCCAGCAGCACGTCACGCGTGAACCCCTCCGGGATCGCCGCGTCCGTGTTCCGGTCGTAGATCCGCCCCATGATCGGCAGCACGAACGCCACCGCCAGCATCCCCGCCCCGCCCATCAGCGACAGACCCAGCGCGCCCGTCTTCGGCAGCCGCTCCGCCACGAACCCCAGCATCGTCGGCCAGAAATAGCACACCCCCAGCGCGAACACCGTCGCCGCGGCGAACGCCGTCACGCCCGAGTTCGCCCGGCTCAGCAGGAACAGCCCGATCCCAGCCAGCACCGCCGACGCCAGCAGCACCCCCGGCGGCGAGAGCCGATGCACCACCGGCCCCGCGAACTGCCGCCCGACCGCCATCAGCCCGTTGATCCACGCCAGCACCAGAATCCCCGACACACCCGCCGTAAAGGTCAGGATGTTCGGGATCCACTGCCCCGGCCCAAGTTCCGTCGAGGCCGTCAGGAACATGCACGCGATCATCAGGATGAACAGCGGCCGCAGGCACTCCTTGAACATCGCGCCCGTCGAAACCCCGCTCGCCACCCGCTCCGTGACCGGGAACCGCTGCCCGAGGAAGAGAACGCCGTAGGCCACGAGGGGAACCAGCATCAGCCCCATCTTCCACTGCCAGAGCGAACCGAGGCCGCCAAGCCCCGCGCCGTTCGTGCCCAGTTCCGACAGCCCGAACGCGCCCAAGGCCCCGATCACGATGCCGCCGGGGAACCACACGTGGAACTGGTTGAGTTTCCGCGTCTTCTCGCCCGGATACACCGTGGCGATGAGCGGGTTGCACGCCGCCTCCACGAACCCGTTGGCGATGCCGATCGCCGCCGTCCCCGCGTAGAGTGTCCAGAACCCCGTCGCGAAGATCGTGATGAGGATGCCCGCGAGGTGCCCCACGAACGCGATGACGACCAGCCGCCTCATCCCCAGCACGTCGCACAGCGGCCCGCCGATCACCATCGCGAGCGTGAACCCCCAGAACGCCGTGCCCGCGATCATGCCCAGTTGCGTCTTGGAGAGCGTGAACGCGCCCTCCAGGTCGCCCATGATGTCGCCGCGGATGGCGAAACTCATGGCCGTCACGACCAGCGCCACGCAACTGGCAAGGAACAGCCGCCCACGATGGATGTCGCTCATGGGGGGGGAGCATACCCGAAACCCGCCCGCCCGGCGTCAAGCGCGGCCGACCCCGCCCTCCGACCCCCCCTTCCCCCACCCGCACTCCGGGCACCCGGAGGCGAAGTCGCCCCGCAGGTCGTACGCGCACCTTGGGCAGAGACCACGCCGCCGGCGCACCCCGATCCGCGCCATGGGGACGATGCACACCGGCGCCGTCCAAAGCCCGGCGTAGATCAGGGAGTTGAGCGCGACGCCCCGCCAGATCGGCCGCAACGGGATGCAGCGGAAGTCGCTGGAAGAAATGCCATTGTTCAAGGGCGAGAATGGGAGGCCGCCCGCGATCGCGACGACCGGCCGACGAGGTGATCCATCCTGTGTCTCAAAGGCGCACCAGAACGAGAGACGCGGCCAGCCACGTGCGTCCTCAATGCCGTAGTCTCCATTATCACGCTCACCGGTACAAACGTCTTTGAGAATGCCCCACGAGGCGTGTTCGGAGGATAACGGGCAGCCGGGCGCGGTGCTCGTGGCGACGCGCGTCTCGCAGGAGCCGTAGATTGTGTTTCCGCAGACCAGAACATCTCGCATGTCGAACCACATTCGACGTTCCATGCCGGTGCCAGTCACGCGGTGCACGAAGACGTGCGCCCTGTCGGAGTGGAGGATGGTCATGCATGCGTGCTCTTCTTGCCTGAGTTTCAGGCATGGCAGAAGCACGCTCGTGGCGACGGACACTGCAAACGTCGTCACAACACCGAGGACCGCACACGCGACGACCCGCACAAGCAACGCTCGACCTGGGCGGGGTTCGTTCATGCAGAGTCCACGCCTCTCTCAACGCACCGGCCACTCCCACGCCTTGCCCGGCTCGTACCCGATCAGCCCGTACAACTCCTGCCGCGTCTGCATCTCCACCAGCAGCGACTCCGCCGAGCCATCGCGCCGAATCGTCTCCAGCGCCCGCGTTACCGCCCACATCGCCACGCGCAGCAGCGTCACCGGGTAGATCACCACGTCGTACCCCATCTCCCCGAACCGCCCGAGCGGGATCATCGGCGTCTTCCCGAACTCCGTCATGTTCGCGAGCAGGTACGGCCTGCGTGCCCCGTTCGCGCCCTCCCCGCGAACCGTGCGTGCAAACGCCGCGAACTCGTCCTCGCTCGTCAGTCCCTCCGGGAAGATCATCTCCGCCCCGGCCCGCACGTACGCCTTCGCCCGTGCCACCGCCGCCTCGAACCCCTCGACGCCCCGCGCGTCTGTCCGGGCGCACACGATGAACGCCCCCCCCGAGCAGTCGCGCGACGCCTTCGCCGCCCACTCGACCTTCTCGCACATGTGGTCCACGGGCACGAGCGACTTCCCGTCCAGGTGCCCGCACCGTTTCGGGAAGACCTGGTCCTCCAGGTGCAGCCCCGCGCCCCCCGCTCGCTCGTACTCGACGACCGTCCGGCGCACCATCTCCGCCTCGCCGAACCCCGTGTCCGCGTCCGCCAGCACCGGCAGCCCGCTCCCCTCCGCCACCTCGCGCACCGTGCGTGTGAAGTGCTCCAGCGTCAGCAGCCCCACGTCCGGCACGCCGGCGCACACGCTCGTCGCCGCCCCCGACACGTAGCACGCCTCAAACCCCGCCCGCGCCACCGCGCGCGCACACAGCCCGTTGAACGCTCCCGGCGCGGCCACGACACCACGCCCCATCGCCTCACGCAGCCGCACGCCCGGATGCACACGCTCGCTCATGCCGTCAGCCTATCACGCCTCGCACGGGACGAACGCGGAGTTCCCGGAGGAGGAACGCAGAGTGCGCAGAGGGGAAGAGTGGGGATGAGAAGCCACTTCGAGCTTTCCCGCTCTGCTCTTCACCAGTTCCTCTCTCTGCGGCCTCTGCGCCCACGCTCAGCGCCCTCTGCGTTGGGTCTTCAGCCCTCATCCGCCACAAGGTAGAACCTCGCCACGCGGACCTCGAACGGCTCCGTCTCGCCCTCGAAGAAGTACGTCCCCTGCATCGTCCCCCACGCCGTCTCCAGCGGGCAGAAACTCTCGTACTCGAAGTGCCCGCCCGGCTCCAGTTCCGGCTGGCGACCCACAACGCCGTCTCCTTCGACGATCCGCTCGCACCCGTCCGCGTCGATGATGAGCCAGCGGCGCGAGAGCAGCCTCACCGTCTGGTCGCTCTGGTTCGAGATCCGCACGCGGTACGCAAAGACGTACTTGCCCGACGCCGGGTGCGACTGGTCCGGGGCGTACGTCGGCCGGACCTCCACGCGGATGCCGCGCGTCACCGCCTCCGACCCGCGGCAGCGGTTCGTGCCCCCTTCGCGAGCCTGGCTCTGGCGCGTGCTCATCCCAGCCGATCCTCCGGGCCGCGGCCCCTCGTTGGGCCATCTTACGCCCCGCACCGCGGGGGCAGCCCTTTCCCGGCGGCATTCGGTACACTCGCCGGCATGGAACCCACACATCCGGCCCCTTCGCCGCGTCGGCGGGCGGCGTGCGCGCTCGCCTGCATCGCCGCCTGGAGCGCACCCGTGCACGCACAGCCCGCCGCGCCCCCTGCCGACACCGTCGCCGCCGCCCTCGAGGCCGTCTCCGCGGAGCGCCTGCGCCGCGACGTGGACACGCTCGCCGCCTTCGGCACCCGCCACACGCTCAGCGACACCAAGAGCGACACCCGAGGCATCGGCGCGGCCCGACGCTGGCTCCACGCCGAGTTCGAGCGGGCGGTCGCCGACTCGGGCCGCGAGGGCGATCTCGCGCCGCGGGTGTGGTTCGACGTGCATCCCGTCGAGCCGGGCGGGCGCATCGCGCGGGCCGTCGAGGTCGTCAACGTCGTCTGCGAGATCCCCGGTTCGTCGCCCGAGGCGCGCGTGCGGCACTACTACGTCCTCGGCCATTACGACTCGCGCGCCAGCGACGGCAACGACGCCGAGGGCGATGCCCCGGGAGCGAACGACGACGCCTCGGGCGTCGCCGCGTGCCTCGAACTCGCCCGCGTGCTGTCGCGCATGCGCCTCGAATCGACGGTCGTCCTGATGGCGACCGCGGGCGAGGAGCAGGGGCTGTTCGGCGCGCGCCTGCACGCCCTCAACGCCCGCCGCCAGGGGCGCACGATCGGCGCGGTGCTGAACAACGACACTATCGGCGACCCCTCCGCGCCCGGGGGCCGATCCGCCCGCGACCGCGTGCGCGTCTTCAGCGAGGGCGTGCCGGTGTCGATGCTCTTCGAGCAGCCGCGCACCGCCACCGTCCGCGACGAGGAGCCTGAAACGCCGGAGTCCCGCCTGCGCGAGGCCCGAAACCGCCTGTTCGGGGTCTCGATGCTGCGACGCGATGGCGGCGAGAACGACTCGCCCAGCCGCCACCTGGCCCGCTACATCGCCGAGGTCGCCCGGCAGCACGCGACGCCCGTGCAGCCCATGCTCATCAACCGGCCCGACCGCTACCTCCGCGGCGGGGACCACACGCCCTTCAACGAACTCGGCTGGCCGGCCGTCCGCTTCGTCGAGGTCTACGAGAACTACGACCGCCAGCACCAGGACCCGCGCGTCGAGGACGGCGTGCAGTTTGGCGACCTGCCGGAGTACGTCGATGCCGAGTACCTCGCGGACGTGACGCGCCTGAACGCGGCGGTCCTCGTGCATCTGGCCAACGCTCCCTCGCCGCCGTCGCGCCCGCGCCTGATCGTCGCGGGCCTGACGAACGACACGACGCTGCGCTGGGACGCCAGCCCGGAGCCGGACGTGGCGGGGTACGAGGTCGTCTGGCGCGAGACGACGGCCCACGAGTGGCAGCACGTCCGCGACGTGGGCGACGTGACCGAGGCGACCATCAACCGCAGCAAGGACAACTGGTTCTTCGGCATCCGCGCGTACGACCGCGACGGCTACCGCAGCCCGGTCGTCACCCCCAGCGCGGCGACGCAGTGACCACAGATTCCTCTCTCGGAGCCGTTCCATGCAATCTCGCAGAGCGTTCCTTGGCGCGTTGAGCGTTCCCGCGGCCGCGCTGGCCGCGGCGTCGGGGCGGTTGCCGATGCCGCGGGCTTCGGCGGCCGAGATCGTCGCCGAACTCGCCGCCACGAGGGGCGAGCCGGACGAGATCGCGCGCGACGAGACCTACTGGCGCCACGCGCAGGAGGCGTTCACGGTCGATCGGAGCCTGATCAACTTCAACAACGGGGGCGTCAGCCCGTCGCCGCGTTGGGTGCAGGAAGCGATGCGGCAGCACCAGGAACTCTCCAACAAGGCGCCGGCCTACTACATGTGGCAGGTCCTCGAGCCGCGTCGGGAGGTGGTGCGGGCGCGGCTGGCCCGGCAGTGGGGGGTGGATGCGGAGGAGATCGCGGTCACGCGCAACTCGTCCGAGGCGCTCCAGATCTGCCAACTCGGGCTGGACCTCAGGCCGGGGGATGAAATCCTGACGACAACGCAGGACTACCCGCGCATGCTCACCACCTTCCGCCAGCGCGAGCGGCGCGAGGGGGTTGTGCTGCGGCAGTTCAGGGTGCCGGTGCCGGCGGAGGACCCGTCCGAGGTGGTGCGGCTGTTCGAGCGGAACATCACGGACCGGACGCGCGTGATTCTCGCGTGCCACATGATCAACCTGACGGGGCAGATCCTGCCGATCCGGGAGATCGCGGCGATGGCGCGTCGGCGGGGCATCCCGGTGATCGTGGACGGGGCGCACGCGCTGGCGCACTTCGACTTCCTGCTGTCCGACCTCGAGTGCGACTACTACGGCGTGAGCCTGCACAAGTGGCTGTTCGCGCCGCACGGGACTGGGCTGCTCTATGTTCGGCGCGAGAAGATCGCGGGGCTGTGGCCGATGATGGCCGCGCCGCCGGAGATGGAGGGCGACATCCGCAAGTTCGAGGAGATCGGGACGCACCCGGCGGCGAACTTCCTGGCGATCGCGGAGGCGCTGACGTTCCACCAGGGCCTGGGGCCGAAGCGGAAGGAGGCGCGCATGGTGTACCTACGCGAGCGGTGGATGGGGCGGCTCGCGGGCATGGATCGCGTGCGGTTCCACACCAGCCGCAGGCCGGGCCTGGCGTGCGGCATCGGGACGGTGCAGGTCGAGGGCATCCCCAGCCCCGCCCTGAACCAGTGGCTGTGGGAGAAGCACCGCATCTTCACGACGGCGATCGTGCACGAGGAGTTCGAGGGCCTGCGCGTCTCGCCGAGCGTGTACAGCACGCTGGAAGAGGTGGACCGGTTCTGCGAGGCGATGGAAGAGGCGGTCGCGCGCGGGGTCGGGGCTTGAGGCTTGAGGCTTGAGGCTTGAGGGGGGAGTGGAGGTTCGGTGGTGGTCGTTGATGGAGGGCTGGGGGGAGGAGGGGTAGGGGACCTGGAAGGTCCCGCCCCGGAAGGGGGGGGGTTGGGGGGAGGGTGATTGGGCCTGGGGTTTGCGGAGGCGACGGCGGCGCGGAGGAGGGTGGTTGCGGCGCGTCGGCGCTCGGTGGGGTGCTCGGTGGCGGTGGTGGCGATCCGCTCGAGTTCGTCGGCGGCGGTGGCGGCCGCGCTGAGGAGGCGGAGCCTGAGCGTGCGCTGCAGGGCGGCCTCGAGCAGGTCGAGCCGGTCGGCGACGCCGGGGTCGTGGATGAAGTCGATGGTCTCGGTTGCACTGAGGTCGCAGGCGATGGTGAGCTCGCGCAGCGAGAAGCCGACGCGGGAGAGGAAGTTGAGGAGCGTGTGGGATCTCGACGAGAGGTTCGTGGGACTCGCGCCTGGGGCTTGGGGGTCGTGGGGGTGGTGGGGGTTGTGGGGGTTGTGGGGGTTGTGGGGGTTGAGAAGGGCGGGATCGGGTGCGGGCGGGTGCTCGCCGGGCACATGAGCGTTGCGGCGCGGGGCGTGGGAGGGGAGGACGTCGGGGAGCGGGCAGGCGGCGCGGAAGCTGGGAACGGAAGAGGCGCGGCCGTTGAGCGTGGGATGGGTGAGATGCGTGGGCACGGCGCGGGCCTCCGTATTACGGGGAGGCGGTCAGCGGCGCGCGCACGGGGACGGGCGGTGCGCGCCGGGTTGACGGGGTGGGCGCGGCGCGCAAGGGGATGGCGTGGATGGAGTTGGGGCGCGGCGAAGTTTTTCTTCGCGGTCGTGGGATTCGTGGTGGGGTTGGGTCGGGGGTGTGCGCACGGACGTTGAGTTTCGCGCGGCGTGTGGTGGGAGAGTTGATTGTGCTGTGAGCGGACGGTTCCTCTGCCCCTCCCGGGCAGAGGGGAGAGGCGGATCCGCCCCCACGGGATGCACTCCGCCGCTGGCGCGGCGTCGTTCCACCCGTGGCTACAGCCGTGCGCCCCTTCGGGGCGGGGGAACGGAGCGGGACTTTGGGGCGGGGGAACGGAGCGGGACTTTGGGGCGGGGGAACGGAGCGGGACTTTGGGGCGGGGGAACGAGGCGGAGGTGAGACAGCCAACTCTCGGCCCTGAGGGGCAGTGGCCTTCTTCGCCCCGGAGGGGCGTTGGAATGTAGCCACGGGTGGCGCGGCGCAGCCGCGAAACCCGTGGGGGGCAGTTCGATATTCTCATCCCGCCCCGAAGGGGCGGAGGGAATCCACGATATTCGGAGAAAGCCCATGCCCGGCACCTACTCCCAGATCCTCCTGCACCTCGTCTTCAGCACGAAGCGCCGCGAACCCTGGATCACACAGGACGTCGCCGAACGCCTCTATCCGTATATGGGCGGCATCGTGCGAGCCGAGAAGGGCGTGTTGTATGACATCGGCGGCATCGAAGACCACATCCACTTGTACCTGCGCTGGCGGCCGGACGCGACGGTGTCCGACCTGATGCGCACAGTGAAGGCGCGATCGTCGAAGTGGGTGCACGACGCGTTCCCCTCGCTCGGCGCGTTCGCGTGGCAGGAGGGTTACAGCGTCTTCACGGTCAGCAAGTCGCAGGAAGGCGCGGTCAAGGCGTACATCGCCGGCCAGCGCGAGCACCACGAGAGAGAGGACTTCAGGTCAGAGTTGATCCGGCTGCTGCGGTTGCACGGGATAGAGTTCGACGAGCGCTACGTGTTTGAGTGACGCACGCCGCGCGCGGACAGCCCCTCTGCCCCTCCGGGGCAGAGGAGAGAGGCTGATCCGCGCCACGGGTTCCACTCCGCCGCTGGCGCGGCGTCGTTCCACCCGTGGCTACAACCCCGCGCCCCTCCGGGGCGGGGGAATGGAGATGCGGACTCGCGTCGACGGGTTGCACCTCGCCGCTGGCGCGGCGTCGTTCCACCCGTGGCTACAACCCCGCGCCCCTCCGGGGCGGGGGAGAGAGGCCGATCCGCGCCACGGGTTCCACTGCGCCACTGGCGCAGCCGCGAAACCCGTGGACGTGGATCGCCTCTTTTCTGACTGCCCCGAAGGGGCAGAGGAGATCGGGCCGCTCTTGAAGGACTTGGCGGAGCGGAGATGGGGTCCAGGAGCATTGCCCGTGGCTTGCGGTTGAGTCACGCCGCTGGGGTGGAGAGGGAGGGGTTTGCGGCGCGTGGGGTTGGCGGGCGCGGGCACTCGCTTGCGCTTCGTGCTCTGTTCCGGGGCGCCTCTGCCTTCATCCACTCATCAGTACATCGTCAACCCACCGTCGACGGCGATGACCTGGCCCGTGAGGTACCCCGCGTCGTCGCTGGTGGCGTAGGCGATGGCTGCGGCGACGTCTTCGGGGGTGCCGAGGCGTTTGACGGCCATGGTGTCCTTGACCTTGTCGACGACGGTGTCGGGGAGGCCGGCGGTCATGTCGGTTTCGATGAAGCCCGGGGCGATGAGGTTGCAGGTGATGCCCTTGGAGCCGAGTTCGCGGGCGACGGTCTTGGTGAGTCCGACGAGGCCGGCCTTGGCGGCGGCGTAGTTGGCCTGGCCCGGGTTGCCCATCAGGCCGCTGGTGGAGCCGACGTTGACGATACGGCCGAAGCGGTTCTTCATCATGGGACGTGCGGCGGCGCGGATGGCGACGAATGCGCTGGTGAGGTTGACGCGGAGGACCTCGTCCCACTCGGCGTCGGTCATGCGGAGGAGGAGGTTGTCGCGCGTGATGCCGGCGTTGTTGACGAGAATGTCGAGGCGGCCGAGTTCGCTCACGACCTCGTCGATGGCGGCTGCGAGGGCGTCGGCGTGGGCGACGTCGACGGCCTTGACCCAAGCGGAGCCGCCGGTTTCTTCGATGGCGGCGCGGACTTCGGTGAGGGGGCCTTCGGAGCGGGCCACGAGGACAACGCGTCGGCCGTCGCGTGCGAGGCGGAGTGCGGCGGCGCGGCCGATGCCGCGGCTTGCGCCGGTTACGATCGCCACGCGGGCGTCGTCGGCGTTGGTCATGTTCGGCCTCTCCTGCGGTGCGGTCGGGGGTTGGTCGATCAGCCGCCGGGGACGGTGATGGGGCCGCCGGGCGTGTTCTTGCGACGGGGGTCGCGCTCGGTTTCCTGTTGCGTGCCCCCGGGCGAGGCCGCGGGGGTGATGCCCGCGTCGCGGAGTTTGCGGATGAGTTCGCGGATCTGGCGGACGACCTCCTCGGGGAGTTGGTCGCCCATGTCGGCGAGCATCTTCTCGATGGCGTCGAGGTCGAGGTTGTCTGGGTCGAGTCCCATAGCGCGGAGTTGCGCGAGGACCTCTTCGGGGAGGCCGAAGGGGTTCGCGCCTTCGGCGAGGGTCATGCCGCCGGCGGACTCGTAGTCGGCCTGCGAGAGTCCGTCCCAGGCCGTGGCGCGGACGCGGACTTCGGGTGTGGCCGGCGCGCCCGCGAAGACCCAGGAGTCGAAGACGCGCGAGCCGTCCCAGCGGAGGATGTAGGACGCGCCCGGCTCCTGGATGGCGAGCGCGACGGAAGCGGCGGTGGGGGACTCGCTGAAGCGTGCGTAGTCGTCGATCCAGACGATGCGGACGGCCTCGATGCGCGCGGTGGCTTCGGTCCACTCGTCGGAGGCGACGAGCGTGTCGAGGACGGCTTGGGCGGGCTTGTCGAGCATGCGGCGGGCGGCGCTCGCGTCGCCGCGTGCGAAGGCGTCGGCGAGTTGGACGACGGCCTCGGCGAGCGAGCGATCGACGGGGGCCTGGGATTCGACGAAGTGGACGGCTGCGCTGGCGTTGAGCGCCTGCACGACGGCGCGTGCGTCGACCGGCTCGGGCGGCGGAGGGGGGGGCGGCGCGGGGGGCGGCGGCGGCGGAGGGGGGGGCGGGGGCTTGCTGCACCCTGCGAGGGAGAGAGAGACGGAGGCGAGGAGGCACGCGAGGCCGAAACCGCGGGCCGCGTGGCGGGACCGTTCATTCGCTCGGAACATCGTGTGCCTCCACTTTCAACCCCCGGTCGATCCGTCGCATCAGCCCGGCGAGGGTCCGGCCGGGGGCGAGTTCGTGCATGGCGGCCCCGCTCGTGTTCGCCGCGAGCCACCGGCCGCAGTCCGCCCAGCGGACCGGCTGCGTGAGTTGCTCGACGAGCCGGCGGCGGATGGAGTCGGCGGCGCCGCCCTCAATCGTATCACCCGGCGGGGCGTGGGGCAGACCGGTGACGTTGGAGAGCACGGGGCAGCGTGGGGGGCGGATCGTCGTGCGTGCGAGGGCCTCGGCGAGGCGCTCGGCGGCGGGGGCCATGAGCGGCGAGTGGAACGCCCCGGCGACGGGGAGGGGCTGGGCGCGAAGGCCCATGGACTCGGCGGCCTTGACGGCGCGTTCGCAGGCCGCGGTCGCGCCGCTGAGGACGACCTGGCCTGGTGCGTTGAAGTTGGCGCAGACGAGGATGTCGGCGGCGCGTGCGGCGTCGCAGACGGCGCGGGCCTGGGCCTCGTCCGCGCCGATGAGGGCGACCATGCCGGAGGGTGTGGCTTCGGCGGCGTCCTGCATGGCGCGGCCGCGGAGGGTGACGAGTTCGAGCGCGTCGGCGAAGGCGATCGCGCCGGCGGCGTGGAGGGCGGTGTATTCGCCGAGGGAGAGTCCGGCGGCGGCGGTGAGGGGGAGTTCGTCGGGCGAGACTGACCAGGCGGCGCAGAGGGCGCGCAGGCAGGCGACGGAGACAGTGAAGATCGCGGGCTGGGAGACGTCGGTGCGATTGAGCGTGTCCGCTGGGCCGTCGAAGCAGAGCGAGCGGAGGGGTGCGCCGAGGCGTGAGCCGAGGATGCGTTCGGCGTCGTCGAAGACGGCGCGTGCTTCGGGTGAGGCGTCGTGCCAGGCGCGTCCCATGGCGATGGCCTGTGCGCCCTGGCCGGGGCAGAGGAGGACGATGGGGTTCATGGGGGAGTGTAGGGGCTTGCTGCACCAGCTACGAATCGCGGCCGCAATGGCGCAGTTTCCTGGTCGTCGGCGGTTGAGCGGCTCAAAACTGCCAAAGGCTGCTGGCCCAGGTGAGGCCTGCGCCGAAGGCGAGGAACATGACCTTGTGTCCTTCGCGGAGCCGGCCGCTGCGCTTGAGTTCGTCGAGGACGAGCGGGCAGGAGGCCGCGACCGTGTTGCCGAAGCGGTCGATGTTGACGTGGAGTTTCTCGCGCGGGAGGCCGAAGCGTTCGCGGGCGGCCTCGAGGATGCGTGAGTTGGACTGGTGGCAGACGTAGTGGTCGATGTCCTCGGCCGCGAGACCGGCGCGGCGGAGGGTCTCCTCGATGAGGTTGGGGAAGGTGCCGACGGCGAACTTGAAGACGGCAGGGCCGTGCATCTGGACGACGCCGAGTTTGCGCTGGTCGAACTCATCGCCGGGCGTCATGTGGCCTCGGTGCGTGGGGATGTAGAGGTGGCGTGCGCCGCCGCCGTCGGAGTGCATGATCTGGGCGAGGAGGCCCTTGGAGGCGTCGTCGGTTCGGCGGAGGACAACCGCGCCGGCGGCGTCGCCGAAGAGGATGGAGGTGGCGCGGCCGAACGTGGAGTAATCGGCGTGGCGAGAGAGGCAGTCCGCGCCGACGAGGCCGACGGTGTGGAAGCCGCCTGTGCGCATCATGGATTCGGCGACGTTGAGGGCGTAGACGAAGCCGGAGCAGGCGGCGGAGATGTCGAAGGCGGGGATTTGGCCCGCGCCGACACGGTCGGCGATCGTGCAGGCGACGCCGGGCGTGGGCATGTCGGGCGTCATGGTTGCGGCGATGATGAGGTCGAGTTCAGGCGCGGTGACGCCGGCCTCGGCCATGGCCTTGGTGAGAGCCTCAGCGCCGAGGGGCGCGGTGCCCTCGCCCGCGTCGGGGTCGTGGATGTGCCGCTCGCGGATGCCGGTGCGCTGGACGATCCACTCGTCCGACGTGTCCATGACCTTCTCGAGGTCGGCGTTGGTCAGCACGCGCGCCGGCACCGCGGAGCCTGTGCCCGCGAAGCGGACGCCGATCGCGGGCTGCGGCCTGGTCATGCGTGCTCCCGTTGCGGTTCGGCGAGGTGCGCGACTTCGTCCAGCCGGGCCACGATCGCCTCGTTGACGTGGCTGGAGACGAAGTCGCGGCAGTTCCGGACCGCGGCCCGGATGGTACGCGCTTCGCTCGAGCCGTGCGCGATGAAGAAGCCGCCGTTGACGCCCAGGAGGGGCGCGCCGCCGTACTCGTGGTAGTCGTTCTTGGTGTAGATGCGCTTGACGATCGGCTCGAACTGCATGGCGAGTTCGGGGTCGGCGGCGAGGACTTCGTGGGCGATGGCTGTGAAGAGGCTCTTGGCAAGACCCTCGGCCATCTTGAGGAGCGTGTTGCCGACGAAGCCGTCGGTGACGATGACGTCGGCGACGCCGTCGAAGAAGTCGCGGCCCTCGACGTATCCGACGAAGTTCATGCCGGGGGTTTTGCGGAGGAGGTCGCGTGTCTCGCGGACGAGGTCGGAGCCTTTGCCCTCCTCCGCGCCGATGTTCATGACGCCGACGCGCGGGCTGGCGATGCCGAGGACGACGCGGGAGTAGGTCTCGGCCATGAGGCCGTACTGCCAGAGGTGCGAGGGTCGCGGTTCGGGGTTCGCGCCGGCATCGCAGAGGACGACTGGGCCGTGGAAGGCGGGGATGGTGACGGCGATGCCCGGGCGGTGGACGCCGGGGAGCCGCTTCATGTGCATGATGGCGGCGGAGACGCAGGCGCCGGTGTTGCCGGCTGAGAGGACGACGTCGGCGGGGCGTTCGTGCTTGCGCGAGCCGAGGAGGGCCATTTTGACGATGGAGGACTCGGGCTTGGCCCGGACGGCCTTGGCGGGCGAGTCATCCATGGTGATGACCTGCTCGGCCGACTCGATCGAGAGCCGCGGGTCGCGGACGCCGCGTTCGTGCAGGTAGTCCTCGATGATGCGTGGCGGGCCGACGAGGGCGAGGTGGTCGTCGGGGGCGAGGATCGGGAGCGCGTCCACGCATCCCTTCAGGATGGCGTCGGGCGCGTGATCGCCGCCCATCACGTCGATGGCCAGCCTCATGCTGTCTCTCAGTCTCTGGGCGTCCCGATCCCGAGTTTGGGCACGCGGATGCGCAGGCCCGGACGGACGTAGCCGGACTCCTTGCAGGCCCGGTGGGGGAGTTTGGGCATGCCGCTGAGGGGGCAGACGGTGGGTCGCTCGGGACGCAGGGCGTGGTGCGAGCGGCGTCGGCGGGATCGGCCGTGGCTCTGGCGATGGGTGGGAAGCATGGTGGCGACTCCGGGAAGCACCCGACCGGCAGAACAGAGGCCCGCCCGGGGACCGCAACGCTACGCGGAGGGGTGGGGGCAGTCAATGCGGGGGTGCCTTCGGCCTCTGGCTGCCAGGCTCGTCCCCGCCGCGGCGGATCGGGGGTATACTGTGGCCTGTCGGCGGAGGGCGACCCACGAAAGCCGCCCGCCCCGCTGTTCGAGTCCTTCGGGGGGCACTTTCCCATATTCCACCGGGTCACACCCGACACCACACCCCACCATTTCCGCAGGGATTTCGGGGTTTTGTGTTTTGGGCTTTGACGCCGTGGGCGCGCTTTGGCGCGTGTGTGTTGCCGGATTTGCTGCCGCCTTCCCGACACCCCCAACACCCGCCGCAAGGTCGAAGTGTGCATCGCGGGTTTGCAGGTAGTGTTGGGCCGCGATCATCGGGCTATGCCCCAACCAGCCCGCGACAACGTGGACGGGGAACCGCTCCACCCAATCCGTCGCGCATGATGCCCGCATGTTGTGGAACAGCCGGGGCCAGGGCTTCACGCTCGCCTTGGCGATGATTCGCTCAAACTGGGTCCGCAGGTTCATCGCCGGATCGCGCAGCCGGGGTACAACCGCTTCCACCCCGACTTCGGCGCGGTCGAACAGGTCTTGCAGGATCGGGCGCAACTCGGGGGCGATCGGGACCACCCGTACCGCGTGGCCTTCGTGCCCTTCGGTCTTGACCGATCGCACCATCAGCCGCCCGCGTTCCCAGTTCACGTCACCCCACCGCAGGGCCACGATTTCGGAAGGGCATCGCAACCCGGCGAACCGCGACAGGGCCACGATCGCCCGCCATTGGTCATCGGGGCACACCGCAAGGATCGCCCGGATGGTTTCGACGGTGACGTAGAACGCGCGATCGGGGTTCGATTGTGAACCGGCCCGCAGGTCGGCGAACGGATTGGACGCGATCAACCCCCACCGCACCGCCTTCCGAAACACACTCTTTGCGATCACAACCCGCTTGGCGACGGTGGCGCGGGCCAGAGTCTTGGCCGGCTCGGTCTTGTCGTCGGGGTTCGCCTTCGCTTCGGCGATCGACTTGCGCCAGTTGTCGGCGTGGGCCGGCGTGATTGACGCCAGCGGGGCATCCGCGCCCAGAAACGCCCGCAGACTGTCCGCGACTTGGCGGTATTTGTACTGCGTCGTCGGCTTCACCGCACCCGCCGCGTCGAATCGGTCGAGCAAGGCGCCCAGCGTCACCACCGCCGCGCCCTCCCGTGGCTGGCACAACCCCAGCGCCGCGACGCGGGCGTACAGCACGTCGTCGATGCCGCCCAGCCAGCGCACCGCGTCGGGGTGGGGCACGCTCCCATGCCGCTTGGCGATCACGAGATGCCCGATCGCCATTTTCGCGCTTCTCGCGTAGTCCTTCGGACACTCGCCCAGCCGCAGGGTTTGCTGCTTCCCCGCAGAATCGCGGAACACGATGCGCGCCCGCTTGCCTTCCCATCCGATGCTCGCCATGCGTCACCGTCCCTTCGTGGTCTTGCCCTTCGTGCGGCCCTTGGGTTCGATCGTGATTCGCAACCCCAGGTAGTCCGCCAGCCGTTCGATCGTGTCCACCGTCATCCCGCTTTCACCGCTCAGTAGCCGCGACAGTTGACTACGGGCCACGTTCGCACCCTTGGCGATCGCGTAGGGCGTTTGATCGCTCGCCTTCACCGCCGCCCGAATCGCGTTCGTCAGTTTCGCCATGCCCCAAGTGTACCCCACCCGTTGCTACGCCGCAACTACACCCCATCGACTCCCCGACCGCCACCAGCCACGCCACCGATCCGGGGTGCGTGGGCATCCCCAACCCATCGGCCACGCCCAGCCGTTCGCCCAAGACGTACCCCGCGTCATCGCCGGCGGGGGCGTACCCGTCCACCAGCAGCCCCACCACCGCCGCCCGGTGTATCCGCAGCCGCGACGACAGGTCGGGGGGCAGGTCCGCCGGGCGATGCCGCAGCCGGCCCGCGTCGGTCGGGTGCGGGGCCAGTTCGATCCCCGCCCGCCCAAGGGCCAGCAGCAGCGGGGCGAGTTCGTGGGGGTTGGGAGGGTGCGGGTTCACAGTTCCCCCCAGCCGTCGCCGGCGTTCGTGGGCTTGGCGACCGTGGCGACGGTGACAGAACCCACGCGATTCCCGGCGTTCACGGGGGTTTCGTCGCCGTCGCCGGTGTCACCACGCCGCGACACCAGCCGAATCCGATCGGTCGGACGCCCGCCCTTGGGGCCGTGGTCATCGTGAACCCACACCGCGACACCCGCCGCCACCAGTTCGCCCAGCGCCTTCGCCGCCCGCTCGGGATCGCCCCGATACTCGCGTGGGCCGCGTGTCAGGTCGCGCACCGTCGCCGTGCCGCCCTTGCGTTCGATCCACTCCGCCAACCGGCGGGATTCGCGCCCTTCGTCCGACTCCCCCAGGATCGCATAGACGCGCCGGGCTTCGTCACCGAACCACCGGGCCAACACCACGCCCGCCGCGATGCTCGCCTCATCGACCCGCGACGCATCGCGTAGCGTGGCGTCACCCGCCGCCCAGCGGGTCAGGTGAACCACCAGCGCCAGCCGCGCCGCGTACCCCTCCAACTTCGACCACGCCGCCGCTTCGTCGCCCGACAGGTTCACTTGCTCGCCGGCGTGTTCGTTGTAGAACGTCACCCACGCCCGCTTCCCGTCATCGGCCAGCGTCACCAGCCGGGGCCGTTCGTCCCCGTCGTCGTCGGTTTCCGGCGTCAGCCCGAACAGCCGATCGAACACCAGCGCCACCGCCGCTTCGGTGTCCGCGTTCACGTCCGCTTCGGTCCACCGCTTTGGCTTGCGCGGGGGACAGGTCAGCAGCAGCCGCGCCGCCAGCCCGTTATCCCGGTGTTCCTGCCCCAGCGCCCGCCGCAGGGTTTCCGGTTGGATGCCACCGGCGATCGACACCGCCGCGCGGGGGACGTACAACGTGCCGCCCGTCTTGCGATCCACCACCATCGGGCGACCGCCGAACATTTCCAGCCACTTCGCCGCGTCCCCGCCGCCCTTGCCGCCGGCGTAGCGGTCGAAGTTGAACCACCCGGCGAGTTCATCCCGCACCATCAGCAGCCCGCGCGGGTTTTGTTGCAGCAGCACCGCCAGGGCTTCGGTCGTCGCGTCGTCGGTCCAACACCGATCCGCGATCGGCGCTTCGGGCTTGGCCGGCGGGGGCGTGTCCGACTTGGATTTCTTCCAGTGTGCCGCGTCGCGTTCGTGCATCGCCAGCGCGTCGGCGTGTTGCTTCATCGCTTCCGCGTGTTCCTTCATCGCGTCGTGTTGCCGCTTGCGGATCGGGCGTAGACCCAACTCCAGCGCGGGCGACTTCGCCGTACCGCTATCGCCCACGATCGCCGTCCACACAATCGCCGGCTCGGTCCACCCACGCTTCAACGCGATCCGGTGGGTGTTGCCGATCGCCGACGCGAGCCCCGACAGCAGGGGCAGGGCGATGTAAGACGCATCGCACCCGATCGCCTTCGCCGCTTGGGTGACGAATCCCCGAATCGGCTCGGGCAGTACGTCAGCGGGGAAGGGCGTGAACGCGGGGACCGCCGGGGCTTCCGGTGTCACCGTGTCCGCGTCGGTCTTGTCCGTCAGGGCTTCGACTTCGGCGCGGATCGGGTCAACGTCCCCGCCGCGATGCTCCACCAGGTCCGCCATGTCGCCGCCTTCGGGCATCCCTGCCCACAGTTCAACCAATCGCACCACCCGCACCGACTTCGCGCCCGCAGCCGTCGCCAGCCGCGCCACGTCGTCGGCGTACCGCTCGCCGGCGTCGTCGTGGTCGGGGAGGATCACCACTTCACGCCCAGCCACCGGGGACCAATCCGCCTTGCTCGCCGACTTCGACCCGTGCGGGCTTGTCGTCGCCAGCAGCCCAACCGCTCGGGCCGCGTCCGCCGCTCTCTCGCCTTCGACGATGAACACCCGCGCCGCCGGCGTCGCCAGCAGGTCAGGAAGGGCGTACAACGGGCGTGGCGTGGGCATCCCGCCGATGCACCAGCCCGATCCGTCCGCCTTCCGCGACACCGGGCGCACGTCTTTCCCGGTGGGCGTGTTCCACCGCACCACCAGCCCCACCGGATCGCCGCCGGCGTCGTGGTAGGTCCAGGTCGTCGATCGCGCGCCGTGCCGCCGCTCCAACTCGGCCACCGCGTCGCGGGCCGTGGGGAACGTGCGCCCGCCCGTGGCGTCACTGGCGACGGTGACAGAATCCCCGCCGCGTGCGGGCTTCCGTGTAGTTTCGTCGCCGTCGCCACGTCGCCGGGTCTTGGGCGCGTGTCCGTTGCGCCGGCTCGGGTCAGGGATGAACAGGTCAGCGGGCCGCAGCCCGATCACTCCGCACACCGCATCGACGGTACAACCGGCGTGGCAGTTCACCAGCGCCCGCCCGTCGTCGCCGGCGTGGATCGACAGGGAAGGGTTCCGATCATCGTGGGCCGGACACTTGCAGCACCAGCCCGCGCCCGCCTTGCGGGGTTCGTGTCCGTGTTCGCGTAGGGCCGTCAGGATTCGTTGTACGGGGTCGCTCATGCCGCACCCCCTTACGGCTTGGGTGCAAACTCGGACAGCACCCACACCGTCGCGGGGCAGTTGCTACGGGTCTTGCGCTTCCGCCCGCTCGCCACCACCGCCGTAGAATCGGGTGAAGTGTTCGGACCATTGACGCCAGCCCCGCCCGCCAGCGGGGCCGCGTCGTTTCTTGGGGGCGTGTTCACTGGCCTACCCCCTTCCGCGCTTCGATGTACCGCCGCAGGTCCGCCACGTCGAACAGCCGACGCGACAGCAGTTTCACGCTCGGGAGTTCGCCGCGTGTCCGCAAGTTGTCGATCGTGCCGGGCGACACGCCCAGCAGCCGTCCGGCTTCGCGCCGGTCCACCAGCAGCGGGGCCGTCGTCGTCGGGGTGTTTGTGTCACTTGCCACGCGCCACCCCCTTCGCCGGCGTGGCGGACAGTGCCGCCAACACCGCTTCGGCGCTGTAGCGGATCACTTTGGGCGATAGCCGCAGCGTCGGGATGCACCCGCGCCGCGCCCACGCCCGGACAGTTTCGGGCGACACGCGCAGGCGCTTCGCCAACTCTCGGGCCGTCAGCAGTTCCGTTTCTTGTTCCATCGTGGATACTCCGGGCGGGGGGCCGCATTGGGCTTCCCTTCGTTGCCGGCGCATATCCACGAATCACAGCGCATACCCGCGCATACCCCGCAGAAAACAGGGCATTTTGAGCGCATACCAATCGCTATTCGTCGTCGTCATTCACCCGCGCCATATCGCTCGGGCGGGGCTTCCGCTTATCGACTCTCGCCCCAAGTTCCAGCCGTCCAGGGTCAACGGTGCGGGGTCGGTCGATCGGTCCCGCCACTTTCTCGGCCAGCCCGTTCGCGTCGGCGTGGGCCTTGGCGCGGGCGATCATCCGCGACACTTGCCCTTGGGTGTAGGTCGTCCCGTGTTCCTTGTTCAACGCCAACGCCACTTTGTCTTGGGTCATCCCGTGAAGGGTTGCTAGTTGCCACGCTTGCCGATCGTGGGCCTTCAACTCGGGCAACTTCGCCGCCGGGGCTTCGTCGTCATCCCGTGCGCCCAGTGATTCGATCACGCCCGCGACGCGCTCAAACCCGGCGCGGTTTCCCTCCAACACCGCAGGCAGCCCAGCCACAGCCGCTTCCAGCCGGGCCAGTATCGCGGGGTCGATCGTCGGGGCGTTGGGCTTGCTCGCCGCCGCGATCACCGCTTCGGCTTCGCGTATCAGTTGCGTCTGTAGGTCGTCGAAGTCAATCGAACCGCACCGCAGCAGAGATAGCGCCGACTCTCCCCGCTCGCGGTCTTGTTTCTTCCATTCGTCCACCATCAGCATCCAACCATCGCCCAGCGTCTTGATCCCCAGCCGTTCCCGCACCGCCGCGCGGGTTTCTTTCTTCATCAGTTCATCGAAGTCCGCGCCCCAGCCGAACGGTTCCGCCGGCTTGCCTTGGGCGACTTGTCGGGCCGTCGCGCGGGCCTTCGCTTCGTCCGCTACCCGCTCGCGGTCAGGTTCCAACGGATGCCGCCGGCCCGCGTACACCGTGTTTCGGAAGTAGACGCCCAACTCATCGGCCACCGCTTCGATCACCGTGGGCGTCGGCTTCGCCTTGCCCAACCTGATCGCCGGCGAACCGGGCGGATACACCCGGCGGGCTTCGGTGCGAACCGCCGGCGTCAGCAGGTGCGACAGGTCGAACCACGCCACGAACGCCATCGCGTAGGTCATCGCCGGGTCTTGCCATGCGTCCGGCTTGTCGGGGCGTGGTTGAAAGTGTCGGGCGTGATACGCCAGCGTCGCCAGGTGTTCAACAAACGCGCGGGCCGCACCGAACGCTTGATCGGCGGGGCTTGCTTCCGGTTCGTGCGCCTTCGTCGGCGCGGGCTTCCTTGCCATTGGTTCACTCGCCTTTCTCGGGCCGGTCGGGCGGGGTCTTGGGGCGAGTGAGCGCCAAGACCCCAGCCCGATCCGTTCATCGGGGGATCAATCCCGATGCCCGTTTCCGTGATTATTCGCCGTCCGCGTATGCGATGCCCGCACACTTCCGACACCGCACGCCAGCCCGCACGGGATACAGGTGCACCCGCCGACACTTGCAGCGGGGACACACCAGCCACACCCGCCAGCCGTATCGGGCGTCCGCGACCACCGCCAGGGCGATCCGCTCGCCGGGGTCGTCGGGCTTGTCAGCGGGCCGCACGTCGATCGCGTGAAGGGTCCGCAGGTCCGTCCCGTCCGCCTTCGCCCGCCGGCGTAGTTCGTTGGCGTCGATCCGGTTGGGGTAGTCCGCAACGTGCCACCGCTCGCGGGGCCGGCCCGTGTTGCGGTCGGTCAGTTCACCAGCCCACGAATAGCGCAGCGCCCGTAGCAGCGGGTCTTGGTCCGCGCGTTCCAGTTCGATCATCGCGTAACACTCGCCCAGCAGCGCCCGGAAGTTCCGCGTATCCGGGTCGTCGGCTCGCCGTTCGTCGGATGCTTGCTCAAACCGGGCCACCAGCGCATCCCGATCCGCTTGCGGGGCATCGTTCAACCAGCCGCGCCGGATCGCCGTGCGCATCAGCCGCAGGTCGCCGCGATAGTGCCGGGGATCGGCGAACAGGGTGTCAAACTTCGGGCGTGGGGCGTGGGCGTGTTCGTTCGTGTTCATCGTGATACCCTTCCGTGGGTCAGTTTGGGCCGTCGATTCAGGAAACCCCCGCCGGGGGGCTTTGGGGGCGACCGTTCGGGGTGACAGGGTGCGGGGCGTCCAACTTCGCCAGCAGGTCGGACAGGTCCACCCGCTCCAACGCTTCCAGCAGGTACGCCGTCGCCGCGTCGCTCAGGTCGTCGGGCCGGACCACTACCGCCACGTCGTCGCCGCCATACGTCAGCACCACCCGCCCACCGCCGGCGATCCGGTCCAAGACCGCCGCCAGCGTCAGCCCGTCCACCACCGCGATCCGTTCCATGCGTCGCCGCCTTCCGGTTGGAGAAACAAACTCTGTCCCGTGCCGCGACCGTTCCCGCAGCCCTTGGGGCGCGGGTTCGGTCGGGAGTACCTTAACGTCGTCGGGCCACCCGTCCCGCCAGCCGGCCCGCTCGGGGCCGTGGGGGGCGTTGTGGGGGTCGCCGCCTTCACCAGCGCCAGCACACCCGCCCGGATCGCCGGGGGCAGGTCGGGCCATGCCGCGACTACCGCCGCCAACTCGGGATCGGTGGGCGTCGCCGGGGGCGTCGGGGGACCAAAACAAAACCACCCCCTTTGTTGCCGGATTTGCTGCCGCCCGATTCAGAAACCCCCGCATTTCCCGAAGGAAACCGCAGGTGTTCGAGTCCTTCGGGGGGCATTTCGTGCGCTGTTCCGGGACGGCTGGGCAGTTCTCGATTCCGGCGGGGTGACGCCGGGAAGTCCGATTCGTGCCGCCGAGATCGGCTCTGCGATCTCGGTGCCGTGGCGTGCCGACGGGCGGGGCGCGTTGCGCTCCGCGCAGGTTGCTGCGGCGGGCTTGGACGACTCCGGCGTTTGGGCCTTGCCGCGTCGAGGTCAGGCCCGGCAGGCCCACGGAGAGGGTTGGAGGAGGATTCGCGGTCTGGTATGCTCGCCAAAGGCTGGTGGCGCAACAAGGCGTCGCTCGGCGGCAGCGGCGTGCGTCGCGTCGCGGGGACGGGAACACCGAGATTGCAGGGCCGATCTCGTCGGCACGGCGCGAGAACCTCGGCGCCACCCTGCCGTTGGGAGTCGTCAACATGCGATTGATCCGGCTCTCCCCTGCTGATGCTGAGCCGATCAGCCTGTTTGCGGCCACGGGTGCGTCCAGTCGGCTCCTTGCTGACGGTGATGGCGAGGCTCATGTGCATTGGCTGCTGTTCGAACCCGGCGGCCAAATCGGCGAACACCCGACCGGTTTCGGTCAGCTGTTCATCATAGTCGAAGGGTCGGGCTGGGTCGCGGGTGGCGACGGCCGTCGCGTTGAACTCCGCGCGGGTGAGGCCGCGTACTTTGAGCGGGGAGAACGTCACTCCAAGGGAAGCGATCGCGGCATGAAGGTACTCATGGTTCAGATTGCCGACCTCAAACTCTCCGCGTCGGCGGCGGCGGAGCGAAGCTAATGTCGGCGCCACCCTGCCGCCGGCACGATGCAGCAAAGGGCTGATCACCCATGCACCCAACGCTCGAAACCGTCCGGTCGGCTTGGCTCGATGAGTTCCGCAAGCAGAAGGGGTGGGCGGAGCAGGCGGTGGGGCAGGTGCCGGAGGATCGGCTGCACGTGGCGGTCGCGCCGGGGACGAATCCGGTGTCGGTGATCGTGAAGCACCTGGCCGGGTCGTTGCGGAGCCGGTTCACGGACTTTCTGACCACGGACGGCGAGAAGCCGTGGCGGCATCGGGATGGGGAGTTCGTGGTGGGGCACGAGCCTCGGACGCGGTTGATGGCGATCTGGGAGGAAGGGTGGTCGGTTGCGCTGGGGGCCGTAGGGTCGCTCACGGAGGCGGACATGGGTCGTGTGGTGACGATCCGGGGTGAGCCGCACACGGTGGCGCAGGCGGTGACGCGAGCGGTGGCGCACTGCGCGTACCACACGGGGCAGATCATGCTGGTGTCGCGGGCGCTGGTGGGGAGCGAGGGGTGGCGGTGGGCGACGATCGCGCCGGGCAAGAGCGAGGAGTTCCGGGAGCAGATGGAGCGGCGGTTCGGGGCGTGAGCGCGGTGCGCAAGGAAACAGGCCCGCCGCGGGGGGCGGCGGGCCTGGGTCGAACGATGGGGCGTTGCCGGCGGGTTACGGGAAGATGCCGCGGACGGCGTAGACCTTGCCGATGTGGTCGAGCGCGGCGACGTAGGCGGCGGTGCGCATGTCGCAGGAGAATCGCTGTCGTGCGAGGACGGTGCGTCGTGCGGCCATGACCATGTGTCGGTTGAGTTCCTTGTCGACGGTTTCGGCGTCCCAGGTGACGCAGGACTTGTTCTGGACCCACTCGAAGTAGGAGACGGTGACGCCGCCGGAGTTGGCGAGGATGGCGGGTATGACTTCGATGCCTCGCTCGCTGAGGACGCGGTCGCCGGCGGGGACGGTGGGGGCGTTGGCGGCCTCGACGACGACCTTGCAGTCGAGCATGCGGGCCTCGCGTTCCTTGATCATCTGCTCGAGGGCGGCTGGGATGAAGACGTCGACGGAGGTCTTGTAGAACTCGTCGGCGGAGACGGGCTGGCCGCCGAGGCGTGGGCTGCCTCCGGCGCCTGTGCTCTTGCCGAATCCGGCGACGCCGCCCTTTTCGGCGACGTGGGCGGCGAGGGCCTCGCAGTCGAATCCGGCGTCGTTGCGGATGGCGCCGGTGTGGTCCATGACGGCGACGACCCTGGCGCCGAGTTCGTCGAGGATTCGGCCGGCCCACGAGCCGACGTTTCCGAATCCGAGGATGCTGACGCGCATGTCCTTGAGCGTGATGCCGAGTTCCGGGAGCATCTCGATGAGGACGTCGACGACGCCCTGTCCGGTGGCCTTCTCGCGTCCGAGGGAGCCGCCGAACTCGACGGGCTTGCCTGTGACGACGCGGAGAGCGTCGTTGGGGGTGTTGGAGGGCTGGCTCATCATGTAGGTGTCGGCGATCCAGGCCATGTGCTGGGCGTTGGTGCCGACGTCGGGGGCTGGGATGTCGAAGTCCGGGCCGATGAGGTGCATGATGGCGGAGGTGAATCGTCGTGTGATGCGCTCCATCTCGGCGGGTGAGTGTGCGCGTGGATCGACCTTGACGCCTCCCTTGCCTCCGCCGAAGGGGACGCGGGCGAGTGAGCACTTCATGGTCATGAGGAGGGCGAGGGCCTTGACGTCGTCGAGGTGGACGTCGGGGTGGAATCGGAGGCCGCCCTTGTAGGGGCCGAGGGCGTTGTTGTGCTGGACTCTGTATCCCTTGAAGAGTTTGTGGTGGCCGTCGTCCATGCGGACGGGGAAGTGGACCATGGTCTCGTTCTTGGGCTGGGCGAGGATGATGCGGACGCGGTGGCGGAGGTCGAGCAGTTCCGCCGCGCGGAGCATGGTGTCGACGGTCTGGAGGTAGAGGTTGTCGGGGTCGGTTGGGAAGCCGAGTTCGTCGAAGATGGGGTCTCGCTCGGCTGCGGGGGCGGGCTTCGCGGCGGGGGTCGCTGTCTGTGTCATGGGTGCAACGTCCGGGTGTGCCATGCCCCGGTCTCGCCGATGGGAGGGCGAGCCGGTGTTGTCTTCCGACCTTGTCATCGGCGGTCGGCGAGCCGAACATTCCAAACGGCTGCGAGGTGGTCGCTTCGGTGCGACGCCGCGGCTGTGGTCCGGCGCCCGCCTGGCGTCGGCGAAGTCTGTACGGTAGGCCTCTCCACTTCCCCGGAACGACCGTGATACTCTACGCCGCTGCCGACCTGTTGTGGGCGACCCGGATCAAGGCGACGTGCGATGCGTTGGGGATCGCGTGCCGCCCGGCCCGGAACGGGGAGATGCTGCGGTCGCGGCTGGCGGACTCGGCGGTGCGGGCGTTGATCGTGGACCTGGAGGCGGAGGGCGGGCTGGACCTGATCGCGCTGGCGCGGGCTGAGGGGGGGCCTGGGGTGCGGATCGTGGCGTTCGGGCCGCACGTGCAGAAGGCGAGGCTCCAGGCGGCCCGTGAGGCGGGTGCGGACGAGGTGCTGACGCGGGGTGCGTTCGACCATGCGCTGCCGGACCTGCTGCTCGCGTTGGGCGGGGGTGAGGAGGCGGGCGGGGGGTCGTGAACGCCTTTCCTTGGGGGTTGCGGCGGTCTACCGTCCTGCTCTCGGTGGTCGGCCCGCTTGGTGATGTCCGCGTGCGCGGAGGCGGTCCCACCTGTCAGCAACAGCCCCGATGGGGCGCGGCGAGGGGCGAAGGCCCGTCGTCGCGGGGTTCGCGCCGGGTTTCCGCACGCCGACCGCAGGACGACGGGGCCGACCCGACAATCGAAGGAAGACCATGGTTGACGAAACGCTGATCGCATCGCTGGGCCTGACGGACGCGGAGACGGATCGCCTGCTGGCGGAGGCGCTGGGCAAGTCGCCGGCGGCCGCGCACATGGACGCGTTCCTGGTGGACAATCTGGCGGACCTGTCGCCGGGGAAGATCATCAAGGGGAAGGTGATCGGGTTCGCGGGCGATGACGTGGTGCTGGAGGTGGGGCTGAAGAGCGAGGGGCTGGTGCCGCGCGAGGAGTTCGGCGACCTGGAGATCAAGCCGGGTGAGACGGTTGACGTTCTGCTGGAGAGCATCGAGGGGGACGGCGGGCTTGTGCAGTTGTCGAAGCGCAAGGCGGACCGCATCCTGAACTGGCAGCGGATCATCGACTCGACGAAGGAGGGAGACGTCGTCGAGGGTCAGGTGATGCGGAAGATCAAGGGGGGGCTGCTGGTGGACATCGGGGTGCCGGTGTTCCTGCCGGCGAGCCAGGTGGACATCCGTCGGCCGCACGAGATCGGGGACTTCGTGGGTCGGCGTGTTCGTGCGCAGATCCTGAAGATCGACACGGAGCGGCGGAACATCGTGATCAGCCGTCGGAAGTTGATCGAGGAGGAGCGCGACGCGGCGAAGAAGCGTCTGCTCTCGACGCTCAAGGAGGGGGACATCGTCACGGGGACGGTGAAGAACATCGCCGACTTCGGGGCGTTCGTGGACCTGGGCGGGATCGACGGTCTGCTGCACATCACGGACATGTCGTGGGGGCGGATCAACCACCCGAGCGAGTTGCTGAAGATCGACGACAAGATCGAGGTGAAGATCCTCAACATCGACATGGAGAAGGAGAAGATCGCGCTCGGCCTGAAGCAGAAGGAGACGTCGCCCTGGGAAGAGATCGAGAAGAAGTACCCGGTCGGGGCGCGGGTCGCGGGCGAGGTCGTGAACATCATGTCGTACGGGGCGTTCGTCCGGCTGGACGACGGGATCGAGGGCCTGGTGCACATCTCCGAGATGTCGTGGACGCGTCGGATCAACCACCCGTCGGAGGTGCTCAACCCCGGCGACAAGGTCGAGGTCGTGATCCTGGACGTGGACAAGAACAAGCAGGAGATCAGCCTCGGGATGAAGCAGACCGAGGTGAACCCGTGGGAGCTGGTGGGGGAGAAGTACCCGCCGGGCACGATCGTCGAGGGCGCGGTGCGGAACCTGGCGAACTACGGCGCGTTCGTCGAGATCGAGCCCGGGATCGACGGGCTGCTGCACGTGACGGACATGTCGTGGACGAAGAAGGTGACGCACCCGAACGAGGTGGTGAAGAAGGGGGACGTGGTGCGGTGCGTGGTGCTGGACGTGGACCGCGAGAAGCAGCGGATCAGCCTGGGCATCAAGCAGTTGACCGAGGACCCGTGGCTGGAGGCGATCCCGTCGGCGTACAAGCCGGGCATGGTGGTGCGCGGCACGGTGACGAAGATCACGAACTTCGGCGTGTTCGTGGAGCTCGAGGACGACCTCGAGGGCCTGCTGCACATCTCGGAACTGGCGGACCACAAGGTCGAGAACCCGCAGGACGTGGTCAAGGCCGGCGACGAGATCGACGTCAAGATCCTGCGTGTGGATACGGCCGACCGGAAGATCGGCCTCTCGCTCAAGCGGGCGCAGTGGGGCGACACGACGGGCGGCGACGAGCGGGACGAGGACTCGGGTCGCCCCTCGCCCAGCCCGAAGCGCGGCGGGATGGATGCGCACGATGCGCTGGGCAGTGACAAGATCCGCATGCCCTGACGCCGGTTCAGACGGCCCGCAACCCTTCGCCCCGGGATGGATGCCCCGGGGCGTTCTCTTTGGCGCCCGGGTGCGCGCGAAAAACACCCCGGGGGTTGAGTCCCGGGGCTTCTCTCTCTGCCTCCCGGACCGGCGTCGCTCAACTAGACTGGCGCACGCCCGATCGCCCTAGCACAGGGCGAGAAAACTGAGCAGCGCCAGCAGGGCGACGCGGCGCTGGTTGGGTGTGATCGTGAGAAGAGACTTCAAGGCCCGTTCTCCCGGTGTCGATCCGCCACTCACGCTTCAACGCGCGTGCCGGGAGGGCGTGCGCCGTGCCGGACGCGGTTTGCAGCGCGCCAGCGGGGTCCGGTCGCCCGATAACGCCCGGGGGTGGGGGCGGGCGTTGACGTGGGACAACGTGGCGTGTGGCGTCGTGGCTGCGTTGTGCGTGGCGGTGCACGGGTTTACCGCGGTCCAAGCCGCGGGACAGGGCCTGCGGGAGCCGACGCCCGCGGAGGCGATGCGGGCGTTCCAGCGGGTTGAGTGGTGGATCGCGGCGTGGGACGCGCCGGAGCGTGCGGCGGCCGAGCGGGGCCTGGAAAGGCCCCGTCCCGGCGGAGAGGGGGAGACCCCCGCCGCTGGGGCCTGCGTGACGGTGCGGCTGGGGGGCGCGGTGCTGGCGCGGGAGTCGTCGCTGGATTCGGGCGGGGACGGGGTCGCGCGGGCGGCGTCCGCGGCGATGGGCGCGGTCGAAGAGCGGATGTCGGTGGTGCGTGACGCGACGTGGCGGGATCGGATGGTCGCGTTGGCGCCGACGCTGGAACTGACGCTCGAGCTCGCGGGTCCGCTGGTGCCGCTGACGGAAGCGGAACTGGCAAGCCCGTCGTCGATGCTCTCGCCGGGGCTGCACGGCGTGGCGGTCCGCGTGGGCGAATCGTGGCGTGCGACGTTCCCGGCGGAGATGCTCGCGTCGGGCGCGCCGTTCGAGATCGAACTGTCGTCGCTCGTGGCGCGGGCGGTCGGCGATCCGCAACTCGGGGCGCGCTCGCCGGCGGACCTCGCGCGCACGGAGGGCGCGGCGTTCTACCGCTTCCGCACGGTTCACCTCGCGCACCCGGCCAGGGGCGAGCCGCCGGTGTTCCTGTACCGGGGCGCGAAGCTTGTCGAGCGGTCCTCGCTCGGCACGGGCGACCTGCGGGCGCTTGCGGATCGCTACGCGGACCACCTGATGGCGCGGCGGTGGCGCGACGCGGGACGGTACGGGATGGTGGGGACGCTGCTTCCGGTGGCGGGCCGGGCGGAGCCGCCGTTCGCGCCGCCGCTGCAGCAGGGGCTGGTGGCTTTCGCGCTCGCGGAGTACGCGGGCGTGGCGGGGCCGGAGCGCGCCGAGCGGGCACGGTCGTTCGCGTTGTCGCTGCTGGGCGACCTGTCCGTGGTCGAGCCTGGGGAGGCCGACCCGCTGCGCGACGCGGCGTCCGTGGCGCTGCTGTGGGCGGCTGCGCATCGGCTTGACGCCGGGGCGAACGGGGGCGCGGAGGTGCGCGAGTTCGCTGATGCGCTGGACGCGGCGATGGTCGGGTTGGACGGCGCGGGGCTTGGCGCGCCGCCATCGGCGCGGGACGCGGTGGTGATCTGGGCGCGGGCGATCCGGGCCGGGGCGGGCCTGGCGGACGGGGCGGCGGTGGAGCGCGACCTGCGGGCCGTGTACGCGGCGACCGACGCCGCGAGCGTGGTGTCGCTGTTGCCGTGGCTGGGGTGGGCGGAGCTGGCGTTGCACCCGTCGGGGGAGGTTCCGGCGGCGCAGGCGTTGTGGGTGGTCCGCGACCTTGTGTGGGAGCATCAACTGACGGATCAGGACGCGACGGCGGACTCGCTGGACCTGGTGGGGGGCGTGGTGTTCACGCGGTCGGAGCATCCGCTGCCGACGTGGCACACGGTGCGCGTGCTGCCGTTCATGGCGACGATGCTGGCGGACGGGAGGCTGACGGAGACGGAGCGGGTGCTGCCGGAACTGTCGCGTCTGTTGGCGTCGCTGCGGTTCGTGCGTCAGTTGACGGCGGACGAGGCGGCGTGCCACCTGTACGCGGATCGTGAGCGAGCGGCGTTCGGGGTCCGGAGCGCGCCGTGGGACCAGCGGATGCCGCCGGAGGCGACCGCGCTGGCGTTGCTGACGCTGACGGAGGCGTTCCGGGCGTTGGATGCGCGGGGCGATGGGGAGCGGTAGGAAGGGCTGCAACTCGGCACAGGCGGGACGCCTGTGCCACCGGAGAGGGGGTCTCTTCCGGCGGGAAACGAGGGGCGGTTTTGCCTATGATTTCCGGTCCATACCGGCGCGTTCCGACCGCACCCCGCGCCGGCCCGTGAGACCCTCCGAATGGCCGACGACACCACCGCTTCTCTCCCGCCCGACGGGACCCCTCCGGGCGGGCACGACGCCGGCAACGTGGTCGAGTTGCAGATCGAGGACGAACTGCGCGACTCGTACCTGACGTACGCGATGAGCACGATCATGGACCGGGCGTTGCCCGACGTCCGCGACGGGCTCAAGCCGAGCCAGAGGCGGATCCTGGTCGCGATGCACGACCTGAACCTGCGTCCGGGGCGCAAGCATCTGAAGTGCGCGAAGATCTGCGGCGACACGAGCGGGAACTACCACCCGCACGGCGAGTCGGTGATCTACCCGACGATGGTGGGGATGGCGCAGCGGTGGCGGATGCGCGTGCCGCTGGTCGATCCGCAGGGGAACTTCGGCTCGATCGACGGGGATCCTCCGGCTGCGATGCGGTACACCGAGGCGCGGATGACGCACGCGGCGGTGGACATGCTGGCGGACATCAAACTGGACACGGTGGACTTCCAGCCGAACTACGACGACCGGCTGCAGGAGCCGCTGGTGCTTCCGGCGCGGTTCCCGAACCTGCTGATCAACGGGGGGATGGGGATCGCGGTGGGGATGGCGACGAGCCTGCCGCCGCACAACCCGACCGAGATCTTCGACGCGATCACGCGCGTGATCGACAATCCGGAGATCACGCTGCGCGAGTTGATGCAGGACGAGACGGACGCGGAGGGGAGGGTGACGCGGCTGGGGGTGAAGGGGCCGGACTTCCCGACCGGGGGCGTGATCCACGGGCGGTCGGGGATCGTGGAGGGGTACGACACGGGTCGGGGGCGGCTGGTGCTTCGCGGGCGCACGCACGTGGAGGAGGTCGGGCGCGGGGACCGGGAAGTGCTGGTGATCGACGAGATCCCGTACTCGCTGATGCAGAACACGCTGGTGGAGCGGATCGTTGAGGCGATCCGGGACGAGCGGATCAAGGACGTAGCGGACGTGCGGAACGAGTCGGGGCGCGAGGCGCAGACGCGGATCGTGATCGAGTTGAAGAAGG
The DNA here is from genome assembly GCA_014584315.1 of Planctomycetota bacterium. Classification (GTDB taxonomy): domain Bacteria; phylum Planctomycetota; class Phycisphaerae; order Phycisphaerales; family UBA1924; genus CAADGN01. The sequence continues at coordinate 212,654 of JACTNA010000018.1, read as the reverse complement.
GTGCGGATCCGCGCGTGGTCGAGAACCAGTTGTTCCAGTTCACGCCGCTGCAGCAGACGTTCAGCATCATGAACATCGCGCTGGTGAACCGCCAGCCGCGCACGCTGGGGCTGCGGGAGTTGATCGACTGCTACGTCCGGCACCGTGCGGATGTTGTGCGGCGTCGGACGGCGTACCTGCTGCGCGAGGCGAAGAAGAAGGCCCACGTGCTGGAGGGGCTGATCTTCGCGGTGTGCGACGTGGACGAGGTGATCCGGCTGATCCGTGCATCGCGGACGCGCGAGGAGGCGATCGCCGGGCTGATGGCGCGGCGGTTCCGGATTCCGGCGGGGCATCCGTACGCGGCGAAGATCCCGTCGCGTCTGCTGGAGATGTCGGAGCGGGTCGGGGACGCGGGGATCGCGCTGACGCGGGTGCAGGCGGACGCGATCGGCGCGCTGCGGCTGATCCAGTTGGTGGGGCTGGAGATCGAGCGCCTGGTGGGCGACTACCGCGCGCTCGTTGAGGAGATCGAGGGGTACGAGGCGATCCTGGCCGACGAGCAGCGGGTGCTGGACATCATCAAGGCGGACTGCGAGGAGATGAAGGCGCGCTACCGCGCGGAGCGGCGCACGGCGATCGAGGATGCCGAGGGCGACATCAACATCGAAGCGCTGATCCAGGTCGAGGACATGGCGGTCACGATCTCGCACCACGGGTACGCGAAGCGCGTGCCGCTGAGCACGTACCGCTCGCAGGGTCGCGGCGGGGTGGGGGTTCGGGCCTCGGACTTCCGCGACGAGGACTTCATCGAGCACCTGTTCGTGGCGAGCACGCACGACGACCTGCTGTGCTTCACGGACACGGGGCGCGTGTTCCGGCTGAAGGTGTACGAGCTGCCGGAGATGTCGCGGACGAGCAAGGGCCGGGCGATCGTGAACCTGCTGGACCTGCGCGAGGGGGAGCGGACGTGCGCATACCTGGCGATCAGCAGTTTCGAGGCGGGGAGCAACTATCTGACGTTCATCTCCCGCGGGGGGATCATCAAGCGCACGCCGCTGAAGGCGTACGCGAACGTGAACCGGGCGGGCATCATCGCGGTGGGGCTGAAGGAGGGCGACTCGCTGCTGGACGTGCTGCTGACGGCCGGGTCGGACGACCTGATCCTGGTGACGGCGCACGGGATGGCGATCCGGTTCAACGAGGACGACGCGCGGGACATGGGGCGGCAGGCCGCGGGGGTGAAGGGGATCGAACTGGGCGACGGCGACGCGGTGATCGGGGCGGTGCGGGTGCCGATGGTGCCGGACGCGGAGGGCGACCTGATGACCGACCCGGTGTACCTGGAGCGCGGTCTGGCGCTGCTGACGGTGACGGAGAACGGGTACGGGAAGCGCACGGCGGTGGACGAGTACCGGGTGCAGCCGGAGACGGGCAAGCCGCGGTCGCAGTCGCGCGGGGGGAAGGGGCGCGTGGACATCCGGACGTCGGCGCGCAACGGGCCGTCGGTGGCGGCGGTGGGGGTGTGCGAGGGGGACGACGTGGCGGTCATCACGCGGGGCGGCCTGCTGGTTCGGATGCCGGCGGCGTCGATCTCGATGATTGGGCGTGGGACGCAGGGGGTGCGGGTCGTCAGCCTGAAGGCGGGGGACGCGGTGGTAGCGGTGGAGCGTGTCGAAGAGGGGGACGGGGAGGAGACTCCGGCCTGAACGGGCGGGGTTGATCCGGTACACTGGGGGCCATGCCCATCGACTGGTCGGACAGCATCGTCGTCGCGGAACTGGCGGACGAGCCTGCGCTCTCGGACGAGTTCAATGCGCTGTTTGAGCGTCTGGGGGACGCGCCGCCCGACAAGATGCCGCACGTGGTGCTGAACTTCGCGAACGTGACGTACGTGAACAGTTCGAACCTGGCGCAGTTGCTGCGGCTGCGGAAGATGCTGGCCGACGCCGGGCGTTCGCTGCGGGTCTGCTCGGTGACGGACGAGGTGTGGTCGGTGCTGATGGTGACGGGCTTGGACAAGGTGTTCAAGTTCGCGCCGGACCCGCTGACTGCGCTGGCGGGGTTGCAGTTGGAGGATGCGGAGGGGTGAGCGGCCGCAACTTCGGTCGCCTGAACACCTACACTCCAATCCCATGCCTGATCCCGCCCACGCCCCGCCCGTCGCCGAACTGATCGGCGTGCGGAAGACCTACTACAAGCCGGACGGCTCGGTCATGGTCGAGGCGCTCAAGGGCGTGGACCTGACGATCCGGCGTGGGGAGTACGTGGCGATCATGGGGGCGTCGGGGTCGGGGAAGTCCACGCTGATGAACCTGCTCGGATGCCTCGACCAGCCGACGGAGGGGCGGTACCACCTGGCGGGCAAGGACGTCCAGAGCATGACGGACGAGGAGTTGTCCGACTTCCGGGGTCGGACGGTGGGGTTCATCTTCCAGGCGTTCAACCTGATCCCGCAGTTGACGCTGGAGGACAACGTGGAGGTGCCGCTGGTGTATCAGCGTGTGCCGAAGGCGGACCGGCGCCGGCGGGCGTTGGAGGCGATGGCGCTGGTGGGGCTGGCGGATCGCGTGGGGCACCGGCCGCGCGAGTTGTCGGGGGGGCAGCAGCAGCGAGCGGCGATCGCGCGGGCGCTCGTGACGCGGCCGGTGATCCTGATGGCGGACGAGCCGACGGGGAACCTGGACTCGGCGACGGGCGAGGCGATCCTGCGGGTGTTCGAGGACCTGCACGCGCAGGGGATGACGATCATCATGGTCACGCACGACGACAGCATCGCCGACCGGTGCGAGCGGATCGTGCGGCTGAAGGACGGGCTGGTGGAGACGGACACGGTGCTGCGGAACCGTTCGGCCGTGCCCGCGTGAGCTCGTCGGCGCGGCGCAGAAGGACGTGAACGCGAAGGGAACGAAGGTGCGGAGAGATGCGACGGGTTGTCGCTCTGTCCGCCGCGAGTTCATCGCGAGTTCGTCAGGCGGCTGCGCGGCGCTGGATTGCCGCGGCGTCGGTGCGGCGGATGGCGAGGGCGGTGACGTCGTCGCGCTGGTGGAGCGAGCCGGACTGGGCGTCGAGCAGGCCGGTGAGTTCGATGAGGGCGGCGCCGACGCTTCCCGTCGCCTCGGCGCGGCTGCCGAGGCCGCCGAGGTGGCGGAGGTAGGCGGAGGTGGGTTTGCCGAGTGTTCGCTTGTCGCCGCCGGTGGGGAATGCGGTCTCGAACCCGTCGCTGTAGATGAGGAGGGTCTCGCCGGGTGCGAGTCGGAAGCGTGACTGCTCGAACTCGGCGGCGTCGAAGACGCCGAGGAGGGGGCCGTCGGCGGGGATGCGGTCGACCGCGCCGGCGCGGAGTCGCAGGGGGGAGGGGTGGCCGGCGACGGAGGCGGTGACCTCCCAGGTTTCGGCATCGACGACGCCGAAGACGGCGGTTGCGAACTGGAACGAGCCCGCGCCCGCGCCGCAGAGGTCGCGGTTGAGTCGGCGCATGGCGTCGGCGGGATCGACATCGCCCCCCGGGCCGGCGTCGTCGAGCGTGCGACGGAGCGAGCGGCTGATGACCATGGTGAGGAGGGCGGCGGGGACGCCGTGTCCGACCGCGTCGGCGAGGAGGAAGGCGACGCGGCGTTCGCCGATGCGGACGCAGTCGTAGACATCGCCGCTGACGAATCCGGCCGGGCGGAAGAGGACGCCGAGGTCGAGGCCTTCGACGGTGGGGAGTTGGCGTGGCATGAGTTCGCGCTGGACGGAGGAGGCGAGGTTGAGTTCCTCGTGGAGCTGGGCCATCTGCCCGCTGAGTCCGCCGTGCGCGGCGCGGGTGAGGTTCAGTTCGCGGGCGAGGCGCTCGATCATGCACTCGCGCTGGCAGAGGGCGTGGAGTGCGGCGGCGAGCGCTGCGGGGTTGGTGTCCCACGATTCGACGAGGACGCCCTCGGCTTCGAGGTTGCGCGCGGATGCCGCGGCGTCGCCCGGCAGCAGGATCAGGCCGGCGGTGCGCGCCGCGATCAGGTCGTCGATGAGGCGGGCGACATCGGCGCGTCCCTCGGTCTCGCCGAGCACGGCGAGGGCGAGTTGGGCGATGGGTCGCTCGACGAGTGCCTCGGGGAGGTGCTCGAGGTCGACGGGCACGAGGTTGGGCTTGCGGCCTTGGCGCGGCCAGGCGGCGACGATCGACGCGCCGAGTTGTTCCCGGACGTTGGGGGGGGTGGAGGGCGAGGCGACGAGGAGGATTCGTTGCTGGCGCATGTCGGTCGACCTCCGGCGCACGGCCGCGCGCGGCGCGCCGCGCTGCCGCTCGGGGCCGACCCCGGGTCGACTATCGGTCTATTTCGCCCGCGCCTTCAGCCCGGCCGTGTCGAGGGGGATGCGGTCGCCGGTCTCGAGTTCGAGGGATTCGAGGGTGTTGCCTGCGAGTTCGATGACGAACTGGGAGTCGAACCGGCTGGAGTAGCGTTTGAGGCGCTCCTCGTACTGCCAGTCGGACTCGCCCTCTCGGCGCGGTTCCTCGGCCTCCATGTGGTGCATGGCGACGACGCGGCCGCTGGGATCGAGGAAGATGATGTCGATGGAGATCGGGCAGTCGCGCATGACGAAGGAGCGTTTGGCGGCGGTGGGAAAGACGAAGAGCATGCCGCCGTCCGGCTCGATGAACTCGCGGCCGCCGAGGCCCTTCATGCGGGTCGGCTCGTCGAGCGCGAGTTCGAGGTGGAACCACCTGCCGGCGATCTGGACGCTCTCGACGTTCGTGCTGACGGCCTTGTCGGAGCAGGAGGGGAGGGCGAGGCAGGCGAAGAGGGAGAGGAGGACTGTCGCGGCGGCGCGGCGGCGTGCGCGTGCCGGGTAGGCTCCTTGGCCCCTCCGGGGCTTCGGTGTCGTGGGGGAGGGTGTCCACGGGCTCCGCGCCGCCACTGTCGCGGCGTCGCTCCACCCGTGGCTACAAACCGACGCCCCTCCGGGGCTGCACCCGGACGCCTGGGCGTTCACTCGTTCACCAGCCATACATCGTCCTCCGGGCGCATGACCACGGGTGATCGGGGGATGGTAGCAAGATCGAGGCGCCGGCCGAACTCGCGTGCGTCGATCTCGTCGGCGTCGATGCCGCACCAGCGGGCGAGGAGGCCGACGACGCGCTCGGGGCGGACGCCGCGTGCGCGGTATGCGTCGAGGCGGGTGTCGCCGTGTCGTTTGGCGAGGCGGCGTCCGTCGGGGCCGACGACGAGGGGGAGGTGGCAGTACCGCAGCTCGGGGGCGAGGGAGAGGGCGCGGTAGAGGAGGAGTTGGCGTGCGGCGGAGTCGAGCAGGTCGTCGCCGCGGATGATGTCGGTGACGCCCTGGCGGTGGTCGTCCACGACGACGGCGAGTTGGTACGCGGGCTGGGCGCGTTTGGTCCAGACGACGAAATCGCCGATGGTGTCGGCCGGCGAGCGCGACTGCGGGCCGGCGAAGGCGTCGTGGAAGCGGACGACGCCGGGCGGGCCTGTGGGCACGGCGAATCGCCAGTTGGTCTCGTGCTCGTCGAAGTCACGGGCGATGAGGGGGGGGCGAAGATCGGGAGGGAAGCGGGCCTCTCGACCGCCCGGATGCGGAGCGGCCGTCTCGTGGGCGGCGCTCGACGGCTCGTCGTGCGGGGCGGAGGCGGCGGCCTCGATCTCGGCGCGGCTCAGGTCGCACGGGTAGACGAGTCCGGCGCGGGCGAGGCGGCGCATGGCGTCGACGTGCGGTTCGAGGTCGTGCGATTGCACGATCGGCCCGTCGTCCCAGTCGATGCCGAGCCATTCGAGCAGGGCGACGCAGGACTCGACCGCGCCGGGCTTGACGCGGGGGCCGTCGAGGTCCTCGACGCGGAGGACGATGCGCCAGCCGGCGCGGCGCGCGACGGCCCAGGTGAGGAGGAAGGTGCGGGCGTTGCCGAGGTGGAGCGCGCCGGTGGGGGAGGGGGCGAGCCGCGTGACGCGCGTCGCGTGCGGAAACGCGGGGCTTTCTCGGGTCTCGTCGCTCACGGTCCGGGCATGGTAGACTGCTGTGCCGGGCCATCGAGCCGCGAGGGAGCGCCGCTGAGTGACGACGAAACTGAGCGAATCGGAGATTCAGGAGGCCCTCGCCTCGACGCCGGAGTGGTCGGAGGTGAGCGGGGCGATCCAGCGCACGTACGACTTCACGGACTTCGTGCAGGCGATGCGGTTCGTGAACCGGGTGGCCGACTACGCCGAGAAGGCGCAGCACCACCCGGACATTCTGGTGCGGTACAACAAGGTGACGATCTCCGTGAGCACGCACGACGCGGGGGGCATCACGGCGAAGGACTTCGCGCTGGCGAAGGCGGTGGACGCGATGGCGCGCTGATGGGATGGGGCGCGATTGGACGGGGCCTGGGAAGGCCCTGGCCGCTGACGCCGGGTCGGTGCGTCAGCGGAGTTCGACGGACCAGTAGGCCTCGTCGAGGAACGCCTTCCACGAGGCGTACTTCTCGCTGCCGAGACGGAGCGAGATCATGGGATTGCGCTTGGGTCGCACGGCGGGCTCGACGAGGCGCATGTGGGCCTGCTCGGGCGTTCGCCCGCCCTTTCGTGCGTTGCAGGGGACGCAGGCGCAGACGAGGTTCTCCCACGTGTCGCCGCCGCCCTGGGCGCGCGGGACGACGTGGTCGATGGTGAGTTCGCTCGTCGGGAAGAACGAACCGCAGTACTGGCATCGGTTGCGGTCGCGTGCGAAGAGGTTGCGCCGGTTGAGTTTGACCTGCTGCACGGGCAGGCGGTCGTAGCCGAGCAGGCGGATGATGCGCGGGACGGCGAGGTCGCAGCGGACGGTGCGGACCCAGTCGTGCTTGGCCGGCTCGAACTCTCGTTGGAGATCGGCGATCTCGGCCCAGGTGGCGAAGTCGTAGTTGAGGTACTTGCCGTTCTCGACGTGGATGACCTCGGCGTGATTGCGGAAGAGGAGGGCGAAGGCGCGGCGTGCCGAGACGACGCGGACGGCGACGTAGAGCCGGTTGAGCACCAGGACCTTGGCGGACATGCCCTCGTTTCGGGGCAGGCAGAGGGATACCCCTGGGGGCAAGCCGTCCTCCGAGAGGCCGTCCGCCTCGTTGAGCGGAACCCCGACAGATTGGTCCAGATACCGGCTCATGCTCCCTCGGTCGGCCTTGACCCGCCCGGCCGCCCCAATGTCATAGTAGGTTTTCCACCGCCGATCAACAGTTTCGGGGCGTCAGTGGCGGAATCTCCGGACCCCGGTTGTGACGCAGGTGACGCCGCGCTCTCGGCAGAGCGTGAACGTTTCGTCATCGCGCCTGGAGCCGCCGGGGTGGACGATCATGGCGACGCCCGCGTCGATGAGGGCGCGTGGGCCGTCCGGGAACGGGAAGAAGGCGTCGCTTGCGGCGATCGCGCCGCGGGCGAGGACGCCTGCTTTCTCGGCGGCGATGCGGCAGGAGGCGAGCCGGTCCATCTGCCCCGCGCCCGCGCCGAAGAGCCGCACGCCCCCCCCCTCCGGTGCCGGGCCGCCGATGGCGACGGCGTTGCTGGACAGGGCGCGGACGATGGCCTCGAGAGCGCGGGCCGCGGCGAGTTGATCCGGGGTCGGCGCCGGTCCCGCGGCGTGGGTCCAGGCGGCGGGGTCGCCGGGGCGGTCGTCGCGTTGCTGCACGAGCAGGCCGCCGGCGATGGTGCGTGCTTCGAGCGTGTTCGAGGGGCGCGTGCCGTGGCCGGTCCGCAGCAGTCGGAGGTTCTTCCATCGTTCGCGGAGGCGTTCGAGTGCGGCCCACTCGAAGGACGGGGCGACGACGACCTCGAAGAAGGCGTCCTCGGCGCAGAGCCGTTCGGCGGCCGGTGCGTCGACTTCCGCGCTCAGGGCGACGATGCCGCCGTAGCCGGCGAGGGGGTCTCCGGCGATGGCGAGTTCGACGGCCTGCGCGGCGTCGTCGGCGAGGGCCGCGCCGCAGGGGTTGGTGTGCTTCACGACGCAGGCGGCGGCGCGGCCGGGGTCGGCGTCTGCGAGCATGATGGCGAGGTCGAGCGCGGCGGCGGCGTCGAGGAGGTTGTTGTAGCTGAGGGGCTTGCCGTGCAGTTGCTCGGCGGTGACGACGCTGGGGCCGGTCCACGCGGGCGCGGCGTATGCCGCGGCGGCCTGGTGGGGGTTCTCGCCGTAGCGGAGTACGGCACTCCGCTCGAAGGCGAGTCGGAGGCGCTCGGGGAACGGCTCGTGCGTGGCGCCGCGGAGATAGGCGGCGATGGCGGCGTCGTACGCGCTGGTGTGGGCGAACGCGGCGGCCGCAAGGTCGGCGCGGAGGGCGCGGGTCGTCGCGCCGCCCGTTCGCTCGACCTCTTCGAGCAGGCGTGCGTAGTCGGCGGGGTCGGTGACGACGGCGACCCACTCGTGGTTCTTGGCTGCGGAGCGGACCATGGCGGGTCCGCCGATGTCGATCTGCTCGACGGCTTCGCCGCGTGCAACGCCGGGCCTGGCGATGGTGCGTTCGAAGGGGTAGAGGTTGACGCAGACGAGGTCGATGGCGCCGATGGCGTGGGCGCGCATGGCGGCGGCGTGGTCGGGGTGGTCGCGCAGGGCGAGGATGCCGGCGTGGACGGCGGGGTGGAGCGTCTTCACGCGGCCGTCCATCATCTCGGGGAAGCCGGTGACCCGCTCGACGGGGGTGACGGCCAGGCCGGCCTCGGCGAGTGTGCGCGCTGTGCCGCCTGTGGAGATGAGTTCGACGCCGCGCGCCGCGAGCGCTCGCGCGAACTGGACGATGCCGGTCTTGTCGCTGACGGAAAGCAGCGCGCGACGGATCGGGACGAGGTCGGGCATCGCGCGGATGATACGGGGGGCGGATCAGGAGCGCGGGACGAACTTGGCGACGACGCCCTGGGGGCTGACGGCGTAGAGGTTGCCGTCCACGAAGGCGTCGGGCCTGAGGATGGCGACGCCGGGGAGTGCGGCTCGCTCGATGGCGTCGCCGGTGTCGGCGTCGAGGGTGAAGGCTTCGCGGCCGTTGAAGACGAGGAGGCGTCCGGCGCGCACGCCGATGACGGTTCCGGTGACGCCGGCGGCGGCCCATCGCTCGGCGCCGGTGGCGGCGTCGAGGGCGAGCAGGCCGCGGTCCTCGGTGCCGACGTAGACGACGCCCTGGTGGTGGGTTGGCTGCTGTCGGAGAGGGCGAGCGGTGCGGATGCGCCAGGCGAGTTCGCCGCCGCGCGCGTGGAAGGCGTAGACGGACTGGTCGAGGCTGGCGATGAACATGGTGGAGCCGTCGGAGGCGGGGGTCGCATCGCAGCCGGCGAAGATGCGGGCGCGTCCGAGGAGGCTTCCGGAGGCGGCGTCGAGGAACGCGACGTTGCCGGAGCGCGAGACGAGGCCGACGGCATCGCCGATGAGGACGGGGTCGGTGTCGATGGGGTCTGCCATGCCGAACGCCCAGGCACGGACGGGCGCGCCGAGGAGATAGGCCGAGGCCTCGCCCGAGGGGCTGCCGTTGATGATCAGTCCCTCGGAGAGGACGGGGGTGGTGCTGGCGACCTTGGCGAGAGGTTTCCGGTCGAGGAGATTGCCGGTGGTGACGTCGACGGCGAAGAGTTCGGACTCGCTCGAGACGACGACGCGCGAGCCGTCGCGGACGTGGCCGAGGAAGCGCGTGAGCGGGGTGGCGAGTTCGTTGGCGTTGCGCACCGCGCCGGTGTCGGCTTCGAGGACGCTGAGGACGCTGCCGGACTCGTGGACGACGACGATGTCGTCGTATGGGGTGAGGTGCGTGACGTGCTGGCGTGGGCCGACGTGGGCGAAACCGCGCCAGTCGAGGCGGTAGCCGAGGCGTGCCCAGTCGTCGTGGTTGACCTGGAAGGCCCTGCGGCGTGCCTCGATCGTGGATGCACCGCGGGAGCGGGCGGAGGTGGTGGTGGTCGTGGAGCCGGAGGCGCCTTCGTCGCTGGTGCAGCCGGTCGTGCCGCCGAGGGATACGAGCGTCAGCAGGCCCCCCAGCCCGACCGACAGAACCATCCGGGCCGTTCGCTTCCGATCGCCACGCTGTGCCATCCGCATCAGCCTCCCGGGTGTCCGAGGGTGGGGGGTCTTGGGGCCGCCGGCTGTCGCCGATGGGGCGTTCGTCCACCCCGGCCCCGTCCGCAGGGATCGGCAGTATCCGGCCCACCCCCGCTTTGGTCAAGCGTAGGCCGGGCTGGGGCGGTTGCCGGTCCGGGTCTCTAGGCTTTGGACGTGTTCACGGGGATCGTGCAGGCTGTGGGGCGGGTGGACTCGCTGACGCCGATCGCGGCGGGGCTTCGGCTCCGGATCGATCCGCAGGGGTGGTGGCATCGGCCGGAGCCGGGCGAGTCGATCGCGGTGAGCGGGGTCTGTCTGACCTGCCTGGGGCGGGAGGCCGAGTTGCCGCTGCTGGAGTTCGACGTGGTGCCCGAGACGATGATGCGCACGACGCTCGGCTCGCTGGCGCCCGGATCGCGGGTGAACCTGGAGCGCTCGTTGCGGGCGGATTCGCTGCTGGACGGTCACCTGGTGCAGGGGCACGTCGATGCGCTGGGGACGGTGGAGCGGATCGTGCGCGAGCCGGAGTGGCGGGTGCGGATCCGTACGCCGGAATCGCTGACGCCGCTGGTCGTGCCGAAGGGGTCGATCGCGGTGGACGGGGTCTCGCTGACGATCGCGTCGGCGGAGCCGGGTCGGGCGGCGTTCGAGGTGGCGTTGATCCCGGCGACGCTGGAGCGGACGACGCTCGGTGGGCTTGTGGAGGGGTCGCACGTCAACCTGGAGACGGACATCATCGCACGGGCGGTCGTGCACGCGATGGCGCACTCTCGCGCGATGACGTGAAACGGGAATGCCGGCACGTCCGGTGAAGGGCGTGCCGGCGGGGCGAGCGGAGCGTCTCTCTCGCGTGGCTCCGTCGCCTCAGGCGGAGCGTCGGCGTCGGGGCGCGGCCAGCAGGGCGGCGCTGAAGAGGGCGAGTGTGGCGGGGCACGGGACGACGTTGAAGCGGTCGAAGGCGTCGAGCCTGCGGGTGAAGTAGTCGTCGGCGTCGTAGTCGGCGACGAGCCAGTAGGCGCCGATCTCGCTGAGAGGCGACAGCGTGTGGTTGAAGAGTTCGCCGTCGTTGTTCGTGGGCGCGTAGGTGAGGAGGTGCCCCTGGAGGGAAAGGGGGAGGTTGCGGTCGGGGTGTGCGGTGAGGAGCATGAGGGGCACGCCGGCGTCGGGGAGGAAGTTGAGCATGGAGTCGATGGTGATGGGCTTGCCCATGGCGTAGTTGGTCTTCTCGAGTTCGACGGTCTGGATGAAGTTGTCGAGGAGGATGCGCTGGGTGTCGGTGGTCGTGTTGCCGGAGTAGTCCTCGACGGTGATGGTGACGTCGTAGAAGTCGTCGGGGAAGAGGGCGTTGGCGTTCTTGGCGGCGTCGTTGGCGTTGCCCTCGCCGCTGGGGGTGTTCCACTTCATCCCCTCGCCCTTCCTGACGTTGGAGTTCCAGTAGAGGTCCATGTTCTCCTTCTTGACGGTGGCGGTGCCGTCGGCGTTGGTGACGGTGTACCAGTGGGCGAGGCGGGCGTTTCGGTCCTTGCCGCCCTCTGAGCCGTCGTGCGAGTTCGTCCGGGCGTCGTTGGAGAAGAGGGCCCTCAGCAGATCGTGGTTTCGGAGGGCGTCGTAATCCTGGGACGCGCCGAGGAACCGGCCGTGGAAGTCAACCGTGGTGATTGCGCCGGTGTTCGCGCCGGCGGTGACGCCCTTGGCCTGGAAGCCGATTTTCCTGGCGCCGATGCGTCGGCCGTCCTTGTGCCACTGGTCGTACGCGTTCGCGATGATGTCGAGGTCCGCGCTGCCCTCGTGGTCGGTCTTGCCGTCCTTCTGGTTGCGAGCGGCCGCGCGGAGGCCGACGATGTGCGCGCCTGCGCCGGGGCCGCCGGTCGTCTTGAGGTGGAAGTAGTTGTTGTCGTCGCGCTCGGTCTCGGTGCGAGCGCCTTCGGAGCCGCCCAGCGTGCCGAGTCGATCGTGCTCGGCGACGCGGAACCGGACTCCGGCGACAGTGGGCTTGTGGGTGTCCTTGTGCTCCTTGGGGGGAGTCAGATGATGGAGGGCGTCGTCCGCCGGCTTGCCGAGGCCGAGGCCGCCGTAGGAGTCCTTGTCTTTGGCCCAGTCGAGGTGGAGGTGGGTCAGCCCGTCGGCAACCGGAAACTTCTGGACCTTGCCCATGAGCATGCCGGCGGTGACCTGCTTGCCGAGGAGGTCCTTCTCGGGCTTGACGTGCCAGACGTTGAAGGCCGCGCCGTACTCGCCCTCCTTGTTGGCGGCGAGGACGATGCCGGAGTTGTATCCGTCGTCGTTGACGGCGCGCACCCAATAGTCCTTCATCCACGCTGGGGCCTTGAACTCGGTGTTCTTGGCGACGAGGATGTCGATCCCCTCGTGGAAGTGCAGCCCTCCGGCGTTCTCGTAGTACTGGCCGTACGTGCTCAGGAGAGGGCTTTTCCAGTCGCTCGGCGTGATGGGCCAGTCGTTGCGGGCGTTGGCTGTGGCGGTCAGGGCGGCAGCCGTGATGAGGGCGGCCGCGAGTGTGTTCACCGTTCGCATGTCCGGACTCCTTGTGGTTGCGGCCGAACGTCGGCCGAGGGGGGGGTCCCCCTCCCGACCGAACGGGAAAGGGCGGCGGGACTCACGGGCTGGGAAGCAGGTCCGGCACAGGATGTAACAACGGCCCGCCGGGACGGCCCGGCGGGGGAATGTGCCGGTACCTGCGGTTCTTGCGGCATTCGGAGTTCCGCTTCGGGACGGGAGTCGGTAGTCTGGGCGGGTCGGCGGCACGGCGTCCGGGCGGGTCCGCCGGGGAGGCGATTCGATGAAGAAGATCGTGACGCTCGTCGTGTTCGTTGCCGCGATCGCGGCGCTCGGCGTGCCGGTCGGGGCTCAGGGCGTTCGGGAGCCTCAACCGCGTCCCGAGCCGATCCTGGCGCCTGTCGGTCAGGAGCAGATCGGTGGAGTGGCGACGGTGGTTCGGGAGCGTCCGGTCGAGGTGGACGAGGCGGCGCTGGACGGGCTTGCGCTGGGCGGCGCGCGTTTGCTCGAGTTCTTCGACGATGCCGCGTTTGTCGTGGTGTTCGATCGCTCGCACGCGCGGCCGGAGGCGTGGTGGGACCTCGGCTCGACGTGGAGCGGGACGGTGCAGGGCGATGCGCACGGGTGGTTCGTGCTGACGGTCCAGCGGGGCGTGCTCTCGGCGAACCTGTGGACGGGGGACGGGCGTGCGTTCCAGGTTCGGCTGGAGGGGGGGGGTGAGCACGTCGCGCAGGAACTGAACCTCGATGCGTTCGAGCCGTGCGCGGGCGGGCTTGACCCGGCGGCGCACGGGCTGGGCGCACCGGCGGTCCGTGAGGAGCGTGCGGCCGGGTGCGGCGACGGGGGGTGGGTGGCGGACATCATGGTGGTGTACACGCCGGAGGCCCGCCAAGGGGCGGGCGGCGTCGGGGCGATCGAGGGGATCACGGCGAACTCGGTGGCGGCGACGAACGTGGCGTACACGGCGAGCCTGATCGAGGTCGAGTTGCGGCTGGTGCACGTCGCGGAGGTGGCGTACAACGACTCGGGGGACATGATCGCCGACCTGATCGCGGTGACGGACCCGACCGACGGGATCATGGACTACGTACACGACTGGCGCAACACCTACGACGCGGACCTGGTCGCGTTGCTGATGGCGAACGACCCCTGGTACTGCGGTGTCGCGTGGCTGATGTACGAGAACACGCCGGAACCGGAGTGGCTCGGGTTCAGCGTGACGCGGTTTGACTGCGCCCTCGGAGGGATGACGTTCGCGCACGAGGTGGGTCACAACCAGGGGGCGTGCCACGCTCCCGGCGACGGCGGCGGCTGCGAGGAGGGTGGGCTGTTCCCGTACTCGCTCGGGCACAGGTTCAACGGGGCGAGCGGGCAGCAGTTCCGCACGATCATGGCGTACAGCCCGGGGACGCGGATCAACCACTTCTCCAATCCGGGCGTGCAGTACGACAACCGGGCGACCGGGACGAGCGGGCGGAACAACGCGCGCACGCTCAACGAGACGGGCGAGGCGATCTCGCTGTACCGGCCGAACCCCGGGGCGTGGATGAAGGAGGCGGAGACGGGGCCGCTGGCGAGATCGAGCCACGCGATGGCGTACGACGCGGCGCGGCAGCGGGTGGTGCTGTTCGGCGGGCACACGGGCACCAACCGCAACGACACCTGGCTGTGGGATGGCGCGGCGTGGTCGCAGGCGGGCCAGGATGCTCCGATCAAGCCCTCGGCGCGCTCGAGCCACGCGATGGCGTACGACGCGGCGCGGCAGCGGGTGATCCTGTTCGGCGGGAGCACGTCCGGGGGCTACAGCAGCGAGACGTGGGAGTGGGACGGGCAGGCGTGGACGCTGCGGACCGCGCTGGGACCGGCCGCACGGTACTGGCACGCGATGGCGTACGACTCGGCGCGTCAGCGGATCGTGATGTTCGGGGGCGGCTCGACGGTCGGGTACCGGGGCGATACGTGGGAATGGGACGGCTCGTTCTGGACGCAGGTCGCCAACGAGGGACCGTCGCCGCGCATGGGGCACGCGATGGCGTACGACCCGAAGCGGCAGCGGGTGGTGCTGTTCGGCGGGTTCGACGGCGCGCGGCTCGGCGACACGTGGGAGTGGGACGGCACGTCGTGGGTCGAGGTGACGGGCGAGGAGCCGTCGCCGCGGTACGGGCACGCGATGGCGTACGACCCGATCCGGGGGAGCGTCCAACTCCTGGGTGGGTCGGACGCGGAGTCGCGCCGGGGCGATACGTGGGAGTGGGACGGTTCGGCGTGGACGCTGCGGACCCGGTTCGGGCCGACGCCGCGCTGGCTGCACGCGATGACCTACGAGCCTGCGTTCCAGCGGCTGGTGGTGTTCGGCGGCAACGACGGCGTGCGGCGGGGCGATACGTGGGTGATCACCAGCCGGTGCGAGCCTTGCTTCGCGGACTGCAACGGCGACGGGACCATCAACACGCTGGACTTCTTCTGCTTCTTCAACCTTTTCACGGCGGGCGACCCGAGGGCCGACTGCAACGGCGACAACAAGGTGAACTCGGTGGACTTCGTCTGCTTCCTGAACGGGTACAACGCCGGGTGTCCGTGAGGGTGCGGGGCGCGGCGCGGCACGCTAGGCTGTGGGGGTGCGCGTGCTCGGCGTCGATCCCGGCCTTCGGCTGACCGGCTACGGGTGCGTGGACGGCGTGGGCGAGCGCCCCGCGCTGGTCGAGGCGGGGGTGCTGCGGTTGGGCGCGCCGCGCGGGCGCGGACCGGATGAGACGCGCCGACCGCCGGACGCCGCGAGTGTCTCGGCGAGGCTGGCGGAACTGGACGGGGACTTCCGAGGGCTGCTCGATCGGCTGCGGCCGGAGGTCGTGGCGGTCGAGTCGCTGTTCGCGCACTACAAGCACCCGGCGACCGCGATCGTGATGGGGCACGCGCGGGGCGTGCTGCTGCTGGCGATCCGTTCGGCGGGGGTGCGGCTGGTGGAGTACCGGCCGAACGAGGTGAAGAAGTCGCTCACGGGCTTCGGGCACGCGAGCAAGGAGCAGATGCAGTCGGCGGTGCAGGCGTTTTTCTCGCTTGCCGGGCCGCCCGAGCCTCCGGACGTGGCGGATGCGCTGGCGGTGGCGTTGTGCGCGGCGCGCAGGCTGGCGGTGGACCCGATCGAGGCGGGGCGTTGACCGGCTCGGCCGGCCGCGCGGTCGCGTTGGGCCTCTAGACTGTGTGCCCATGACGGAACGCGACGGACAGGTCGGGGGTCGGCTGGTGGCGCAGGTGCTGATCGTGGAGGACGAGCCGGACCACGCGGAGGTGATGGCGGACGCCCTTCGCAAGCCGGGCCACATCTGCACGATCGTCGGTTCGGTGGACGCGGCGATGGCGGAACTGCGGGGCGGGGCGTTCGATGTGATCGTGACGGACCTGCGGATGCCGGGGTCGGCCGGGCAGGAGACGGTGGACGGGCGGCGCGTGGGTGCGGACGGGGGCGACGCTGGGCTGCTGGTGCTGGGGGCGGCGCGGCAGTTGCAGCCCGCGGCCGAGACGGTCATGGTGACGGCGCACGGCGATGTGCCGACCGCGCGGGCCGCGTTCAAGGAGGGGGCGTACGACTTCGTCGAGAAGCCGCTCGACCTCGAGGTATTCCGGGGCGTCGTGAACCGGGCGGCGGAGACGGTGCTGCTGCGTCACGAGTCGGGGCCGCTGGACGACCTGGTGCAGCACGACGGGTTCGAGGGGATCATCGCAGGGTCGGAGCCGATGCGGCGGATTCTGCGGACGGTGAAGACCGTGGCGGCGAGCGGCATTCCGGTGCTCATCACGGGCGAGAGCGGGACGGGGAAGGAACTGATCGCGCAGGCGGTGCACCGGAACTCGCCGCGGTCGCAGCGGCGGTACGTGGCGTTCAACTGCGCGGGGCAGGCGGAGAGCCTGCTGGAGGACCAGTTGTTCGGGCACGTGCGTGGGGCGTTCACGGGCGCGGAGCGCGACCGCGAGGGCGTGTTTGAGTACGCGAACGGGGGGACGCTCTTCCTCGACGAGATCGGGGACATGCCGCTCTCGATGCAGGCGAAGCTGCTGCGCGTGCTGGAGTCCGGCGAGGTGGTGCGGCTGGGATCGAACGAGGCGCGGAAGACGGACGTGCGGTTCGTGAGCGCGACGAACCAGGACCTGCCGCGGATGGTGCGCGAGGGAGCGTTCCGGGAGGACCTGTACTTCCGCATCAACGGGGCGCACGTGCACCTGCCGCCGCTGCGCGAGCGGCGCGAGGACGTGCCGCGGATCGTCAGGCACGCGATCGCGAAGTACGCGCAGCAGGTCGCGCCGGACCGGCCGACGCCCGGGATCACGGACGCCGCGTTGATGCGGCTGACGGCGTGCGCGTGGCCGGGGAACGTGCGTCAACTGCTGAACGTGGTGCAGAACATGGTGGTGGTGGCGGCGGGGGAGGCGGGGGAGAAGCGGGCGGAGGTGACGCTGGACGTGCGGCACATCCCCGACGAGGTGCGGGCGGCGGAGGCGGACGACGGCGATGAGAGCGCGGGGTCGGGCGGTTCGCTCGCGGGGACGAGCCTGGAAGCGCTCGAGAAGCGTGCGATCCGCGAGACGCTGCGGCTGACGGCGGGAAACCGGGAGCAGGCGGCGAAGTTGCTGGGGATCGGGGAGCGTACACTCTACCGCAAACTCAAGGAGTATGGGCTGCGGTAGCGCGCCGCGGCCCGCCCGAGCACGCGATGGCGACGAAACGTGGGGACAATCTGGCGGCGGCTTCGGGCGAGCCGTTGATCCGCAGAGTGCGACTGCGCAACTACAAGAGTATCGGGCAGTGCGATCTCTCGCTGGGTTCCATGACGTTTCTGGTGGGGAGGAACGGGGCGGGCAAGAGTAACTTTCTCGACTCGTTGCGCTTTGTCGCGGACGCGCTCGACACGTCGTTGGACCACGCGATCAAGGCTCGGGGGGGGATCGACGAGGTCAGGCGGCGCAGCACCGGGCACCCAAGGAATTTCTGGATATGGCTGGAGCTGGGCCTCCCAGACTTGAAGATCGGTGAGTTCGGGTTCGAAGTGGCTGCAAGGGAGAAGGGCGGCTTCGAGGTCAAGCGTGAGCAGCTGAGAATCAGGCGACCCTCCGGTGATGTTGAAGCGTCGTATGATGTGTCGGCCGGCGTCGTCAAGGGTGCAACTGTCAAGCAGTTTCCACCTGCCTCCGGGGATCGGTTGTATCTTGTCGCCGCGTCGTCCCTTCCGGAGTTTCGTGTCGTTTACGACGCGCTGCGATCGATGGGGTTTTACAACCTGAATCCCCAGGAGATGAAGGAACTCCAAAGCCCCGACGCCGGAGAGTTACTTCATCGTGACGGATCGAACGTCGCCAGTGTCGTGGCGAGACTTGTGGCGGATTCGCCGGACGTGATGGCGCGCGTGCGGGAGTACCTGTCGAAGATCGCGCCCGGAGTCACCGAGGTGGGGCGAGTGGCGCTCGGGCCGAGGGAAACGCTCGAGTTCCGGCAGGAAGTTGCAGGCTCGAAGCACTCGTGGCGGTTTCACGCCGCGAACATGTCCGACGGCACGCTGCGAGCGTTGGGGATTCTCATCGCGGTCTCGCAACTTGTCGGGCGCGAGCGTCCGGTTCGACTCGTGGGCATCGAGGAGCCGGAGACGGCGCTGCACCCTGCCGCGGCCGGTTTTCTCATGGATGCCCTGCGCGAGGCGGCGACGCGAACGCAAGTCGTCGTGACGAGCCACAGCCCCGATCTGCTCGACCAGTTGAACGGCGAAGAGGGCTCGCTGCTGGTCGTCCTGTCCGAAGTCGGGGAGACGAAGATCGCTACGGTCGATCGTGCCAGTCGCGACGCGATCAGAGAGCACCTCTATACGCCGGGTGATCTGCTCCGCATGGATCAACTGCAACCCGACCCCGAGGACATCCGGCGCCAGATGGAGCTGGACTTTGACGCTCCGGGCGAGGCGCCCTAACCGTGTTCATCATTCAGCCCATCGTGGAGGGTCACGGCGAGGTTGAATCGATTCGCGGACTCCTCGACAGCATCTGGCGTGCGCTCGGCGCGAGCGACGTTCTCGAGGTCTTGCGACCGATTCGCAATCCGCGCTCGAAACTGATCACCGAAGAGGGGCTTCGGAGGGCGGTCGGTCTCGGGGCAAGCAAGTTGCGCGAACGGGGCGGGAGACGGGGGTTGGTCCTTGTGCTGGTCGATTCAAACGGCGACTGCCCGGCGGAAGTAGGGCCGAGGCTTTGCGGTTGGGCGCGGGCAACGGCAGGCGATGTAAGAGTTGATTGTTCGCTGGCGAAGATCGAGTACGAAACGTGGTTCGTGGCGAGCGCAGAGTCTCTTTCGGAGTACCTTGATCTTGATCCGCACGAAGCAGTTCCAGAAGACCCCGAGGGCCAGCGGTGCGGGAAAGCCTGGATTCAGCGGCGTTTCGTCGGGCACTACAATGAGACATTGGGGCAGCCGAGACTCACGGCGGCGCTCGACGTGGGGCTGTGTCGGCGAAGGTCTCCGTCATTCGATCGGTTGTGTCGGGTGGTCGGGCGACTCGCGTCGGAACGGGAAGCGCGGGGAGAAACCTGACGCTCACCGTCGTGCCCGCCGGGCGGATTCGATGACGGCCTCGGCCATGGCGGCGACGCCGCGTTTGGCCATCTGGATGACCTTCGGCCCGGAGTAGAGCGTCGAGACCTTGTGGGCGAGTTCGGTGCCGCCCCAGAGGACGACGCGGTCTGCGCGGGCGGTGTCGTCGCGGGCCTGGCGGAGGGTGCGCGAGGAGGTGCCCTCGACGAAGGTGACGTCGAGGCGGCCGGCGACGGCGCGGCGGACGTCCTCGCGTGTCGCGGGCGAGCCGCCGACGATGCAGAGCCGGGTCCACCCGGCGGCGCGGCAGGCCTCGACCATGCGGTCGATGGCGGCGGTGTTCGCGGAGCCGCCGCAGACCTCGCAGGCCTCGGGGTCGGCGGCCGGGGCGACGGTCCTGCCCGCGGCGAGCCGTGCGGCGGCGGCGCGGCAGTCGCCGCGTGGGCACACGGGGATGAACTGCTCGCGCAGGACGCGCTCCACCTCGTCGCGCTTGGCGGCGGAGATGGCGTGCTTTTCGGGGCGTGAGAGGCCCGCTTCCCGGAGCGCGGCGTCGTACAGGCCCGGCTCGCCGCCGAAGCCGAGAGAACGGAAGAGCTCGTCCTTGGGCAGGTCGCGGTGCGGCATGGCGGTCATGTCGTCCCCGGCGGCAGTGTACCTCCGGTCGCGGGCGATCGAGAAGAGAAGCCCGGCGCACAGGGCGCGCCGGGCTTCGGAGGGGAGAGCGGGGTCGGGGGTCAGATGTCGTCGAAGACGTTGTCCTGGAGGAATGGCTCCAAGGTCAGAAGGAGGCTGGAGGTCGTATCGCTCTCGGATCGGGCGGTGTAGAGGCCGCCGAGGATGGGGATGTCGCCGAGGACGGGGACGCGGCCGCTGAAGATGAGGTTGCCGTCGGATCGGCCAAGGAGTCGCGTCTGTCCGTCGGGCACGACGACATTGGACTTCTGGAGATCGCCGCCGACGGTCTGGTGCGACCAGTCCTGCGCGAACTCCCAGCGGAAGATGGAGATGTCGGTGTTGTCGTTGCGGATGGCGAGGTTGTAGAAATCGCCCGTGACACGGTCGAAGTGGAGCGCGGTGGAGTCGGGGCGGAGGTTGGTTGCGGGTTCGCCGAAGATGCCGGAGAAGTCGGAGGCGACCCAGTTGCCGACGAGTTCGGGCGCCCACCAGACGTGCCAGAGGGTGTTGCCGACGGTGAGGCTGACGTGGATGGCCTGCCAGTCGGTGGTGATGGCGCTGATGCCGGTGGCGTCGATGTTGCGCAGGCCGGAGTTGGTGGAGAGGTTGTTGTTGAAGTAGGTGTTCAGCCCCGGGGCGGTCCAGACGACTCGGAGGTCGCCGATGCCGTCGATGTAGAAGAAGTGCCAGGCGTTCCACGGCGTGACGTGCATGTCGGCGACGGCGGTGGGTGCGGCGGGGTCGCCGTCGGGGTTGACGACGCCGTCGAGCACGGTGGCGACCTCGTTGCCGTTGATGTCGTAGCGGAGCGGGGTGCCGTTCTGGTTGAAGCCGGCGAAGGTGCGGTTGCCGTCGTTGTCGAGGCCGGAGACGGGGGTGATGCCGAAGGCGTCGGCGGTGGACTGGTTGATCTTCTGTGTGCTCCACTCGCCCGCGGGGCTTCGGCGGACGATGTAAACGCCGGAGTCGTTGGCGCCGAAGCACTTGAGTCCCTGGCCGTCGTCGGTGAGTCTGACGGTCAGGCCGAAGGTGAACGGCCCGACGCCGGCCTGCTGGGTCACGTTGAAGCGGATCAGGCGAACGTCGTTGGTCTGGGCGATCACGTAATGGTTGCCGTCGTCGTCGGCGACGACGGAGGCGGACGAGAAGGTGTAGACGTTGGGGGTGCCGGGGTCGTCGTTGTTGTCGTCGCCGGGGTCGTCGTTGTCGTCGCCGGGACCGAGGTCGACGGCCGGGAAGTCGCCCGGCGCGCCGTCGCGGATGAGCGTTCCACCGCCGAAGGTGTATCGGATGTCGGCCTGGAGGGAGGTCTTGTAGTGTCCCGAGAGCATGGTCGAGAGGTCGTCGCCGAGCTTGAAGCCGATCGAGCGCTCGCCGTCGCGTGCGGAGAGCGAGAGCCAATCGCCGTTGACCGTGTAGGACCCGTCGAAAACGACCGGGGCGTTGTCGCGACCCTGTGCGTAGAAGTCGTGGAGCCAGTAGTAGCGGAAGGTGCTGGCGTCGGCGAGTTCGAGGGCACCGGGGTAGGCGAAGAAGCGGTCGCTGGTGGGTGTGACGCCGAAGAAGTCGGCGAGAGCGGGGGAACCCGCGAGGGTCATGGCGTAGATGTTGCCCGCCAGGTCGGAGGATTGGAGGTTGGCTTCCGGGTTCACCTTGATGCCGAGGGAGTAGCTGCGGAAGCCGTCGGAGCCGTCGAAGTCGGCCTGTATGACGGTGCGTGCGGAGTTGCCGAAGAGTGCGATGGAGGAGTGTCCGTCGAACTGGGTGTAGCCGTCGGGGAACATGCCGGTGGAGAGGAAGGAGTAGGAGAAGGGGACGGGGTCGCCGGCCTCGAAGCGCTGCTCGCCGGTGAGGCTGGTTCCGCTGATCGTCGCGGGACCTTTGGCGAGCATGAAGGTGTCGTTGGCGACGTCGTTGACGAAGCCGTTGAACCAGTAGTTGCCGTCGCGCGAGCCCGGCCCTTCCGCGAGGTCGGTGGCCTGGTTCATCAGGTAGGTGACGGAGACGTGGTAGTTGTCCGGCTGGTAGCCGAAGGAGAAGCCCCAGGGGCGGTTGCCGAAGCCGACGGTTGTGCGCTCGGAGAACAGGTCGGGTTCGTTGAAGCCGATCGCGCCCTGGTACAAGTTGTTGGCGTCGCCGAAGGTGAAGTCGGAGAAGGGCGTGAGCGAGCCTCCGGTGGTGCTGGTGCGTGATCCGAAGAGGATCGCGCCGCTCTCGTCGTACTGGCCGAACTCCTGGAAGAAGTCGACGGAGGCGTTGTAGTTCACGCCGCCGGCGAAGTAGCCCGAGAGCAGGCAGCGGCTTTCGAGGTGTTCAAGGAGAGTTGCGGGCATGGGGCGCGTCGTGCGGCGGTGGCTGGTCATGGCGTCCTCCACGGTGAGATGGGGGAGCCGATCCCCCACGGCATGTGCGCAGTAGAACCCGCGGCGGTCCCGGGTGCAAGTCGGTGATTCGGCGAGTTCGGCTCGGCGTTACCAGTCGAGGGGGGACCGCCAGGCCTGCGCGAGGTCCTCGACCTGGGCGTCGAGGGAGGCCGCGGGCCAGCGGAGGCGGCCGGAGAAGTCCAGGACGCCGATCTGCTGGACGACGGCTCCCGGGGCGTGCTGCTGGACGAGCTCGCGGACGCGGGCGACGCCGAGGGGGGGGACCTCGAGGATGTACCGTGCCGGGGTCTCGGCGAAGGCCCAGGCCGTGGCACCGAGATCGTCCGGGTCGTGGGTCAGTTCCGCGCCGATGGGGGCCTGAGGGCGTGAGCCGGCGATGAGCATTTCGGCGACGGCGACGAGCGTGCCGCCGTCGGAGCAATCGTGGGCGGAGGCGGCGAGTCCCTCCGCGATGACGGCGGCGACGGCGCGTGCCTTGGCGGGTCCGAGTTCGAGGTCGATGGTCGGGACACTCGGGCTGATCCAGCCGCGCTTCGCCGCGTCGGCGATGGCGTTGACGATGGCGGCGGCGCGCTCGCGGCCGACCTCGGCTTCGAGGCTCTCGGCCTTCTCGCGGCCGACGAGTTTCGCCAGTCGGCGCACGGCCTGCTCGGCCTTGGCTGCGCCGAGGGCGACGGCCTCGCCGAGATGCTCGGCGACGAGCGGCGCGATGCCGTGGAGCAGCGTGTCCACGTGCCGGCGGGCGGTCTCGGGGAGTGGGCCGACGACGGACTCGACGCGGGCGGCGACCTCGTCGGCGAGCGAACGGGCCGGATCGCCGAGGCCGATGGCGTGCTGGTAGTGCGACCCGCCCATGGAGGGGGAGGTCCGGCCGATGAGGAGGAGGACGTTGCCGGGGCGCTTGGCGTCGCTCGTGACGCAGCGGGCGATGTCGGGGACGATGGCGAGGCCGGTGATGAGGAGCGTGGGCGGGATGGCGATGGTGCGGCCGTCCTCGGTCGTGAACTGGTTGTTGAGCGAGTCCTTGCCGGAGACGAAGGGGGTGCGGTGGGCCTTGGCGGCGTCGTAGCAGCCTTCTGCGGCGCGGACGAGTGCGGCGAGGTTGGCGGGGTCCTTGCAGCCGGGCCAGCAGAAGTTGTCGAGGATGGCGGTGCGGGCCGGGTCCGCGCCGACGCAGACGAGGTTGCGCACGCACTCATCGACGGCGGCGAGGGCCATGAGGTACGGGTCGCCGCCGATGGCGGGATCGCCGATGCCGGTCGCCAGGCCCGAGGCGATGGCGATGCCTCGGCCGGAGCCGGGGACGGGTTCGAGGACGGCGGCGTCGCCCGGCCCTCGCGAGGCGGGGCCGACCAGCGGCTTGACGACAGCGTTGCCCTGCACCTCGTGGTCGTACTGGCGGATGATCCAGTGCTTGGAGGCGATGTTGGGGTGGGCGAGGAGCGCGAGGAGGGCGTCGGCGACGGAGGGGGCGCTCCGCGACTCGCCCTTCGCGCCCCGGGCCGCTTCTGCCGTTTTCGGATTCCACACGGCCTCGCGTGTGGGCATGGGCAGGCCGTCGTGGAGGAAGTCCATCGAGAGGCGGCCGACTTCCGCGTCGCCGTAGCGCAGGACCAGGTCCTTGTCTGGAGTGCCGAACTCGCCCAACACCGCCAGCTCGACGTGCTCCTCGTCGCAGATGCGTCGCAGGGCGTCGAGGTTCTCGGGGGGGACGGCGAGGACCATGCGTTCCTGGGCCTCGCTGATCCAGATTTCGGTGTAGGTGAGGCCGTCGTACTTCAGCGGGGCGCGGTCGAGGTTGACTGCCGCGCCGAGGCGGCTGCCCATCTCGCCGACGGCGGAGGAGAATCCGCCCGCGCCGCAGTCGGTGATGGCGTGAAAGAGCGGCTCGCCGTGCTCGTCGCGCGCTCTGAGGATGGCGTCGAGGACGCGCTTCTCCTCGATGGCGTTGCCGATCTGAACGGCGTGTGCGAACTCGTCGGCGTGGGTGTCGGTGAGTTCGGCGGAGGAGAAGGTCGCGCCGTGGATGCCGTCGCGTCCGGTGCGGCCTCCGAGGGCGACGATGAGGTCGCCGTGGCGTGCCATGCCGCGCACGCGGTCGCGCGGGAGCAGCCCGACACAGCCGCAGAAGACGAGGGGGTTGCCGACGTAGCGGTCGTCGAACCAGACCGCGCCGTTGACGGTGGGGATGCCCATGCGGTTGCCGTAGTCGCGCACGCCGGCGACGACCTCGGTGAGGACGCGGCGCGGGTGCAGGCACCCGGCTGGCACGACGTTCCGGTTCTGCGGGAACGCGACGCAGAAGACGTCGGTGCTGGCGATGGGCTTGGCGCCGAGTCCGGTGCCGATGACGTCGCGGATGCACCCGCCGATGCCGGTGGCCGCGCCGCCGTAGGGTTCGATGGCGGAGGGGTGGTTGTGGGTCTCGACCTTGATGCAGACGGCGTTGGTGTCGTCGAGGGCGATGACGCCGGAGTTGTCCTCGAAGACGGAGAGGGTCCAGTCCACGCCGTCGGCGATGAGTTCGTGGGTGGCGGCGGCGACGGTGCGTTTGAGGAGGTTGTCGATCTCGACGGAGCCGTCGGGGTGGAGGGTGTGTCCGGGCCGGTTGCTCCAGTCGATCGGATCGGCCCTGCCGGAAGTCGATCGGGGATCGCGCGTCTCTGCCACTTCGCCACTCTGCCACTCTGCCGCTTCGCCGTTGCGGTACCGGATCCGGCTCTTGAGCGTCTTGTGGACGCAGTGCTCGGACCAGGTTTGGGCGAGGGTCTCGAGTTCGATGTCGGTCGGCTCGCGGCCGAGCGTGCGGTAGTGGTCGCGGATCGCCCGCATCTCGTCGAGGCTGAGGAAGAGGTGCGCGTCGCGGCTGAGGCGTTCCAGGGCATCGTCCTCCAGCGCGGTGAGCGGGACGTGGCGCACGCGCTGGTCGGCGGGCCGGCCGGTGGGGAGGCTGTCCGGGTGGAACGGACGCGTGTGCACGGCGTGAACGACCGTGTTCGCCAGCAGGCGGCGGGCGATCTCGTCGGCGCGGGGGGCGTCCGGGCCGGTGAGGTCGTAGCGCCAGCCGGTCGAGACGCGGACCGATTCGCCGGTCAGATCACGGATGGCGTCGGCGACGGTCTGGGCGGTCGGATCCATGACGCCGGGGAGGGGGTGGACCTCGACGACCGAGCCGGATGCGGGCGATGCGCCGAGTGTCGATCGTTCCGCCACGGGGTCGGTGAGCAGGCGACGGGCGAGATCGCCGGCGTCGGCTTCTTCGATCGATCCTTCGAGGAGGTAGACCCGGGCGACCGAGACGGAGTCGAGCCGGTAGCCGGCGGCGCGGGCGTCGCCCAGGACGCGCCGGCCGCGCGGGTCGGAGGCCGGGTCGGCGGGGCGCACCTCGACACGATGGACGACGGATGCGGGCGCGGCGGGGCTGGGCATGGGCGATGGTATCGGGGGAGGGATCGGGGGATGAGGGATCAAGGGATCGAGGGATGAGGGATGAAGGGATCGAGGGAGGAGGGATGGGGGGCGCGCGGGGGCGGAACCGTGTTCTTCGCGCTCTTCGCGGACTTCGCGTTCATCTCAGGATTGCAACGCGAAGGGCGCGAAGGACGCGAAGGGAGAGGGAGCCTCAGAGCCGGAGCCTTCAGGCCCCGAGCGTGCTCCGCCTGGAAAGGCCCCGCCCTCAGAGTGCTCCGGTTCTGAGAAGGAGGCACTCGGCACGCTCGACCTTCGCTCACTCGATCCCTCGATCCCTCGATCCCTTGACCCTTGATCCCTCGATCCCTCGATCCCTCGATCCCTCTTCCCTTCTTCCTCATCCCTCGATGTCTTCCCGCTACAGTCCCACCCATGTCCGAACGGCGCGACACGGTGCATCTGTTCACGGATGGGGCGTGCTCGGGGAATCCGGGGCCTGGGGGGTGGGCGTACATCCTGCGCGATGCGCGGACGGGCGTGGAGAAGGAGGCGTCCGGGGGTGAGCCGCTGACGACGAACAACCGGATGGAGCTGATGGCGGTGATCGAGGGGCTGGGCGCGCTCAGGCGAGCGTCGGTCGTGGAGTTGCACTCGGACTCGCAGTACGTGCTCAACGGGATGCGCGAGTGGCTGGCGGCGTGGAAGGCGCGGGGGTGGCGGACGGCGGGCAAGCAGCCGGTGAAGAACCGGGACCTGTGGGAGCGGCTCGACGCGCTGCTCGCGGTGCACGAGGTGCGGTTCAACTGGGTGCGCGGGCACTCGGACCACCCCGAGAACGAACGGTGCGACCGGCTGGCGGTGGCCGCCCGCGAGCGGCAGGCGGGCCGCTGATTCCGGTCGATCGTGACCCTACCCTTCCCGCTCCGCGTCCGCGGGCCGTGCGTTCGTGGCCGGGGGCGCGATACTGAAAGGCGAACCCCAATGGCGAAGCGTGATGCGTTGAACCTCGACCTGCTCAGGCGGCTTTGCGAGACGCCCGGCGTTCCGGGGCGCGAGGAGCGTGTGCGTGCGTTGATCGAGAAGGAGGTCAAGGGGCTGTTCGACGAGACGCGGACGGACGCGATGGGGTCGCTGATCTGCACGCGCGGGCCGCGTGGGGCCGGGGGGAAGAAGGGGAGCAAGGGATCGCGGGCGACGCGGGTGATGATCCTGTGCCACATGGACGAGATCGGGTTCTACGTCTCGCACGTGAGCGACAAGGGGTTCATCTACGTCGATCCGGCGGGGGGGTTCGATGCGAGGAACCTGTTCTCGCGGCGGGTGCTGGTGTGCACTGAGGACGGGGACCTGCCGGGGGTGATGAACCCGGGGGGGCGGCCGATCCACATCTCGTCGCCCGAGGAGCGGACGAAGGTGCCGGAGACGAAGGAGTTCTTCATCGACGTGGGGATGCCGGTGGAGGAGGTGAAGAAGCGTGTGCGCGTGGGCGACTTCGTGGTGATGCACGAGCCGGCGATGGCGATGGGGGACAAGTTCGTCAGCAAGGCGCTGGACAACCGCGTGGCGTGCTGGCTGGGGATCGAGGGCGTGCGCGAACTGGACCGGCTCGGGGGGGAGCACGCGTGCGAGGTGGTGGTGGCGTTCACGACGCAGGAGGAGGTCGGTCTGCGGGGGGCGAAGGCGGCGGCGTACGCGGTGAAGCCGGACATCGGGCTGGGGATCGACGTGACGCTGGCGTGCGACACGCCTGGGGTGCCTGAGCCGGAGTGGGTGACGAAGCACGGCGATGGGTTCGGGCTGCACGTGAAGGACGCCTCGTTCATCGCGGACAAGGGGCTGGTGGACGAGGTGGAGGCGGTCGCGCGGAAGCACAAGATCGCCTTTCAGCGGACGATCCTGGCGCGGGGCGGTCAGGACGGCGCGGCGGCCCAGCAGGCTGCGGCCGGGGCGCGGGCGGTGGGCATCACGGTCGGGACGCGGTACATCCACACGGTGACGGAGATGATCGACGTGCGCGACCTGAAGGCGGCGCGGGACGTGATCGCGCGGTACCTGGCGGAGGTGGGGTAAAGCAAAAGGCGAAAAACGAAAAGCGAAAAGCGAAAAGCGAAAAGTGGAAATCGGGAGGCGATGCGCGGTCGCTTTCAGCGCAGGCCGATCGTCGCGGTCCGATGTTCGCTTTTCGTTTTTCGTTCTTCGCTTTGTCAGTGGACGACGCTGGTTGAGCGTTCGATGGACTCGACGACCTGCCGGACCTGGAAGGGCTTGCGGAGGAAGTCGTCGAAGCCCTGCGAGCGGAGTGCGTGGGCCTGGCCGTCGGTCATCTTCGCGCTCATGGCGACGATCTTGGTCATCTGGAGTGCATCGCTCCGTCGGACGAGGTCGGCGACGTGGCGTGAGTCGCCGTCGGAGAGGTGCATGTCGAGGAGGATGACGTGGGGTCGGAAGCGTTCGCACTCCATGCCGGCTTGGAAGCCTGTGGTGGCGGTGTGGACTTCGTAGGTGGTCTGCTCGGAGAGGACGCGGTGGAGGGTGTCGACGACGTCGCTGTCGTCGTCGACGATGAGGACACGGGTACGGCCGGAGGCGATCCCGTCCATGGGGATGCCGTGGGCGCGCATGAATCGGAGGAGTTCGGCGACGGGGATTCGCCGGTCCTTGGAGCCGGGGATGCGGTACCCCTTGAGGGTGCCGGTGTCGAACCACTTGGAGACGGTTCGGGGGGCGACGTTGCAGATCTTCGCCACCTCGCCGGTCGTCAGCACGTCCTTATCGATGGTCATCGTCTCACCTCGCGCACGAAGCGGGCATGAACCCGGAGGGCTTCACCCGGCTTGCATCGGCGAGCGGGAGGGGCCGCTTGACGGGCCTGCCCGGGCGACCCCCAAGTTCTGGTTCTGGGACGACGGGCGGGGGGTCGGCGGCGGGCCGGGGTTTGGGCGTGCGGATTGACACGGGTTGTTGGGGACCGCTAGATTGCGGGGCCTCGGGACAGGGGGGGTACGCTTGGAGTCCGGGCGGGCGGCCGCGGGCCGTGCCGCTGGTGGCTTGGAGCGCGTCCCGAAGAGCAGGTCCGTTCCGCCCGAGTGGCGAATAGGAGAGGTTCCCGTGCGAAGCGTTGCCCCCGGTCGTCTGATTGTGGTTCTGTGCGTGCTCGCGGCGGCGTTGTCGGCGGTTCCGGCCCGCGGGCAGGCGGTTCCGGAGTCCGACGCGGACCGGCTGCGGGACTTCATCCACTACACGAAGATCGCGCGGTACGACGCGGCGGAGTTGATGGGGCAGCAGTTGCTGTCGTCGGGCATGTCGCCCGAGGCGTTCGCGGACCTGGTGGAGGCGTCGGGCGAGTCGCTGCGGTTCGCGGAGGCGGTTGGGCTGGCGATGCGGGCGGAGGGGGGCGGGTCGGACCTCGAGGCGACGGCGGGCGCGCTGCAGCGGTTGTTCGAGCGTGGTCGGCTGAACAAGGCCCGTGCCCCGGCGGAGGTCGAGCGGAACATCGCGCTGCTGACGGGCGGGCTTCAGGGGCGTTTCCTGGCGCAGCAGCGGCTTGTGGCGGCGGGTGAGTACGCCATGCCGCTGCTGGTCGAGGCGCTGCTGGACGGGAGCAACCCGCAGTTGCAGGCGGCGGTGCAGCGGTTGATGATCGACATGGGCCGGCAGGCGGTGATGCCGCTGTGCGCTGCGCTGCCGCACCTTCAGCCGGCGGAGCAGGAACTGGTGGTGCAGGTGCTGGGGCAGTTGAAGTACGGCACGTCCGCGCCGTTCGTGATGGAGTTGATGACGGGCACGAAGTCGCCGGCGGTGTCGGCGGCGTGCCGGCGTGCGCTGGACGCGGTGGGGGGGTCGCTGGGCGCGTTGGACGCGGCTTCGTTGTACGAGTGGCTCGGCGAGGTCTATTACGGCGAGCGTGCGGAGGTGACGTCGTTCCCGGGCGAGGAGCACCAGTTGCTGTGGTCGTACCTGCCCGGCGCGCCGAAGACGCCGCTGATTCCGACGGCGATCCGGACCGAGGTCTACCACGAGGCGATGGCGATGCGGATGGCGGAGAAGTCGCTCTCGTTGCGGGGCGACAACGCGGATGCGCTCGCGCTGTGGGTGGCCTCGAACTTCAAGCGTCAGAACGAGACTCCGGATGGGTACGAGAACCCGGCTTACGCTTCGACGCGCCGGGGCGCGGCGTACTTCGCGGCGGCGGCGGGCGTGCCGGTGAACCAGCGGGTGCTGGCTCGGGCGATCGACACGCGGAACACGCGGCTGGCGCGGCAGGCGATCGCGGCGATCGAGCGGACGGCGGGGGGTTCGCAGTTGTGGTCGGGGCTTGCGGCGCGGAGGCCGCTGCTGGAGAGCCTGGCGTACCCGAACCGTCGCGTGCAGTACGACGCCGCGCTCGCGCTGGGCAGGGCGCAGCCGACGGAGACGTTCACGGGTTCTGAGCGCGTGGTGCCGCTGCTGGCGAGCGCGATCCGGGACGCGTCGAAGCAGTATGCGCTGGTGATCACGGCGGAGTCGGAGCAGTACCAGGCGATCCGTCGCGTGCTGGAGCGCGAGGGGTACGTTGTGCTGCCGCGGGCGGGGACGCTCGCCGAGGCTGCGGAACCGATCGCGGAGACGCCGGGAATCGACCTGATCGTGACGGCGCAGGCGGCGGACGCGACGCTGCGGACGATCGACGAGGCGCGGGCCTCGACGCGGCTCGCGGCGACGCCGGCGCTCGCGCTGGTGAGTTCGGTCTCGTACGCGGAACTCGGCCCGCAGTTCGAGCGCGACCCGACCGTGGTGGTCCGACAACTCGGCCTGACGGAAGCGATGATGGCGACGGCCGCCCGGGAACTGGTGGACACGGCGTCGGGGGGCGTGATCGGCGCGGAGGAGGCTGCGGAGTACGCCTCGCGCTCGCTCGCCGCGCTGCGGGACCTTGCGGTTGCGGGCAATCCGGTGTTCGACGTGAGCGACGCCGCCGCGCCGCTGGTCGCATCGCTCGGGGTGTCGAGCGGCGCCACGAAACTGCGGGTCGCGGAGGTACTCTCGCGGATCGGGCAGGAGCGAGCGCAGGTCGCGCTGATGGATGCCGCGCTGGCCGCCTCGGGCCAGGAGCGGGTCGCCCTGCTGGAGACGGTCGGGGAGTCCGCCAAGCGCTTCGGGAACATGCTCTCGGACCGGCACGTGGCTCGGCTTGTCGCGCTGGCGCGGGACGGGCAGGGGGAGGAGGCGGTTACGGCCGCGGCGCTGATGGGCGCGCTGAACCTGCCGAATACCGAGTTGCTGGGGCTGATCGGGGCCGGGTCCACGAACTGACGGGCGTGCTCGGCGTGTGCCGGCGGGGCGGGTGGCGATCGACCGCCCCCGCGCGGCGGCCCGCGCTGTTGCTGCGCACCCGATAAGCCGCGCCCGCGCCGCGGCGGCGATCCCGTTGTCTCGGGGAGTGTGCCGTCGCAGGCGTCAATGTGGCCGCAGTCGTCACGATCCCGCGGGTCCGGGGCGGATTCGCGTGAACGAAGGTCAACCGTGGGGGTGGTGCGGTCGATGCCCTGTACCGGCGTGGTTGCGTCCGGGCGGCGGAGGAGCCGTCCGGCGCCCCCCCGCCGGACTCAGGAACCCCCCGCCGCGTAGGCGGATGCAGGAACTCGCGAGTGACTCGAGTGAGTGAAGGAGGCCTCAACATGAAGGCGAATCGTGCCCGTTCGCGGGCGTTCACGCTGGTCGAAATCCTGATCGTCGTGGTGATCCTCGGGATTCTCGCGGCGATCGTCGTGCCGCAGTTCACGAACGCGGCGAACGACGCGCGCGGCGGCAACATCCAGACGCAGTTGCAGACGCTGCAGAACCAGATCGAGTTGTTCGCGGCTCGGAACAACGGGAACTACCCGGACCTCTCGGCCGACTGGGACGACCTCCTGGACGGGAACTACCTGAAGTCCGCCCCCGCGAACCCCGCGTGGCCTACGGCGGCGACGCGGACGAGCGTTGCCTCGGGCGACGAGGGCACCGGCTCCGAGGACGCCGCGTGGTTCTTCAACACGACGAACGGGACGATCTACGCCTCGTACTTCGACGAGGAGACGGGCGAGATCACCGGCACGGCGACGGACTGATCC
Organism: Planctomycetota bacterium; assembly: GCA_014584315.1. GTDB lineage: Bacteria > Planctomycetota > Phycisphaerae > Phycisphaerales > UBA1924 > CAADGN01. The sequence continues at coordinate 181,005 of JACTNA010000018.1, read as the reverse complement.
TCGGGTTGCGCACATGACTCACAGGCCCCGCTCCCGGAAGGGGGCGTGGGCCGATTCCACGCGAGAGACGCCCGACGGTTGACGGGACACGGAGAGTCGAGATGGACTACGCCAGGCGCGGATTCACGCTCGTTGAGATCCTGATCGTGGTGGTGATTCTCGGCATCCTGGCGGCGGTGGTCGTGCCCCGCTTCGCGAACGCGACGCACGAAGCGAGCGAGAAGGCGACGTTCCACGAACTGCAGAAGGTGCGTCGGGTGATCGACGTGTACCGCGTCCGGAACTCCGATGCGCTCCCGACGGTCGAGGAGGGAGACGGGACGTGGGGGTCGCTGCTGAACAGCCAGTACCTCAAGACCGCGCCGGTCAACGCGTGGGTGGGGGGTCCGAACGGCGCCGTGATCGTCTTCGGGGAGGGTCCTGACGACGCGTACCACACCGACTACGGGTGGATCTACGACCCCGATACGGGCCGCGTGTGGGCCGTCGGGTTCGACGGCAGTGACGAACCGCTCCCGAAGAACTGAGTGAGTGAGGAACCGACCATGGACGCCATGCACAGCGAACACGACAGACCCAGGTTTCGATTCACGGGGCGTGCCTGGACGAACGGGCTGCTGGCGCTGATCGCGGCGCTCGTCGGGGCCGCGGTGCTGAAGCAGCCTCCGGCGGCCGCGTCGGCGTCGCAGGGCGACGAGCCTCGAGCCCGCGGCGTCGTGAACCCGGCGGACCAGCGCAACGAGATGATCCGGCAGTTGCGGTCGATGAACGATCGCCTCGGTCGGGTCGAGAAGCAGTTGTCCGACGGCGTCCGGGTCCGCGAGGCGAAGTGAGGGAGACGAACGTGACCGCGTGTTGCTGCACCGGGCGGGGTGGGCGGCCTGACCGGGCGGCATCGCCCCGCGCCTACACCCTGGTCGAGGTGCTGGTGGTGGTGGTGGTGCTTGGGATCGCGGCCGCGCTCGTCGTGCCCTCGATCGGCAGCGCGGGCGTGCTTCGGGTGCAGGCGGCGGTGCGGACGGTGGTGTCGGACATCGCCTTCGCGCAGGCGGATGCGCTGGCGTACCAGCAGCGGCGGGCGATCGTCTTCTATCCCGAGAGCAACGCGTACATGCTGGCCGAGGTCCAGGTGACGATGATCGGCGACGGCCAGACCGAAGTGACCTACGAGCCGCTGCTGCTCCGGGGGGGGCCGGACGATCGCTACATCATCAACTTCAACGACGCGCGGTTCAGCGGCGCGGAGATTCTGTCGGCCTCGTTCGACGGCGAGTCCATCCTCATCTTCGATGAACTGGGCGGGCCTGTGGTCGATCCGGCCGGGGACGAGGCGGGATCGGGCGGGAGCGTCGTGATCCGTGGGAGCGGCTCGGTGTTCCGCGTGAACGTGTCGCCGTTTACCGGGCAGGTCTCTGTCGAGAAGATCGCCGATGAGTGAGCGTGGACGAGGCGGGGGATCGTCGGGGGGTCGGAGGCCCAGCGCCTTCCGGCTGGGGGTCCTGTCGCTGACGGGCGTGCTGAGCCTGCTCATCTGGCAGCGGCTGCGGCTGGTGACGGACACGCCGCGGTCGGTGTACGCGGAGCCGCGCCGGGACGAGGAGCCGCGGGCGCGGAGCCCGGAGGACGAGCCTCCGGAGGGCGAGCGCCCGGTGGTCGCCGCCGACTGAGGACGATGGTTGTTGCCGGTCGTTTCTTGCGCGTTCCGATTGTGCGGGCGTGGGTTGGCCGCGCGGGTCAAACGGCAGACTCGTCCCAAAGTCCTCATCCGGTCTGGACGACATACCGAGAACAACCGGCCGAGCCGACGGTGAGTGGCCCGGGATGCGTCCGGGACGCCGGCAGGCCCGAGATACAGGCAGGGTTGAGACATGAACCATCGTGACAACGAGTCGAGAGCCTCCGTTTCTCAGCGGGTCGGCCGTCGCGCGGGCCGGCTCGCGGTGTCGGCCGCCGCGCTGGTGCTGGTGGCGGGCGCGCCGGCCGCGTTGGGGCAGGACGAGGACGGCGACCTGGGTCTGGGCCTGGGCGCGATCATGGAGGCGGCGCGGAACGCCGCGGAGACCGCGAACAGCCGGGCGGCGGAGGCGGAGCAGGCGGCGGGCGTGATGTCGGCTCCCGCGCAGCCGTCGAACGAGCCGGACGAGCAGCGTGTGCAGGAGCTGATGGACCGTGTGCGCGTGGACGAGAACATGATCGTCGAGTTGCACGTGCAGAACGAGGCGCTGGCGAACGTGCTGCAGTTGCTCTCGATCCAGAGCCAGCGGAACATCGTGGCGAGCCAGGCGGTGTCGGCGACGGTGTCGGCGAACCTGTACGGCGTGACGTTCTACGAGGCGCTTGACGCCATCCTGCACGTCAACGGGTTCGGGTACGTGGAGAAGGGCAACTTCATCCACGTCTACACGCTGGCGGAACTGGAGCAGATCGAGCAGGCGTCGCGCAGGCGGGTGCACAAGCGTGTGACGCTGAACTACCTGAACGCGGTGGACGCGGCGGAGTTCGTGACGCCGCTGCTGAGCGAAGGCTCGTACATCAAGACCAACAACCGGACGGAGCGGTTCAGCCTGCCGGGCGACGCCCCCGCGGGCGCGGACGACTTCGTCCACGGCGCGACGCTGATCATCTTCGACTACCCCGACCGGGTGGAGGAGATCGAGGGCCTGCTGCGGGAACTGGACACGCGGCCGGCGCAGGTGCTGGTCGAGGCCACGATCGTGCAGACGCAGTTGAACGAAGCCAACGCCTTCGGCGTGGACTTCTCGATCATCGCGGACCTGAGCATGGGCGACTTCGTGAACCTGGGCGGCCCGCTGGGCTCCGTCGACGGGCTGATCGGCGGCACCGGCTCGCGCATCTCCGGCGGGTCGTCGCAGACCGTTGGCGTGCCGGGCGATGACGGGCGCGGCGGCGCGCTGGTCTCGACGGCGGGCAACGCCTCCGGGCCGGCGACGTTCAAGGCCGGCATCGTCTACAACGACGTCGCGGTCTTCCTGCGGATGCTGGACGAGGTGGGCGACACGACGATCATCTCGAACCCGAAGATTCTGACGCTGAACCGGATGCCCGCCCGGGTGCTGGTCGGGCGCAAGGTGGGCTACCTGAGCACGACGTCGAACGAGACGAGCACGACGCAGACCGTGCAGTTCCTGGACACGGGCACGCAGTTGTACTTCCGGCCCTTCGTGACGAGCGAGGGGATGATCCGCATGGAACTGAAGCCGCAGGTGTCGGAGGCTGTGATCCGCAACGCGACGGACGCGACGGGGGCGGCGGTGACGATCCCGGACGAGATCACGAACGAACTCGTGACGAACGTGATCGTGCCGGACGGGCACACGATCGTGCTGGGGGGTCTGTTCCGCGAGTCCACGTCGACGTCACGCCGGCAGGTGCCGTTCCTGGGCGACATCCCGATCATCGGGGCGGCGTTCCGCGGGCACGAGGACGAGACGCAGCGCAACGAGATCATCTTCATGATCACGCCGTCGATCGTGAGCGACGACGTGCTGATCAAGGCGGGTTCGGAGGGCATGGAGGTCGCGCGTCGGGCGCGGGCCGGTTCCCGCGAGGGCCTGCTGCCGTGGTCGCGTGAGAAGCAGGCGAGCACGCTGCTCGTCGAGGCGGACCGTCTGGCCGCGGAAGGCAAGACGGACCAGGCGCTGCACAAGGTCCGTCGCTCGCTGGAGTTGTTCCCGAACCAGCCGGACGCGATCGAGATGCGTGAGAAACTGATGAACGAGCGGACGGTGTGGCCGAACCGCGACCTGCTGCACTCGATCCTGCACGGGGAGATCGACGAACTGCTCCACACGGACGTGGAGCGGCGCTCGGGCGTCACGCCCGCCGAGGACTCCATGACCGTCACCGGCACGGTGAACGAGGCTGACGGGATGGACGACGTGAACCTGGCGGACGACTCGATGGCCATCGTCACGAACGGCGAGGGGCAGGCCTCGGGCGACGGGGTTGCCGTCGCGGAGGCGACCGATGAGCCGATGATGGAGCAGGTCAGCGTCGCCGCCGAGACGGGCGAGGCCTGGGACGACGGCAACGTGTGGGGCCTCGAGGACACCGGCGAGGCGGTCGCGTCCGATGTCTCCGGCGAGTCTCCATACACCGACACCAACGGAACGACCTTCGAGGTGGCGTCGGAGCCGTGGTCCGACAACGCCGGCGACGACCTCGCGTTCGAGAGCACCGACGCCCCGCTGGAGGAGTGGGACAACACCGGCGCCCAGGTCGCCGCGGAGCAGGCGCCCGAGTCACCGGTCACGGACAGCGCCCCCATCGCGGCGAACGGCTCGGCCTCGTGGATCGACGAGTTGAACGAGGAGGATCGGCGCATCCTCGGCTGGGCGACCGTGATGCACGGGTTCCGCGGGCTGGCCCGCTTCTTCAGGGAGGCGGCGGAGAGCACGCCGACTTTCACCACCGTGCCCACGGAGCCGACCCCGGCCGAAGACAAGTGACCCACCAACCCCGGGAGACGGCCCGCCGCGTGCGGGCCGCCTCTCGGGTGTCCGCCATGACAGGACGACCGTTCGGAGGAGAGGGACGAAAGGGAGAACCGCGATGAACGCACGGACCGCGATGCGCCTCGGACTGACCGCCTGCCTGTGCCTCGCCGGCTTGTCGGCGGGGTGCGGCGGGGGCGGGCACGGCAAGTACACGCGCGAGCACCTCTCGGCGGCGCGGGAGAAGCTCGGCATCATGAAGAGCGCGACGGAGCACGACATGGCCCGGCAGGCGTTCCTCGCCGGCGACCTCGACAAGGCTCTGAAGCGCATCGACACCTCGATCGCCATCAACGACCAGGTGGCGCGGAGCCACGTGCTGCGGGGGCGGATCCTGAACGAGATGGGCGCGCTGGACCAGGCGGTGCAGTCGCTGCGCACGGCGGAGGGGCTGGACCCGGACAACGTCGAGGCGCAGTTCTACCTCGGCGTGCTCTTCGAGCGCCTGCAGGAGCAGGAGACCGCGCTGGGGCACTACCGCCGGGCGATGGAACTGGACCCGACCGCGCCGCAGTACGCCGTGGCCGCCGCGGAGACGCTGATCGACATGGGACGGCCCGCGGAGGCGGAGGGGCTGCTGCGCGAGGGTGCGGGTCGGTACGAGCACGCGGCGGGCGTGAAGCAGACGCTCGGGCACATCGCGTTGATGGGCGGGCGCAACGCCGAGGCGGTGGAGTTGTTCAACCAGGCGAGGCTGCTCGCGCCGGACGATCCCGCGATCCTTGAGGACCTTGCGCGGGCGCAGGTCGCGGTGCGTGACTACCGCGCGGCGGAGGGGAACCTCTCCCGCCTGCTGAAGAACGCGGAGCGCGCCGGTCGGCGCGACCTGCTTCACTCGCGGGCGCGGTGCCTGACGGAGCTGGCGCGTCCGGTCGAGGCAAGGGCGATCTACGTGACGCTGACGGAGGGGGACGAGGGCGCGGGCGACGTCGAGGCGTGGATCGGGCTTGGCGAGCTCTCGTACGTGCTCAAGGACCAGCACCGTCTGCGCGCGTCGGCGACGCGCGTCATCGCGCTCGCGCCGGAGCGTCCGGACGGGTACCTGCTGCGTGCCCTCTGGCACCGTCGGCAGAACGAGAACGCGGCCGCGCTGGAGTGGCTGGGGCGTGCGGCGGCGCGCGACCCGGCATCGGCCAAGATCAACACGCTTCGGGGGCTGGTGCTGCGCGACATGGGCCGCCACGACGCGGCGCGCGAGTCGTTCGCGCTCGCGCTGCACGCCGACCCGACGAACTCGAGCCTGCGGGCGCTGCTGGACTCGGTCGGCGGCCCGACCGTCGCGGGCGTGACGAACGAGCCGTAGCACTCCGGCGCGCGTGCCTGGGGGGTTGTTTGCGGGGCGGGGCTTATCCGGCCCCGCTCCTTTTTACGCACACGTCGAGGAGTTCCGCCTCGACGCTCGTCGTGCCGTTCCAGTGGTTCAGCTTGGGGCGGACGACGGCGTCGATGGTCATGCCCGGGCGCAGGCGGTCGGCCTTGTCGCCCCAGTTCCAGGCGACCAGCCTGATTTCCTTCGGCTCGGCGCCGCGCACTGAGAGGGAGAGGTGGCGGCCGCGATCGCCCATGCGGCGCGGCTCCCTGGCGACGCGGATGGCGATGAGCCGGAGGGCGACCGGCGGGTTGTCGTGGCCGAACGGGGCGAGCCGCTCGAGTTCGCGCACCGCGCCGAGTTGCAGTTCGTCGATCGAGGCGTCGCAGTCGTAGTCGAGGTCGAGCACGAGGTCGTCGGGGGCGATGCGGCGGTTGGCGTGCTCGACGAATGCGGCGGTGAAGGCGTCGAGAGCGGACTCGCGAAGGCGGAGGCCCGCGGCCATCTCGTGCCCGCCGAAGGACTCGAGGTGGGAACCGCACTCGCGGAGCGCGCCGTGGAGGCTGAACCCGCGGACCGACCTCCCGGATCCGTGGCACGCTCCACTCTCGGTCCGCATGAGGATGACGGGCCTGGCGAAGCGCTCGACGAGGCGCGCGCAGGCGATGCCGACGACGCCGGTGTGCCAGTCGGGGTGCGAGAGGACGATGGCCCGCGTGTCGGTGCGCGTCATGCCCCTGGTGTGGGCGAGTTCCTCGGCCTGGGCGGTGATGCGGCGTTCGACGTCCTGCCGTTCCTTGTTCTGGCGAGTCAACCGGTCGGCGATCCGCTCGGCGACGGCCGGGTCGTCGGTGGTGAGGAGTTCGACCGCTTCGCGGGCGTGGCCCATGCGGCCGCAGGCGTTGAGGCGCGGGGCGAGCGAGAAGGCGACGCGCTCCGAGTCGACCTTGTCGTCGCCGAAGCCGGAGGCGTCGATCAAGGCCCGCAGGCCGACGAAGGGCGAGGAGCGGATGCGGCGCAGGCCCGCGTGCGTGATGACGCGGTTCTCGCCGAGCAGCGGGACGACGTCCGCGATGGCGGCGAGCGCGCCGATCGGCAGGAGGTCGAGGAGCAGATCGCGCAGCGGCTGGGGCAGGCGCTCGCCGCCGGCGTGCATGGTCGTGAGCCGCCAGGCGAGTTTGTAGGCGACGCCCGCGCCGCAGAGGTCGCCGAAGGGGTACGCGCCACCGGGCAGGCGCGGGTGGACGAGCGCGAACGCCTCGGGGAGCGTGTCGCCGGGGTTGTGGTGGTCGGTGATGATGAGGTCGACGCCGCGCGATCGGGCGACGCGGGCCGGCTCGATCGCGGTGATGCCGCAGTCCACGGTGATGATGACGCGGACGCCCTCGTCGGCGAGTTGGCGGATGGCGTCGTCGTTGAGGCCGTAGCCCTCATCGACGCGGTGGGGGATGTAGGTTCGCACGGGTGCGTCGGGTTCGAGGGCGCGGATGGTGCGGTAGAGGATGGTGGTGGCGGCGACGCCGTCAACGTCGTAGTCGCCGTAGATGGCGATCGGCTCGCGTGCCCTGGCGGCGGCGAGGACCCGCTCCGCGGCCGTGTCGATGCCCGGGATGTCCGAGGGCGGGTGAAGGTGGGTGAGGGAGGGGTGAAGGAATCGTTCCGCGTCGCCCGTGAGGCCGCGGGCGGCGAGCACGCGCTGGACGAGCGTGGCGTTGGCGTCGATCTCGACCCGGACGGGGGCGCGGAGGGACCACCGTCTGAGGATGCCTCGCTGCAAGGCGGGGGCGTCCGTGCCGGATACACTGGCCGGGGGCATGGTTTCGGCGCTCTCCGTGGTCGTGCGAGGGTCGATGGTCAGGATCAGTAAGGTATACACGAAGACGGGCGACGACGGGACGACGGGCCTTGTCGGCGGCGTGCGCGTCTCGAAAGCGGACCCGAGGGTCGAGGCGTATGGCACGGTGGACGAAGCGAACGCCTGCATCGGGCTAGCGGTCGTGGCGGCGGAGGGGGCGGGAGCGAGCGACATCGCGGACCTGCTGCGGTCGGTGCAGCACGACCTGTTCGATGCCGGTGCGGACCTGGCGACGCCGGTCGTGCCCGGCGAGGGGCGGTCGCTGCGCATCACGCCCGCGCAGACGGAGCGGCTCGAGCGCGCGATCGACGCGCACAACCCGGGCCTGCCCGGGCTGACGAGTTTCGTGCTGCCGGGCGGCTCGGCGTCGGCGGCCGCGCTGCACCTGGCTCGGACGGTGGTGCGGCGGGCGGAGCGGTGCGCCGTCGCGCTGCTGTCGCGGGAGCCGAAGTCGACGAGCGCGGAGGTCGTGCGGTACCTGAACCGGCTGAGCGACCTGCTGTTCGTGCTCGGGCGGGTGGCGAACGCCCGCGCGGGCGGCGATGTGTTGTGGGTGCCGGGCGCGAACCGGGGTGAGAGCGGGGGGGCGGGCTGATGGCTCTTTCCTCCAGCGCGGCCTACACGACGGATTTCCACCACGAGTTCCGCGTGGAGACGGAGCGGCTGTTGCTGCGGCGGTTCCTGTGGTTCACGGGAGTCATCGGCGGGCTGCTGCTGCTGGGGCTGCTGGTGCGCACCGGGGCGTTGGTGTGGGCGCGGTCGTCGCAGGTGCCGCTGCCGCGGGGCTGGCCGTGGTGGTTCCTGGCGTTGATCTGGGTCGCCATGTACGTTGCGGCGTTCTGGTACGCGAAGAGCCGCAGGCCGGTTGGCGACGTGCTTGTGCGTCTGAGCATCGGGATCGTGGCGGTCGACGGGCTGATGAACGTGCTGATGCGTGCTCTGGACCTGCCGGCCGCGATGGGCCTGTCGGCGTTCACGCTCACGCACTTCCTGGCGTGCGCGCTGCTGCCGTGGAGCCCGAAGCAGGCGATCCGGCCCGCGCTGCTCGTGCTGGGCTTCAGCGCGGCGGTGCGGCTGCTGTGGGAGACACCCGTCTGGTCGTCAGGCACTGAACGGATCGTCGGCGCGGGCATCGGGATCGTGCTCTCGCCGCTGCTGGTCGCGCCGGGCTTCGCGGTCTGCTGGATGAGGCATTCGAGGCGGATGGAGACGTTCAAACTGCGGTTCCTGCAGAACAAGTACGGCGAGATGCGTCGCGAACTGGTCGACGCCCGGCGGATCCACGAGTCGTTGTTCCCGGCGTCGATCGCGGAGGGTCCGGTGCGGTTGAGTTACGAGTACGAGCCGATGCGGGCGATCGGGGGTGACTTTCTTTTCGCGCACCGCCACGCCGACGGCCCGCTCAGCGTGGTGCTGCTGGACGTGACGGGGCACGGCATCCCGGCCGCTCTGACGGTGAACCGCCTGCACGGGGAACTGGAGCGGGTGTTCGCCGAGAATCCGGACATCGGGCCGGGCGAGGTGCTGCGGCTGCTGAACCGCTATGTGCACCTGACGCTGGCGACGCACTCGATCTACGCGACCGCGCTCTGCGTGCGCATCGACCCGTCCGCCGACCGGCTCGAGTACGCCTCGGGCGGGCACCCTCCGGCGTTCGTGCGCGGGGTGGACGGCACGCTCGAGGAACTGGAGAGCACCGCGTTCGTGCTGGGCGCGTGCGCGGGTGCGGACTTCGACCCGGCCCCGCGGTCCGTGCCCTTCGGCTCCGGGGATTCCGTCGTGGCGTACACCGACGGCGCGATCGAGGCCCGGGACTCGCGCGGTGCGATGCTGCGGATCGACGGCCTGCGTCGGCTGCTGGCGTCGGCGTCGGATGTCCACAACGGCGCGTGGCCGGGCGCGATCCGGTCGCGCGTCACGCACTTCAGGTCCGGACCCGCCGCCGACGACACGCTCATCATCGAGGTGTACCGACCGATCGGGCAGCGGGATCCGGCCTCTGGTGCGGCCGCTGGGCGACGGGCGTCGGTTACGCCTTGACCCCCTCGACGCGGTCTGGATCGGTGTATTTGGAGAGAGCCTGCGCGATGTCCACGCCGTTGACGTTGGCGAGCGTCATCAGCCAGGCCAGCACGTCGGCGAACTCCTCCCCGAGGTTGGCCCGCTGCTCGGGGGTGGGGTTGCGGCCCGGGGCGTTCTGCTGGAGAGCCGTCGCCAGTTCGCCCACCTCCTCGATGAACCACATGAAGGTCGCCGGGGTGCCGCGGGCGGCGTCGGTGGCGAGGTAGCGGTCCCGGATGAGGGCCTGGAAACCGGAGACGGTGAGGGCGGCGGGGTCGGCTGGATCGGGCATGGGGGAGGCTATGGCGGGCAGGGATCGGGGAGGGCCGGTGCGGGGGCTTGCCGGGGCGGGGCGGGGGGCTAGACTTCCCGCCCACAAGGGAGCCGCCAGGGAGTTTCCATGCCGACGATCAACCAGTTGATCCGCAACCCCCGCCGCACGCCGAAGGCCAAGTCCAAGGTCCGCGACCTGGACGAGTGTCCGCAGCGTCGCGGTGTGTGCCTGACGGTCAAGACGACGACGCCGAAGAAGCCGAACTCCGCGCTGCGGAAGATCGCCCGCGTGAAACTGAGCAACGGCAAGGAAGTCACGGCGTACATCGGCGGCGAGGGGCACAACCTCCAGGAGCACTCGATCGTGCTGGTGCGTGGCGGGCGCGTGCGCGACCTGCCGGGCGTGCGGTACCACATCGTCCGCGGCGCGCTGGACTGCCTGGGCGTGTCGGATCGGAAGAAGGGCCGCTCGAAGTACGGAGCCAAGCGCGGCAAGAAGTAGCCGCGAGAAGGGGCGCCCGCGCGGGCGTCCCGGCAAGTAATCGGCGTACCCCGGCCGGGGTTCGCCGGTGAACACACGGCCGCCATGAGGCGGCGGATGAGCCGAAAGGAAGCAGGATGGCCGGTCGAATCACCAAGTCGGACGATCAGTTGCGCCCCGACCCCAGGCACGGGGACGTGGTGCTGTCGAAGTTCATCAACTGCGTCATGGAGGACGGCAAGAAGAGCGTGGCGCAGCGCGTGGTGTACGATGCGCTGGACCTGATCCAGGGGCGACTCGACAAGGAAGCGAACCCGGACGCGCCCAAGACCTCGATCGAGGTGTTCCGGCGGGCGATCGACAACGTGAAGCCGTACGTCGAGGTGCGGTCGAAGCGGATCGGCGGGGCGAACTACCAGGTGCCGATGCAGGTGAACCGACGCCGCCAGCAGTCGCTGGCGTTCCGGTGGATCATCCAGGCGGCGCGGGGCGAGAAGGGCCGCCCGATGGGGCGGAAACTGGCCGAGGAGTTGTACATGGCGGCCCGGGGCGAGGGCAAGGCCATGACGACCCGCGACCAGACGCACCGCATGGCCGAGGCGAACAAGGCGTTTGCGCACTACGCGTGAAGTTGCCTCGTGCCTGCGGGCTTGCCGACGCGTTCTGTCGTGTGTGCTCGCCGATTGTCGTGCGTGCCGTTGCGACGCAGCGTTCAGCGCAGCAGGAGCAATGATCGCAACGGGACAGGCGCGATCCTCGGGTCATCAACCACGACGCCGTCAGCCATTGTCACGAGCACGCCGAAAGGTGCGTTGTAGGCGGACTTCTCGATGAAGGCCCTCAAGCCACGGGTATCATTGTGCGGGTTGATGTTCCTTCTGTATTTGATCTCAACGGGGATGCGACGATCGCCGATCGTGAGCACGAAGTCGACTTCCGGTTCGGCGCCGCGCTCGGGGAAGTGGGCGACATCGAGATGAGGTATTCCCGAGAGGAAGAACCCGACGATCCCCTCCGCGATGCGTCCCGCCTGATCGCGATGGGTCGTGTTGTCGTGCAGGTCGCCGGGATCGAGGGCCACAACGTCCTGCAGCCATGCGGCGCGGAGGCCGTGGTCGCAAATGCAGATCTTTGCGGGTCCGCGTCGGCGCTTGAGCCTCAGTTCGAGGGGGGGGATGAGTTTGAGGAGCATGGCACCTTCGAGAAAACTCAGATAGGCGCTCACCCGCTGCCAGCCGATGTTGGCGTCGAGCGCGGACTTGATGTCCTCCACGAAAACCGACTGGCGCGGCGTCTGGCCGGTGTAGCGGCACGCGAGCGTGAAGACTTGCTTCAGCAGGGATTCATCGCGTTTCCGCCCGCGATCACCCTGCCGCAGGTCGTGCTGGATCGCACGATTCACAACGGTTTCGATAAGGGCGTCCGCCATTTCCGCCCAGGGCACGTCGAATCGCTCGTGAGCGCGCGGGTACCCGCCCCGTCGTGCCCACCGGGTGAAGGCAGCGTCCCTTGCTTCGCGGTGCCCGATCCCGTGGGCGGCGAGGGAAACCCACGCGCCTTTGTCAGTGAGCCTGTCAAGACCGTTGTCGGCCAAGAACGGGGGCAGGTCCGCCCTCAGCCCCAGCGCGGCCACTTCCCTGAGGAGAAGCGGACCGAGTTCGACGGTGCTGATCCGCCCAGCAAGACTGTCTCGCCCGGACTCGATCCGAAGCGCTGACGAGCCGGTCACAAGGACGCGGACGGTGCTCTGGTCCACGAGACTCTTGAGTTCGGGCGCCCAGTTCTGGAGGTTTTGAACCTCGTCGAGAAACAAGAAGGCGGGGCGATTGCTCCGTGCGGCCTCGTTGAATGTCTGTCCTAGAATCCGGTTCTCGTACCACCACGCGATGTCCAACACCGGCAAGTCGAGCCTGCCGAGGGGCCTGAGATCATCGTATTGGACCTTCAGTATTCGCTTGGGATTCACTCCTTCGCGATACAGCAGATGCTCGATAATCTGATCCTGAATCGTGGACTTGCCGATCTGGCGCGGCCCCCGGATGACGGTAATCGGTGCGACGCCGCGCAAGAGTCCGTTCTGTGCCTTCGCGAATGCCCATCGCCGGAAGTCGGGGAGAACCCTTCCCGGCTTTCCCTCCCACCACGGGTTCATGCGCCGGATGAACTCATCGAGTTCGGGTGGAAGGCGCCGTCGATCGAACACGTCAGGCCCTCGGAAGTCTGGCTTCATCACGGGCGGCAATCCCTGTCGCAGGCTCGTCCGGACCATCCGCACATCCCAGCCCACGAGATCGACGGTTCCGGCGGCACTCGACCGGTCAAGGCTAACGAGGATCAGAACGGGCGGCAAGCCCACGTGGCGCGTCGGCGATTTCACATCCCACGATCGTGCTCTTCCGACGGGCGATTCGCTTCGTGCCTCGAGCAATCCCACTCGTCCGCCATCACGCCCCATCCGAGCCGGTCGGTGACGCCGACGCCGGGGACGAAGAAGTCCTCGCGTTGGTGGACTTCGTGCCGGACGCCGAGCTTTTCGATGACGCGGCGTGATGGGGCGTTGGCGGCCGAGCAGTAGATGCGGACGCGCCGGAGGCCCATGCCGCCGTCGCTCTGCGGGCGCAAGGCCCAGGAGATGACGTGGCGGGCGGCCTCGGTGGCGTAGCCGCGGGCGCGGGCGTCGCCGCGGATCCAGTAGCCGACCTCGGCGGAGGCGGTGTCGCGGCTGATGCCGTGGACGCCCGTGCCTCCGACCAGCCGCGTGGACTCGCGCTCGAACACGCCGAGGACGACATTGTCGAGTTTCCCCGGCTCGCGCAGGTCCATCATCTTGGACGTGATGAAGTGGGTGGTCTCGGCGAGGTCGCGGTGGGTGTCGCGCGCCCAGACCATCCACGGCAGGAGCGAGGCCCGCCCGCCCGACACCGCCTCGAAAAGCGCGGGTGCGTCGCCGAGTTCGTAGACGCGCAGGATCAGGCGGGGCGTCTCGATGCGCAGCGGCAGCGGGGCGGGCGCGTGCCAGCCCAGCCCAAGCCCCGTCTCTCGCTCGCTGGCGCACCTCGTCATGGCGGGAGCATACGGGCTGGGCGCGGCGCGGGCGGGGCTGGCCGCTTTGCTAGAGTTGCGCGTGGACGATCTCGCGCGCTACCACCGGCAGATGCTCCTTCCCCGCATCGGCGAGGCGGGGCAGCGTCGGCTCGCCGCGTCGAGCGTGCTGCTCGTCGGGTGCGGCGCGCTGGGGTCGGTGTCGGCGGACCTGCTGGTTCGTGCGGGGGTCGGGCGGCTGGTGGTCATCGACCGCGATCTGGTGGAGCCGACGAACCTCCAGCGGCAGACGCTCTACACCGAGGCGGACCTCGGGATGCCGAAGGCCGAGGCGGCGCGGCAGCGGCTGGCGGCGGTGAACTCTGGCGTGCGCATCGAGGCCCACGTCGCGGACTTCACGGGCGACGCGGGCGAGGACCTGGCCGAGGGACCGATCGACGCGATCGTGGACGGCACGGACAACTTCGAGACGCGCCTGGCGCTCAACGATCTGGCGGTCGAGCGCGGCGTGCCGTTCGTGTACGCGGGAGTGGTGGGGACGTGCGGGACGACGATGACGGTGATCCCGGGCCGGACTGCGTGCCTCCGGTGCCTCATGGACGTGCCCCCCCCTCCCGGTGCGATGCCGACGTGCGACACGGCCGGCGTCTTCGGGCCGACGGTCGTGATGGCGGCGGCGTGGCAGGCGTCCGAGGCGCTGCGGCTGCTGATCGGCGACGATGCGCCGGGCGGCGACCTGGTCGAGTTCGACCTGTGGCCGCCGCGGGTGCGCCGGTTCGACATGCGGGGGTCGCGCAGGGCGGATTGCCCGTGCTGTGTCGGGCGGCGGTTCGAGTACCTGCGCGGCGTCGCGGGGACGCGCACCACGACGCTGTGCGGTCGCAACTCGGTGCAGGTGCTGCCGCAACGCAACGGCGGCGTGGACCTGCCCGCGCTCGCGGGGCGGCTCGGGGCGCACGGCACGGTGGCGGCCAACGAGTTTCTCGTGCGCTGCGACCTGGGCGCGGAGCGGGGCGACGGCGGCGGGGCGTGCACGCTCACCGTCTTCGGCGACGGGCGGGCGATCGTCTCGGGCACGCTTCGGCCGGAACGGGCGCGCGCGATCTATGCGAAGTACGTCGGTGCCTGATCGGGAGAACGCGGCGGCCGTAGACTGAGGGCACACACAAGGAGAGACCCCATGGGCACGCTCGGGCAGGCGATCGCGGACAACGGCGGGCTGAGCGTCGGCTTCGCGGAAATGCTGCTGAAGGACGTCCCGGCGGAGAAGACGGCCCTGCTGCCGCGTGTCGGCGGGCAGGTCGTGCAGACGAACCACCCGGCGTTCATTCTCGGGCATCTCTCGATCTACCCGAAGCGGATCGCCGCGCTGGCGGGCCTGGGCGAGGACTTCGTGCCGAACCCCGAGGGCTTCGAGGACCTGTTCGCGGCGGGGAAGGAGTGCGTGGACGACCCGGAGTGGAAGGTCTACCCGCGGCTCGACCGCATCACGGAGCACTATTTCGCCGGGCATCGGAAACTGCTCGCCGCGCTGCCGGAGGTGAGCGACGACGCGCTCGCCCAGCCGCACGGGATGCCGAGCGACTTCGCGAAGCGGTTCCAGACCAAGGCGGGCCTGCTGGGCTTCTATGTGGGCGGGCACCAGATGATGCACATGGGGCAGATCAGCGCGTGGCGTCGGTGCATGGGGATGGGGCGCGTGTTCTGAGGTGGGGTCAGGACGCCGGTTTGGCGTCGGCGGGTTTCGATTGCGGCTCGCCGCGGCGCCAGACGTGCACGACCAGCACGCCGATGCCGATGAGGAGGAGGAGGTCGGCGACGTTGGAGACCCAGGGCCAGAGTTCGTTGGTGCCGCTGCCGGGCCAGCGGAGGCGGAAGGGCAGGCTCACGCCCGGCAGGGGGTGGATGAAGTCGCGCACGCAGGCGTAGACGAGGCGGTCGTAGAGGTTGCCCAGCCCTCCGCCGAGGACGAGGCCGACGGAGGCGTGGGCGAGCCGATCGCGTGGGCCGCTCCACGCGCCGAAGACCCAGACGCCGAATCCGACGGCGACGAGCGTGAGGGCGATGAATGCGGCGCGCCATCCCGCGCCGATGCCGAAGACCGCGCCCTCGTTGAGGACGAGCGTGAACTCGAGCAGTCCGGGCACAACGCCCACCGGCTCGTGGGCGGGGATGAGGACGCCGAGGCCCATGCCCGCCTCGGAGGCCTGCAGGACGGTGGCTCGCTCGACGGTGACGGGTCGCCCCGCGACGTGGCGGAAGGCGAGGTGCTTCGTCGCGAGGTCGGCGGCGAGCGACGCGACGACGGCGACGATCAGCGTGATCCAGGCGGCGCGCGCGCGCCACGCGGTGCCGTGTTCGTCCGGGGTCTGGGGGAGGGCGTGGTCGCTCTGAGGCGTGTCGTCGTTCACAGTCGCCCGGCCCGGCGTTCGATCTCGCGGGCGGCCTCGATGGAGTAGCGCGCCCACGGCAACTCCTCGAGCCGCTCCGGGTTGATCGGCTTGCCCGTCATCTCGCACACGCCGTAGGAGCCGTCGTTGATCCGCTGGAGGGCGGCCTCGATCTCGCGGAGCAACTGGCGGTCGGCGGCGGCGAGGTCCAGCGCGAGCGACTGCTCGTAGGTCTCCGATCCCTGCTCGGCGATGTGCTGGGGGGTGTGCGAGAGCGAGCCGCTCTGGCCGCGGAGCGCCTGCGTCTCCATGTTCCCGATGTCGCCGACGAGTTCGGCGCGCTTGGCGAGCAGGATCGCGCGGTACTTGTCCAGTTGCCGTTTCGTGAACGGCGACTTGCGCTTCTTGCCTGCGGCGGCGTCTTCGTCGAGCGCCAGGCCGACCGTCGGCGCGCCCGGCCCGGAGGGGATGAGGGGCTTGCGCCGCGGCGTACCGGGGCCGAGGAGCGTGCCGGCCGCGGGCATCGGAGCGGGAGCGGGTGCGGCCTTGGTCTTCTTGGGCGGTGGCTTGGGCGCCACGATCGTGATGCCCTTGCGATTCGGCTTGGCGGACTCGGGGGGCGGTGCGGGGGCGGACTTGGACGCGGATTTGGGGTCCGGCTTCTTCCCGCCCTTCGGTGCGGCGGCGGCCTTGGCCCGGGTCGGCTTGCCGGATTGCCTGGCGGCGGGAGCGGGCTTCGGCTTGGCCGCGGCGGGCTTGGAGGGAGCCTTTTTCGCGGGGGATTTGGGGGCGGGCTTCGACTTGGGCGCGGCGGGCTTGGGCTTGGCGGCCGTGCGGCTGCTCTTCGCCGGTGCTTTCTTGCTCGACGCCTTGGTCGGGGACTTGGATGTGGGCTTGGATTTGGCCAAGCGGGGCGTTCCTTGCGCCGTACAGCCGGCGTTTCCCCTGGGTTTCCGGGCCTGGCCAACATCTGTGCGGCCGGTGGGCCGGTCGCGGGGTGGGCGGAAGGGTACAGAGGCCCGCGTGGGTTGTCAAAGCGGTCGGGCGTCGTGGAGCGGTTCGGGGCGTGGCGGGGGCTAGGCCCGGACCTCGTGCCTGCCCATGCGTCTGAACCGGGCGTAGCGCTGCTCGACGAGGACGTCGGGGTTCAGGTCGCGCAGTTCGATGAGTTGCTGCACGATCCAGCGTTCGAGGTTGGAGGCGGCGAGGGCCGGGTCGCGGTGCGCGCCGCCGGGCGGCTCGGGGATGACGGCGTCGATGATGCCGAGTTCGAGGTTGTCGGCGGCGGTGAGTTTGAGGGCGGAGGCTGCGGACTTGTTGGTCTGCTCGTTGGCCTGCTTCCAGAGGATGGCGGCGCAGCCCTCGGGGCTGATGACGGAGTACCACGCGTGCTGGAGCATGGCGACGCGGTCGGCGACGGCGATGCCGAGCGCGCCGCCCGACCCGCCCTCGCCGATGATGACGGAGACGATGGGGGTTTTCAGCACGCTCATTTCGCGGAGATTGACGGCGATGGCCTCGGCCTGGCCGCGCTGCTCCGCGCCGAGGCCCGGGTACGCGCCGGGCGTGTCGACGAGGGTGACGATGGGCAGGGCGAACTTTTCGGCGAGTTTCATCTTGGCGAGTGCCTTGCGGTAGCCCTCGGGGTGGGCGCAGCCGAAGTGGCAGGCGAGTTTCTCGTTGGTGTTGCGTCCCTTCTGGTGGCCGACGATGAGGCACTTGATCGAGCCGATGCGTCCGAATCCGGTGACGATCGCGGGGTCGTCGCCGAAGCGCCGGTCGCCGTGCAACTCGCAGAAGTCGCGGCAGAACCGGGCGATGTAGTCGCGTGTCTGGGGGCGGTTGGGGTGGCGTGCGACGCGGACCGTGTCCCACGGCGAGAGGCGGGAGTACAACTGGACGATGAGTTCGTCGCGCCGGGTCCGCAGTTCGTCGAGGTCGGCGGGCGGCTCGGCGACGGCGGCCTCGCTCACGCCGCCGAACGCGGGGACGGGCCGCGGGGACGCGCCCTCGCGGCGTGCGGCCTCGGCGGCGGCGATCTGCTGCTCCAGTTCGGTCAGCGGTCGCTCGAACTCGAGTTGATAGAACGTGCTCATGCCGTCCTCCCGTGGGCACGAAGTCTATCGCGCGTGCCCGCGCCCGCGTAGGCTGGGGCATGGAACGCATCCGGAGCCCGGTGGCTTTCGTGGGCGGCGGCACCATGGCCCGGGCCATCGTCGCGGGCGCGCTGGAGGCGGGTGTGCTTGAGGCGGGCCGCGTGTGCGCTGCCGATCCGGACGCTGGGGCGCGGGCGTGGTTCGAATCGCGCGGGTGTGCGGGCGCGGGGGAGGGCGCGGGCGCGGTCCGATGGCTCGAACGCGTTGAACCCGCGCCGGGTGAGGGCGTGCTCGTGCTGGCGGTGAAGCCGCAGGTGCTCGCGTCGGCGGCGGCGTCGATCGCGCCCGCGCTGGCGGGCGGCTCGCGTCTCGTCGTTTCGGTCCTGGCGGGAACGGCCGGGGCGCGGGTCCGCGAGGCGTTGGGCGGGGGGGGTGTGCGCGTGGTCAGGGCCATGCCGAACACGCCGGCGCGGGTGCGCAAGGGCATCACCGCGATCGCCCCGGATGCGAGCGCGACCGACGGCGACGCTTCGCTTGCGGAGCGTCTGTTCAGGGCGGTGGGAGAGGTCGTGCGGATCGACGAGCGGCACATGGACGCTTTCACCGCCGTTGCGGGGAGCGGGCCGGCGTATGTCTTTCTGCTCGCCGAGGCGATGGTCGAAGGGGCGGTGGAGGCGGGGCTTGATCGGTCGACCGCGCTGCGCGCGGTGCGTGCGACGGTCGCGGGGGCGGGCGCGCTGCTCGGGTCGGGGGACGATGAGCCTGCCGCGTTGCGTGCGGCGGTGACGAGCAAGGGCGGGACGACGGCGGCCGCGCTGGGCGTGCTGGATTCGGCGGGTGTGGGGGACGCGGTGGTTCGGGCCGTCGTGGCGGCGCGGGATCGGGGGCGGGAACTCGCGGGCGGGGCGTAGCGATCAGGCGAGCCGCCGGAGTGCGGCGATGCGCTGGTCGGTCGGGGGGTGGGTGGCGAAGAGCCGGAGCACGGAGTTCCCGCAGAGCGGCTCGACGATGAAGAGGTTGTTCTGCGCGGGGTTCGGGTTGTCCATCGGGATGCGTTTGGAGGCGAGGTCGAGTTTCTCCAGCGCGCCGATCAGACCCCACGGAGAGCCCGCGATGGCGGCGCCGTCCGCGTCGGCCACGAACTCGCGCGAGCGGCTGATCATCGCCTTGATGACGGCTGCGCCGACCGCCGCGAGGATGATCGTCAGCAGGGCGACGATCGGGTTTCCGCCCTGGTTCCTTCCCATGCCGAGGATGAACCCCCACTGAGCGACAGCCGCGAGCACACCGGCGATGGTCGCGGCGACGGTCGAAGTCAGCGTGTCGCGGTTCTTGATGTGCGCGAGTTCGTGGGCGATCACGCCTTCGAGCTCTTCGGGGCTGAGCAGCTGCAACGCACCGCGTGTCACCGCGACGGCCGCGTGGCGCGGGCTGCGTCCGGTCGCGAAGGCGTTCGGTGCGTCCTGCGGGCAGACGTAGACCCGCGGCATCGGCAGCTCGGCCCGATCGGCGAGCCGGCGCACGGTCGCGTACAGGCCGCCGCCGGTCTCTTCGTTGACCTCGCGTCCGCGCATCGCTGCGATGGCGATTCTGTCGGAGTAGAACCAGGCGACGAGGTTCATCCCGCCGGCGAAGAGCAGGAACGGCAGGATGAGGCGTTCGCCGAAGGACGCTCCGACGGCGACGAACAGCCCGGTCAGCGCGCCGAGCAGCAGCACGGTCTTGGCGTTGTTCACGAAGGCGTTGGCGGTCATCCGGCGTTCCTCTGTCGAACCTGCGCCCGAGGGGGCGTCGCCCGCGCGTGTGCATACGTCGGGCCGGTCGGCGGGTTCGCACGCTCGGGGCGGGGATCGACCGCGGACGCCCGGGTGTGCCAACCGCGGGGCGCGCTCAGACCCATCCTGCCAATCTGGCACCCGCCGCGGCGAGCGCGAGCGCGACGGCCAGACGGAGGTGGGGCAATCGGAGGCGGTGGGTGAGGCGTGCGCCGACGGTCGAGCCGACGATGGCACCGATCGCCATCGCTCCGGCGAGGGCGAGCGCGGGCGAGACCGACAGGCCGAGCCGGGGCAGCGTGGCGAGTTTGAGCGCCCCACCGACGAGGGCGGTGAGCCACATGACGGCCGCGCTGGCGGCGATGGCGTTGCGCAGCGGGACGCGCGCGGCGACCTGGAGGAGCGGCACCAGCACGATGCCGCCGCCGATGGCGAGGAACCCGGCGAGGAATCCGGTGACCAGCCCGATCGCGGCGAAGAGGGCGGGCGAGCGCCGCTGCGCCTCGGGGGGGGGGTCCGGGATCGAACGGACGGTCGTGAAGAGCGTGTAGAGGGCGAACGAGAAGATGAACGCGACGAGCGCGAGTTTCGGCACCGTGCCGGGGAAGGCGTTCGACGCGAGCACGCCCGCGACGATCGCGACGGCCATCGCCGGCAGGATCGAACGCACGAGATCGCCGCGCACCGCGCCGGCCCGCGTGTGCTGGCGGACCGCGACGAGCGCAACAACGGCGTTCACGAGCATCGCCGACGCCATGTAGAGGTGGTGGCGCGTGCGCTGCTGGTCCTCGTACCCGAAGATCAGGCCCAGGGCGGGCAGCATGACGATGGAGCCGCCGATCCCGCACAGCCCCCCGAGCAGGCCCGCGGCCAGCCCGATGGCGGCTGCGATGGCGACTTCGGCGGGTGTCACGCGGCGGATGCTCCGTGGATGGTCGGGCGATGGTAGTGGCGCGCGTGCGGGCTGTGCGGCCTGGGAGGGGCTTGGTCCGCATAACCGAACATCATCCGTGCGCGAAGTTCAAGTCGGGCTTGCACGGCGGGCACGCCGAGGTAGACTTCCCGCTCCGCCGCAGGCCCGGCGGTGGTGGTGAACCCCGGGCCTCGGACGATGGCCGTTGGTGGCGGCCGCGTCCGGCGTTGTGTGCGGCGATGTCGGAGGCGCAGCAGAATGGGCTTCACCCACGCCGGGAGTGCGCACGCCGCGCGCCGACGGAGGATCGCGCTCGAAGCGGGCGCGTTCATCGCGTTGGCGCTGATGGTCGGCTCGACCGCGGCGTTGGCGAAGCGGACAACGGGCGTCGTGCCGCTCGCCTCGGTCGAGCGTCCGGCGCGGGTGGTCGAGCCCTTGTTCGTTCCCGCCGGGGGTTCGGAGGCCGAGAACGTCGGAGCGGGCGCCGCCGTTGATTCGATCGCCGCACAGCCGATCGCCGCGGAGGAGCGCCCCGAGTACGGCCCTGAAGTGCGGTGGTTCAACGGGCGTCCCGTGCGGCCTGCCCGCGTGATGTGGATGACGGTGACGGCGTACTCGCCCGACGCTCGCTCGTGCGCCCCGTTCGACGACGGATTGACCGCGACGCTGCATTCGGTTGAGACGAACGCGATGCGCCTCGTCGCGGCGGACACGTCGGTCCTTCCCTTCGGCTCGATGCTCACGATCCCGGGGTATGACGACGGGCGCATCGTGCCCGTGCTCGACCGCGGCTCGGCGATCAAGGGGCGACGGCTCGACGTGATGATGCCGACGCACAAGGAGGCCCGGGCGTGGGGCGTGCAGCGGGTGCGGGTCGTCGTGTGGGAATACGCCGACGGCCTGCCGCCGGACAATCCGCGGCACTTCCGTTGACACTCGCTACCTGGGCTGCCCGGGCGCGGGCGGCGGCGTTTCGCCGGGCGCGGGGGCGGGAGATTCGGGCAGCGTGCGCGGACTGGCCGTCAGCGACACCCACTCCAACTCGAACTCGAACTCGGCGTACGGCCCGATGAACGGCGGGTAGTTGAAGATGCCCTCGGTCTCGCGCCGCTCTTCGAAGCGGGGCGCCGCGGCGATGGTCGCGGTGAGCGTCCAGAGGCGCTGGTCGGGGCGTGCGCGGACCTGGGCCGCGTGCCTGGGCGGGATGCGCACGCGGACGGCCTCGCCGATGGGGCGGAGCAGGGCTTCGTCGTAGACGCGCACCATCGCCTCGGGGCGCGAGGGCGAGCCGCCCGGCTGCTCGATCGGGGCGATGGTGACGAGCCAGTCGCGGCGCCCTTTCATCTCCGAGCGGATGGCCTTGCACCACGCCGCGACCGCCGCGCGCCGCGCCGCGGCTTCGGTCGGGCCGCCCGCGAGGTCGCGTTCGTACCGGCGTCGCAACTCGACGAGCAGCGAAGCGGGGGACGCGAGCGGATCGGCCGGTGCATCGACGGTCGCGGGGTCGGCGTCCTCCGTCGTCGTGCCGAGGGGCACGCCGAGGCGGGCCAGCGCGGCCTCCGCGGCGGCGAGCCGGCGCAGCGCCTCGTCGAGCGCGGAACGCAGCCGCTGGACCTCGGCACGAAGCGAGTCGTTCTCGGCGCGCATCGCATCGGGCGCGGCCGGTTGCGGCGCACCGTCCTGCGCGAGCACGCCGCAGGGAGCCAGCGTCCCGAGCGCGCCTGCCAGCACGCACCACCACATGGTTCTCGCGGCCATGGTCGCCTCCGTTCGTCGTCGCGTACTCTACCACGCCGCACCCGACGGAGGGCCCGAGTGCTCATCTCCCAGCACGCCGAGCGAGTCCGCACGGTCGAGGACCTGATCGGTCCGGACCTGGCCGCGCGGCTGGACCGGCTCGACCTGATGAGCCGGCGCGTGTTCGCGGGTCGGCTGCCGGGTGAGCGTCGGAGCAAGCGTCGGGGCCGGAGCGTGGAGTTCGACGACTACCGCGACTACACGCCGGGCGACGACCTGCGGCACCTGGACTGGAACGTCTACGCCCGGCTTGACAGGTTCCTCATCAAGCTGTTCCGGGAGGAGGAGGACCTCGGGCTGCACCTCGTGATCGACGCCTCGGCCTCGATGGAAGCCGGCGCGAGCGAGACATCACCCAGCAAGCTCCTGTTCGCGCACCGGCTGGCGATGGGGCTTGGCTATCTCGGGCTTGTGAACCAGAACCGTGTCAGCGTGGCGGTCTTCGGCGCGCCGGGCGGGGCGCGCCTGCGCCGGCTCGCGCCGATGCGGGGTCGCCGGAACGTCCGGCGGCTCGCGGCGTTCCTCGTCGAGAGCATGAGCGAGCGGGCGGCGGGCGGCGCGGGGGAGCCGGACTTCGCCGGGGCGATGCGGGAGTTCGCCCTCTCGCGCAAGGGCAAGGGCGTGATCGTGCTGGTCAGCGACTTCCTGTTCCGCGAGGGGCTGGGCGAGGGATTGAACTACCTCGTCGGCGGGCACGACGTGGACGCCTACGCGATCCACGTTCTGTCGCCGGGTGAGCTTGAGCCGGAGCGCGACGCGGAGCGCGGGCTGGTCGGCGACCTCCGGCTCACGGACGCCGAGAGCGGCTCGACGGCGGAGGTGACGCTCTCGGGCGCGCTGATCCGCGCGTACAAACGTCGGCTGGAGGACCATGTCGCGTCCGTGCGCGCCGCCTGTCGGGCCAGAAGCGCTGTGCACGAGCTTGTTCGCAGCGACACGGAGCCGGGCGATCTGCTGCTCGGGTCGCTGCGGCGGCGCGGGCTGCTGGGGTAGTCGCGGCAGGGGGAGAAAAAAAGCGACCCCGACAGAACGCCGGGGCCGCTCGTGTGTGGTGGTTGCGGATCGGAAGGTGGTATCAGCGGCGACGACGGATCGCGGCCGCGCCCGCGAGCCCGAGGAGCGCGAGGCTGCCCGGGGCGGGGACCATGTGGAGGGTGACGGTGAGGTCGGACCAGTTGTGTCCGGCGCTCGGTGCCCAGTCGTTGACGATCTGGACGGTCCAGTCGCCGTTGGCATCGACGGGGCCGATGGCCTGGGTGTGGGTCTTCTGGCCCTCGCCGTCGCCGAACTGCCAGGGGTTGCCGGAGTAGTTGTCGTACCCGCCGACGGCGTAGTGGAAGCCGCCGGGGCCGAAGATATCCAGGCGCGCGTCTGTGGCGAAGAAGGAGTGGGTGTAGTTGTAGTAGCCGTCGAAGGTGAAGCCGACGACCTGCCAGCCCGCGCCGGGGCTGAGGGTGGCGTTCTGGGACTGCGGGTTGGCGGGCGTGATCAGCACGCTCCCGAAGTCGAAGACGTAATCCATCGCCGACGCGTGGGACGCGACAGCCAGGCCGCAAACAAGCGGCAGAACAGCGAGCTTCTTCATGTCCTGTCTCCTCTCGATCTCTCGGAACGCTCTCTCGGACCGCGACGATGCGGATCCTTCCTACTGCCGTGCAGCCTAACGACTTGGGAGAGCGGCTTCAACCCGTGTTCGCGAGGAATCGGCCGGTTTTGGGGCCGATGTCCGAACGATGTTCGGTGCCGCGGGGACGAACAGCGGGATTCCTTGGGTCATGTCCGGCCCGGGATGTCCGGTTCTTCCATCCCGAGAAACTCGCGCATGTGCTGGTCGTAGGTGGCGGCGTCTTCATCGCGGCTGAGGTCGAGTCTGAGTTCGTTGATGACCTTGGTACCTTGGGCGATCCAGGACTCCCAGGTCTCGCGCGTGATGTTGGCGGCGATCCACTCGCCGACGGGGCCGCGGAAGGGGGGGCGGTCCATTCTGGTTCCCGGACGCCCGGTGCGCCGGCAGACGAAGCCGCCGGCCCCTTGTGCGGTGGGAGCCGGGGCGGCACGGACCTCCGGGACCGGGCGGCCGAGGCGCTGGAGGAGTTCGGCGATGGCCTTCTTCGGCATGAGGTCGCCGCGCTCGGCGGCGGCGGTGTAGCCGCGCGTGAGGACATCGGCGGCCTCGTCCTCGCGGCCTTCAGCCATCAGCGCCGCACCGGCGAGTTGGTAGGCCTTGGACATGGCCGGATTGAGGGCGATGCACCGCTGGTAACTGGCCGCCGCCTCCGCGAACCGGCCCGCCTGGTTGTACGCCCCCCCGAGAGAGAAGTGGGCCATGTCGTTGTCGGGGTCGTCGTGGGCCATCTTCTCGAACTGGGCGATGCGCTGCTCGATATCCATGCGGGACGATAGACGCCGACGCTGCGACAAGAGCGGAACGCGGGTGGCGCGGAGGGGTCGCGGAGGGCACGGAGGCGGAGTGTGTGGAGTACGCTTCGGGGCAGGATGAACGGCGGGGACACGATGCTGGCCACCGATTGTGCCGGGCTGCGGCTGCGCAACCCGGTCATGCTGGCGGCGGGGACGGCCGGGACGCTCGACGAAATGGGGGATGTGCTCGACTTGACCCGCGTCGGCGCGGTGGTCACCAAGTCGATCACGCCGCTGCCGCGAGAGGGGAACGCGACGTGGCGGATTCTCGAGTCCAAGGCGGGGATGCTGAACGCCATCGGGCTTGCGAACGTGGGCCTGGACGAGTTCGAGGCGCACATCGCGCCGCGGATCGCGGGCGTGCCGACGGCGGTCGTGGTTTCGGTCGCGGGCTTCTCGGTGGAGGACTACGTGAGGGTGGCCGGGACGGTCGGTGAGGTGGAGGCGGTCGCGGCGGTGGAGGTGAACGTCTCGTGCCCGAACGTTCGGCACGGGACGGAGTTCGGCTCTGATCCGCGGCTGCTGCGCGAACTGGTCGGGGCGGTGCGGGGCGCGCTGCCGCGCACGCGATTGTTCGTGAAACTCAGCCCGGTGGCGATCGGGACGCCGCACGGAATCGCGGACTTGGCGCGTGCGGCGATTGAGGCGGGGGCGCAGCCGGGTGGGCCGAACGGGCGTCCGGGCGCGGACGCGCTGACGATCGCCAACACGGTGCCGGCGATGGCGATCGACGTGGCGACGCGGCGGCCGCGGCTGGCGAACGCGACGGGCGGGTTGAGCGGGCCTGCGGTGCATCCGATCGCGGTGAAACTCGTGTACGACGCCTACCGGCTCGTGTGCCGGGGGACGGGGACGCCGATCATCGGGTGCGGGGGCGTGCAGACGTGGGAGGACGCGGCGGAGTTGATCCTGGCCGGGGCGAGCGCGGTGCAGATGGGGACGGCGTTGTTCGCGGACCCGCGCTCGCCGCTGCGGGTGGCGCGCGGGCTGGAGCGGTGGGTGCGGCGGCAGGGCGCTGGGTCGGTCGGGGAGTTGGTGGGGGGTGTCGCCGTCGGCTGAGCCCTGACGCAGGCGCTGGCCGCGCGAATCGAGGACGGGTTCTGGAAAACACCATCGTCGGAGACAGGAAGATGACTACTCGGATCGTCGTGGTGCTGTTGTGCATCCTGCAACGATCGGTTTTCGCCCAGGACTGGACGCTTGCCGGTGAACTTGAGGCTCGCCGTTCGCAGCACGGTCTGCCCGCGCTCGGCGCGGCGGTCATCGTCGAGGGCGAGATCGTTGCCGTCGAGGCCGTGGGGGTGCGTGCCGCGGGGCGCGAGGAGGCGGTGACGCGCGACGACCTCTGGCACCTCGGCTCGTGCACGAAGGCGATGACGGCGACGCTCTGCGGCGTGCTCGTTGAGGACGGGCTGCTCCGCTGGGACTCAACCGTCGCCGAGGTCTTCGCCGACCAAATTGACGCGATCCACGAGGGCTGGCGCGTCGTCACGCTCGCGCAGTTGCTCCGTCACCGCTCCGGCTTGGCCGAGGACCGCAGGCCGGACTCGCTCCACGCGCGCATGTGGACGCTGACCGGCCCGATGATCGACCGGCGGCGGCGCGTGGTGGAACTGGCGTTCGCGGGCGAGCCTGACGTGCCGCCCGGCTCGGCGATGCACTACTCGAACGCGGGGTACGTCATCGCGGGCGCGATGTGCGAGCGCGTGACGGGCAAGGCGTGGGAGGACCTGATGCGGGAGCGCGTCTTTCGGCCTCTGGGCATGGACTCGGCCGGGTTCGGGCCGCCGGGCCGGGCGGGCACGATCGACCAACCTCGTGCGCATCGTCGGACCCGGGACGCGTGGGCGCCCGTCGAGCCGGGGCCGCGGGCGGACAATCCGGGCGTGCTCGGCCCCGCGGGGACGGTCCACGCCTCGCTCGGGGACTGGGCGAAGTTCGTTCGGCTGCACATGGCCGGGGCGCGTGGCGATGCGGGTCTGCTGCTGAAGCCGGAGACGTTCGCCGCGATGCACGAGGACGCGGACGGTCAGACCTACGCGATGGGGTGGGGGACGCCCGACCGCTCGTGGGCCGAGGGGCGTGCGCTCTCGCACGCGGGGAGCAACACGATGTGGTACTGCGTGGTGTGGGCCGCACCGGCGAAGGGCTTTGCGGTGCTGATCGCGACGAACTGTGGCGCGGAGCCGGCGCCGAAGGCGTGCGACGAGGTCGCGGGGGCGGTGATCCGGGCGTGGCAGCGGGGCGAGTTCGCCGGGGGGGCCGAGTAGGCGGGATCAGGCGTGCTCGACGGCAGACGCCTGTCGCTCCTCGCGCATCGCGCCGAGGGCGCGGCGCAGGGGCTTGGCTTGGCCGTTCACGGGCGGGCCGTCGGCCGGCGCCTCGGCGGGGGCGTGGTCGGAGCGGACGCGTCCGCCTGTCTGCTCGAACTTCACGCTGACGCGGGTGGAGACGCCGCGTTCCTGCATGGTGACGCCGTAGAGGCGGTCGGCGGCCTGCATGGTGCGCTTGTTGTGCGTGATGACGATGAAGTGCGACCGGTCCGTGAACTGGCGCACGACGTCGCAGTACCGCCCGACGTTGGCGTCGTCGAGCGCGGCGTCCACCTCGTCGAGGATGCAGAAGCAACTCGGCTTGCTCCGGAAGATGGACATGAGGAGTGCGACGGCGGTGAGGGTTTTCTCGCCGCCGGAGAGTTGGCTGATGGTTCGGGGCTGCTTGCCGGGCGGCTTGGCGACGATCTCGATGCCGCTTTCGAGGAGGTCGATCTCGTCGGTCTCGACCTTTTGGGGGCCGTCGGGGCCGTCGACGGTCTTGACGAGGGGCATGAGGCGCAGTTCCGCGCTCCCGCCGCCGAAGAGGCGCCGGAACATGCCGTCCTGGCCGGCGAACTCCCGGGTGATGCGCTCGAAGGCGTCGGCGAAACGCTGCTTGCTCGCGGTGTTGAGGCGGTCGATGAGTTCGCGGAGTGTGACGCAGGCGTCGTCGATGTCGGCGACCTGGCGGGCGAGTTCCTCGTTGCGGCCCTCGAGTTGCGACTCTTCGTCGATCGCGTCGAGGTTGACGTTGCCGAGTCGGCGGATCTCCTCGCGCAGAGCGTCGATGCGGGCGGCGGCGTCGGCCTGGTCCACGCGGGCGACGTCGCCCGGCTGCATGACGGCGCGGTAGTCGGCGTACTCGGCGTTGAGGTCGATGCCGAGGTCCTCCTGGGTGCGTTCCTCGAGGTTCTCGCGCTTGACCTCGACCTCGCGCCGCGCGACCTCGACGCTGTGCCAGTCGCGTTCGACGGCGTGGGCGCGCTGCCGCGCCACCCCGAGCACCTCGCCCAGTTCGGCCGCGCGGGCGTCGGCCTCGTCGAGGCGTGCGGCGGTGCGCTCGCACTCGGCGGCGAGCCGGCCCGCGTGCTCGCGGGCGTCGGCCTCGCGCGTCGCGGCTTCGGCGATCTCGCGCTCGAGGTCCGCGACGCGCGCCCGCACGCGGGCGAGGTGCTGCTCGAGGTCGCGGGCCTGGCGCTCGGCGTCGTCGCGGGCGAGTTGCACGCGGCTGTGCTCGCGGCGTGCGCCGGCGAGTTGCTCGCCGATCCGCCCGATCTCGACCCTGGCCGCCCCGATCCGCTCGCCGATCGCGTCGCGGTGCGCCTGCGTGCGGGCGACCTCGGCTTCGAGGCGCTCGGCCTCGGCGGCCTGGTCGTCGTGCAGGCGGGCGAGCATCTCGGCTCGTTCACGCAGGGCGGCGCGGTCGCGCTCGATGTGGGCGAGCCGCTCGCGTGCCCGCTCGGCCTCGTCGGACGCGGACTGGCGCTCACGTTCGAGGCGGGCGGCCTCGGTGCGCAGGCGGTCGAGCCGGGACTGCTCGGCGGCGAGTTGACGCTGCTCGTTGGCGAGCGATTGGCGCAGTTCCGTTCGCACCGCGTTGAGGGCGGCGGCCTCGGCGTCCACACGCTCCAGCGCGGCACGCTCCTGCGCCAGGCGGGCGGCGGATTCGCGCAGGTCCGCTTCCAGGCGAGTCAGTTCGCTTCGCTGCTGGAGCACGCCCTCGGACGCGGCGCGCGGGCCGGCGACCACGCGGCCGTCCGGTTCGAGCACCGATCCGTCGCGCGTGACCATCCGACAGCCGGCGAGCGGCCCGGCGGCGAGGAGCACCGCGGAGTCGAGGTCTGGGACGAGGTAGGCGTCGCCGAGGAGGCGGTCGAGGAGGGCTTCGGTGCGTTCGCCTTCGAGGCCGCCGCGGGCGCGCACCACGGTGCGCAGCGGGACGACGCGCTCGAACGCGCCGTCGGCGGCGCCGGGCGACCGTCGGGCCGGCATCGGGCCGATGCGGGCGATCGGGACGAAGGTGACACGCCCCGGGAGCGCGGCCAGTTCGTCCTGGCGGGGGAGCGAGGAGACGGTCTCGACGACGAGGGCCTGGAGCGCCGGGCCGAGGGCGGCCTCGACGGCCGCGGCGTGCTCGGGCGCGGTCTCGACCAGATCGGCGAGCGGGGCGATCACGCCCGCGAACCCCTCGCCCCGTTCGCGTCGATCGAGGACAGCGCGGACGGCCTCGCCCAGCCCCGCGCGGGCGGCGAGCATCTCTTCGAGCGTCTGTCGGCGGCTGTCGAGGCGGACGTGGCGTTGCTCGAGTTCGGAGAGGCGTTCCGCCACGAGCCGGCGATCCTCGGAGAGCGAAGCGGACGATCCGTCGCGGCGCTGGAGTTCGGCCTCCAGTTCCGCGGCTCTGGCCTCGCGGCGACGGCTCGCGGTCTCGAGCGCGTCGGCCTCGCGTCGCAGGTTGGCGGCCTCGCCCGCGAGCGCGCCGGAGCGCGAAGCCAGCCGCTCCAGTTCCTCGCGCACGCTCTCGACGCGGCGCTCGTCGCTCTCGATCGACGCGAGCAGGCCGGTGCGTTCGCGGTCGACGCTCACGACGGCGGCGCGCCGCTCGCTCAGCGAGGCGGCCTCTTCCGCCAGGCGGGCGGTGACTTCGGCGCGTTCCTCGTTCGCGCGGCTCAGGGCACGCTCGGCGTCCGCGACGCTCTCGGCGAGGGCGGCGACCTGCTCGGCGAGTTGGTCGGCCGCCGCGCCGAGTTCGTCGATGGTCCGCGTCGCGTCGGCGAGTCGTGCGGCGTCCGCTTCGGCCTGTCGGCGCGTCTCGGCGAGCGAGGCGCGGGCCATCTCGCCGCGCTGGGCCGCGCTGGACGCCTCGTGCTCGCTCTGGAGTCGGGCCTGCTCGGCGCGGCGCTGCTCGCTCGACAGTTCGCTCCGGGCGAGGTCGGCCTCCTGGCGGGCGGCCTCGATCTCGCGCACTTTCTCGATCGCTTCCTCGCGCTTGCCTTCGAGGTCCGCAAGGCGTGAGGTCAGCCCTTCGAGACGCTGGCGCAGGTCGTCGTACTGGTCGAAGGCGACGGCGGCGCGCAGGGCGCGGAGTTCGTCGTCGAGTTCGCGGAAGCGGCGGGCCTTGGCGGCCTGGCCGCGCACGATCCGGAGGCGGCGCTCCGTCGATTCGAGTTGTTCGCGCGTCAGCGCAAGGTTGGCCTGCGAGCGTTCGAGGCGGCGTTCGGATTCGATCCGCCGCTGCTTGTAGCGGGCGATGCCGGCGGCCTCCTCGAAGACCGTCCGTCGCTCCTGGGGCGAGGCGAGGAGCATGGCGTCGACCTTGCCCTGCTCGATGATCGAGTAGGCGTCCGCGCCGACGCCGGTGTCGAGGAAGAGTTCGCGGATGTCGCGCAGGCGGGCGCGTCGGCCGTTGATGAGGTACTGGCTCGCGCCGTCGCGGTAGAGGCGGCGTTCCACCTCGACCACGTCGGCGTCGATCGGGAGCGAACGCCGCCCGCGCAGGCGGGCATCGACGACGGACGGGCCTTCATCGGACGCGGGGTCGTCCGCGGCGTCCTCCTCGTGGTCGGCGGCGTGGGTCGCGTGGTCGGATGCGGGTGCCGCGTGCGCGCCGACGAGTTCCGGGTTCTCGAAGGTGAGGGTGACGCTCGCCATGCCGGCGGGCTTGCGTCCCGCGGAGCCTGCGAAGATGACGTCGATCATCTCCTTGCCGCGGAGGCTCTTGCTTGATCGTTCGCCGAGGACCCACTTCACCGCATCGACAACGTTGCTCTTGCCGCAGCCGTTCGGCCCGACGATGCCG
The DNA here is from genome assembly GCA_014584315.1 of Planctomycetota bacterium. Classification (GTDB taxonomy): domain Bacteria; phylum Planctomycetota; class Phycisphaerae; order Phycisphaerales; family UBA1924; genus CAADGN01. The sequence goes on along the minus strand of JACTNA010000018.1, from coordinate 149,964 downwards.
GTGATCGACTCGTCGAAGGTGAACTCCGTCGCGTCGGCGAAGGACTTGAACCCGTTGAGCGTGAGCCGGACCAGACGCATCCGCAACCTCCCTGTCACGCCGCCCCGTTTCGGCATCCGGGGCGGAGGCCGGCCACGTCCGTGAGCCGACGACCGTGCCCGGCCGGGCGCCACCGGGCGTCCGGGCGAGCCGCGACAGAGTAGCGTCCGCCGCTCCGTCGTGCGTCGCAGAATCGACTTATCGGCCTGTGCACGCTCGCTCCGTCAAGACCCGCGCCGACCCGACGGCTGGGGGACCGGCACGAGCGTCGGGCGGGGCGCCTCGCGGTGGATGGTCGGGATCTGGCGCTCGGCACGCTTGATCTCGGCGTCGGCGGGCGACTCGGGACGCATCATCGTCTCCGTGTCGGCCGCGGCCTCCGCCAACAACGCGACCAGCCGGTCGGTCTCGGTGGTGAACGAGGCGTTCAAGGCACGGCTGTCGTAGAGGGCGTGGAGCGCGCCCACGACCTCCGAGTAACTCAGCCCCAGCCCGGCCCGCGGATCTTCCGGCGTCTGCTCGTGCGCGAAGAAGAAGATGAGCGACTCGGCGTCGTCGCTGACCTGCTGGACGGTGGTCCGGCCGGTGCGGTGGTCGCGGTAGTAGAGGCGAGCGGGGTCTTCCGGCGAATCCGCGGTCACCATGAGCCGGTCGGACCAGGCCGAGGCCAGGAGGGGTTTGACGAGGCGGACGTCCGACCCGAACAGCACGATCTTGGGCGTTCCCTGCTGGGTGATGTAGATCATCGGCTCGCCCTCGGGCACCCGGTCGAGCAGGAATCGGCCGGCGATGGGCGTCCGGCGGACGCGGCGGATGGGGTCCTCCGGGAGGGTCATCGTTGCGACGTACTCGAGATCGGCCTGCGTCATCAACGGGCCTGCGCCGGCCGGTCGGGAGGCCTCGCGGGCGATGAGTTGGCGGAGGTACGCGCGTTGGCTGCGCTTGACCATCGACTCGTAGGCGGCGATGCGAACCGTGAGTTCGCGCGACCCCGCCAGTTCGCGCAGGAGCATGTCCGTGGAGGGGCCGGAGTCGATTCTGCCGAGCATCCCGATCGCGTCGTGGCGGATCGCGCCGACGCCGTTGCGGGCGAGGTCCTCGAGGTGTGGCGCGGTGGTCGGGTCGCGGAGGAGCACGCCCGCCCTCAACGCCGCCATCCGGGGCATGATCTCGGGGTAGCCGTACAACTCGCGGGCGAAGGGGAGGGCGCGGTCGCCGAGGGCGGCGAGGCACCAGGAGAGTTCCTCGCTCATCTCGGGCTGGGCCTTGAGGGCATCGACGAACCGCCGGGCGTGGACCTCGGTGTTGAGCGTGTCGACGTGGAGGAACTCGACGAGCGTGAGGTACTCGGCCGGCCGCTCGCGGTAGGACGCGGGCACGGAGAGTTCGACGATCGAGTCTGTCCGCCCCCGGGCCACGGGGCCGTCGTCGCCCGGGCCCATGGGGAATCGGGAGTTGATGGCCTCGGTGATCCGTCGGGCGACGAGGTGCGAGGGGACGTCGAGGTTGAGGACGATGGAGAGCGGCTCGACGACCACGCCGCCGTCGAGGACGCGGCCGACGGTTCGCTGGGTCGTCGCGGTGGATGCACCGGGGTCGTTGAAGGGGTTGATGAAGATGGGTCCGCGTGCTTCGGCGATGCGTCGGGTCTGGGTCGCGCCGAAGAGTCCGGGCGGGCCGAGGCGCAGGTCGGTGCTCCAGAGCGTGCCGCCTTCGAGCGAAGAGGCGTTCAGGGCCTCGACGAAGACATCGAACCGGAAGCCCTCGGGAGAGCCGCGGGCGAGCACGGCCTGGACCTGGACGACGGCGGTGTTGGGGTCGCGGAGCACCTCGCGTGGTGAGCGGGGCTGGCCGGTGAGCGGATTGACGAGCGAGGTGCCCTCGACCGAGGCGGCGCGTCCGAGGCCGCGGAGGCTCATCGTTCGTTCCATGGTGGCGGCGATCGGCTCGGGGAGGGTGCCGCCGCCGGTGCCGTTGAGGCCCACAACGAGGCCGAAGCCCGAGAGCAGGATCATCTCGCCCGCGCGGGTGGTGGCGACCGAGCCGATGGTGCCGCGGAGGATCGGCTCGACCTCGCGGCTGACGTAGGGCGTCGGCTGAACGCGCGAGGGCTTGGGCTTGCTGGTGCACGATGCCGCCACAAGAGACGAGGCGGCGAGGGCGCCCGCGAGAGCCACGGCGGCACGGTGCCTGAATCGGGCGATGGTCTGCACGCGCTGGTCTCCGGCTGGCCCCTCGAAGGCAAGGGTACGCGGGCGGCGCGGGAGCGGTTGGAACCGCGGCCATGTTTGCGCTTCGGGGTGTGGATGGCGCGCGGCGGGGGGGGGCCAAAAAGTTTGGCCGCGCGCAAGCGGCGGTTCTCTCGCGGCTTGCGATCTTTGCGCAAGTTTGTCCACAACCTCTCCCCCGGATTTTGTGGTCCGACCCCCTTGCTGGCACGATCCGTAGTGGTATGCTGCCGGCCCGTCTCGGTGGACGGGAAGCGATATTCGGTCTATGTTTGGATGTTGAACGAACATGGGATGCGGCGTGGCGGCGAGGGGCCGTCGCGCCGGGGGTGTCGCGTGTCGGCACCCCTCGGGAAGCGGGGGTTGGCGAGTGCCCGTGCTCTGCGACAGCCAGATCCGACGGCTCGTCCGCATCGAGCCATTCGAGGACGCCGTGAAGCGCCCCGGGCGGATCTCGTACGGGGTGTCGAGTTACGGGTACGACGTGCGGGTGGGGTCTCGGTTCAAGGTCTTCACGCCGACGCCGCGGCACGGGGACGTGGCGGTGGTGGACCCCAAGCGGTTCAGCGACGACTTCATGGTGGAGGTGGACACGGCGAAGACGGGCGCGGAGTACGTCATCATCCCGCCGAACTCGTTCGCGTTGTGCGAAACTGTGGAGTTCGTGGAGGTGCCTCGGGACGTGCTGGCGATCTGCGTGGGCAAGAGCACGTACGCGCGGTGCGGGCTGATCGTGAACGTGACGCCGCTGGAGCCGGAGTGGCGCGGGCGCATCACGCTGGAGATCAGCAACACGACGCCGCTGCCGGCGCGGGTGTACGCGAACGAGGGGATCGCGCAACTGGTGTTCCTGAAGGCGGAGATGGCCTGCGAGCGGAGTTACGCCGACAAGGGCGGGAAGTACCAGGACCAGGAAGGGCTGACGCTGCCGAAGGTGGATTGATCGCGGGAAGACCGCGTCTCGTTGCACGGAAATGCAGCCATGAAGATCACACGGAAGTTCACGAAGGCCGGTTCCGATCCGTTCGCCACCGTCGAGTGGTCGAGGCGGACGTCGCGCATCACGAACCCGGATGGGACGGTCGTCTTCGAGATGAAGGACGCGGAGGCGCCGTCGTCGTGGAGCCAACTCGCCGTGGACATCATGGTGAGCAAGTACTTCCGCAAGGCGGGCGTGCCGCAGTTGGAGCGGCCCTTTGCGCTGCCGGGCGAGTCGCCGGTGGTGATTGGGGAGGACGGCAGGCCGGCGCTGGGGCCTGAGCGATCGGCGCGGCAGGTGATCCACCGGCTGGCGGGGTGCTGGCGGCACTGGGGGGAGAAGCACGGGTACTTCGACTCGGCGGCCGATGCGCAGGCGTTCTACGACGAGATGGCGTACATGATGGTGCACCAGATGTGCGCGCCGAACAGCCCGCAGTGGTTCAACACCGGGCTGCACTGGGCGTACGGGATCGACGGGCCGGCGCAGGGGCACTTCGTGCCGGACCCGGCCACGGGCGAGGTGCGCGAGGCGCCGGACGCCTACAGCCACCCGCAGCCGCACGCGTGCTTCATCCAGTCCGTCACCGACGACCTGGTGAACCCGGGCGGGATCATGGACCTGTGGACGCGCGAGGCGCGGCTGTTCAAGTACGGCTCCGGCACCGGGACGAACTTCTCCGGGCTGCGGGCGGAGGGCGAGCGGCTGAGCGGGGGCGGTCGGAGCAGCGGGCTGATGTCGTGGCTTCGGATCGGCGACCGGGCGGCGGCGGCGATCAAGAGCGGGGGCACGACGCGCCGGGCGGCGAAGATGGTCTGCCTGGACATGGACCACCCGGACATCGAGACGTTCATCAACTGGAAGGTGCGCGAGGAGATCAAGGTCGCGGCGATGGTGGAGGGGCTGCGGCTGCTGAAGAAGAGCGACCGTGAGATCGCGGAGACCTGCCGTCGGCTCGGGCTGGACCTGGACTACGACTTCAACGGTGAGGCGTACCAGACGGTGAGCGGGCAGAACTCGAACAACTCGGTCCGGGTGCCGGACGAGTTCTTCGACGCGGTGGACGCGGACGCGGAGTGGGAGACGACCTGGCGGACGACGGGGCAGGTGGCGCGGGTGTTCAAGGCCCGCAAGCTGTGGGACGACGTGGCGTACGCGGCGTGGCGGTGCGCGGACCCCGGCGTGCAGTTCGACTCGACGATCAACGCGTGGCACACGTGCCCGGGCGGGGGGACGATCAACGCGAGCAACCCGTGTTCCGAGTACATGTTCCTCGACGACACCGCCTGCAACCTGGCGTCGCTGAACGTGCTCCGGTTTTACGACCCGCACAAGCGCGTCTTCGACGCCGAGGCGTTCGAGCACGCGATCGACCTGTGGACGACGGCGCTCGAGATCAGCGTGCTGATGGCGTCGTACCCGAGCCGGCGGATCGCCGAACTGAGCTGGAAGTACCGCACGCTGGGGCTGGGCTACGCGAACCTGGGCGCGATGCTGATGCAGGCGGGCATCCCGTACGACTCGGACGAGGCGCGGGCGGTGTGCGCGTGCCTGACGTCGATCCTGACGGGGCGGGCGTACCGGCAGTCCGCGTTGATGGCGGCGGAGCAGGGCGCGTTCGCGGGGTTCGAGGGTGACCGCGGCGCGATGCTCCGGGTGATCCGCAACCACCGGCGCGCGGCGCACGGGGTTGACAGGCACTCCGACGAATGGGAGGACCTCCGCATCCGCCCGGTGCCGATCGACCACGAGTTGATCCGGTCCGGGTCGCTCCGGCTGGCGAACGGCAAGTCGCTGCTGGCGCACGCGACGCAGGCGTGGGACGAGGCGCTGGCGCTGGGGGAGAAGCACGGGTACCGGAACGCGCAGGTGACGGTGATCGCGCCGACGGGCACGATCGGGCTGCTGATGGACTGCGACACGACGGGCGTCGAGCCGGATTTCGCGCTGGTGAAGTTCAAGAAGCTGGCCGGCGGCGGGTACTTCAAGATCGCCAACGCCTCGGTCGAGCCCGCGATGTTCGCGCTCGGGTACGACGAGGCGCAGGTGCGCGAGATGCTCGTGTATCTGCTGGGCGTGCTGCACGTGGAGGTGCCGTTGCCGGAGGGCGTCAAGGGGGCGAAGAAGGGCCAGACGTTCGCGCGCTGGCTGCTCTCGAAGGGCCTGACGGAGAGCGACGTGGAGCGCATCTCGGCGTCGCTCGCGACGGTCTTCGATCTGTCGATGGCGTTCGCGCCGTACGCGCTGGGCGACGATGCGCTCACGCGGCTCGGCATCGACCCGGAGGCCGCGAAGGCCGACCCGTCGTTCAGCGTGCTGCGGTCGCTTGGGCTGACGGCGGGGCAGGTGGAGGAGCTGAACCGGGTGATCTGCGGGGCGCAGACGGTGGAGGGCGCGCCGCACCTCAGGCCCGAGCACCTGCCCGTCTTCGACTGCGCGAACAAGTGCGGGCGCACCGGCGTGCGCTTCATCCGTCCCGAGGGGCACATCCGCATGATGGCGGCGTCGCAGCCGTTCATCAGCGGGGCGATCAGCAAGACCATCAACCTGCCCAACGAGGCGACGGTCGACGAGGTGAAGGCGTGCTACCGGCTGAGTTGGGAGCTGGGCCTGAAGGCGAACGCCCTCTACCGCGACGGGTGCAAGCTGAGCCAGCCGCTGAGCACGAAGTCCGATGCCCCGGCGGCGTCGGCGGACGCCGAGATCGCTCGGGGGGAGGGCCACTCGACGGGGGAGTCTGCGGCCCCGGCGGGGGTTCCGGAGGTTTCGGGTGCATCCGTCCCGGCTGCGGCGACTGCGGGTGGACCGGGTGAGCCGGCGGGCGACGGCGTGACCATCATCCACCGGCCGATGCGGCGGAGGCTGCCGGACACGCGCCGCTCGATCACGCACAAGTTCAATGTCGCGGGGCACGAGGGGTACCTGACAGTCGGGCTGTACGAGGACGGGCTGCCGGGCGAGTTGTTCATCACGATGGCGAAGGAAGGCTCGACGATCGGCGGGCTGATGGACTCGCTGGGGACGGCGACGAGCGTGGCGCTGCAGTACGGCGTGCCGGTCGAGAGCCTGGTGACGAAGTTCACGCACCAGCGTTTCGAGCCGGCGGGGATGACGACGAACCGGGACATCCCGATGGCCAAGAGCCTCGTGGACTACATCTTCCGCTGGCTGGGGATGCAGTTCATCCCCGGCTACCGGGAGGCGAACGCGCCGCGTCGGCCGTCGGAGGAGCAAGAGCGGGCGTCGTCCGCCCGCGACACCGCCACAAAGGAGCAAGCGAGTTGCACGACATCCGCGTCGGTATCCGTGGGCGAGCCGCAGAGGGCGCCGTCGGTGATGGCGGCGATGGTCGAGCCGCGTCCGGGTGCGCGGGGCGCGGCGCCGCAGGCGTCCGTCGGCGTGTCCCGGCGCTCGTCGATGGTGCTGGTGGAGTACGAGTCGGTGCAGGCGTCGACGCTGTCGGTGGCGTTGGACAGCGTGAACGACGCCCCGCCGTGCGACGTGTGCGGCACGATCACGGTCCGCAGCGGGACGTGCTACAAGTGCCTGAACTGCGGGAACAGCATGGGGTGCAGTTGACGGATCATTCGCCGGGCGCGTCGGCGCACGGAGCGCGCCGCGCGGCCCGCGCGACAACCCGAGGTCCCGCCACCGGGATCGGCGTGAGGGCCTGAGTCTTCAGGCTCCGTCGGTCCCGCGCCTCCCAGCCCCCGGGCGACCCACCGACGCCCGGGGGCATTCTCTGCGCCGCGGAGCCGACACCCGACCACGGGGCGGTCGGCGGGCCTAGGGGCAGCCGGCGGCGAAACGGTTGAGGTATTCGATGAAGTCGCGAGAGTCCACGACGCCGAAGGGTGCGGCGATGTCGGCCGAGTCGTCGCCCGCGGCCCATGCGTTGAGGTAGGCGACGAAGTCGCGTGTGTCGATCGTGCCGTCGCGGTTGAAGTCGGCGATGCACCACCACCACTCGTCGCCGCCGGTCGTGTCGTCGGGGAGGCGGCCGAGTGCGAGGCGAACGGCCCGCTCGGCGTTGATGCGTCCGTGCCCGTGCTGGTCGTCGCGGCCGGGCGTGCCGAGGTCGTCCGCGGTCGCCTCGATGATCGCTCTCACCTGCCACGGGTTGAGCGTGGGATCGACGGAGAAGATGAGCGCGGCAAGCCCCGCGACGTGGGGGCAGGCCTGGCTGGTTCCGGTGGCGTAGTCGTAGGTGTTCTCTCCGTTGCCGAAGTACTTGGAATCCCAGGTTGAGAGGACGCTCACGCCCGGCGCGACCACGCTGATCTCCGGGCCGGTCGCGCTCAGCGGCCAGAGCGTGTCGCGGTTGTCGGTCGCGCCGACGGCGACGGCGTTGGGGTATCGGGCCGGCGCGACGACCGGCTGCGTCGGGGTGTTGCCTGCGGAAGCGACCACGAGCGTGCCGGCGATGGTCGCGTAGTCGACCGCGGCGCGGAGGAATGTGTCGTCCGCGCCGCCCGGCGCCGGGTCGAAGCCGATGCTGACGGAGGCGACCCGGGCGCCGCGATCGGCCGCCCAGACGAGTCCCGCGCCGCAGTTCAGTTCGGTCCCGAAGCCGTACTTGCTCAGCACCTTGACCGGAAGGACGGACGCCAGACCCGCGACGCCCGCGATGCCGAGGCCGTTGTTGGTCGAGGCCGCGGCGATGCCGGCGCAGTGCGTGCCGTGCGACGAGTAGTTGTCGTCCGTGTCACTGTTCTGGCCGACGAAGTTCCAGCCCGGCAGGAGGCGGTCGATGAGGTCGGGGTGACTCTGGCTCACGCCGGAGTCGAGCACGGCGATCGTGACGCCGGAGCCGTAGGCGTGCAGGTCCCAAGCGTGGGTTGCGCGGATGTCAGCCCCCGGGATGCCGGGCTGACCCTGGATCGTCTGGCCGAGGTTGAGCAGGGCGTACTGGAACGGGAAGCGGGGATCGTTGGGGAGGCCGCCGTGCGCCATGGCCCGGCCGACACGATCCGTTCGAGCGCTCTCGATGAGCGCGTCGAACCGGGAGAGGATGCGGCACGCGTCCTCCGCGGACTCGCCCACGGGGAGGACGGCCGTCAGGAACCGGTCGATGCCCGACGCCTCGATCGCTTCACGGTGGGCCGGCGTGAAGGGCAGGGCTTGGTGGAGCGAGGCGCCGAGTTCGCGGAGCGTTCGGTCCAGGAGGTCGACCGTCGCCTGGTCCACCGCCGGATTGCGGATTGAGGGAGTGCCATCGGGGCCTGCCTCGAGAGCCGATCCGCGCGTCACCCGGAGAATCACCTGTTCGCCCAAGTGGGCAGCGTCCAGCTCGTCGATCGTGATGGCCGGCGGGCGCGAACCATGCCCGGCGGACTGCGGACCTGCCCAGGTTGCAGCGACAACCGTGACGGCCAAGGCGGCCGACCAAACAGCAACAGCGCATCGGACCACGCGCACTCTCTCTCTCTCGCCCCTCGCCGGTGTGTCCTTAGGGAGGTCCGACGACTCCGCGGATCAGCGTAAAGAAGAGCGGGACCGAATGCAAGGGGGACCGGTAACCGGCGGAGGGTCGGCTGGCCGGGGCAAGCCGACCAGAACACAAACATTGAAGTCGGCCATCGGATTCTCGGACGATTTGTGACCGAGACTCTTGACACGGGGTTTGGCTCCCGATGAAATGACTGGAGAGAGAGGATGCCGGCGCTCTGGATGGGGCTGGCCGTGACCGGGAGGAGATGTCGGTCGTCGTTCGATCGGCCACGCGCAACAATCGGTCGTCGCGTTCCGGCGGGGGTGTTCCCGGACTCGTCCGGCGCGCGATGGAAGCACGGAGTGAGGGACATGACACGTCATCGGCTCGGCGGGATGGTTGGCGGCGCTGCGGCGTTGGTGGCCTTGTGCGGCGTTTCGCGGGCGGACATTTCGTACGAGGTGTTCACGCTCGTGGCGACCGTGGGCGGGGAGTCCGGGTCGTTCGTGGCCACGACGGACATGGGCACCTGGGACGACCAGGGCAACTTCTTCTGGAACCTCGACGCGCCGATCGACATCAAGACGCAGAGCGGCGACGTGCTGGCGACGCTCGGCACAGCCTCGGTGACCTTCATCGCCGACCCCGTGATTCATCTGAACTTCAACGTGCAGGCGAACAACCAGAACACGGTGTTCTCGGTCGGTTCGGGGCTGCTCAGTTTCCCGACGCTGTTCAACGCCAAGGGCGCGGCGTCGGCGGCCGTGAGCATCACGGACGTCAACGGCAACGGCGTGACCTTCACGCCGGACGCCGCCGGGGCGCACCTTTCGCACTACAACGGCGAGGTTCCGGGGGGCACTCCGTTCGCCTCCCTGCTGAACAGCGGGTTTTCGGCCGGCGCGTTCGCGACCGATACGGCGTCCGATGAGTTCCCCGGCGGCGGCGGCTACGCCCCGATCGGGGTGGGCGTTGACGACATGAGCGCCCGGTGGAGTTTCACGCTCACGGCCTTCGACCTGGCGAGCGGCACGAGCGTCTACACCATCATCCCCGCGCCCGGCTCTCTCGCCCTGCTGGGCCTCGGCGGCCTGGTCGCGTCGCGTCGGCGTCGGTAGCGGGACCGTGAACGATCGCGCGCGCCCGGCGGGGGTCCGCTCGTGGGCGCATTCCGAAAGGCCACCTGAGGAGAGGTTGAAGCATGAACGTTCGCAATGAGGCGGAGCCTCGGTTCGTTCGGGTACTCGTCGCGTCGGCGTGCGCGGCCATCGCGGGCGCGGCGTCCGCCGACATCTCGAACCCTCCCATCATCTTCACGGCGAGCAGTTCGCTCGGCGAGGCGACCTTCAAGGTCTCGCTCGAGGATGGCGAGTGGATCAGCGAGGACACGTGGGTCTGGAACCTGCCGGACACCTTCGATTTCGTCGATCAGAACAACGGCTCGCTGATCGCGAGGCTGACGCAAGGCTCCTCCTTCATCCAGGAGGACCCGGTGCTCGCGGGCGGGTTCTCGGTGCAGGCCGGGGCGGTGGACACGAACTTCACGATCACCATCGGTTCGCTGGGCTTCCCGACGATCAACGGCCCGCTCGCTCGCGCGTCGGGCGGCATGACCGTGACGGACGGCGACGGGAACGGGGCGACCGTGACCGGCCTGATGCCGGGCGGGACCATGTACTACACGAGTTACAACTTCGGCACCGCGTTCGCATCGCTGATTCCCGGGCCGCTGGTCGAGCCGGACGCGTGGGGCTCGGAGACGGCGTCGGACGAGTACCCGGCCGGGGCGGGCAACTTCATTGCGCTGGGCGTGCCGGCCTTCGAGATGTTCGCCGAGTGGAAGTTCACGGTGAGCGCGAACGACTCGGCTGCGGGCACGGGCGTCTTCGTGATCGTCCCCTCGCCCGGCACGCTCGGTCTGGCGGGACTGGGCATCGGGCTGGCGGGCCTGCGTCGGCGGCGTTGACGCGTTCGTCGGCACCCCAACAGAGTCCGATTTCAGCACGCCCCGTACTGGGGCGTGTTTGTTCTTGGGACGGGTGTGGTGTGGCTATGGGACGCGGCTTCGGGTGGTGCCGCCGGAATTCGGCGCTGTCGGTGGCTTTGGTCTTGAACGGCAGGGCGTCGGCGTGTACAGTGTTTGCGTTGAGGGGAGAAGCCGAAGGCACCGAGGAGGCTTCCGCCTTTGCGGGCGGTTGCGGGGCCGGTCGGAAGCTCCCGTGGTGTCGTGTGTGTGTTTACCACAAGGCCGACGGGCTGAGTTCCAAACAGGAGAGAAGCAGAAATGAACCGGAAGATTCTTGGAGTGGGCGCGATCGCTTCGCTGGGCATCGCGAGCGTCGCGTCGGCGGACGCGATTCTGTCGTACACCTTCAGCGACCTGAACGGGTCGTACGACGCGAACACCGCGCTCTTCAACGCGAAGGCCGACTCGCTCACCTCGGGCGACGTCACTCGCCTGACAGGCTCGGGCGGGACGGCGGAGTTCAACGCCGGGTTCCACGGCTTCGACTCGGGCGACTACACGCTGACCATCGACGTGACGAACAACAACGGCTCGACGGCCGACGGGCAAGGCTCGTTCTCGGTCACGGACGCGAACGGCGACACGATCACCGGGCTGGTCGAGGGCACGTGGATCAAGGGCGCGTTCGGCACGGTGTTCTTCAACGGCCAGTTGAGCAACGTGTTCATCAACGACAACTCGGGCGACGCCAAGTTCGACGGCTCGACCGCGGGCACGTTCAGCACCAACTTCCAGGGTCCGATCGCTCCCTTCGAGGGCGCGCTCGTGCAGCTCTTCATCTCCTCGGCCGGCGAGTTCATGACCAAGAGCTTTAGCGGCGTCCCGACGCTCGTCAGCGCGGAGATCGTCCCGGCCCCGGGCACGATCGCCCTGGCGCTCGCGGGCGGCGCGGTCGCCTTCCGTCGCCGTCGCTGATCCCGTCCTGACATCTTCACCCCGTCCACGGGGCTTCCGCGATCAGAGCGGAGGCCCCGTTTGCTTTTCCCAGGGGCGGGGCGTGTCGAGGGCGGGTCGGCCGAGGTCGAGCACGAACCGTTCCCGGGTGCGGCAGTAGGTGCGGCCGCCCATGCGCGCGATCGCGGCGAGCCGGTCCGGGTCCGCGTGCAACCGATCGTTGAGCACGCCCTCGGCGGCGTGCACGTGCACGACCAGCCCGATCACGATGTTCCCGCCCGCCGGCGCGCCCGGGTTGGTGCGGATCACCTGCTGCGTACGGCACTCGAACGCGACGGGTGACTCGGCGACGCGCGGCGGGCGCACCACGGCGCTCGGCGTCGGCGTCAGGCCCGTGAGGTCGAACTCGCTCCGGCCGTGCGGGAGCGGCTCGGCCGCGGCGGCGACGAGGTGGGCGTAGGCCTCGCTCGCCAGGTTCACGACGAACTCGCCGGTGCCTCCCTCCGCCTCGGGCTTGCAGTTGCGGAGGGTGTCCTTTTCCGCGCCGTCCGGGCCGTTGGCGGGGCAGAAGAGGAGGGTCATGGGGTTCGACCCGACGCCGGCGAAGAAGGAGAACGGGGCGAGGTTCGTCAGGCCGTCGGATGTGACGGTGGAGACGAAGGCGATCGGCCTTGGGACGATGCAGCCGATGAGGAGTTTGTAGCGATCGGCGGTGGAGAGGCGGTCCGGGTCGATCTCCATGCCGCGAGGGTAGGCGGTCCTCTCACGCGCGCCGGCGGCGTGCCAGCGCCACCCCCGCGGCGCCGAGCAAGGCAAGCCCGGAGGGAGCGGGGACGACGGCGAACCCGGTCGCGCTCCGCTCGGCGAAGTCGAGGAGGTCGAAGAACGGCGAGAACGCGCCGGACGACGTGTCGATGGTCCCGATCTGGAACTTGTCATCGGTGATGTTCTGGATGGCGGCGTACAGCGTCCCGTTCAGGAACTCGATGCCGCAGGAATCCGAATCGATCCCGAGTGTGCCGATGATCTGCCCCGCCGCGCCCGATCCGAAATCGATCGGGTACAGCCCGTCGGTCGCGTTGTCGAGGGCGAAGAGCGTGCCGGAGACCGCGTCGTAGGCCAGCCCGCCGACGTCGCCCAGTCCGGTCGGACCGATGAGCGTCGGCTCATAGTTGTTCGAGGGGTCGATCAGGTACAGATTGTTCTGCCCGCCGGTCCCGTAGAGCACATTGCCCACCTCGGTGACGGAGGAGAACGCGACGGTCTGGACGCTGGTCGGCGTGAGGGAGAGATGCGCCGCGAACGGGTTGAAGATGTGATAGAACTCCGGCTCACCGTTGTCGGGCAGGACGGGGCTGACGGCGAACAGCGACCCGTCGGACCGCGCGCCAAGCCCGCGGATCCGGTCGCTCAGGCCGAAGGTCTTGACGGGGCCACCCTGCTTGAATCGGTACAGCGTGGTCTCCTTCGTCACCCAGTAGGTCGGCTGGGCGACAGAGAGCGTGCATGTGCAGACGATCGCGATCGTCGAGCACAGAGCGATGCGTGCGGCGGTGGTCATGGTCTTCTCTCCCTTACCAGGTGCGAATCGGACGCGAGCAAGTACACCTTGGGCTAGTTTCTGATCAAAGTTTCAGCCCATCGCTTCGGAGAATCAAGAGCGCGTCGCCATGATCAGGCTCAGTCCGGAGCGGTCTGGCTGCCCTTGGCCAGGCCGGTGGCTGCTTTGCGCCCGGCAGCCCGGATCGAGGTCGGCCCGCGGGCTGCCCGGCTATAGTCCCGCCCGCCGCGGCGGACCCGTCCGCGGTCGGACCCGGAGAGACTCATGCGTCGTGCGAAGATTGCGGTGATCGGCGCCGGAAACGTCGGGGCGACGTGCGCCCACTGGGCCGCGGCCAAGGAACTGGGCGACATCGTGCTGCTCGACATCCCGGACCGGGACGGTGTTGCAAAGGGCAAGGCCCTGGACCTGCTCTGCTGCGGGCCGATCGAGCGGTTCGACTCGCGGGTGGTCGGCACGAGCGACTACCGGGACATCGCCGGATCGGACGTCGTGGTGATCACCGCTGGCCTGCCCCGCAAGCCCGGCATGAGCCGGGACGACCTGATCGAGACGAACGTGAAGATCGTGAAGAGCGTCTCGGAGCAGGTGGCGGAGCACGCGCCGCAGTCGATCGTGATCGTGGTGTCGAACCCGCTGGACGCGATGGTGTACACGGCGTGGAAGGCGACGGGCTTCCCCACGTCGCGGATCATGGGGCAGGCGGGCGCGCTCGACGTGGCGCGGTTCCGGGCGTTCCTGGCGATGGAACTCGGCTGCTCCGTCGAGGACATCTCCGCGCTGCTGCTCGGCGGGCACGGCGACGACATGGTCCCGCTGCCGCGCCTCACCAGCGTCCACGGCATCCCCATCACCGACCTGCTGCCCCGGGAGAAGATCGACGCGTGCGTCGAGCGGGCGAAGGTGGGCGGCGGCGAGATCGTCAAGTTGATGGGGACGAGCGCGTACTACGCGCCCGCGAGCGGCACGATCCAGATGGTCGAGGCGATCGTCAAGGACAAGAAGCGGATCATCCCGAGCGCGGCCTACTGCGACCGGGAGTTTGGCGTGGGCGGGTACTTCGTGGGCGTGCCGGCGGTGCTCGGCTCGGCCGGCGTCGAGCGGATCGTGGAGTTTAAACTCCTGGGCGACGAGCAGAGACTCTTCGCCGAGTCCGTCTCGCACGTGAAGGACCTGGTCGCGGTCGTGCAGCGCATGTTCCCCGAGTTGGCGTGAGGAGTGCGGGAATCGACGCAGGATGGAGGTCAGAATCATGGTCAAGGCGTGCTTCACCGGGATGCTTGCTTCGTGCACGATCGGTGCGATGTCGCTGTTGGCGGCCCCGGCGTTCGCACAGGACGGCCCGCAGCCGATCGCGCCGGCCGCTCCGGTCGAGTTGTCGTACACGGCCGAATGGTCGGACCCGGAGTTCGGGCGGATCGCCGATCTGCTGAGCGGGTCGTGGCGCACGACATCGGGCGTGTCGGCGTCGGGAGGGACCGGGTCGGTCGAGATTGTGATGACCGTCGTGCCCGTGGGGCTGTCGCAGGTTCCGGACGCGCTGTACGCGGAGGTTGCCCGGGCCGACGCCCTGCACCGCCCGTACCGGCGTGCGATCTTCCAGTTGTACCGCCACTCGGGGAGCGTGCGGCTGCGGACGCTCGAGTTCCGCAACCCCGAGCACGAGACGGTCGGGATGATGACGGGCCTGTGGCTCGCGCCGGGCCTGTTCCCCGACGTGCCGCGCGACTCACTGATCGCCACGCTGGACCTCGTGCTGAGCCGCGACGGCGACGGGTACAGGGGCAAGACGCCGTACCCGTACCCGACGGCGGCCGGCGGCGCGGTCGAGATGACGAGCGAGTTGACGATCTCGCGCGACCGGCTGACGAGCGCCGACCGCGGGTACGACGCGAGCGGCAACGTGGTGTGGGGCGCGAGCGGCGACGCGGCCTACGAGTACGCGCGTTTCGACCACCCGTTCCGGCTGGAGGACCGCGACGACGGCGTCAAGGTCATCGTGATGCGTTCGGGTGACGACGGTATCGCGCTCGACGATAACGACCAGGTCTCGCTGCACTACAGCGGCTGGCTCGCCGACGGGACGATGTTCGACTCGTCGCTGCGGCCCGGCTCGCGCGCGCTCACGTACCAGGCTCCGGGTCGGCTCATCCCCGGCTGGCGGACGGCGACCTACGGCATGCGCCTGGGCGACGTGCGCAAGTTCATCCTCCCCCCCGACCAGGCGTACGGGGAGAGCGGCGCGGGGAACGGGCGCATCCCGCCCAACGCCACGCTCGTCTTCGAGGTCGAGTGCATGTTCCTCCGGCGTCCCGACGACCTGCCCGCTCCCGCGGGCGAGGGGGAGGACGGGCACGAAGGCCACGACCACAACGGGCACTGACGGCGTCCCGCCGGCGGTGGTGCACGACGGACATACAGTCAACCGATGTCGGTGCGCGATTACTACGAGGTGCTGGGCGTCGCCCGCGGGGCGTCGGCGGAGGAGATCCGGCGGGCGTATCGGTCGAAGGCTCGCCAACTGCATCCGGACGTGAACAAGGCGCCCGACGCCGCCGAGCGGTTCGCCGAACTGCAGCACGCCTACGACGTGCTCTCCGACGAGAAGAAACGTGGCCTGTACGACCGGCTCGGGCACGCGGGGGCCGCGGCGGGCGGCGGCGGTGGGGGATCCCGGTACTCGTGGTCGTCCGCCGTTGAGGGCGGTCCCGAAGGCTTCGACATCGACGACCTCGGGTCGATGTTCGATGCCTTCTTCGGCGGGCGGCCCGGCGGGGTCGGCTTCGGGGCGTCCGCTGGGGCTCGGGCCGCTCGTGGTTCGGCCCGGGGGCAGGACGTGGAAGCGGAGTTGCCGGTCCCGTTTGTGATCGCGGCGCGGGGCGGGCAGGAAGCCTTCAGATCGCCTCTGGACGGCCGGACGATCGAGGTTGCGGTTCCGGCGGGCACGGAGGACGGGGCACGATTGCGCGTGCGTGGGGCGGGTCGGCCGTCGTCGAGGGCCAACGGGAAGGCCGGCGATCTCATCCTGCGGGTCAGGGTCTCGCCTCACAGCCTGTTCCGGCGGGAGGGCGGCTCCAGGCCCGGCACCGGGCTGGACTTGGCGTTCGACCTGCCGCTGTCCATCGCTGAAGCGACGCTGGGCGGTCGTATAGCCGTTCCATCGCTGGATGGCCCGATCGACCTGACCGTGCCTCCGGGCACGCCGAGCGGGCGTCGGCTGCGGGTCAAAGGGCGTGGGATTCAGGCGTCGGACGGCAGGATGGGCGACCTGTACGCGGTGGTGCGGATCGTCCCGCCGGATCCCGCTATGCTGTCTGCCGAGCAGCGTCGCCAGGTTGAGGAGATCGGTCGCCTGACGTCCAATCTCCGGGCGGGCGGGGACTGGCCGAGCGCGGCGGGCCGCTGAGCGGGTGGGTCGGTGCGGGCGACCGGGGTCCCGCGTGTTGACAGGTCGGCACCGGGCGGGGGAGACTTCCCGGGGCCGACGGACCGGCGCCGCCTCGACGGAGGGAACCGCGTGGTCAAGCAACAGCACCAGTTGTTCGTCGCGTTGCTGGGGCTAGCGGACTGCGCGGTGATCACCGTGGCGTGCTACGCGGCGTGGATCGTTCGTCGGCTGACGTGCGAGGGGTACTTTCCCCGGTGGCCGGACTTCTGGGAGAGTTACTTCAAGAACCCGCTGGTGGCGTTTGTTGTGCCCGTCACGATCGTCGTGATGCGCGCCGGCGGGCTGTACCGGCCGCGGCGCGACCGATCGGTGTGGGGCGAGCAGGGCGCGATCCTCCGGGCGTCGATGCTCTCGATGCTGCTGGTCGTGGTTGCGCTGTGGTTCGTGGGCAACGCGGTCATCACGGAGGGCGCGTCGCGTCCGCTGCACATGGACGCCGGCCGCACGCAACTCGGCTGGCTGGCGGTGCTGCTGCCCGCGTTTCTCGGGCTGCACCGTTTCCTGTTCCGCACGGGCGTCCGGATGCTCCGGCGTCGAGGTCGGAACCTGCGGCACGCGGCGGTGATCGGCGTCGGTCGGCTCGGACAGATCGCGGTGCGCACGCTCGAGCGGAACTCGTGGACGGGCATCAACGTGGCGTACTTCATCTCTCACCGTTCGCAGGCGCGGCGCGACACGTGCCTGGGCAGGCCGGTGCGGGGGGGGCTGGACGACCTGGAGGCCACGCTGGAGCGCCATCCCGTCGACTCGGTCTACCTCGCCGTGCCGAACGCGCAGGCGAGTTGCGTGCCCGACATCCTTCGCCGGCTGGAGCGTTTCGCGGTGGACGTGCGGATCATTCCGGACGTGCAGCCGCGGTACCTGCCGCAGAGCATGACGGTGAGCGAACTGGACGGGATGCCGATCCTGTCGTACCGGGAGTGCCCGCTGCACGGTCTGGGCGGGCTGACGAAGCGCGCGGTGGACATCGTCGGCTCGTTCATCGGGCTGGTGGTCTTCTCGCCGGTGATGCTGGCGTGCGCGATCGCGGTGCGGCTGAGCGGGCCTGGGCCGATCATCTTCAAGCAGCGGCGGGTCTCGATCGGGGGCGAGACGTTCAAGATCTACAAGTTCCGCACGATGTACCAGGTCGAGGATGAACAGGGGCCGGGCGACGCACGCTGGACGGAACGCGACGACCCGCGCATCACGCCTGTGGGCAGGCTGCTGCGCCGCGCGAGCCTGGACGAACTGCCGCAGTTGCTGAACGTGCTCAAGGGGCAGATGTCGCTCGTCGGCCCGCGGCCCGAGCGCCCGGAACTGATCGAGCGGTTCCGCGAGGACTGGCGTGGCTACATGCTCCGCCAGCACGTCAAGGCGGGCATGACCGGGTGGGCGCAGGTCAACGGGCTGCGCGGCGACACGTCGCTCAAGAAGCGGCTGCAGTACGACCTGCACTACATCAGGCACTGGTCGGTCTGGTTCGACCTCAAGATCCTCTGGCTGACGGTCTTCCGCGGGTTCGTGCACCGCAACGCCCACTGAGCGAGGCCCGGGAACCTCCGCCGGGCTGCGCTCGTACATGGTGCCGGCCGGAGCGTCTTCCGGCCGGAGGGGAATCCGTCCAGTCAGCGGCCGACCGGCCTGATCCGATCGTTCTTTCGCCCCGCGTTCGCGGAACCGGCGGACCCCACCGACAACCCGATCCGCTGGGCATGTCCCGGTCGGCGCGAGCGTCGCGCCCCGTCCGTTGTACGGCCGGACTTCGGCGGCGCCGCCGGCTGTTCCGGGACGGCCCTGCGCCATCTGAGCGTCCGGGAACGGCCCGGAGTCGGAGGTTTCGTGAAGCAGGAAGCCCGTTCAGCCGTATGGACATCAGGAGCGCAAGGGGATGCGCCGAATGTCGGGCGGGTCCGAGAGCCGCGCGCCAGCGCAGCCGGACCCGCTGGAGGACCGACACGGAGAGCCAGCACGATGCGGCTTGACCTCGAACAACAGCGGTGGTTGGCCCGCGCGCTCGGCTCGCTCGCGGCGGGCGACGCCCGACGCTACGAGGACGCCCTGTGGCTCGGGTTCGGCGACGGGTGGGTGCCCGTGCGCCGCAGGCTCGAACGGGGGGGGCTGGTCCGCCCCGCGCACAACGGCGGCGACCCGCAGATGACGGAACGCGGCGTGCAGACCCTCCGCGATCTTCAGTCGCGGCTCGGGTTCGAGGCCAACGGCGAGGCGCAGGGGGTGGCGTGACGGGCGTCGTAGAATCGATCGTGTGCCGCTGGGCGGCCTGGGCAGGTCGGTTGACGCACGACCATGATCTCGTTCCACTCTCACATCATGGCGGTTGATCGGGTCGAACGCCGGTTGCGTCGCGTGGCGGCTGCGCTGGACGCCGCGGGCGTTCCCTACGCGGTGGTGGGGGGGAACGCCGTCGCGGCGTGGGTCGGGCGGGTCGATCCCTCGGCGACGCGGGCGACGAAGGACGTTGACGTGTTGGTGCGTCGGGCGGACCTCGACCGGGTGGCTCGCGCGATCGAGGGGCTTGGGTTCACGCGTGCGAACCTGCGGGGCCTCGTGCTGTTCGTCGATCCGGATGAGCCGAGCAAGCGTGCGGGCGTGCATCTCGTGTGGGCGGGTGAGCGAGTGCGGCCGTCGTATACCGTGCCCGCACCGGACGTAAGCGAAGCGGAGCGCGACCCGGAGGGGTTCGCCGTGCTCGGCCTGGCCGCGCTGGTTCGGATGAAACTGACGTCGTTCCGCGACATCGATCGGGTTCACGTCGCCGACCTGGTGTCGGTGGGGCTGGTGACGGACGCGGTGCGTCGGTCGCTGCCGCCGGAACTTCGGGAGCGGCTGCGGGAGGTTGAACGGAACGCGGTGGATCCGCTCGACGAGGGCGATGCCTGAAGCCAGACAGCGCCGCGTACCATTCCGCGTGTCTGAGCGTTCGTACCAGGTCATCGTGATCGGCGGGGGGCACGCGGGGGTTGAGGCCGCGTGGGCGGCGGCCAATCTGCTCCCTGCGGGGCGGGACGCGGGCGGGCGGGCGGCGCCGACGGTCGTGCTGGTGACGCTGGACGCGTCGAAGATCGGCGTGATGTCGTGCAACCCGGCGATCGGGGGGCTGGCGAAGGGGCAGTTGGTCCGCGAAATCGACGCGATGGGCGGGCTGATGGGGCTGGCGGCGGACGCGACGGGCATCCAGTTCAAGGTGCTGAACACGAGCAAGGGTCCGGCGGTGCACGGCCCGCGGTGCCAGAGCGACAAGCACGCCTACGCCGAGGCCGTACAGGCGATGATCCGCTCGCGCCCGGAGATCGAGGTGGTCGAGGGGAGCGTGGAGCGGCTGCTGGTCGAGGGGGGGAGAGTGGGGGGGGTTGTGGTTCGAAATGAGCAAATGGCAAATGGGCAAAGAGCAAATCGGAGTGGGGAGTCACACGGTTCTGATTTGCCATTTGCTCATTTGCCATTTGCTCTTTCCGCCTCCGCGGTCATCCTCACCACCGGCACGTTCATGCGCGGCCTCATGCACACGGGTGAATCGAAGACGCCCGGCGGGCGGCATGGGGAGGGCGCGGCGGTCGGCATCTCGGCCGCGCTGCGCGACCTCGGCTTCGAACTCGGGCGGCTCAAGACCGGCACACCGCCGCGGCTTCGCCGGGGGACGATCGACTGGGATGCACTCGATCCCGCGCTCGGCGACGATCCGCCCGTGCCGTTCAGCGAGATGTCGGGGAGAGGCATTGGGCACCGGGCATCGGGCATCAGCGGAGAGGGGTGGGAGGCGCTGGAGCGGTTTCCGTCGCTGCCGCAGGTGGAGTGCCGGCAGACGCGCACCTCGCCGGAGGCTCACGCGGCCATCCGCGCGAACCTGCACCGGGCGCCGATGTTCAGCGGGCAGATCGAGTCCGTCGGGCCGCGGTACTGCCCGAGCATCGAGGACAAGGTCGTTCGGTTCGCGGAGCGCGAGACGCACGGCGTCTTCCTCGAGCCGGAGAGCCTCCGCGACGACTCGGTCTACTGCAACGGCATCTCGACCAGCCTGCCGACGGACGTGCAGGACGTGATCGTGCGCACGATGCCGGGGTGCGAGCGGGCCGAGATCGTGCGCTACGGCTACGCGGTCGAGTACGACATGGTCCGCCCGCACCAGATCCTGCCCACGGGGATGACGCGGCGGGTCGAGGGGCTGTTCCTCGCGGGGCAGATCAACGGCACGAGCGGGTACGAGGAGGCGGCAGCGCAGGGGCTGATCGCGGGGATCAACGCCGCCCGGTTCGCGCGGGGGGAGGGGGAGTTCACGCTCGGGCGGGATGAGGCGTACATCGGCGTGCTGATGGACGACCTGGTGACGAAGACGCCGGTCGAGCCGTACCGCATGTTCACGAGCCGGGCGGAGCATCGGCTGCTGCTGCGGGCGGACAACGCCGCCGACCGCCTGACGCCGGTGGCCGATCGGCTCGGGCTGCTCGGGACCACTGCGCTGGGTCGGCATCGCCTGTCGCTGTTCGAGCGGCGGCGGCGCGACCTGGCGGCGATCGGCGCGGCGATCGACGCGACGCGGATCGACGGCGAGCCGCTGGACCGTGTCATGCGTCGGCAGGCGTTCACGGTGGAGGACCTGCGCCGGGCGGTGGCGGGTCGGCCGGGGCTGCCGGGGGCGGACTCGCCCGCGTGGGCGACGGCGCACGCCGAGCGGCGGTACGCGGCGTACGTCGAGCGGCAGCGGGCGGAGGTCCGCCGGCACGCGGAGATGGAGCGACGTGCGATCCCGGAGACGGTGGACTTCGCGTCGCTGGTGACGCTTCGGACGGAGGCCCGGGAGTCGCTGGCCCGGTTCCGGCCGCGGACGTTCGGGCAGGCGTCGCGTCTGGAGGGCGTGACGCCGGCGGACCTGACGCTGCTGGCGGTGCTCGTGTACGATCGCCCGTCCGCGTCGCGTGGGCGTGGATGAGGGCGCGTGGCGCGGGCGTTCGCTCGCGTGGGGTGATCAACGATGCACGCCGAAGCCTTGACGCTGGCTCAGGCCGCGCCCGCGGGCATGGTGCTCGACCTGCTCAAGTTGCTCGCGGCGGCCGCGCTGGTGACGACGGTGCTGCACCGGCTGCGGTTGGCGACCATCCCCGGGTACCTGATCGCCGGCGCGCTCATCGGGCCGCACGCGCTCGGGTTCGTGGGCGACCCCGAGAGCGTGCAGACGATCGGTCGGCTGGCGATCATCCTGCTGATGTTCAGCGTGGGGCTTTCGCTCGACCTGGGCGCGCTGCGCGGCGGGGTGAGGGCGATCCTGCTGGTCGGTGTGATCTCGACGGCGGCGTCGGCCCTGGTGTGCTGGCCGATCGGCGTGCTCTTCGGGCTGACACCCAGCGCGGCGCTGGCGGTGGCGATGGCCATGACGATGTCGTCGACCGCGATCAGCCTGCGCGTACTGCAGGCGCGGCGCGAACTGAACCGCGTGCCGGGGCGGCTGGCGGTCGGCGTCTCGCTGGTGCAGGACCTGCTCTCGGTGGCGGTGCTGGCGCTGCTGCCCGCGCTGGCGCTGTGGAGCGCGAGCGGCGAGGCCGCTCTGGCGGGCGACGGCCCGACGCTGTGGCAGCGGTTGTGGGAGATGGTGTGGCGGGGCGTCGTCGCGCTCGGGGGCGTGACGCTGCTGGTCGCCTTCGGTCGGTTGGTGCTGCCGCGGCTCATGCAGACGGCGGCGGGCGTGGCGGGCGAGGTGCTGCTGGTGCTGACGGCGGCGGTCGCGCTCGGGGCCGCGGTCGCGACGGCGGCTCTCGGGTTCACGCCGGAACTGGGGGCGTTCCTCGCGGGGTTCGTGCTGGCGACGACGCCGTTCCGCTACCAGATCGCGGGGCAACTCGACCCGATGCGAGATCTGTTCATGGCGGTGTTCTTCTGCGCGATCGGGCTGACGATGGACCCGGACGTGCTGCTCTCGGGGTGGTGGATCATTCTGCTCGCGCTGCTGGTGCAGTTCGCGGTGAAGGGCGGGATCATCGGGTTGACGTGCTGGGCGGTGGGGGCGACGCCGGCCGCGAGCCTCGCCGCCGCGCTGCTGCTGGCCCAGGCGGGGGAGTTCGGGCTGGTGGTGGTCGCGGCGACGGCGGGCGTGGGGCTGATCGACGCGGCGGTGCAGTCGAAGTTGATCGCGCTTATCGTGCTCTCGCTGATCGTGACGCCGTTCGTGTACGACGCGGGCAAGCGGGTGCACGGCCCGGTGAGCAGGCTGCCGCTCGCGCCGTGGCTGCGTCGGCGTGCCCCGGCCGCGCTGCGCGAGCAGGAGCCTGAGCCGGGCGATCCGGGCGAGTCGGGGGACCCGCGCGCCGGTCGGCACGTGATCGTCGCGGGGTTCGGCGTGTGCGGGCGGGCGGTGGTGGACCTGCTGGAGCAGGCGGGCGTGCCCTGTGTGGTCGTCGAGTTGAACGTCGCGACGGTGCGCAAGCAGGCCCGGATGGGGCGGTCGATCATCTACGGCGACGTGACGAACCCGGAGGTGCTCCGTTCGGCGGGCATCTCGACGGCCGACGCGATCGTCCTGACGATCCCCGACGACGACGCGACGCTTCGCGCGTGCCGGCTCGCGCGGTCCATGGCGCCGAACGCCTTCATCGCGGTGCGGTCGTCGTACATGAGCAAGGGGATGGTGGCCGAGTCGCTGGGCGCGGACCTGGTCGTGGTCGAGGAGGTCGCGACGGCCGAGACCATGCAGGAGCGTGTGGTCGAGCGGGTGAAGGCCCGTCGTTCGCCCGGCGCGGCGGCGGACGCGCCGACGGCGTCGTGAATCTTCACTCGGGCAGTTGCTTGAGTTCGTCGCGCAGGATGGCGGCGAGTTCGTAGTTCTCCTGCGCCAAGGCCCGGTCGAGCCGGCGGCGCAGTTCGCTCTTCTGGCTGACGGGCAACTTGGGCACGAGGGCGTCCCGCATGCTCTGGAGCATCCGTACCTCGTTGGACGCGTTGTAGGCTTCGGTGTGCCCCGCGTTGGCGAAGTGCTGGCGCAGCGCGTTGAGGCCTTCGTCGATCGCCAGGATGGCGGCCTTCGGCTCGTTGTCCTTCAACGCCTGGCTCGCCAGCGCACGCGCCCGCACCATCGTCACGTACGGGCGGAACTGCTCGAGCATCGTCCGGTCGGCCTCGGTCTCGGCGTGCTTGGCGCAGAAGTCGAACAGGCGCAGGTTGCGGGTCGTGTCGCGGACGACGCGCTCGTAGTCCTCGGCCGCGAGCAGGGCGACGTACCGGTGCGAGTACTGCATGGCCTCGTCGCGCAAGGCCCGGCAGTCGTCGGGCGAGAGGGCGAACTCGCCGTCCGGTGGCGTGGCGTCGGGCGGCTCGTGCTCGGCCCCCTCCGGGTCGGGTAGGCCCGCCTCCGCCTCGTCGCGTCGGTCTTCGTAGAGGTCGAGGAGGCTCTCGTAGCCCTCGGGGCGCAGCCCGTCGGGTCGCCCGTCGAGTTCCATCTGGAGAATGCCGAGGTCGAGCCGGACCTGGAGGACCGTCCGCCCGTCGCTTGCCCGGACGATCCGGACGTTCAGTTTCCCGGGCTCATAGGGCCAGGAACTCAAAAAATCGGAAAGATCTTCGCTCATGGCCGGTAGGGGGCCGATCGGCGTCCCGAATTGGGTGACTATAGAACGGGTTTCGGGGTGTGCCAGAAAAATTCGGACTCGCCTGGCCACATCGGGCGGAAACCGCGCATTCCCTGTAGGCGTCGCAGTCGTATCGGGCCACACGCCGCCGGAGGGGGGCCGGGCGGGGCGGCGTCAAGTCCGGGCGCGGGCCTTCCGATGCAACCCTGACGGCCTCCGGAGCGAACGTTGATGTGGCAGTGCGGCACGAATCGTGGATATAGTGAGTGCCACGTTCCGCGTCGCGAAAGGTGGGAAGAGAAGTGAGTGCAATCCGGAGCCGTGCATCGGAAGAGGGCGGGCTTCAGTCCGACCTCCAACTGTACCTGAGAGAGATCAACCGCACGCCCCTTCTGACCGCCGAGGAGGAGCGCGAACTCGGTTGGGCGATCATCAACGACAACTGCCCGGCCTCGCGCGAGCGGATGATCCGCGCGAATCTGCGCCTGGTGGTGGCGATCGCGAAGAACTACGTCGGACGCGGGCTGCCGCTCAACGACCTCATCGAAGAGGGCAACATCGGGCTGATGCGCGCGGTGGAGGGGTTCGACCCGTCGCAGGGCGCGCGGTTCTCGACCTACGCGAGTTGGTGGATCAAGCAGGCGATCAAGCGTGCGCTCATCAACGCGACGCAGCCGATCCACATCCCGGCCTACATGGTGGAACTGATCGCCAAGTGGAAGGTCGCCTCGCGGAGGCTGGAGGCCGAACTCGGCCACCCGCCCACGATCGACGATCTCGCCCGCGCGATGGACCTGCCGGCGAAGAAGGTCCGCATCATCCGGCGTGCGATCCGCGCGATGCAGGCCCCGAGCCAGGAGCCGACCGACGCGAGCGGCGACCTCGTCGGGCTGGGCGACCTGATCGCCGACTCGCGCCACGGGATGCCCGAGGACCCGATCCTCAAGACCGACGAGACGGCGACGCTGCGGAAACTGCTGGAGTCCATCGACGAGCGCGAGGCCCGCATCCTGCGGCTGCGCTTCGGGCTGGACGGGCAGGAGCCGCTGACCCTCAAGCAGATCGCCGACGAGGTTGGCATCAGCCGGGAGCGCGTCCGCCAGATCGTGGACGAGGCCCTGACCAAGTTGAACGCCCAGATCACCGACAACCGCCCGACCCGGTTCTTCAAGGAGAACCGCCTGCCCGGCGTCGATCCGATGGAGAACGCCGAGCCAATGCGCCGTCCGACCTCCCGCAGGTCGAAGGCGGGGTAGTACCCCGGCGGCACACGACGAATCCCAACGGCCGGCCGTCCCCGCGACGGCCGGCTTTCGTTGCGGTCCGGTCGCCCGGCGTTCGCGGTCGGGTTGCTACCATGCCCGGCCCTGAAGCACGGTCGGGCCAGCAACCCGGCGGGAGGCACCGGCATGACGGCAGTTCGACGGCGAATCTCTTCGATCATCGCGGCGGCGGCGGCTCTCACGGTCTGCCTGCTCCCGTCCCAGCGGGCCTCGGCGGACGAGTTCATCGACCGCGTGAACGCCCCCCTGGCGGAGATCAGGCCGGAGCGGCGGAGCGACCTCATCGTCCTGCCCGCGATGGCGAAGTTGGAGAAGCCTCCGCTTGGTGTGGACACGCCCGCCAAGGCGCGGCTCGCGCCGGCCGGCGGGGCGGCATGGACGGCGGCCGTCGACTGGGCGAATGCCGAGCCGCAGCGGGCGGTGATCGACGCGGTCCACAGGGTGACGCGAGCGACCGACTGGCGGGAGGCGATGGGGTTCGGTCAGCCGTACGGGCTGGCGGAGCTGGGGGCCAGCCCCGAGCAGATCGCGTCGATCTCCGCGCGGCTCTACACGGACCTGGGCGATCCGCCGCTGCTCGCGGCGGCGCGGCACCTGTACCTGCCGGTGTTTGAGGACGTGACGTGCCTGTACCACGTGGAGGCGACGCGGCTGCTGGCCGAGGGCCGTCCGGCGGACGCGGCCAATGCGCTCGTGGACTGGCTGTTCTTCGCGAGGCAGATCGCGGACCGCGAGTTCAAGACGGAGATGGACTGGGCGCTGCGCACGATGATCGACGTGCTGGAGCGCGTTCGCGACGTGATGTACGCGGACTCGCGAGACGGGCGTCGGGCGACGGCGGACGAACTGGTGGCGATCGTCAAGCGTCTGGAAGAGCAGCGCGGACCGCTCGGGATCGACCGGATTCTGCTGCCCCCCGGCGATGCCGAGGCCGCGCGTCAACTGGTGGCGTTCGTCATGCAGGAGCGCGGCCGAGTCCGGCCGGAGGTCTACGCGCAGACGATGTCCCGCCTGGCGACGACGGAGCGGCCGCTTCGGCTGTTCGGCGAGTCCGCGCGGTGGTCGGGCGGGTCGGGCGAGCACGCCAACTGGTTCGACACGACGGAGCATCTGGAAGCCGTCATCGCCGAGTTCAACGATCGGTGGTCGCGCTCGTGGCACGACCCGGTGCTGCGTGAGCCGCCGATGTACAACTTCATCTCGCGGCGGCACGAACGGTGGGCGGTGATCCTGGAGTCGTACCCGAACATGCGTTCGCTGTTCGAGCAGCGGCACCTGCTGCGGGTCGAGGCGGTGGGCACACGGCACGCGCTGGCGTTGCTGGCGTTCCGGGTGTCGAGCGGTGGGTTCCCGCGTGACATCGCTGCGGCCCGCCCGCACTACATCGAGCGCATCGAAGCCGATCCCTTCAACCCGGACCGCGCCCGCGGGCGCGAGCCGCCGATGGAGTTCTTCGTGCCGATGCGCGACACGGCCGGGCGGTTCGGGGAGCGTGAGCAGGTGCAGCCGCATCGGCTCAACGTGCTCTCGCCCGATGCGCCGAACCTGGCGATCAGTCTGCGCGACGACCAGTTCGTGCTGTACTCGGTGGGCGCGGACGGCGGGCGCAACTGGGCGGAAGAGGTGCAGAACACGATCGACGCGCCGTCGGGGCGCGACTACCTGATCTGGCCTCCGGTGCTCTCGCTGGTGCGGCAGGAACTGATGCAGACCGGGCAACTCCGCTGACCGCGCACGGGAAAGACCATGACCGACTCGAAGACCCACGCCCTTGCGATCATCGGCTCCGGGCCGGCCGGCTGGACGGCCGCGATCTACGCGGCCCGCGCGAGCCTCGCCCCCGTCGTCTTCGCCGGAGTGCCGAAGAACGACCCAGGCCCGATCCTCCCCGGCGGGCAACTGATGCTGACCACGGACGTCGAGAACTACCCCGGTTTCCCGGAGGGGGTCGCTGGGCCGGAGATGATGGAGAAGTTCCAGAAGCAGGCCGAGCGGTTCGGCACGAAGGTGCTGGGGCAGGACGTCGTGCGGTGTGACTTCTCGAAGCGGCCGTTCGAACTGCACACGAACAAGGGCACGGTCGAACGGGCGCACGCGGTGGTGATCGCCACCGGGGCGACGGCCAACTGGCTGGGGTTGGAGAGTGAACTGCGCCTCGCCCGGGCGGGCGGCGGGGTCTCGGCGTGCGCGGTCTGCGACGGCGCACTGCCGATGTTCCGAGGTCGGCCCCTCGCCGTCGTCGGCGGCGGCGACACGGCGATGGAGGAAGCGACCTACCTGACGAAGTTCGCCTCGACGGTCTTCGTCATTCACCGGCGCGATTCGCTCCGCGCCAGCAAGATCATGCAGGACCGGTTCCTCTCCAAGCCCAACGCGGAGGTCATCTGGAACAGCGTGGTCGTGGACTGCCTGAGCGCGACGGACGAGCACGGCAACGAGAAACTGCGGGCCGTCGTCCTGGAGAGCACGACGAACGGCGAGCGGAGGGAACTGGAGGTCGGGGGCCTGTTCGTGGCGATCGGGCACACGCCGGCGACGAAGTTCCTCAAGGACTCGGGCGTCGAGATGGACGAGCAGGGGTACGTCGTGCTGCGGAGCCGGTCGAGCGAGACGAACGTCGAGGGCGTCTTTGCGGCGGGCGACGTGGCCGACGCGCACTACCGCCAGGCCGTGACCGCGGCGGGCATGGGCTGCCAGGCCGCGCTGGACGCGGAGCGGTGGCTGGGGGCGAAGGGGCTGGTGTGAGATGGCCCACCCCGCGTGGTCACTCGCGCAACATGGCTTCGAGGTCATCGCCGGGCTTGTCGTGGGCGAGCAACTCGACGAACTCCTCGCGACCTGCCCTCCGATCGATGGCGGAGGGTTGCGCAACGCGGTCGAGCGCTGGCCGCAGGCAAAACGCCTCGTTGACGCGCCGTCGCTGGCGGGTGTGATCACCAGGCGGTTGGGCGTTGCCCCGATCCTGACGAGAGCGATTCTCTTCAACAAGTCACCCGGACGCAACTGGGCGCTCGGGCTGCATCAGGACACGACCATCGCCGTGGAAGAGCGCCGCGACGTTCCCGAGTTTGGCCCGTGGTCGATCAAGGATGGGGTGGTCCACGTGCAGGCGCCCGCCTCGGTTCTGGCGTCGATGGTCACGGTTCGCCTGCACATCGACGACGCCGACGAGTCGAACGGTTGCCTGCGGGTCGTACCAGGGACCCATCGTCGCGGACTGATTCCCGAGCGCGAACTGGCGGGCATGGACGCGAGGGCCATCTCAGTCGAGGCCGCGGCTGGGGATGCTGTTGTAATGCGGCCGCTGCTGCTTCACGGGTCGGGCCGGAACACGTCGAACCGCGAGCGTCGCGTGCTGCACATGGAGTTCGCGAACGCCGAGTTGCCGGGCGGCTTGCGCTGGCACCGGGAGCCCACGGCATGCATCTAGTGCACGTGCTGGATGTCCGCCTCCCCGAACAGGCGGAAGTCCTTGCGACGCAGAATCTGCCCGGCCAGCACGTGGTCGTCCACGGCCAGAGCGATCGTCGGCGTGCCGTTTGGGCGGAGCATGAGCGGGTAGGCGAAGTGGATGTTCAGTTCCGCGGCCAGGAGCGAGAGGCAGAGGCTCGTGAGCGTGTGCCCCTGGGAGAGTTCGACGATCAGGACGTCCTTCTCGCAGAAGGCGACCTTGTGCTCGCGGAGCAGCCGTCTCGCCTCGTCCGAGTCGCTCGTGATCATGCGGACGACGGCGTGGTCGCTGGCCTCGTGGACGCTCAGGGCGCAGATGGCGCACTTCGAGCCGTCGAAGGCGGCGACGAGGTCGTGCAGTTGGCCCACGCGGTTCGTGAGGAAGACGCTGAACTGCCGCACCGTGGGCGGAGAGTAGCCGTGCGTCGTTTCCAGAGGCGTCGGTGCCTGGCTCATGCGGCCTCTCCGGAGCGATCCCCGCTCCCATCCCTGTGGGCCGAACACATCACCAGCCCCACGGCGGCCGTCCTCGCCCGGGAAACCACCCCGGGACAAGCACCGCTCCGACCATCCGAGCCGGAGACGGGCGGACCTTGGCCGCTGTTGTCCAGATTATCAACCCCGAACTGCCCGGGAAAGCAAAATCCGCCTTCGGAGGCGGATTGGTGCCGGTCAGAAAGGCTGGGTGGGCTTGGGGACAGGCCCGGCAGGCCCTCAGGCGGTGGGGCCGGCCCTCGGCCGGGCGTGCCGGTCAGACGGAGAAACTGGAGCCGCACCCGCAGGAGGTGTGGGCGTTCGGGTTCTGGAAGACGAAGCCCCGGCCCATGATCTCGTCACGGAAGTCGATGGTGGTGCCGCCCAGGTAGAGGAGGCTCTTGGGGTCGCAGATGATCGTGATCCCGTGCTGCTCGAAGACTTCGTCGGTGTCCTTCTGGGTCTCGGTGAGGTCGAGGACGTAACTGAACCCGGAGCAGCCGCCGCCCTTGACGCCGACCCGGAGCCGCACCTTCTCCGCGTCGAGTTCCTGCTGCTCGATGATGGTGCGGATTTCGCGGGCGGCGGTCTCGGTCAGGATGATGCCGGTGGTCTGGGTGTCGGCTGCGTTCATGCGTGGCTCCTCGGGCGTCGGCCCGTCGATGCACATTCTACGCGGCGTGGGTCGGGGTCGGTTCGCGGGCGTCAGTGGGCGCGTGCGTCGCCGGCGGCCTGCGCGGCGAGGCCGTTCTTCTGCTTGTAGTCCTCGATGGCGGCGCGGATGGCGTCTTCGGCGAGGACGGAGCAGTGGATCTTGACGGGCGGGAGGCTGAGTTCCTCGACGATCTGGGTGTTCTTGATCGTCAGCCCCTCGTCGACGGTGCGGCCCTTGAGCCATTCGGTGGCGAGGGAACTGGACGCGATGGCCGACCCGCACCCGAAGCACTTGAAGCGGGCGTCCTCGATGACGCCGGTGTCGGGGTTGACGCGGATCTGGAGTTGCATGACGTCGCCGCACTCGGGCGCGCCGACCAGCCCGACGCCGACGTCCTTGCGCTGCTTGACCTCGCCGGTGGTGCCGAACGAGCCGACGTTGCGCGGGTTCTCGTAGTGGTCGATCACTTTCGTGCTGTATGCCATGGCAAATCTCCAAATCTGCAAATCGCCAAGGGGCCAGATGGTCGAACCCGCATCTCAGTCCAGCGCACCCGGTCGCCACGTGTCCAACAGGACGCGCCCACCCGCCTGCCTTCTCTTCATCTGGCCCCTTGACCCTTCGGTCCTTTGCTAGTGCGCCTGCCACTCGATCTTGGTGATGTCGATGCCTTCCTTGTGCATGTCGTAGAGGGGGCTGAGGAGGCGGAGTTTCTCCACGGCCTGCACGACGTTGTCGATCACGTAGTCCACCTCTTCGTCCGTCGTCCAGCGTCCCAGGCTGAAACGGAGGGAACTGTGGGCCAGGTCGTCGCCCACGCCGAGGCCCTTGAGGACGTAACTGGGTTCGAGGGAGGCGGAGGTGCAGGCCGACCCGCTGCTCATCGCCACGTCCTTGCAGGCCATCATGAGGCTCTCGCCCTCGACGAAGCCGAAGGAGATGTTCGCCAGGTGGGGGAGGCGCTTCTCGGGGTGCCCGTTCACCTGCACCACGTCGAGCCGCGACGTGATGCCCTGCTCCAGCCGACGGCGCATCCCGAGCAGGCGTTCGCGTTCGCTGTCCATCTCCGCGCGGCAGATCTCGGCGGCCGCGCCGAGGCCCACGATGCCGGGGACGTTCAGCGTGCCCGAGCGGAAGCCGCGCTCCTGCCCGCCGCCCTCCTGGATCGCGGTCAGGCGCACGCGCGGTCGGCGGCGGCGGACGTAGAGCGCTCCCACGCCCTTCGGCCCGTAGATCTTGTGCCCGCTCATCGAGAGCAGGTCGATGCTGTCGCGCTCCACGTCCGTCGGCATCTTGCCGGCCCACTGCGTGGCGTCGGTGTGGAAGACGATCTCGCGTTCGTGGCAGAGCGCCCCGATCGCCGGCACCTCGTTGATGGTCCCGATCTCGTTGTTCGCCCACATGAGGGAGACCAGGATGGTGTCGTCGCGCAGGGCGGCCTCGACCATCTGCCGCGTGATCACGCCGTCGCGGGGCGGGTCGAGGAACGTCACGTCGAAGCCCTCCTTCTGGAGGCGCTTGCACGGGTCGAGCACGGCCTTGTGCTCGATGCGGCAGGTGACGACGTGCCCGCGCTTGTCGCTGCCGGCCGGGGCTTTGGCGTACATGCTCGCCGCGCCCTTGATCGCCAGGTTGTTGCTCTCCGTCGCGCCCGACGTGAAGATGATCTCCTTGCGGTCCGCGCCGAGCAGCGACGCGACCTGCTCGCGGGCGCGCTCGACGGCCTCCTCGGCCTCCCAGCCGAATCGGTGGTTGCGACTGCCGGGGTTGCCGAACTTCTCGGTGAAGTACGGGAGCATCGCCTCGACCACCCGCGGGTCGCACGGGGTCGTCGCGGCGTGGTCCATGTAGATCGGGAGTTTCGGCATGGCGTCATCCCCATCCGGCGAGGGCCGGGAGTTCTGCGTTTTAGAATCATTCCATGATATCGCGGGCGCGGGGGGCGGACAACCCGCACGATCGGCTAGGCCTGTCGATCGAGCACGAGTTCCACCCGGTTGCCGCGTTCGTTGTAGGTGACGGAGGTCATGTAGGCGCGGATGAGCACCAGCCCCCGACCCGAGGGGAGTTCCAGGTTCTCGTCGAGGGTGGGATCGGGCACCGCGTCCGGGACGAACCCGGGTCCCTGGTCCTCGACGGCGACGAACACGCGTGTCGGGGTGACCTCGTACTCGACGGTGATGGGTGTGTCGGGGGAGAGGCCGGCGTGCCCGTGCTTGAAGGCGTTGATGATGGCCTCCTCGACGGCCAGCCGGAGGGCGAAGCGGGCGCTCTTGGAGAACCCGGATGCTTCGGCGAGTTCCACGATGCGGTCCTCGACCGAGTCGATCGCGTCCCGGTCGTTGACCAGTTCGATGGTGGCGGAGACCGTCTTGTTGGGCTGATCCTGCGACATGGGCGTGCCGGGCGCCGACCGGCGCGGCGCGCACGGGCCACGGGTCGCCGACCCGTGAGGCCCGAGGGCCTGCCGGGGGGGTCAGAAGCTCCTCATCGCCTCTTCCGAGGTATCCAGGATCTGGAACAGTTTGTTGAGGCGCGTGATGACGAAGACCTCGTAGATCTGGGGGTCGATATCGGCGAGGCGGAGTTCGCCGTCGCGGCTTCGGACCTTGTTGTTGATGGTGATCAGCGTCCCCAGGGCGGCCGAGGAGAGGTGGTCGACGTTGGAGAAACTGATCAGCAGTTTCGGCTTGTCCTCGGCCTCGATGATGGAGGCGATCTCCTCGCCGATCGACTGGATGTTCGCCTCGTCGAGGATATTGCGATCGACGAACTCGATCTGCGTGACGCCGTCCGTTCTGCGGACGCGGAGCCTTGAATCCGCGGAGCCCATCGTGCATCTCCTGCCGGCACCGCCGCGCGAGCCAACCCGTGGCACGGCGCGGCTACCCGCCACGCGCCAGTGTAGGCGAAACGGGCGGCGCTCGCCCCGAGAGTTCCGGAGTCCGGCCCGTCAGCCGCCGAAGTTGACCCCGAGCGACTCGCCCAGGCCGGGGAAGGCCCGCTCCTCCTGCTCCGGCTGGATGAGGACGGTGGGCTTGATGAGGATCATCAGCGTCTGTTCCTCGCGGGCCTCGATGCGGTTGGAGAAGAAGCGGTTGAGGATCGGGATTTTGCTGAGCACAGGGACGCCGGTCTCGACCTCGGTCTCGTTGACCAGGCGCTGGCCGCCGAGCAGGACCGTGCCCTGATCCGGCACGGTCACGGTGGTCTGGACGCGGGTGACGGTGACGATGGGCAACTGGATCGCGGACTGGGCGATCTGGGAGGAGACGAGCTGCCCGCCGGCGACCGCCACGACTTCCTCGCTGCCCATGTCCACGATCTGCGAGGTCGCCGTGTCCACGTTCAGCGTGACGTACCGGCGATCGGCGGAGATCGTGCCCTCGACCAGCATCACGACGCCCTCGGCGACGACGTCGAGGTCTGGGTCGAAGCCGACGGCGGAGTCGCTGACGACGGGCTGGAGGTCCGACACGAACGACTGCTGCGTCACGACGTAGATGTTCGCCGTCTGCCCGTTCGTGAAGGTGAGGCGCGGGGCGGTGAGGGAGATGGACCGGCGGTCGGCCTGGGTGGCCTGGACGAGGAAGTCCACCTGGATGTCGTCGAGGAACTGGCCGGCGATGCCGAGCGCGGGGGCCGAGCCGAGGACTGCGCCCGCGATGCCCTCCTGCGGCATGAGGGTGCTGGCGAGGCCGAGCGAGTTCTGTGGGAACCCGATGGGCGACCAGGGACGCGGGCGGACGACGCCCTGGGTGATCTGCGTGCCGTCCGCGCCGCCGGTGACCGGGCCGGTGGGGGCGACCTGGCCGGTCACGCTCCCGCGCACGCCGCCCGGGAACTCGAAGAAGTCGCTCGCTCGAAGGGTCGGGTCGTTGGCGCCCGCGGCCCTGAACTGGTTGTTGTTGGCGTTGAAGTAGACGTCGAGGTCGAAGCCGATCTGCTCGAAGAAGTCCTGGCTGACGAGGAGGAAGCGGGTCTCGACGTTGATCTGCATGGCGCGGACTTCGCGCAGTTTGCTGAGCAGGCCGCGGATCTCTCGGTGGTTCTTGGGGGTGTTGCGGATGATGAGGCTCCCGCCGAGTTCCTGGATGAAGCCGGTCGTGCCGCCGCCCTCGGGCCAGCTCTCCTCATCCACGTTGCGGGTGATGATGTCCTTGATGCGGTCGATGCGATCCTGGAGGGGTTCGCGTTCGATGTCGTCCTGCTGGTTGTCGCGGAAGGGGCTTTGGCCGCCGCCGCCGCCGCCACCGCCGCCGGCCTGGAGCACGGACTGGAGGTCGATCTCGGGGGCCTCGTCGTAGTTGGGGACCTCGAAGACGAGGTCGCGGATGTCGTAGATCTCGATGATGGTGTGGCGGCGGAGCTTCTCCTCGGTGGCGACCTGGATGGTCCCGTCATTGACGGCCCAGCCCGCCCGCGTGATGGGGCTGTAACTGACCTTGTCGAGGACGCGGTCCATGACGGACTTGAGCGGGACGTTGCGGAGATTGAGCGAGACGGTCGTCGACGGCTCGACGCCGATCTCCTCGAGCGAGTCCCAATCCACGTCGATGTCCACCTGCGCGACCTGCTCGATGAAGGCGAAGACGTCCGCGAGGGTGTTGTTCTGGAACGTCACGGGGACGCGCTGGCGGTCCATGAGCGCGAGCACGCGCCTGTCCTCCGCGCTCTCGGCGTAGCCGATGCCCTGGCCCCGCATGAAGCTGATCGCGGGCCAGTCGGGCGGGTAGTTGATGATGCCGCGAGGCGGGATCGAGGCCTCGGCGTTCTCCATGCCCTGGTACATGAACCCGAAGTTGCGGTCCTGCGACATCTGGTTCATGTGGCGGTAGATGATCGCGTCGCGGAGCAGGTCCTTGAGCAGCAGGCCGGCCGGGTTGATCGGGTCCAGGAAGAGGATCTGGTCCTCGACGATCTGGAGGGCCTCGTCGTACTTCAGTTCCGCCTGCAGGGCGCGCACGCGGTCCAGCGCCTCGACGATCTTGCGCTCGCGGTCCTGCTGCATCTGCGCGGACTGGCGCCGGGCTTCGTCCGCGAGGCGACGCTCACGCTCGGTGGTCTCGGCGATGCGGAGTTGCTCCTCCGTCCGGCCGATGCGCCCGCGCAGGTCCGCGACCTGCTTGCTGAGCGTCTCGAACTCGGCGTCGCTCATGACCTGCCGGGCGGTGTTGAGCGTGAGTTGCGCCTTGGCCGCGAGGTCGCGCGCCCGCTGCGTGTCGCCGCTCGCCAGCGCACGCTCCGCCTGCTCCATCTCGTTGGTGAACTCGGCTCGCTTCTGGGCGAGCGCCATCTGCCGGCCCTCGATGGTGTCATCGATCAGCACGCCACCGGGCTGGCCGCGCAGGAGAATCTGCGTCTCGGCGAGGCGCGATTCGGCGTGCGCGGCCTGCTCGGGCGTGAGGTGGCGGCGGAGTTGGCGGAGCAGCCGGTCGTAGCGCGAGAGCGCCTCGTTGAGGCGACGCTCGTCGAAGGCGCGGTCGGCCTGCGCCAGTTCGCTCTGGGCCTCGTAGCGCAGCGCCCGTTCGATCAGGTCGTCCTGGCTCGGCATCGGCTGGGGCTGCGCCATCGGTTCCGCCGCGGGCTGGGCCTGCTCCTGCGCGGCGGGCTGGGCGGCGGGCTGGACCTCCTGCATCTCGCCCTGCGACGCGGGCTGCGTGCCGTTCTCCTGGCGCCGGACGACACCGGGCTGCATCGCACCCGCCGCCACCGCGCCGCCGTCGATGAGGCGCGGGGAGACGGATTCGAGGTCGAACAGGCGATCGCGGTAGGCGGCGACCTTCACGGCGGAGGCTTCGTCGAGTTCGACGCCGGAGCGGTCGATCTCCGAGAGAATGGCCTTGGCGTGGGCGAAGTCGCCGGCCTCGAAGGCCTGCTCCGCCTCGGCGGCGCGCCCGGCCATCAGCGGGGCGAGGGCGGTGCGGCGCGAGTCCAGTTTCGAGCGCAGTTCGGCGGCGCGTGCGGCGTCGGCGGCGTCGGCCGTCGGCGATCGATCGATCGCGTCGAGGTGGCGTGCGGCGGCTCGGAGGTCGCCCGTATCGACGGCGAGTTCCGCCTTCTGGAGGCTGAGTTCGACCTCGCCGGTGGCGCGGATCATGCGGCTCGACGACGTGAGCAGCGTGATCAAACGCGAACGCTCGGGATCGGTGAGCGAGCGCCCGCCGTCGCGCTCGTGCAGCGTTTCGAGCAGGTGCCTGGCGTAGACGGGCTTGCCGGACTTGAGCAGTTCGTCGACGCGTTCGAGCACGTCGCTGGCGTTCTGTGCTGTTGCAGCGGGCGGAGCGGTCTGCGCGGAGGCCGGTGCGACGAAGAAGCAGGGCGCGCCCGCGAAGGCCGCCGCAGCCGCGAGGAGGGAACGAACCGAGCGTGGCTTGTTCGACAGCATGAGCAGTTCTCCGACAGGCTGTGCGTCGGGCGGCCGTGGTGGCGCATCCCGTCCGACCCGCGCCGGGTCGCGTGTGCTTGCAGGTGGGTGGGGGAGGGCACTTGGCCGCCCTTCCCGCCGCGTTCGTCAGGCCCGTCGCCGGGCCGGCCCGCAGGTTAGTCCCTGCCTACGGGCCAACAACATAGAGGACCGAGCGGCGAAACGCAACTCCCCGTCGCGGACAACTCGCCGGAACGGCGCTCTCGCGGCCGAGGGTCTATTCACTGTCCCGCCCCTTGGTGTTCCAGACTTCTCGGGCGATCGAAAGTCAAGCACGCACGAACACCGAACAGATTACGAACTTGACTACAGGAATCGTGCGCTGACCACGCCGACGCGCGTCATGTGCCCCTTGAGTTTCGCGCCCGCCTCCTTGGCCATCGCCTTGAACACTTCCGGGCGGAGCCGATCGGACGCGACGAGTTCCGCCTCGGTGCACTCCGGGCCTTCGAGGGTGTCGATCAGGTCGTCGGTGGCGTCCTGGGCGAGGTCCTCTGCGTCGTTGAGCGATCCGGCCCGGAGGAGGATCTCGGCGTACCTGGGCGGCTCGTCGCCCGCGAACCGGGCGACGGCGATGCACCGCCACCCCGTCACGCCGAGGTCTCGCCCGTCGTCGTCCACGTTTGTATCGGGGTCGATGTTGAGGACGAGGCGCCAGTCGTGCCGGAGCCGCTCAACGATCTCGTCGAAACTGAGCAGTTCCGGACGGTCCTCCGGGGCGATGACGACGCTCCTGTGCTCGTGGACGGCCGCGTCCGCCCCCGCGGGTTCCTCACAGACCGCGAGATCGAAGGCGTGCAGGACGCCTTCGATTTTTTCCTTGAGGTCCGCCTGGCCGCGGACGGTGACGATCTTGTGCTCGTCGACGAAGACGTAGAAGAACGGCTCCTGGCTCATGGCCCCGAAGCCGCACATGCCGTCCTCGAAGAAGAACCCTCGGAACGCCCGGACGGCGTCGAGGAACCGGTCCATGGGGATGGGGTCGTAGGCGACGAAGGGGTCGATCTCGCGGTAGGCGTCGCGCCCGATGACGTCGAGGATCGGGTAGACCCGTCCGGGCATGAGCGAGAAGAGCATCCGGCAGAGCGGCTCGACCCGTTCCGCCGAGATCACGGCGTCGAAGACGTAGCGGTCGGGCCACTCCTCCCAGTCGCCCTCGTCGTCGTCCCCGTCTGACGGCTCGAACGTGAGGGTGTACCCCTGCACCGGTTGCATCGGCTCCACGGGATAGACCCCGAGGGGGAAGCGCATGTCCCCCATCTGAACTCGTTCGACCGAGGTGTCCACTGCGCAGCCGACCATCGGCGGAGACTGTACCCGGGAAGCCCCCCGTTCGCGTCGCGCATACGCTGGCGGGATGCACGAAGCGGGCCTGTCGAACGACCTGGCGATCCTGGCCCTGGCCGTGGGAAACACCAGAACTCGGTGGGCGGCGTTTCGCGGGCGGGAGTTGCTCCGGTCGTACGCGGAGGGGAACTCCGACCCCGTCGCGCTGGCCCGCCGGATCGCGCAGGATGCGGACGGGGCGGAGGTGGTGGCGGTGGGGTCGGTCAACGAGCCGTTCGCGGGGCCGTTGGTCGTGGCGCTGCGGGGTTGCATCGAGGTGCCGGTGCAGCGCGTGGGCGAGGGGCTGCCGCTGGACCTGACGCACACGCTCGACGACGCGTCGACGCTGGGGCAGGATCGGGTGCTGAACGCGATCGGTGCGTTTGCGCGCGCGCGCCAGGCGTGCGTGATCGTCGATGCCGGCACGGCGATCACGGTCGATCTCGTCGACGGGGAGGGGGTGTTCCACGGCGGGGCGATCGCGCCGGGGCTGAACGCGATGCTCGACGCGATGCACCGCTCGACGGCCGCGCTCCCCGCGTTGCGTCACGAGCCGCCGGACCCCGCGCGAGGGCCGATCGGCAAGGAGACGCGGCACGCGATGATGCTCGGCGTGCGTGCGGCGGCGCAGGGCATGGTGCGGCTTCTGGTCGAGCGGTACGCCGAGGTCTACGGGGCGTACCCTCGGGTCATCGCCACGGGCGGCGACGCGGCGACGCTCTTCGAGGGGGACGGTCTCGTGGACGACATCGTGCCCGACCTGCAACTCATCGGCATGCAGGCCGCGGCCGAGGCGGCCATGGCCGCTGGGGACGCGGAGGACGCATGACCGCGCGGGCGTGCTGGAGCCTCCGGACACCGGGCGGGCCTGGGGCGATTGCGATCATCGAGATTGAAGGCGACGCCGAGGCGTTCTTTGCATCGACGGGCATCGCGCGGGTGGCGGTGGGGCGGTTCGGTCTTCGCGATTTCTTCGGGATCGATCGCGGCGTCGCCGCGCGGCCGGGGGAGCGCACGGTGCAACTGATGCCGCACGCGGGGACGCGGGTCGTGCGCGCGATCTGCGATGCGCTGGCGAGCGCGGGCGTCCGCGAGCGTGACGGCGGCGTGTCGATGTACCCGGAGGCGGCAACGGCGTTGGAGGCCCGGATGCTGGATGCGCTCGCCCGGGCGGCCAGCCCGCTGGCGATCGACCTGCTCGCCGATCAGCCGCGACGCTGGGCGGAGGCGGGGCTTGCGGACCCTCCGGAGGACGCTCCCGCGCCGGACGCGGCGCACAGCGGTGCGCTGAGCCGGCTGATCACTCCCCCTCTCGTGGCGGCGATCGGGCCTGCGAACGTCGGCAAGTCAACGCTGCTCAACGCGCTGGCGGGCCGATCCGTCGCGCTCGTGGCGGATGAGCCTGGGACGACGCGCGACCACGTCGGCGTGCTGCTGGACCTGGCCGGGTTGGTGGTCCGGTACGCGGACTGTCCCGGCCTGCGTGAGAGCGACAACCGGGCGGAGCGCGAGGCGGTCGAGATCGCGCTGGCGATCGTTCGCTCCGCCGATCTTGTGCTGCTCTGCGGCGATGCCGGCGCGCCGCCGCCGCCGCTCGACCCTCCGTTGTCGGCCGGTGTGATCCGGGTCGCGCTGCGGACGGATCGTGGGCGTCCGGCGTGGCCTGCGGATGCGGAGGTCTGCGCCCCGCGGGGCGAAGGGGTTCACGCGCTGGCGGCACTCGTGCGGGAACGCCTGGTGCCTCGGTCGGCGATCGACGACCCCCGGGCGTGGAAGTTCTGGTAGGACGCGCCGTCCCCACACGCCTTCTGCCCTCCCCTCCCTACACTTTCGCGTCTACCCAGGAGGCCCTGCGCGATGGCGATCGACAAACGGCACACCGAGATCAAGGAAGGCGCGGGGCTTGACGAATCCAGGTTGAACCTCGAGTTCGTCGACTTCCTGCGCAAGTGGAGCACGCCGGTCCTGCTGATCCTGGCGATCGCGGCCGTCGGCTACTTCCTCTACACCCGCCAGCAGGAAGCGAAGCGCGAGCGCACGGCGGACGCCTTCCGCCAGTTCACGGTCGTCGCGATGTCGGCGAACCCAAGCCCGGAGTCGCTGGTCGGCATCGCCGAGGCGTTCGGCGACGTGCGCGGGATCGGGGCCATGGCGCGGCTCGCGGCGGCGGACGAGTACCTGCGTGCCGTGCGGCGGAATCTCCGGCCCGGCTCGGAACTCGGGCCGGGCGGCGTTGTGCTGGATCCCGAGGACGAACTCAAGCCGGAGGAGCGCGACCGGTTTCTTGACGAAGCCGAGCGGCTCTACCGCCGGGCGCACGCCGACACGGCGGGCAACGCGGCGATGACGCTGCACACGCTCGGCGCGTTGTACGGTCTGGCTGCGGTGGCGGAGTGCGTGGGCGATCTTGACGCGGCGCGGAACGTGCTGGACCAGGCGCTGATGCTCGCGGAGAAGCGGGGGTACCCGCAGCACGTCGTGATCGCGCGTGAGCGGCTGGAATCGCTCGGTCAGGGCGAGCCTGTGCGTCTGTACCGTGCCGCGGAACTTGCGCCGCTGCCGGAGTTGCCGCAGCCGCAACTGCCGACGCTCGACGAGATGATGGAGTCCGAGGAGGTCGGCTCGCCTGTTCCCGACGCCGCCGAGGAGTCCGAAGGTCCGGTCGGCGAGGAAGGCGAGCCGGAGGGCCGCGTCTCCGAGCAGGCGGACGGCCCGGGCGACGACGACGGTCGATGACGGCGCGCCCGGACAACGCCGACACCGTGCAGGCGTCGCTGGGCGAGGAACTCCTGCTGCCCGGCGGCAAGGTGGACCCGGACGCGATCCGACGGGTCGTGGAGCGCGCCCGCGAGCGTGCGGCGGCGAGCGAGGGCGACGCAGGCGACGAGGAGGAGCATCTCCCGCGCGTGACGTTCACGCTGCAGCGCGACCTCGGCTCGCGTCTGGACGTCTACCTGACCAGCCGCATCACGTTCATGAGCCGCACGCAGCTCCAGCGGCTCATCGAGTCCGGCGGCGTGACGGTGAACGACCGCCCCGCGAAGCCCTCGACGCGGCTCGGGCTTGGCGATCGCGTCGAGGTCGTGGTGCCCCCCCCTCCGGAGAAGGGGCTGCAGCCGGAGGAGATGCCGCTCGATGTTCTGTACGAGGATGCGCACCTGATCGTGCTGAACAAGTCCCCGGACGTGATCGTGCATCCGGCGCGGTCGGAACTCTCGGGCACGCTCATCAACGGGCTGGCCTGGCGGTTCCGCAACGTCTCCGGCGGCGGCCTCTCGGCGGTGGGAACGGAGTTCGCGCGACCGGGCGTGGTGCATCGGCTCGACCGCCACACGTCCGGGTGCATCGTCTTCGCCAAGGACGATGAGGCCCACTGGCGGCTCGGTCGGCAGTTCGAGCGGCGCACGGTCGACAAGCGGTACCTCGCGGTCGTGCAGGGTCGCGTCGAGCCGGCGACGGACGTGATCGACCTGCCGATCGGGCCGCACCCCTCGCGCGAGAAAGGGTACCGGGAGAAGCAGGTGGTCCGGCACGATGAACTGGGGCGGCCGAGCGTGACGATCTACCGCGTGCACGAGCGGTACGAACTTCCCGAGGCGTGGCTGCGTCACTCCGTCGCTCCGTTACTCCGCCACTTTTCTCTCCTCGAACTCGAGCTGAAGACCGGGCGCACGCACCAGATTCGCGTGCATCTCTCGCACCTCGGCTGGCCGATCGTGGGGGACGACATGTACGGCGGCCGGGCGTTCGCGGACGAGACGGGGCGGACGGTCATCGATCGTCAGGCCCTGCACGCCGGGCTGCTGGCGTTCGAGCACCCGGTCTCGGGCGAGGCGATGGTTTTCACGGCGCCGGTGCCGCCGGACATGGCGGGCCTGATCGCGTGCCTTCGCCGGGCGCGAGTGGATCGGGTGGGCGCACCGGGCACCGTGCCGCTGGCGCGCTTCCGACTGGGATGAGGGAGTGCCGTGGGCGCTCACCCCGCGATGTGCTCCACCTCGTCGAGGCTCGCCACGCCCTCGGCCGCCAGTTTCCACCCCGCCTGCTGGAGCGTGATGAACAGGCCCTGGGCCGCGATCTTGCGCATCGCCTGCACGCTTGGCTCGCCCAGCACGACGTCGCGCAGTTCGTCGTTGCGGAAGTCGAGCATCTCGAAGATGGCTCGGCGCCCCCGGTAGCCTGTCTTGAGGCACGCCGCGCACCCGACCGCGACGTTGGTCTTGGTCTTGCCGCCGAGGTACTTGCCGATCCGCGTCGCCTGCCCGGGCGCGACGGGCACCTCGCGCTTGCACTGCTCGCAGAGCATCCGCACCAGCCGCTGCGCCAGCACGAGGTCGAGCGCATTGGCGACGAGGTACGGCTCGATCTTCAGGTCCAGCAGGCGGAAGACGGCGGAGATGGTGTCCTTCGCGTGCAGGGTGCTGAGCACGACGTGCCCGGTGAGCGCGGCCTGCATGCCCGTGCGGGCCGTCTCCTCGTCGCGGATCTCGCCGAGCAGGATCACGTCCGGGTCCTGGCGCAGCACCGACCGCAGCAGCGAGTGGAAGGTGTTGCCGCGCTGCTCGTTGATCGGGATCTGGGTCACGCCGTCGATGTGGTACTCGACCGGGTCCTCGATCGTGATGACGTTGCGCTTCTCGCGATCGATCCCGCGCAGCACGTTGTAGAGCGTCGTCGTCTTGCCGCTGCCGGTCGGCCCGACGCTCAGCAGCAGCCCCGAGTCCGCCTCGCAGATGCGCCGCAGCCGCTCCTCCATCCACGGCACCAGGCCGAGTTCGGAGATCGAGTGCGGAATCTCACGGTCGTCCAGCACACGGACGACGAGTTTCTGCCCGTGGACCGAGGGCGTGAAACTGACGCGGTAGTCCACGCGCCGGTCGGGGAACCGCGACGAGAAGTGCCCGTCGAGGACGGAGTCGCTCGCGGCGGTCTTCATCAGGCAGAGCGTCTTGATCATGCCGCCGACGAGTTCGCCGGTGCGCCGCGGCAGGTCGACGATCCAGACCATCTGGCCGTCCACGCGCATGCGGACCTGGGCGGTGTCCTGCTTCGGCTCGATGTGGATGTCCGTCGCGCGGGCCTTGGAGGCGATCTGGAGGAGGAGCGTGAGGCAGCGCGGCCCGTCGCC
The DNA here is from genome assembly GCA_014584315.1 of Planctomycetota bacterium. GTDB lineage: Bacteria > Planctomycetota > Phycisphaerae > Phycisphaerales > UBA1924 > CAADGN01. The sequence continues at coordinate 107,062 of JACTNA010000018.1, read as the reverse complement.
GCCGCTCTTGAGCGCGGCCGACGGCTTGCCGTTGGCGAAGATGGGGGTGATGTCCGGGGCCGCTTCGCCCCTCGGCGGCAGCCCGCCGAGGACGCTCTCCAGGTCCACGACCCAGGCCGAACTGCCCGAGTCGGACGATCCGCTCTCCGCGTCGCCGACCTTCGTGCCGGAGGCTTCCTCGCCGTTGCCCGGGGCCTCTTCGATCACGAACTCGACCTTGCCGATGCGGATGACGTCGCCGGGGGTGAGGACGGCCTCGTCGACCGCGATCCCGTTGAGTTTCGTGCCGTTGCGGGAGCCGAGGTCGCGGACGACCCACTGCCCCTCGGCACCCGGCTCGATGACGCAGTGCTTGCGGCTGGCCCGCTCGTCCTCGACGCGGAGCGTGCTGGCGGGGTGCCGACCGAGGGAGACCGGCTCGAAATCCAGCGGGATCGGCCTCCCGCCCCCCTCCATCGGCCTGATCCGCATCCTGCTCATGCGCGTCGCCGCCTCCCGAGGCCCCGTGGCCGTGCTTCATGGTAATGGCTTGGGCGGCCGGGGGTTGCCCGCCCCGGGCTACACTGCCGCCCATGATCGACCTGCGCGACCTGCGCGAGCGACCCGACCGCTACCGGGAGGGCGCGCGCCTCAAGAAGATCGATGTCGAGATCGACCGGCTGCTGGACCTCGACGCCCGACGGCGGGCGATCGTGACGGAACTGGAGTCGGCCCGGGCCGAGCAGAACCGCATCGCAAAGGAGACCGGGCCGGAGATCGGTCGGCTGGCGGGGGCGATCAAGAAGGCCGAGGGCGTGGAGCGCGCTGCGCTCGAAGCGCGGCTGAACGAGTTGAAGGCCCGCCCCGCGGCGTTGAAGGCCCGGGTGCAGGAACTGGAAGCGCAGTCGGCGTCGCTGGACCCGGAGATCGCGTCGCTGTTGCTGCAAGTGCCGCTGCCGCCGGACCCGGACGTGCCGCGCGGCGAGTCGAGCGACGACAACGTCGAGTTGCGGCGTTGGAACCCGCCGGGCTTCGACGCGGGCGTGCCGTTCGCGGAGCAGCGGGGCTTCGCGCCGCGCACGCACCTCGAGATCGTGGAGCGGCTGGGGCTGGCGGATTTCGAGCGGGGCGTGAAGCTGGCCGGGTCGCGTTCGTACGTGCTGCGGGGCGACGGGGCGCGGCTGCACCACGCCGTGCTGCGCTATGCGCTGGACTTCATCGCCGCCAAGGGCTTCACGCCGCTGACGGTGCCGGTGCTGGTGCGCGAGGAGGCGATGGTCGGCACGGGGTTCTTCCCGGCGGGGCGTGAGCAGGCGTACCACGTCGCCGAGACCTCGCGCGGGGGGGGGTACGACCTCTTCCTCACCGGCACGGGCGAGGTCTCGCTGATGGGGCTGCACGCGGGGGAGATCCTCGACGAGGCCGACCTGCCGCTGCGCTACTGCACGGTGAGCACGTGCTTCCGGCGCGAGGCGGGCGCGGCGGGCAAGGACACGGCGGGCCTCTACCGCATCCACCAGTTCGACAAGGTGGAGCAGGTCGTGATCTGCCGCCCCGACGAGGCCGAGTCGCGCCGCCAGCACGCGGAGATGATCGGCTCCGTCGAGGAGTTCCTGCGGTCGCTGGGCCTGCCGTACCGCCTCCTCCAGTGCTGCACGGCGGACCTCGGCCCGAAGAACGCGGACATGGTGGACGTGGAGTGCTGGATGCCCGGGCGCGGCGAGGACGCGCGCGGCGCGTACGGCGAGACGCATTCGGCAAGCCGCCTCTATGACTTTCAGTGCCGCCGCCTGAACATGCGCACGCGCCCCGGCGGCGCGGGCGGGCGCGGCGAGACGGCCTTCTGCCACTCGCTGAACAACACCGTCGCCGCCAGCCCGCGCCTGCTCATCCCGCTGCTGGAGATCCACCAGAACGCCGACGGCACGGTGACGGTGCCGGAGCCGCTGCGGGCGTACATGGGGGGGACGGCGACGATCGGCTGATGGGGGAGAACGGGGAGACCGCTTGGGAGAACGCGGAAGGCGCGGGGAGGGACGCGGAGGACGCGGAGAGAATCATGGGTTTGAAACCCGCGGCGGGCCTCATGGCCCGCCGTTTTCACTCTGTCCAGGCCCCTTGGTCCCTCGATCCTTAGATCCCACCCTCCCCTAACCCTCGATCCCTTCCCCCGTTCCCCTCCGCGCTCTGCGCGTTCCTCTCCGCTCCCTCCGCGTTCTCCTCCACGAACCCGCGCACGGCCGCCTCCGCCTGCGCCCTGTGCCGCTCGTCCGTCCAGAGCGAGTTGTGCCGCCCGCCTTCGATCTCGACGATGCGGGCGTGTGGGGAGGCCGCGGCGATCTCACGGCCGTCTTCGACCGGGCAGACTTCGTCGTCCGTGCCGTGGAGGACGAGCAGCGGGCAGGCGATGCGGGCGGCGTGGGCGGCGCGGTCGAAGTCGGGTCTTGTCCCCCAGTTCGGCGCGATCCGCTGCGCGATGCCGATGAGTGCCATTGCCGGCATCAGCGTCGCCCGCCACGGCATCCCGCGCAGGCGCAGCACGTTGCGGGCGGGCGTCGGGGCGAGGCGGTAGGGGGCCTCGGCGATGACGGCGCGGATGCGCTCGCGAACGCCGTCGCGCCCCCCCTCACGAGCCGCCGCGACGATCGACGCGCCCGCACCGAGCGACCAGCCGAGCAGCACAACCCCCACGCCGCCGCGCCCGCCGTCATCGATTCGATCGAGCAGGGCGCACAGGTCGTCCGGCTCGCGCGTGCCGAGGCGGCAGAGGCCGGGCACATCGTGCGGGTCGCCGTGGCCCTCCTGCTCCCAGATGATGACGCGCGACGCGACCGGGGCGACCGCCTCGAGCCTCCGCAGCGCGCCGATGCGCGAGTCGCTCCAGCCGTAGGTCATCACGACGACGGGGCCGGCCGGGTCGTCCCCCTGCACGTCCCACACCGGCAGGTCGAGGCCGCGGGTGCGGAAGGTCCACTCGCTGAAGCGTCGCGGCGTAGGCAACTGCGACGGGTCGGCGGGCAGGCCGCGCGAGATTGCCCAGGCGATGGTGCGTCGCGGGGGGTGGGTGAGGAGCCACGCCGTCCAGGCGACGGTCGCCGCCCAGAGCAGCATGAGGCCGAGGAGGAGGAGGAGGAGGAGGCCCAAGGGGGAGAGAGTCCTGAGTCTTGAGTCCTGAGACTTGAGGCGCAGCGATCGCGAGTTCTAGGGTGGAGGGAGCGCTGTATCAGGCCGGCCCCTGATGCCTCCATGTCAACTGTCCACTGTCAACTGTCCACTGTCAACTGTCGCGCCGCGCGTCACTCCTCCACAACATCCGCGTTCGTGTAGACCTTCTGCACGTCGTCGTTGTCTTCGAGGGCGTCGATCAGGGCGAGGAGCTGCCTGGCGTCCTCGCCGCGGACCTCGGTGGTCTGTTGGGCGATGCGTGCGATTTCGGCCTCGGCCGGTTCGATGCCTGCTTGCTCGAGCGCATCCTTCAGCCGCAGCAGCCCGGTCGGCTCGACGAGCAGCGTCCAGAAGCCGGGGCCTTCGTCGTCCGGCTCTGGGGGCTGCACGTCGTCGGCCTCGGCGTCGAGGGCGATCTGCATGATGCGCTCCTCGTCGGCGAGCGAGGCGTCCACCACGACACGGCCGCGTGTCTCGAACTGGAAGGCGACGGAGCCGGAGTTGCCGAGGTTGCCGCCGTGCTTGGAGAAGATGAGCCGGAGGTCCGGCGCGGTGCGGGCGCGGTTGTCGGTCAGGGCCTCGACCATGACGGCGACGCCGCCGGGGCCGTAGCCCTCGTAGGTGATGGCCTCGTAGTTCTCGCCTCCGCCGCCGCCCGCGCCCTTCTCGACCGCCCGCTGGATGGTGTCCTTGGGCATGTTGGCGTACTTGGCCTCGTCGATGGCGTAGCGGAGGGCGAGGTTGGTGGCGGGGTCGCCCCCTCCCGCGCGGGCCGCGGCGATGATGGCCCGCGAGCACTTGGACCACACCTTGCCGCGCTTGCGGTCCTGCTTCTCCTTGCGGTGCTTGATGTTGGCCCACTTGCTGTGTCCGGCCACGGGCGTCTCCTCCGGGTTCCCCGCCGCCGCGTGGCGGCTTCTTCCGCTCGTGCGCTCCGGCGAGCGGCACGCCGGGGTGCGCGTGGTTCTCGGTTCATCCCCCGCCGCCGGGCGAATCGAAGCGCGGGGCGATCTGCGGCTCGCCGCCCTCGCGTGCGGCCCGGAGCTTGGCTGTGATCCGCGCGTGCTGCTCGTTGAGTCGCGCCGCGCGCGGCGAGTCGGGCTGCCCGACGAGGCGTGTGAGCGCGATCGTCGCCCAGCGGTCGGCGCGCTGCCACGCCGCGATCGCCTCCTGCCGTCGGCCCGCGGCCCAGAGGGCATCGCCGAGGTGGTCGTGCAGGGTCTGGTTCTCGACGCCCGAGGGCAGTTGCGTGGCGCGGCGCAGCAGGGTGATCGCGCCCTCTCGTTGCGTGCCCTGCTCGTCCTGCCAGTCCTCGAACCGGCCCTGACGGTAGCGGAGCCACCCGAGCGAATCGACGATGCTGGCCTCGTCGGGCCTGAGCCGGTAGGCCTGCTCGAGCAGCCGCTCGGCCTCGGCCATGTCCTCGCCGCGCTCGACGAGGAAGTAACCGAGGTCGTTGCTGGACCATGCGTGCTCGGGGTTGTAGCGGAGCGCGACGCGGTAGACGCCGAGCGAGGCGTCCTCTCGCCCGGTGGTCCAGAGCGTGCTTGCGAGGACGTACGCCAGCTCGGCCCGTGCCGTGTCGAGCGTCCACGCGGGCGCGCCGTCCTGCGGGGGGCCGATGAGTTCCTCGATCGATTCGACGTCCGGCGCGGCTTCGATCAGCGCGATCGCGGCGTCGGCGAAGTCGCTCTCGGGCAGGTCCGCCACGTCGGCCATCATGCCCCACCGAGCGCGATGGAAGGGCCACGGCAGGTCGATGCCGCGCGCCAGCACCGCGTCCATCATCGCCAGGCCGGCGCGTGCGGCGTCGGTGTCGCGGCCCGTGGTCGCGGCTTCGCCGACCATCGCGAGCACGGCCATCAACGACGACTTCTGGCGTGCCGTCAGCGTGACGCCCTCCGGCACCGCCCGAGCGATCGGCTCGATCGCCTCGGTGAACATGCCGGACTGCACCAGCACGCCCGCGAGCTCAAGCGAGTTGTCGATCGTGGGCGGGGCGGCGAAGAGGCGCGTGAGCGCCAGCCCGTTCGCCTCGTCCGTTCGCCCGAGGAACGATCGCAGGGCCTGCTCGTGCAGCCGCGCCACGTTCGGAGAGAGGTCGCGCCGCTCGGCGAGGTACGCGACGCCCTCGTCGACCTTGCCCCGCGCGAGCAGCACGCGGGCCAACGCGGCGTTCAGCACGGCGTTTCCGGGCCGCTCGGCGACCCGCTCGCGCACCCATGTCTCGGCTGTTTCCAGGGCGTCCGGGCCTTCGCGTTGGGCGACCACGTCCCACACCTGCACGAGCAGTTCGACCGCTCGCTCGGTGCCGCGGCCTTCGGAGGCAAGGTCGAGCAGGGCGCGCTCGGCCTCGTCGAGCAGGCCGCGCTGGGCAAGTTCCTGGGCCGCGAGCCAGCGCAGCAGCCTGCTCGACGGGATGGTCTCGCGGAGTTCGCGTGCGACCGCCGCCTGCCGCTGCGGGTTCTCCAAGGGCGAGCCTTGCTGATAGAGCGAGAGCAGGCCCTCGTAGACGCGCTCGTCGTAGCGGTCGATCGTGTGCGCGCGCCCGAGGAGGGCCTCGGCTTCCGTCGCTCGCCCGAAGCCGAGGTACAACTCCGACCCGCGGATGAGCATGTCGATGTCGGCCTCGGGACCGAGCAGCGGCTCCACCTCGCGCAGAGCGGCCGCGAATCGCTGCATGGCGCGGAGCGAACGCACGAGAGCGTGCCGTTGCGAGCGGCTCTGCGGCGATTCGAGCGATCGCAGCGCGCGTTCGGCTTGGTCCCATCGACCGGCGGCCGAGGCCGCGGCGACCTGCGCGAACGCCCAGCCCTCCGGCGCGATGCCGCGCGGCGCAGCGCCCGAGACCGCGTCCGCGGCTTCGTCCGGGCGCGACGCGCCGATGAGCAGGAATGCCCGGACGAGCAGGCCCGCGCCGCGCCCCTCGACGGCATCGACCGCGGCGCTCGCGCTCGGCGCGGCGGCGAGCAGTGCGGCGGCGAACTCGTCGGCCTCGAGGGGGTGTGCGGCGGCGAGGATGACCGTCTCTTCCGCCGCCGCGCCAAGCCCCGACCCCGACGCGAGGCGCAGCAGGTCGTCGAGCGCATCGCCGTCGGTGGGACGGGCCGAGAGGTGCTCCCGCAGCGTGCGTCGCGCCTCGGCGGGCGGCATGGCGGCGGCCCTGGCGCGCACCAGCCTCGCGGAGATGCTCGGCGGGGCGTCCGGGGCGAGCGAACGCAGTTGCTCGGCGATGGCGTCGGCCAGGAGACGGGCTTCGGTGTCGCTCGCCGAGGCCACGTGGCGGACCAGCCCGACGAGGCGCGGGTCGGTGCGAGCGGTCTCGTGGCGGACCTCGTCGAGGAGGGCGAGCGCGGCCTCCGCGGACCGTCCCAGCCGCAGCGAGGCGTACACGCGCCGCGGCGCGACAGCGCCCGGGTCGATCGCGGGGGAGGCGGCGGCGCGCCGGTACGCCGTCTGCGCGCGGTCGAAGTCCCCGAGTCGGCACGCGTCGTCGCCGACGCGCCGCCAGAGTTCGCCCGCGCGGCGCACGATCGCGCCCAACTCCGCGCGGTACGCGGTCGAGCCGGAGATGCGCTCCGGCTGCTCGATCGCCCGGCGCACCGCCTCCGCGCTCGCCGAAAGGTAGCCTTGTTCGTGGAGCGCATCGGCGAGGTCGACGAGCACGACGGTCCTCAGCGCGGGGTCGGAGGCCGCGGGGTTTGACGCGAGCGCACGGGCGAGCATCGCGACGGCTTCGGGATTGTCGCCGACGCGGAGCGCGTGGCGGCCCAGCGCGGCGAACGCCTGCGCATCCACCAGCCCAAGCGAAACAGCCCTCCGCATGGACGACATCGCGCCGCTCATCTGGCCCGCGGCGGTCTGTGCCGCGCCGAGCGCTCGCCAGACTTCCGCGGAGCCGGGGTCGAGGATGGTCGCCCGTTCCAGGTCGCGCACCGCCCCGACCGCGTCGCCGTCGAGCAGGCGCTCACGCCCGGATGCGTACAGGCGGAGCGCGTCGGTCGAGTCGTCGCGTCGGGGCTGCGGCTCCGCGGTCTCGATCGGGCGAGCGGAGGCCGCGCACTCGCGCACCGCGTCCTCGTGGCTCAGGGTGGCGCGCCGCCACGCCTCGCTGTCGCGGTCGATCGGCGAGAGCACGAGCGGGTCGATGCCGGGCGGCGGGCCGAGCGACGCCGCCCGCCGGTTCGGCGTGCGCTCCTGCGCCGCCGCGAGTGCGCGGAGACGGGCCTCGGCCGCGCCGGTCGTCGGCTGACCGTCGGTGGGCGCGGGCGTTGCCCTCGACCCGCCCCCGGAAGCGCATCCCCCGGCGACGCCCGCGGCGCAGAGCAGGATCGCCGCCGACAGCAGCGGGGCGTGCCTGAGAGCGAGGGTCCGGGGACGTCGCGGTCGCGTGGTCATGATTCGGCTTCGCTCCCGCGATTCCGGGCCTGCGCCTTGCCCGATCGCTTGGGCTTGGCCTCCGCGGGCGGGCCGACCTTGGGCGCCTTGCGTTTACGCCACGCTTCGAGCAGGAGGTACGCCTCCTCGGACTCCTTCGCGCGGAGGGTTCGTTCCAGCCATCCCATGGCGTCGATGATCGTGCCGCCCGGCTCGACCGCCTCTTCGGCGGCGAGCATCCCGTGCAGCATGGTGTCCAGGGGGACGGCGTGCCCGCCGAGCGCGAGCAGCACGACCCGGGCCGCGACGAAGGGCGGCACACCTTCGAGGGCCTCGAGGTAGGCGCGGGCGTCGCGCTTCGGCAGGTCGATCAGCCGCCCGAGCATGGTGCCGTGCTCGCGCCGGTAGACCTCGGTGAGCGCGGCCCGCAGGCGCGTGGCGCGCTCGACCGCGAGCGGGTATCCCTCGCCCATCAGCGAGGCGAGTTCCCGCGGGTAGCACACGCGCAACTCGTTGTAATCGACGACGGCGGCCCTCAAGCGGCCCAGCGCGGCGGTCGCGAGTGGCGCGGAGGCCTCCCAGACGAGAAACGAGTAGACGAGTTCGTGCACGACCGGGTCCGCGCCCTCGGGCGCAGGGCCCGCGTGCCCCGGCGCGAGCGGCTTGACGCGCTTGCGCAGCCGGAACAACAGCGAACGCAGTTCCCGGGTGCGGTCCGTCGCGCTCACGCCCCCCCCTCCGGCGGATTCGCCCCGCGCTCCGAAACCGGCTCGCCCGGGGGCGTCACCTGCCGCGCCTTCTCCAGCGCCTCGAGCACGGCGGCCTGCCGCTTCGTCGCCCGGTCGAGCCGGAACTCGATGTCCGGCGTGCGCCGCAGCTCGAGGGCGTCGCCGATGGCGTGGCGCACGTGCGCCGCCGCCGCCCGCAGGCCGTGCATCGTCAGTTCCTCGTGCTCGGCGGGCATGATCGAGACACGCACGAACGCCTGCCGCAGATCGTCCGACACCGTCACGCCTGTCACCGTGATCAGCCCGCGCACGCGGGGGTCGGACAGCCCGCGCGACAGGACGGCCTGGACCGCGCCATGCACCGCCGAAGCGACCCGTTCGGCACGCCGGGTCATGGGCGCGCCCCCTTCGGGGCGGCACTGTCTCGGGGCGTGGCCTTTCCAGGCCCCGTCGAACCCTCGTAGTGCCGCCTCATCTCCTCGGCGAGCGCGTCTCGATCGTCGTCTTCGTCCCCGGCGTCGCGCCCGACCGACCCGTCGTCCGCCCGCAGGATGTCGCGGCGCAGGCTCCCGAGTTCGGCGTCGCGCAGCGAGCGGAGCTTCTCGGCGATGTGGTCGAGCACCTCGCCCGCGCGCCGTCCGTCGGAGGCGACGACCGCGGCCGCGAGGACCGCGACGTTCAGGGAGTCCTGGGCCGCGACCTCCGCGACGGAGACCATGTGCTCTCGGTGCAGGCGGTCGCGCAGGGAGCGCACGACGCGGCGCTTGTCCTTGAGCGATGCGCTCTCCGGGATGACCAACTCGAACTGGAGCACGCCGATGACCATGGGAAGCGGCAAGAAAGCGGCGACGTGGCGCGGTGGCGGAGTGAAGGGGAAGCGGGGCGGAGGACAGTCCGTCGCCGTGTCACTCTGCCGGTCGGCCGCTCTGCCGCTGCGTATCAGAGCGTCCTCTTGACCTCCACGTTCTTGTAGCACTCGAGCACGTCGCCCTCCTTGATATCGTCGTACCCGTCGATCTTCATGCCGCACTCCATGCCGGCGCGGACCTCCTTGGCGTCGTCCTTGAACCGCTTGAGTTGGGAGAGCCTGCGGTCGTTCTCGACGACCACGCCGTTTCGCGTGACACGGATGAGCGCGTCGCGCTCGACGACGCCGTCGGTGATGTAGCAGCCCGCGATCGCCCCGACGCGCGAGACCTTGAAGACCTGGCGGACCTCGGCGTGGCCGAGGATGTCCTGGCGCAGTTCCGGCTCGAGCATGCCCTCGGCGGCCTTGCGCACGTCCTCGGTGATGTGGTAGATGACCTGGTAGGTTCGGATCTCGACGCTCTTGGCGTCCGCGAGGGAGCGGGCCTTGGACGACGGGATGACGTTGAACCCGATGATGACGGCCCGCGAGGCGTCCGCGAGCAGCACGTCGCTCTCCGTGATGCCGCCGACGGCCGCGTGCAGGACACGGATCTTCACCTCGGCGGTCGAGACCTTCTCGATCTCGTTGCGGAGCACGTCCACCGAGCCTTGCACGTCGGCCTTGAGGACGATCAGGATTTCCTTGACCTCGCTCTCGGCCATCTGTCCGAAGAGGCTGTCGAGCGTGACCTTCGGCTGGGCGAGTTGCTGCTCTCGGTCACGCTGCTTGCGCTGCTCGGCCGCCTCCTGCGCCTGCTTGAGCGACGACACGCAGTAGAAGGCGTCGCCGGCGTCGGGGAGTTCGTCGAGGCCCGAGATCTGCACGGGCATCGGGGGCTGGGCGTCCTTGAGGCGTCGGCCGCGGTCGTCGGTGATGTCGCGCACACGACCGAACGCGCGCCCGGCGACGACGAAGTCGCCGACCTTGAGTTCGCCGTCGCGCACCAGCACGCTCGCCACCGGGCCGCGCCCTTCGAGGACGCGTGCCTCGATGACCGTGCCGCGCGCCGGCCCGCCGAAGTCGGCCTTGAGTTCGAGGAGTTGGGCCTGGTAGTCCAGGACTTCGAGCAGGTCCTGCACGCCCTTGCCGGTCGTGGCGCTCGTGCGGACGACTTCGGTGTCGCCGCCCCATTCCGTCGGGTTCAGGCCGTGCTCGGCCAACTGCCCGAGGATGCGGTGGATGTTCGAGTCCGTGGCCTCGGGCTTGTCGATCTTGTTCAACGCGACGACGATCGGGACGCCGGCGGCCTTGGCGTGGTTGATGGACTCGACGGTCTGCGGCATGACGCCGTCGTCGGCGGCGACGACCAGGACCGCGACGTCGGTCACGTTCGCTCCGCGGGCGCGCATCTCGGTGAACGCCTCGTGGCCGGGCGTGTCGATGAAGACGATCTGCTTCTCCTCGTCGCCGACGTGCACGGGGACTCGGAAGGCGCTCGTGGCCTGCGTGATGCCGCCGGCCTCGCCCGCGGCCACGTTCGTCTTTCGGATCCGGTCCAGCAGGCTGGTCTTGCCGTGGTCGACGTGCCCGAGGATGGTGACGACCGGTCCGCGCGCCCGTTCGTCCACCATCTCGCGGCTCTCGAAGGCGGCCGACACCTTCTCCTCCGCCGATTTCGACTCGACGACCTCGAGTTCGATGTCGTACTCGATCATGATCTCCTGGGCGCGCTCGGTGTCGATGCCCGAGTTGATGGTCGCCATGATGCCCTGGAGGAAGAGTTTCTTGACGATCTCGGCGGCCTTGACGCCCGTCGCGGCGGAGAGGTCCTTGATGGTGAAGGGCGCGGCGATGCGCACCTTGCCGCCGGTCTCGGCCAGCGAAGAGGAACGGTCGCCGCCGACCGTCTGCCCCCGCAGTTTGGCCTGCTGGCGGCGCTGCTTGAGATAACCGCCGGAGCGTTGGAGCCGTGCCTCGCGCTCGGCGAGGTCGGCCTCGGTGAAGTGGCCGGGACCGGTGCGCCACTCGTCCGAGTCTGTCTTTCGACGCGGCTGCTGGGGAGTCGCCGTCGCGGGCCGGGGCTTCGCGCCGCGGTCGCCCCGGCGGCGCGGGCTGCGGGTGCGGTCGTCCATCGTGTCGCCGGGCAACGGCCCGGGCACGCCGCGCCCTCCCATCGGCGGGCCGGTGCGCGGGCCGCGCGAGCGCGGGGCTTCGACCGCCTCGGGGGCCTCGATGCGGACCACCTTCGGGCCGGCGAGTTTCACCCGCGCGGGATCCTGCAACTGCGGACCGGCGGGCTTGACCACCTTCGGCCGATCGGGGACGTTCTGCGGCGCGGGAACGACCGGGGCGGGCGGCGGCGGGGGCGGCGGGGGCGGCGCGCCGACGGACGCGGCGGGGCGAGCAGGCTCGGCCTGCGGAGCGGAAGGCTCGGTCGGCGCGGGCGCCGCCGGCGCGTCGATGGCGGCAGGTGGGGGGGCGACGGCTCGCGTCGGCGCGTCCGGCGCGCGGGCCGCGGGCTTCGCGATCGGCTTGGCGCGGGGCGGCTCGGGGACGGGCGGCGCGCTGGGCTCCAGCGTCGCCGTTGTCGATTCGGAGGCGTCCGCGGCGGCGGAGTCGTCCGAGCCGTCGGCCTTCCGCGAGCGGCGCCGGGGCTTGGCGCGGACCTTGTCCAGGTCCACGCGGTCCGCCGTCTCGATCGCGGTCGCGGCCTCGCCGGCGGTGAACCACTCACGGATCGTGGCCTCAAGACCGGCGGAGACCGTGGACATGTGGTTCTTGATGACGTCCTCGGGAATCCCCTCGGCGCGGCACTTCTCCACGATCGCCTTGGAGTTGATCTCGAGGTCCTTCGCAATCTCGAATACGCGTCTGGCCAATCGTCGCTCCACTCGCACCTTCCCGCCGCCTCGGGCGGTGTGCGTCCCTTCGTCGGGTCAGTCGTTCTTGTCCGCGCCGAGGATGTCGGCCGCTCTCGCGTCGGCCGCTGCGCTGTCGGATTCGCCCGCGCCGGCATCGCTCTTCGCGCCGCCCGGCGCGCGGGAGCCAAGCCCGAGGATCGCGGCGGCGGCGAGTTCGGGATCGACCGCGCCCTCCTCGGTCGTCGGCAGGCCTTCGCCGCTGAGCAGACGGCGTGCCGCCTCGGCCTCCTCCTTGCGTCGCGCTTCGGCCTCTTCCTTCTCTCGCTGCTGCTGCTCGGCGACGATCTTCGCCCGCGCCGACGCCGCTTCGACGACGGCCGCGGCGACCGACTCGTCCAGTTCGAGTTCGGTGGCGAGCACCTCGGCCCCGACCTCCTCGACGTCGAAGACGCTGACGATGCCGAGGGCGGCGAGCCGGTCCACGTGCTCTTCCTTGACGCCCTCGATGCTCAGCAGCGTCTCGGACATGATTTCGAGGCCCTTGTTGAACTCCTCGGGCGTGAGGATGTCCACGTCCCAACCCGTCAGGCGGGCGGCGAGCCGGACGTTCTGCCCGCGCTTGCCGATCGCGAGGCTCAGTTGGTCGTCGCGCACGACGACGGTCGCGCGGCCCAGTTCGAAGCAGAGGCTGATCTCCTGCACCTCGGCGGGCTTGAGCGAGTTCTGGATGAGGATCTGGCTCGACTCGTTCCAGCGGATGATGTCGATCTTCTCGCCGTTCAGTTCGTCCACGATGTTCTTGATGCGGCTGCCGCGCACGCCGACGCACGCGCCGACCGCGTCCACCTTCGAGTCGATGGAACTGACGGCGATCTTGGTGCGGTACCCGGCCTCGCGGGCCATGGCCTTGATCTCGATGATGCGCTCGGCGACCTCGGGGACCTCGACCTCGAAGAGCCGCTTGATGAAATCGGGGTGGGCGCGGCTGAGGACGATCTTGACCTGGTTGCCGGCGTCGCGCACGTCGAGGATGAGGCAGCGGACGCGGTCGCCCGCCTGGAACTGCTCGCCCGGGATCTGCTCGCTTCGGGGCATGAACGCCTCGGCGCGATCGACGGTGACGACGAGCGCGCCGCCCTCGTAACGCTGCGCCACGCCGGTGGCGATCTCGCCGACGCGCTTCGAGAACTCCTCGAAGATGCTGTTGCGCTCGTCCTCGCGGAACCGCTGGATCATGACCTGCTTGAAGGTCTGGGCGGCGATGCGGCCGAACGCCTCCGGGGGCATGACGAGCGGCTCGCCGTGCCGGAAGATCTGCACCTGGCCCGTGAGCGGGTCCACCGTGCAGGTGAACTCCTCGGTGTCGAGCGTGTTGAAGTGACGCCGTGCCGCCGAGACCATGGCCGCTTCGAGGTCCGCGATCAGCAGTTGCCGGTCGATGTTCCGGTCGCGGGAGATCGCGTCGATGATCCGCAACATTTCCTGAGTGTTCATGCCGTTCCGCTCCGAGTTGCCGGGATGTCGAGTTGTCCTGTCCGCCCTCGCACGGGCGCACGCCTTTCTGCAAAGCACGAGGGCCACGAGCGCCCGCGCGCAGGTGGCCCCGCCGTCCCGCCTCGCCGGCCTTCCGGGCCGTCGGGGCGTCCGCCATGGCGCTCCGGGCTACCCCATCGGAGCGTCCTCCAGACCCTGCCCGGTCAGGGGCAGGGCGCGCGCCGGACGAGCGCAGCCGTGCTTCGTCCGATCAGCGGCCATGGCTGGCGAGTACCTGCATACGACATTACTCCCGGGGCGTACCGCCCCCCGAGACCAAAGCAACCGCCAACTGTAGAGGCTCCAGATCCCCCCGGTCAACCCCCGACCGGAGCATCCCGGCTTACACGCGGTCGTCGCGCGAGATCGGGCGAACGACGCGCAGCGCCCGCGTGCCGCGGAACTGCCCGACCTCCGCCGTGAACTTGCGCTCGTGCCCGACCCAGAGCACGGCGGGGCGGGTCGCCTCGGTCTCGGTGACGATCACGTCGCCGGGGGCCATGTGCGCCAGGTCGCGCAGCGTGATGGTCGTCTCCGCGAGGACGGCCCGCAGGTCGAGGCTCGCGTGCCCGAGGCCCCGCGCCAGACGACGCTCGATCTCCTCGGACCGCTGGTTCTTCGACACGCTGAACCAACTCTGCGAACTCAGTTGCTCGACTACCGGTTCGATCACGTTGTAGGGGATGCACAGGTTCATCGTGCCCGCGCGGTTCGACGTCTTCAGTTCGAAGACGATCACGACGACCACCTCGTTCGGCGGCACGATCTGCACCAGTTGCGGGTTGCTCTCCGTCGCGCTCACCTCGAACTGCAGTTCCTTCACCCCCGACCACGCCTCGGAGAGCGCGGCCAGCGCACGCCGGATCACGTTCCCGATCAGCCGGGTCTCGATCAGCGTCATCGGCCGTTGCGGCACGAACAGGTCCTGGCTCGTTCCGCCCAGCAGGCGGTCGATGATCGGGTAGATGATCAGCGGGCTGACCTCGAGGCACATCTGCCCCTCCAGCGCGCCGGTCTGGATCAGGTTGAAACTGGTCGGGTTCGGCAGCCCGGAGATGAACTCCGAGTACGTCATCTGCTCGCAATCGGCGACGCGGACCTCAACGATCGTCCTCAGGAAGCCCGAAAGCGACGCCCCGAAGTTCCGCGCGAACCCCTCGTGCAGCGTCTGCAACGCCCGCATCTGGTCCTTGCTGACGCGCTCGGGACGCTTGAAGTCGTAGGGCCGGATCTCCGGCGGGGCGTCGCGACGCTTGCGGCTGAAGACCGGCACCTCCGCCTGCTGGGTCTCGCTCTCGTCCGGCTCGGCCGCCGCGAGCAGGGCATCGATCTCGCTTTGGTCCAGCACGTTCGCCATGGAGCCGGGTTCCGCGATGCCCGCCGCGCACGGACACCCCCGCGCCCGTCGGGCCACGCGGGACTATCGGCCCCGGGGAGCGATCCGCTTGAAGCGGGGGCGTGGCCTGAAACCCGGGCGGCCCTCCCGACCTTTAATCAAACGATGTCACACCGATCCCGCTTCGCGTTCGTCCTCCTGGCGCTCGGGCTGCTCCTGACGCCCCGCCTCGTCGCCCAGCCGCTCGGGGGCGAGAAGGTCACGGTCCGGGCCGTGCCCGCGGTGACGGCCGCCGATCCGGGCGGGCGGTTCGCGGTGGCGGTCGTGATCGAGCACGCCCCTGGCTGGCACACGCATACGAACGCGCCCGTGGTGCCGGCTTCCTGGGCGGGCTTCGTGCCCATCCCGACGACCATCACCGTCGAACCCAGTCCGGGCGTCGCTGTCGGCCCGATTCAGTGGCCGGAGGTCCACGAGATTCGGGTCGATCTCGCGGGGACAGGCCGCCCGGAGCCGTACCCCGTCTTTGAGGGGGAGGCGGTCGCGTTCATTCCGGTCGAGGTCGATCCGGCTGCGGTGGGCGAAGTCACGCTCGGGATCGAGGTTGAACTCCAGGCCTGCGACGACGTGGGGTGCCTGATCCCCGAGATCTACCCGTTTGTCGTTCGCGTCCCGATCGGCGTGGGTGAGCCGACCGACGCCGCGCTGTTCGCCGCGTTCGACGCCTCGGTCTTCGCGGACCGGGACCGGTGGGGCGCGGTTCCCGCGGCGGCCTCACGCGCTGCCCCCGGCCGGACGTTCTTCGGCGTCGTTCTCCCGAGCGCGGACGGCGCGGCCGGCGTCGTCATCGTCGCGCTGCTGGCGGCGGTGGGGGGGTTCATCCTGAACCTGACCCCGTGCGTGCTGCCCGTCATCCCGATCAAGGTGCTGACCATCAGCCAGCACGCGGGCTCGCCCGGGCGTTCGATGGTGCTCGGGCTGTGGATGGCGCTCGGTGTGATCGCGTTCTGGGTCGGGATCGGGCTTCCCATGGCGCTCTTCGCCAGCGTGACCGATCCGTCGCGCATCTTCGGGGTGTGGTGGGTGACGCTGGGGATCGGCCTGCTCATCGGGGCGATGGGTGTGGGGATCATGGGCGCGTTCACCATCAACCTGCCGAAGTCCGTCTACGCGATCAACCCGAAGGCCGATTCGGCGTGGGGGTCGTTTGTCTTCGGCGTGATGACGGCCGTGCTCGGTCTGCCGTGCTTCGGTTTCGTGGCGGGCGCACTCCTCGCCGGCGCGGCCGCGCTGCCGCCGGGCGTCGTCATGGTCATCTTCGCCTCGCTCGGCATCGGCATGGCGTCGCCGTATCTCGTGCTCTCGGCCTACCCGAGACTGCTCGCCCGAGTGCCGCGCACCGGTCCGGCGAGCGAACTGGTCAAGCAGGTCATGGGCCTGCTCCTGCTCGCTGCGGCGGCGTACTTCGTCGGGTCCGGCGTGCTGGCCGTGCTGAGCGAGCGCCCGGGCGGGCTGCTCGCCTTGCCGTGGTACGTCCGGGTGCTGCACTGGTGGGCGATCGCGGCCTTCGTGCTCGCGGCCTCGGTCTGGCTTGTGCGCCGGACGTTCGCCATCACCGTCAAGCCCGTTCGGCGGGGGCTGTTCTCCGCGGTCGCGGTGGTGCTGGCGGCGTCGGGCCTGTTCGTGGCGGTGGACATGTCGGCCAAGGCGCGCGACAACTTCTGGGTCTCGTTCGAGCCGGCCCTGTGGATCGAGACCCGTGCGGCGGGACGGGTCGTGGTGATCGACTTCACCGCCGAGTGGTGCCTGAACTGCAAGGCCCTGAAGGCCGCGGTGCTGAACCGCGAGCCTGTGAAGGGCCGACTGCGCGGGACGGGCGTCGTCCCGATGACGGCGGACCTCACCAGCACCTCGGCCCCCGGCTGGGACACCCTGCGCGACCTGGGGCAAACGGGCATCCCCCTGCTCGTGATCGATGGTCCGGGGCTTGAGACGCCCTGGCTTTCGAACGCCTACACGGCCCAGCAGGTCATGGACGCGCTGGATCGGGCATCCGGGGCAAACCCGCGCTGAGGGCCTCCGCGTTTGACTCCCCCCACGCCGGCGCGTACTTTCAGCGTGTCCTCCGGGCCTCGGTTCGGGGGCAGGGTACGCGGGTGTAGCTCAGTGGTAGAGCGTCACGTTGCCAACGTGAAAGTCGAGGGTTCGAGTCCCTTCACCCGCTCTTGAGACCGACCCCCGGCCCCGCGCCGGGGGTTTTGCATTCCTGCCCGCGTGCGCGACGGAAGGAGCGTGGCCGCGCATCCCTCTGCTTTACGCTTGTCCGGTCCGCGTGCAACCGCCTCACCTACGCTCGGAAGAAGCCTTGTCCCGTGGGGTCGTCGTGGGCCTCACGACCGACGGTTCAGTCAGGAGTCCCACATGCAACGCCGTCCCTTTGCTGTCCGTGCCGCGCTGTGCCTCGTTCTTCCACTTGTCGCGGGCACGGCCTCGGCCGTCAGCGACGACACGAAGCCCCACGCCGGGATGCTCCGCTACCCGGATGTGAGCGCGACCCACATCGTGTTCGTGTACGCCAACGACATCTGGCTCGTGCCGCGCTCGGGCGGCCAGGCCACGCCGCTCGCCAGCCCGCCCGGGCAGGAGGGGTTCCCCCGCTTCAACGCGGACGGATCGACCATCGCCTTCATCGGCAACTACGACGGCAACCGCGACCTCTACACCATTCCCGTCACGGGCGGCGTGCCCACCCGGGTCACGCACCACCCCGCGGGCGAGTTTCTCTGCGACTGGACCCCCGACGGCAAACTCCTGTTCTCCAGCAACGCGCTCGCGGGGCTTGGGCGCACCACGCAGCTCTACGTCACGTCGCCCAACGGCGGATTGCCCGAGCAACTCCCCGTCCCCTACGGCACCAACGCCTCCATCAGCCCGGACGGCGAGTGGCTCGCCTACACGCCGCACTCCATCGACTTCCGCACCTGGAAGCGCTACCGCGGCGGGATGCAGACCGACGTCTGGCTCTTCAACCTCACGACCTACGAGTGGAAGCAGGCCACCGACTGGGAGGGCACCGACACCTCGCCCATGTGGCAGGGCGGCACGCTCTACTACCTCTCCGACCAGGGTCCTGAGCACCGCCAGAACATCTGGTCCTACGACCCCAAGACCGGCAAGCGCGAGCAGGTCACGAAGCACGCCGACTTCGACGTCAAGTTCCCCTCGATCGGCCCGGGCGAGCGCAACCGCGGCGAGATCGTGTATCAACTCGGCTCGTCGCTCATGCTGCTCGACCTGAACAGCAAGCGCAGCCGCGCGGTCGAAGTGGTCATCCCGGGCGATCGTCCGCGCCTCCGTCCGCAGACGATCGACGCCGGGCGCAACATGGGCGCGTGGGGCATCTCGCCGACCGGCAAGCGAGCCGTCGTCGAGGCCCGCGGCGACGTCTGGACGGTGCCGGCCGAGAAGGGGCCTGTCCGCCAGATCACGGACTCCAGCGGCGCGGCGGAGCGCAGCCCGGCGTGGAGCCCGGACGGGCGGTGGATCGCGTACTTCTCCGATGCCTCGGGCGAGTACGAGCTGTGGGTTCGCCAGTCCGACGGGAAGGACGAGCCGCGCCAGGTCACGAAGGGCAACCGGACGTTCTTCTTCCGCTCGGTGTGGTCGCCGGACTCGAAGAAGATCATCGTTACCGACAAGGCCGCGAACATCATCCTGGTTGACGCGGAGACGGGCGAGCAGCGCGTCATCGATCGGGACGAGTGGGCGAACCAGCCCGGCATCGACTGGTCGCACGACTCGAACTGGATCGCCTACGCGAAGACCGACCCCGACTCGGGCACCCGGTCGATCTGGCTCTACGACGTCAAGAACGACGCGAAGCACAAGGTGACCGCCGGCTTCTTCGACGACTCCAACCCCGTCTTCAGCAGGAAGGGCGACTTCCTGTACTACTCGTCGAGCCGCGACTTCTCGAACCCGCAGTACGAGGACGTCGGCACGACCTTCGTCTACTCGGACACCGGCCGACTGCTCGCCGTCCCGCTGAACAAGGACGTCAAGAACCCGCGCCTGGTCGAGAGCGACGAGGAGACCTGGAAGGACGAGAAGAAGAAGGACGACGCCGGGAAGGACAACGGCGAGAAGAAGGAGAACGGCGACGCCGAGGGCAAGAAGGACGAGAACGGCGAGAACGGCGACGACGCCACCAAGAAGGCGGATGCGGCCCCGGCCAGCCCCATCCACGGCGTGTGGTCGGGCACGGTCAAGGGCCTGAGCAAAATCGGCGCGCCGCAGGACGAGGTCGAGTTCACGATGACCATCATCGTGGCCGCGGACGGTTCGATCACCGGCTCCAGCAGTTCGATGGGCCAGACCAATGACTACGACGCGATCACCTTCGACGAGGCGACGGGCAAGTTCACGGCCACCCGCTCGCGCGACGGGATGACGACCAAGATGGAGGGCACGCTGGCCGGCGACAAGCTCACCGGCACGTGGGAGGTCCCCGAACTGGGCATCAACGGCACGTGGGAAGCGACGAAGACCGACGAGGAGCCTCCCGCCGACGCCGTCAAGGCCGCCGACGACAAGGACAAGCCGCTCGTGATCGACCTGGAGGGGTTTGAGGCTCGTGCGATGCAACTGCCCGTCTCGTCGGGCCGGTTCTTCGGGCTTTCGTCCAACGACAAGGGTGAACTGATCTACGTCCGTGCGGGCGGGCGCGGCACGCCCCCCTCGATCAAGATCTTCGACATCCGCGACGAGAAGGCGGAGGAGAAGACCATCATCGCCGGCGCCGGCGGGTACGCCGTCTCCGCCGACGGCAAGAAACTGCTCATCAACCAGGGCAACCGCTTCGGGATCGTTGACGCCCGCGCGGGGCAGTCCATCTCCAAGCCCCTCGCAACGGAACTGATGAAGCAGGTCAACCCGCGCGAGGAGTGGGAGCAGATCTTCACCGACGCCTGGCGACGCCACCGCGACTTCTTCTACGTCGAGAACCTCCACAACGTGGACTGGGACGCCATCTACAAGCAGTACCACGCCATGCTCCAGGACGCGGCCAACCGCGAGGACGTCAGTTACATCATCGCGGAGATGATCTCCGAACTGAACGTCGGGCACGCCTACTACTGGGGCGGCGACGTCGAGGGTCAGCCCAGCGCGAACGTCGGCCTCCTCGGCGTGGACTTCGAACTCGCCACCGAGACCTCCGACGACGGCACCACCCGCGCCGCCTACCGCATCAAGAAGATCCACGAGGGCGCGCCGTGGGATTCCGACGCCCGCGGCCCGCTCAGCCAGCCCGGCATCGACGCCAAGCCGGGAACCTGGGTTCTCGCCGTCAACGGGCGGCCCATCGATACCGCCAAGGACCCGTGGGCCGCGTTCATCGGGCTTGCCGGCAAGCACACCACCCTGACGCTGGCCGACGCGCTGTTCGGCGACGACGAGGCCCGCAAGGAACGCGAGGTCACCGTCACGCCGATCGGCTCGGAGGGGGGCCTCCGATTCCGCTCCTGGATCGAGGCCAACCGCCGCTACGTCGACGAGCGCACCAGCGGCAAGGTCGGCTACATCTACGTCCCCAACACGGGCGTTGACGGGCAGAACGAACTCTTCCGGCAGTTCTACGGCCAGACCGGCAAGGCCGCCCTCATCATCGACGAGCGTTGGAACGGCGGCGGCCAGATCCCCACGCGCTTCATCGAACTCCTCAACCGCCCGCGCACCAACTACTGGGCGCGCCGCGACGGCAAGGACTGGCCCTGGCCGCCCGACTCGCATCAGGGGCCCAAGTGCATGCTCATCAACGGGCTGGCCGGCTCCGGCGGCGACATGTTCCCCTGGCTCTTCCGGCACAACGGACTGGGCAAACTCATCGGTACGCGCACCTGGGGCGGCCTGGTCGGCATCTCCGGGGTGCCCGGCCTGATCGACGGCGGCTACACAGCGGTCCCCACCTTCGGCTTCTACGAGACCGACGGCACCTGGGGCGTTGAGGGCCACGGCGTTGACCCGGATATCGAGGTCATCGATGATCCGTCCCTGATGGCCCGAGGCCAGGACCCGCAACTCGACGCCGCCATCGACCTCATGCTCCAGGCCGTCGAGACCAACCCCTACCGCCCGGCCCCACGCCCGGCCGACCCGGATCGCCGAGGGATGGGCCTCCCCGACTCCGACAAGTAGCCCGAGCGGGACATTCGACCCCATCGGGGCGGGCCGCAAGCCCGCCCCGTTTTCGAAGGGGCGGGCGCTCCTTGGCGTCGGGCCTGATTCTGCGGTACACTCATGGTGTGCGTGGGGTCCGCGCCAGCCGCGAGAGGCCCCGACGCCCGCGCCCAGCCCCGGGCCGCGAACAACCCCTGAGGGAGTCCAGCGATGTCCAACCCGCCGTCTGCCCGCCGGTCGTGCGCCCGCCCCGCGGAGTCGCGTTCGTTCGTCGAGGCACTCGAGCAGCGGGTGGTGCTCGCCGCCCCGTGGGACCTGGCGGGCGTGGGGCTGTACATGGAGGGCGAGCCGACGGTGTACTTCGGCGAAGCGGTGATGCAGGAGGACGGCTCGCTCACGGGGAGCCGCTTCGACTCCGGTGAGGCAGGCCCGCTGCCCGCCGTCCCCATCGACTTTGCCTCGGTGACGAACCGGCCCAACGGCGGCATCCAGGTCGGGTTCGTCGAGGGATTCACGCCGTACGACGATCAGACCGGCGCACGGTTCCTGGAAGAGAACGGCTACCCCGTCGGGTGGTTTTTCGGGCACGACTCCGGCAATGCGCGCACCGAACTCACCTTCGCTGTGCAGCGCCCGGAGTCCGCGACGACAGCGGACATCGCCGGCTCGTGGTTCTTCCAGTCGCTCACGGTGAACTTCGCCGCGGAGCGTGCCTTCGTCCACGGCGGCACGGCGAGCATCGGGCCGGGCGCGATCGTCGTCACGCTCACCGGTTCTCCCGGCACGACGCCCATCGCCGAGTCGCACGCCATCGTCAGCACGGGCGCGATGGGCCGGTTCAACCTCGTGCGTGGGGCGGAGGATTCCGTGCTCTACATGAGCGCGGACGGGTCCGTCATCATCTGGTCC
Source organism: Planctomycetota bacterium (assembly GCA_014584315.1). Classification (GTDB taxonomy): domain Bacteria; phylum Planctomycetota; class Phycisphaerae; order Phycisphaerales; family UBA1924; genus CAADGN01. Next base: position 85,147 of record JACTNA010000018.1, on the reverse strand, counting down.
GACGCCGACGCCGCGGACGGCGACATCGCCATCGGCATCGGCGTCCGGGGCGCGCCCTCGCCGACGGCGGCGGGCGTGGCGGGCGTCTACCGCCTCGTCTTCTCCGATGTCGACGACGACGGACTCGACGCCGAGCCGGACGACTTCGCGCTCACGCTCGAACAGGACGGCTCGTTCACCGCCGTGGACCTGCGGGATTTCGACGCCGGCGGCGCCGACCCGGCCTTCACCGGCGCATGGACGGTCTCCGGCAGCACGCTCCGCCTGACGCTCGCCGACGGCGACGTATACCAGTTCATCATCTCGGACAACGGCTCGACCCTCCTCGCCACCGACGTCATTTTCCAGAGCGGCGACTTCCGCAAGTTGCTCGGCGTCGGCACGCGCATCGTCGCCGACCCGCTCCCCCCGCTCGACTCGCTCATCGCCCTCGGGGTCCTCAACGCCGACGGCGACCCGATCGCCTACGACCTGCGGCCGGACGGCGAGTGGCGCGTCGTCGACCTGATCGCGCGCGCCGACGGACCGACGCCGACCGCGACCGCGGACGTCGAGGCGTGGGTCGATCCGATCTCTGAGCGTTTGTTCGCCGCGACGTCGACGCCGCAAGGGGTGTACGTCTACACGCGCAACGAAGCCAACGAGTGGACCGCCCGCAACCTGACGCAGGAACTCTCGCCCGCGACGCGCATCCCCGGCGACCTGACCGTCTTCGCCGATCTCGACGGGCGTGTCTTCGTCGCCGGCATCGACACCGGCGGCAACATGGTGCTCTACAAGAACATGGGCCAGAACGCCCAGGGCAACGAGGTCTGGTCGTTCGAGAACCTCGTGACCACGCAACTCTCGCCCAAGAACATCCCGATGCCCGCGATCGTCGGCCCGCTCATTTCCTACGTCACGTCCTGGAACGGCCTGAACATCGCGGGCCTCGACGCGGTCGGCAACATCTGGTCGGTCTGGTCCGGCGACGGCGGCCTGGTCTGGTACGCCAACAACCTCAGCACCATCACCGGCGCTCCGCCCATCTCGGGGGGACTGACCGCCTACCTCACCTCGTGGGACGGCATCAACATCGCGGGCCTCAACGAATCGGGGCAACTCGTCGTGACGTGGTGGGTCCCGGTGTTCGTCGGCGAATGGGAGACCAGCAACCTCACCGACATCGCCGGCGGCCCGACGCTCGCGGGCGGGACCGTCACCAGTTACGTCGCGCCGTGGGGCGGCCTGAACGTCGCCGGACTGGACACGAACGGCGAACTCGTCATCTACTGGTGGTCGCCGGAACTTGAACAGAACGGCGAGACCTGGCAGACCGCCGACATGACCTCGGGCCTGCCCGCCGAGCAGCCGCGGCCCAACTCGCAACTCACCAGCCGCGTCACAGACCTCGAAGGCGGGCAACTCAACGTCTTCGGCGTGGACTCCACCACCAACGACCTGATCCGACTCCGTTTCAGCACGGACAACCCCGCCTGGGCGATCCAGAACGTCACCGCGGATGCCATCCCGGACTGATCGGGCGTCCTCCCGGTTCTGGGCCGGCTGCCGTCGCCCTCCCGCTCACGCGGCCTCTTCGCCCGCCTCGATCCCGAGCGCCTTCATCTTCTTGTAGAGCGTGGTGCGGTTGATCCGCAGGTCGTCCGCGGTCTTCTGCCGGTTCCAGTTGTTCGCCTCGAGGGCGCGCAGAATGATCCGACGCTCAGGCTCGCGCAGCGCGTCCTCGAGCGCCATGGGCCTCCACTCGCCCTCGTCGCCCCCCCCCGCGCCCGTCGCCAGCCGCGCCAGCACGCCCGCGTCCGCCTCGCCGGTGACGTGCGGCGGCAGATCCTCGAGCCGGATGGTCTGCCCCTTGGTGAGCACGACCGCGCGCTGGATCACGTTCTCGAGTTCGCGCACGTTGCCGGGGAAGGGGTAGCGTCGCAGGGCGTCCATGGCCTCGGCGCTGATGCCGGCGATCTGCCGCCCCGCCTCGGCGGCGTAGCGTTCGAGGAACTTTTCGGCGAGCATGGGCACGTCGCCGACGCGTTCGCGCAGCGGGGGGAGTTCGATCTTCACGACGTTGATCCGGTAGTAGAGGTCCTGGCGGAACTGCCCCCGCGCCACCAGTTCCTCGAGGGGCTGGTTGCTGGCGAGCACGACCCTCGCGTCCACCTCGACCGTTTTGGTCGAGCCGACCGGCTCGAAGCGCCGCTCTTGCAGCACGCGGAGCAGTTTCAACTGCATGCCCGGGCTGGCGCTGTTGATCTCGTCGAGGAAGATGGTCCCGCCGTCGGCCGCGAGGAACCGGCCCGCCTTGTCGGCGTGCGCGCCGGTAAAGGCTCCCTTCACGTGCCCGAAGAGTTCGCTCTCCAGGAGTGTTTCGGGGATCGAGCCGCAGGAGAGCTCGACGAACGGGGCGTCGCGGCGCGGGGAGCGGTGGTGGATCGCGTGCGCGATCAGGCTCTTGCCCGTGCCGCTCTCGCCGGTCATCAGCACGGTGGTGCGTGTCGGGGCGACGGCCTCGACCAGCTCGAAGATGCGACGCATCCGGTGGTCGCCGCCGATGATCCCGTCGAGGCTGTAGCGGCCGTCGAGCTGGCGCCGCAGGCGCTGGTTCTCGGCCATGAGCGCCTGCTGGCGCAACGCCCGCTCAAGCGCGACGCGGAGTTCCTCGTCCACGACCGGCTTGGTCAGGTAGTCCACCGCGCCGACGCGCAGCGCCTCGACCGCCGTTTCGACGTTGGCGTATCCCGTCAGCATGACGACGGCCGTGCCGGGCCGCTCACGGACGATCCTCCGCAGCAGTTCGATCCCGCTCATCCCCGGCAGCGAGACGTCGCAGACGACGACGCGGAAGGCGTCCCCTTCGGCCTCGGCCGCCTCGAGCGAGGCCAGCGCCTCGACGCCGTTGAACGCCGTCGCCGCTCCGAGCCCCTCGCCGCGCATGAACTCGGCGAGCGACTCCGCGACGATCGGGTCGTCGTCAACGATCAACACGCGCGCCGAACGCTGTTCGCTCACCGGGTGCCCCGCCGCTCCGTGGCGGCTCCTTCCGCACGAGTCGCTCCACGCGCCGCACCTTCGTCGGACGCCTTGCCCATCAGCCCGCCCGCCTCCTGTCCTCCGCACGCACGATCCACCGCACCTCCAGCGCGGCCCCCGGGCGTGCCGGGTCGGCCGGGTCGGTCCGCGGGCGCAGCTCGATCGTGCCGTCGGGCAGTTCGCGCACGACGCTTCGGCAGAGCGACAGCCCGATGCCGCGACCGCCGGGCTTGGTCGTGAAGCCGTGGCGGAACAGTCCCTCGCCGTTGTTTGTGGGCAGTCCCGGCCCGTCGTCGAGGATCAGCACGCACGCGCGCCCCGCCGGGCTGACCGAGGCGTGGACCTCGATGCACCCGCCCGGCTTTCCCTCCGCGCTGGGCCTGCACGAGGCGATCGCCTCGACCGCGTTGCGCAGCCCGTTGAGCACGATCGGGTACACCGGCCCGGAGCCGGCGGTCTCCGCGCCCGCGTCAAGCCGCAGGTCGATCGTGATGCCGAGGTCGTCCGAGTCCGGGCGCACGACGTCGGCCGCGTGACGGATCGCCTCGGCGAGCGTGACGGGCCTCCCGGGGCCGAAGGTGCGCGAGCCGATCAGCCCCGGCGTGCCCCGCATCGCCGCGTGGACGAGGTCCGCCATCCGTTCGAGCGAACCCCGCACCGTGTCGAGCCGCTTGCGCGCATCATCGACCGCTCCCCCCTCGGCGTCGCCGAGCGATCGTTCGGCCTGCAGGAGCGTGCGCATCGACCCGTCGAGGAGGTTGCCCAGTTCGTGCGCGAGGGTCTCGAGCCGCTCGACCACCGGCGGGGAGTCCTCGGGGTCCGCGCGCCGGAACTTTGTCCCTTCGGCGTGCGAGGCGGGCCCGGGCGATCGCTCGGGGCGGGGGCGTTCAGGCCCGGATTCGAAAGAGTTCGTCTCCATGCGGCGTTTCATCGACACGCCGACGCCGCGCCTCAAGCCCCGCGTTGCCGATCCGCCACGTCATCACGAACCCGCCCCGCAAACCCGTTGCGCCGCCGCAACCCGGTGCCACAGGCGTCCCGCCTGTACACGTCACGCTCGAGCACTATCGGACCACGCCACGAGCCGTGCCCCCACGCTCGCCACGAGCCGCGACCGTGAGGGAGCGGTCCTGAGCGACGGGCATCAAGACACCCCCACCGCCTCCGCGTCGCGATCGGAGAGCATCCCGCCGTCGCTGCGTTGGCGGACGGTGCCGTCGCGTTTCCACGACCGCTCGCACCGCGGCTCGGACCGCAGGTCCTGCACGGTCGGCGTCGAGGCCCTGGGGTCGAGCCTCACCCGGCTCACGCCGAGCAGGTCCGCGAGGTCGCGGGGGTCGAATGCCGCGAGCGCGCCGTCGGTGTCAGGCAGCGTGACGCCCGCGTCGAGCGGGTTCTCGACGTTCAGGTCGGCTTTCGCCCGCTCGATCGCCGCCAGCGCAGCATCGCGTGCCGCCATCGCCGCCGCCCAGCGCGGATCGCATTCGGCGGGCGCCGCTCCGGCGTGCGCCCCGCCGGCGAAGGTCTGCAGGTGAACGCACGAGTCCGCGTCGTCGGCGCCCGCGCCGTGCAGCGCGCGCCACGCCTCGTCCGCGGTGTGGCAGAGGATCGGCGCGACGAGCCGGCACAGGCCGTCGGTGATGCGCCACAGCGCGGCCTGCGTTGCGCGTCGGCGCGGCGAGTCCGGGCGGTCGCAGTAGAGCCGGTCCTTGACGGCGGCGAGGTAGACCGCGCTCATCGCGTCGTTGCAGAAATCGTAGATCGCCAGGTGCGCCGCGCGGAAGTCGTACCGCTCGTAGGCCGCGATGACGCGCCGCTCAAGTCCGCCGTATTCGGCGAGTGCCCACGCGTCGAGGCTGAGCGGAGCGGGCTTCGGGGGCGGCGCTGCGCCGGGGGTGTAGTCGTAGAGGTTGCTCAGCATGAACCGGATGGTGTTGCGCACCTTGCGGTAACTCTCGCCCGCGAGGCGGAAGAACTCGTCGTCCGTCTTCATGTCCTGCTCGTACGCCAGCGACGACGCCCACCACCGCACGACATCCGCGCCGAACAACTTGAACAGGTCCTCGACGCTGTGCCCCTTGCTCTTGCTGAGTTTCCGCCCGTCCTTGTCCACCATGAACCCGTGAGTCAGGATCGCCTTGTACGGCGGGCGCCCCGTCGCGCCGAGCGCGGCCAGCAGCGACGACTGGAACCACCCGCGGTGCTGGTCGGAGCCTTCCAGGTACAACTCGACCGGCACGGCGTCGCGCCCCTCGCGCTCGCGCATCACGCCGTTCCACGTGGAGCCGGACTCGAACCACACGTCCAGGATGTCCGGTCCCTTGCGGGCCGAGCGCAGGAGCGACGGATCGCGCCGGACGCTCTCGGGCGCGTCCGGGTCGCCCGCGGCGTCGTAGTGGCGCAGCAGGTCCTCCGGCCCGCTGGTGAACCACGCGTCGCTCCCCTTCTCGCGGACGAGCCTCGCCACCGCGCGCACGCTCGCGGGCGTCAGGAGCGTCGTGCCGTCCGAGAGGAAGAACGCGGGGATCGGCAGGCCCCACGAACGCTGGCGGCTGATGCACCAGTCGGGGCGCGACTCGAGCATCCCGCGCATGCGGTTTCGGCCCCACTCGGGGACGAATGCGACCGCCTCGCCCGTGGCGTCCAGCGCGAGGTCGCGCAGCGTCCTGCCGTCGCGGCGCGTCGGCGCATCCACGCCGACGAACCATTGCTCCGTGCACCGGAAGATGACGGGCGTCTTGCTCCGCCAGTCGTGCGGGTAGGAGTGGGTGATGCGTTCCACGTGGAACAGGTGCGCGTGTGTGCGCAGATTCGCGGTGATGAGGTCGTTGGCTTTCCAGATGTCCACGCCGCGCAGCCACTCGGGGACGGTGTCGTCGTATGTGCCGTCGTGGCGCACCGGGCAGTAGACAGGCAGCCCCTCGCGCCTGCCGGTGGCGAAGTCCTCCGCGCCGTGCCCGGGGGCGGTGTGGACGAGGCCCGTGCCGTCTTCGAGCGTGACGTACTCGGCGGCGACGATGGTGAACCGGGCGGGCACAGGCGGGACGCCTGTGCCACCGGTATCCCGCACGAGCGGGTGCGTGTAGCGCAGGCCGAGCAGGCGGTCGCCGGTCGTCGTGCCCAGCGTCCGCACGCTCTTCGCCTTCGCGGCCTTTGTCACCCGCTCGACGAGCGCGGCCGCGATGACCGTTGCCCGGCCGTCCACCTCGACGAGCGCGTACTCGAAGCGCGGATGCACGGCGATGGCGAGGTTGGCCGGGAGCGTCCAGGGCGTCGTCGTCCAGATCATGAACCCGACCGCGGGGGGGGGCTGCGACGACACGCCGAAGGCCCGCAGCACCGCCGCGGGGTCGTCGGCCGGGAAATCGACGTAGATCGACGGGTCCTCGCGGTCCTCGTACTCGAGTTCCGCCTCGGCCAGCGCGGTCTCGTTGGCGATGCTCCAGTGCACCGGCTTGAGCGCACGGTACACCAGCCCCTGCTCGACGAGGTCCGCCAGCACTTCGAGCGTTGCTCCCTCGAAGGCGGGGTCCATCGTCAGGTACGGGCGCTCGTAGTCGGCGAGCGTGAGCAAGCGCACCATCTGGCCGGACTGGAGTTTGATGAACTTCTCGGCGTGCGCCCGGCAATCGCGGCGCACGGCGATCTTGCGCCGGTCGTCGTCGAGTTCGGCGAGTTTCGCCGCCTTGCCGCTCTCGACGAGGTTGGTCATCACCTGGTGCTCGATCGGCAGCCCGTGGCAGTCCCATCCGGGGACGTACGGCACGTCCAGCCCCATCATCGAGCGAGACCGCACGACAAAGTCCTTGAGCGACTTGTTGAGGATGTGGCCGAGGTGCAGGGAGCCGTTGGCGTACGGCGGGCCGTCGTGGAAATGCCAGCGGGGGCGTCCCTCGGCGGCGGCCCGCTCGCGCAGGCGCCGATACAGCCCCATCGCCGCCCACCGCTTGATGGACTCCGGCTCGTTCTGCACGAGGTTCGCCTTCATGGGGAAGGCGGTCTGCGGCAGGTTGAGCGTCTGGCGATAGCCGGGCTTGGCGTCGGGGGTGGTCGATCCGGTCATGGGCGTCGCTCGCGGGAGTGGGGGACGGGCGGGGGGATGGTATGGAGCGCGGCCCACGGATAACGGCCATAGGTCTCATTCGACCTATGAGACCCATGTCTCGCCCGCCGGCATCGACTCTCGGCGGTCGCTCAGGCGTGCTCGAAGATCGTCTGGGTTCGCAGCACGACGCCCCCCGTCGCCAGCAGGTGGTACGCCTGCGCGTGGATTTCGCGGCTGAAGCGCTGGATGTCGAGGATCGAGAGGCACGGTCCCGCGGCGTCGGTCCAGCGGTGGGCGAGGGCGCGGGACTCGCGGGCGAACTCGACCATCTCGTCGAACGTGGCGAGGTAGAGGTTCTCGCTCAGCGTCTCCGTCTGCACCGTGGTCATGTAGTTGACGGGAGTGTCGCGGAACTTGTGGTCGAAGTCGCGCTCACCGGCGCAGAAGAAGGCCGTCACGACCCCGGCCGTCGGGAGGTTGTGCTCCTCGTCGGTCACGAGTTCGCAGGCGCAGACCGGCCCGTGCTCGAAGCGGAGCAGGTGCGATCCGCCCATGAGCCAGCCCTCGAACTCGTAGGCCCCGTGCTTGACGACCTTGCGCCCCTTGAGTTGGAAGAGTTCCGGGTGCAGTGCCCTGTCATAGAGGACGACCTGGTACGACTGCAGACTGCTGGGATTGGCTTGCGTGTCCATGCGTTCTCCTGGCTTGGAGCGCTCGGGCGTTCGCCGAACGCCACCGTCGCGGCCGCGCGGACTCCGTCCCGGCGACCGTTCCGGTCCCCACGTGAGTTAGCGTCGACTGTAGACCCGGGTTGCGTGTCGTCTTCCGTTCTCGACCCAGCCCCGAGCCAGCCCTGTGCAGGCCCCCACATGCGGCCCAAGATATTGACTCTTCCACCCCGTGTCCACAATGAGTAGCATGATTTGGGCGACTTTTTCGGACCCAGGAGGCAGAACCCCCAGGGGACACGCGCATGGCCGGCCTTGACGCCCGCATCGACGCATGGCGCAAACTCAGCCCCGGGCGGAGGTTGGGTGCGCTCGCCCAGGCCGTCGGCGCGGCGTCGGACGAGGACCTGGAGGCCCTCGGCCCGGAACTGATCGAACTGGCGCTGGTCCCCGAGCGGGCCTCGTCGGCACGGCGCGAGGTGGCGGCCCGGGCGTTGGTTGAAGTGGCTCGCAACTGGCGGCGATTCGGGTCGTGCTTGCGCCGAACGAGCCTGGCCGTCGGTCGTGGGCGGTGGGAAGAGGCGCTCCGGCAGGTCGGGTCGGACGGCGATCCTGCCACGCGGTACGCGGCCGTTCGGGTCGCCCAGGAGTCCGGCGATCCATCGCTCGCGCCGCTGCTGGGCGAGATGCTTGGCGATGCCGACCGCCGGATCGCGGCTGCGGCGGGGGCGGGTCTGCTGAGGCTGTGCGCACGGGCGTCGGGCGTCGAGTCGCGAGCGCTGCTTGGCGCCGATGCGCCGGGTGATGTGCTGGCCCGGCCGATGGACCCGGGTGCGCCGGATGCCGCCGACGCAGCCGATGATCTCGCCGGTATCGTCGCGAGGTGCATGGCGGGGGCCTCGATCCGTCGCACGCGCCACCTCGCGTTGTGCGCGTTGGTGCTTTTGCCGAGGCCGTTCGAGGCGGATCGGCTCGGTCCCGGGCGTGCACGGCTTGCCTCGGAGTTGCGTTCGAGCGACGACCACGCGGGGATGCGGGCCGCGCTGCGGCGTTCGGATTCGGCGGTGGCTCGACGGCTGGCCTTGTGGTGGCTGGCCGATCGGGCCGTCGCGCCGGTCGCGCTCGAGCGTCTGAGCCGGGCCGAGTCGGTGGCGGAGCACGAGGCCGTGCTTCGTTCGTGGCACCTGCTCGCGAGACCGGCGCGTCGTGGGCGCGTCCGCCGGGTGCAGGTTCGGACGCGGGCGGTGGCGGGAGTCGAGGGCTCGCGCACGCGCGTCGTGAGTGCGGGGGGGGTGCTGCCTGATGGCGCGGGACTGGGCAGGCTGTCCGCCGCGGCGAGAGTGGGCGTTTCGGCGTTTGTCGAGGCATTGAACCTGGACGAGGCGACACGGTCGGCGGTCCTGGGGCCGCTGGTGACCGACCCTGAACCGTCGGTCCGCTTCGCCGCGGCGCGGGCGGCCTCGGCTTCCGACCTGCCGGACTACTGCCTGGACCCGGACCCGATCGTGGCGCGGACGGCGGCGTTGCTGTGGTCGGCGGTCGGGACGCCGTCGAGCGGGCCGCGCCCATCGGATGCCGCGCGGCGGCGGTTCGCTGGTCGGCTCTGCCTGTCGCCGCATGGGTGCGTCCGCCTGATCGCCGAGGCGGACCATGACCGGCTGGACCCGCTCGACCCGGACTCGGCGTCGTCCCGGCTCGCGGCGCGTCGGCTCCTCGCGTCGAACCCGGATGAACTGGTGTCGATGCTGCGGGGGCTGCTGGTGCAGGCGTCCGAGGCGCAGCGGCTGCGGGCGATCGGTGTGGTCCGGCGTTTCGGACTGCACCGGCGTCTCGCGGATGCGCTGCTCACGCTGGCCGCGGGCGGAGCCGGAGCGACCGACCGCGAGGTCGCGACGGCCGTCGCCGCGCTGGGCGATCCGGGCGCGCCGCCGAACGTGGCGGGAGCGCTCAACTCGTGTCTCTCGCGCCCGGACGCCCGGGTTCGCGCCAACGCGGTCGAGGCGCTGGCGAAGCGAGCGCGGCGCGCGCGCACCGAGTTCGCGGGACACGAGTCGGTGGCACGGGAGCGGGAGTCGCTGGTCGAGTTCAAGAGCGATGGGCACCACCGAATCCGCGCGAACGCGCTGCGGGCGATGCTCGTGCTGGGCGATGGGCACGAGGCCGCGGTCGAGTTGGGAGAGATGCTGCGCGACGAACGGCCGGGGCACCGGCTCGCGGGGGTCTGGCTTGCGTCGCGGGCACTGACCATCGACGGGCGATCGGCGGGCGCGAAGCGATGGACGGAACTCGCATCCGAGGTCGTCCGGCTGTCCCGGAGCGAGAGCGACGAGCGGGTGCGACGCAGGGCGGTCGCGTGCGCGGCGAGGGTTCGGGGAGTCGTTGCGGGGAGGGTGGCAACGCTCGCGGGCGCATGACCTGCCATCCGGAGATTCGATGCCCAAGGCGGCATCTCATCCCCGGCGTGGGCGGTACACCGGGTGCGCGGTGCGCGAAGCACGGCAGATGGGAGCGAGCGATGCGGATGAGCCGGACGGCGTGGATCGCGGGCGTGGTGGGCCTGGTCGTTGGGCCTGTGGCGTTCGGGCAGGGGGGCGAGCGTGCCGCGAAGTACATGCGCGTGCGTGAGGAGGGCGGCGGGCTTGTCTCGACCCTTGAACTCTCGGTGAGGACACTGACGCGGCCGGGGGCACCGGCCGTCCATCTCGTCGGCGCGGTCCACGTCGCGGACCAGTCCTTCTACGACGACGTGCAGGCGTTCCTGGACGCCCAGGACGTCGTGCTGTATGAGGGCGTGGGCGGGGCGCGGCCTTTCACGGGGGGCGAGGCCGAGGGCGATGCGCTCAAGGCCGAGCAGACCGAGGCCCGCCTTCGGTACGCCGCGATGCTGCTGCTCGCGGCGAAGCGGGAGACGGGTTCGTTCCCGCCATCGCTCGGGGGCGTGGGCGACGTGCTGCCGAGCGTGCATCCGTCATTGATCGAGCGCGCGACGGTGGACGCGTGGGGCAATCCGTTCATGGTCCGCATGGGCGAGGAGGGATTCCAGATCATCAGCCTCGGTTCCGACGGTGAAGCCGGGGGTGAGGGAACCGCGGCCGACCTGACGCTCGCGTTCGAGGGCGTGCGTGTCTCGGTTCAGCCGGACCTGCCGCGCCATCCCGGTCTTCAGCAGCAACTGGCCGATGCGCTGGGGCTGGAGTTCCAGTTGCGGGGCGTCAACTACGACCGGCGGCACTGGCGCAACAGCGACATGTCCGTGCAGGAGTTGCAGGCGGTGCTCCTGGGCGGCGAGCGAGCAGGAGGCGAAGGCGAGCCGGGCGACGCACCCCCCCGCGACGAGCGCACCGCCGTCGCTGCGAGCCAGTTGTTCCGCGCCCTGTCCGGCGAGTCCATGATGGCGCGGATGGCCGGCGTGCTGCTGCGGTTCGTGGGCATGAACGAAGGGATGCGCACGACGGCCAAACTGGCGATGCTTGAGATGGTCGCCCGGGCGGACGAGATCCTCGAGGCGCAACTGGGCGAGGCGGGCCGGTTGCTCGAAGTCCTGATCGTTGATCGCAACACCGTTGTCCTCGACGACCTGCGCCGAGTGATGGAAGAGCAGCCCGGCGCGGGGAGCGTCGCCGTGTTCTACGGCGCGGGCCACTTCCCCGACCTCGAGCGGCGCATGGTGGAGGACATGGGCTTCGAGTTGGCCGGCGAGTTCTGGCTCCCGGCCATCACCGTGCGCCTGGACGAAGCGGGCATCGACGCCGAGCAGGCCGCGGCCATGCGGGCGATGGTCTCGCGGATGCTGGACGCGCAGGCCAGGCCGGGCCGGGCACGCTGAGGGCGTGAAGACGGATCGGCTCGGAGAGAAGCATCACGGCACGCGGCATCGGGGCATCAGGTCGTGCGGATGGTGATCGGCGTCGAGCGCGCGCGCTCCGCCGCCATCTTCTCCCACCCGCTCCCGAGTTCGCCCAGAGGGTCCGGCGGCACGATGCTCACCTTCTTCTCGCCCAGCCGCGCCTCGCCCCGGCGGACGCGCTCCTGGAAGGCGAGGCACTCGTCGAGCAGGCGCGGCAGGATGTCCGCTTCGGGCACGTTGGCGACGCGCTCGCCCTGCACGTAGATGATGCCGCGCCGGTCGCCCGCGAAGACGGCCACGTCGGCCCCCTCCGCCTCGCCCGGCCCGTTCACGACGCACCCCATGACCGCGACCTTGATCGGCAGGTCGACACGCTCGGCGAGCGTTCGGCGCACGTCCTGCACGAGCGTGAAGAGGTCCACCTGGATGCGCCCGCAGGTCGGGCACGCGATCAGTTCCGCACCCTTGCGCTCGCGCAGCCCGAGCGTGTAGAGCAGTTCCAGCCCGTCCTCCACCTCGCCGACGTGGTCGGAGGCGTACGAGATGCGGATGGTGTCGCCGATGCCGTTCGCCAGCAGCGTCCCGAGCGCGACGACCGAGCGGATGCACCCGGTCTCGCGCGGCCCGGCGTGCGTGACGCCGAGGTGCAGCGGGTGGTCGAAGCGGCGGGAGATCTCGGTGTAGGCGTCGATGGTGAGGGCCGCGTCCATGCTCTTGGCGCTGATCACGACGTCGCGGAAGTCCTCCTCGTAGAAGATGTCGAGGTACTCCTCCAGTTTCGTCACCATGATGGCGAGGAGGTAACCGTGCTTGTGCTCGCTGAAGACCGCGCCGAGTTCCTTCAGCCGCTTCTGCTTGTCGCGCCGCTCGACGATCGAGCCTTCGTTCACGCCGACGCGGATGGGGATGCCCGCGGCCTTGCAGGCGCGGATGACCTCGACGACCTGGGCGCGGTCGGAGATGTTGCCGGGGTTCAGGCGGATCTTGTGCACGCCCGCCTCGACCGCTTCGAGGGCACGCTGGAAGTGGAAGTGAACGTCGGCGACGATGGGCACGGACGTGCGGGCGAGGATCTCGGGCAGGGCCGCCGTGTCCTTCTTCTCCGGGACGGCCACGCGCACGATGTCCGCCCCCGCGGCGTGCAGCCGGTCGATCTCGGCCACGCAGGCGTCCACATCGTGGGTGTAGCCGGCGGTCATGGTCTGGACGGAGACCGGCGCGGGGGCGGCCGCCCGACCGGCCGAGTCCGGCAGCCCCCCGCCGATCTGCACGATGCCGGTGCGGCTGTCGCCGACGTAGACGGGGCGGGTTGGACGACGCGGGTTCATGGCGGGGAATCGTAGGGGCGGCTGGGGTTGGCGTAGCGGCACTCGCGCAGGCCGGTGCGGAAGAAAACGACAAGCACGCATAACGTCGGGAGGGCTGCGACCACGGTGAAGCCGAGCATCTCGACGAAGGAGCCGAGGAAGAGGCCCACCTCCCCGAGAACGATGGCCGTGAGGAAGCAAAGCGTCATGCCGGTGACGAACAGGAACGGCAGCAGGAAGGCCGCCGCAGAAGCGTGCGCCGTGATGGTGATCGCGACTGGCAGCGTGACCCGCCAGCCGCGGAGCCGCCCAATTGCACGAAGTGCCACGGCGATGAGCAGCAGCAGCACCAGGAGTGGGATCCAGTGCGCTGCCCAGACGCCGAACAACGCCAGATAGACGTACAGCGCGCCGAGGGCGAAGTTGGCGAGGTGTGTCTCATCGTCCCACAGCAGAACCTCCGTGCGCAGGATCCCCATTAGCGTGAACAGCCCCGCGAGCACTCCGTACGGAGCCGCCGCGGCGAAGCAGTTGATGATCAGGAGGCGACGCGAACTGCGCGAGTCGATCCGGGCCGTGCGCATGGTCGCCGCGGGCCGGGAGAGCGTCGCCCAGTTCGTGGCGAACCACGACGCCGCGCTCGGGTCGATCTGCCACGGACTGCCGGGCCGTGCGTGCGGCAGGCTGTCGGCGACAGGCCGGGCGCACTCGGGGCACCTGGCGCCCGCGGGCAGACCCTCGACGCAGTAGCCGCAGCGTTCGCAGAGGAGTTCGAGTTTGTCGTCGCTTGTCCGCGGCATGGAGCGAAACCTCATGCCATCTGGTTCGAGCGGTTCGCATAGCGCAGCCGACGCATGCCGAGCCAGCAGAGGGTCTCGAACCAGAGGAGGCCGACGGCGAAGGCGAGGAGTGGAAGATACTCGACTGCGCCCGCAAACGCACGGGCGAGCCGACTGGACGGAAACGAAACGGAGTGATCGACCACAAACGCCGTCCAGGCGGCGAGGTAGACGAGCACGCCACCGACAACCCAGCCGACCGCGGCGTAAGCGCAGATCGTCGTGGCCGAAGTCTTGCCGATGCGATACCGACGAACGCGGCCGATGATTCGAAGCCCCGTGAGTTCGATCATCGTCAGCAGAAAGAGAGGAATGAAGAGCGGGATCGCGAGCATCAGGCCGGATACGGCGTCGAACAGCATGCCCAAGAGAATGAACGGGATCAACGTGAAGAGGTCCCGGGTCGGATCAGGATCCGTCCGGGTCCATTCGTCAAGTCTTACTCGCGCTATCAGGCCCATGCCGTGCAGCATGGCGGCAAAGAGCAGGACACGGAGCAACAACCGCCACGATTCGTACCACTCGATCCGCAGTCTGCTCCACAGACTTCGCGGCCGGCAGGCCGACAGGACGAGCGTGCGAACGAACGACGCAAACCCGGGATCGCGCTGCCACGGGCTGCCCGTCCGCTTCTCCGGCAGGCTCTCGGCGATCGGCCGGCCGCACTCGGGGCAGGGGCTGTCGGTCGGCAGGCCCTCGACGCAGTAGCCGCAGCGTTCGCAGAGGAGTTCGGCGTCGTTGCGCGTGGGGCGGGCCACCGGGACAATGTACGCTCGGGGCGTGCGGGTTGTGCGGGGAGGGGGCGAGCGTGTAGGCTCTCGGCCCGTCGAGACGGGGCGGATCGGGTGTGGGAGTCGGGGTCGGCCCCGAGGCTGAGGTTGCGTCCGCATGATCCGGGTACGACGCATCACGACGGTCGATCCGCTGTACGAGCAGGAGTGCGCCCTGCGCGATGCGGTGTTGCTCCGGCCGATCGGGTACTCGATGGAGGCGTTCCGGCGCGACTTCGGCATCGACGACCGGGCGGAGCACTTCGTCGCCGTCTTCGACCATCCCTCGGGGCCGCGCGTGGTCGGGTGCGCGCTCCTCATCCCGGACTATCCCCACCCCGGCGTCGGGAAGCTGATGCAGATGGCCGTGGACCTCCAGCGACAGGGCGAGGGGATCGGGCGTCGGCTCGTGGTCGAACTGGAGCGGCGTGCCTTCGGCGAACTCGGTCTGCGCGAGGTCTTCTGTCACGCCCGCGACGACGCGATGGGGTTCTACAGCCGGTTGGGATGGCGCGTGGACGGCGAGCAGTTCACCGAGGTCGGCGTGCCGCACCACCGCATGTGCCTCACCCCGCCGGACGAGGACGACGAGGGGGAATAGCGAGGCTCAGGCCCTTCGTGGTCCCGACCGCCCTGTGCGCCAATGATCCGTCGGTGTCGGATCCCTCCGGGCGGGGAAGGCGGACGCGGTGCACGATCAGGTTGAATGCGTTCGAGAAGTCTTCAGGCGGCACGGCCTGCGCTGCACGCGCCAACGCGAGGTGCTGTACGACGCCCTCGCGGCCTCCCGATCGCACCCCACGGCCGAGGAACTCTTCGAGTCGGTGCGGAGCGAGGACGAGAGCCTGAGCCTGGCCACCGTCTACAACACGCTCGAGGCGTTCACGCAGGCCGGGATCTGCCGCCGCATCCCATCGACGAACGGCAACGGCCCCTGCCGATTCGACGCCGAGGTCCACCAGCACGTTCACCTCGCCATGCCCGACGGCCGCGTCCTCGACGTGCCCGAGGAACTGGGGGAGAAACTGATGCGCTGCTCGACCATCGGCGAGATCGCACGCCGCATGGGCCTCGACCTCTCGAAGGTGAGCGTGCAGTTGGTCGTGGGGGAGAGGCCTGAAGGTTGAGGCCTGGGGCTTGAGGCTTGGGGCTTGGGGCTTGGGGGTCTTCGTGAAGTCCGGGGGTTGATGGGCCGATAGGAGGGGTGGGCGTGCGCCCGTGCGGCGTTGCGCGCTCCGGGAGTCGCCCATGCACCCGAAGAACGAGGCGGACCGTCGGCAGTTCGAGCGCATCGCGCTCAAGCCCATGTACACCCCCGTCAGCGTGCGCGTCGGCGAGACGGCCTCCTGGCTCGAAGGCCACGCCTACGACGTCTCCGAGGGCGGGGTCCAACTCGAACTCGATGCGCCCATCATGCCGGGCACGCCCGTCGCCGTCCGCATCACGCTGCCACGCGCCGCGGGGCGCGAGGAGCGCGACGTCTCGGCCGTCGGCAACGTCGTCTGGACCGACGACGACGGCGTGGACGGGCCGGTGCGCATGGCCGTCGTCTTCTCCGGCTTCACGGAGGAGGACGGGCGCGAGCGCCTCCGGCGCACGCTCGAGGCCCCCGGCGCGGCACGCCGCGCGGCCTGAGCGGGGCCAGGCGCTCCCCCACACTCTCGACCCGGTGCTCATCGCTCGCGGGGCGTACCCTTCCCGCGTGTTCATCGACGAGGCTGTCATCGAAGTCCGGGCCGGCAAGGGCGGCGACGGGTGCGTCTCCTTTCGGCGCGCCAAGTACGTCCCCAAGGGCGGGCCCGACGGCGGCGACGGCGGCGACGGCGGCTCCGTCATCCTCGAAGTCGATGAGGGGCTGAACACCCTCCTCGACTTCCGAGGCACGCACCACTGGGCCGCCGAGGACGGCGAACCGGGCCACGGCAGCCAGATGTTCGGCAAGGGCGGCGAAGACCGCGTCATCCGAATGCCGCCCGGCACCATGGTCTTCGACGCCGACACCGGCGAACTCCTCTGCGACCTGCGCCCGGGCGACCGCGTCGTCATCGCGCGCGGCGGCAGGGGGGGGTTCGGCAACGAACACTTCAAGGGACCCACCAACCAGACGCCGCGCAACGCGGACCCCGGCGAGCCGGGCGAGCAGCGCACGCTCCGCCTCGAACTGCGGCTGATGGCGGACGCCGGGCTGGTCGGGCTGCCGAACGCCGGCAAGAGCACGCTGCTCGCGGCCGTCACGCGGGCGACGCCCAAGATCGCGGACTACCCCTTCACCACGCTCGCCCCGCACCTCGGCATCGCCGAACTGGACCCGGAGCGGCGCATCGTGCTGGCGGACGTGCCCGGGCTGATCGAGGGCGCGGCCGAGGGCGCGGGCCTCGGGCACGAGTTCCTGCGCCACCTGGGGCGGACGCGAGCGCTCGTCCACCTCGTGGACGTGCAGCCGCCGGACGGCTCAAGCCCCGTCGAGAACTACAGAACCGTGCGGGCGGAACTGCTGGCCTACTCGCCCGCGCTGGCCGAGAAGCCCGAAATCATCGCGCTGAACAAGATCGACCTGCTGCCGGAGGGGGGGGAGCGCGAGGAGGCGGTGCGGTCGTTCCGGCGGGCGCTGCGGACGGATACGGACGCGGAGGTGGTGCCCGTGAGCGCGGCCGCACGGCTGGGGCTGCGGGACCTGCTGGAGAAGGTGTGGGGGGTGCTGAAGTCGGAGGGAGTGCGGAAGGAGGGGTGGTAGGTGAACTCTGACGTACCAGTGCTGTGAAGTCCTATTGCCCAACTGAGGGAACGATCCCGGCGGGAGTGTCAAACGTTGGTGTTCCGGCACCTCATTGGCACTCCAAGGCACCGGGTTCGTAACCCGAGTTGGACGGCAGAGTTGCTTCTTTGATGCCATCTAGCCCCGTCAGCGGTCGTCGGCTTCATCGTTCTGAGCCTGGCTGAACTCGGCGGTTTCGTCGAAGAACTGAGTCCCTATGAAATCCGCGCCGACGTCTGCCGCGATGGTCTCGATTTGCCGGTAACGGGCTGTGAGCAGCGCTTCATCGTTCCGGCCATCACACCGGATGATAATGCCGCCGCCATCCTCACCTGCGATGATCTGAGTCTTGAACATGCCCGACGCATCGGCCGCGTCAGCCGCCGCCTTCAGGGCATCGACATCGTCCGACTCGACCAGAAAGACAAAGGGGATGTCGTCGCCGGGCTTCAGGCCCGTATCTGTGAAGTGGCGGAGTCGACAGCAGGCAGCCTCGAGATCGAGCCAACCGAACGCCTCTTCTTCGTCGAAGGGTTCTGCGCACGAGACCCCCTCGTATTCCACTCCTTCCGTGTCCGCCAACTCGCCGAATCTCGCAGCCAACGCCTTCACTTCATCAGGGGAGAGGGCGTCCTGAATCACGACGGCGAGGAGCGGGTGACCCGGCGAACAGGTTTCATCCTGCTCGTAGACTTCGACGTGCTCCTGCAGGTGGATCTGGAACTCGGCGGAGAGCGAGTCGGCGATTCGGGCGAGTTTGTTGAAATCCGGCGAACGGAGCGTGAAGAGCCACTCCATTTCGTCCTCGAGATTGCGATCGAGATTCACGATCATGTGTGAGAACAGTGCATCGATGTCGAATCTGAGATCCGGTCGCTGGCTCATGACAGCTCCTCCTCGTACTCTGCGCGCTCGGTGCTTGGCTTGTCGATCCCGTACGCAACTTGGATCGACACACCGATCGGTGCGACCCACCACGGACCGTCCGGCTGCACCCGGGAGGCGTACCAGCCGCGGGGCAGGGTGGCGGTTTCGAAGAGTGTGGGGTCGAACTCGACTATCCATCCGAGGCCGACGACCGCGGCGTCGTCGGTCGTGACATCGTCGCCGTCGAGGAACTGCCAGCCGCCGTCCTCGTCGTGATGGACCACAGTGACGGTCGTCGAACCGCGGACGATGCGCTTGAGTGTGATGACCGCGGAGGAACGGTCGTCCAGAAACGGCCAGTGGTCGGCGGGACAGTCGTGCGTTGAGGCCGGCTTGTTGTTGCGTGGGCGGGTCATGACACGGAGAGTATACAAGAGGTCTCTTATCGTGATTTACTGTTGCAGGATCGCTCGGTCGGCCTTGCGGGTCTTCTTCTGTGACTCGTCCGGCGATTCCGGGAGTCCCCTGGTCTGGGGCTAATGCACGCAGTCGGCGCGAGGAGCAACCGGGGGAGTAATCAGCGCCAGCCATTCCGCGTTGCCTGCCGAGCCTTTGCCTCCGCCGCGGATGGGGCTGCGGGTGAGGCCGGCGACGGCGTGGCCTTCGGCGCGGAGGCGTTCGGCGACCTGTTCGGCGATCCGCTCGGCCTCGTCGTCGGGCAGCACGCCGTTGCGGGCGAGGCGGGCGAAGTCGGGGCGCTCGATCTCGTAGTGCGGCTTGATGAGCGTGATGATGCGGCCGCCCGTCCGCAGCCACCGCAGTGCGGCCGGGATCGCGAGCCCCTGGCGTGTCCAGCCGAGGTCGATCACCACGAGGTCCACGCCGTCGGCGGGAGGCTCCGCGTGCAGGGCGTTCGTCCGCTCCATGACGACGACGCGCGGGTCGTTGCGGAGTTTCCAGGCGAGTTGGCCGTAGGCGGTATCGACGGCGTAGACGCGGGCCGCGCCGGCCTGGAGGAGGCAGTCGGTGAAGCCGCCCGTCGATGCGCCGAGGTCGGCGCAGACCAGGCCGGCGGCGTTGATCCCGAAATGGTCCAGGGCATGGCGGAGTTTCTCCCCGCCGCGCGAGGCGTAAGGGGCGGGGATCGAGGCTCCGGGGGATCGCGGGATCAAGGGATCAGCCGACGGCGTGCCGGTGTCAGCGGGGGTCACTTCGCCCGGAACGGACCCCTGATCCCTTGATGCCTTCTTGCCTCGCTCCCTCTCCCCCACGTCACACCCCGACGGCGGACCCCGCCGGGGCGACGTAGATGCCGGACTTGGGCGCGGTGTGGATGGTGGGGGCGCGGTGGGCGGTGGGAACGCCGACGACAGCGATGCCGAGTTCGTCGGCGCGCCGGATCATGTCGTCCTTGTCGAGCATGATGACATCGCCCGCAGCGACGGCGAGACAGCGCCCTCCCGCCGCGTGAAGCAGTTCGATGGTGCGCACACCCACGGTCGGCACGTCCGATCGGCGGTCGTGCCCGGCCCTCGCGCCCTTGCAGAGCGTCCAGCCCTTGGCGCGGCAGAGTTCGCCGGCGCGCTCGATCATGCGATCCGTTCCCTCGACCGCCTCGACCGCGATCACGTCGCGCTCGCGCACGGCGATCGCCTGCCCGACGTCCAGACGCAGCATCTGCATCAGCAGGGGCCAGACGAAGTCGATGTCCGCGGCCTGCTCGGCGGTCGGCCTGCGCCGCGTCATCACGCCCGCCGACGAGAGTTGGTCGGGGATCGGTGCGGTCGAATCCATGAGCGAGACTCCCCAGTGTTCGAGTTCCTCGGCGATCGCCGTCAGCACCGCGCTCGAACGCCGGTCGTGGCGCAGGTGCCTGAACCACGCGACCGCCGTGCGCCAGTCGGGCACGTAGCGGAGCATGCGGAGCGGGTCGTGCATCAGCCGCGCCTTGTCGACGCGGCCGACCATGATCGCGTGATGCACGCCGATGCGTGCGAGCGTCCGGCCCCACGAGCCGACGCGGAGTACGCCGACCTCGCGGAAGGTCGCGCACAGCGGGGGCAGTTCGGGGTCGTACTGGCTGGCGAGGCCCAGCCCGTGGACGGGGTGCCCGGCCGCGTTCAGCCCCCTGGCGATCAGGATGGGCAGCCTCCCACCCCCCGCGATCAGGCCCACGGGAGTGGGCGGCGGGGGCGGGTCGGGCAGGATGGTCAGGGAGGGGGGCATCGCGTCGTGGGGCCGGTCGGCCGATCGTAAGTCTAGCGGGTGGGGGGGTGTAGCGTTCGGGGAGGCTCTTGCGCCACTGAGCCGGCGTCGCGGCGGCGGCCGATAGATGTTTCGGCACATGGGGCCTTTCGGGACCAACTCGGGGCGACCGGCGGCGGTCGGACGGCCGTGGCTCGGTGTACGTTTCGACTGCGCAGGGGTTTACGTGCGCGTGTACCGCAACCCCAATGCGAATGCCTACCTCGCGCAGTGCCCCGCGTGCGGGCAGAGCGTGCGGTTCCGGGTCGGCCCGGGGGGCACCGCGGAGCGGTTCTTCACGGTGAGTTGCGGGCAGAGCCGCTACACTCGGAGGCGATGAGCCTGCCGACCCTTTCGATCCCGGACATCGGGCGTCCGACCGGCGTGTGCGCGGCGACGGGGCGCACCCTTCAGCCGGGCGAGCCGTTCGTCGGCGTGCTCGCCGAGGACGCGACCTCGGAGGGCGTGCAGCGGTTCGACTTCGGCGCGTCGGCGTGGACGGCGGGGGCGAGGCCGCCCGAGCCGTGGCGGGTCGTGGCGCACTGGCGTTCGGTCGTTCGCGTGTCGGACGCGCCGCGCCGGATGCTGGCCGACGACGACGAGTTGCTTGACATCCTCGACCAGTCCGAGGGCGAGGGCGACCCCGGGCAGGTGGCGTTCCGATACCTGCTCGCGTTGATCCTGATCCGCCGGCGGCGCTTGCGCCTGGAGGGGAGCCGGAGTCTGGGTGACGGGCGCGCGGTGCTGTTGGTGCGGCGCAAGGACGACCGCCCGACGCCGAGCGGCGAGTACGCCGGCCCGGCGACGGAGGTCATGGATCCGGGGATGGACCGTGAGGCCATGTCGGCGGGGATGCGCCTGCTGGACCGGATCATGGCTGGCGGCGAGAGCCGGTAGATCGGAAGTACGAAGTGGCAGAGTGGCGGAGTGGCAGAGTGGCGGAGTGCGCATCGCGGGGCGTGATCGGCGTGCTGCTGTGCGCGTTGGCCGTGCTTGGGGGGTGCGCGGGCGGCGGAGAGGTTCAGCGCATCGATCGAGGGCCGGTGCCGCGCTATGTGGATGTCGCGACGCGGTACAACCAGACCGCGGATCGTCTGGACCGGCTGTGGTCGCGGGTGACGGTTTCGGTGCGTTCGCCGACGGGCAAGAGCGGTCGCGAAGCGGTGGAGCAGGCCGAGGGGCACCTGCTGATCCGCAGGCCTCACGACCTGGCCCTGAGCGTGAACAAACTGGGCGAGACGTATTTCTACCTCGGCTCGAACGAAGGCTTCTACTGGTGGATCGACCTTGCCGATCGCAGCCGTCGGCTCGCGCTCGTGGGCCTGCACGACCTGGCCACGCCGGAGACATCGCTGGAGTTCGGCGTGCCGGTCCATCCGCGCGAGTTGGTGGACCTGCTGGCGATCTCGCCGTTGCCGATGCCCGAGGCGCCTGGCGTCGGGCCGGCCGCGCCGCCGGGCTGGACGCGCTGGTCTGACGACGGCCGCCTGCTCGGGGTCATCCTCTCCTCGCGGTGGGGGACGCGCCGACTGTGGCTCGACCCCGAGACCTACGAGGCAGCGATGGTCGAACTGCTCGGCGAGGACGGCGAGCCGATCGCCATCTCGACGCTGTCGCGCTACGACTATGTGCCGGTGCGTGGCGACGGCCGGGTCGGACCGCGCATGGCCATGATGATCCGGGTGGACGTGCCGGACGCGGAGACGACGATCACGCTGCGCCTCTTCGAGCCGGAGAACCGAGAGGTCAGCGACCGGGCGTTCGATCTCGAGCGTCTGCTGCGCGATTTCCGCGTCGCCGACGTGTACTCGCTCGACGACCGCCCGGACGCGAGCGGGCGCGAAGGGGTCGAGGAGTAGAAGTGGCCGAGTGGCACAGTCGCAGCGTGGCGGGGCGCAAGCGGGGTCGGCACGCACTCGGCCGCTCGTCGGTTTCGTTCCTCTGCCGATTTCTCTTGCTGATCCTCGTCGCCCCCCCCGCCCTCGCGCAGCACGGCTGGGCCATCGCGACGCACCCGGGCACGGGCGGTCCCGCGCTGGTGCACCTGCCGCCGCGCGACGGCGAGGCGGGCGCGGACGGCTCGTACCGGATGGTGACCGAACTGCACGCCGCTCCGGAGCGCCTCGCCGCGTGGGACGCGCGCGCGTGGATGGTCTTCCCGCCCGAGGGCGGGGTGCGGGTGCGCCTTGTCCGATCGGTGTCGGCGGTGCGTTCGGGCCTCGGCGGGCTGTGGGCGTACGAGCCGGTCGGTCGGCTGGATCCGCACCCGTCGCTCCCGGGTGAGGGATTCTTGGCGGCGGTTTCGGGCACGCCGGAGGGGCCGGTCGCGCTGCTCGTGGGGATCGACGGGGCGTCGCTGCTGCGTCTCACGCCCGCGGGTTGGCAGAGCCTCGGGCCGCCGGACGATCTGGATGACCTGGTGTCGGGATCGCGCCTCGGCATGGCGTGGAACGACCGCGGCCTCTGGATCGTTGCGCTGCACGACGACCGTGCCGATCTCTGGCTCCGGGGCGCGGACGCCGATGGGGAGTCCGCCTGGGAGCGCTTCACGCTCGCCGCTCCGTCCACGATCGGGCCGGGTGCTCGCGTCGAGTTCGTCGGTTCCGGGCCGCACCTGGCGGTGGTGGTCTGCGCCGGCGCGAGGGCCGAGGCGTTCGGGATCGAACCGGACGGTTTCATCGATCTGGCGCGCTTCGTGCGCGAGGGCGGGTCGTGGACGGTCTCGCCGACGCCCGTCTCCGGCCGCATCGCCCTGCTGTGGCGTGAACTCGTCGTCGAGAGCGACGAGCGAGCGCGTGCCCGGGCGACCGCCGAGATCGCCGAGGTCTCGGCGGCCACGGGAGCCGTCCTCTATCACGGGCAGATGCGGGCCTCACGCCCCGTCAGTTCCGGGGACTTCCGCCTGCTCGCGGTGGTGCTTCTCGGGGTGATGGTCGTCGTGATCGCGCTGCTCATGCGCCCGACGGGCGAGCCTGGGGTCGTCGCGCTCCCGCCCGGCGTCGCGCTCGCGTCGCGCTCGAAGCGCATCGCCGCATCGCTCGTGGACCTCCTGCTCGCCGCGGGCGGCGCCTCGATCATCACCGGCGCGCCGATCTCGGAAGTGCTCAGCCCGTTCACGCTCTTCGGCATCACCGGCAGCCCCGCTGAGCCTCTCACCGCGCTGGCGGTCGCGGTCGCGCACGCCACGATCGGCGAGTGGCTCGGGGGACTGACGCTCGGCAAGTGGCTCGTCGGCATCCGAGTCGTTCGGGCGGACGCGGACCGCCTGCTCCGTCCCGCCCTGTGGCGTGCGGCCGCTCGCAACGCCTTCAAGTGGTTCCTCGCCCCGTGGGCCGTGGCCGGCCTGATGACGCTGAATGCCCGGCACCGGGGGGATCTGATGGGCGGGACCGTGGTGGTGGAGCCTGTGGAGCGGCCTCCCGCGGAGCCGCCGGATGATAACGGCGCGTGATGCATTCCGGCCTCCGAGAACAGGTCAAGTTTGCGCGTTCGGTAGCCCGATAGAGGCGCAGACGGGCTTCCCGTGGCCCGTGAGGCCGGAGGATCCGGCCCGTGGCTGTCGTGCCGGAGGACCGGGTGGAGCAGCGCCAGGACACGCCGGAGCGGTCGGGACCGCAGCGATTGCGCGAGGCGTTGCGCGCATCGTGGCAGGTGTGGCTGCTGCTCGTCGCGGCGGTTCTGCTTGCCGGCGGGATCGTGACAGCGGTGGTCCGTGCCCCAGGCCCGCAACTGGGCGGCCCGCTGACGGACGCGGAGGCGCTGATCGCGCACGAACGGCACGCCGAGGCCGTCACGCTGCTCAACCGCGAGGTCTACGCGCACCTGAGCGACGAGCAGGTGAGCGCGGCGGCCCACGCGAGGTACCACCTGCTGCTGGCCCGCGCGCTGCACGGCGCACAGAAGTCGCTCGGGGCGGACGTCGAGCAGAACAACCGGAACATCGCGACGGCGTACCTGGAAGCGGAGCGCTACGGTGCCGCGCTCGAGCCGGGCGACGTCTACGCGCTCGCCGAGACCTATCTGCGGCTCGACAGCCCCGACGAAGCGCTGCGCCGGGCGGACGGGCTGGCGGAGCATCAGTCCGACCTGCGGCGCCGCGTCATCCGGCGCGTCGTCGAGCGATCGCTCGAGCGCGACCCTCCGGACCACGACCGCGCGGTGCAACTCGTATCGCGGCTGCTCGCCGAGCCGGACCTCCCGATGGAGGAGCAGTTGTGGTGCCTCGCTCGCCAGGCGGAGGTCCGCATCGCGCAGGGTCGGATGGAGGAGGCCGTCACGCGGCTGGTGCAGTCGATCGTTCGGTTGCGCGACCGGGTGCCGGACTCGCCGGAACTCGGGGAACTCTACTACCTGCTCGGCGTCGGGCACTTCCGCCTGGGTGAGCTCGACGAAGCCGTCGCCCAGTTCGAGCGGGCGTCCTCGATGCTCAGCGGGCTGGACGTGCGCCGCGGGCGTGCGGAACTGCTGACGGCCGAGGCCGAGGCCAGACGGGGGGACACGGCCGCGGCCCGCGATCGCTACGCCACGCTGGTGAGCGAATGGGAGCTGACGCCGCTGCTCGCGCCCGCGTTGCTCGGCCTCGCGGAGACACGGAGCACGCTGGGAGAGGACGAGGCCGCGCTCGAGACGTACGAGCGGCTGGTCGAGGCGGTGCGCCGCGCTCCGGACGGCGAGCCGGATCGGACCCGGGTGGCCCAGAGCCTGCTGGCGCGCTACGGGGAGCGGTACTACGGCGGGGACACGGGGGGCGCGATGCGCTATGCGCAGCTCGCCGAGTCGCTCTACACGATCGACGAGGCGACGGCGGACGTGCTGCTCGCGCTCGCCGAGGCGCACCGGCGCGCGGCGGACGAGATCGAAGCCGCCGCCGGCGTGAGCGCGGACCTGGCCGCCCGCCGCCAGGCGCAGCAGCACCTTCTGAAGGCGGGAGAGTACTACGCCGAGCACATGAATCGCGTCGTGCTCACGGACAACGACGCCTACGCGCGCTCGCTCTGGCTCGCCGCGGACTCGTTCGATCGGGGGGGGGACCGCGACCGCGCCATCCTTCGCTTCCGCGACTATGCGTCGGGTTTCCCCGACGACCCGCGTCAGGCCGAGGCGAGGTTCAGGCTCGCGCGCTGCTTCCAGGCGATGGGGCAGATCGCCGCTGCCGCGGAGGAGTTCCGCTCCCTCATCGCCGACAAGAAGGAATCGAAGGGCGTCGGGCCGTGGGCGGACGCCGCATACGTTCCTCTGGCGCAGACGCTCCTGGGCGACGCCGATCCGGACAACGACGCCGAGGCGGAGGACCTGCTCGTCGCGGTGGTGCACGGCGAACTGGGCGACTCCGAGTCCGCCGCGTACCGCGACGCGCTCATCGAACTCGGATCGTACCTGTACGGCGCACGCCGGTTCCGCGACGCGGTCGAGCGGCTCGAAGAGGCGACCGGGCGCTTCCCGGACGACCCGGCGACCAACGCCGTTCGCTATCGGCTCGCGGACTCCTATCGCCTGCTCGCCGGGGAGATCGCGGAAGAGACGGCGCGCGAGGCGATGCCGAGCGTCCGGGCCCGCGAGCTCGCTCGCCTCCGCGAGGACTACCTGTTCCGCGCGCTGTCGCTCTTCGAGCAGGCGCGGGCCGGGCTTGAGGCCGTCGAGCCGGGCCGGCGAACGATCGTGGACGAAGTGCAACTCCGCAACGCCTACCTCTACCTGGGCGATTGCGCCATGGAGCTCGGCGAGCACGAGAGCGCGATCCGGCACTACACGGCCGCGCGAGACCGCTACCCGCGCGATCCGGCCTCGCTCGTCGCGCTCGTGCAGATCGTGAACGCGCACCTGGCGAGGGGCGAGATCGAACTGGCGCGCACGAGCAACGAGCGTGCCCGCCGCTTCTTCGAGAGCCTCCCCGACGAAGCGTGGGACGACCCGTATCTGCCCATGTCCAGGCAGGACTGGGAGCGATGGCTGAACTCGACGCTGGAACTGGACCGGCTGGCGACGGATCGCCGGTCGTCCGCCGGGCCGTAGGAACGCGGCAGGAAGAGGGTCACGGATGACCGAACGCGAAACGGAATGGGACACGGGGCTGGAGGGCGAGCGTCTTGCATCGCGCATCGTCCAAGCGCTCGACCGCCAGCTCGCCCTCTTCCGTCGGCTGGACTCGCTCAGCCGTCGGCAGCGCGAGGTCGTGAGCGCGGGGGATACCGACCAACTGCTCGGCGTCCTGGGCGAGCGGCAGGAAGTCATCGAGCAACTCGAACGCCTCGGCGAGCAGCTGCGCCCGATCCGGCGCGGGTGGGACTCGATGCTGGAGCGCCTTCCCGTCGGTCGCCGCGCTGAGGTGCGCGATCGGCTCGACGCGCTGGCCGACCTGGCGGCCGGCATCGCCGCGCGTGACGAGGGCGACCGGCGCGTTCTCGAAGAACGCCGCGGGGCGATCGCGGGCGAAGTGAACACGCTCGGGCGGGCGCGCGGCGCGGCCGGGGCGTACTCGGCATCCGACGCGGTCTCTTCGCCCCGGTTTCAGGACGTGGAGGGCTGAGCGTGGCGGCGACGGCGATCCAATCTGAGGCACGGGCCATCGGGGGGGGGCCGGCGTCGGAGCCCGGAACGACGCCGCCGCGGGAGGCGGCGCGGTCGGCGGGGGCCGAGGCGCTCGCGCCGGCCGATCTGGCCGAACTGCTCGCGGCGTTCAACGAGGTCACCGCCAAACTGCAGTCGTCGCACGACCGCCTTCGCGACGAAGTCTCGCGCCTGAACCGCGAACTGAGCGAGGCGAACGGCGCGCTGGAGCGATCGCGTCGGCTCGCCGCGCTGGGCGAGATGGCCGCCGGCATCGCCCACGAGATCCGCAACCCGCTGGGCGCGATCGGGCTGTACGCCGGTTCGCTTGTGGAGGACCTCGTCGATCGTCCGGCGCAGCGGGGCGTCGCCGAGCGCATCGCCCGGGCCGTGCGCGGGCTGGACGCGGTCGTGCACGACGTGCTCGCGTTCGCGGGCGAGGTCCGCCCCCGCATGGGCGACGCGGACGCCTCGGACCTGCTCACTCGCGCCGCCGAGGCGTGCGTCCACCCGGGCTGGGGCGTGCGGGTCCGGCGTGATGATCTCGGGCGGGAACCCGTGCGGCTGCGCTGCGACGGCGACCTGATGCACCGGGCGCTCGTGAACGTGATCCGCAACGCTTGCGAGGCGATGGCGGAGTCAGAGGCGAGGCCGCGCGTGCTGACGCTCGACGTGCGCCCGGCCCGCCTGCGCCCCGACACTCGCACGGACGCCGTGGCTCTGACCGTTCGCGACAGTGGCCCCGGCGTCGGCCCGGGCGTCGTCGAGCGCATGTTCAACCCGTTCTTCACCACTCGCGCCAGCGGCACGGGCCTGGGGCTGGCGATCGTCCACCGCATCGTCGACGCGCACGGCGGGCGCGTCTCGGTGCGCAACAACGAGCCGCCGCCGGGCGCGACCGTGGAGCTGGTCGTGCCCGGGTCCGTCGGGAGCGACGCCGACCGTTCGCCTGTCCGAAGCACCAAAGGAGCCTGACCGATGAGTACCGTCCTCGTGGTTGACGACAAGGAGATGATGCGTGACAGCGTGGCCTCGACGCTGACGAGGGCGGGTTTCACGGTCGCGTGCGCTTCGGGGGGGGAGGAAGCGCTCGATCTGGTCGCGCGGCGCCGGCCCGACGCGGTCCTTACGGACCTGCGCATGCCGGGCCTGTCCGGCCTGGAACTGCTCGAGGGCATCCGGCGGATCGACGACGATCTGCCCGTGGTGATGATGACCGCGTTCGGCACGGTCGAGACCGCCGTGCAGGCCATGAAGCTCGGCGCGTTCGACTACGTCACCAAGCCTTTCGAGGGGGACGAACTGCTGATCGTCATCAAGCGTGCCGTCGGGCACGCGCGCGTCGTGCGTGAGAACGCGGTTCTCCGCGTCGGCGCGGCGTCGGCGCGTCAGGGCGACGCGGTCGGCTCCCCGCGCGGCCTCGGGCGGCTCATCGGCTCCTCGCCCGCGATGCGCCGCGTGCGCCAGCAGGTCGAGGCCGTCGCCGGTTCGCAGGGGACCGTGCTGGTGTCTGGGGAGTCCGGCTCGGGCAAGGAGGTCGTCGCCCGGGCGATCCACGAGCTGAGCGGCCGCGCCTCGGGTCCGTTCCTCGCGGTCAACTGCGCCGCGCTGAGCGAGTCGCTCCTGGAGAGCGAACTCTTCGGGCACGAGCGCGGAGCGTTCACCGGCGCGGACCGGCTGCGCAAGGGCCGCTTCGAACTCGCCGACGCCGGGACGCTCCTGCTCGACGAGGTCTCGGAGGTCAGCCCGCAGGTGCAGGCGAAACTGCTGCGCGTCCTTCAGGAACGGGCTTTCGAGCGCGTCGGTTCGAGCGTCACGATCGGCGTGGACGTGCGCGTCATCGCCACGAGCAACCGCGATCTGCCGCAGGCCGTCGCGGAGGGCGCGTTCCGTCAGGACCTCTTCTTTCGGCTCAACGTGCTGCCGATCCGCGTGCCTCCGCTGCGCGAGCGGCTCGAGGACGTGGCGGAGCTCGCCGCGCACTTCTCGGCGGCGTTCGGGCGTCGGGAGTGCGGGCGGGCGATGCGGTTCGAGGATGAAGCGGTCGGGCTGCTCGCCCGCTACGACTGGCCGGGCAACGTGCGCGAACTGATGAACGTCTGCGAGCGTGCGGTGGTGCTGCTCGCGGCGCGGGAGCGGATGGGCGAGACGGTCGGGGGCACGATCTCCGCGGCCCTGGTCGAGCCGTGGCTGGGCGGCCCCGCGCCCGCCACCGCGGGTCGCATCGGGCCGATGTTCGAGCCGAAGCCCGTCGCGCCCAACGGGTTCCACGCCGGCACGACGGAAGAGCGGACGCTGGAGGAGATCGAGCGTGAGGTGATCGTCGGCACGCTCCGCCGCTTCAACGGTCACCGCCAGAAGACGGCCCGAACGCTCGGCATCGGTGTCCGCACCCTGGGCCTGAAACTCAAGAAGTGGAAGGAGTTGCAACTGGTCGAGGCGAGTCTGTAGGGGGCGTCGATGGAGCGGCAGCGTGGTCCGCGGATTGCTGAGGGCCGGACGGCGTGATCGCACAACTGACCAACGCGGGAGCCTTGCCGAGCCTGGAGATGACCATGCGCTTCGCCGCGCAGCGGCAGCGCATCATCGCGCACAACATCGCGAACTTCGATACCCCCGAGTTCGTCCAGAAGGACGCCTCGGTCGACGGCTTCCGGGCGACACTCGACCGTGCCATCGCCGAACGGCGCCGTCGGACCGGGGGAATGCACGGGGAACTCGCCTGGCGCGAGACCAGAGAACTCACGCACGCCCCGGGACGCGGCCTTGTGGTCGTCCCCGGCACGCCGGTCGGGGGTCTGCTCGCGCACGACCGGAACAACCGCGACCTCGAACGGACCATGCAGGACCTAGCCGAGACCACGGCCGCCTTCCGTGTCGCGGCCGATCTCTACAGGGCACACAGGGATGTGATTCACTCGGCCATCGCCGAGAGGGTGTAGTCGGAGCGGGGGAGTCGGGGCCTGAACAGCCCCGCTCCGGGAAACAGTGAAGGGACCACACGGGGACGCGCACGCCATGTGGGGCAGCCTGGACATCTCGACCAGCGGCATGATCGCGCAGCGGACGCGGCTCGACGTCATCGCCGCCAACCTCGCCAACCGCGACACGCTGGTCAACGCCAAGGGCGAGTACGACCCGTTCCGGAAGCGGATCGTCCACTTCGCCGTCGGCGACCCGGGTGCCGTCAGTCCCGCCGGGCGGCGGCTCGGCGTCCATGTGGCGGCGATCGAGATCGATGAGAGCGCGCTGCGCAGGAAGCACGACCCCGACAGCCCGTTCGCCGACGCTGACGGCTATGTTGACGTGCCGGACATCGACGGGGTGACGGAGCAGGTCAACGCCATGGCGGCGGCACGGGCGTACGAGGCGAACGTGGTTGCCGCCGAGGCGATCAAGAGCACCATGGCACAGGCGTTGCGTCTGCTCGCCTGAGCGCGGAGGGATCGGACGCCATGACGGACCCACTGGGCCTGATCGGATCGTCGGGGGTGCAGCCGGTTCGGCCGGTTGCTCCGGTGGGGCCGCCCCAGCCCCACGACCCGAACGCGCCGTCGTTCAAGGACGCGCTGATCAAGAGCCTCCGCGAGGTTGACCAGCTCCAGCAGGACGCGACGAAGGCGGTCGAGGACTTCCAGACCGGGCGTCGGGACGACCTGGAGGGCGTGATCCTGGCGACGCAGAAGGCCGAGACCGCGTTCAAGATGCTCCTTTCCGTCCGCAACAAGGTGATGGCGGCGTACGAGGAGATCAAGCAGATGCGGGCGTGAGGCCGGGGTTCGGCGGGGGTGGGGAGGGGTCGCGGCGTTCGGCTGATCCTGCACGGGGGCGCACGGTCTGCGCTCCTGGGCGCAATTTCACGCGATGGTGGGGCGTGGGCCGAACCAAGGGGCCTGCGGGCGCCTGTCTCCGTCCGGCGTTCGCATGGGTGCGCGAGGATCGCGCGAGTGACGACCCGGCGAGGAGGCCCCACGGATGGAGCCGTTGCGGCGAGTGATCGAGCGGGTGCGCGAGCACCTCGGCAAACTGACGGTGAGTCAGCGGCTGCTGATCGGGTCGCTCGCCGTCATCGCCGCCATGTCGCTCTTCCTTGTCGCCCAGTACGCCGGCTCGGGGCGGATGGTCGAACTGCTCGGCTCGGCGTCGGCGGCCGACCAGCAGCAGGCGGCCCGGGTCCTCCAGGCGGCGGGCGTGTCGGCGGAGATGCGGGACGGCCGGCTGATGGTGCCGCCGGGGCAGCGGTCGGGTGCGCTGGCCGCGCTGGCCCAGGAGGGCGCGCTCCCGGCGGACACGACCATCCTCTTCCGGAACATGCTCGAGAAGCAGGGCCTGCACCTCTCGCGCCAGCAGAACGAGCAGTTGTACCTGATCGCGTTGCAGAACGAACTCGCCCGCGTGATCCGCGGGTTCAACGCGGTCCGCGACGCGACCGTCCTGCTCGACGTCCCCGAGCCGACCGGGTTCGGCCGCAGCGTGCGGCAGCCGACGGCGTCCGCGACGGTCTTCACGCGCACCGGGCAGGCGCTGGACCAGGGCACGGTGGACGCCATCGCGGAACTGATCGCGGGGGCGAGGTCGGGGCTGGACGTGACGCGCGTGCGGGTCATCGACGGCTCGGTGGGGCGCCAGCGCCGCCCGACCGACAAGAACGACGTGCTGCCGACGACCTACCTGGAGCACGCGGCCCGCGTCGAGGACCAGGTGCGGACGAAGATCGACGAGCTGCTCGCGCACGTGCCGGGGCGGACGATCGCGGTCACGGCGCAGGTGGACGTCACGCGGGTCAACTCGCAGACGGTGAAGTACCTCGAGTCCGAGCGGGGAACGGTGACCGCGCCGCTGCGTGAGCGCAGTTCGTCCATCGAGCAGGGCGGGGCGTCGCGGGGGGCGGAGCCGGGCGTGCGATCCAACACGCGGGCGGACATCTCGCGCAGCGGGTCGACGGCCTCGACTTCGACCCAGACCGACGACGAGACCGAGTTCGAGACGCGATTCGGCACCGAGACCACGAGCCTCTCCGACCCGCGCGGCATGCCGACGCGGCTGGCGGCGTCGATCAACATCCCCCGCAGTTACGTCGCCGCGCTGGTGAAGCGCGGGCGCGCCGCGGACGCGACCGACGAACCGACCGAGGAGGAGATCGCGGCGCGATTCGCGCAGGAGCGTGAGGCCATCGTCCGCAGCGTGGAGCCGCACGTGGCCGGCGCGTCGCCCGAGGGCGTGACGCCGGGCGAGGTCGTCGTCACGATGATCCCGATCGACTTTGCGATGCCCGAGACGCAGACGGCCGGCTTCCTGGGCGGGCTGGCGTCGGGGGGGGGCGGAGGGCTTTCGGTCGGGCCGATCGTGGAGAAGGCGCTTCTCGTCGCGCTGGCCGTCGTCGCGCTCGGCTTCATGCTGATGCTCGTGCGGCGTTCCGGCAAGCCCGCTCCGATGCCGAACGCCGAGGAACTCGCCGGCATCCCGCCGAAACTGATCACGGACACGGAGATCATCGGCGAGGCGGACGAGAGCGACACGGCGATGACGGGCATCGAACTCAACGACGACGCGGTCCGCACCAAGAAGGTGCTCGAGAAGGTGGAGGAGATGCTGGCGAACGACCCGGCCACGGCGGCAGGCCTGCTCCAGCGCTGGATCCACGTGGAGACCTGACACCCGATGCCTCGCAAGCCGCACGACAAACTGCCGAGTTCTCCGCACGAACTCGACGGCATCACGAAGGCGGCCGTGCTGCTGCTCGCGGTCGGCCCCGAGAAGGCCGGCGTCGTGCTGGCCAAGATGCCTCCCGAGGCGGTCGAGGAGGTGATGCGTGAACTGGCGAGCCTCGGGCGAGCCCCGCCCGAGCTCATCGCCGGCGTGGTCGAGGAGTTCTACGGCCTGACGATCGCCAGCCAGTACGCGCGCGAGGGCAACGTCGATTACGCGCGGGCCGTGCTCTCGAAGTCGCTCGATCCGAAGGACGCGGATCGGATGGTGCAGCAGATTCAGACGCAGGTCCAGAAGACGCCGTTCTCGTTCCTCCAGCGGGCGGAGAGCGAGAACCTGCTCACCTTCATCCAGGACGAGCATCCGCAGACGATCGCGCTGATCCTCTGCCACCTTCCGCACCACAAGGCGGCGGAGATTCTCGCGGGCCTCCCGCTGCAGAAGCAACTGGAGGTCATCAAGCGCATCGCCAACATGGAGCAGACGAACCCGGAGGTCATCAAGGAGGTCGAGCGCGGGCTTGAGAGCCGCCTGGCGAACATGCTGATGCAGTCGATGGAGAAGGCCGGCGGCGTGGACACGGTCGCCGAGGTGCTCAACCTCGCCGACCGAGCGACGGAGAAGTCGATCATGGAGGGCCTGGAAGCGGAGGACCCCGACCTCGTGGAGCAGATCCGCCGGCTGATGTTCGTCTTCGAGGACATCCTGCTGGTGAACGACAAAGGCATCCAGGCCGTCCTGAAGGAAGTGGACAACGACGAACTGTCGCTCGCGCTCAAGACGGCCAGCCCGGAACTGCAGGAGAAGATCTTCAGCAACATGTCGCAGCGTGCGGCCGCGCTCATCAAGGAGGACATGGAGTTCATGGGTCCCGTGCGTGTGAGCGACGTCGAGGCGGCGCAGCAGCGGATCGTGGACATCGTCCGTCGCCTCGAGGAGGCCGGCGAAGTGCTGATCCAGGGCCGGGGCGGCGAAGCCGAGATGGTTGTGTGACGGGCAAGTGCCCGAGCGATGAACTGACGGAGTGGTGGATGCGTGGAGTGTGCGGCGCATGGCGATGATTCGCGGCAACGAGGCTGGGCCGATGGCGGCGCGCGGGGCCGCGATGGACCTGGGCGATCTCGCACGCCGCGCGAGCGTCATGCGCCAGGCGGCGATCGCCGAGGCGGAGCGCATCATCGCCGATGCCGTGGCGAAAGCCGAGGTCGAGTCGGTGGAGATTCGGGCTCGTGCCGCGGAAGAAGGTCGTGCCGAGGGGCTCGAGCGCGGCTTGGTTGAAGGACGCGAGCAGGGGCGGCGTGAGGCGTTCGATGAGGCGAAGGCTCGGCTCGGCGCGCTGGAAGCGGCGTGGGCGGACGCTCTGAGCGCGTTCGAGGCCCGACGCGAGGGGATGCTCGTCGAAGCCAAGCGTGACGTGCTGGACCTCGCCGTGGAGATCGGGCGCCGCGTGACCAAGCGTGTCGCGCGAAGCGATCCCGGCGTCGCGGTCGAGCAGGCGCGCGAGGCGATCGCGCTCGTCGCCCGCCCCACGCGCCTGCGCGTCGCCGTGCATCCCGACGATCTCTCCGCGCTGCGCGAAGCCATGCCGTCATTGATGGAGCGGTTCGCGGGGACCGCGCACGCCGAACTCCGCCCGGATCCGTCCCTCGATCGCGGCTCGTGCGTCGTCGAGACCGACCGAGGCGGCACGATCGACGCCTCGATCGGCACGCAACTCGAACGCATCGCCGCCGCGCTCACCGGCCAAACCGGCCCGCAGGCGGCGCGGGAGAGGGGGGAGAGGGGGGAGCGGGCGGCGTGACGCTCCTCGAGGCGCAACTGGAGATGGTCCGACGCGAGCCGGCGTTCCGCGTCTGCGGCCGCGTCGCGTCGCTGCGCGGCCTCACGCTGCTCGTCGATGACCTCCCCATGCCCGTCGGCTCGCTCGTCTCGGTGCGCACCGACGGCGCATCGCTCCCCGGCGAGGTCGTCGGCTTCACCCGCGAGCAGTCGGTTGTCATGCTGCTCAGCGGGTGCTCGGGCGTCCGTGCGGGCGACCGCGTCGTGGGCGAGCAGGTCTCGCAGACCATCGGCGTCGGCGAGCGGATGCTGGGGCGCATCGTGGACGGCCTGGGCCGGGCCATCGATGCAAAGGGGCCAATCGCCGACCTCGCGCCGCAACCGCTCGACCCGGACCCCGTCGCGCCGATGCGGCGCCGTCCGATCCGCGAGGCGATCTACACCGGCGTGCGCGTTGTGGACCTGATGGCGACGCTGGGGCGCGGGCAGCGGATGGGCGTCTTCGCGGGGCCGGGCGTGGGCAAGAGCACGCTGCTCGGCCAGGTCGCTCGCTTCACATCCGCCGACGTGAGCGTCATCGCGCTCATCGGCGAGCGGGGACGCGAGGTGCGCGACTTTGTCGAGAACGCCCTCGGGCCGGAGGGGCTGGCGCGGTCCGTGGTCGTGGTCGCCACCGGCGACGAATCGCCGGTGATGCGCGTCCGTGCCGCGAAGGCCGCGTGCGCCGTCGCCGAGTTCTTCCGCGATCGCGGGCGCGACGTGATGCTGATGATGGACTCGGTGACTCGGTTCGCCCACGCGTGTCGCCAGGTGGGGCTTTCCGCCGGGGAGCCGCCGGCGACGCGCGGCTACACGCCCAGCGTCTTCGCCGCGCTGGCGAGGTTGCTGGAGCGGGCGGGGGCCGTGGAGCCGACGCCGAGTTCCCGCGGCGGATCGATCACGGGCCTCTACGCGGTGCTGGTCGAGGGGGACGATCTGACCGAGCCGGTCTCCGACGCGGCCCGCGGCATCCTGGACGGGCACATCATCCTGTCGCGCCGACTGGCGCAGCGCGGCCACTACCCGGCGGTGGACGTGCTCGACTCGGTCAGCCGCGTCGCCGACGAAGTGTGCGACGGCGTGCTGGTCGCCGCGCGTCGCCAGGCGGTGCGGCTGATCGCCCGCTACCGCGAGGTCGAGGAACTGGTGCAGATCGGTGCGTACGCCTCGGGTTCCGACGCGGAGGCGGACGTGGCCATCGCGCGTCGCAAGGAGATCGACGATGTGCTCTGCCAGTCGTCGTCGGAGTCGGAGCCGTTCGAGGCGGCGAGGGAGCGTCTCGTGGGGTTGATGGTGAGGGCCGGCGAGGACCTGCGCAAGGCGATGCAGGGCGGGGGCGGCGGCGCGCCCGCTCCCAACGGCGTCGCGACGGCGAGGTGATCCGTGGCGAGGTTCGCGTTCAAGTTGGAGCCGGTGCTTCGCCTGCGGGAGCGCGAGGAGCGCGAGCGCCAGCGCGCCGTCGCCGTTCTGGAACGCGAGCGGCTGCGCCTGGAGACGTTCATCCGCGAGTGCCAGCGGGCGTCGCGCGCCGAGCGCGGCGTCCTGCGTGATGCGCTCGCCGAGGGCGGGCGGGTCGATCTCTGGCCCGTGCGCATGCAGGCCGCGGCTGCGGGCGAGTTGACCGCCCGCGCCGCCCGTGCGGCCGTCGAACTCGCCGGCGTGCTGAAGCGGATCGAGGCCGCCCGCGCCCTTCTCGTCGAGGCGACAAAGCGCCGCCGGGCCTTGGAGTTGCTCAAGGAGCGGCGGCACGAGGAATGGCGTCGGCACGAAGCAAAGGCGGAGTTCCTGCTCGTGGACGAGATCGGCACTCGCGTGGCCCATTCGCGAGACGTCCAGGCGGAGGTTGAACCATGAAGACTCTGTGGACCATGCTCTCGGTCATGGCCGTGGCGCACCTGCTCGCGCTGCTGGGCGTCGCGGGGTGGCTCTGGGGCACGGGGCGCGTTGATGCCGGGGCTGTTGAGCGCGTTCGCCAGGTGCTGCGCGAGTCGCCCGAGGACCGTGAAGCGCGAAGAGCGGAGCGCACGCAGCGTGCGGAGGGAGTCGCCGAGGCGTCGCTGCCGACGCCGGCGTCGTCCGCGGACGCGATCGCCATCCGTCTCCAGCAGGACGAAGCCCAGCAGCAGCGGCTCGAGCGCATGCGCCACGAGGCCCGCACGGTCGCGGCGATGGTCGCCCGCGAGATGCGGACGCTCGACCAGCGGTGGTCGGAACTCGAAGCCGAACGCGAGGCGTTCGAGTCCATGCGCGACCGCATCGTGGCCCTCAACGGCGATGAGCAGTTCCGCAAGGCCCTCTCGGTGCTCGCGGGGTTGAAGCCGGCCGACGCCAAGACCGCCCTGATGGAACTGATCGGCGGCGGCGCGGGCGCGGCCGCTCCGATCGACGGGTGGGGGGACGGCAAGAGCCAGGCGGTCGCGTACCTCGACGCCATGCCATCACGCACCCGGTCGAAGGTCATGGCGGAGTTCGTGGCGGACGACCCCGCGCTGGCAGCGGATTTGCTCGAACGGCTCCGGACGCACGGCATCGTCGCGCACGCGTCCGGAGGCGTCGGGCCTTGAAGATCGTCGAACAACCCGCGGGAACGACCCGGCACGACGCGGAGGCGTCGCCGAATCGACCCGCGCCGGACGTCGGCTTCGACGCGCTGCTCGACGCGTTGGCGCAGGGACTGCCGGCCGTGGTCGGCGCGAGTGCGGGCTTTGCGCGTCAGGCGGCGGGACGTGCGCTGCCCGAACCGGGCGGTCTGGCGAAGGAACTGGCGGCCCGCCACGCCGCTCACGCGCGCTCAGGTCCTCACGCCGAGCCGGCCGGGACGAAACCGATCGTCAAGGCTGCGCAGGACGAACTGCGATCGGCGAGCGAGCGAGCGATCGGCCGCGACGCTTCGGCCCGTCCGGCCGGCGAGCGCGATGCAAGCCCCGGACGCGGCGATCGCGCTGCGTCGGCGTCGGATGGGAGGCCGAACGCGGCTTACCAATCCGAACGAGGCCCCGCCGACCGGCGAGATGCCGCGCAGCATTCGAGCGCGGCCGAGAAGGCCGACCACGCTCGCCAGGCAACGAACAACCAGGACTCAGCCTCAACGGGGGCTGGAAAACCCCCGCTCCCGGGATCGGCGAGTGGCGTGGCGACCCGCGTACTGCCTCAAGCGACCGGAGCATCGCCGGCCCAGAACGCCGCGGTCGCCGGCAACGGCAAGGGAGGCGACGCCGGCGCGCTCCGGTCACTCACCGCGATCGGCACGGCCCTCGACCGCGCGTTCGTGCGCGGCACCGTGACGACCGCGCGAGCCGCGCAGGGTCAGCACACGCCGCGCGATTCGACGGCCGAGGCTTTCAGGGCACAGGTCGCGCGGGGCCTCGCGGCAGCGCTCCGGCGCGGCGACGGGCAGGTCGTGCTGCGCCTGCACCCGGAATCGCTCGGCCTGGTGCGGGTTTCGATGGGCGTGCGCGACGGCACGGTTACCGCCCGGTTGGAACCGACGACGTCCTCGGCACGCGAGTTGCTTGAGAACGGGTTGTCGTCGCTCCGGGCCGCGCTGGAGGCGCGGGGACTGCACGTCGATCGGCTGGTTGTGCATTCGGCGGCGCAGTCCATGCCCGATGGGAAGGCCGAGCCTTCGAGCGATGACGGAGGCGAGAGAGATCGCGCCGGCGGAGACGGCGCAACCCGAACCGGCCCGGAGGGGCACGGTCGCAGCGACCCGCGGGACGCGGGCGCGGAGGCGGACGCGGGAGACGCGCCGCCATCCGGTCGAGCCGCCACGGATGGCGCGGGTTGGGGCGGGGCGTCGTGGACGGACGGCTCGGCCGAGATCGTCGTGACGGCGGACGGAGCCGCTGTTCCCATCACCATCGACCTGGTCGCGTGACGGATCGCGCGTCGCCGGGCGGAATCACGCGGAGCCTCGCCGATGTCGACCAGCATCGCGGGGGCGAGCGCGGCCGGTCCGTCCCCATCCGGGGCGTCCGGGCTGGGTGCGCTCTCGCCCGACCAGTTCTTCAAGGTCATCTTCACCGAACTGGCCAACCAGGACCCGCTCCAGCCCAACGACACGACCGCGCTCCTCCAGCAACTCTCCACCATCCGCTCCATCCAGTCGGACATGGATCTGTCCGAACGCATGGGGCAACTGGTGACGCACAACGAGTTCGTGAGCGGCGCGTCGCTGATCGGGCGGCACGTGAGCGGGTTGTCCGAGAGCGGGGCGCGCGTCAAGGGCATCGTGCAGTCCGCATCGCGGACGGACGGCGGCGTCGTGCTCAGGCTCGACACCGGCGAACGCGTGCCCGTCAAACGGCTCGACGAGGTGCTCGCCGAGGCCGCGGAGGAGGAGTCCGCGTGAGCGCGAACGGGGCGGAGATGCTGCGCGCGCTCGGCGCGGGGGTGTCGCTCCCGTCGGGTGCGGTCGGCGAGCCGACGCGGGCCGGAGGGGAGTTCGCCGCGCTGCTGGCCCGGGCGCAGGCGGGCGAGGTGCGCACCGGCCTGGAGGTCACGGTCGCCCGAGGGGCGGGCGTGCAACTCTCGCCCGAGCAACTGGAGCGGCTCGCGGACGCCGCCGATCGCGCCCACGCCGAGGGCGCGAGCCGCGCCCTCGTGCTGATCGACGGCCTGGCCCTCGAACTCGACGTCCTGGGCCGCACGATCACGGGCGCGGTGGACCTCGGGTCGGAGGGCGTGCTGACGGGCATCGACGCCGTCGTGCGTGTCGGCGCGCCGGGCGCGCCGCGCGTCGAGTTGTTCGCGCCGCGGCCGGGGATCGCGCCGTCGCTGGTCCGCGCGCTGGAAGAGAGTCCGCAGAGCGCCTGATCGCTTGGGAGAGCGTCCATGTCATCGACCATCGCCTTGTTCACGGGTCTGTCGGGTCTGAACGCCAACGCGCGCCAGATCGAGGTCGTCGGCAACAACATCGCCAACGTCAACACGAACGGGTACAAGGCGACGCGACTCCTCTTCAGCGACATGATCAAGCAGAACATCCGCACCGGCGCCCCGCCCTCCGAGGATTCCGGCGGCGTGAACCCCACCCAGATCGGGCTCGGCGTCTCGGTCGCCGGCACGCTCCGCGACTTCAAGCAAGGCTCGATCTCCGCCACCGGCGACGCGCGCGACATGGCCGTCGAGGGCGAGGGCTTCTTCGTCGTCGAACGCGGCGGCGAACGCTTCTACACCCGCTCGGGGGCGTTCCGGCAGGACGAGAACAACGACCTCGTCACCATCGACGGCGACGTGCTGCTCGGCTACGGCGTCGACGACCGCTTCAATGTTCAGCAGGGCGGGCTGACGCGGCTCAACATCCCCATCGGCACGCGCAGCATCG
This sequence comes from Planctomycetota bacterium, assembly GCA_014584315.1. GTDB lineage: Bacteria > Planctomycetota > Phycisphaerae > Phycisphaerales > UBA1924 > CAADGN01. The sequence continues at coordinate 45,382 of JACTNA010000018.1, read as the reverse complement.
CCGAGGCATCGAGCAACGTCCGCTTCGGCGGCAACCTCAACGCCGCGGGCGAACTCCCCACCGGCGGCGCGATCATCGAACTCCTCTCGTCCGTTTCCGGCGGGTTCTCCCTCGTTCCCGGCGCCACCGTGCCGCCGCCGCAGGGGAGCCTTCTTGACTTCGGCAGCCTCCTGACCGAGATCGAGCACCCCGCGCAGCCCGGCTCCGGCTCGCCGCTCTTCGCCGACGGCCAGCGGCTGCAACTCAACGGCGCGCGCAAGGGCGGGGCCGCGCTGCCCGTCCGCGACCTGGCGATCACGCCCGCGACGACCGTGCAGAATCTCCTCGACTTCCTGAACGCGGGGCTTGGGCTGCGCACCGAACTCGTGAACCCCGACGGTCTGCCCGCGGGCGCGATGCTCGATCCGGCCGCCGGTGTCATCGTCGTCTCGGGCAACACGGGCGCGGCCAACGATCTCGAGGTGCCGACCTCGGGCCTGCGGCTGCTCAACGCCGACGGCACGCTCGCCGCGCTCCCCTTCGCCCCGTCGAAACTGGCCGAGGCGACGGGCGAGAGCCAGCGCACCAGTTTCATCGTCTACGACTCGCTCGGCTCGGAGATCGACGCCTCGCTCACGATGGTGCTCGAATCGAAGACCGACATCGGCACGACCTGGCGTTACTACGTCGAGTCTCCCGACGACACCGACGGCGACGTCCGCCTTGCCTCGGGCACTGTCTCGTTCGATTCCTTCGGCGCGATCGTCAACCCGGCGCCCGTGCAGGTGCGCCTCGACCGCAACAACACCGGCGCCGTCACGCCGCTCACGTTCGACATCCACTTCGCCCAGGGCGAGGAGTCCGTCACTGCGCTCGCTGGGAACCAGTCCCAGATCGCCTCGACCTTCCGCGATGGTCGCGCCCCGGGCGTGCTCACCGACTTCAGCGTCGACCGCGAGGGCACGATCTACGGCTCGTTCAGCAACGGGCTGATCCGTCCGCTCGGGCGCGTCGTCCTCGCTTCGTTCAGCAACGCCGCGGGCCTCGTCGACGTGGGCTCCAACCTCTTCCGGCCGGGCGCCAACAGCGGCGAGCCGGTCCTCACCACGCCGACCACCTTCGGGTCAGGCTCCATCGTCGGCGGCGCGCTGGAACTCTCGAACGTCGATCTTGGGCAGGAGTTCATCAAACTCATCATGTCTTCGACCGGGTACGCCGCGGCGTCGCGTGTCATCCGCACGGCGGACGAACTCGTCCAGCAACTCCTGGTCATGGGCCGATAAGCACGGCCGCCCACCAGGCCCGCGCTTCCCAGCCGCGACTTGAGCCGGCGACGGGATCGTCCGATTACCTGCCGGGAGGGCCGCCGTGATCTCGCTGACGCGCCTGAACGGGAAGCGATTCGTGCTCAACGCCGAGTTGATCCGGACCGTCGAGGAGACGCCGGACACCCTTATCACGCTCATCAGCGGCGAGCACGTGATGGTGAAGGAGACCCTGCGCGAGGTGGTGGACCGGGTGGTCGAGTACGGGCGGCTGCTCCGCAGGCTCGTCCCGCCGGATTGAGCCGCGCCCCCGGGAGAGACAGCCGCGATTCGCGTTCAAGGCGGGGGTTCGGGTTCCCGATGAGAGTATGGGCAGGCCGCGCGTGCGCGCGGCGGGGAGACCGCACGCGTGGACCTCGGGACAGTCATCGGCCTGGCGCTGGCGGGGGCGGCGATCGCCGCGGGGATCGTGCTCGGCGGGGGCGATATCCCGTCGCTCATCAACATGCCCTCCATCATGGTCGTCTTCGGCGGCACGCTGGGCGCGGCGATCATCTCGTTCCCCCTGGCTCGCATCCTCAAGCTCCACTCCGTCGTGCTCAAGAGCGTTTTCTCGAAGTCGGCCGACCCCGTCGAGACCATCGCCGACCTTGTCAAGTACGCCGAAGTGGCGCGCCGCGAGGGCATCCTCTCTCTCGAGAATCTCATCGAGGAGATGAAGGACCCGTTCATCGTCCGCGGCGTGAAGATGGCCGTCGACGGCACCGACCCCGAACTCATTCGTACGATCATGGATACCGAACTCGAGGCCCTGATGGAGCGCCACGCGCAGGGCAAGCAGATGCTCGACACGATCGGGCGTTACGCGCCGGCGTTCGGCATGATCGGCACCCTCATGGGCCTCATCTTCATGCTCAAGAACATGGACGATCCGTCGAAGATCGGCCCCGGCATGGCCGTCGCCCTGATCACCACGCTGTACGGCGCGATGATCGCGAACATCGTGACCGGCCCGCTCGGCGACAAGCTCGCGGCTCGCGACGCCGAAGAGGTGCTCGTGAAGACCATCATCGTCGCGGGGGTGATGTCGATTCAGTCCGGCGACAATCCTCGCGTCGTCGAGAGCAAACTCCTGACGTACCTGCCCCCGGGCCGCCGGGACGCGCTCGAGAGCGCGAAGCAGAAGGCGGCCTGAACGGGAGGCTCGCATGGCCCGGCGCAGGAAGGGACCGTCGAACCCGCCCATCCCGGAGTGGGTCCTCACCTACGGCGACATGATGTCGCTCCTGCTCTGCTTCTTTATCCTCCTCGCCGCGTTCAGTGAACTCAAGAAACCCGAGGAATACCAGCGCGTCATCGACGCCATCAAGCAGGCGCTCGGCTCCAGCGGGGCGCGCCGCTCGTTCACGATCAGCGATTCGCTCGATATCACCACGCTCAAGCCGATGGTGACCCACCCCGACACCAACGAGCCGGTCGAGTCCAACGCCCAGCCCACGGACCCCAACATCGAGGGCCGGCAGGAGAAGGTCGCGCGCATCCACGAAGGGCAGCAGTTCGTGGTCGGCGGCCCGCTCTCCTTCGCCCCGGGATCATGGGAACTCTCGCCCGAGGCCAAGGAGTACGTCCGCGAGCAGATCGCGCCGATGGTCCGCGGCCAGAACTACAAGGTCGCCGTCCGGGGCCACGCCTGGGGCCTCGACGACAGGGCGCCGGGCGTCGATCCGATGGAACTCTCCTGGCGGCGCGCGAAGGCCGTCGTAGACTTCATGGTCCAGGAATGTGGGGTGAAGGAACTGATCCTGATGCCTGTAGCGGTTGGGACGGCCGAACCGATGGCGCTGAGCCGACACGCGCTGGAGGCCTCACCGGAGAACCGCCGAGTTGAGGTGTACCGCACGGAGGTCGCGGTGGACGAACTGCACCCCGACCCGGCCGGGACCGGCCGGGCGCGGTAAGCGATGGAGCGCGCACGATGGCCGAGCAGGAAGCCGCGGCAGAAGCCCCGGAGCAGAAGAAGAAGCCGCCGCTCAAACTCATCCTGATCGTGTCGGCGATCATGGTGGTCGAGGCCGTGGCCGTCTTCGGGTTCCTGGCCCTCACGGGCGGCGGCGCGGCCCGCTCCAGCGCGGCGGAACTGGAAGGCCTCGAGGAGGCCGGGCGAGAGGCGGCCGTCGAACTGCTCCTCATCGAGGAGAAGTTCCAGAACATGTCCACCAACCGGGCCTGGGTCTGGGACGCGGCGATCTATCTGAAGGTCCGTGAGAAGAACCGCCCTGCCGTCCAGAAGATCATGGAAACCCGCAAGGCGGAGATCGCCGCCGGCGTCTCGTTGATCTTCCGCAAGGCCCAGCACAACCAGCTCCGCGAGCCGGGCCAGGAAACGCTCACCCGACAACTGACCGCCTACGTCAACGAGGTCTTCGGCACCCAGCAGGACGGCACTCCCCGCGTCGAGCGCGTGCTCATCCCCAAGTGCAAGGGCTTCCCGGCGGATTGAATGATCCTGCGGCGAACTCCCGTACAGACCACGAACGTCAGCGCACACACCTGGGTGCATCGCGCCTGAATTGCTGCGCGTTCGGCAAAAGTGGCGTGCCGGACGGTGGTCTGGCCGATGAGCGACCCGCCCGGTGGACGCCGGGCGGGTCGCGTTGGACCGCGGCCGCAGTTGGCCATCCCGAACCGGCAGGAGGCCGGGGCCTCTCGCGTCGAGCGGGGGCAGGAGCGGCGCACCCATGCCCGACGATCAAGTCAGCCCGAAGCCCGAGGAGCAGTCGGCCCCCGAGCCGGCGGGAGAGGCCGCGCCGGCGCCGGATCGTGGCGCCTCGCCCGAAGCGATGCGTCTGCCGGCGTTTGACGCCGTGCGCACCGAGACCCCGCAGAACGGGATCGACCTGCTCGCGGACGTGAACCTGAACGTGAAGATCGAACTCGGCCGGACGCGGATGCTGGTCGAGGACGTGCTGCGGCTGGGCGAGGGGGCGGTCGTGGAACTCGACAAGCTCGCGGGCGACCCGGTGGACGTGTACGTGAACGATCGCCCCGTGGCCCGGGGCGAGGTGCTGGTGCTGAACGACAACTTCTGCGTGCGGATCAACGAGATCATCGACCCCTCGGCGGACGGCCAGGCCAAGCCCCGCTGACGGATCGCCGGGCGGTGGAGCCGCCCGCGTGCAAGCCAGGACGGCGACATGCCCCGCGTTCGATCGACATGCACAGTGGTGTTTGCGCTCTTCGTCGCCGGTCTTGCGCCGGCGCAGGAGATCGGCCCGCCCGCGCCGCGAGCAACGGCCAACGAACTCGCCGCGGGCGACCCCGTCGTGGGAGGGGACGACGCCGCCCTCGCCACCGAGCGGCTCTCGCTCGGGCCGGCCACGCCCGCGCCCGCCGCCGAGACCCGCGAGTCGGCGGCGCTGGGCGCGGGCGAGCCTCGGTCGGACTCGGGTTGGACGCGCACGATCCTTGCGCTCGCCGGCGTGCTGGGCGTGATCGTTGCGGCCGGCGTCGGACTGCGCCGCTTCGCACGCTCCGGACCGACGCTCGCCGTTGCGCTCGGGCCGGGGGGGCCGTCGCCTTCGGGGGTGATCGAGGTGCTCGGGCGCTACCCGGTCGGGCGGGGGCAGAGCCTCGTCCTGCTCAAGGTGGATCGCCGCGTGCTGCTGCTCTCGCAGTCGCACGGCGGGCGCGGCGGAGTGGGCGGATTCCGCACGCTCTGCACGTTCGACGACGCCGAGGACGTGGCGTCGCTGCTCGTGAAGACCCGCGACGCCGCGGACGAGTCGATGAGCGCGCGCTTTACGTCGATGCTGCGCCGCTTCGACGCCGCGCACGTCGAGCCTGACGCCGACGTGTCGTGGCCCGCGCCCGTGCACGCGTCGGGCCGGAGCGCGGTGGAGGCGCTCCGCCGGCGGGTCGCCGAGTTGCGCGGGGCTGGCCTGGGGGGGACGCCATGATCGGCGTCGCGAGGGTTGCGCTGGCCTTTCTGCTCGCGCTCGCGGCGTGCGGGCCCGCGCTCGCCCAGGGCGAGATCGGCCCGCCCGTGCCCTCGCCCGCGTCGGACCCGACTTCCGCGTTCAACCCGATCGCGCTGCTCGACTCGGCGGCCGGCGCGCTCCCCGGCGGCTCGGACGAGGAAGTCCGCGGCATTTCCGGCGCGATGAGCGTGCTTCTGTTGCTCACCGTGCTCGCGCTCGCGCCGTCCATCATGCTGATGACGACCTGCTTCATGCGCATCATCGTGGTGCTCGCGCTGCTCCGGCAGGCGCTGGGCACCGCGAACGTCCCGCCGCCGCAGGTCATCACCGCCCTCGCTCTCTTCATGACCATGACCGTGATGGCGCCGACGGTGCAGCGTGTCTGGGACGACGCGGTCGTGCCCTACCAGCGCGGCGAGGTCGCCGACTACGAGGACTTGTGGGGGCGCGCCCGCCAGCCCTTCCGCGACTTCATGTTCGAGCAGATCGCCGCGACCGGCAACTGGTCGAGCCTCTACGTCGTCCTCGAGCACCGCGGGGTGGACATCTCCGACCCCTCGAAACTCACCCGCGCGGACGTCGACACGGCCTCGCTCGTCTCGGGCTACATGCTCAGCGAACTCAAGACCGCGTTTCTGATGGGCTTCAAGGTTTACCTTCCTTTCCTCGTCATCGACATGGTCATCGCAAGTCTGCTCATCTCGATGAGCATGATGATGCTCCCGCCCGTGCTCATCAGCCTGCCGTTCAAGTTGCTGCTGTTCGTGCTCGTGGACGGGTGGACGCTCGTCGTCGGGGGGCTGCTCGCCAGTTTCGCGCCCGTGCCCGGCGTCGAGCACGCGGCGGCGGCGGCCTGGCCCGCGGCGGCGGAGTTCGCGTGGCAGAGTGGTCGGGCGTTGGCGTGCCTCGGGTGCGCCGGGGAGGTCGCATGACGTACGACGAATCGTCGGTGCTGCTGGTGCGTGAGACGCTGCTGATCGTGCTGAAGATCGCCGCGCCGATCCTGCTCGCGGGGGTGGCGATCGGCTTGATCATCAGCGTGCTCCAGTCCGTCACCAGCATCCAGGACCAGACGCTGACCTTCGTGCCCAAGATCGCGGTGATGCTCATCGTCGCCGCGCTCCTCATCCCCTGGATCGCCGTGAACCTCGTGGAGTACGCCAGTGCGCTGCTCTCGCTGCGTTGAAAGGACGGAGGCGCCGACGCATGAGCCTCACCGACGGCCTGCTGGCGCACCTCGTCTCCTTCGCGCTCGTCACCGCGCGCCTCGGCGGCCTCTTCATGTTCGCGCCGCTGCTCAGCGGCCCGGCCGTGCCCGTCCGCGTGCGCGCGATGCTCGCCGTCATGGTCTCGCTCGCGGTCTATCCGGGCCTGATGGAGGGGGGCGTCGCGCGGGCCGAGCCGCTCTCGCTCTTCGGCGTCGCGCCCGTCCTCGCCGCCGAGGCGCTGATCGGGGCGGCGATCGGACTGCTCGCCTCCATCCCCCTCGTCGCCGTGCAGACCGGCGGGCACGTCATGGGCTACCAGATGGGGCTGGGCATCGCCTCCGTCTACAACCCCGAGATGGATACCCAGAGCGACGCGGTCGGCGAACTCGTCTTCTACCTCGCCGTCGCGGCGTTCCTGTCGATGGGCGGGATGGAGCAGATGTTCGCCGCGCTCGTCGGCTCGTTCGCGTCGCTGCCGCCGGGCGCGGCCTCGATGCAGCCGGGCGCGCTCGACCTGGCGACCGGCCTCGCCGCGTCCGGGTTCGAACTCGCGCTGCGCGTTGCCGCGCCCGTTACGGGCATCATCATGCTGCTGATGCTCGCGATGGGCTTCATCATGAAGACCATGCCGCAGATCAACGTGCTGAGCGTGGGGTTCGCGATCAAGATCGTCGTCGGGCTGATCGTGCTCGGGCTTGCGCTTCGCGTGCTGGACACCGTCGTCCGGGACGAGTTGAGCGACGGGCTGGGCCTGGTGGTGCGATGGGCGTTGGGGAGAGGGTGAAGCGGCGAGAGGGGCCTGAACGCCCCGCCCCGGAGTGAGGCATGGCCGAGGACCTGGGCGAGAAGACCGAGCAGCCGACGCAGCACCGCCTCCTGGACGCGAGGCGTCGGGGCCGCGTCGCCAAGAGCGCGGACCTCTCGGCGGCCGTCGATCTGCTCGGCGCGGTCATCGTGCTCGTCGCGGTCGGGGGGCTGCTCATCCGCGGCATGTCCACGCTCATCCGCCGCCTGCTCGAGGGCGAGACGCTCGGCGATGCCCTCACGGTCGAGTCCATGACCGACGGGGCGAAGTGGGCGGCGTGGCAGGGCGTCATGGTCGTGATTCCGGTGCTGCTGCTCATGTTCGTCGTCGCCGCCGTCGGGCAGGTGATGCAGGTCGGCCTGCTCTTCTCGCCCGAGCCGCTGCGCCCCAAGCTCGAACGCCTGAATCCGATCGCCGGCGTCAAGCGCATGTTCAGCAAGCGCAACCTTGTGAAATCGGTCGTGAACACGGGCAAGCTCGTCCTCGTCGTGGCGATCTCGTGGCTGGTGATCGGGCGCTGGATGCCGCGGCTGATCGGTCTGGCCGCGCTGGACCCGGTGCCGGGGATGCTCCTGCTCGCCCGTGCCGCGGCGGAACTCGCGCTGTGGCTGGTCTTCCTGCTGCTTGTGCTCGGCGTCATCGACTTCATGTACCAGAAGTGGCAGCACTCGCAGGACCTTCGGATGACCAAGCAGGAAGTGAAGGACGAGCGCCGCAGCATGGAGGGCGACCCGCAGATGAAGGGGCGGCGGATGCGACTGATGCGGCAGATCGCCATGCAGCGCATCCAGGCGGCGGTTCCCGACGCCGACGTTGTGGTCACGAACCCGACGCACTTCGCCGTCGCGCTCAGGTACGAGTCCGAGTCCATGGGCGCGCCGCGGCTGATCGCCAAGGGGGCGGACTACATGGCCGTCCGTATCCGGCACGTCGCCGTCGCGCACGGCGTGCCGATCGTCGAGCGACCGCCGCTGGCGCGAGCCGTCTACTACGGCGTCGAGGTCGGCCGCGAGATCCCGCCGCACCTCTACGAAGCCGTCGCGGAGATCCTCGCCTACGTCTACCGCCTCGAGGGCCGCGCGTCGCACAGCGCGGCGAAGCGCGGCGGCGCACGCGGGCGGCGGCGCGCCGCCAGGGCACAACGGTGAGGGGGCGTTGATCCATGGCCGCCGCGAAGCAGCCGCAATCGGGTGCGTCCAACGGGAGCAACCTGCCGGCCTGGCTGCTCGCGCTCGCCAAGCACCGCGGCCTGATCGTCCCGATCGCCTTCGTGATGCTGATGGTGGTGATCCTGATCCCGCTGCCGCCGCCCGCGCTTGACCTGCTCATCTCGCTGAACATCTCCCTGTCCGTGATCGTGCTGCTGACCACGATCTCGATGGGCCGCCCGCTGGAGTTCAGCGTCTTCCCGTCGCTGCTGCTGGCGACGACCATGTTCCGGCTCGTCCTCAACATCGCCTCGACGCGGTTGATCCTGACGGCGGACGCGGGCAGCCCCGAGGAGGCGATCGGCGTCGCCGGGCAGGTCATCAGCGCGTTCGGCGAGTTCGTCGCGGGCGACTCGCTCTTCGTCGGCGTCGTTATCTTCCTCATCCTCATCATCGTGCAGTTCGTCGTCGTCACGAAGGGCGCGACGCGCATCAGCGAGGTCGCCGCACGCTTCACCCTCGACGCCATGCCCGGCAAGCAGATGGCGATCGACTCCGACCTCAACGCCGGCCTCATCAACGAGGCCGAGGCCCGAAGCCGGCGCGAGGACATCTCCCGCGAGGCGGACTTCTTCGGCGCGATGGACGGCGCCAGCAAGTTCGTCCGCGGCGACGCCATCGCCGGCATCATCATCACCGCCGTCAACATCATCGGCGGCTTCGCCGTCGGCACCGTCGAGCGGGGGTGGCCCGCGGGACAGTCCGCCGAGGTCTTCACGAAACTGACGATCGGCGACGGGCTGACCAGCCAGATCCCGTCGTTCATCGTGTCGATCGCGGCCGCGCTCATCGTCACCCGCTCCGGCTCGAAGCAGCAACTGGGCGACGAACTGACGGGCCAACTGACCAGCCAGCCTCGGGGACTGGCGATCACCGCCGCGTTCCTTGCGCTGCTCGCCTTCAGCCCGTTGCCGACCGTCCCGCTGCTGGCGACCGCCGCGGGGCTTGGCGGACTCGCGTGGGCGATGACGCGCTCGTCGCGGGCGGTGGCCGCGCAGCAGCAGGCCGAGCAGGCGCCCGGCGCGCCCGAGCCGCCGCCGATCGAGGCCTTGCTCAAGGTCGACGTGCTCGAACTCGAGGTGGGGTATGCGCTCGTCTCGCTCGTCGACACGCAGCAGGGGGGGGACCTGCTCGATCGCATCCACGCGATCCGTCGCCAGATGGCCGCCGAGGCCGGGTTCGTCATGCCGCCCGTCCGAATCCGCGACAACCTGCAACTGGAGCCGACGGAGTACCGCATCAAGGTGCGAGGGGCGGAGGCAGCGCGAGGGCAGGTCCGGCCCGGGCGGCTCCTCGCCATGGACTCGGGCGTGGCGTCCGGTCCCATCGACGGCGAGCCGACGCGGGAGCCGGCCTTCGGCCTCGACGCGCGGTGGATCGACCCCGCCATGCGCGCCCGGGCCGAGTCGATGAACTACACCGTCGTCGATCCGACCAGCGTTGTCGCGACGCACCTCACCGAAGTCGTGCGTGCGAACGCCGCCGACCTGCTCACCCGCGAGGAGGTCAACAACCTGCTCGAAGGCCTCCGCCAGCGCACGCCCAAACTGGTGGAAGAGACCGTCCCCGGCGTGGTCAAGACCGCCGATCTCCAGAAGGTCCTCCAGAACCTCCTCCGCGAGCGCGTCCCCATCCGCGACGTTGAGACGATCCTCGAAACCCTCGGCGACTGGGCGCCCAAGACCCAGGATCCGGACGTGCTGACCGAGTACGTCCGCAATGCGCTGCGACGCACCATCTGCGAGCAGGTCGCCGCCGCAGGCCCCGACGGCACGCGCACCATCGTGTGCGTGACCCTCGACCCGTCGCTCGAAGACCAGATCGCGGCGTACATCGACCGCGGCCCGGGAGGCACCAGCGTGACCATGCCCGCCCGCGTCGCCGGGTCGATCGCCGGCCAGATCGCACGCGCACTTGAGAAAGTCACCGCGGCCGGTCGGCTCCCCGTCGTCGTCGCTTCGCCGCAGGTGCGGGCGGTCGTACGCCAGGTTCTCGAGCCGCACATCCCGTCGGTCGTGGTGCTGGGGTACAACGAAGTCGCCCCGCCGTTCGAGGTCGAGTCACTCGCCCTCGTCACCCCCCCGAAGCAGCCGGAGCCGGCCGTGACTGCGGCCTGAACAGGAGCCGCTGGCGGAGGGCGGCGAGACCGTGTAGATTGCCGGAGTCTTCGACAAGCCAGGGACGGCGATAATGACACTCAAGACCTATCGCGGCAGCACGATGGCGGCGGCACTGGCAGAGGTCAAGCGAGACCTCGGCGGCGACGCCGTCATCCTCCACACACGCACCTTCAAGGCGGGCGGGGTGCTCGGCGTCGGCACCAGGCCGATCGTCGAGATCACCGCTTCCACGGAAGCGGACTCCGGCCCCGCCCCGCGTCGGCGTGAGCCGCCCCGCGCCCCCTCGCGTGCTGCACCCAGGCCCGAGACGAAGCCGGAACCCGCGCCCCTCGCCCGCGCCGCCGCCGTCAAGGACGAGTTCATCCCCGTGCGAGACTGGTCTGGCGTGGGCCTGACGCCAGATCCGGCGGCCGAACCCGCCATGGCACCTCGTAACGGCGCGCCGAAGCCCGCGCGCAGCCCGGCGGCCCGAGTGCCCACGACGCGAGCCGCCTTCGCGCCGGCGAGCGAGTCGGGCCGAGTCGCGATCGAGGACGAACTCGCGTCCATCAAGCGGCTGCTCGGGCACGTGCTGCACGCGACGGGACGCGGCCCTGTTGGCCCGTCGCCCGGCGCGATGCCCGATGCCCTGGCCGACCTGTATCTTCGCCTCACAGACGAGCAGGTCTCGCCCGAACTCGCGGGCCGCTTGCTTGATGGAGTCCGCGAGCGGTTGCCGGCCGCCTCCCTGCACGATCCCGACCGGGCGCGCGAGGCGCTCGCGGACGAGATCGCCGCGATGGTGCCGGTTGCACCGCCCGGCGCCTGGCGACCGAGCGGCGGCGTCTGCCGCGCGATCGCCCTCGTCGGCCCCACCGGCGTCGGCAAGACCACGACGATCGCCAAGCTCGCCGCCGCCGCGAAACTGCGCCACGGCCTCCGTGCCGCCCTGATCACGAGCGACACCTACCGCATCGCGGCGGTGGAGCAGTTGCGGACCTATGCGGAGATCGTCGGCCTGCCGATGCGCGTCGCTCTGACCCCGCGCGAGATGCAGGCCGCCCGCGACGCCCTGCGCGACCACGACGTCGTCTTCATCGACACCGCGGGCCGCTCCCCCCGCGATGAGGGACGCCTGCGCGAACTCGCCGAGTTTGTGCGTGCCGCCTCGCCCGACGAGACCCACCTGGTGCTTTCGGCCGCGTCGGCCGAGCCGGTGATGATGCGGGCCGCGGAACGATTCGGCTCGCTCGGCCCCGACCGCCTCATCCTCAGCAAGACCGACGAGGCCGAGGTCTTCGGCCCCGCCCTGAACGCCGTGACGCGTCTTGGGTTGCCGCTCAGTTACCTCACGACCGGGCAGGAAGTCCCCGACGACGTCGAGGCCGCGGAAAGCAGAACGCTCGCGAGGCTGGTCCTCGAAGGGCGCGGCGCGACCGCGCTGGCGGGGGCCGTCGCGTGACGACGATGCTCGCCAGCCCGGCCCTCGCACGCCCCGCGGATCAGGCGTCGCGTCTGCGCGACCTCGTCGAGACGCTGGCCGGCGGGCAGGGGACGCCATCGCGATCGAACGCCGTTTGCCCCGCGCGCCCCGGCACGCCCATCGTCGCCATCGGCTCGGGCAAGGGGGGGGTGGGCAAGACCAACATCGCCGTCAATCTCTGCATCGCGCTCGCGCGTTCGGGCAAACGGGCGACGCTCCTCGACGCGGACCTCGGCATGGCGAACGCCGACGTGCTCTGCGGCCTCAGCCCGCACCGCCGTCTCGACGCCCTGCTCGCCGGGCACGACGCCCCTACCCGCCTCTCGATGCGGGACGTGGCGGTGGACGCGCCGGGCGGGTTCCTGCTCGTGCCCGGCGCGGTCGGCGTCGCCCGTGTCGCCGACCTGGATGCACGCCGCCGCGCCGCGCTCGTCGCCGGCCTGAGCGAACTGGAGTCCGTCAGCGACCTCATCGTCATCGACACGGGGGCGGGCATCGGGCGCGACGTGACCACGTTCATGCTCGCCGCGTCGCTCGCGATTGTGGTGGCGACGCCCGAGCCGACGTCGATCGCTGACGCCTACGGCCTGATCAAGTGCCTCCACCTGCTCGCGGGCGAGCGAGCCTCGACACTCCCCCGACTCGGCCTGGTCGTGAATCAGAGCCGGACAGAGGCGGAGGCGAGCGCGGTTCATGCGCGTTTGTCCGGCTGCGCGGGGAGATTCCTTGGATTTGAGGTGCCGATGCTCGGCCGGATCGCGCAGGATTCGCGCGTTTCGTCGTCGGTTCGCAGGCGTGTCCCGCACATGCTGATTCGGCCGCGGGCGCGCGCGAGCCGGGATGTTCGGCGTTTGTCAAGCGAGATCATCGCGTCCCTTGCGTTCGAGCCGCGCTCGGACCGCAAGGGGTAGTGGCGCGGGCGAAGGGGGGGGTCGGTCGCGTCATGCCGGATGCGCCGCGCACGCCGATTGCGTTGGCGGCTTCGAACTTCTTTGCGCCCGTTCGAACTGATTGCTTGCCTTCGCGCGGACGATAATGCACCTACCGGGGTGGCCGCGCGCTCGCGGGGCCGCGTCCGGTATTCGGCCTGCTCGTTGTATGACTGCACGCCCGATCAGCGCCGTCGCTCCCTGTTGCTCGCTCGCGGGCTTCGCCGTGGCGATCGTTGCGGGCGCGTCGGCGGGGGGCGACGCGGCGTCGGTCATCGGGCGCGCGCTCGCCTCGATGCTCGCGATGTTCGCGGTCGGCACGGCGCTGGCGTCGGTGGCGTCGCGCGTCGTGGCCGAGCACGCCGACACCTACCAACGGGCGAACGACGATACGAAGGGCGGGGGGCGTGTGTCGCCCCGCGCGGAGGCAGAGGGAGCATGACATCCACAGCGAGGAGACGGCGGCTTGACAGGCCGCGAAAGTCTGTATACTCCCCGCCTGTCGGGTCATGGATCGACCGCGACACGCCGCTCGGCACGAACGCCGCGCGACACGCCGAGGGTCAAGGAGAGGACCGATGGCCGCAGCACACGCATCGCTCGCTGGAAGTCGCATCGCCGCTCGCCGGAGCGCCCGGCACGCCGAGGCCTCGCACGCGCCGTCGCCCTACGACGCGATGAAGGGCGAGGAACTGTGGCGTGAGTACCAGGCCACGCGCTCGGACTCGCTCCGCAACTACCTCATGGAGAAGTACCTCCCGCTGGTGCGCTACAACGCCGAGCGCATCTACACGCGCCTGCCCGACGAGGTGGACCTCGAGGACCTCATGTCCGCGGGCCTCTTCGGCCTGATGGACGCCATCGAGGCCTTCGACCTCGATCGCAAGGTCAAGTTCGAGACCTACTGCGCCCCGCGCATCCGGGGCGCGATCCTCGACGAACTGCGCAACATGGACTGGGTGCCCCGTCTCGTCCGCCACCGCACCGGGAAGATCGAGCAGGCCCGCCAGCAACTCGAGATGCGCACCGGCCAGCCCGCCAGCGACGAGGACGTCGCCGCCTTCCTCGGCCTCGACGCCGAAGAGTTCGAGAAATACCAGCGCGACGGCAACGCGGTCGGCACGTTCAGCCTGAATCGCAAGGCGTTCACCACGGACGGCACGCGCGACGTCCGCGAGATCGACGTCATCCGCGACGACACCCAGGTCAACCCGTTCCGGGAGATCCAGCGGCGCGACCTGAAGGACCTCGTCACCAAGGGACTCTCTCGGGCCGAGCAACTCATCGTCACCCTGTACTACTACGAGGGCCTCACGATGAAGGAGATCGGCGCGACGCTTGACCTCTCCGAGTCGCGCGTCAGCCAGATGCACTCCTCGATCCTCGCCCGCCTCAAGGCCCAGATGCAGTACCGCATGAAGGAGCTCGAGCCCGAGGAGGAGTAGGGGGCCGCGTTCGCCTTCCGCGCCTCCCGCGCCTTCGATTCGGCATGACGGCGACCGGGGCGCGGCAATCAGACTCGGCGGTGCGCGAGCGGGCGTGCGTCGGCATCGGGTCGAACCTCGGCGACCGTTTGGCCGCCATCGAACGGGCCGTGCTGGCGATGGCCTCGCTCCCGGGCACGCGGCTCGTCGCTCGTTCATCAGTCCACGAGACCGAGCCGGTCGGGCCTGTCCCGCAGGGGCCGTTCCTCAACGCCGCGGCCCTGCTGGTGACCTCGCTCGCGCCCGGCGACCTGCTCGACGCGCTCCTGGCGATCGAGCGCTCGATGGGACGTGATCGCGCCGCCGCCGAGCGGTGGGGGCCTCGCGTGATCGACCTCGACCTCCTGCTCTACGGCTCGCGCGTCGAGAGCGGGCCTCGCCTCACGCTCCCGCACCCGCGTCTGCACGAGCGGGCCTTCGTGCTCGGGCCGCTCGCGGAGATCGCCCCCGAGGCCGTCGTGCCGGGGATCGGGCGTACGGTCCGCGAACTGCGGGACACACTGCGAGGGGCGGTGGCGCGATGACGCTACTCGTGATCGTCCTTGGCTGGCTTGTCGAACTCGCGGCCGCGCTCTCGCCCGGCTCGACTTCCGGCCCGATCGGAGCGCTTGCCTACGCCCACGCGATGCTCGTTCATCGCGCATCGCCGATCGCCGATCGCGCGGCCGTTACGCTCACCCTTCCCGACGGCACGTCACGCACGGAGCGGCTTACCGTTCGCGTGTGGGCGGGCAGCGGCGGGCACGTGGTCGTCGAGACGCCCTCGCTGGTTGCCTCGTTTGAGCCCGGCGGCGCGGCGGCCGCGCACCCCGGCGATCCGACGACGGCCGTCGCGTGGCCGTGCGCCGATCGCGTGGATTCGGGGGAAGTCGCCGCCCGGCTTCCCGCGCTGCCGCTCCCGCAGATCGCGCTCGCGCTCGACGATCCGCGAGTCCCGCTGGCGTTGACCTCGTACACGCCCGGGATCGAGTGGCTCGGTGCGGTTGTCGAGCGTGCGCGCGGCGGCGCGAGGGTGCGGCTGGTCGGGCGGACGCCGACCGGGCGTGCCTCGATCGAACTCGTGGGAGGGCGCGTCAGGACATACGCCGCGGACCTGCCCACCGCCGAGGGCATCGCCACGCTCGAGGTCGTGTTCGAGCCGATTGAACCCGGCGAACAGGACGGGTGGCGGGTCGACACACGGGGTCGGCGTCTTATCACTTCCCTGTCCGGACTCTCCGCGCTCGAACGGCCGCTGCGGATCGGGGACCGCATGCCGGTCGTGTCCATGTACGCCGGCGCGGCCGAGGCGAGGACGCCGGCGGACGCCGCGTACACCGCGTTGGTGTTTGTCCGCGACCCGTGGGACGCGGTCTGGTGGGTCGACGGTGAGGACGCGGCGTTTGACTCTGCACGGGCCGGGGTGGACGGCGTCGTCGAGTTCAGGCGCGAACTCACGCGGCGATCGTTCCGTTCACCCCGGGTCGGGGCGGTGTCGGCCGTCCCGCGCGTCGAGACGCTCGTCGTCGTGCTGCTCGAAGCGGGCGCGGTTTCGGTCGAGCGGTTCGCGTCGTTCCACGATCGCTGGCGGGCGGCCGACGGACAGTCTGCCGATCAGGTGGTCTGGTCTCCCGCGCAGCGTCTGACGCTGGATCGCATCGCGCCCCGTTCGCCCGCGGCGGTCGTGCTGCTCGGGCGCGACAGGTCGATCGTCGCGGTCGCGGAGCTGCCCGCGAAGTCCGGCGACGTGGCACGTTCGCTCGGGGACGCGCTGGGATGGGGCGACGAGCCGTAGCGCCGCGATCCGTCGATGAGCCTCGGCGGGAACGCGACTCCCCGGCGTGGGGGCTGAGCGCTACGCCGCGGCGCGTGTTGCGGCGACCGAGCGGGACGCCGCTTCGTGCTGCGCCACGAGCCGGTCGAACTCGGAGAAGTCGAGCGACAGGAAGAGCGGCGCCAGTTCCGGGTCGAACTGCGTGCCCGCGCACCGCCGGATCTCCTCGAACACGCGCTCGCGTGGCATCGCGGGACGGTACGAGCGGTTGGAGCTCATCGCGTCGAAGGTGTCCGCCAGGGCCATGATGCGCGCGACGAGCGGGATGGACTCGCCGGTCAGCCCGTGCGGGTACCCGCGTCCGTCCCACCGCTCGTGGTGCGACAGCACGCCGGGCAGCACGTCCTCGAGCTGCGGGATGCCCTTGAGGATGTCGTGCCCGATCACCGGGTGCTGGCGGATGAGCGCGAACTCGGCTTCGGTGAGCCTGCCCTCCTTGCACAGCACGGCCTCGGGGACGCCGATCTTGCCGACGTCGTGCACCAACCCGGTGATGTGCACGCGCTCCGCCTGGTGCTGGTTGAATCCGACGAGCCGCGACAACTCCGTCGCGAGGTGCGCCACCCGCTCCGAATGGCCGCAGGTGTAGCGGTCCTTGGCGTCGATGGCCGCGGTCATCGCCTGGAGCGAGCCGAGGAACAGCGCGGTCTGCTCCTGCCAGAGCGATACGTTCTCGAAGAACGTGCCGAGGAAGGCGGAGGCGGTCGCGATCAGTTGCGTGTCGTAACTGCTCACCTGCGGGTCGTCGCCGCCCTTGTCGCCGGTGAGGAGCACGGCCGCGCGGCGTGCGCCCCCGGCGATCGGCTGCACGACGACCTGCGCCCCGCAGGGCAGCGGACGGCCGGCGATGGAACTGGCGATGTGCGGCTCGGCGTCCGGCGGGAGACTCTCGACGAAGGCGTCGATCATCTCGCGGAACGCCCTGGCGTCGCAGCCGGGCTTGCCCGCGACGAAGAGCGAGTCCGCCACCGAGTCCGGAAGCCGCGCGCGGGCCAGCGTTCGAACCGCGGCCCACCCGAACTCGGTGGTCTGCTGCAGCTGCTCGACCGCCAGTCGGATGAACCGCTCCGGCTCCTGAAGATCGGACATCGAGTTGCCGAGCGTGTACAGCAGTTCGATGTGCTCGTAGGCGTCCGTCAGGTGGCGGGTGAAGCCCCCGATGGTCCGCTCGCTCTCGTGCTGTCGGTTGAGGTCGTTGAGCATCCAGTCGAGGACCGGCACCGTCCGGTCGATCTCGGCCGCGGAGAAACTCGCCAGGCGTCCGACCGCGCTTCGGGCGGCGGCCTTGTCGGCCTGCGACGCGGCGCACACCGCCTCGAACTCGGGCGTCCGCAGGGCGTCGGGCGTCAGGAACATGAACACCGTGTAGCCGCGACGCCGCCCTCGGATCGTTTCCACGGACGGCACGACGTGGCACCCGGGGAACAACTCGACACGGTCGGGCGTCTCCTGGCCGTTCCACCCGCGAACCGCGTCCGCGAGCATGCGGCACATCACGCTGCTGCGGAGCCAGACCCCGGCAAGCCCCGGCTGGTTCGCGTCGTCGATCACGGTGCCCGTCGTGTCGAGGCGCCACACCGGCAGCCCGAGCGCTCGGCATCGCTCGCGGAGCGTGGTCTGGGGGGCGTCGTTCGGTTCTGCGGGCAGGGCGTGGTTCATGCGACGTTCCGAAGTCTGGCCGTCTCGGTCTCGGCGGCTCGCCCGAGGACTTCCTCGACGCGGCGCAGGATGTCGCGGGCGCTGAACGGTTTGCTGAGCACGGCGCGGATGTTCGTCGCGCTGAGTTCGCTCTCGTCGAGGACATACCCGCGCGCGGTGAGCATCAGCACCGGGGTCTCGGCCGTTCGCTCGTCGGCACGCAGCCGGGTCGCCAGTTCGATCCCGCTCATGTAGGGCATCTGGAGGTCGGTGATCACGAGGTTCGGGCGGTGCTGGAGGGCGAGAGTCAACGCCTCTTCGCCGTCGCGGGCGACGAGCGTGGCATACCCCGCCGCCCGCAGTTTCATCCCGACCACGTGCGTGATGTGGGCTTCGTCGTCGGCCAGCAGGATGGTGGGCGGTGTCATCGTCGTGTGCCCCTGTTGCGTTCCGGACGGAGGGAGGCCTTGGGTTCGACTCCCCGGGCGGCCTCGCCGCGGGCAGCATCGACCCCGGACCGCGGGGGCTTGAGTCCGCCCCAGATGACCCGATCGCCGCGGCGCGCGGATCGGAGGATTGCGGCATTCTCGGACGGCGGTCGAGGTGGCGTGGTACGATCGGACGATGCCCAACGCCGTCGAACACGAAACGGGGAATCCCACCGCCGATGCCCCCGCCGCGGCGGGCCAGGCCCTCGCCGCTCCACTCGAGGCGGTGCTGATGAGCGCGGATCGGCCCGTGCCGGGTCGGCGGCTCGCCGAGGCGCTCGCCCTGGTCGGGGAGGGCGCGGAGCCGCGTGAGGTGTCGCGTGCCGAGAGCGTCGTTCGGGCGTGCGTCGAGTCCCTGAACGCCGAGTACGAGCGCAGTGCCCGCGCCTTCCGCATCGAGTCCGTCGCCGGCGGCTACAGGTTCATGACGCTGCCGGAGCACGCGGGGGTCGTCTCGCGGTTCCACGGGGCGAGGGCGTCCTCGCGGCTCAGTCGGGCCGCGCTCGAGACCCTCGCGGTCATCGCGTACCGCCAGCCGGTCACGCGCGCGGAGGTCGAAGCGATTCGGGGCGTGGCGTGCGGAGAAGTGCTTCGCACGCTCCTGGAACGGCGGCTCATCGCGATCACCGGCCGCGCCGAGGAACTCGGGCGTCCGATGCTTTACGGCACGAGCCGCCAGTTCCTCGACTCTTTCGGCCTCTCATCGATCAAGGACCTGCCGACGGTCGCGGAACTGAACTTCGACGGCGCAGGCGGGGGAGCGTGAGGCACGGGCGGTGATCGCACACGCGAGCCATGCCGGCCGACCTCCGGCGGTGCGCCGACGGTATCACCTCCATCTTCCCGGCGTGATCTACGCCGCCGTCGCGGTCTTCACGGCCATCGGCGCGATCAACAGCCAGAACAACCTGCTCTTCTGGCTCTTCGGCGTGGCCGTGGCCGGGCTGATCCTCTCGGGGTTCGTCTCCGGTTCCGCGCTCATGGGCGTGCAGGTCGAACGCGAGCCGATCGCCGAGTGCGCGGTCGGGGGAACGATGGTCATCCGCTACTCGGTGCGCAACCGCAACCGGTTCATTCCCGCGTGCGCCCTCACGATCACGGAATCGCACGCGGACCGACGCGGCCGCACCCCTCCGACGTGGGCGGCCCATCTCCCGCAGCCGATGGCGTTCGTGGCGCACGTCGGCCCGAGGCAGGTCGTTCACGCCGAGGCCGTCGTCTCGCCGACGCGGCGCGGTGAGGCGACGTTCTCGCGGATCACCGTCTCCAGCGCGTTCCCCTTCGGGCTGACCCGCAAGAGCGTGACCTTCGAGCAGCCCCAGGGGGCGATCGTGCATCCATCGCCCGCGCCCGTTCGCCCCGGACTCCTTCGAGCCCTCGGACCGCAGGGTGACGGCAGCGCGGCCGCGCTCCGCTCGGCGGGCGTCGGCGGTGAGTATTACGGGCTGCGCGAGTACGCGCCGGGCGACAGCCACCGCCTCATCGCCTGGCGGGCGTCGGCGCGCACGGGGCAGCTGGTCGTGCGTCAGACGTCGCGCCCCGCGCCCCGGCGGCTCTGGATCGTGCTCGAACTCGAGCCCCGGTTGGGCTCCGATGAACGGGCCGACTCGCTGCGAGAGGAAGCCGTCAGCCTTGCCGCCGGTGTCGCCACAGCCGCCTTCGAGCAGGGGTACGCGGTGGGGCTTTCCCTCGGTGCGGAGGGCACCCGATTGGCAGCACGATCGGGCCGGAGCGCCCTTCGCGCGCTGTTGACCGAACTGGCGCTGTTCGATGCGCCGTCCGTGTCGCACGCGGGCGCACAAGCGGCGGCTCCCCTTCCCGGACGGTCGGACGCGTTCGTTGTCGTCAGCCAGCGGAGCGAGGCCGGGCTCACCGCTCCCCCCGGAGCGCTGAGACTCAGCGCCAACGAACCTGGGGCCTGGATCGCATCCGGCGCCGAGCCGCCGGCTCGGCCGCCCGACGGAGCCGCCCGGGCATGAACCCCAGCCGTTTCCGTCCATCGTCGGTCGTTGCCACGGCGCTCCTCGCGGTGGCGGCCTGGGGTACCGCATCCGGCGATGCCGTTCGCGCAGCGCTCGTCGCCGCCTGCCTGATCGTGCTCGGATTCGCGACCGGGGGCGCGGGCGGGCGCATGCCCCCCCGCTGGATCGTGAACTCGCTCGTGCTCCTCGCCATGCTCGACGCCGTGCGGGTGGCGTTCGAGCGATCGCTCGGCGTCGATGAGTTCGCTCGGTTCCTGCTCTGGGTGCTGATCATCAAGATGCTCGACCGCCGCCGACCCAGAGACGAGGCGCAACTGCTCGCTCTGAGCGTGTTTCTCGCCTTCGGCGCCGCGCTCACCAGCAACAGTCTGGTCACCGGGCTTCTCCTGCTCGCGATGCTGCCGACCCTCGGCGCGGCCGTCATGCGCCACCAGATCGCGTCGGCGGCGGAGCGAGTTCGGATCTCGCGCCGCCGGGCCTTCCCGCCGGGCGCGAGCGTCCCGGAGGTGGGCGCGGTCGCCGGGCGGCGCTTCCGCCGCGACCTGCGGAGACTGAACGCGTTCGTGTTCGCGGGGGTGTTCCTGCTCAGCGCGGGGGTCTTCGTCCTCATGCCTCGCGGGCTTGGCATGGACCGATTCGGGCGGTGGGGGAACGCGGGCGTCGGCAGAGTCACGGGCTTCTCAACCAAGGTTGACGTCGGGCTTGGCGGGTTGATCTCGGAGTCCCAGACGCCTGTGCTCGACCTCACCGTGTTCGACGTGCAGCGCGGCGTCCGGCTCGGGGGCGAGGGCGAGGTCTACTACCTCCGCGGCGCGGCCCTCGACACCTACACGGGGCGCGCCTGGATCGCGGCGACCCCTCCCTCGTCACGAGACGATCAGATCGGCCCGCTCCCGGCGGGGTCCCGCAAGGAGATCGGCGCCGGCGGGGCGGAACGCGAGAAGCGCCTCGCCATCACGATCCGGAACGCCCCACCAGGCCCCAGCCACCTCTTCACCGTGTGGCGGCCCCTCACCGTCACCTTTCTGGACGGCGGGAGCGAGTACCACAACCCCTTCACGGGCATCGTCCTGCGCGACGGGCAGGGAGGGAAGTTCCGCTACGAGGTCGAGTGCGGTGAGCCTCGGGCGCCCCGGGGCAACTTCTGGCGGCGGCACGAGCGTCCCTCCTTCCCCGTCGCCGGGGTTCGCGGGCGCGCCATTGAGATTCTCACGCAGGCCGGCGTGGAGCTCGACGAGCAGGGGAACGTCCCGCTCGACCGCATGCGCGAGGCCGCGATCGCGCTCCGATCCGAACTCCGCAACCAGTACGCCTACACGCTCGATTCCGCGCCCACCCCCCCCGGCGTTGACCCCATCGAGCACTTCCTCACGGCCTCGCGCGCGGGCCACTGCGAGCACTTCGCCTCGGCGATGGCGGCGATGTGCCGGAGCGTCGGCATCGACGCCCGCGTCATCACGGGCTACGTCGCGGTCGAGTACAGCCAGGCAACCGGCCACTACATCGTTCGCGAGAGCAACGCGCACGCCTGGGTCGAGGTCGAGGAGGGGCCGGGCTACTGGCGCGTCCACGACCCGACCGCCCCGGCGGACCTTCGGCGCCTCCACGCGCCGAGGCCGGGCCTGCTCGCGCGCGCGTCCCGATTCCTCGACGCGATCGAGTACGCCTGGATCACCTCCGTCGTCGGCTTCGACAGTTCGTCTCGATCGTCCCTCTTCGCGTGGGCGCGCCGGGAGGATCTCTCCGGCGACGGCCCCTTCGCGGGCGTCGCGGGCGACTACGAGATGCCCGACTGGAACTGGTGGGCCCGCGTGATCGTGAACGCGCTCGTCGCCTCCTCGATCGTGCTGGCCTGCGGCCTCGGCGCGGCGGCGATCGCGCGCCGCGTCACGGCTGCGCGTGCGGCTCGTGCGCGATCTCGCTCGACAATCGAAGATCCCGAGGTTCGGGCGCGCGTGCAGCAGGCCTCGTTCTACGCCGACGCGCTGGGCCTGCTCGAGGCCGCGGGCCTCGGGAAGCCGGAGCATCGCCCACCGGAACACCACGCCGATGCGCTCGCGGGTCTCGACGCCGCGCTCGCCGAAGGATTGCGCGCGGTCGCCGGTCTCTACTACGTGGCTCGATTCGGCGGGCGGGGGCTGAGCGCGGACGAACTCGACCGGGCGCGGGCGGCTCTGTCGGGCCTGCGCGATCGGCTCCGGGTGGTGGCCGGGTCCGAGGCCGGTTATCAGGCTCCCAGGCCGCATCCCGCGCCGCGATGACGGATCAGGGAGACCGACAGCGGAACCCGGCTCAAGCGGGCGTCCGGGCCGGTCGATGCCCTCTTCGGTTCGCGGACTTCAGCGAGGATGCCGTGCCCCCCAACCGATCCAGAACCGAGCGATGGCGCGACAGCATCGAGCAGGTGCGTCAGCGCGGCGGCGCCCTCGAAATCACGCTCGCACGCGGCGGAGACGGCTCGCCCGTCCCGGGCGCGAGCGGCGCGGACCTCGTCTGGCGCGTCCGCCTGCTCGACATCCGCGGCGACCACCTGCTGGTCGAGCAGCCCGCCGCCGCGGGGAAGGTCATCCGCCTCCACCAGGGCGTCGCCCTCATCGGAGCCTTCTCCATCGGGCAGAATCGATGGATGTTCCACTCCCGCACCCTCGGCGACGAGCCGCGCGGCGGCCTCCGGCTCGCGCTCCCCACTCGCGTCGAACGCTGTCAGCGGCGGTCGTTCTTCCGCATCTCCACCGCGGAACTCTCCCTGCCCCGAGTCGAGTGCTGGCCGCTGTTGGACCCCATGACCGTCGCCCCGGCCGAGGTCGCCAACCGCGACCATGTCCTCCGTCAGGCCGCGACCGGCGGACGGACCGACGGGCCGACGCCGGCGGAAGACCTGCTCCTCCCCGAGGTCGGGCCGGGCTTCACCGCCCGTCTGTTGAACGTTTCGGGCGGGGGCATCGGCCTGCTGGTCGAGCCTGAAGACGCGCACACGCTCGACCGTTCACACTACCTCTGGATGCGGGTCGATCTGCGCCCCCACGTCCCCGCGCCCATCGCCATGACGGGACGCGTCGCGCACTGCCACACCGACAGCAGCGGGCGCATCCACGCCGGCGTCGCCTTCGAGTTCGGCTTCAACGCCGGACATCGCGAGTTCGTCGTGGATCAGGTCGGGCGCTACGTCGCCGCGCTGCTCGAGGGCGCACGCAGGGCCGCCGCGTAGGCGACAGTGGACAATGGACGGTTGACGGTGGACGTCAGGGAGGCTTCGGCTCGCTGGGCCGTGCTGTCTCATCAGCCCGAACGGCTGTGCCGTCAGTAGCCGGGGGTCGAGCGAGTCTTCGAGCGAGACCCCCGGATCGTCGGCGCACGATGCATCGGACCCCGGAGGGGTGGTCGTGATTCCGACGTGCGCGCGGCACGAGCAGCCCTTCGGGCTGCCGAACCACACGGAAGGGGATTGGTGGGCCGCGCGTTCCGGGGGTGTCGTCGCAAAGTCTCCTCCAGCCCCGGCTACGCACGGTGCAGCCCTTCGGGCTGGGGAAGTGTCGTAGCGCACAGGCTCAGGAAACCGTCATGCGGGTGGTGGGGTGCGCTGGCGCTTTGGCCGAGGTGGAAGCGACGGAGCCGCGCCGGAGGGGCGGGGTACCCGGAGCGCAAGGACGACCCACGATCCGCGTAACCGGCTACGGCTTCAAGCGCGTGGTGAGATAACTCTCCGGCTTGTCGCGCACGATCAGCTGTGCATCGCCGCTCGCCGTGTGCAGCACGATGTCGTTCGACCCGCCGTTGAGGGTCGCCGAGATCGCCGTCTGCGAGACCTGGGCCCCGAGCAGCACCGTCTGCGGGGCGAAGATCTTGGCCGAGCCGTGCGGCGCGTTCATGCTGATCCGGCCCGCGGAGTCCGGGGTGACGATGCACACGATCGTCCCTTCGTCCGTGATCAGCCGGACGGGCGACGAGAGCGCATGGTCCGACCGCACACGGATCCACCCGCCGGGCCGACCCGCGCCCCCGCTCTCGACGTCCACGGCTCCGGACACGCCCACGACTTCGACGGGACCGCCCGCGTTGCGAACGGTCAGCCCGTCGCACCGCGGCACGAAGATCACCAGGTCGACCGGCTGATCCGCGCCGCCCTCCGCCGGAGTGGACAGCACGCGGAGCACGCTCCTGCCGTCCTGATCGACGGACTCGGCGGCGATCCAGGCGTGGGCCCGGTCGCCCTCCGTCACGACTCGACCCCCGGAGCGGGTTCTCGCGACGACCACCGCTTCGGGCCTGGCCGCGTCGACGACGACCTTCACGCCGCCGTTCTGGTTCTGGACGTCCAGGCCGACGGCAGCCCCTGCGACCACGGCGGGGCCGGCGATGGCGATCCGCTTGGACTTCGGGGCCTTGCAGCCCGCCAGGGTTGTGGCGACGACCAGGGCGGCCAGGCCGACGAGCAGGGAGCGGGCGACAACGCGGGTGGTTCGGCTCATGGGAGGTCTCTCGTACGCGGTCCGATCGTTGGGGGTCCGCCGCGATGCGGCGATCCAGGGTCAGGGAGTCTATCGGCCGATGGGCGGGGCGTGTCCAAGGGCGTCAAGGGAGGAATCCGGCGGATTCACCGGCCGACCGGAAACTCCGGCGCGGGTGGGCTGCTAAGATCGGGTTGAGGCCGGGACGATGCCGGCCGCCGAGAGGTTGAAAGAACCGACCGACCCGCGACCGACGGGGTGGGCGGTGCGACGATCGACAAGAAACGGCCTGGGCGCGACGGTCTCCCGTCCCCCGGGTTGGAAGGACGCCGGGGATGCTGTTCAGAGGGTGCAGCGCGAGGGTCGAGGTGTGTGGGTCGGTTTCGCGTTGTTCCATGCTCGTGGCGGAGGCCGCGGACTGAAGGCGGAAGGGGCGTTCCAGACCTCTTGACGACGCGACTCGCACCGAAGAACCCGGCGGGGTTTCGGCGGTTCCCGCGCACGGGGCGAGATCGTCGCACGTGGGGGGGCCGCATCCGAGCGGGCCTGTCAGGAAGGTGGCCCATGCTTGCCGTCACGACGACGCTCGCGCAGGTTTCCACGGCCGGAGTGGTGCTCTGGGCAATCGCGGCCCTTGTCGCCGGGGCTGCCGGCGGCTTCGCGCTCTGCCGGGTGCTCGCGACGGGAGCGCTGGCGAGGGCGAAGCAGGAGGCCGCCGCGCTCCGCGAGCGGGCCGAA
This sequence comes from Planctomycetota bacterium, assembly GCA_014584315.1. GTDB lineage: Bacteria > Planctomycetota > Phycisphaerae > Phycisphaerales > UBA1924 > CAADGN01. The sequence continues at coordinate 19,838 of JACTNA010000018.1, read as the reverse complement.
CTCGAAGCCAGGACTTCGGCCGAGAAGATCCGGCTGGAAGCCGAACGCGATGCGCTGGCTCGCAAGGAGAAACTGGACGCCGAGACCGAGGCCGCGCGCGCCGAGACCCGCGACGCCGAACGGCGACTGGCCAAGCGGGAGGACCTGCTCGACCGCAAGGAGGAGACCCTCACGCTCAAGGAGCAGCAGCTCAGCCGACAGGTCGAGGCCGCGCGCGAACGCGAACGAAAGGCCGAGGAACGCGAGAAGGAGGTCGAGCGGCTGATCGACGAGCAGCGCGAGCGTCTGCACGAGGTCTCGGGCCTCAGCCGCGAGGAGGCCAAGCGGCAGGTGCTCGAGCGGGTCGAGCAGGACTCGCGCCACGAGGTCGCCAAGGTCGTCCGGAAGGTCGTCGAGCAGGCCGAGGAGGACGCCCGCAACAAGAGCACCCAGATCCTGCTCAACGCGATCCAGCGCTACGCCAACGAGGTGACGTCTGACTCCACCGTCCGCACCGTCGCCATCCCGTCCGACGACATGAAGGGCCGCATCATCGGACGCGAGGGCCGCAACATCCGCGCCATCGAGCGTGCCACCGGCGTCGACATCATCGTTGACGACACGCCCGGGGTCATCGTCGTCTCCTGCTTCGACAAGGTTCGGCAGGCCATCGCCGTCGAGTCGCTCGAACGCCTGATCGCCGACGGGCGCATGCACCCGACGCGCATCGAGGAGGTCGTCGAGAAGGTCAAGTCCGAGGTCGAGGAGCGCATCGTCAAGTTCGGGCGCGAGACCGCGCTCGAGGTCAACCTCCGCGGCCTGCACCCGAAGATCATCGAGGCCATGGGACGCCTTCACTACCGGACGAGTTACGGGCAGAACGTCCTGCGCCACTCCGTCGAGGTCGCGTTCCTCTGCCAGATCATCGCCGAGCAACTCGGTCTTGACGGGCGGCTCGCGCGGCGCTGCGGCTTCCTCCATGACATCGGCAAGGCCATGGACCACGAGATGGAGGGCGGGCACCCCAAGATCGGCATGGACTTCGCGCGACAGCACGGGGAGAAGGACGAGGCCGTCCTCAACGCCATCGGCGGGCACCACGCCGACATCCCGGCTACGACGTTCTACACGCCCATCGTCATGGCCGCCGACGCCGTCTCCAGCGCCCGCCCCGGCGCCCGCCGCGAGAGCCTTGAACGCTACGTCCAGCGCCTCAACGAACTGCAGGACATCGCCCTGTCGTACAAGGGCGTCACCGAGGCCTACGCCATCCAGGCCGGCCGCGAGGTCCGCGTGATGATCGACGCCGCCCGCATCAGCGACGACGAGGCCTTCCTCATCGCCCACGAAATCGCCAAGCGCGTCAGCGAGGAACTGACCTTCCCCGGCGAGATCAAGGTCACCGTCCTCCGAGAGACACGGGCGATCGAGTACGCCAGATGATGTCGGCGAAGGGCCGTCGCGCCATCGTCCACAACGGCCTGCTCGCTCTCGCGCTCGCGGCCCTTGCTCTGGGCGTCGCGGCCTCCGGATGCATGGAGCGGTACTTCTTCTATCCCGATCGGACGCCCTTCGTCACGCCCCCCGGCGTCGAGGACGTCACCTTCACCACCGCCGACGGCCTGACGCTCCACGGCTGGTTCATTCCCCCGACCGGGCGTGGCGAGGACGCCCCGCCCGCGCCCGCGGTGCTCCACGTCCACGGCAACGCCGGCAACGTCTCGCATCACCTGGTCTTCTGTCGCTTTCTCGCCGACGAGGGCTTCGCTGTCCTGCTCTTCGACTACCGCGCCTACGGCCGATCCGATCCCGGCTCGCTCCGACGCGGCAACCTTCTCGCCGACGCGGACGCCGCCCTGGACGCGCTGCTCGCGCGCCCCGACATCGATCAGAACCGGGTCGCCGTCTACGGCCACAGCCTGGGCGGCGTCATCGGGCTTGCGCTCGCGCGTCAGCGCCCAGAGGTGCGTGCGGTCGTCTCCGCCGCCGCGTTCTCGCGCTGGCAGCGCGTCGCGTCGGACCATACCGGCGTGCTCGGGCGGGTCCTCATCCGCCACGGACTCGACGCCGAGGTCTGCGCCGCCGCGCTCGGCGACCGCCCCCTGCTCATCATCCACGGCACCGCGGACGACATTGTGCCGGCCTACCACGCCGGTCGCATCGCCGACGCCGCCCGCGATGCCGGGGCGCCCGTCACCGTCGCCCTGATCGACGGCGTCACCCACAACGACCTCATGGTCACGCCCGACGCGCAACGCACGGCCGCCGACTTCCTGCGCAGGACGCTGGCGGAGACGAGGTGACAGGGAGCCGGGAAAAGCGAAAAACGAAAAGCGAAAAGCGAACATGAAGCGCGGCCAACAAAGTGAGTGACGACACTCGCCGCCTCCCTGCTTGTTCCTCTTTCATTCTTCGCTTTTCGCTTTTCGTTTTTCGCTTTTTTCTTTCCCCTACTCCTGCATCCGAGTCCGCCACGACCACTCCAGCGACGGGTCGAACACCGTGATCCGCGCCGTCTCGAGCATCTGCGAGGCCGTCCGGTCCATCAGCACGCGCTCCTGCCGCGTGCGCAGCAGCCGCTCGAGTTCCGGGCGCACGGCGTCGATCGGCGTGCCGTCGCCCTCCGTCCGCTCGTCGAGCAGCAGCAGCGCGTAGCCGTGCTCGAGCGCGACGACCGGGCTGAGTTCGCCCGGGCGCAGCGCCTCCAGCGCCCGCCGCACCGACACCGGGTACGCCGGGTCGGCGGGGCTGATCGGCTCCAACAGCCCGCCGCGCGACGCGGACGGGTCCGTCGACCGCGCGATCGCCTCCTCGATGAACGCCGCACGCCGATCCGCCGCGCCCTCCACGCGTGACCGCGCCTGGGCCGCCTCGCGCTCGCTCGGCGCCACGATGATCCTCGCCCTGCACCGCGGCCCGTGCCGGACCGCGTGCGCCGTCCGCACCTGCTCGTCCGTGATCACCACTTCCGCCTGCACCAGGCGGCGAAGCATCGCGTTGCGCCGCAGCAGCGAGTCGAACCGGGCCGGCCCCAGCCCGCGAGAGCGCCGGATCCGCGAGAGCATCTCCGCCGCCGAGTCGCTCCCCGCCCCCTCCGCCGCCAGCGATCGCTCCACCAACTCCCGCTCGCGTTGCAGGTCCGCCTCCGTCAGTTGCAGCCCGCGCCGCGCGAACTCCGCCTCGACGATCCGGCTCAGCGCGATCTCCTCGACCGCGGCCGCCCCCGCGGCCTCGGAGAGGGCCGCCCGCAACTCATCCCAGGAGACCGGTTGGCCGTCCACCATCACCGGCGGGCGCTCCACAGGCGCCGGCTGTCGACCCGCGGACACCTGCCGCTCCGACGCCTCCAGACCGCGCAGGTCGCGGGGGTTCGGCCCTTCGCGGGTCTGGTTCTGGCTCGCGCACGCCGTCAGCACGCCGCACGCCGCCCCCGCGGCGAAGGTCCGAAGCAAGCGGCCTGAGCGTCTCGTTCGAGGGTGGGTCATGCCCGGATCAGAGGGGCACTCACCCCACGAGGTCAACCGATCCGCCTTGGTGGGGTGTATGGTGGAGAGGGCGTGCCGCGGTCGGCGCGACCCGCCCCTTGCCATGTCCGACCACGAATCCACACCCCGTGCCGCCCCGCGTCCGCAGCCTCGCGTGGTGCTCTGCCCGTACTGCGGCTTCCGTTCCCGGGATCCGTACCGCTGCGAGTCCTGCTCGGGCTACTTCGACCCGCTCTCGCGTCAGGCGACGCAGAACGCGATGGGCCCCTGGTTCGTCCGCGACGATGCCCAGCCGTTCCGGCCAGGCTGCTCGTTCGAGACGCTCCGCGCCCTCGTCCGTCGCGGCAGGGTCACGCCGGAGACGCCGATCCGCGGCCCGACCACGCGCCAGTTCTGGGTGCTCGCCAAGCGCTGCCCCGGCGTCGCGAACCTGTTCGGGGTCTGCCACGCCTGCGCTCGCCCGGTCGAGCCGCGCGACCGCGACTGCCGCCACTGCGGCGTCTCCTTCGAGCCGCCCCCCGATCGCCAGCACCTGGGGCTTGGGAGCGTGCGATTGCTTCCCGGCCACGCCGCGCCCGAGGACGTGGCCGCGATGTCCGAGCCGAATCCTGGGCAGAACGATCCGGTTCCCCCCCCTTCCGCCCCGTCCGAGCCGCCGACCGCGATCGTCCGGCCTCCGGCGCTGGCCGAGGACGAGAGCGTCCTCGCCCGGGTGGAGGGTCTGGAGCGGAACCTCCGAGTCCTCCGCCGCTCCCGGGCTGTGTACCTTGCCGCGGCACTCGTGCTGCTCGTCTCGTCCGCCTTCGTCTTCGCCGCGCCCGCGCTGGGCATCTCGCTCGGTCCGGTCGATCGGTGGCTCGGGCGCGGCGTGTCGGCGCGGCCGGAACTCGCGCCGCCCGACCTCGGCACGTCGCAGCCCGTCCCCGTTCGTCCGGTCCCCGTGCCACCGGCGCCTCCCGACCCGCGCGGCGGGGAGTCCCCGGCGTCAGAGCCGGGCGATTCGTCCGCGTCGCCGAGCGGGTCGGACGCTCGCGACGAGCGAGCCGCCGCGGCCGATGACGCGGAGCGGACTCGGTGGTTCGAGTCCCTCCGCCGGCTCGAGGACCTCGCTCGATCGGGGCGACCCGAGGAACTCGACGACGCCGATGGCCGTGCGAAACGGGCGATCGACGACGGAGCGCCGAGAGCGGAGGTGGCAACACTTCTGGACGCGGTGCGGTCCCGGCGCGACTGGCTCATTCTGCGAACGTTGCCCTAACGAGATTCGTCAGGTTCCCCCTGCGAAACCCACGGGTGGGGGTCTTTTGTCGAAATGTCCGGGAATTGGTCGATCCGGGGCTGGACAACGGGTCAACGATCCATTAGGTTTATCTGCGTGGGGGGTTCAATCTTCGGCCGCACTCGCGGCTTACGGAGGTCTGCCATGAAGAGTCGGACGCAGCCCCGCGTGAAGGGGTTCACTCTCATCGAACTCCTGGTCGTCATCGCGATCATCGCGCTCCTGATCGGCCTGCTCCTGCCCGCCCTCGGCGAAGCGCGCCGTGCCGCACGACTCGCCATCTGCCTGTCGAACATGAACCAGATGGCGACCGCGACGCACTCCTACTCCGCTGACTTCCACGACCGTGTGCGCTCGTTCACCTGGACCGTTGACAAGTGGGATCGCAACACCTGGAGCGACCTCCAGGGCCCGTGGAACTTCGACGTCGACGCCGCCGCCCGCCAGGCCGTGGACATCATCCGCCGGCGCACCGGCCGCGATGACTTCCCGCGCATCACCTCCTGGATCCCGCACATCCTCTACACCCACCTCGTGCTCAACGACTACCTCGCCCAGCGACTGCCCGAGCGCATGGTCGTCTGCCCCGAGGACAAGTTCCGCATCAACTGGCAGATCGACCCCGTCAACTACTTCGACGAAGACTTCTGGGTGCCCCACCAGCCCCGCGTCAAGGGCATGGGCGGATCCCCCTTCAACAAGCGCTGGCCCTACTCCTCCTCCTACGTCCCCGGCATCGCCACGTTCGACAGGGCGCACAGCATCAACATCCGCGGGACCAACCAGCAGTACAACAACAAGCGAACCAGAAACGCGCCCGGCAATCCTGTGCACAACTCGTACTACGTCAACTCCGATAACGGCATGCTCGGCGGCGTCAAGATCGCCGACGTCCAGTACCCGGGCTCGAAGGTGGACTTCTACGACACCCACCAGCGCCACTTCGGCAAGAAGGCCCTCTACTTCCCAGAGCCAGAGGCCAAGACCGTCATCAGTTTCTTCGATAGCTCCGTCGCCGTCCGCATGACGCAGGACTCCAATCTGGGCTGGAACCCGTTGTCCCCCACGGCACCGCAATACATCGTCAACTATGCCCCGGGCGTGTACGAACCACCGAACAAGAACGGCGAGACGACAAAGCCCCTCGCCCAGGTCTACAACTACACCCGTGGCGGCCTCCAGGGCAGCGACTACGACGGTGAGCCTCTGGACACCGGCCAGCCGAAGTAGGGTCGAGCCGTACATCAAGCGTCCAGTCGAGGGCCCGGTCGTCCGGGCCTACTTTCATGCATTGCGCGAAGTGTGGTATCCGACAAACGGCAGGGCTCCGCTGAAGTCCGATAACTGTCCAGACTACCCACATTGACACATCGGCGATTGTGAGGTAGAGTCGTGTTGGCCGGCAGCAAATCTGAAGCTGCTTCAGACAAGAAAGGGAGAAGCATGAACCGGAATCAAACCACGATTCGCCGATGGCTGAGCTCCATGTGCGCCGTGCTGAGTGTGCTGGTGGTTGGTCAGGTCGTCGTGGCTCAGCCTTGCCACGACAAGTGGGACGCTTCGTTCGGCGATCCCGGCCCGAACGGCACAGTTCATGCGCTCAAGGCGTTCGATGGAAGCCTGTACGTGGGCGGAGACTTCGACGAAGTCGGCTCGACGACGACAGGCCAGGTTGCCGAATGGGACGGCACCACCTGGTCGGCAGCCTCGAACGGCCTGCCGTCCGGTGCGACGGTGATCGACCTCGAAGTGCACGATGGTGCGCTCTACGCGCTCTGCCAGTTGTACTCGCCCACGATGGCGATCGAGGTGTACAAACTGGACTCCGGCACGTGGGACGACGTTACCGGCGATCTCTCGCTGGAGACGGCGTTCGACATGTACTCATGGGCGAGTACCGGGAGCCTCTACATCAGCAGCGACGGCGGCTGCAATGACGGCACGTCCATCTGGGAGTTGCAGTCGAACGGCGACTGGGATCAGGTTTCTGCGAGCCCCAACTATGGATTCGCCGTCTGGACAATGCTTGGGTGGGAGATCGACTCCAATGCGGTACTGCTTGTCGGCACCAACGGGGATAGCCTCTTCCAGTGCACTTCCGGCAACGCAGATGTCGATGGGGGAGTCCTCGCGCTCAACGCAGGTGACTGGGAGTACGTAGGCCCAAACATCGATGACTGGGGAGACTGCAACACCCAGCCGGAGCACGGACCAGCGATTCCCGCTGCCCGCGCATTGGAACCGTTCGATGGCGGCGTGGCGGCGGCTGGTGAACACTGGTGGATATGCAACGAGATTGCGTATGCCGGCCCTGTTGCGGTTTCCACCGACGCTGACTTGTCTGGGTGGGAGGCACCTGGTGGCGAGGTTGCTTGGGGAGGCGTCCGCAGTCTGAAGTCTCTCACCTGGCCTGGGTGTGATCGTGAGCAGCTCTATGCAGGCGGTCACAAGATGGTTCCGAACGGGATCAGTGCGAGTGCAATCGTCAAGTTCGAGGCAGGTGGCGGTGTTTGGTACGAAGTCGATGGCGGGATACCCAGCCCGTCCAACCAAAACAAGAAGGTGCTCGCGATGGAGGTCTACAAGTGCGCTCTCTACGTCGGCGGACAGTTCGACGATGCCGGAGGGAATACAGTGAGCAACATCGCTCGCCTGACGCGGTGCATCGGTGACTGGAACAACGACGGTTCTGTGACCTCTCAGGACTTCATCGCGTTCCTGAATGACTACAATGCAAGTTGTCCGTGTGCCGACGTGAACTGCGATGGACAGGTCAACTCGCTCGACTACATCGCGTTTCTGAACTCCTACAACGCGGGCTGTTAAAGGCGTTCCTGTCCCAGGCAATCCCCCGCGAGAGATTGCAGCCCGGCCCCCCAGCCGGGCTGTTTCTTTCCCGGCGCGCCGCGGCCAGCCGCGCCTGCCGACATCACCTCCGCCGATCCCGCTCCCCGCCCCCGGAGGGGGCACGGTCACTTGCCCCGGGCGCAGCCCGGGGTGTGCAGCCCCTTGCCGTCTTCGCCCCCGCAGGGGGCGCTGCCATCCGCCCTCGACGCAGCGTGGGGCTGCAATCCAAACTCGCGCGCACACGCCGTATCATCCCCCGCCAGGCCGCACCGAACCCTCGCAGGAGGCACGATGAAGGTTCTCATCGCGGACAAGTTCGACGCCGAGGGAATCGAGGCGTTGCGGTCCTTCGGCGTCGAGGTCGTCTCCGACCCCGCCCTCGGCCCCGACACCCTCCCCCAGGCCCTCGCCTCCCACGCCCCCGAAGTCCTCATCGTCCGCTCGACCAAGGTCCCCGCCCCCGCCCTCGCCGCGGCCTCCACCCTCCGCCTCATCGTCCGCGCCGGCGCGGGTGTGGACAACATCGACGTCCCCGCCGCCTCCGCGAAGCGCATCGCCGTCTGCAACTGCCCCGGCATGAACGCCGCCGCCGTCGCCGAACTCGCCATCGGACTCCTCATCGCCTGCGACCGGCGCATCCCCGATCAGGTCAACGAACTCCGCGCCGGCCGATGGAACAAGAAGGAGTACGGCAAGTCCCGCGGCCTGCGCGGGCGCACGCTCGCCGTCGTCGGCGTCGGCGCGATCGGCGGGCACGTCGTCCGCATCGCCCACGCCATCGGCATGCGCGTCGTCGCGTGGTCGCGCAGCATGACGCCCGATCGCGCCGCCGAACTCGGCGTCGAGTCCGGCGGCTCCACGAAGGCCGACCTGCTCCGCACCGTGGCCTCCGCCGACGCCGTGAGCGTCCACGTCGCGCTGACCGATGACACCCGCGGCCTCTGCGACGCGGCGTTCTTCGGCGCGATGAAGCCCGGGTCGATCTTCGTCAACACCTCGCGCGGCGCGGTGGTGGACGAGGCCGCCCTCGCCGACGCCGTGCGCGCCAAGGCCATCAAGGCGGGCCTCGACGTCTACGCCGCCCAGCCCGGCACGCCCGAGGGCGAGTTCAACCCGCCCGTCGCGGCCCCGCCCGGCGTCTACGGCACGCACCACTGCGGCGCATCCACCGACCAGGCCCAGCAGGCCGTCGCCGAGGAGACCGTGCGTATCGTCAGGGTGTTCAAGGAGACCGGCCGGTTCGAGAACTGCGTGAACGCCGGAGAGATCCGGTAGCGAGCCGCGCCACGACAAGGGGTACCCGAGGTGACGACCATGCCAGCCACTGCCACCGATCGTGTCTTCAACTTCAGCGCGGGTCCGGGCGTGCTGCCCGAGGAGGTGCTCCGCCAGGTGCAGCAGGATGTCTGGAACATCGCCGGCACCGGCATGGGCATCATGGAGCACTCGCACCGCGACAAACTCTTCGACCGCGTCCTCGCCGAGGCCATCGCCGACTGCCGCAAGGTCGGCGCCATCGGCGACGACTACGAGGTCCTCTTCCTCACCGGCGGCGCGACCACCCAGAACTTCATGGTCCCCATGAACCTGCTCCCGCAGGACGGCACGGCGGACTACCTCGTGACCGGCTACTGGGCGGAGAAGAGCGCGGAGGAGGCCGCCCTCTACGGCAAGGTCAACCTGGCTTTCGACGGGCGACCCTCGAAGCACACGTTCGTTCCGAAGCAGGACGAGATCAGGTTCACGCCCAACGCCGCCTACGTCCACTACACCAGCAACAACACGATCGTGGGCACGGAGTACCACCACGTCCCGCAGGCTCCCGGGGGCGTGCCGCTGGTCTGCGACGCCTCCAGCGATATCTTCAGCCGCCCTTGGGACGTCACGAAGTTCGGCCTCGTCTACGCCGGCGCGCAGAAGAACGTCGGCCCCGCCGGCACCACCCTCGTCATCATCCGCAAGGACCTGCTGGAGCGCAACCCGCGCCCGCTGCCGAGCCTCATGCAATACCGCGTCTTCGCCAAGAACGAGAGCCGCCCCAACACCCCGCCCGTGTTCCCGATCTACGTCGTGGGCCTGGTCTTCAAGTGGATCCTCAGGCAGGGCGGCCTCGCTCCGATCGGCGAGCGCAACGCCGCCAAGGCGAGGATCATCTACGACGCCATCGACGCCTCGGGGTTCTACCGCGGGCACGCCCGCCCCGACAGCCGCTCGCTCATGAACATCACCTTCCGCTGTCCGACCGAGGAGCAGGACGCCCTGTTCCTCGGCGAGGCGAAGAAGGAGGGCATGGTCAACCTCAAGGGCCACCGCTCCACCGGCGGGATGCGCGCCAGCGTCTACAACGCCTTCCCCGTCGAGGGCTGCGAGGCGATCGCCCAGTTCATGCGCGAGTTCGAACGCCGCCACGGCTGAGCCGCTCGGCGCACGCCGACACGACTTCCTCGACTGTGATCCGCTCCATCATCGCGCGCCCGAGGGCCTCGTCCTTGTGGTCGAGCCGCTCCCCCGGCCGCACGCGCTGAATCACGTCCCCCTCGCGCCGCCAAGGCCCCACCCGATCCACCCGCGTCGGGCCGTACAGCCCGACCAGCGGGCGGTCGAACCCGACGGCCATGTGCAGCGCGGCCGAGTCGTTCGCGAGCACGAGCGCGGCCCGCCGGACCAGGGCCATCAGCCGGCCCACGCTCGTCGCCCCGATCAGGTCGACCACGCGCGCATCGCGCGCGGCGAGGTCGAGCAGCGCGCCGCACTGATCGCGCTCCGACGCCGACCCGACCACCACGGCACGGTCGGCCCCTCGTTCGAGCAGCGAGCCCGCAACGAGCGCGAACCGCTCCGCTGGCCAGCGCTTGCCCGCCCACCGGCTCGTCGGCGCGATCACTACGAACCGCCCCGCGAACCGCCCGTCGGACTCGACCGCCGCCTCCTCCTCTGCCGGCGCATACAGCCGCATGTCCTCGACCGGCTCCGCCCCCGCCGCCCTCGCCAGCGCGAGCATCCGCTCGACCGTGTGCGCATCGGCCGGAACCCGGTGGCGTTCTTTGCAGAAGAACCACCCCCCCTCGCGCGCGTCGGCGTACCCCACCCGCCGCGCCGCCCCGCTGGCCCACGCGAAGAACCCCGACCGGAACAGCCCCTGCGCGTCGATCGCCAGGTCGTACTCCGCCTGGCGCAGCCCCCGCACGAACTCCCGCAGCCCCCCGGCCCGGCCGGCGCGAAGGTCCGCCCCCATGCCCCGCCGAGCGAACGGCACCACGCCCGTCAACGCTGGGTGCGCCCGCACCGCGTCGGCGAAGGTGTCCTGCACCAACCAGTCGATCCTCGCCCCCGGCCACGCCCGCCGCAGGCTCGCCAGAACGGGCACCGTGCGGCACACGTCGCCCAGCGCACTGGGTCGGATGAGCAGGATGCGGCTCGGGGCTTCCACGCGGTCCGGATCATACGAGCCACGCCCACGGCCCCCGAAACCTCGGCCCCGCAAGCCCCAACAATCCAACGGGCCGACGCGCCCGCGTTGCCGCCCGCACACAAGGGGTCAGCCATGCTCAGAACTCGGGTTCTTGTGCCGTTCGTCGCGGCAGTCGTTTCGGTTGGCGTCGGCGCGATCGGGCAGCCCGTTCCCGTGCTTGTCGTCCACACGCACGGCGCGGCCGCGCTCTCGGCCGATGGTCCGGACGCCGCGCTCCGATCCGCCCTGGCGATGCTTCCGGCGCGGGTCGCCGAACTCCCAGGCGAAGCGCCCGACATGCCGCCCGAGGCCGCCGCGCTCCTCCGAACTGCGATGGCCGCCATCGCCCGCCCGGCCACACTCAGCCTCTGTTACGACCCGATGAACGTCGCCGGCGGCATGTTCGGCTACGGCTTCGTCCTCTCCTTCGAGTGCGAGAACGACGCCGACGCCGAACTCCTCCACGCCATGCTCCAGGACGGCATCCGCCAAAGCCCCGCCCTCCTCGGCCCGCCCGAGGCGAGCGAGGCCTACGACGGGATGATGGAAGCCTGGACCGCGATCGCGCAGGTTCGCTACGGCCCGCGACGCGTCGGCGGCACGCTGCGCTACGAGTTGCACGTCGGCTCGGTGGCCGACCCCTCGGCGGGCCTCGATGCGCTGCCCGCGGCGTTCAACGCTCCGGGCTTCACGCCGACCGTTTCCGCCGTCGTGAACCTCGCGGGCCTGACGCCGGCCGCGACCATCGCTCGCTCGCTCCCCGGCGCGCAGGCGCCGCAACTCGCGCAGGCGACGGCGCAGATGCAGGCCGCCGGCCTGATCGGCGAGCACGCCATGCGCATCACCATGCAGGACGGCATCGCCAAGGACGCCGCCCACACGCGCACCATCGTCCACGGCGCGGGCCGCTACCGCGAAACCCTCGGCATGTCCACCACCGGCCTCACCCCCGACGACCTCCGCATCGTCCCCGCCGACGCCCACTTCGCCTCGCTCGGCACGATGGACATGGGCTTCCCGGATCGCCTGCTTGCGCAGCTGCGTGCCAACGGCGTGCCCGTCGATCAGATCCTCGGCGAGATCGGGCGCAAGACCGGCATCGACCCGGTCGAGGACATCCTCCGTGCGCTCGGCGGCTCGGTCGCTGTCTACACGTCGGATTCCACCGGTGGCGGCTCGCTTCTTTCGGGCGTCATCGCGTTCAGCGTGCGCGACGCCGAACGACTGGCCGCCGCCCGGACGAAGGTCGCCAACCTCGTCAACGGTGCGATCGCGCAGGAGAACGACCGCGCCGGCATGTACCTCCGCATCGAGCCGTGGACGCACGACGGCGGCGAGTTCTACACCTTCCGCGCCCGCGGCCTTCCGGTGCCCGTCGAACTCACCTGCGCGCTGACCGACCGGTGGCTCATCCTGGCTCCGTCCGTGCAGGCCGCGGTCGCCGCCGTCCGCCAGGCGACCGGCCGCGGCGACGAGGGACTCGCCGCCAACCGCGCCTTTGCCTCGCGGTTTGCGGCCGCCAACGCGCCGGTCACGGCGGCGACGTTCATCAACACCGACCGGACGCTCCGCGCGGGCTATCCGTTCCTGGTCCTCGCCGGCTCCGCGATCGGCAACGCGGTCCGATCGCCCCACGGCGACGGCCGCGACCCCGGCCTCGTCGTCCCGCTCTACAACGACCTGCACCGCAACGCTCAGCCCATCGTCCAGCTCTCCTGGTGGGAGGGCGACGACAAGATCACCCACACCACGGGCGACCGTTCGCTCCTGGTCCGCGCGGGCGGCGTGGTGGGGGCGGGCGCGCCCCTCATGCCCGTCGTCGCGTTCGCGGCCCTCGCGAGCGCGGCCGAGCAGGGCCGCCTGGGCATGTTCGACAGCGACTGGCTCCGGCACCCCCAGACCGCGCTCGCGGCGCGGGCCATGCTCGGCGACGGCGCCGCTCGGGCCGTGATGCTCCTCGGCGCCAGCGGCGGCTACGCTTCGTGGTCGGCGGACTGGGAGCGCGACGCGATCCCGCTCCACGCCACGGACGCGAAGCCCTGATGCACGCGATCGCACACACGCACAACGCGACACACGCCGGCCGGCTCATCCGGTCGGCGTTGTGCGTTCTGGCGGCCTTGTGCGCGGTCGTGCGAGCGGCCGCGGCCGACCCGCCCCCGGGCGCGCTGGCGTGGGTCGTCGTCGCGCCGCCGGAGCGAGCTCCGGAGCGGCAGGGCGCGACCCCGCCGGGTGAGGCCTGGGTGGGTGCGCTCGTGCATGCCATGCTCCCCGCACGCACGCCCGCGTCCGACGCCGTCGTCGGCGTCGTCGGGCGGGCGCTCTCGCACGGCAACCGCGTCGAGATCGTCCTTCTCGACTTTGCCGCCCGTCCCGGCCCGAAGGACGGCGCCGCGTTCGTGGATCGTTTCGCCCTCGTCGTGCGCGTCGAGGGTGGGGACGCCGCGTCGCTCCGTGCCGAGGTCCGCAAGGCCTTTCCCGGCGCGCCCGTCGACGCGCAGACGTTTGCCGCGAACGGTGCCCCCGCATGGCAGACCGTTGCGCTGGCCGATCAGCCCGACGCGTTCCTGCTCGGCGTCGGGCCGGACGCGCTGGCGTCGTGGAGTCGCGCCGCCTCCGCAACGGCCGAGCCCGCGTGGGCTGTCCTTCGCGCTGCGCTCGACGCACATCAGCCGGGCGCGCCGACCGTCGCCGCGGCTTACGTGGACGCCAACGCCCTTCGCCGCGCGTTCCCCGAGAGTTTCGCGTCGGGCCGACTCGGTCGCGTAGCGCACGCGTGGGGTCTCGCCAACGCGCGTTCGGTCCTCATCCGCGCGGCCGCGCAGCCGCGCCCCGACGGTCCGCCCGCGCTGCTCGTCGCCGCGGCCTTCGAGGCACGCTCGAGGCCCCCAGGCTCGGTCTCCGTCGAGCCGATCATCGGCGCCTCGTGGCCCGGCGGGGCGGCCGCGTTCGCGGGCGACGGCGTGCCGTGGGCGTCGGCTATCCCCGCGGCCTGGTCGCGCGCCCACGGTTGGGTCGTCCGCTCCTGGGAAGCCTCACGCGACGGCTGGGGCGCACGCCGCGCCCGCTGGGAACGGCAGCACATGCCGCGCCTGCAACGCCTCTTCGCCGCGACCGGCCCGTGGGCGGTGATCGCCGGCAACCGGCTGGTCGTTCCCCTCGCGCCCGACGCGGAGCCCGCCCGCACGGCCGCCGATCTCGCCGCGATCCTTGCGACCTTCGGCGATCGCTCGACCGCGGACACTCTCGAAGGGTCCATCCGCGTGGGCCGCGAGCCGGGCGCGACCGTTCACTGGCGCGTTCGCCACGACGAGGAACCGTCGCTCATCATCGAACTCGCAAACTGACCGGTCCGGTGCGCCCGCCGTCGAGCGACTCCACTCCCCTGGTATCGGGACTGCCGGAACTCGCGGGCGCGGGACTCCGTGCGCGTCTGCGCGCGGGCTGAAGCCCGCGGCTCGGAGAGTGGAGTGGGGCCTTTCAGGCCCCGTCATCGCTCGGCCTCACACCGTCAGCGCCCGCATGACCTCGGCGATGGTCGTCACACCCGCACGGGCCTTGTCGTACCCGTCCTGCTTGAGCGTGAACAGGTCTCCGCTCTCGATCGCCGCGGCGGCGATCTGCGGGGCGTTGATGCGCTGCATCACCATCTCACGGATGATGGGGTTCATCCGCAGCAGTTCGTACACGCCGACCCGCCCGCGGTAGCCGGTCCCGCGGCAGGCGCGGCAGCCCTCGCCCCGGACCAGGCGTTCGCCCTTCTCCAACTCGAAGTCTGCGGGCAGGTCTCCGCGGTCGGGCCGGTACTCGACGCGGCACTCCTCGCACACGCGACGCACCAGGCGCTGGGCCATGATGCCTTCGACCGACGACGAGACGAGGAACGGCTCGACGCCCATGTCCAGCAGGCGGGTGGTCGCGCCGGCGGCGTCGTTGGTGTGCAGCGTCGAGAAGACCAGGTGCCCGGTGAGCGATGCCTGCACCGCGACCTCGGCCGTCTCGCGGTCGCGGATCTCGCCGATCATGACCACATCCGGATCGTGGCGCAGGACCGCCCGCAGCCCCGCGGCGAAAGTCATGCCGATCTTCGAGTGGACCTGGATCTGGTTCACCCCGCCGACGTGGTACTCGACCGGGTCCTCGACCGTGATGACCTTGATCTCGTCGCTCACGATGCGGTTGAGCGAGGCGTACAGCGTGGTGGACTTGCCCGAGCCGGTCGGGCCGGTGACCAGCAGAATGCCGTGGGGGCGCGCGATCAGCCGGTCCCACGGGTCGAGGACGGCCCTGGGCATGCCGAGGTCGTCGAGGCTCATCAGCACCGCGGACTTGTTCAGCACGCGGAGCACCACGCCCTCGCCGAAGAGCATCGGGATGACGCTCACGCGCAGGTCGTACTCCTGCACGGGTCCGCCCTCGGGCCGATGGCGGAACGTGATGCGTCCGTCCTGCGGGGTGCGTTTCTCGGCGATGTTGAGGTTCGCCATGATCTTCAGGCGGCTGATGATCGCCGGGCCGAAGCGGTGGATCGTCGCGGGCACGTTCGCGCGTTGCAGCACGCCGTCGATCCGGTACCGGACGAGCAACTTGCCCTCGTACGGCTCGACGTGAACGTCGGTCGCCCGCTCCGTGACAGCCTCGACCAGGATGTCGTTCACCAGTTTGATGACCGACGCTTCCTGTGCCTGCTCGAGTTCCTCGGCGGTGCCGGGAGCGACCTCGGCCGGCTTGGTCGCCAGCCCGGCCGACATCTCGTCCAGCGTGTCCCCGCCCACGCCGTAGTTCACGCGGATGAACTTGCGCAGGTCCTCCTCGTCGGCCAGCACGAGGTCGATCTGGCACCCGGTCAGCAGCCGCAACTCGTCCAGCACGGCCAACTCGAACGGGTCGCTCGTGGCGACCGTCAGCGTCCCGTTCTCCCGGGCGATCGGGACGCACGACTGCCGGTAGACCAGTTTGGCGGGGAGGCTCTCGAGGACCTTCGCCTCGACGACCACCGCGCCCAGGTCCACCACCGGCAGATGGAACTGGTCCCCGATCGCTTGCAGGACCTGCTCGCGCGTGACCAGCCCCAGCCGGACCAGCACCCGGTCCAGCCGCTCGCCGGTATCGCGGTGCTCGGCCAGG
The DNA here is from genome assembly GCA_014584315.1 of Planctomycetota bacterium. Classification (GTDB taxonomy): domain Bacteria; phylum Planctomycetota; class Phycisphaerae; order Phycisphaerales; family UBA1924; genus CAADGN01. The sequence continues at coordinate 3,670 of JACTNA010000018.1, read as the reverse complement.
GCCTGCTCCAACTGAGCCCGGCTGATCAGCCCGCGTTCAAGAAGGACGGTTCCGATGCCCATGTGGTCTCGATTCTACAGGTCACATCGTCCGGAGAAGCGGCATATCTCGTAACAGGGATCACCGATTCGGCCGATCCCCCGCGCAGGCCCGAAAAAACCGCTCTCGGCAGGGTTTGCACGCGATTTGCACGCGGATCACGCCGGGTAGGTCGCGCTCGTCCGGTCGCTCTCCCAGACGGTCACCGACCGCAGCCTCGCCGACGGCTCGGCCTCCCGCAGCGCCGCCTCCAACAGGCCGTGGAACACCCGGGCGATGTTCTCCACCGACGGGATCACCCCGGTCCGTTCGTTGAACTCGGGCGTGTCGAGGTTCAGGTGCTTGTGATCGAACCGGTCCACGATCGCCGCCATCACGAGGCGTTCCAGACCCGGCAGGTCCAGAATCCCCTGCACGCCGTCGCCCGTCGGCATGGCCACGCACGGTTCGACGATGTAGTTGTGCCCGTGCCCGTGCGGGCTGTTGCACTTGCCGAAGCACGCACGGTTCCGCTCGTCGCTCCATCCGGGCACGTGCAGCCGGTGCGAGGCGGCCAGTTCGAACCGCTGCCGGAGCAGCACCGTGCGTTCGTCGTCCGAGTGCATCTCGACGCAATGGTAGGGGGTGAGCCGCCAGCGGACGCGGGACACCGGCGCGGGAAGCGCATCGCGCACCGCGGCCACGATCGCGGGCAGGAGCGAGGCGGGGTCCGTCTCCGGTCGCTCGCGGCACGCCCCCGCGATGATCGGCACCGCCGCGCGCCGCACGGCCGCGTCGAAGTCCTTGACGTTCAGCAGGTACCCGCTCTCGGCGTCCGGTTCGCCCACGCACGCGACGTCGAGCTCGTAATGACGCCCCAGCCCGCGCATCGGCGGCGAGCCGGCGTACCGGTTCGGCCCCGGCGCGTCGGCGCCCCCGGGATTCACGGAGAACCGGACGGTGCGGCAGAGTTCGACCACGGACGACTCTAGCGGGAGACCTCCGCCTCGTGCTACCATCCACGCATGAGCACCACACCGCGTCGTCGGTCGGTCGGGGCCGCGTGCCTCGTCGCGTTCTGGGGAGGCTTCGCCATGGCACAGGTCGAGCCTTCCCCCGCGCCCCAACCCGGATCGCCCGCGGCCCGGGACCCGGCGTACGTCCTCGGCTTCGCCATGCCGGACATCGACGGCAAGGAGCGGACACTCGCCGAGCACGCGGGCAAGGTCGTGCTGATGGTGAACGTCGCCAGCAAGTGCGGGCTGACGCCGCAGTACGAGCAGTTGCAGGGGCTGTACGAGAAGTTCGAGAAGGAAGGGCTGGTGGTGCTGGCCTTCCCGGCCAACAACTTCGGCGAGCAGGAGCCGGGCACCAACGGCGAGATCAAGGCGTTCTGCACCTCGCGCTACGGCGTGACGTTCCCCGTGTTCGCCAAGATCAGCGTCAAGGGCGACGACCAGCACGACCTCTACAAGCGTCTCACCGGGCAGCCCGAGCCGATCGGCGGCGAGATCAAGTGGAACTTCACGAAGTTCCTGGTGGATCGCTCGGGGCGGGTCGTGGCCAGGTTCGAGCCGCGCACGAGGCCGGACGACCCCGAGGTGATCGACAGGATCGTCGAGTTGCTTCGTGCGCCCGCGCCGTCCGCGCCCGTCCCGACGGGCGCGCCGTCCGGCTCCTGAACCACGCGCCGCGGGGACCGCGCGATGCCGACCTTCGAATACACGGCCCTGAGCACCGGCGGGCAGCGCGTGTCGGGGGAGATCGCGGGGGCGAACGAGCAGGCCGTCCTGAGCGAACTCGAGGCCCGCCGCCTGGTCCCCGTGAGCATCCGCGAGAAGGTGGCGCGGGGGTTGCGGCTGCGCCGCGGCGTCTCGGTGCGCGCGCTGGCGAACGCCTACCAGCAACTGGCGGACATGCTGCACGCGGGCGTGCCGATGCTGCGGGCGTTGAGGCTGCTCGGCTCGCGCAAGAGCCAGCCCGTGCTCTCGCGGGTCTTCCGCGAGATGGCGGACGCGGTGGCGGAGGGCGAGGACCTCGGCGACGCGATGGCCCGCCGCCCGGACGTCTTCCGGCAGGTGCAGGTGGCGATGGTGCGGGCGGGCGAGAAGGGGGGGTTCCTCGACGCGGCGGTGGCGCGGCTGGGGCAGTTCCTGCTCGCGCAGGCCGAGTTGCGGAGCAAGGTGATCGGCAGCCTGGTGTACCCGTGCGCGCTGGTGGTCTTCGGCGTGGCGGTGCTGGGGTTCATCTTCGGCGTCTTCGTCCCGATGTTCCGCCCGATCTTCAACCGCCTGCCGAACGTGCCGCTCGTGACGCAGGTCGTGTTCGCGGCGAGCGACGCGCTGGGCCGCTACGGGCTGGTGACGCTCGCGGTGGTCGCCGCGCTGGTGGTCGGGGGCATGTGGGCGGCGCGCCGCCCGGATGTTCGCCGGGCGATCGCGCGGGTCAAGACGCACGGGCCGGTCTTCGGGCCGCTGGTGCGCGCGCTGGCGACGGCGCGGTTCTGCCGGATGCTGGGCACGATGCTGGGCAACGGCGTGCCGATGCTGTCGGCGATGTCCACGGCCCGCGAGGCGGCGGGCAACCTGCTGCTCGAGGAGGCGGTGGAGGGGGCGATCGAGGGCGTGCGCGCGGGCGAGGCGCTGGCCCCCCCCCTGCGCGAGAGCGGGTTGTTCGCGGACGACGTCATCGAGATGATCGCGGTGGGGGAGGAGGCGGGGAACGTCGCCGAGGTGCTCGTCACGGTGGCCGAGACGATCGAGAAGCGGATCGACCGCCTGCTGAGCACGGTGGTGCGGCTGATCGAGCCGCTGCTGCTGGTGGTGATCGCGGTGGTGGTGCTGATCGTGGCGGTCGGCCTGATCCTGCCCCTGACGCAGCTGAGCGACATTCGGTAGGGAGGGTCGAGGGGGAAGGGATCGAGGGAAGAGGGATCGAGGGGGCGGAGCCTGTTCGTCGGGCCTGTTCGTAGGGGGGGGCATGTTGTGCGGGGCGGGGCCTTTTTCCAGGCCCCGTCTCATCCGCCGAGAACACTCCCCGCCGCCAACGATCCGTGCCGTCCTCCCCCTCCGCGCCCTCCGCGTCCCTCCTCCCATTTGCCATTTGCCATATGCCATTTGCTCATTTGCCATTTGCTATGTGGCCCTTTGCCCCGGTCCGCCTTCGGCCGCGATCGGGGGCTGTTGGGTGAGAAACGGTCGCCGTGCGCAGGCGCACGCTCGTTGTGCGCGGGCGCACGGTCGCTGTGCGCAGGCGCACGGTCCTTGTGCGCGGGCGCACGGCCGTTGTTCGTCGAGTTTCGGTCGTTGTGCGCAGGCGCACGACGGCTGTGCGCAGGCGCACGGCTCCTGTTGCTCGATGCACGCTCGTCGTGCGCAGGCGCACGGTCGCTGTGCGCAGGCGCACGACGAGCGTGCGCGGCGTCGCGTCAAGGTCCGACCGCGTTTCTCGTGGCCGCGAGGGCCGTTCGCCCGCCGGACGTCCCCGATAACCGCACTCACGCCGGCGCTCCCCGACCGTCCCCCCCGCGCCCACCCGGATAACTCCTCCCTCCCCCGTGCCCCGCGGGGCGAGGCGGCCGAGTCCCCGAGGCCGGATGGGGGCTACTCCTTCGCCATTTGCCCTTTGCTCATGTGCCATTTGCCACTTGTCC
>JACTNA010000024.1 GCA_014584315.1 Planctomycetota bacterium | reverse complement strand
GGACGTCTTCGACTACCTCAACGCCTGGGCCGAACGCAGCATCTTCACCGACTGGGACTACGACGGCGTCGTCAACACCATCGACTTCCTCGCGTTCCTCAACGACTACGCCCGGGGCTGCGTGTAGCCTTTCCATTGCCGACGGCCATGTCTCCGGCGATGACGCCGCTGTCTACACCGCCGCCTGGGCCGCGGGCGATCCCGCCGCGGCGGACATGACCGACGACGGCGAGGTCGGCGCGGAGGATCTGCTGATCTATTTCGACATCTACGAACAGGCCACAGGCGGCGAGTGAACCTTCACGCAGCGCCGGCGCCGCTCACCGGCGACGCCGGCGATTCGACGCGATCCCCACTCCAATGAGCAGCACCCACGCCGTACCCGGCGCTGGGATCGTCCCAATCCACAGCCACGCTTTGTACGGGCCGTCGAAGGCACGGCCGGTGACGTAGATTGTGTCGCCGTCCCGGAAGACGCCTGTCGCGTTGGAGTTCACATAACCCGGACCCAAGAGTTCGTGCAGGTTGACGCCAGTGGCACCGCCGTCAAGCCATATGTACGCGTTACTCTGCGCTCCGAACCACGCCTTCCCCACATGGATCGTTCCATCTGTGCCGTGGAGTTCTGACCACACCGACCCCTCGGGGCTGAGGTCAACGAAGCTCTCCGCGCTGCCGCGCCACAGGGCGGCGCGGGGGTTCTCGCCGGAGTACCGCACCAGCCCCACCTGCACGCCCGGCGCCATGCCGAAGACCTTCGCCTCGAACACGCCCGGCGGCGTCAGGTCCACCACGCTCTCCGCGCTCCCCGCCCAGATGACCGCCTCCGCGATCGCGCCCCCCGGCAGCGTCGCCCACCCGCCTTGCAACACGCCGTCCGTCGCCAGGGCGCGCGATTGCTCAGCGCCGGCAGGATGAAGATCGACGAACGACGCGGCCGTGCCGTGCCACAGCGCGGCGTGTGGTCTGCCCGTCTGTGTATGCGAAGCGACGCCGACCTGCATGTTCCCGACGACGGCCCTGGCGTCCGACGCCCAGTATCCACCACCCGGGTGCAGGTTCACTGCTCACTCCGGCGTGCCGTGCCAGAGCGCGGCGTGGAACGTGCCGGATGTCGGGCTGACCTGCCCCACCTGGCTCGACCCGTCCATCCCGTTGATCAGCCCGAGTACTGCCCACGACGGCGTCAGGTCCAGCCAACTTTCCGCAGAGCCTTCCCAGACCGCCGCGCGTTCGGTCTTGCCCGGGAAGTTCAGAACCCCAGCCTGCCGAGACCCATAACCCGCCCGCGCCTCGGATTGGTACGCCCCCGACGGATGGAGCGGCACCGCGGTCCACCGGTACTGCCCGTAAGCAGCGGAACCCGCCGCCAGAACCAATCCCATCGTTATCGCTGTCTCGAACCTCACCGCTGCCTCCCGGCACCCACCGCGCGCCCACAATCTACCCCGAACACCGCCGATCACCACCATTCCGTCCGCACGAACGGCTGTCCCGCGGCCCCTACCATCCCCCCCACCCCCGGCCGCGCATCGGCCACCACGCCGCAGGAGTCCCCCGTGGGCAAGACGAAGTACGACGGCACACCCCGGCACGTCCTCTGCCAGCGCATCCCCACGCCGCCGTTCGGGCGGTTCGAGGACCGGCACGTCGTGCGCTACGACGAGTACGTCCGCACCGGCGGCTACGAGGCGCTCCGCAAAGCCCTCTCCATGAAGCCGGACGCCGTCACCGAGGAGGTCAAGAAGTCCATGCTCCGCGGGCGGGGCGGCGCGGGCTTCCCGACCGGCCTGAAGTGGACGTTCCTGCCCAAGGTCGAGGCGGGGACCGACCCCGGCCCGCGGTATCTGGCCGTCAACGCCGACGAGAGCGAGCCGGGCACGTTCAAGGACCGGCTGCTGATGGACTACGACCCGCACCTGATGCTGGAGGGCATCGCCATCTGCTGCTACGCGTGCCGACTCAGCCGCGCGTACATCTTCATCCGCGGCGAGTACCACCACCAGGCGATGGTCGTCGAGGAGGCGATCCGGGAGGCGTACGCCAACGGCATCTTCGGCGAGAAGGGCCTCGTCAACTCGGCCGCGAACACCGGCGGCGAGCGCTTCGTCGTCGACTGCCACCTCCACCGCGGCGCTGGCGCGTACATCTGCGGCGAGGAGACGGGGCTGCTGGAGGCGCTGGAGGGCAAGCGCGGCTGGCCACGCATCAAGCCGCCCTTCCCGGCCGTCAAGGGACTCTTCGGCCGCCCGACCATCATCAACAACGTCGAGACGCTCGCGCACCTGCCGCTGATCCTCGGCGAGGGCGCGGCGGCGTTCATGGCCCAGGGCGTCGAGAGCACCGTCGGCGGGCCGCCCAGTTACGGCACCAAACTCATGGGCGTCAGCGGGCACGTCAACCGACCCGGCTGCTACGAGTTCGAACTCGGCATCCCGCTGCGCACGCTCGTCGAGGAGCACTGCGGCGGGATGCGCAACGGCAAGAAGTTCAAGGCCGCCATCCCAGGCGGGGTGAGCATGGGCATCCTCGACACCGACCAGTACGAGGCGGAACTGGACTTCGACATCGGGCGCAAGCACAACGTCCTCGGCCTCGGCACCGCCTGCCCCACCGTCTTCGACGAGGACACCGACATGGTGGCGGTCGCTCGCAACATCGCACGCTTCTTCAAGCACGAGTCCTGCGGCCAGTGCACCCCCTGCCGCGAAGGCAGCGGCTGGCTCTACCAGTTGCTCTGCCGCATCGAGGAAGGCCACGCCAAGACCCGCGACCTCGACCTCGCGCTGGAGATCGCGACGAGCATGGGGACGATGCCGGGCACCACCATCTGCGGCTTGGCCGACGGCAACAACTGGGCCGTCCGCACCATCATGAACAAGTTCCGCGACGAGTTCGAACGCCGCGTGGAACGGACGGCGGTGCCCGTGAAGATGACCATCGGAGCGGGGGCGAAGGGGTAGGGCGATGGGGCGATACAATGTCCCCTGATGAGTCGAGGCCCTGAACTGCCGATCGAGAGGCTCGCCGAGTTCTGCCGGCGGTGGAACATCGTCGAGCTGGCGCTCTTCGGCTCTTCGCTGCGCGACGACTTCCGTACCGACGGGTCAGACCCGAGCGACGTCGATCTGCTCGTGACCTACGCCCCCGGCGCGGGCATTACCCTGCTCGACGAGGTCCGCATGGAGCGGGAACTCGCCGAGATGCTCGGCCGGCCCGTTGACCTCCTGAGCCGGCGCGCCGTCGAAGCCAGCCACAACCCCTTCCGGCGCAACGCGATCCTCTCGACAGCAAAGGTCGTTTATGCGGCGTGACGACGCGACCATCCTTGATGTCGCGCACGCGGCACGGCAGGTCGTGTCTTTCATTCACGGTTTCGACCGCGCTCGGTTCGAGGCAGACCCCAAGACCGTCGCGGCCGTGCTCCACGGAATCACGATCATGGGCGAGGCCGTGAAGCGTCTGTCGATCGAGTTCCGCGAGGCTCACCCGGACGTCCCGTGGTCGGACATCGCGGGCATGCGCGATCGCCTGATCCACAACTATGACGACGTTGACCTGGCCGTCGTGTGGGACACCGCTCGGCGTGACATCCCGGCTCTCCTCGACCGGCTCCGCCCCCTCCTGCCGCCGGAGTGACCAAGTGTTCAGATTCGCCCCTCCAGCGTTGCTCGTGCTGGCCCTCGCGGTTGCTGTCGCGCACGCACAATCGGAGGAATCAGCCAGAGCCGGCGACAACGCCGCGGACGTGTACCTGCGCCTCAACGACACGCGCGAGTCGCGCGAGATCGGGCGGATCGGCACGCTTCGGCGCGAGCGTATGGCGTTCGTTGACGATGAGCACGCCGAGATCAGCACGGCCCGGGCACACGCCGTCCTGAAGCACGAGCGGGGCCACATCCGAGCGATCCTCGACGCTTCGCGCCTGGAGCGTTACGAGATCCGTCCCATGATTCCCTCAGACCCTCATACCGGCGATGCAGAGGCCGGGCGCCCGCATACCGCCGGCGCGGCCCGCGCGCAGGCGCGTGCGCTCAACTACGCCTCGGTGTACTTCTGGGATATGCGTGCGTACGACGAGGCGGTTGGGTGCGCGGCCGGAATCCTGGCCCGAGCACGTGCGACAGGCCGCGATTGAGCGGGGACGCCGCATGTGGGAGCAGACCGGCTTCGATCCGCTCGACTTTATCCCCCGTCTCGACCCCGCCCACCCACCGGAGTTTCCGAACGCGGAACAGATCGATGCACGCCTTGACGAGATCGCCGCTCTGCTCACGCGGCTTGAGCGAGCCGGCACACCCGAGAAGCGAGAAGCCGTCTTCGATGCGATCTGGTCGTGCGTCGAGGCCGACCGAACACAGATCGCTCGAATCGCTTGTGGCCTCGTGCGCGCACACCGACACTCCTGGAGGCACTCCCTCGAGGAACTCTCCCGCACCCGCGAACTCATCGACCGCCTTGCCCGGCTTGGGGGGTAGGGGCTGGCCTGCCCCCGATCCCCGTCCTCCGGATATGCATCAATCTGCCTCAAACTGATAGTTTGGGCGGTCGGGGTCTGTGCGGGGGCCGGAGTTGATCAGCTATGGACGGGGCGGGCCCCACGAACGCGGGGCGAGCGCATGGTCGCCAACAACTACCGCGCGATCCAGTTCATCCGTGAGAACGTCCGCACGCCGCTGTCGCGCGAGTTCGTGATCGAGCTGCAGCGCATGCTGACCACGGACACGCTCGACGATCCCGGGCACGCGGGGCGCTTCCGCAAGTCGGACGAGCGGGTCGTGGTGCAGGACGCCTACGGCGAAGTCCTGCACGAGCCTCCCGCCGCGGGCGAGTTGCCGGAGCGCATGGCCACCCTCTGCCGATTCGCCAACGCCAAGCCACGGATCGACGAGGGTTTCATCCACCCCGTTGTCCGCGCCATCATCCTGCACTTCCAACTTGCCTACGACCATCCGTTCTGCGACGGCAACGGCCGGACCGCCCGGGCGTTGTTCTACTGGTCGATCCTCCGCGCCGGGTACTGGCTCTTCGAGTTCCTCCCCATCTCACGCCTGATCTACCGCGCTCCCTCGAAGTACACCCGTGCCTTCCTGTACACCGAGACGGACGACCTCGATTGCACCTACTTCGTCGTCTACCACTTGCGACTCATCGGCCAGGCCCGGCGAGATCTGGCCGACTATCTCCGCGAGAAGCAGCGCGAACTCGCGGAAGCAGACACCCTGTTCAGGCGAGCGCCGGTGAACCACCGCCAGCGCGCCCTGCTCGCACACGCCGTGCGCCACCCCGACACCGCCTACACCATCGAAGCGCACCAGCGTTCCCACGGTGTGGCTTACGGCACGGCCAGATCCGACCTGTTCGGGCTTGAACGTCTCGGCTATCTGTCACGAACGAAGGTGGGAAGAATGTTCGAGTTTCGGCCGACACGCAAACTCTCACGCAGACCCTGAGTCGCCGCATCCGCCAACGAGCGCCAGCGCCCATGCCCGCACCTCCCCCCGCCTGTCCATCCTGCGGCATCCGGCTCCAGGCCGGCGCGGCCGTCTGCGTCGCCTGCGGCTACCACCTCGCCAAGGGACGCCGACTCCGCACCAGCGTCGAGCAACTCCGCGAACGCGGCCGGGAGAAGCGGCGGCGCAGGCGCGAGCGCAGTCTCCCGGCGCGGGCGGGGCCGTGGGTCGCGGGGCTGCTGGCCGCGATGACGCTTCTGGTGGTTTTCGCGTGGGGGCAGTCCTCGCCGCTGCGCACGGACGACGCGCGTCTCGCGCTCATCGCGGCCGCCGTCGTCTGCTGGCTCGTCGTCCTCGGCTACTGGATCGCCGAGGGCGGGCTGTGGGCGATCGCGTACCCCGAGGCCGCGTGGCTGGTGCTCTTCGGCGACGACGCCGATCCCTACGTCGTCGCGGCGTTCCTCACCATGGGTCTGGCGACCGTCCTGGCGATCTTGGTGTGACCGCGTTCGCGCGCCGGCCCGGGCCGCGCACAAAAAGGCCGCCGCGGGCCTCTCCAGCCCGCGGCGGCGTGAGATCAGGTCAGATCGGGCATCAGCGACGACGACGCGCCGCGACCAGCCCGCCCAAGCCCACGAGCGCCAGCGCGCCCGGAGCCGGGACCATGTGAACCGCGAACGCGATCTGCGGCGTCAGGTTCTGGCCGTCGAAGAACATCCCGGTCGGGTCGTTGGAGTACCAGAAGGTGCCGTTGTCGTTGTAGACAGAGTTCTGGGTGTGGCCGCCGGTCTGGTAGGCCGCGCCGCCGCCCTCGCCGACCACGGTCGCGGCGAACCAGTAGCGGTTGCCGGGGACGAGGTTCGCGCTGAAGGCCGCGGGCGCCTCGTGGTAGTCGAGGTTGCCGCCGACGGCGGGGTTGATCGATCCGGTGCCGGCGAGGACATTGTTGGGATCGGGGCCGGCGCCGCCGGTGTCGCCCCAGATCTCGAAGCGGATGCTCTGCGTGCCGCCCGTCTGCGAGAGCAGCCACATGCCGAGCGTGTCGACCTTGGTGTCCGTCCCGCCGAGCACGAAGTCGCTGGCGTAGACGAAGGTGCCCGTCCCGCCGTCGATCGGGTGCCAGTACGGCCCCAGGTCCGGGGGCTTCACGATGTGGTTGGCCGCCGCGCTGGTCGCGAGGCCGGCGAGTGCCGCGAGTGCGATCATCTTCTTCATGTGCTTGTCTCCCTCTACTTGGTACCTCGAGCGCGGTCCATGACGCCGCGTCTCGGGTGTGCGACGGCCGCCCGTCGCGGAGGCCGGCTCAATTCCCCCGCGACCGGCCTCTCCCTTGGCCGCGGTTCGGCACGCTGCGCGTGCGGGATGTCCCTTTCGGGACCAACGGATACTGGGGCGGTGGCTCCTGCTCTCTCCGGGTCGGTCAAGGCTCCGGTGCGACCGCACCGCCGACCCCGTCTGTCTCAAATCTCTCGGGCGTCATGGTATCGCACGGGCGCCGAATCGAATAGCCCAAGACGGCCGGAGCGCGCAATTCGGGGGAATTCGTGCCGCGGAATCTCCCGGGTTGCCCGCGCTCCCACAGCCCGATAAGACTGCGAACAACGGACCGAACCCCGTCATTTCTTCGGCTTGGCCTCAGCCGGCCTGACCACGATCCACTTCGACTTCCAGACCCGGGTCTTCCCGCGACGCCGACCCGTCGCCCACTTGACCTTGCGTCGAATCTGTTCTGCCATGTCGCTGCTCCTCGCGCCCGGTGTTCGATCGGGGTGGCGGAATCATCCGCCCGCCGCCCGGTCGATTCAACCGGGCGCGAGCCGATCCGGAACCACGGCCTCTGGGCGACCTCGCGGCCTCGGGGCGGTATACCCATCGACCATCGGTTCTCGGTGGGTATTCGGCCCCGCGGCCCCACCCGGGGGCGAGCCGGTGCATAAATTGCGTTCCCCGGCTTCGGGAGGCCTGGGGGACGGACGATGCAGAAGAACGGCGGCCCGGATGCCCGAGCATCGGCCGCGCGGAGTGTGTGCCATGCGACAGACTGTTTCGGCGCTGCTGATCCTCACGCTCACCGGCTCGGTCGGCCTGGCCCAGGTCGCCCCGCCCCCGCCCCCGCAGCCCGAGGAGCATCCGGCGGTTGAGCCGCCCCCGCCCCCGGTGCGTTCCCACCCGGTCGAAGAGCGGCCGCCGCGCCCGACGGTGACGCGTGCGCCGAGCGTGGACTTCGACCCGATCGCCGTTCCCGGCCCCGACGGGCGCATCATCCGGATCGAGGAGCCGTTGGAGTACGCCGCGCTGGCGCACAACCCGCTGGTCGGGTTCGCGTCGCTGGCGCGGATGGCGCCCGCGGTGTACGAGCGTCGCGGGAACATCGAGCGTCTCGTCGTCGAGAAACTCGACGTGCTGGAGCAACTCGAACCGGGCGGGCTGATCGATACGGTCCGGCTGGGCGGCGATCAGATCGAGGCCGCCGGCAATCTCACCAAGGTGATGACCGCGATTCAGGCGATCAACAGCGACGGGCTGTTCGTCCAGTACCTCGAGCGTCGGGGGCTGCTGGGTCGTCAGGCCGTCGCGCTCAACCAGCGGATTCAGAACGACTACCAGTCCAAGGTGATCGCGGAGATTCAGGCGACGCCGCAGGGCGAGGGCGGGGCGGAGCCGATGGATCTTCTGACGCGCCAAGCGTTGTATGACTCTGTCTCGGAGGTCATGTACTGGCGCAAGCGGCTCTTCCTGGAGACCGCCGACAATCTCGACCTTGCGTTGTCGGGCCTGGACCTTTCGGCCGACGCCCGGGCCGCGATCGAGCCGCTCCGGGCCTCGCTCGAGCACACCAACGACCTCGACGAGCGTTTTGCGCTCGTCAAGCGGGTGCTCTCGCACCTGACGCCGGAGCAGCGCCGGGACGCGCTCCGGGCCGTGCTCGCCGCTCGCCCCGAGGTCGACGCGACGCAGCTCGTCGCGGCGCCCGGACCGACCGACAGCATGATGCCGCTGACGTCGGAGGTCCGCGAGGAAATCCTGTGGTCGATCCTCGAGGGCCAGCCCTACGACATCACGGCGTTCATCGAGAGACTCCCCGAGAACGCCCAGCGTCGCCGGGTCAACTGACGCACGCCCGCTTCAACCCCCCCCGCTCTCGGGGCGCATGAACGGGAAGAGCAGCACGTCGCGGATCGAGCGCTGGTCCGTCAGCAGCATCACCAGCCGGTCGATGCCCAGGCCCATCCCGCCGGCCGGGGGCATCCCTACCTTCAGCGCGCGCACGAAGTCCTCGTCGAACGTCCGGAAGGTGGACTCCTCCTCGTCCAGCCCGGCCAACTGCGCGCGGAACTTCTCCGCCTGCACGTCCGGGTCGTTCAGTTCGGTGTACATGGGCGCGATCTCCATGTGCCCGATGAACAGGTCGGCACGGTCGGCCAGCGCGGGGTTCTCCGGCTTGGGCCGCGTGAGCGGCGAGATCGCCGCCGGGTAGTCCGTGACGAACGTCGGCCGACCCGGGTCGAGCGTCGGCTCCGCGCAGGCCTCGAAGAGTTCGTTGACCACCAGCGCGTCGTCGACGCGCCCGCGCAGCGATCCGCCCGCCGGCGCACGCCCCTCCTCGGCGAGATGCTTCGCGTACTTGGCCGTCACGCCGCGGCTCTCGGCCTCGCGCCAGACGCGGTCGAGGTCCGTCGGCGCAAAGCCCAGCGCCCGCTCGACGAGTTCGGCATACGCGAGGCGATCGAACGGCGGGCCGTAGTCGACCATCGTCTCGCCGAAGGGCAGGCGCAGGTCGTCGGGCGTTCCGCGCTCGCCCGCGACCAGGCGCGCCGACTCGCGCACCAGCCGCTCGGTCAGGTCCATCATGGTCGTCACGTCGCCGAAGGCCTCGTAGGCTTCGAGCATGGTGAACTCGGGATTGTGCTGGCGGTCCAGCCCCTCGTTGCGGAAGTTGCGGTTGATCTCGTAGACCCGCGAGAACCCGCCCACGAGCAGGCGCTTGAGGTACAACTCGGGCGCGATGCGCAGGAAGACGTCGATCCCCAGCGCGTTGAGCCGGGTCCGGAACGGCCGCGCCGCCGCCCCCCCCGCCAGCGCCTGGAGCATCGGAGTCTCCACCTCGAGAAACCCCAGCCCGTCCATGATCTCGCGGACACGCGACACGATCCGCGAGCGCAGCCGGAAGACGCCCATGGTCTCCGGGTTCGCCCACAGGTCCACGTACCGCTGCCGGTAGCGCAACTCGGTGTCGGTCAGGCCCTCGTGCTTCGAAGGGGGGGGCACGAGGCTCTTGGCCGCCGGACGCAGCGACGACGCCCACACGGTCACCTCGCCCGTCCGCGTCCGCATCAGCGGCCCGTCGGCCACGACGACGTCGCCCAGGTCCGTCAGTTTGGCGGCCTCGAACCCGCGCTCGTCGCAGTCCTTGCGGCTCACCGCGACCTGCAGGTCGCCCGTCTCGTCGCGCAGGTTCATCCAGACCAGTTTGCCGGTGTCGCGCAGCAGCACCACACGGCCCGCCACCCTGACGCACGGCCGGTTGTCCGCCCCGCCCCCCTGGTGCTCGGCGTCGGCCCGTTCGTCGTACCGCGCGCGCGCCTCGCGCAGCGGCACCAGCCCCGGCGTGCGCGCGCCGTACGGATCAAGTTCGAGCGCACGAGCCTGCTCGCGCTTGGCGCGCCGGGCCGCTTCCTGCTCGTGCAGGCTCTCGGCGTTCGTCGGCGTCGGCTGGTCGGGCACGCGGGGATGGTACGCCGGGACGGGTCAGCGGCGCGACCGCGCGGAGACGCGCAGGGTCGTCCCGGTGTCGCACAGCGGCCGCTGCGCCACGTTCGAGTCGCTCACCACGTCCTGGAGCGAGACCCCGCCGTAGATGTCGATCAGGGCCTCCGCCGCAGCGTCGATCCGTCGGTGCAGGGGGCAGAGGTTCGGCCCGTGGGTCTCGAGACCGAGCGGGCAGGTGAAGATGCGCTCCACCGGGCTGATCGCGTTGATGACGTCCAGCAGCCGGATCGACGCCGGCGACCGGGCGAGCCGGTACCCGCCGCCCACCCCTCGACGCCCCACGATGAGGTCGGCCCCGGCCAGTTCCTGCAAGACCTTGGCGAGGTAGTTGGGCGGCACCTTCGTGAGGCGCGCCAACTCCGTCGTCGGCACCATGGCCTCCGGCTGGTACGCCAGGCACGCCATCGCCCGCAGGGCATACTCGGTCGTCTGGTTGAACATCGGGGAAGGCTCCGGGGCCGCGATTCGGGATTATAGCATCCGAAGGCCGGTTATACGGATTCAGGTCGGTATTCCCGCTTCCTCGACGCCAGTTTCGGCTGGTGGGCCTCGCCTGCCGCGGGTAGGCTGACAGGAGTCGGGGGAGGAGGCACGCCATGCGATGGTGCTCGTTCGGTGTCGGGCTGGCGGTGGCTTCGGGCTTCGCGGCCGCGCAGCCGCTCGCGACCGGCCCGGCGGTTCGAGTCGACGGGCACAAGGTGGTGCGGGTCGAGGTCCGCTCCGTCTCGGACCTCCGTCTGATGGACGCCGTGGGCGCGGACCAGTGGTCGCACAGCATCCGTCCGGGCGTGCCGGCGGATTTCATGGCCTCGCCCGAGGCGCTGGCCGCGCTGGACGAGGCCGGCGTGCGCTACGGCGTCGTCGTCGAGGATGTGCAGGCGCTGATCGACGCCGAGAACGAGCGGCTGCGAGGGGGGGGCAAACGGGCCTGGTTCGACGACTTCCGCACGCTCGCCGAGATCGACGCCTACATGGGGACGCTCGCGGCGCAGCGCCCGGACATCGCGTCGGTCTTCGAGGTCGGCCAGTCGATCGAGGGGCGCATGGTCCGCGGTTTGCGCATCGCCAACGACTCGTTCGGCGACCCGGCGTGCAAGCCGACGATCCTCTTCAACGCCTGCCAGCACTCGCGCGAGTGGATCAGCCCGATGGTGGCGATGTTCACCGCCGACAGGCTCGTCGCGGCGCACGGCTCGGACCCCGACCTGACCGCGCTGATCGACCGGGCCGAGATCCTCATCGTGCCCGTCGTCAATCCCGACGGCTATCAGTACACGTGGACGACGTACCGGCTCTGGCGGAAGAACCGGCGCAACAACGGCAACGGCACCTTCGGCGTGGACCTCAACCGCAACTGGGGCGTGGGCTGGGGGCTGAACAACGGCTCCTCCGGCAGCGGGTCGAGCGAGACGTACCGCGGCACCGCGCCGTTCTCCGAGCCGGAGACGGACGTGGTCCGCGCCCTGGCCGAGTCGCGCCCCCGCCTGGCCGCCCACGTCGACCTGCACTCCTACGGGCAGTTGCTGCTCGCCCCGTGGGGGTACACGATCGACCTGCCGCCGGGGCACGAGACGTTCCAGATGCTCGGCGCGGAGATGCAGCAGATCATCAAGAGCGTGCACGGGCGGACGTACGTGCACGGCCCGACGTACACCGCGCTCTACCCGATCTCGGGGGGGGCGACGGACTGGTTCTGGGGCGACCGCGAGGCGCACAGTTTCCTGTTCGAGTTGCGCGGGAGCGGCTTCATCCTCCCGCCGGAGGAGATCATCCCCAACGGCGAGGAGATCTTCCCGGCCCTTGTCCACCTCGCCCGGTGGGCGCGCCTGGGCGCGAGGCCGCGCGCCGACTTCAACGACGACGCGAGCGTGAACACGCTGGACGTGCTCGCGTTCCTCAACGCCTTCGTCGCGCAGGACGACGCCGCGGACATGAACGGCGACGGCGACGTGAACACGCTCGACGCGCTCGAGTTCCTCAACGAATGGGCGGGCGGGTGCTGATCAGCCCGTGAGATCGCGGGCCTGACGGAGCGCACGCGCATGGACTCATCGGGCGGATCGGACGCACGGCGCCGGGCATCCGCGGGGTTGCGCAACGCGCTGCTGCTGTCGTATCTCGCGCTCGGCGTCTGGATCGCGTTCGCGACCTGCCGCGCCCTCGGCCGGTCGCAGGACCTGCTCACCTTCGTCGTCATCGGCGCGGCCGGCGTTGCCCTCGCCGTTGTTGTGCTCGCCTACTTCCTCTCGCTGCTCACCCTCGGCCTGCTCTACCGGACGCGCCTGTCGATGCGCGTCGTTGCGCTGCTGGCGTTCCTTGCCGGTCCCGTCCTGCTCGCCGGGCTTTTCGCGTGGTTCGTCTGAAACCGAGATGACACCGGCGACGACGCGAATCACGACCGGCGTTGTCGCCTATTCCTCTTCGCTCGGACGAACACCGGCTTTCGCGTCCTCGCACGGGAATCTGCGCCACAACCCTTCTGGATCGGCCGTGCCGCCGGTACACTGTGGGGCGCGGGGCGCACCCGACGACGGTCGTCGCCTTCGCCCCTGGAGCCCGAGCCGTGCGAATACCGGGCCGCATCGTTGGTTTCGGCACGCTCTGCATCGCCGGCGCGGCCGCGCTCGGCCAGCGCGTGCCGGACGCGCAGCCGCGCGCCGAAAGCCCGGCCATCGGCGTCGGGATCGCGCGGTTCGCGCGGGGGGGGTTGGACACGACCGGCCCCTCGAACATGCACGAGTATCTGGCCCAGCGCATCGGCGAGTGGACGGGCACGCTGCGCGCCCGGCCGAGCCCCGGCTCGCCCGCGGTCGAGCGCGAGTGCACCATGACCGTCTCGTCGATGCTCGACGGCCGCTTCATCCGGGTCGAGGTCTCGGGCGAGATCCCGGGCGTCGGTCCGTTCGTCGGCATCGGCGTCCACGGATTCGACAACGCGTCGCGGCGCCTGGAGGCGTCGTGGATCGACTCGCTCCACGCCGGCGTGCTGGCGGGCACCGGCGAGGCGGACGGCGCGACGCTCGCGTGGACCTTCGCGTATCGCTCGCCGCTGACGAAGCGGGCGGCGACGCTCCGACTGGTCGAACGCCGCACCGGCAAGGACGCGATGACGGTCGAGTGGTTCGAGGGCGACCCCGCCGACGGCCGCGAGCGCCGGACGATCGAGATGACGCTGACGCGTGAGCCGATGCAAGGCCCCGCCGGGCGGTGCGCGGTCGTGCCGATCACGGTCGCCGCGCCGAAGGAGCGGGCGACCCTGCCGGACTGACGCGGCGTGCGCGCCGCGCCCGCGTGTCGGCGGGCGAGCGCCTCCGCTCGAACTCCCCCGCTACCCTACCCCCATGCCCGACGCACCCGCTCCGGATCGGCCCGCATCTTCGTTCAAGGAGACCGCGATCTCGGTCGTGATCGCGTTCGTCCTCGCCTTCGTCTTCCGCGGCTTCGTGGTCGAGGCGTTCGTGATCCCGACCGGCTCGATGGCTCCCACGCTGCTCGGCGCGCACACCCGGTTCCACAGCCCGGAGTCGGGCGCCGTCTGGGCCGTCAACCCGCGCGACATGGGGCAGACGCGCTCGGGCGAGTCGCTCCCTCTGCCCATCCAGGGCGAGAGCCGCCCGCTGCGCGTGACGGACCCGATGACCGGCGCCCGCGTCGGCGAGCAACTCCCGGAGAGCCTCGGGCGGAACAAGCGGCTGCTCGGGGGCGACCGCATCTTCGTGCTCAAGTACCTCTACTCCGTGTACGACCCGTCGCGGTTCGACGCGGCCGTGTTCAAGTACCCGGGGCGACCGCAGGAGAACTACATCAAGCGGCTCGTCGGGTTGCCGGGCGAGGAGATCGCGCTGGTGGACGGCGACGTCTTCGTGCGTCCGGCCGCCGCCCGCGCGCCGGGCGCGACGCAGAGCGACTGGACCGCCGACGACTGGACCATCGCCCGCAAGCCGGAGCGCGTGCAACGGGCGCACTGGATGCCGGTCTACGACAGCCGCTACGCGCCGCTGCGTCCCGAGCGCGACCTGCGCCGCTGGTTCCGCGCCCCATGGCTCGGCACGACGCCGGAGGGCGGGGCCGACGGCGCGTGGCAGATCGAGGATCGCCACGAATACGTCTACGCGGGCGATGGCCCGGGCGTGCTGCGCTGGGACCACGAGAACTGGCCCGTCACCGACCGCTACCCCTACAACGAGTTCGACCCGATCGGCCCCAACCCGTTCGGCGGGCGCTTCGACGTCAACCAAGGAATGGCGATCTTCCCGGTCTGCGACCTGCGCGTGGCGTTCGGCGTGCGCCCCCTGCGCGACGGCCCGAGCGTCGCGGCCGTGCTGACCGCCCGGGGGCACGAGTTTCGCGCCGAGGTCGAGGGCGACCGCATCACGCTGCGGATGCGCCCCGAGACGACGGCGGAGGCGGCGGAGTCCTGGCGCGAGATCGGCACGGGCCGGCTGCCGCGCGCCCTGCCCGCCGACGAAGTGACAAACCTCGAGTTCTGGTTCGTCGATCAGAGCGTGCAGGTCTGGCACGAGGGACGGCGCGTGGCGATGGGCGAGTACGCCTGGTCGCCCGCGCTGCGCATCGCGCACGCGACGGGCCGCCCGTTCGCGGAGGTGATGCGCTCGCAGCGCAGCGGCAACGCGCTGGCCGACCACCGGCTCTTCGCCCCCCCCCGCGTGCGGATCGAGTTCGCCGGCTCGCCCGTCACGCTCTACCGCGTCCGCCTCGACCGCGACGTGCACTACCAGGCGTCCGCGTACGACCGGCGGCACAGCGCGCGGGGCACGCACGTGCGCGACGGGCAGCCCGCGCTCGGCACGCACCCCGCCCAGCCGTGCGTCCTCGGCCCGCACCAGTTCTTCGCCTGCGGCGACAACGCGGCCTCCAGCCTCGACGGGCGGCTCTGGGACACGCCCGACCCGTGGGTGGCGGCGGAGTTCGACCCGACGCCGGGCGTCGTGCCCCGCGACCTGCTGATCGGCAAGGCGTTCTTCGTCTATTTCCCGGCCGTCAGTTGGGAAAGGCGCGCCCCGGTGCCGGACTTCGGACGCATGCGCTTCGTCTGGTGACGACGCGGCGATCCGCGGCGGCCATCGGCGTGCGCCGGCTCTCTCCGACGCGCGGTTTTTCGATCTTCCGGCTTGGCGCGCGGCCGCTCATCCGGCATACTGGGGGCGTGGGCCGCTCGTGCCCGGCTCGCCCCCGCGGCGGGCCGGGGTGGTGGACGCGCACCGGACATCAGGAGAACAGCGATGGCAGCGACCGGAACGACTGGCTTTGCGAAGGGGTTCCTTACGGGCATCCGTAAGGGGGGGGGTTAGGGTGGTGGCGGTTCTGGCCGCGCTGGTGCTCGCGCTCTCGGCGTCCGATCCGGCGTCGGGGCAGTCGGAGAAGGTGCCGCAGTTCGAGCCGGCGGTCAAGTTCGACGCGTTCGTCACGTACCCCTACGGCATGGCAACGGCCGACATCGTGGATTCGGAAGGCAATCCGGGCCAAGACGGCCTCCCGGAACTGGCTCTGGTTGGGGCGGGGTGGGATCTGTTGGCCTGCGGCGGCGAAGCGGGTGGCGGTCTGATTCGCGTCTTCCGAAACACCGGCTCGTGGCAGACCGATCCTGCCAACGGCCTCGTGCCACACTGGGCAACGATCATTCCTAACTCACTTGCCACCGAAGTACTGTTCGCCGATGTCTCAGGCTTGCATGGTCCCGATCTCGTTGTTTTGTCCCTATATGGTGGTGGCGGCGTGTTGTATGTCTTCACGAACCAGGGCGACGGAACATTCTCGCACAATCCCGTGCTGTGGCACATGGCGGGATCGCCGCTGCGCGGGCTGGTTGTCGCGGACGTGGACAACGACGGCGATCTCGATGTGATCGGTGCGGTGAACGATTGCCCGTCAGGCGGTCCGCGAAACAAGATCGTGGTGTTTGAGAACACAAGCGACCCGCAGATCGAACTCATAGCATTCGTGCCCCTGACGATGACCCTCGACATCGCTGGAGACGTAGCGCCTGGCGACGTAGCCGCGGGCGATTTCTTCGCGCTCGCCGCGGGCCAGCCGCTGATCGACTTCGTCACGCCCAACCCTCTTGCCGATTCGGTGACCGCGGTCCGCAACCTCGGGGGGCTTCAGTTCGACCCCGTGACCATCGACGCCCCCCAGGCGTGCGGCTCGCAGACCTGGCTCTACGAGACGATCGTCAGCGGGCGCTTCGGCGTCGATGCGCACTGGGACTTCGCCGCGGTCGAGACCGGGCAG
>JACTNA010000007.1 GCA_014584315.1 Planctomycetota bacterium | reverse complement strand
ACCCGATCGCAGATCCAGTCAAGCTGCTCGTCCGTGAGTCGCATCGCCATGCAACCTCATACGCGCTGCAATGGAAGAGGTTCCGGGATAGGCTGTAGTGGGGATTGTGGCATGTAGCAGGCTATCATTCTTTGGCCTCGGCACGCCACTCTTCCGCCCGCTTGGCGAGTAATCCATCCAAGACGGTGACAAATCATCTCGTCGCCATCTTCGGGGTTATCCTGGAAGGGAACAGTATCCCGAACACGAAAGTCTATTCTGGGATCGACAAACAGGGGGTTCTCTGGTTGGCATGGAGAGAGAGAGGAGCAGTATCCTCTGTATCCGTTGTTGCTGCCTCCTCCACCACCCCCTGGTGTCGTAGCCAAGCCTAATGAGTCGACGCCGACGACTGGCCTCGATCCCGCGTACGCGTACAGGCTCATCCCGTCGACGTAACCGAGGGGATCGCGACTGGTCCACCGCCCCATGCTCGCGTCGTAGACGCGGTATCGCACGTGGTAGAGGCACGGCTTGGCGCTGCTCAGTTCCGGGGCCAGTTCGTAGCCCGCGTAGCCCTTGCGGCTCGAGCCGCCGGCGCGCGCGAAGTCGTAGGACAGCACGCCGTAGCCGAGCGCGGCGTCCGCGTTGTAGGAGCTGAGGAACGCGATCGGATCCTGCGAGCTCAGCGTGCCGTCCAGGTTCCAGTCCGCGAAGGGATGGGTGCCGCTGCCGGAGTTGTAGAGCGTGACGAAGAGGCTCGAGTCCGCCGAGTCCAGCACGCCGTCGCCGTTGATGTCGGCCTTACTGATCCCGAACGGCACGCCGTAGGGGTCGTAGCGCACCTGGTGCAGCATGTGCCCAGCCGAACTGAACAGCGCCACCACGTCCGCCCGCCAGTTCTGGCAGTAGTACACCCGCTCCTCGAGCGTCCCGTCGGCCTCGTCGTGCCAAGCCGTGTTCGCGTCCCGGTCGCGCAGCACCACGGCGTCAATGTACAAGGCGTCGCCACCGCCCACAAGCCCCGTGAGGGCGGGCGGCGTCGGCTTCGCAAGGCCTGGCTCGTGGGCACGAGGCCCGGCTCGACGGCCCCGGCGCACGGGATTGCCGCGGTGTAGGCTTGGGCATGGCCAGGACGTGCCGCGTCGGCGGCGTGGAGATCGGGGGCGGGCGCCCGCTGGCGGTGATCGCGGGGCCGTGCGTGCTGGAATCGTTCGATCTGGGGCTGCGCATCGGCGAGACGGTGCGGGACGCGTGCGCCGCCGTCGGCCTGGGGTTCGTCTTCAAGGCGTCGTTCGACAAGGCGAACCGGTCGAGCGTGTCGTCGGCGCGCGGGCCGGGGCAGGAGGCGGGGCTGGACGCGCTCGCCCGCCTGCGCGAGCGTCTCGGCGTGCCGGTGACGACGGACGTACACCTGCCGGAGCAGGCTGAGGCCGTGGCGCGGGCCGTGGACCTCCTGCAGGTGCCGGCGTTCCTGTGCCGGCAGACGGACCTGCTGTCGGCGGTGGGGGCGGCGGCGGCCAGGCACCGACGCGGCGTGAACGTGAAGAAGGGGCAGTTCCTCTCGCCAACGGAGATGCTCGGGCCGGTGCGGAAACTCGCGGCCGCGGGGTGCGCGAACGTGATGCTCACCGAGCGCGGCACGTTCTTCGGCTATCACCGGCTTGTGAACGACTTCATCGGCGTGGGCGACCTGATGGACCTGCCCGCCGAGGGGGGGGCACCGCCGGTGTGCTTCGATGTCACGCACTCGACGCAGTTGCCGGGCGCGGGCGAGCAGACGGGCGGCCGGCCGGAGCGGGCGCCGCTGTTGGCGCGGGCCGCGGCGGCGGCGGGCGTGCACGCGCTCTTCGTCGAGTGCCACCCGGAGCCGGCCAAGGGCGCGAGCGACTCGGCGACGATGCTGCCGCTGGACGCGGTGCCGGGGCTGCTGCGCGTGGTGGCGAGGGTGCGCGAGGCGGCGGGGGGGGCGGTGGAGACGCCGTGAGTTCGGGGGGAGAAGCGACAAGCGCACAGGCGGGACGCCTGTGCCACCGAAGTTCAAGAGTTTGGAACGGCTTCAGTTGTTCGACGGCGCCTTGGGGAGCCAGACCGGGCGCGGGGCGTCGGCATCGCTGGGATCGACGTGGACGCGGCGGCCCTGGAAGAGCACCGTGCCGTGGGCGACGGAGAAGAGCGTGTCGTCGGAGCCTCGGCGGACGTTGAAGCCGGGCTGGAACTTGGTGCCGCGCTGGCGGATGATGATCGAGCCGGGCTTGGCGGTCTGGCCGCCGTAGAGCTTGACGCCCAGGTACTGGGGGTTGGAGTCGCGCCCGTTCTTGGTCGAGCCTTGACCCTTTTTATGTGCCATGGCGAAGCCCTCAGCGTGCTGCCCGGGGTGTTCGGCCCTCGGGGCGGGGAGGATAGGCGCGGGGTCAGCGCATGATCCAGCGGCGGTTGACCTCGGTCAGCGGGCGGGACTTCTGGAGTTCGAGGCGGAGGTCACCGGGGATGGCATAGGCGAGCATGAGGGTCTTGCGGAAGACGAGGCGGCGTTCCTGGCCGGTGCGGGGGTCGGTGAGGGTGATGGTCTCGTTCTCGCCGCTGAACCCGGCGGCGAAGACCTTGACCTCGTCGATCTTGAGGTCGTTGGCGGGCCAGATGACCACGCCGTGCCTGGCGTTCTCGACGCCCTGCTGGATGCGTCCGATGACGGCGATCTGGTCTTCGAGCAGGGGGTCGCGGAGGCGGGCCATGATGTCGCGCGTGACGACCTCGGGGACGCCGACGCCGGAGAGGAGGACTTCGCCCTCGTCGGTGGCGAGTTCGAAGGACGGGACAAGGTCGAGTTCCTCGCCGGTATGGTTGATGACGGAATAGGTGAGGTAGTAGAACGCGCGCGGGCCTTCGCCTGGCAGATCGACCGATGCGACGCGGAGCGGGCCGGGCTTGAGGTCCAGTTGCCAACGTTTCGGCACGGGCGAGGGCTCCGGCGCGACGAAGGCGGCCGCGATCGGGGCGGAGACCGCCACGGCAACAAGCGCGAGGAGCGGCAGCAGGCGGAAGGACCGGTCGGGCATGGCGCAGTCTCCGTCGGATGGGCCGGGGGCGAGTGTAGTCTAGTGAACGGCGATGGGGCGTCAACGAGAGGGTGTCGGGGCCTGGAAACGCCGCGACCCGGAGCGAGGTCGGAGTGAGCGAAAGGGCGGTCAAACGGGGTGTCGCGGTCGAGGGTGCGGCGGGGAGGCCGATCCCCGTCCCCGGCGATCTGCTGGTCGAGGCTGCGGGTCGGCTCACCCCCGCGGGGCGCGGCCAGAGGATGAGAAGCGGTCGGCAGTTCGTCGAGCAGGCGGGGCGGCTCGGGATCGATCTGCGGCTGATGCGGGCTGCGGTGCACGGGCAGGGGCGTCATCGGACGGTGGGGCAGGTCTGTCTGCCGGTGGCGGGTGCGGGGCGGACGGCGATGTTCTTCGTCTCGGGGCCGGCCACGCAGGAGTCCGAGGCGGATCGGGCGGAACGAGTCGCCGTCGTGCAGGCGGGAATCGAGGCGGTGCGGTCGCTCGGCGAGGGGGTGGTTCGGCTGTGCCAGGCGCTGCCGGAGCCGGGTGAGGCCTGGGCGATGGCGGCGTACGAGGCGGCGGGATTCGCGCGGATCGGGCCTCTGGACTACATGCGCAGGCCGTTGCACGCGGCGGAGGGCGGCGGGGGAGTCGCGCCGCTCGTGCCGAGCGGGCTTGATGGGTGGCCGGGCGGGGTCGAGGTGCGTTCGTGCGAGCCGGGGGAGCGGGACGAGGCGTTGGTGGCTCGCGCGCTCGAGGCGAGTTACGAGGGGACGATGGATTGTCCCGAGTTGTGCGGGCTGCGCGAGACCTCGGACGTGATGGCGTCGCACCGGGCGACGGGGCGGTGGGAGCCATGCATGTGGTGGCTCGCGCTGCGCGGGGGCGAACCTGTTGGGTGCGTGCTGCTGAATCCGTGCCCCGAGATCGGGAGCGTGGAGTTGGTGTACCTGGGGCTTTCGCCCTCCGCGCGCGGCGTGGGGCTGGCGGACGCGCTGCTGCGTGCGGCGATTTCGGCGTCGGCGGCGCGGGGCGGGGAGTTGACGTGCGCGGTGGACAGGCGGAACGGGCCCGCGTGCAGGCTGTACGCGCGCCACGGGTTCCGCAGGTTCGCGGAGCGCATCGCGCTTGTTCGTGCGCTGTGAGCGCGAGGGCCGGTGGAGTCCCTCGATTCGCGTCGCGCGCGTGCGCGGCGGCGCGACACGGCCGCGCCCGAGGTGGGGGGAATCGCGTCAACGCGGGGACGGAACGGGAGTTGCGCGCGAAGTGCGCGAGTTATGCACAGGTTGTTCGAGTACGGGCGAAGAGCGTGTGCAGAACTTCGGCGGCGCGCAAACGCTTGCGGGAGCGCGACAAGCGCGATTCACCGGAAGAACTTCGACAAGGCTCTTGCTCGGTCCGCGCCGGTGCAATATGTTTGCCCCGCTCGTCAGGGAGCGACGGGCGAGTGGCGGAACGGAAGAGAGAGATCGCACGGTCGCACGGCGCGTTCGTCGCCGGCGGGCGCGCGGAACGGCGGGGTTCGCTCCGCCGCTCGGGTGAACGGACTCGCAACTCGTGGCATCGTTTCGGCGGACCATCGAGCGGGGCCGGTCGCGCGCGGGGTGTGTGCGCGCCCTTGTGCTTCGCACGCGGGCACGCCGCGGAGGTGGCGCCGGTGCCGGAGGCTGCTGGGGTCGCGAACGGATCGGCTGCGTCGGAGACGGGGGCGGACTCGCGCCTGCGGTCGCGGTTGCGCGAGCAACTGGGGGACGATCGCTACGAGCGGTACTTCGGGCGCGACGTGCGGTTCGAGTGCCGAGACGGCGAGGTCGAGGTCGCGGTGGCGACGCCCTTCCTGGCGAAACTGCTCGACCGTCGCGTGGGCGACAGCCTGCGCCGGGCGGCGGAGGCCGAGGGCGGATCGCGCGTGCGCGTCCGCGTGGACCGGGACGCGTTCGGGGGCGCGGGGCGGGTCGAGGCGTTCGCGCCCGCGGGGGGTCGGCGCGAGCGGAGGCCGGCGCGGCAGGGCGTGAGGCGGCGCGTCGCGGGCGCGCCGGGCAAGCGGTTCGAGGACTTCATCGTCGGGGAGGCGAACCGGCTGGCGTACAACGCCGCGCTGCAACTCGCCGAAGGGGGCGACGGGGCGCGGTTCAGCCCGCTCTTCATCCACGGCGCGTCCGGGATGGGCAAGACCCACCTGCTCCAGGGGATCGTGGGGCGCGTGCGGGCGAGCGGCCCGGGGGCGCGCGTCATCGTGACGACGGCCGAGTCGTTCATGAACGACTACGTCGCCGCCGTGAAGGGCAACGCGCTCGAGGGGTTCCGCAGGCGCTGGCGCGGCGTCGAACTGCTGTGCCTGGACGACGTCCACTTCCTGTCGAGGAAGCAGGGCACGCAGACGGAACTGCTGCACACCTTCGACGCGATCGACCTGACCGGCGCGCGGGTCGCGCTGGCGTCCGACGAGCACCCGCACCGCATCGACCGGCTGTCGGCGCAACTGCGATCGAGGTTCCTGTCGGGCGCGGTGGTCCGGCTCGACGCGCCGGATGCGGACCTGCGACGCCGGCTGGTCGAGGCGTTCGCGGCGCGACGGGGGATCGCGCTGGAGCCGGAGGCGGTGCGCCTGATCGTCGAGCGGTCGGGGCTGCCCGCCGGCTCGCCCGCGTCGGTGCGCGACATCGAGGGAATGGTGACGCAGGTCGAGGCGGTGAGCCGGCTGCTGCCCGAGTTCGTGACGAACGGCGGAGGGATCGGAGCGCTGGCCGTGCGTCGTGCGCTGGGTCTGGGGGATCCGGGAGCCGAGTGCGCGTCGAGGCGATCGCTGCGCCCGATGCGCCCCGAGGCGGTGGTGCGCGGCGTGGCCCGCGCGATCGGCGTCGAGGCGTCGGAGGTGCTCGGGACCAGCCGGCACCGGCGCGTCGTGTTGGCCCGCGCGATGTGCGTCTACCTGATGCGGGAGTTGACGACGCTCAGCTACCCGGAGATCGGGCGGGCGCTGGCGAGGAAGAACCACTCGACCGCGGCGACGGCCGACAAGCGGCTCCGCGTGCAGATCGAGGCCCGGGCCGGCGCGGGGATCGGCGGAGAGTTCGACGGGATGACGGTCGCGGAGGTGGTCGGTCGGGTGCGGGACCTGGTGCTCGATGGTTCGGCTCGCGCGTCCTGAGTGGGTCTGGGGGGTTTGTCAGGGCGTCGGGAACAAGTGTGGGGCATTCCGTTCGGTGATGGGTAGGGATGCTGTCGCTCCCCGGGTAAAAACTCTCTCGAATTGTCTTCCCCGGTCTTGACACGGGGGTTCCGTTGTGGTGAGATGCTGCTCGTCGGCGAACCCGCTTGGCGGTCGAGCCGTGGGGCAGTCTGAGAGAGACGAGACAGACCCGGCCCCAACTTGGCGTGCGGAGCGTGAGGCGAGGCATCGCGTCGCGTTCGTGTGTGTGAGTCGCTTCCGGTCGCGTGACCGGGGCGGAGCAGTGTTCCGTGTGCCGCCGCGAGTGACCGGCGGCGTCAGTTTTCGGGCCGATGGCCCATCAGGAGAGAGTCTCATGAAGAAGACGATTGCAGTCCTTGCCGTTCTCGCCGTCAGCGGCGCCGCGTTCGGCAACACCGTCATCCACAACAAGCTCGCTGGCACCGGCTACGCCTGGTCGAACGGCTGGGGTTCCTCCAGCGGCGGCCAGAACCTCTTCGGCAGCTACAACGACTACGCCGTCGTTGACGCGGTCAACGTCCCCGCCGGGTTCAACGCGATCACCGAGATCAAGACGACCAGCATCTCGGCCAACAACTTCTTCTTCGGCGGGGCCCCCGTCCTCGCGACGCAGGCCGCCGTCTACGTGACCCAGAACCTCGGCTCCGGCGCCCCGACGCTGGTCGACGTGGGCGTGGTCTCCGTTCACATCGGCGACGACGGCTACGGCATCGACATGGTCGAGATGACCTGGACCGGCAACATCCCCGTCACCGGTGGGCAGACCTACTACATCGGCCTCCGCGCCTTCAACTCCGCGGGCGAGCCCAACGAGTGGTACTACCAGCACGACAACACGGCCCACGGCGGCAGCCCGCACCAGTCCGCCTTCGGCGGCGCGTTCGGCAACCTCGGCCAGGTGGCGAGCAGCATGCAGGTCTCCGCGGTCCCCGCGCCGGCCTCGCTGGCCCTCGTCGGCCTCGGCGGCCTCGTCGCCGCCCGTCGTCGTCGCTGATCGCGGCTACGACTCCCTGAGGATCACCTGATCCATCCGCGGCCCCGGTCCAACGACCGGGGCCGTCTTTTTCTACAATGCGTCCGGCGTGCCTGGCCAGGAGGGCCGAGAGTTGAGCGAACAGGACATCCCCCTCAGCCGTCCGGATATCAGCGACCTCGAAGTCGAGATGGTCGCGCTGACCCTCCGGTCGGGGCGACTGGCCCTCGGGCCGATGGTGGAGCGATTCGAGCGGCACGTCGCGGACCGGTCCGGGTGTGCCCACGGCGTGGCGGTCTCGTCCGGGACGGCCGGGCTGCACCTGGCCCTGCAAGCCCTGGGCGTCGGGCCGGGCGACGAGGTCGTGACGACCCCGTTCTCGTTCATCGCTTCGGCGAACGCGATCCTGTACGTGGGCGCGAGGCCCGTCTTCGTGGACATCGATCCGTGCAGCCTGAACATGGACCCGGCTCGACTGGCCGAGGCGGTCGGGCCGCGGACGCGGGCGATCCTGGCGGTGGAAGCGTTCGGGAACCCGAAGCACATGGACGCGTACGCCTCGATCGCGGCCCGCCACGAGATCCCGCTGGTCGAGGACTGCTGCGAGGCCCTCGGGTGCTCGCACAAGGGGCGGGCGTGCGGGTCGTTTGGGCGCGTCGGGGTCT
This sequence comes from Planctomycetota bacterium, assembly GCA_014584315.1. Lineage (GTDB taxonomy): Bacteria > Planctomycetota > Phycisphaerae > Phycisphaerales > UBA1924 > CAADGN01. The sequence continues at coordinate 10,849 of JACTNA010000007.1, read as the reverse complement.
TCGGGTTCTACCCGAACAAGCAGATCACGACGGGCGAAGGGGGCATGATCGTGACGGACGACGAGCGGCTGGCGAACGTGTGCCGCTCGCTGCGCAACCAGGGTCGAGCGGCGCGCGGGGCGCAGACGCCGGGCGACCCGCAGGCCGCGCTGGGCACGTGGCTGGCCCACGAACGCGTTGGGTACAACTACCGGCTGGACGAGTTGTCCGCCGCGCTGGGCGTGGCGCAGATGCGCCGGTTCGACGAGATCGTGGCGCGTCGGCAGGCGGTGGCGCAGATGTACATGGAACGGCTGATCGACCACCCGGAGTTGATCCTGCCGACGGTGGACCCGGAATCGGTGCAGAGTTGGTTCGTCTTCGTGGTGAGGCTGGCGACCGGGTGGTCGCGCGCGGAGCGAGACCGGATCATCGCGAGCCTGCGACGGCACGAGGTGGGGGCGGCGGACTACTTCCCGTGCATCCACCTCCAGCCGCCGTACCGGGAGCGGTTCGGGTTCGAGGAGGGGTCGTACCCGATCGCGGAGGCCGTGAGCGCACGAACGATCGCGCTGCCGTTCCATTCGGGGCTGAGCGAGCGTGACGTGGACTTTGTGTGCCAGACGCTGGCGCTGATGATGTCGCGCGAGGGGCTGGGGCGGGGGTGAGGCGGCTTGGCGGGCGTGCGACGTTCGCGCGCGACCGATCGCGCAAGTCGTTGCGTGTCAGTCTGTTGCGAACTGGATCGCGACGTGGCAGCGAGTGCGAAGATCGGCGTCGCCCGTCTCGATCCAGAGGTCTCCTCGATCGGGTTGTGCGGTGCCGCGGCTGTCGGTAGGCTGGGGAGAACGCGGGCCGTGAGTGGGATCCGGGTGGGTTGCGCATCGCGGCGTGCAACGACATGAAGGGAGATCGGTCATGGGTTACGGACGCCAGATGTCGGCGTTGGTGGTCGCGTGCTGTCTCGGTGGGATCGGGTTCGCGCAACACGCAGAGCCGTCCGACCGGGCGACGAACTCGATCGACGGGGTTCAGCCCGGCGCGCTGGTGTACGAGGGGCTGCTGGTCTACCTCGAGTCGCCGGTGAGCGGCGAGGTGGACATGGTGGTCACGGCGTGGGACCGTCCGATGGGGGGCGAGCCGCTCGACGGGCCGACGCTGTACGAGGGCGTGCGGGTCGAGGAGGGCTGGTTCCGGGTGGAACTGGAGCCGACGCTGCTGGAGCGCGGCCGCGGGTTCGCGTGGCTGGAGGTCGCGGTGCGCTGGCCGGCGGGGCTGGGCGAGTTCGCGATGCTGGACGGCCGACAGCGTGTGGACTTCGGGTCGGTGTCGTTCGTGCCGCGGGCGGAGGAGGAGGCGGGCGTGATGGGTGCGGTAGCGGAAGCCGAGCGCGCCGGGGCGACGCCGCGTGCGCGCACGGGCGTGCCCGCGGCGACGGGGCGGCGTCTCGCGGGCGGCGATGCGCCCGCAGATCGTGGCGCGTCGCCGATCGGTCGGGTGGGTCGAGGCTCCATCGGCGGCGGCGACGACGGGTCGGGCGGCGGCGGCGACTCGCGGGCGTGCGACTGGACCATCAGCGGCGACAATGTCTACTACGAGTGTGGGAACGTGGGTGTGGGGACGACGAATCCGCTGCACCCGCTGCACGTCGTGAGCGCGGGGACGCACGCGATCTTCGGCGCCAGCACGCTGAACGGGGGCGGCTTCTCGTACGGCGTGTGGGGGCAGGCCTCGACCACGGGCGGACGCGGCGTGCTGGGCTTCGCCACCGCAGGCACCGGGCAGACCGCCGGGGTCTTCGGCCGCAGCGACAGCACGGCGGGGCGCGGGGTGTTCGGCGTGGCGACGTCGGGGAGCGGGTTCGCCTACGGCGTCTGGGGCGAGGCCGCTTCGACGACCGGGCGCGGCGTGCTCGGGTTTGCGACCTCGGCGACAGGCGGGGCCGCGGGCCTCTTCGGTCGCAGCGACAGCACGGCGGGGTACGGGTTGTTCGCGCTCGCCACGGCGGGGAGCGGACAGAACTACGCCGTGTTCGCCGAGACGATGAGCGGCGCCGGCTTCGCGGGGTACTTCAAGGGCGGGAAGAACTACTTCGAGGGGCGCGTGGGCATCGGCACGGAAAGCCCGGGAGGCGCGCTCCATGTCGATACGGGCGTGCAGCACGCGGTCTTCTCGATGGCGAAGCACAGCACGGGGCGCGCGGTCTACGGCGAGGCCACGGGCAGCAACAACGGCATCGGCATCATCGGCGTCGCGAGCGCGACGACGGGCACCAACTACGGCGTCTACGGGCGGACGCACGGCGACACGGGCACCGGCACATACGGCATCGCGATGCACACGACCGGCGTGACGTACGGCGTGCAGGGGAGGAATCTCAGTTCGAACGGGCGCGGCGTGTACGGTGAAGCGCAATCCTCGTCGGGGTTCACGTACGGTGTGTACGGCCGGTCGGAAAGCACGAGCGGGCGCGGCGTCTGGGGCGTCGCAACGGCGAGCTCCGGAACGACGTACGGCATCGCGGGCGAAGTGAGCAGCACCTCCGGCCGCGCTGTCTATGCGACGTCATCGGCCACGACGGGGACCAACTACGGCGTCTACGCCCAGAACAACAGCAGCAGCGGGCGGGGCGTGTACGGTCGTGCGATCAAGTCCGACTCAACAGCGCGCGGCGTGCTCGGGCAGGCGACGGCGCCCGCCGTCGCCGTCTACGCGAGCGGCAACTCGGTCACGTCGGGGAGCAAGTCGTTCGAGATCGACCACCCCCTCGACCCCGCGAACAAGTACCTCCGGCACTACTGCTCCGAGTCGCCCGCGCCGATGAACTTCTATTCGGGCAACGCGGCGCTCGACGAGGCCGGGCAGGCGTGGGTCGAGTTGCCCGACTACTTCGAGTCGATCAACACGGATTTCCGGTACCAACTGACCACGATCGGCGGCTGGGCGCCGGTGTACGTCGCGCTCGAGATCGAGGACAACCGGTTCCTGATCGCCGGCGGGCCGGCCGGGATGAAGGTCTCGTGGCGCGTCGAGGCGGTGCGCAACGACGCGTACATCCGGGAGTACGGCGCTCCGGTGGAGATCGAGAAGCCCGAGAGCGAGCGCGGCAGGTTCCTGCATCCGGAGTTGTTCGGGCAGCCGAGCGAGTCGGGCGTGTACTACGAGCCGGTCGAGGTCGAGCCGACGCCGGCCGAGCCGGAGGCCGTGGAGGTCGCGAGCGGTTCCTGACCGTCTCGGAGGACGGTCGCGGGTCCGATGGCGCGCGGCGCGTTCCGCGACGATGTCGCGGTTCACCCGTGCACGACCGAAAGCGAAGCCGCCGTCGCTCCCCTCGGGCGACGGCGGCTTTTCGCGGAACGCGGCTCTCGGGCGATTGCGGCTCAGCAGCCGTTGGACCACATGTTGAGGAACAGGATGAAGTCGCGAGTGTCGATCTGCCCGTCGGCGTCGAAGTCGGCGAGGGGGTCGCCGGCGGACCAGAGCGAGAGGTACACGATGAAGTCGAGGGAGTTGTGGTGGCCGTCGCCGTTCATGTCGGCGGGGCAGAGGGCGGGCGGCTCGGAGCCGAACTCGATCGCGCCCATGTCGACGATGGGGGCGTCGCCCTCGCCCGTGTCGGCGGTGTCGGGGTCGTCGAAGAACCGGCTGTTGCCGAGGAGGTCCGTGGCGACGCCGGCGGGAACGGCGTGGTTGTCGCCGGCGTCGATGACGGGAGAGCCGGGGCGCGGGGCGTAGCCGTTCGCGGGGTCGAGGCGGGCGTGACCGCGGATGTTGCCGGCGCCGAGTTCGACGCGGTAGAGGTCGTTGTCGTAGAGCGAGAAGTTGAGGGTGGTCAGGCCGTAGTTACCGCCGATGGGGACGGCCTGGCCCGAGAAGACGGTGTTGGCGACCGAGAAGGTCGAGTTGTAGTTGTAGATGCCGAAGAAGCCGCCGTTGTCGGCGAACGTGTTGTTCACGACGAGGGGCTTGGAGGTGTTGGTGTAGAGGGCTCCGGTGCCGCACTCGCAGAACTTGGCGTTCTTCGCGATGATGTTGTTGACGATCTCGACGGTGCCGCCGGCGGCGATGTAGAGCGCGGTGCCGAAGGCGGCGACGTTGTTGGTGAAACGGCTCGCCTCGATGCGTCCGTTGGCGTTGGTGGTGTAGATCGCGCCGCCGCCGCCGGTGGAGATGATCCAGGAGTTGTGGCCGGACTGTTCGGCGCGTCCGTTGCCGTCGAAGGTGAGGCCCGAGAGGTCGATGTCGGCGTGGTTGACGAAGATCGCGCCGCCGAATCCGGCGTTGAGCGCGGCGTTGTCGGTGAAGACGGAGCCGGTGAGGCGGGCGCTGCCGGCCAGAACGGCGACCGCGCCGCCGTGGCTCTTGGTCTCGTTCCCGTCGAACCGACCGTTCTGGACGACCAGGTCGCTGTACTCGGCGTGGATGCCCGCGCCCAGCAGGGCGCGGTTGTCGAGGAACTCGGAGTCGATGACGGTCGCGCCGCCGCTCTTGATGCTGAGCGCACCGCCGAGGACGCCGGCGTTGTCGGCCAGGATGCACGCCTCGATGGTGGCGTTCGAGCCGTGAATGCGCACGCCGCCGCCGTTGCCGTCCTTGTCGCCGAACCCTCCGGTGACGGTGAAGCCCCGGAGGACGGCGTCCGTCGCGCCGCCGTTGATGAAGACGACCCAGCCGAGATCGCCCCCGCCGTCGATCGCGGTGACGGATGCGCCGTCGGTCGATTCAACGGTGATGCTCTTGCCGAGCAGGTTGATCCGCTCGTGGTAGACGCCGGGGGAGACCAGCACGCGGTCGCCGTCCGCCGCGATCTCGATCGCGCCCTGGATGGTCGGAACATCGCCGGGCACGTTGATGTCGGCGGCGGCCGCGTGTCCGCAGACCGCGATCATCGATGCGACGCAGAGTACGGGCGTCATTCTCATGTGCAGGCTCCTTTTCTCCATGGATGCGAAACGGCGGGCGACGACGCGGCGCTCCGCTGACCTTACGCCCCACCGGCGAGCGTGTTTCCGCGCTTGCGCGAACTGAGCGCGGCGCTGCGCGCTCGTGCGCGCGCGAGTCACCATCGCGCGCACGGCGGTTCGGTCCGCGGCGAACACGGCAAATCGTTCATAGAGGAGTTTCCCATCGCTTTGTCGAGCGTCGGGGGCATTCGTCAACCGCTTGGCGCGCTCGGGCCTGCGGCGTGTGGCGGTCGCGCCGTAGACGTGAAGCGGCCGGAAAACGGTCAATGAGCGATGCGGGCCGTCATTCGATCCGGGCTGATTGGAGCGGGGCGGACTCGTGCCCGCGCGTGCGAGTGAAACCACTGGATTTGTATGTTCGGTGTTTATATGGAATTCTGTGGCCTCGGGGAGCATGGCGGCTCGGCAGTCGTCGCGGTTGCTTCGCCTCTGCGGCGGTCTAGAGTTGGGGCCTTGAGTCTGCCGGGCGGCCCCTTGGGGGCGAGGATTGAGCCATGCCGCGTGTCTGCCATTTCACGGGGAAGAAGACGACCTTCGGCAAGAAGCGGGTCTACCGCGGCCAGAAGATCACGAAGGGCGGCTTCGGCCTCAAACCGACCGGGATCAGCCCGCGCACGTTCAAGCCCAATCTCCAGCCCGTGACGGCGATCATCGACGAGGGCGGCAAGCCCACCCGGCGTCGCGTGCTCGCCTCGGCCAAGGCGATCCGGCAGGGGCTGGTCGTCAAGCCGCTGAAGCGCAAGTACGGCTACACCCGCCAGCGCAAACTGAGCGGGGAGTGACGCCGACCGCGACGGGCGGATGCGGCGATCCGTTCGCGCTCGGGACGCGCACGATCAGCAGCCCGCGATCCAGGCGTTGAGGAAGGCGAGGAAGTCGAGGCTGTTGACGACGCCGTCGCGATTCCAGTCCGCGATCGGATGGGCGGCGGTCCAGTAGTTGAGGAATCGGATGAAGTCCTGAGAGTTGACGGTTCCGTCGCCGTTGAGGTCCGGTGGACAGGAGTTGATGACTGCGAGTCCGACGCCGCGCGGCGTCGTGGTCGGTGCGACGCCGAGCACGTGCTGGTACACGCCTGTATCGAGATCGATGGTGCCGACGCGCAGCACGCCGTCGGTGTCTGTCGCGAGCCAGAGTGCGCCGAAGTACCACTCGAGGTCGTTGTTGCCGATGTCGATGCCGGTGGGCTCCAGTGGCGTCCAGCCGTCGGCGCTCGGCGGGTCGAGCAGCCGGACGATGCGCTCGCTGGCCTGATTCGCTATGTACCAGTTGGCATCGCCGTCGAAGACGATCCCGCCGCTGCTCGCGCTGGGGCGTTCGAGGTCGATCACGTTCACCAGCGAGAAGTCGTCAACGCTGTACTCGTAGATCACCGCGGCGTTGATGCCGAAGAGCCGGCCGTGGGCGAATGTGATGTCGCCCCTGGAGTGGTCGGACGGGAAGTTGCCGAGGAGGACGAGGTCTGGGGTTCCCGAAATCGGGTTGTCGACGCGCCAGATGCGCGTGCCGCCGGAGCCTTCGATGGCGAGGACATCGCCCGCGGACGCGCCCGCGACAGCGGAGCCGGGCGGGATGACGGTCATGCCGATGATCGACGCCGGCTGGCCCGGGAACGTCTCGATGGTCTCGTCGGTCACGCGGAAGAGCGTGTTGCCGTAACTGGCCAGGAAGACGGGCTGGGCGGTCGCGGGCTCCGCGGCGAGGAAGGCGGCGAACGCCGCGAGCGCGGCGGCCCGAACGGCGAACCTGCAATGAGCCATCGAACGTTCCCCCGGAAAAACAGGCTTGCAACGGCGAAGCACAGGCCGCGAGCGTACCGGAATGCGGGGGTCTGATTCAAGGTCGGCGTGGGAAGTGCCCGCGAGCGGGCGGCCCATCTCGATTCCAGCGGCGTGGATTCGGGTGTTGCTAGGGCGTGTCGGATGTGGCCGCGTTGCGCTCGACGGTGCGAGCCGGGCGGGCGTTGCTCATCGCTGCCGGGTGGCGGTAGACTTACGGTTGGCGTGAAATGCGATCACTGCGACAACGAAGCGACCGTGCACGAGGTGACCGTGGCGGGGGGCGTGCCGCACGAGAAGCACCTGTGCGAGACCTGCGCCCGCGATGCCGGGCTGGTTGTCGCGGCGCAACTCCCGATCAGCCAGTTGCTGACCCATGCGGTGGTGCAGAAGGCGTCGGCACGGGTGGTGGGGCCCGGCGTGTCGAGCGGGTGCCCGGAGTGCGGCACGACGTTCGGCGAGTTCAAGGAATCCGGCCTGCTCGGCTGCCCGGCGTGCTACCGGTCGTTCGAGAAGCACCTGTCGCCGCTGCTGGACCGAGCGCACGAGGGAGCAACGCACCACGTGGGGAAGGTGCCGTCCCGGGCGTTGCGGGCCAGCCGGGCCGGCGGAAGCGGCGAAGGTGCGATCGAGTCGCTGCTCGGACCGGCGGAGGAGCGCGCCCGGCGCGGGCGGCTGCTCCGGCAGCAGATGGAGTCGGCGATCGCGGCCGAGGAGTACGAGCGGGCGGCTCGCCTGCGCGATGAGTTGCGCCGCCTGACGGAGATGGGCCTGGCGTCGGGCGAGGACGCGAACGGGGATGAGTCGTGAGGCCCGGCGGCGGCGAACCGGCGAGGCTGTTCGAGGCGGGGACGGAGTGGCTGCGCGGCGAGGGCGACGGGTCGGACGTGGTGCTCTCGTCGCGTGTGCGGCTCGCTCGCAATCTCGCGGGCGTGCCGTTCCCCGGCCGCGGGTCGCCGACGGATCGGCGTCACGCGCTCGAGGTGTGCAAGGAGGCGATTCTGTCGTCGTCGATCGGGGGGGCGAGCACGCTCTGGGTGGACCTGCACGATGCGCCGCCGCTGGAGCGCACGCTGCTGGTGGAGCGGCACCTGATCAGCAAGCAGCACGCGCGCGGGCCGCGCGGCAAGGGGGCGAACGACGCCGACCATCCGCGCGGCGTGGCGGTGGCGCTGCCCGGCGAGCGAGCGTCGGTGATGGTCAACGAGGAGGACCACCTGCGGATGCAGGTGATCCGTTCGGGGCTGGCGCTCGACGCCGCCCTCGAGGAGGCGGACGCGCTGGACGACCGGCTCGAGGAGCGGCTGGATTTCGCGTACAGCCCGCGGTTCGGCTATCTGACGGCGTGCCCGACGAACGTCGGCACGGGCGTGCGGCTCAGCGTGATGCTCCACCTCCCCGCGCTGCGGATGACCGGCGAGATCGACAAGGTCAAGCGAGCGGCGGCGGACATGTCGCTCGCGGTGCGGGGGTTCTACGGCGAAGGGTCGGAAGCGTCGGGGGACTTCTACCAGATCTCGAACCAGACGACCCTGGGCAAGACCGAACGAGTCCTGCTGCACGAGATGCAGCGAGAGATCATCCCGCGAGTCGTGGAGTACGAGCGCGACAGTCGGCGGCAGTTGCTGACCCGGCGGCGCGCGCTGCTTGAGGACCAGGTGTGCCGACCGCTCGGCGTGCTGCGGCACGCGCGCGTGCTGGCGACGGAAGAGGCGTTGAAGCTGCTGAGCCTGGTGCGGCTGGGGGTCTCGCTCGGTCTCGTCGAGGGGGTTGAGTTGCGGACGATCCACCACCTGATGCTGCTCGTGCAGCCGGCCCATCTTCAGCGCGCCCTGAAGCAGGAACTGGACCAGAACCAGCGGAGCGTGGAGCGGGCCGCGTTGGTGCGCGCCCGGCTGGCGTGAGCGCTGGGTCGGCGTCGGGCCGCGGAGCGTTCGTCTGGCCGCCGGGCCGGGGCGACGACCGCACGCCGGCGGATGAAGCGACCGTCCCCGTCGTCCGCGGCGAGCGATCGGCGTGGGGCTGGATTGAGCGTGACTGGCTGGGGGTGCGGGCGGTGAGCCTGCGCGAACGTGCCGCGGAGGTGGGCTGGTCGCCGGACGGCGCGGGTGCGTACTGCCCGAGGTGCGCGACGAGCGTGGGGCGGTTCGAGGCGGATGCGTCCGGGTGCCCGGTGTGCCGCGAGAAGCGGCTGGCGTGGAACGGGGCGTTCCGCGTGGGTCCGTACGAGAGCGTGCTGCGCGATGCGGTGATGGAACTCAAGTTCACGGCGTGGCGTCGGGTGGGGCGCGAGATGGGTTCGATGCTGGGCGAGGCCGTGGCGATGGGGCTTCGGGGTCGTGGCATCGACCCTCGCCTGGCGGTGGTGGTGCCGGTGCCGACGACGTTTCGCAGGCGGTTGTCGCGGGGCGTGCATCACACGCTGGTGCTGGCGCGGGAGGTCGCGAGGGTCTGTGGAGGCCGGGTGGAGCGGGGGTTGAGCCGGAAGCACCGACCGACTCAGACGAGCCTGCCTCGGAGCGAACGGGTGAGGAACATGGCGGGGGTGTTCCGGGTGCGGCGTCCGGAAGGGCTGGCGGAACTGGCGGCGTCCGGGCGGGTGTTCGTGGTCGTGGACGACGTGCGGACGACGGGGGCGACCATGACGGCGGCGTGCCGGGCGTTGCGATCCGGGTTGCCGAGGGGGGCGGAGGTCTTCGCGGGGGTGGTGGCGGTGACGCCGTTCGAGGGGCGGTAGGGGGTGGGGTGATGGGGTTTTTGGTTTGCCCGGCTTGACGGTGCGGGGCGGTGGGGTACGATGTCCCCTGCCGCTTGACGCGGTCGGCACGGATTCGTGTCGGCCCGAGGGGTCGGTTTCGGCCTGCTCGGGCGTCATCCTTGAAAAGTGAACAGTTGGTGCCATCGCGAGGACGTGAGGCGTCGGAAGCGGTCCATGACCGCGGGTTGCCAGCCCATCCGTCGCCGCCAAACGGCCACGGGGATTCACAGTCACCCGTGCGCTGACGTTCTCGTGGAAAGCCCCCGCCCGTGTTGAACGGGCGGAGTTTTGAACGTCAGACATCCGTCGGTTTGCCGACCGACGGCGCCGCACGAGTCGCGAGACGAGTGCGGCGGAGACCGGCCCGCGTCGAGCGACGCGGGTGTAAACCGGGTCATGCTTCATTTGAAGACTGCCCGCGAGAGCGGGAGTAACGGCTTTCAACTGAAGAGTTTGATCCTGGCTCAGATTGAACGCTGGCGGCATGGCTAAAGCATGCAAGTCGAACGAGAACCGGCTTCGGCCGGGGACAGTGGCGGAAGGGCGAGGAATACGATCGAACGTGCCCCGAGGTGGGGGATAGCCGCGGGAAACTGCGGGTAATACCCCATGTGCTCTTCGGAGGAAAGGTTTACCGCCTTGGGAGCGGCGATCGTCCTATCAGGTAGTTGGCGGGGTAACGGCCCACCAAGCCGAAGACGGGTAGCGGGTGTGAGAGCATGACCCGCCGCATCGGGACTGAGACACTGCCCGGACTCCTACGGGAGGCTGCAGCGACGAATCTTCCGCAATGGGCGCAAGCCTGACGGAGCAATGCCGCGTGCGGGATGAAGCGGCTTCGCCGTGTAAACCGCTGTCAGGTCCCAGGAACACTGACCGGGACCAGAGGAAGGGCCGGCTAACCTCGTGCCAGCAGCCGCGGTAATACGAGGGGCCCGAGCGTTAATCGGAATCACTGGGCTTAAAGGGTGCGCAGGCGGACTCGAAAGCGTCTTGTGAAAGCCCCCGGCTCAACCGGGGAACAGCGGGGCGAACTTCGAGTCTTGAGGCAGGTAGGGGCGGATGGAACTGTCGGTGGAGCGGTGGAATGCGTAGATATCGACAGGAACGCCGATGGCGAAGGCAGTCCGCTGGGCCTGTCCTGACGCTCAGGCACGAAAGCGTGGGGAGCAAACAGGATTAGATACCCTGGTAGTCCACGCCGTAAACGATGCACACTAGATCGGAGTGGTTCTCATGCCTTTCCGGTCGAAGCAAAAGCGCTAAGTGTGCCGCCTGGGGAGTACGGTCGCAAGGCTAAAACTCAAAGGAATTGACGGGGGCTCACACAAGCGGTGGAGCATGTTGCTTAATTCGAGGCAACGCGAAGA
>JACTNA010000005.1 GCA_014584315.1 Planctomycetota bacterium | reverse complement strand
GCATCCGATGGGAGAAGTCCACCGTGTTGTTCCAAGGCTACCTTCACTTCGCGTGCTCGTTCATGTTACTTCGAGAGGTTCTGGGATAGGCTCTAGTCTTAAGCGTTCTCGCATCGTGGTGTCACCGAGTTGGCGTGCCACAGACCTCGGCTTTGCGAAGTCGGTGCTTCCGGTCCTCGGCTCTCGAAGAGCACCGACTTCGCCTCAAAGCAGGCGATGTCGGTGGCACAGCGAGTCGCACGTGAAGCTGGCACGGCACGTCGGCACTTCCGGGTTCTGTCGCCGCGTGCTGTCATGCCGGGGAGTGTACCAACTCCTGCCGACGACCGGCTCGGCCTTGCCGGGTCGGAGCGATGGGTCTGGCCCGGCCCGTTGGTGGCCCGCTTCGGGGTGGTGATCGGCGTCGGGCGGGGTTCGTCGAGGGGATGCAGGCCGCGGTTGGGGGAGGGCGGGTGCCCGCTTGTGCTTCGGGGTCCGTTGGGGGCCGCGGCTGTCGGTTGTGGGGGCTTGCCGGAAAAACCAGGGGTTGCCCCCGTGTCCGGTGGCCATCGTACTGGGATTTTTGTGTGTTCACGGTTGGCCGGGGCTGATATGCTGTGGCCGAGGAGTCCGGCCCGTGGGGTCGGTCCAGAGAGTGCAATCGCACGGGCATTGAAGGAGAGACAAGCATGAGAAGGCTGTTGGCTTTGGGCGTGGTCGCGTCGGTCTGCACTGCCGCGTCCTCGCAGGTGGCGTACGTGAGCATGTCCGGCGGTGAGCCGTGGGGCATGCCCGGGAACGTGAACGCGATGAACGACGTGTTCGGCGTCGGCGGCTGGGACCGGCTGGACTTCCCGACCGCGGTCAGCAAGGGCGTGTTCTCGAACTACCACTGCATCATCATGGACGGCGGCGACGGCGCGGACGCGGAGTTCAACGCCTTCGTCAACGCCAACCGCGCGGCCATGGAGGCGTTCGTCGCCGGCGGCGGGAACATGCTGATCAACGCGGCCCGCTGGGGTTCAAGCCCCCTGGTCCTCGACGTCGGCTTCGGCGTCTTCCTGGACAACAACTTCCCGCACGACACGGGCAACGCGGTGGATGGCAGCCACCCGATCTACAGCGGCACCGGGACGTTCTTCGATGGTGACTTTCTGGCTCACGACATCGTCTACGGCAGCGGGCTGACCGACCTGATGTTCGGCTCGAGCGGCCCGGACATCATCCTGGCCGAGAAGTCGCACGGCAGCGGCCACGTGGTGTTCGGCGGGCTGACGCTCCCGTTCTTCGGCGAGCACCCGCTCTGGAGCGCCAACACGGCCGACTTCCACCGCAACCTGTACCACTACGTCTGCACGGTCCCCGCGCCCGGCACGCTGGCGCCGCTCGCGCTCGGCGTTCTCGCGTTCCGTCGCCGCCGCTGACGGCGGACCGACGGGTCGTTCGGCGTCCAATCAAGGCGGCGGTCCGCGTCCTGCGGGCCGCCGCTTTTCTGTCTCACGGCGAGTTCGAGGGCGTGGCGTCCGGGCGGGGAGTGGCACTCGCGTGCGCTTCGTGCTCTGATGGGGAGTCGGCCGCCGGGCCGGGGAACGGAGCGAGTCATGCGGAAGGTGCTGCGAGCGGCGGGGGTCGTGGTCCTGGGGGCTGTGTCGGTCGGCGGCGCGGTTCGGGCCGGCGGGCAGGCGACGGGGGGCGGGGCGTTTGCGCCGGTGTACGAGTTGCCGTGGTGGCCCGCCGCCGAGCGCGAGGCCTACGCGGCGTACGAGGGGCGGCTCAACGCGATCCCGGATGCGCAGCGGTTGTGGGACTGGCACGATGCGCTCGCGTCGCGCCCGCACATCGCGGGGATGGAGGGAGACCCGGAGACGATCGAGACGCTGGCCGCGGCGTTCAGCGGGATGGGGCTGGAGGTCGAGGTGCACCGGTTCTGGGCGTACCTCTCGCGGCCGATCGCGGCGGAGGTGGAGGTCGTCGGGGGGGGGCTGCTCCCGCTCGGCGAGACGCCGCTGGCGGAAGACCCCGACACCGCGAAGGACCCGATCGGGTTCGGATGGAACGCGTACTCGGGGAGCGGCGAGGCGACGGGCGAAGTCGTGTACGCGAACTACGGGCGCAAGGAGGACTTCGAGCGCCTGGCCGCGCTCGGCGTGGACTGCACGGGGAAGGTGGTGATCGCGCGGTACGGCGGGAACTACCGCGGGTTCAAGGCGAAGTTCGCCGAGGCGGCGGGGGCGGCCGCGCTGCTGATCTACAGCGACCCGGCGGACGACGGGTACGTCAAGGGGCTGATGTACCCGGAGGGCGGATACCTCAACGACTCGTGCATCCAGCGCGGGTCGATCGTCACGCTCGCGTCGCCTGGTGATCCGCTCACGCCGGGCGTCGAGGCGACGCGCGACGCGGAGCGGCTGGACCCGGAGACGGTCGCGCTGCCGCGCATCCCGGTGCAGCCGATCGGGTGGGGGGCGGCGCACACGATCATGCGGCGGATGGCGGGCGAGTTCGTGCCGCAGGGATGGCAGGGGGGCCTGCCGCTGCCGTACCGCGTGACGGGCGGCGACGGGCTGCGGGTGCGCGTGAAAGTTGAGCAGGAGCGGCGGATCGTCGAGTCGGCGAACGTGCTGGCGACGCTGCGCGGCGGCGAGGAGCCGGATCGGTTCGTGGTGATCGGCTGCCACCACGACGCGTGGGGGCACGGAGCGGCGGACGCCATGTGCGGGATGATCTCGCTGCTCGAGGCGGCACGGGCGTTCAGCGAGCGCGCGGCGGCCGGAGAGCGGCCGCGGCGGAGCATCGTCTTCGCGGCGTGGGGCGCGGAGGAGCACGGCCTGATCGGCTCGACGGAATGGGTCGAGGGGAACCGGGCGCGCCTTGAAGCAGGGGCTGTCGCGTACATCAACCTGGACATGGCGTCCATGGGGCCGAACTTCGGCGCGGCGGCGACGCCGAGCCTGCGGCGCGTGATCGTCAGCGCGGCGAAGGCTGTGCCGCAGGCGCGGGATGCGCAGCAGTCGGTGTTCGAGGCGTGGGGGAAGGGCGGCGAGCCGTCGATGGGCGAACTCGGGGGGGGGAGCGACCACCTGCCCTTCGTAGCGCACGCGGGCGTGGCGGGCGCGGGCTTCTCGGGCGGCGGAAGCCCCGGCGTGAACTACCACACGGCGTACGACACGCTGCGGTGGTACAGATACGTGGTCGGCGAAGACTACGAGCCTGCGCTGATGATCGCGCGGATGACAGTGGCGACGGCGGCGAGACTCGCGGATGCGCCCCTGCTGCCGCTGGACCCGGCGGCGGGCGTGTCGAGCCTGCGCCGGCACCTGCGGGAGTTGACGAAGCGGGGGGTGGAGACGGGGGTGTTCGCGAGGCCGGAGGTCGGAGGCGCGAACGCCGAGGGAGGGGGCCTCGGGCCCGTGGCGGCGGAACTGGCCGCGCTGGATGCCGCGGCGGCGGCGTGCGAGGCGGCCGCGCTGCGAGCGCGAGATGCGCTGGAGGCCGCGCTCGCCGACGGACGGCTGAGCGGCGATGCGCTGGTTCAGGCCAACGTCGCGCTCTTCGCGGCGCAGCGGGCTTGGTCGGACGAGCAGGGGCTTGCGGACCGCCCGTGGTACAAGAGCCTCTACATCGCGACCGACCCGGACACCGGCTACGGCTCCTGGCCGCTGCCGGGGCTGAGGCGGGCGCTGGAGGACGGGGACGCGGCCGCGGTGCGGCGCGAGGCGGGGAGGTTGGAGGGAGTGGTGAGGGGGGTCAGCGGGGTCATCATCGAACGGGAATGAGCGACGTGTCGAAGGCGATATTCCGCCAGGTGTTTCGTGCGTCGTGCGTCGCCGATGCCCGCGGGCGGCGTGTGCCGCTGATCGGACGGTCGGCGACGACGAAGCCGGAGCAGTGGCGGCTGCACGCTGTGCTATCGCGCTCGCCGCGGGCTCGACGGGTGGGGTTCGTGGCGGCGGCGATTGCTCTGCCGGTGTTCTTTGTGCCGGCGCTGCTGATATCGCCGGCGTCGCGGACGATCCTCGGAACGCCGCCGTCGTTCGAGGCGTGGCGGATCGGGCTGATGATCCTGACGGGGGCGACGATGGGGGGGGCGGGTCCGCTGGCGATGATCTTCGTCGCGAGGCGGCTCCTGGCGTCCGAGATCGCCCGGTTCATCGTCGGCGCGGGGGCGTGTGCATCGTGCGATTACCCGCTCGCGGGCGTGCCCGAGGCCCCGGACGGGTGCGTCGTCTGTCCTGAGTGCGGGGCGGCGTGGCGGCGCGACGAGCGCGGCCCTTCCCCTTGATTCGCCCCCGAACGCGGGCGGAATCGCGGGGCGCGGCTTGACCGCCGGCCGCGGTTCCGTAGGCTGGGAACGGCGGGGCGCGCCACTCGGCCGGCATCGGCGCGAGCGAGAAGGAGGCCGGACATGGCGTCAACAACACGGCGGCTCAGTGCGCTTGCGGTTCTTCTGGTCGTGCCCGCGGCCTCGGGGCAGATCGCTTCGCTGGCGTTCGTCGATCGCTCGGCGGGGCTGCACCTGCCGGGCATGGAGGGCGGCCGGACCGAGGTTGAGTTCGCCGACCTGAACGGCGACGGGCACCTCGATCTCGTCTCGGTCGGCGACCACGGCAGCCCGTTCGTCAACAGCAGCCAGACCGGCATCATGGTCTGGTTCGGCGACGGCCTCGGGGCGTGGTCGCACTTCCAGACCGGCTACTTCGGGTACGGCGGCGTTGCGCTCGCCGACGTGAACAACGACGGGCTGATGGACGCCGCGTACGGCGTGCACCACGACTGGTCGTCGAACGACTTCGGCGACCAGGTGCTCGAGGTCGCGCTGGGCGACGGCACGGGCCGCAACTGGACGCCCTGGGATGACGGACTCGGCCAGCAAGGACAGTCGTGGGGGATGTTCTCGACCGACTTCGCGGACGTGAACGACGACGGCCTGCTCGACGTCGGCTCCGTCGCGTTCGGGTGCTGCGACGGCGTGCACGTCTACCTCAACAACGGCGACGGAACATGGACTCGCACCTTCGGTTTCCTCGGAGGCAACTCCTCGATGGAATTTCACTTCGGCGATTTCAACGGCGACGGGCACGCGGACTTCGCCGCGTCGCACGGGAGCGGCAGCGTCTACCTCGGCGACGGGACGGGCGCGTTCTCGCTCTCGGACGGGAACCTCGGCGGCGGGCCGTGGCGGTCGGGGCTTTCGATCGGCGACGTCGACGGCGACGGACGCGAGGAGATCGCGTGGACGACCTCGGGCGCGCTCCACGTCTGGAAGATGAACTCGCCGGGCCAGTGGCAGAGCCTGTCGAGCAATCTTTCGTCGATCGGCGTGTCGTACCACCGCACCCAGATCGCGGACATGAACCTCGACGGCCACGGCGAGATCGTTGCCTACCGGCCGGGCCAGGTGGACGTTTACGGGCGGGATGGCGGCGGCCAGTGGTCGCTGCTGGCGACGATCGTGACGCCCGAGGGGTGCGGTACGGCCGCCGCACTGCGGACCGGAGCGGATGCCGATCACAACGGCTACCCGGACATCGTGACGGTGGCGGAGGAGAACTGCCACTGGTGGACGGGGGGCACGAACCGGCCGCGGTTCTACGCCAACGCCTCCGTGCCCCAGCAGGCATCCGTGCATCCGGTGTATCCGCGCGGCGGGCAGACGTTCATCGCAGGGCAGACACGGTTCGTGCGCTGGCACGCGGCGATCCCGGAGGACGACCGCGCCGGCGGCGTGCCGACCATGACGATCGAACTCTCGACCGCCGGCCCGGGCGGCCCGTGGACCGAGATCGCGGGAGGCGTTCCGAGCAACGGGCGGTACCAGTGGTCGCTGCCGGCGACGCTGCCCTCGACGACCAACGCATACCTGCGGTTCACGCTGGCGACGAACCCGCCGGTCTCGGCGGTGACCCCGGGCGCGTTCACGATCGTCGGCGTCGATTGTCCGTCGCCCGACTGCCCCGCGGACTGGAACTGTGACGGCGCGGTAAACACATTGGACGTGCTCGGCTTCCTCAACGCGTGGGCTGACAAGGACGAACGTGCGGACCTGAACGGCGACGGCGACGTGAACACGCTCGACGTGCTCGCGTTCCTCAACGCGTGGACCGCCGGTTGCGACGGGTGAGCATCACGCGACCCAGCGGCCGCCGTCGACGCGGACGATCTCGCCGGTGACGTAGTGGGCGTCGAGCGCGAGCCAGCGCACGGCCTCGGCGGCGTCGTGGGGCGTGCCCGCCCGACCCAGAGGCACGCGCTTCAGGTACGCCTTCTGCGCCTCGGGGTCGGACTCGGGACCGGTCTCCGGCCAGGCGACGACGCCGGGCGCGACGCCGTTCACGCGGACCCTGGGCGCGAGCTCGCGGGCGAGGCTGCGGACCATCTCGGCGAGCGCAGCCTTGGACATCGAGTAGGCGGAGTAGCCGCGCCTGGGTCGGCCGAGCGCGTGGATGTCGAGCATCGCGACGATGGAGCCGCCGCCCGGGCGGGGCGACTCGGCGAGCCTGCCCGCAAGCCGCGAGGAGAGCAGGAGCGGTGAGAGGGCGTTGACGCGGAAATGGCGGGAGACCGCCTCGGAGGTGATGCGGGCGAGCGGCGTCGGGCCGTAGACCGAGGCATTATGGACGATCACGTCCAGTCGCTTGAGTTCGACGGCGAGCATCTCGCCGAGTGCGGCGACCGAGGCGAGGTCCTCGAGGTCGAGGCGTTCGAGGCGCACGCTCGCGCCGGCCTTGTGGAGTCGAGCGGCGGCCGCACGCGCGACATCGGCGTCGGATCGCCAGGTGACGATCAGGTCGCACCCGGCCGCGGCGAGGGCGTGCGCCACGGCGAGGCCGACGCGGCGCACGCCACCCGTGACGAGCGCGACGGGTCGGTCGGCGAACGAACTGGCGGGATCGCCGGCGGTGTCGGAGTCGGAACGTGGCATCGTCGGTCCTTGCGGGCGGGTCAGTCGGAGCCCGGCTCGGTGGCGGGGCCTTCTTCGAGCGGCATCCGGCGCCCCGCCTCCGCCCATGCGTCCACGGGAGGCTCATCGGGCGGGGCCGAAGATCGCTCACGCGCCGCACGGCGGCGGCGCGAAACAACGAGCGCGAGCGCGCCAAGCGCGATCACAACGAGCAGCGCGGCGACCAGCACGACGGCGAGCGCGATCAAGGCGACCGCCTCACTCGGCGCGGGAGCGGCGGGCTGCGTCGCGACCGCGATGATGGATCCCCAGGCGATCGGCACGGGGGGACGATAGCCGCAGCCCGGTCAGCCTGTCGGCGCGGCGGGGAACGCGCCCGGGTCGCCTCCCGGCGGGGTCGGCAGCAAGGACGCGGAACGCACGATCGGGGCGATCGTGACGCGGTCGGGGGTGCGGATCACGCCCGCGGGCAAGCCGGCCTGCGCAAGCGCATCGGCGAGGGCGCGGTCGTCGAGGAACTCGGTGCGCGTCGGCGGGGCGACGATCGCGGCTCGCCGGAGGACGGTCGGGTCGGCGGGGATGAGTTGGATTCGAGAGGCGCCCGCAACGGGGGCCGGCGGCGCGGTTGCTTCGAACTCAGAACCGTGGAGCGCGACGGGGGGTGAGGTCGCGTTCGGCTGAAGGCGAGCGAGCACAAGCCCGGCCGCGCCGACCGCGAATACGCACACACCGACGGCCGTGTTGATCGCGATCCTGCGGCGCACCCGGGCGCGCAAGGCCCCCTGCGCCATGGCGAGTATCTCATCGCGACGGGCCTGTCCGGCTGGGCTGAGGGGCGCGAATCGGGGTTGGTCGGCGGTCATCGCGGTCTCTCCGTCGCGGCGTTGCGAAGGCGGCTGATGATGCGGCGAAGTCGGCCGTGGGCGGCATCGCCGGTCAGGCCGACCTCCTCGCCCGCGTCGCGCAGCGTGCGTGAACGCCAGAATCGGGCGTCGAGAAGCGAGCGATCGTCGGGTGGAAGGTCGGAGAGCGCTGAGCGAAGCCTCTCGATCCGATCCGCCAGTTCGTGCAGCTCATCCGGGCGGGCGGGCGTTGCACTCGGCCCGTGCGCCCGCTCGCGGATCGTGCGGCGCTTCTCGCGACGAAGGCGGTCGAGCGCGGCCGATCGCACGACGCGGGCGAGCCAGCGTTCGAGCGAGCGTTCGTCGGGGAGCGTCGGGATGCGGCGCGCGACGCGGATCATCGCATCCTGCACAACGTCGAGGCAGAACGCCTCGTCACGCCCCGTGAGGGAACGAGCGGCGGCGTAGGCGCGGTCGAACCAGGATTCGTAGAACCGGGCGAAAGCGGCGCCGTCGCCTCGTGCGATGGCGCGGGTCAGGTCGCGCGTGGCGTCGCCGCGCTCATCGGTGGCGAGCGCGGCGGGCGCGGGACGCGGCATGGATGGCGTGGTGTCCACGCGGGTGAGCGGGCAAGCCGCGATGGCGACCGATGCGGTCAGCGTGCCCCCCCGTCCCGGCCGCGGAGCCGCGCGACCTCCTCGCGCAAGGCCCTGAGTTCGGATTCGAGCGACGCGACGCGCTCGCGCAGCGCGGCGTTCTCGGCGGCGAGTTGCCGTACCGGCGCGTCCGCTTCGCGTTGACCCGGCTCGCCCGCCGCACGGGTCTTCAAGGCCTGCAAGGCGGCGATTCGCTTGGCGGCTCGCTCGCGCTCGATCTCGGCCGCTCTCGCCATGGCGCGGGCCTCGTTGAGGCGCTCCTCGCTCTCGCGCACCTCCGCGGGCGAGATGGCCTCTTTCTCGGCGAGCAGGCGCCGCTCGGTCAGTTCCTGCTCGGCGATGGCGATCCGCTGGCGGGCGCGTTCGAGGCCGATGCCCTGCAACTCGACCTGCGTCGCGGCGTCGGCCAGCTCCAGTTCGACCTGGGCGAGTTCCGCGGTGGAACGGGACGAGTGTGCGCGGATCATCTCGCGTCGCCGAGCGAGGTCCGCGCTGATGGCGTTGATCGCGCCCTGGGCCGCGCTCAGGGCGTCGGGGGGGGCGTGGAGAATCACGAGTCCCGTGTCCTCGTGGAACCGCACGCTCGGGTCGGCTTCGGCGGCGGTCGTGGTGAGCGCTGCTTCGATCGCGGTGAGCACCGCCTCGCGCGGCATGGCAAGTTCCGACGGCTCGCCGGGGAGCGGAGAGATGATGTCGCGGATGGAGACCACGAGCGTCTGCGACGGCATCGGCATCGCGGCGGGCGATGCTCGACGGGCCGTGTCGCGCCGGACTTCCAGCAGGTAGATCGGCTCGCCCGGCCCCGCGAAGCCGCCGGGGAACGAGCCGGGGATCGTGAGCTCGGTCCGCACCGCGAGATCGCCGAGCATGTGGATGCCGGCGACGAGTTCGAGCGCGGATTGCGCCGAGACCCGTTCGAGGAAGACCTGTGGAACTCGCACGTCGTCGGCCTCACCCCGGATGACGACGTTGACGGGGTTGTCCCGGGAAGCCAGTTTGACGGCCTCCACGTACTCGGGCAGCGAGCCGCCCGGGAACCGGAGCGTGATGAGCGGCGATGTGTCCTGCGTGCGGGCCGCGGCGATCTGCGCACCCGTCGGTCGCGTGCGCTCGGAGGTGGAGTCCTGCTGAGCCGTCAGCGCGGGAGCGGCGAGGACAAGGGCGATGAGGGCGAGGGCGGAGGTCTTCGACATGGCGGACTCCTTGTCGAGCGGCGGAGGCCGCTCGCGGAGCAGGAACGCCGCCGGGGCGGGGATTCGGCGCGTCCCGCCCAAGAATATCGTCGGGGCCGGTTGCCCGTTCGGGCGAAGCGGGGGCGGGATCGGCCTAGAGTCCGGCCCACACAGGAGCCGCCATGCACTTCGACGCCCACCAGCCCGTGATCGACGACCTTGAGGCGCGGATCGTAACCATCCGCGACTCTCTTTAACTACGAGGGCAAACGCCGCCGGCTGGCGGACCTCGAGTCGAAGATGGGGGAGGCGGGTTTCTGGGATTCGCCCGAGGCCGCCAAGGCCACGGTCGCGGAACTGAAACTGCTCAAGGCCCAGACGGACCCGCTCAGGTCCATCATGGAGGACTTCGAGAACGCCCGGCTCGCCTACGAGATGGCGAAGGAGTCCGACGACCGGGACCTGCTGGTTGAGGCGGACGAGACATTGTTCGGGCTGGTCGGGCGGATGGACAAAGTCGAGTTGCAGTCGCTGCTCTCGGGCAAGCACGACCACCGCAACTGCTACCTGACGATCTCGGCGGGCGACGGCGGCACCGAGGCCAACGACTGGGCCGAGATGCTGCTGCGGATGTACATCTACTACTGCGAGCGGATGGGGTGGAAACTGGAGGAGATCTCCAAGACCTTCGGCACCGAGGTCGGCGTCGACCACGTGACGCTGCACGTCAAGGGGCCGTACGCCTTCGGCTACCTCAGTTGCGAACGCGGCACGCACCGGCTGGCCCGCGTGTCGCCCTTCAACTCGCAGGGGAAGCGCCAGACGAGTTTCGCCAGCGTGGATGTGACGCCGGAGTTCGAGGAAGTCGAACTCGAGATTCCCGACACCGATCTCGAGATCACCGCCTTTGCGCGATCGTCCGGTCCCGGCGGCCAGAACGTCAACAAGGTCGCCACCGCCGTGAGAGTCGTCCACAAGCCGACGGGCATCATGGTGGTGTCCTCGACCTACAAGGAGCAGCCGCAGAACCGCCAGCAGGCGATGTCGATCCTCCGCGCCAAACTCGAGCAGTTGGAGGAGGAGAAGCGGGAGCGGGAGATCGCCGAGGCCAAGGGCGCTGAGATGGGCCGCGGCTGGGGGACGCAGATCCGTTCCTACGTCTTCTACGACAACCGCGTGAAGGACCACCGCACCGGGTACGAAGAGAGCAACTACGAGAAGGTGCTCCAGGGGTATCTGGAGCCGTTCGTCGACGCCGAACTGAAGCGGCGGCGGGCGGAGAAAGAGAAGGCGGGCGTGGGAGGGTAGCGGTAGGGGCAGTGCATGACTCGCGAAGAAATGCTGATCGCGTTTCTTGCGGATCGCGACGTGCCATGCCCACGGTGCCGATACTCGCTCCGCGGCACCACGATTCCCAGGTGTCCTGAGTGCGGCGTTGTGGTGCGGCTCAGCCTTCGTGTCGATGCCGTGGCGTCCGCCGATCCTGATGCCGAAGGGCGTCGGCTCGAGGAGTACCTGGCGAGGCATGACGTTGAATGTCCGGAGTGCCGTCTCCGATTGCACGGCGGGGTGAGCGGAACATGCCCCGCATGCGGCGCACTGCTTACGCTGAGTTCGATTCGGCAGGCCGCGGTCGGACGGTCGCTCGTCGTCGAAGCGCGAACCGCGGGGCTTTGGCTCGCTGCGTTGCTCCTGTTGGCGGTCGCGTTCTCGGCTGCGCTTCTGTTCGTAATGGCGAGGCCGTAGCCGCTATCGCAGGCTTCGCGGGGGTCGCGGGCCGGGGCAGCAGCCGATGGGGCGGCCCTCGTCCTCCTGCGTGCGTTGCGGGGGCGGGAAGTGCCCCTCGGCCTTGGCGGTGAGGAGCGAGCCGACGACGATGGCCGCAAACGCCGCGATGGGGACGATCGGCGGCAGGTGGACGCCGAAGTCGGGCAGCACGACGAAGCAGACGAAGCCGAGCAGAATGACGAGCGCGAAGGCGACGATGAGCCGCAGCACCAGCCGCCGCCCTTCGCGTCGCTTGTGCGCTTCATCGGCGGCGGCGGAGAAGGCGGCCGGGTCGGCGCAGCACGGCTCGTCGGGCAGGCGGCCGGAATCGACGCCGGGGCCGATGATGATGACGCTATCGGTCTCTTGGGGATCGCGGGCCATCCGACAAGATCATAGGGTCGGATTCCCGGTGCGGCGGGATCAAACGCGATGCCCGGTGTTGCACCGTTCACGACATCATGCGGCGCAGGTACTGGCCGGTGTAACTGCGCAGGACGCGGGAGACCTGCTCGGGCGTGCCCGCGGCCACGATCGTCCCGCCCGCGTCGCCCCCTTCGGGGCCGAGGTCGATGATCCAGTCGGCGCACTTCACGACGTCCAGGTTGTGCTCGATGACGACGAGCGTGTTCCCGGCATCGGCGAGGCGGTTCATCACGGCGACGAGTTTGCGGACGTCCTCGAAGTGCAGGCCCGTGGTCGGCTCGTCCAGGACGTAGAGCGTGCGCTCGCCCGTGCCCGTGCCGTCGGGGCGGACGCCCTTGCCCAGTTCGGCGGCGAGTTTGATGCGCTGGGCCTCCCCCCCGGAGAGCGTCGTCGAGGGCTGTCCGAGCGTGAGGTAGTCGAGGCCGACGTCGTGCAGGGAGCAGACGAAGCGGTGGATCTTCGGGTGGTTCTCGAAGAAAGTGCGGGCCTCCTCGACGGTCATGTCGAGCACGTCCGCGATACTCTTGCCTCGATAGGTGACTTCGAGCGTCTCTCGGTTGTAGCGTCGCCCCCGGCAGACCTCGCACTCGACGTAGACATCGGGGAGGAAGTGCATCTCGATCTTCTTGAGGCCCTGGCCCTGGCACGCCTCGCAGCGGCCGCCGCCGTTCTGGGCGGAGACGTTGAAACTGAACCGTCCGGGCTTGTACGCCCGGATGCGGGCTTCCTTGGTCTGGGCGAAGATGCGTCGCACGTCGTCGAAGAAGCCGGTGTAGGTCGCGGGGTTGGAGCGGGGCGTGCGGCCGATCGGCGACTGGTCCACCTCGATCACGCGGTCGATGCGGTTGAGGCCGGTGACGCGGGCGTGCTCTCCGGGCGTCTCCCTCGCCCCGAGCAGGTGCTTGCGGGCGGCCTTGAGGAGAACGTCGTTGACGAGCGTGCTCTTGCCCGAGCCGGAGACGCCCGTGACGCAGACGATGCCGCCCAGGGGAAAGGCGGCGTCGATCCCCTTGAGATTGTTCTGCTTCGCGCCCTTGACGGCAATGGCATTGCGGGCTGGGTCGAGCGGGCGCCGGCGCTGCGGGGTCTCGATGCTGCGCCGTCCCGCGAGGTAATCGCCCGTGATCGAGCCGGGCGTGCGGCAGACCTGCTCGACGGTTCCTTGCGCAACCACCCGTCCGCCGTGCACGCCAGGGCCTGGGCCGACGTCGATCAGGTGGTCGGCGGCGCGGATCATCTCCTCATCGTGCTCGACGACGATGACGGTATTGCCGATGTCGGCGAGATGACGGAGCGTGCGAACGAGCCGCCCGTTGTCGCGCTGGTGCAGGCCGATCGTCGGCTCATCCAGCACATAACACGCGCCGACGAGGCCCGAGCCGACCTGCGTGGCGAGGCGGATGCGCTGAGCCTCGCCGCCCGAGAGCGTGCTGGTGCGGCGGTCCAGGCTGAGGTACTCGAGGCCGACGCTGGTGAGAAAGCGCAGACGGCTGCCGACCTCCTTGAGGATGGGTTCCGCGATCGTGCGATGCTCGGCGGTGAGGCGCAGGCCCTCGACGAAGGCGATCGCATCGTTGATCGTGAGGCGCGAGAGTTCGGCGATGTTGAGCATCGTGCCGTCGTTCGCGGGGCGGCCGATGACGGAGCCGGACGATGCGCGGGCGGCGTCGGCGCGGTGGTCGCTGGTGAGCAGGACGTGCAAGGCCTCGATGCGCAAGCGGTCGCCGTGGCACTCGGGGCAAGGCCGCTGCGAGAAGAACCCGCTGAGCCACTCCTTCACGCCGGGGTTCTCGGTCGATGCCCACCAGGCGGCGACGTTCGGGATGACGCCCTCGAACTGGCGAGCCCGCGGCACGTCCTTGCCCGTGCCGTGGATGAGGGCGCGCCGGGCGTCCGGCGGGAACTCGCGGACGGGCTGATGGAACGAAACACCGAAGGCTTTGCAGAACCGCCGGAGTTTGCGGTTGTACCAGGCGCGGACGGGGCCGTTCTTGTTCCACGCCGCGACCGCCCCGTCGGCGAGGCTCTTGGCGTCGTCGGGCAGGACGAGGCGCTCGTCAAACTCGGCGAGGTTCCCGAGGCCGTGGCAACGCGGGCACGCACCGAAGGGCGAGTTGAAACTGAACAGACGCGGGCTGACCTCCTCGAGGGCGTACTCGGGCCGCTCGGGATCGGCGAAGCGGGTCGAGAAGGCGTGGTCGGTCCAGGGGGCTTGGGGCTTGGGGCCTGAGGCTTGGGACGCGTGTTCAACGGCGATGATGACGGAGCCTTCGGCCAGACGCAGCGCGGCCTCGACCGACTCGGCGAGACGCTGGCGCGAATCGGGTTCGATCGTCAGACGATCGACGACGGCCTCGATGGTGTGCTTCTCGTAGCGGCCGAGGCCGAGCGGGTTCTCCCCGCCGCGGGCGAGGGCGTCGCGAAGATCGACAACCGTGCCGTCGATGCGCGCGCGAGCCCAACCCTGGCGGTGGAGCCGCTCAGCGACGTCCTTGTGGAAGCCCTTCACGCCTCGGACCACGGGGGCGAGCACCATGAGCCGGCCTGTCGAACCGGCCCAGCCCATGATCGTGTCCACGATCTGTGTCGCGCTGGTCGCGGAGATGGGGATGCCGGCTCGCTCGACGATGGTCCCGTCCTTGCGGGTCTTCGTCGGCGCCCACGAGTACGGCGTGCCGCAACGGGCGAAGAGCAGGCGGAGGTAATCGTAGATTTCCGTGGTCGTGGCGACGGTGGAGCGGGGGTTGCCGGAAGCCGACCGCTGCTCGATCGCAATGGTCGGCGGGATGCCCTCGATCTCCTCGACGTCCGGCTTTTTCAGTTGCTCGAGGAACTGCCGCGCGTACGCGGAGAGCGACTCCATGTACTTGCGCTGGCCCTCGGCGAAGATGGTGTCGAAGGCGAGCGACGACTTGCCGGACCCCGACAGCCCCGTGATCACCACGAGGCGATCGCGCGGGATGTCCACGTCGAGGTTCTTCAGATTGTGCTCGCGCGCCCCCCGCACACGGATGAACCGGTCCGGCGGCGGCTGGCGGCGCGGCTCGGGCGCTTCCGCCGGCGCGGGCTGGGGCGCGACCTGCGGGGGCGGCTTCGGGCGGGTCTTCCGTGGCTCTGTCGCGGCGCGGGGCATCCGTCTCCCTCCGTGGAGCGATCGTAGGTCGTGGGCGTCAGGGCGCCGGCGTCGAAGCATCCGTCGGCGCGGGCTGCGGCGCGGTGGCGGCCCTCTTGGCCTGCTGGATCAGCCCCAGCATGACAAGGCCGATCGCCACCCCGAGCAGGTACAGCCCGAGGCGGCGCGGAAACTCGCCCTTGCGGCGCGGCGGAGGTCGCGTGGGATCGTTCGACTGCACGGGCGATGGTAGGGCGTGGAGTCACTTCGACTTGCGGCGGGTGCGGCGCTCCTTCGCGCGGGGGTGTACGCCCGCCATGCCGGGCTTGCGCCGGCGCGAGCCGCCCTTGGTCCGAAGCGCTTCCTCGACCTCGGCGCGCCGGAGCAAGAGCGGCTCGCCCCCATCGTCGTCCCCTGGCAGTCCCGGGGCACGCCCGCCGTGCTCTTCGATGAGACGGCGAACGATGGCAGCCTGGTCGCGCAGTTCGGCGGCACGCTCGAAGTTCAGCGACTCGGCGGCCTCACGCATCTCGCCCTCGATCTCGGCGAGGAGCGTCGCGGCGTCCAACGGCCGCTCGCTGGTGAGCGCGGCCTCGCGGGCGGTGCGCCGAGCCTTCAGTTCGTCCTCCAATCCACGGCGGATCGCCTTGCGGATGGTCGTTGGCGTCACGCCGTGCCGGCGGTTGTAGTCGGCCTGCTTGGCCCGGCGTCGCTCGGTCTCGTCGATCGCGGCCTGCATCGCGGGCGTTACGGCGTCGGCGTACATCACGACCTTGGCGTTGACATTGCGCGCGGCCCGCCCCATCTGCTGGATCAGGCTCGTGGCCGAACGCAGGAAGCCCTCCTTATCGGCGTCGAGGATGCAGACGAGCGACACCTCGGGCAGGTCGAGGCCTTCGCGGAGAAGATTGACCCCCACGAGGACGTCGAACTCGCCGAGGCGCAGGTCCGTCAGGATGCCGACGCGTTCGAGCGTATCGATCTCGCTGTGCAGGTAGCGCACGCGCATCCCCTGCTGGTCGAGGTAGCCGGTCAGGTCCTCGCAGAGCCGCTTGGTGAGAGCGGTAATGAGCACCCGCTCGCCCGCGGCCGCGCGCTCCCGACAGCGCACGAGCAAATCCTGCACCTGGTTGGCGGCGGGGCGCACCTCGATCTCGGGGTCGAGCAGGCCCGTCGGGCGGATCACCTGCTCGTGCACCGCGCCGCCGGTCCTGCCGAGTTCGTACGGCCCCGGCGTTGCACTCACGAAGAGCGCCTGCGGGATCATCGACTCGAACTCCTCGAACCGGAGGGGCCGGTTGTCGAGAGCGGCGGGGAGGCGGAAGCCGTGCTCGACGAGAACCTCCTTGCGGGCGCGGTCGCCGTTGAACATCGCCCGCACCTGGGGGATGGTGACGTGGGACTCGTCGATGATGAGGAGCCAGCCGGACTGTAGAGAACGAAGTGTGCGAGGAGACGAAGGGGGATCGTGGGATCGAGGGATCGAGGGATCGAGGCGGTCCGCGGGCACATCGTTGGGCGACTCCCCTTCCTTGATCCCTTGGTTCCTTGATCCCTCGATCCCCTTCGGCGCACGCTCGAAGTAGTCGAGCAGCGTGAATGGCCGCTCGCCCGGGGCGCGGCCGTCGAAGTAGCGGGAGTAGTTCTCGATGCCGGAGCAGTAGCCGACTTCCTCGATCATCTCGAGGTCGTATTTCGTGCGAGCCAGCAGCCGCTGGGCTTCGAGGAGCTTTCCCCGCGAGCGCAGTTCGAGCACGCGGTCGTCGAGGTCGGCGCGGATCGAGTCGAGGATCGGCTTGACCTCATCCTCGGGCATCACGTAGTGCACGGCGGGGTAGAGGAAGTACTGCCGCTCCTCCGCCAGCAGTTCGCCGCCGGTCGGGTCGATCAGGTCGATGCGGTCGATCTCGTCGCCGAAGAGCTCGACGCGGACCGCGAAGCGTTCGTAGGCCGGCCAGACCTCGACGGCGTCGCCGCGGACGCGGTAGGAGCCGCGTTTGAACTCGACGTCCACGCGCTGGTACTGCATGGCGTTGAGGGCGAGGAAAAACTCGCGGCGGTTGATGCGGCTGCCGCGCGTGATGGTCAGGACGCGCTGGGCGTACGCCTCGGGGGAGCCGAGGCCAAAGATGCAAGAGACGGATGCGACGACGATGGTGTCGCGTCGGCTCAGGATGCTGCTGGTGGCCGCGAGACGGAGCATGTCGAGGTCGTCGTTGCGGCTGGCGTCCTTCTCGATGTAGATGTCGCGGGCCGGGATATACGCCTCGGGCTGGTAGAAGTCGTAGTACGAGACAAAGTAGTTGACGCTGTTGCCGGGGAAGAACTGGCGGAGTTCCTCGTAGAGTTGGGCGGCGAGCGTCTTGTTGTGGCTGATGATGAGCGTTGGACGCTGGAGCGCGGCGATGACGTTCGCCATCGTGAACGTCTTGCCCGTGCCGGTCGCCCCGAGCAGGCAGACGGAACGCGAGCCGCCCCGCAGGTCGCGGCAGACGCCCTCGATCGCCGACGGCTGATCGCCAGTTGGCGCAAAGTCGCTGACCAGCTCGAAGCCGCGGGGCGTGGGCATGCGCGATTCTACGCGCCGGGTGGTGCGGGTTGATCCGGCGGATGCTCGGCGCGCCACGTCGCGCCGCACGCGATGCAGACGCGGTAGCCGTCCGTGTCGGCGGGGCCGAGTTCGCCGGCGCAGGCGGCGCAGAGGCCCTCCGCCGTGGCCGTGCGTTCGAAGTGAGACTCAGGAATGTTGAGTTCGCCCAGCACCGCTGCGAGCGACGCGAAGCCAAGCAACAGCGTGCCGGCCCCGATCCCGATGATCGCTAGCCACTTGGCCGGGTCCTCGACGCCTTCCAGGTGAGTGAGCAGGGTGAGCACCCAGATCATCGCCGCCGCGAGGAACGCCGCGAGCGTCCAGCGGAGCCAGCGGCCGCGGCTGCGCAACGCGCGGCGCAGCCGCCGGACGCGCTCGCTGCCCAGTGCCTGGCGGCGGTCCGGCCAGACCGAGAGCAACCACGAATCCATCCTGCGCACGAGCACGCCCCGTGCGTCGTTCACCAGCGGCGGGCGGATGAAGAGCAGCCGCGGCAGGAGCGGCGGGGTCTCCGCGAGAGGCGGCTGCACACCCGTCCAGTGCGGGCGGGTGATTCGCGCCGCGATCCAGGCCGCGCCACACTCCGGGCACACGATCGCGCCATCGGGATGCGTTTCGAGGCCTTTGAGTGAATAGGCGCACCGCGCGCAATACCCGTGGGCGACGATGGTCGCGCCCACGCCGTGTCGCAGTCTGCGCAGCGAGATGCTCCGGTCGATCCACTGCATCAGTCCGAACGTGACCAGCACGGCGAGCATGGAGGGGATGCCGCCGGTCCATGCGCCGAACAGCCAGAGCAAGGCCGGGAACGCCACGGCGGCGACGCCGAGCGCGACGGGCATCGTCACGAGCATCCGCCGAAAGGACCACCGCCGCGAAACCTCGTCCCGCACACGCTTCAGTTGCCGCTGAAACCGTCGCGCCGAGTCGCGGTCGGCCTGCGAGTCGGCGTGGAGCGCCAGTTCCGCCAACGCGACGGGCTGGTACGGCACGCCGCGATCATCGACAGGTGCGCGTGGCATCGTTCAGCAGCATACCCCCGATCGATCGGTGCATCACCCGCGAACCGCCGCCAGCAACTCCCGCGGCCTCCGCCTGTTCAGCCGCGCGATCGACGGCGCGGCCGCCCCGAGGCACATCACCAGCACGAACACCCACCCCGCCGCGATGGGAAGCAACGGCGGGCGGGGCGTCAGCGACAGCCCGAGGAGCAGCGCGTTCAGTCGTGTGCCGCCCCACGCGCCCTGCACGCCCATGAGCGTCCCGAGCAGGCACGCGGCCAGCGCGATCAGCACCGCCTCGGCGGCCAGGAGGCGGACGAGCAGCCCGCGCTGTGCGCCGACGGCTCGAAGCACGCCGAACTCGAACTGTCGAGCTTCGACGCCGGCGACGATCACGTTGGCGACCCCGAAGCACGCGATGAGCATGCAGAGCACGGCGAGTACGCTGACGGCCAGCAGCGTGCCGCGGATGAACTCCTCGATCTCGCGACGGATGAGACGGCCGCTGCCCGCGTCGAGGATGCCGGCGGCGAAGAGTTCGCGCCGGATAGTGCGGATCGCCTCCGCGTCGTCGGCGTCGTCGGCCAGGTCGATCTGGATCATGTTGATCGCTTCCGAGCCGAAGCGCTCGCGGAGGTCCTTCCGGCTGCCGAAGACGGCGTGGACGGCCTGCTGGAGGTACTCGTCGCCGACGTTGAAGAACTTGCTGACGACGTCGAGGCCCGGGCTGGTGACGACGCCGACGATCTCGAACTCGTGCTCGACGCCGTTGTCCTCGCAGCGGAAGACGCCGCCGACGCCCATGCCCTGGGCGACCTTGAACTCGCGGGCGACGATGACCGCCCCGCCCTCCTCGAGACGGCGCTGCGCGGTGGCCGCGTCGCCCTCGACCCAGGTCAGGTTCGACATGCGGAAGAACGGCTCCGGCTCGAAGGCGATGAAGGTGGTTCGATAGCGCTGGAGCGCGCGCACGCCGAAGGCGTCGGTGTCCACAGGGTGCAGCGTGATGGCACACGTGTTGGTGACGAAGGGGAGGGCGTCGAGCGCGCGCACGCTCTCGTCCGAGAGCGCGAGGCCGGTGACGAAGGCATCGGGGAACTTGAGTTTGCCGAACCAGTCGCGGAGCACCGCGCCGCCCTGCGTCCAGAGCGCGACCATGAGGGCGAGGCCGGCCATCATCGCGCCGGCGGTGAAGCCGCAGCGGAAGGGCGTGGCCCGGACCGTGCTCCCCAGGAGCCGCCGCGGCAGGCCCAGCGCACCGGACACCACCGGGCCGAAGACGCCGGCGACGAGGAGCATCGCGGACACGCCCAGCAGGAAGTAGCCCGTGAGCAGCGCGGGCAGGCCAAGCGTCACGTAGAGCCAGAAGGCGACCTGCCCGTCGTTCGGCGTGCCGATCACGGCGGCGTGCGTGGCGATACCGACGAGGCCCGCGGCGGTGACGACGACGACGGATTGCCGCGTCGGTTGGCGCGCGCGGGCGGCGAGGGCGCGCAGCGGGCTTGTGCGGGACGCACGCCAGGCAGGGGCGAGCGCGCCGGCGACGCCGCTGGCGAACGCGCCGGTGAAGGCGAGACCCACGCCGATCGGCTGGACCCGAGGCCCCGCGGGCACCTGCTCGGGGAACGCGGCGACGAGCGACCCGGCGATCAACAGCCCGAGCGGAACGCCGATCAGCCCGCCCAGGCCGCCGATGATGGCGCCCACGAGCAGTTGGGCCGCGCCGAGTTGTCCGCGCGACGCGCCGATGCAGCGGAGGACGGCGAGTTCGCGTTCTCGTTCGACGGCGTCGGTCATCATGCCGGTGAACGTGATGAAGGTGGCGGTGAGGAACGCGAGGAAGGTCGCGAGCGCGAGACCGAGTTGCGTCGATGCGATGCTGCGCTCGA
This sequence comes from Planctomycetota bacterium, assembly GCA_014584315.1. Lineage (GTDB taxonomy): Bacteria > Planctomycetota > Phycisphaerae > Phycisphaerales > UBA1924 > CAADGN01. The sequence continues at coordinate 210,724 of JACTNA010000005.1, read as the reverse complement.
CGCCGGAGGTCACGCGGGCGCTGGTCTGAAGCACGACGCCGCGCGGCATATCGGCGCGGCGTGCTTCGACGACCTCCTCCGCCCGATCCGGCTCGCGCAGCACCGCGTCGATCTCGGCAAGCCTGCCGGCGTTGCCCGTGATGGAAGCGAGGCCGTCGAGCGTCATGAAGGCTTGCGGCCGCCCGCCGAGGGGGGGCTGCGCGGCGATGCCGACGACGGTGAGGCGAACGGGCCGACGGAACAGGCGGACGATTTCGACCTCGTCGCCCACGCGAACGCCGACGCGCCGGTTGATCTGCTCGGCTCGGGCGGCGTCGTCCACGCGGTCGGGGACCTCGGGTGTCGGGGTCTCCCACACTCCGGTGCCGGCCGCGAGCGCGAATCCGGCCAGCGAGGCCTCGGCATCTCGCGCGGCGAGCCACGTCAGCCGATCCGCGAGGCCGGCGTCGATGACGATCTCGCCGGCGTCGCGTGCCTCGCGTCCGGCCAGGATGGTGATGGGACGGACATGTTCCTCATCCTCGAACGACACGCCCAAGGCGAGGGCGGACGCCTTGAGCGTGAGCGTCGCCGCCGCGTGTCCATCGCTCGACCCGGCCATGAACGGCGTGCTGAAGACGATCGAGACCGTGTCCTGCAATCGCCCCGCGGCGGCCTTCGTCTCCGGCCACGAACGAACCGCGTCGAGGAGCGACGCATCGAATGACTCGCCGGTGCCGGTCGCTCGGACCTGAAGGTCGGCAATCCCGATGGCGGCGTTGAGCCGCATGCGCACCGACTCGTTGATGGAGGCCATGGCGCACGAGACCGCGGCGATGAGGGCGGCCGAGAGAGCGACCGCGGCGACGAGGAGCGCGGTGCGCCTACGCCGCCCGGACAAACTGCTGGTAGCGAGCCGCCACGCCGGACGCATCGAGTCCCTCCGTATCGATCTCTCCCTCGACGCGCCCGTCGCGCAACACGTACACGCGCCGGCAATGCGTCGCGGCGGCCGGTTCGTGGGTCACCATCACGACCGTCATCGACCGCTGCGAAGCCAGCGACGCGAGCAGCCCCCAGAGACGGTCGGCGTTGGCGGAGTCGAGCGCGCCGGTCGGCTCGTCGGCCAGCAGCACCGGGGGCGAGAAGAGCAAGGCCCGGGCGATGGCGACACGCTGCTGCTCGCCGCCCGAGATGGCGTCCGGCCGGCGGTCGGCCAGGTGCGCCACGCCCAGTTCGTCCAGCAGATCGCGGCTCCGTTCCGCGAGCGGGCGCGCCGGCTCGCCCGCGAGCACGCCGGGCAGTTCGACGTTCTCGCGGGCCGTCAGCGTCGGGATGAGGTTGAACTGCTGGAACACGATCCCGACGCCGCGGCGCCGGAACTCGGTCGCGGCGCGCTCGTCGAGCGTGTGCAGGGGTCGATCGCCGTGCCAGACCTCGCCCGCGTCGGGACGGTCGAGCGCGCCCAGCAAGTGCAGCAGCGTGCTCTTGCCGCTTCCCGACTGCCCCATGATGGCGTAGAAGCCCGGCTCGGGGACGTGGAGGTCCACGCCGCGCAACGCCTCGACGCGCTGCGACGCGGAGATGTACGCCTTGTGGACGCCGACGCACCGGATCATGCGTGTCCCGCCCCCGGCCCGCGCCGCTCGTCGTTGGATCGTTCGCGGCTCACGTGCCGTACTTGGCGTCGTAGGCGGCCGCGTCCATCAGCCCGTCCAGCCCCGCCGCGTCCTTGATCCTGATCTTCACGAGCCATCCCGCGCCGTAGGGGTCGCTGTTCAGCAGGCTCGGGTCCTCCGCGACGGCGGAGTTGGTCTCGACCACCTCGCCCGCGCACGCGCAGTAGACATCGCTCGTGGTCTTGACGCTCTCGACCTCACCGACCGAATCGCCGGCGCGGAACGCGAAGCCGGGCTTCTTCATCTCGACGTAGGTGACGTCGGTGAGTTGATCGACGGCGAACCGCGTCAGCCCGAGCGTGAGCGTGTCGCCGTCGATCTTGTGCCATTCGTGCGAGTCGGAGTAGCGACGATCGGGGGGGCTTGCCATGAGCGTTCCTTCGGGATTGCGTGCGGTTGAGTTCGCGCTGAACGGGTCGTTGCCTCGCCCGAGAGGCCCCGAGCGGGCCGAATGGTATGGGCGGCTTCCGCAAGTGGAAACCCCAAGTCTCACCCTCCCCTTGAGGCGCGCTTGACACGGCCCGATCGCGTCCGCTATTGTGGCTGCTTCCTACTGTCTCTCCCCTCCGGACGGTCGGTGCCTCACGGCCCGACCGTCTTTCTTTGTCTTGCCCCCCCTTCCCGGCTTGTCGTGGCGGTTGAGGGGTTGCACGGGTAGAGTGAGGGGGTCGGAGGGGAAGCGACGGACATGCTGCTGACGCTGACAGTGACTGACGCGCGACCCTTCCTGGCCACGCGCCGCCTGTCCGGCACGCCGGACCTCCACGCGCTGCCGATGATCGTTCGCGATCTCGGCCTGCACGGGCTGAATCTGACCACCGCCTTGCTGGCTGGGGCGGAGGCCCGCGACTTGGAACGCCTGCGCGAGAGCGCGGACAAGGCCCGATGCTCCTGCCTCGTCCTGATCGAGTCCGGTCCACTCCGCTTCGCGAGCCTGGACGAGAACGAGGGCGAGAGGGTCGTCGAGCGAGCCAAGCGGGTTTTGCAGGCCGGTGCGCTGCTCGGCTGCAACGCGGTCTCGGTCCGTATCGAAGCGGACACGTCCGATGAGAGCGGAGAGATCGTCGCCGAACGGCTTCGGCCGGTGATCGAGCGGGCCGAGAAACTCGAGATCAATCTCGCGCTCAGCCCTGCGCCCGGCCTCACCTCGGAGCCGACCCGGCTCACGGAACTCATCAAGTCAGTCGGGGGGTTCCGCATCGGAACCATGCCCGACTTCGAGACGGCCGTCGCGTCCGGCGATGCGGTTGGGTACCTGCGCCGCCTCACGCCGTATGCCGCGGCGGTGTCTGCATCGACGGTGGCCTTTGCAGCCCCACCGCCCGCCAAGCCCCGCAAAAAGGCCCAGCCGGAGCCGGAGACCCCGGACGAGCCGCCGCCGCCCGAGCACACCTCGTACCCGCTCGAACCGATGGTTCGGGCGGTGCTGTCCGTGGGGTTCGACGGCAATCTCGCGGTCGAGTACCGCGGCGGAGGAGACGCTACACTGGGCGTGAAGATGAGCCGCGCGGCCCTGGAGGAAGCGATCCGCCGGGCTGTCGAGGCATAACGCCTGTGCGGCCGGGGGTTGGGCCGAGCGATGGAATCACGCGGCGCAACGATCCCGACCCGGCCCAGACCCCAGATCGTCGTGCCTCCCGACCTGCCCATCATCATCACGATCGACGGCCCCGCCGGGACGGGCAAATCGTCCGTCGCCCGGGCACTCGCCTCACGGCTGGGCCTGGACTTCCTCGACACGGGCGCGATGTACCGGGCCGCGGCCGCGATCGTGATCGACCACGCGATCCCGCACGACGACCACCTGGCCATCGTCCAGAAGGTCCGCAGCGCGGACTTGCATTTCGACTGGTCGATGGACCCGCCCGCGATGCTCGCGTGGGACAAGCCCATCAACGGGCGAATCCGGGAGCCGGACGTGACGGCGATCGTGTCGCCCATCTCCGCCATTCCTGACCTGCGGGCCCACATGGTGCAGAAGCAGCGGATCATCTGGCACCAGCACCCCAGGCTCGTGAGCGAGGGGCGGGACCAGGGGTCCGTGGTGTTCCCCGACGCCGCCGTCAAGTTCTATCTCGACGCCGACCCGGCCGAGCGGGCGCGGCGTCGGGCGGACCAGTTGCGTGCGGCCGGACTGCCCGCGGACGAGGCCGGCCTGCTCCGGGACATCGTCGAGCGCGACCGTTCGGACTCGACCCGCCCGGTCGGCCCGCTGATCTGCCCGAAGGACGCGGTGCGGGTGGACACCACCCGGCTGGCCTTCGATGAGGTCGTGGACCGCCTTGAGGACGAAGTCCGGGCCAGGATCGCCACCCTGCTGTGACGAAGGCCGTGGTGCGCCGACGGGGCATGGCCGGTACCCTCCGCTCATGTTCGCACGGCTCAGGGCGAAGCGCCCGGGAACTTCACTCGGCAACCTGCTCGTCTACGAAGGGATGCGGCGATTCCTTGCGATGCTCGTCCGTGTGCTGTATCGGCCTGTCGTGCAGGAAGTTGGGCGCATCCCGCTGACGGGGCCGGTTCTGCTCGCCGCCAACCACCAGTCCTTTCTCGACCCGCCGGTGATCGGCTTCGCGGTGGCAGGGCGGCACCTCGATTATGTGGCCAGGGCGGGGCTGTTCGCCTCCCCCGTCTTCGGCGGCCTGATCCGGGCCTTGAACTCGATCCCGATCAGCGAGGAGGGGGCGGACGCGGCCGCGATCCGCGAGATCCTCCGGCGGCTCGAAGCGGGTCGGGCGGTGCTGATCTTCCCGGAAGGCTCGCGGACGACGGACGGTGCGATACACGACTTCAAGCGGGGAGTCGCGGTGCTGGTGCGTCGATCGTCGTGCCCGGTGATGCCGGTGGCGATCGAGGGGGTCTTCGATGCCTGGCCCCGTTCCGCGAGGTGGCCGCGGGTGCTCGGGTGTCGCGTCGCGGTCCGCTACGGCGTGCCGATCCCGCACGATGAACTCCTGCGTGACGGCCCTGATGCGGCCCTCGACCGACTGAGGCGCGAGATCGACGCGATGCGGCTTGAACTGCGGGCGGAACTGCGCCGCCGCACGTCCGGGCGGTACCCGCCGCCGGGGCCGGGGGATCACCCCGCGAGCGACGGCTGACCGGCATCTACCGGGCGGGCGACTGCCCGACGACCCCGCAGAGCCGGTAGAGGATTCTCGCGCCCACGTTGGCGTCCCATTCGTCGCCGTCGGGGCCTGGGGCGACTTCGACGAGATCGAACCCGACGATCTGCCGGCCCGAAACCGCGAGCGTCGCCAACAGGAGCGAGACCTCCCGCCACGACAGTCCGCCGGGCACGGGGGTCCCGGTGTGCGGGCAGAGGACCGGATCGAGGCCGTCGATGTCGAAGGTGAGGTACACGCGCTCGGGCAGCGCCTCGACGATGCGTCGGCAGCGTTTCGCGAAGGATCGGCCGGAGGCGAGGCGGTCGAACAAGTCGTCGTCGTAGTGGACGACCACGCGGCGTTCGTCGCCGGCCCGTCGATCCGCGTATTCCGCCTCTCGCTCGCCGAAGTCGCGGATGCCGACCTGCACGACGCGCGTCACACGCGGCTCGTCCTCGAGCACGTTGAACATGACGGAGGCGTGCGACCAGCGGAAGCCCTCGAAGCGGTCGCGCAGGTCCATGTGGGCGTCGATCTGGAGGACGCCGATGTCGCCCCATCGCTCGGCGCAGGCGCGGATCGCGCCGTACGAGACGCTATGCTCGCCGCCGATCACGCCGGGGACGCGGCCTTCATCCAGGGCAGCGAACACGCGCTCCGCGACGAGCGCGTTCATCCGGGAACCTGCCACGTCCACCATGCCGAGGGCCTCTTCATCGCCCGGACCCGCCCCCCCGCGCTCGATGATGCGGCGCGCGTGCTCGCGGGCCTCGCGTCCCCAGAGGCGGAAACGGGCGTCCTCGTCCTCCATGAAGATGCCCTGCCGCCAGACCGCGCCGAAGCGTCGGTCGTGCAGGTCAACCTGGGCGGAGGCGGCGCGGATGGCCTGCGGGCCGCGTTCCGTGCCCCCGCCGTAGGACGTGGTCGCCTCGAAGGGCACGGGGATGAGGATGATGCGGGCCTCGTCGCGCGTCGTCGGCAGGCCGAACACGCCCGCGCCCGGCGCGACCGCGGCATCTGGGTCAAAGGTCATCTCGTCGCTCCTCTGCCGTGGGCGTCGGCCCGGCCGGGCACGATAGTCGAACGGCTATCCTCGGGTATCCCAACAAGACACGGGAGCGACCATGAGCGATGCCAGCGAGTCCGGCAAGGTCAGACCCGAGGAGTCCGGTCCGATCCCGCTCGGCCCCGAGCCGCAGCCGCCGAAGCCCGCTCCGTTCAAGGAGGGGCTGCTGGACGATTTCGACGAGGACGCCGACCTGCTGAGCGACCCGGAAGTTGAGGCGGCGATCAAGGGCAAGCCCACGACGGCCAAGGCGCGTGCGGCCGACGAGAAGCCCAAAGAGCGCCCGGACTTCGTGCTGCCGATGGCGGGGGGGTGGAGGCTGCCGGCGATCCTCGGGACGGTGGCGCTCGCGGCCGCGCTGGTGTTCAACGGACTGAACACGCCGTACCGTCCTGTCGCGCTCGCGGTGGTGAAAACGCTCTACGAGACGCTGATGCACACGGGGACGGGCGTGGCCGCGGTGATGGTGGCGTCGCTGCTGACGGAGCGTCGGTTCTCGCGGTTCGAGCAGGCGGCGGGCAGGATGTTCCTGGCCGTCGCCGCCTTCGCGCTGGTCGTGAACCTGAATGTGCCGATCCCCGGGCGCATCGACGAGTTCGTGCTGGCTTCGGTGGCGTACGCGGGAGTGGTGTGGTCGTTCTTCCGGCTGCCGCCGCGCGAGACGCTGGTCCTGATGGCGTGCCACTTCGGGCTGTGGCTCGCGGTGGCGGCGGGGGGGCTGCTGAGCGGGGCGCTCAAGCCGGTGGTGGAATGACGACGGATCAGCGCGCGTCAGGCGCTTCCGCCTCGGAAGCCGACTGCGCCTCATCCGGCGGCATCCCCTGGATGAAGGTCTTCCCGCGGTAGAAGAACTTCGCGAAGACGATGTAGGCGACGGAGGTTGCCGCCATCAGACCCGCGAAGAACCAGTAGTAGTCGACGGGGCCGAGGCGTGCGCCGGCCGCGGTGATGACCTCGTTGGTGGCGGGGTCGCGGACTTCGGGAATCTCGATGATCCTGTTGACCGCGGCCGTCACGAGATTGCCGAGGGAGACGCCGAGGAAGTAGATGCCCATGATGAACGACTTCATGCGGGCCGGGGCCTGGGTGTAGGCGAACTCGAGACAGACGATCGAGACCATGACCTCGGCGGACGTGAGCACGACGTAAGCGAGGAACTGCCAGCCGATGTTCGGCATGTCGCCCATGTACTGCTGGACGCGCGAGTCGTGCCAGCCGGCTTCGGCGGCGGCGCGCAGGGCCGCATTGAGGCTCCCGGAACCCGCGACCCCGGCCTCGTTGAGCGCAGCCCACAACGCGGCGGCGGCTTCCGGCGCGCGATCCTGGATGCCCATCTCGATCCACGCGGAGATGACGAACGAGAAGGCAGTCAAGGCCAGCCCGATCCCGATCTTGCGCAGGGGTGTCGGCTCGAAGAATCTGCCCATCAGCGGGTAGACGCCGTACGTGAAGGTCGGGATGAGGACGAGGATGAGGATCGGATTGACGGCCTGCACCTGCGATTCGAGCCAGGTGACGCCGAAGAACTTGAGGTCCATCGCCTTCGCCTGAAGCACCCACGCGGAGCCGGTCTGGTCGAAGATGCACCAGAACATGGGCACGAAAACGAGGAAGAGCGGCGCGAGGCCGCCGATGGCGCGCAAACCGTCGCGGCTGAACGTCTCCTCGCGAAAGCGCGCCCACCCCGCCGGCGGGACGTGGACGAAGCGCTTGCGCCCGAGCCAGAACACGAAGGTGGCGACGGCCATGAGCACGCCGGGGACGCCGAAGGCCAGCCACGGGCCGCCGAAGGAGCGTAGGACCTCGCCGGTCGCCGGGTCCCTCTCGAGCGGTATGCCGGCGAGGAAGACGGGCGTCAGCAGCGAACTGGCGGTCGCGCCGAGATTGATGGAGAAGTAGAACCAGTTGTAGACCTGCGTCAGCAGCCGCTTGTTGCCCTTGCCGAACTGGTCTCCGACGTGCGCCGAGACGCAGGGCTTGATGCCCCCCGCGCCGATCGCGATCAGGATCAGCCCCGCGAAGAGGAGCGGCTTCATGTCCCAGGCGCCGGTGATCGGGCCGACGTCCATGAGCGCGAGACACCCGTGCCCGACGCAGTACATGAGCGAGATGAGCAGGATGGTACGGTACTTGCCCCAGAGGATGTCGGAGACGAGAGCGCCGAGAATCGGGAAGAAATACGCGGCCGCGCTGAACAGGTGGTACCACTGCTTGGCCTGCTCGTCGGACATGAAGGCGGGCTGGCCGGCGGAGTCGAGCAGGTGCTTGGTCATGAAGACGGTGAGGATCGTCTTCATGCCGTAGAACGAAAACCGCTCCGCCAGTTCGTTGCCGATGATGTAGGGGACGCCCGGCGGCATCGTGGTGCGGGCCTGGTCGGGGGTCGAGCGGTACTTCGGTGAGGCCATCGGCGTCCCTTCCGGTTCTCGGATGCGGCGGCGGGGAGCATAGCGGATCGCACCCGCGATCGCCGCGACTTGTGCGCCGCGGCGGGAGGGCGTACCTTGACCGCCCGTCCCGCAAAGCAGGAGCAACCCCGATGGCCGAAGCCTCGCCAGCACGCCGCAAGGGCCTTCTCGACCTGATCGAGTGGGTCGGCAACAAACTCCCCGACCCGGCCTTCATCTTCGTCTTCGGGGCCGTGCTCGTGATGGCCCTCTCGGCGGTCGGGCACTTCGCCGGGTGGTCGGTGCAGCCGAAGATGCTGCGGCCGGTCGTCGAGACCGTGCTGGACGACGCGGGCAACCCCGTGCTGGACGCGGAGTCGGGCCTGCCCGTCACGCGGCCGGTGCTGGACGAGCAGAGCCGCCCGGTGCTCGAACTCGTGGACGACCTGAGCCGCAACGACGGCCAGCCGTTCCGCACGCGCAACCTGCTCTCGCCGGACGGGCTGTACTACGCGATATCGAGCATGGTGGACAACTTCGTGAACTTTCCGCCGCTGGGCGTGGTGCTGGTGGGGATGCTGGGGATCGGGCTGGCGGAGCGCGCCGGGTTCATCGGCGCGGCGTTGAAGGCGATGATGGTTGTGGTGCCCAGGCAACTGCTCACGCCCACGATGATCTTCCTCGGCATCATGTCGTCGCTGGGGACGGACGCGGGGTACGTCGTGCTCCCGCCGGTCGCGGCCGCGCTGTACAAGTCGGTGGGGCGCTCGCCGCTGGCGGGCATCGCGGCCGTCTTCGCGGGCGTCTCGGCGGGCTTCAACGCGAACCTGCTGGTGACAAGCCTGGACCCGCTGCTGGCGGGCTTCAGCACGGCCGGGGCGCAGGTCATCGATCCGGGCTACAACGTGGCCCCGACCTGCAACTGGTGGTTCATGATCGCGTCCACCATCGTCATCACGGGCGTCGGCTGGATCACGAGCGACTTGCTCGTCGAGCCTCGCTACGCCAGAAAGGCGGCGGCAGAGGGCGGGCCTTCGCCCGTCACCGCGGAGGACGCCGCGGCGCAGCGGCTGCGCCCGGAGGAGATCCGCGGCCTGTTCTGGGCGTTCGGCGTGCTGGCCGCAGCGACGCTGCTGTTCGTGTGCTTCAAGTTGATCCCGGGCTGGCCGTTCGACGACGCCCGCGGACGCATGGGCGCGATCCCCGGCCTGAGCCGGGCCGGCGACCACTTCGACCGCTGGGTCGAAGCGATCGTGCCGCTGCTGTTCATCCTCTTCCTGCTGCCGGGCATCGTGTACGGCGTTGCGGTGAAGACCGTGCGCAACAGCACGGACGCCGCCCGGCTGATGGTCGAGTCGATGGCCGGCATGGCGCCGATCATCGTGCTCGCGTTCTTCGCCGCGCAGTTCATCGAGTACTTCAAGTACTCGAACCTGGACAAGATGCTCGCCTACACGGGCGGGGAGTTCCTGGCGGGCGCGAACCTCAGCCCGTCGGTGCTGATGGTCGCGTTCGTGCTGCTGACCGCGGTCTTCAACCTGTTCGTCGGCTCGATGAGCGCGAAGTACGCCATGTTCGCGCCGATCTTCGTGCCGATGTTCATGATCATCGGGATCAGCCCGGAACTGACGCAGGCGGCCTACCGCATCGGCGACTCGACGACGAACATCATCACGCCGCTGAACGCCTACCTGGTCATCATCCTGGTGGTGATGCAGAAGTACGCGCCGAGGGCGGGGATGGGGTCGCTTATCTCGATGATGCTGCCCTACACCATCACGTTCACCATCGTGTGGCTGGCGATGCTGCTCCTGTGGATGGGCGCGGGATTCAGCCTCGGACCCGACGGACCGTTGGTCTACGAGGCCGGGCACTAAGCCCTCAGGCGCGCGTGTAGACGAGCCTTCCCGCCGCCAGCGTGGCGGTGATCCACCGGTCGTCCCAGGCGTAGAGCAGCCGCGCGGGCGGGTCCGGCGCATCGCGCCACGGAACGTCCGGCGCGACCACGACGAGATCGGCCCAGGCCGTCGGCGTGATGCGCCCCGAGTCCGTCCACCCCAGGGCATCGGCGTTGCCGGCCGTGATCTGTCGCCAGCAGTCGGCGGCGGCGGGAGGCGTGTCGCCGCGTGCCTTCGCGGTTTCGAGCATGGCCCGGGCGACACGGACCATCGAACGGTCGGGCCCGCCGGCGACGTCGCTGCCGAGCGCGAGCCGCACGCCGGCGCGCCGCAACCCGGCGCGGTCCATGCTGCCCGCCCGCAGAAAGGTGTTGGCGGTGGGGCAGTGAGCGACAACGCTCCGCGTGCGCGCCAGTGTGGCGCGGTCCGCCTCGTCGAGGCGGATGCCGTGGCCCAGGATGGTCCGATCGCCAAGCAGGCCCGCCCGGTCATAGACCTCGGCGTACGGCGTGCCGCCGAAGAGCTCCGCAACCCGGCGGCACTCCGCCTCGGTCTCGGCGAGGTGCGTCTGCACCGGCGAGCCTGTTCGCTTCGCGATCGCCCCCGCGCCCGCGAGCAACTCCGGCGTGCACGCGACCGCGAACCGCGGCGTGACCGCCGCCCGGATCCGAGGGCGACCGGCGAGCGACTCGACGAAGGCATCGGCCTCGGCGAGGAGTTGCATGGCTGGCCGGGTGAGTTCCGCCGGGGCTTCGCGGTCCATCAGGGTCTGGCCGACGACAGCCCGCAGGCCGAACGCCTCGACGGCGCGGGCCGCGGCGAGCGACGACTCGTGATGCACGGTGAGGTAGGCGGCGATACCCGTCGTGCCGAACGAGGCGAGTTGTCGGCAGGCCCGCAGCGCCATCGCCCCGGCGAAGTCCGGGTCCGCCCACCGCGCTTCGGCCGGATAGACGACGCGTTCAAGCCACTCGAGCAACTCCATCCCGTCCGCGCCGATCGAATCGAACTGGGGCAGGTGGACGTGGGCGTCGATGAAGCCGGGGAGGATCAGCGCGTCGTCGCCGCCAAGATCGGGCGTGCCCGCGGGTTCGCCCTCGCGCAGTTCGGCGATGCGGCCGTCGCGCACGAGCAGGCTGCCGGTCGAAAGGCGCACCGCGTGCCCGCCTTTTCGCTCGTCGGGCAGGAGCAGCGTGCCGGTGATGAGCATCGGGCCGTCCTCGCGTCCGCCACACTCGCGGGGTACAGTGCGGCGGTCCAACGGTAGCCCCCGCCCGACCGACTTCGCGTTCAGCCATGACAACCGAACCGGACAACACGCTCCCGCCGCACGCCCGCGAGGCGATCCGACGGTTCAACGAACGATCGGCCACGGTGGCCGTCGTGGGCCTCGGGTACGTCGGCCTGCCGCTGGTTCGGGCCATGCACGACGCGGGTTTCCGCGTCATCGGCTTCGACGTCGATTCGGCGAAGATCGCCATGCTGCGGCGGGGCGAGGCGTACCTCAGGCACCTCGGCGAGGGGTTCGTGCGCGATCTGGCGGGATCGGGACGATTCGAGGCGACCGACGAGCCCGCCCGCCTCGCCGGAGCGGACGCGATCGTGCTCTGCGTGCCGACGCCGCTCGGGCCGGACCGCGAGCCGGACCTGTCGTTTGTCGAGCGTTCGACCGAACTGGTGGCCGGGTGTGTTCGGGCCGGGACGCTGGTCAGCCTCGAATCGACGAGTTACCCCGGCACAACGCGTGAGGTCTGCCTGCCCATCATCGATCGGGCGGCGAGGCAACACGGGCTTGAGTGCGGCCGCGACTGGTTCCTCGTCTTCAGCCCCGAGCGCGAAGACCCCGGCAATGCCACGCACTCGACGCGAACGATCCCGCGTCTCGTCGGGGGCGTCGACCCGGTCTCGACGGCGGTTGGCATCGCGCTGTATTCGGCCGCGCTGGAGCGGGTGATCCCGGTCGAGTCGGCCGAGGTCGCCGAGGCGGCCAAACTCCTGGAGAACGTCTACCGCGCGGTCAACATCGCCCTGGTCAACGAACTCAAGCCGGTCCTGGCGGCGATGGGGATCGACGTCTGGCAGGTCGTGCGTGCGGCGGCCACCAAGCCGTTCGGATTCCAGCCCTTCTATCCCGGGCCGGGCCTCGGCGGGCACTGCATCCCGATCGACCCGTTCTACCTCGCGTGGAAGGCGAGGCAGGTCGGCGAGCGGACGAGGTTCATCGAACTGGCCGGCGAGATCAACAGCCGGATGCCGGAGCGCGTTGTCGAACGTGTCGAGGCCGCGCTTCGCGACGAGGGGCGCGGGCTGCACGGCGCGGACGTGCTGGTGCTCGGGCTGGCGTACAAGCCGAACGTGGACGACGTGCGCGAGACGCCGGCTGCGGAGATCATCCGGTTGCTGTCCGAGCGCGGCGCCCGCGTGTCCTACCACGACCCGCACGTGCCGGTGTTCCCGCGGATGCGGCGGTACCGATTCGATCTGGTCTCGGAGCCGCTGACGCCGGGGCGGCTCGCACGGGCGGACTGCGTGCTGGTCGTGACGCACCACGACGCGATCGACTGGCAATCCGTGGCCGACCATGCCCGGCTGGTGGTGGATACGCGCGATGCGATGGCGCGAACGCGGCCTTCGAAGGCCCGTGTCGTCAAGGCATGAGACCGATCAGGGCTTCGACTCGGCGTGCGGGTCGTCGGGATCGGCAGGCTCGGACGACGCGGGCTGAGACTCCGACCGGCCGGGCCAATCCTGCCCGAGCCACGACTCGTAGACGGCGACTTGCAGGTCTGTCGGCTCCTTGACGCGGGTGAGCGTGTAGCCGGTGGGCTTCGGCTCGGCCGCCTTGAAGCGGGTCTCGCGGAGTTCCTCGCGGCGAATGAACGTGACCAGCACGTCCTGGCCCGGTTCGATCCGGCGTAGGCGCCGGTCGAGATCGCCGGCGCGCAGACGCATCCCGTCGAGCGCGACAATCTGATCCCCCGCGATCAGGCCGGCGGCGTAGCCCGGCCCGTCGGCGCGGGCCGCGGCGACGACGGCAAAGTCGCCCTCCTGGCGCAGGTCCAGACCGAGGTAGGACTTCGGGTCCTCGTCGCGCGGCTTTCGTGGTTCGAGCGTCAGGCCGGCGACGGCGTACGCGGCCTCGACGTCCAGCGGCTCGACGCCCGAGACGTAGCGCTCGAAGAACTCGTCGAAACTCGTCCCGGTGTGCCGTTCGAGCGAGGCGAGCAGGTCCGCGGTGGTGAAGCCGCCGGACTCGACGGTATGACGCCGGTACAGATCGGCCATCACGTCGTCGAGCGAGGCGGCGTTGTCCGTCAACCGCCGGACCTCCATGTCCAGCATCAGGCTCACGAGCGACCCCTTCGAGTAGAACGAGACCGTCGCGTTCACGGAGTCGGGGGTCGAGCGGTTGAACTTGATCCAGGCGTCAAAGGACGAAGCCGCGAGGCTCTGGACGCCGATCCCGGGGCGTGCCCGCTCGCTCGCCACGCGGCCGGCCATGTCGCGCAGGTAGTCGTCCGGCTTGACAAGCCCCGCACGAACAAGCGTCACGTCGGTGTAGTAGACCGTCGTTCCCTCGGCGACCCAGAGCAGGTCCGTGTAGTTCTCGCGGAGGTAGTCGTACGGCACCAGCCCGGCGGGCCGGAGCCGCTTCACGTTCCACGTGTGGAAGAACTCGTGCGACGCCAACCCGAGGAGCCGTCGGTACGCGTCCCCGCCCTCGACGGCCGCGGGCGTGGTCTGCATGATGGTCGAGTTCAGGTGCTCGGTGCCCCCGCTGCCCCCGGGGTAGGCGTGGATGAGGAAGACGTAGCGGCCGTAGGGCAGGTCTCCGAAGATGTCGCGCTGCGTGGCGATGATCTTCGCGAAGTCGTCGCGCAGTGTGTCAGCCGCAGGCTCGCACCGGCCCCAGATCGCGATCTGGTGCGGCACGCCGTCCACGTCGAACTCGATCAGATGGTGCAGACCGACTTCGATCGGTGAGTCCACCAGCACGTCGTAGTCCCGTGCGATCCACGAGCGCTCGAGGTGCGGGTCGGGGTCGAGGCCCGTGGCGACGCGCCAGCCGTCCGGAGCGTCGATGGTCACACGCACCGGCTCGGCGCGACGCTCCTCGGCGTACATGAAGACCGAGGACCCGCTGAGGAAAGCGTGGGTGTCGTCGGCGTGGCGCGTGCGGTCGGCGAGCGAGTTGGCGTACAGGTCGTACTGGACCCGGACGGTCTCCGCGCCGCCGGTCCGCACCCGCCACGTCGATTTCGCGGTCTTCTCGACGCCGAGCGGGCGGCGATCTCCGTCCTCCGCCCGCACGCGACGAACGGTTCCCGCATGGTCGTTGACGGCGTACCGCCCCGGTCGCCAGACGGGCAGGTGGAGGTCGAGCGTCGGCGCGTCGATGCCGTCGAAAATGACCGTGATCTCGACAGTCTGCGTGTGCGTCTGAGCGAGCGAGACTACGTACTCCGTGCGCACGCGATCGGCCAGAGCGCGGGCGTCTTCCCCGGCGATCGGTTGGGCCACGGCGCATCCGGCGAGCCACCAGACTGTGTTGAGCAGCGCCGCCGCCATCATCACCGGCCCATGTCGCATCGCGTACCTCCGGGTTCACGCGGGCGAGGCGGAAAACTCCGGAATGCGAGTCCGGATCGCCTCGATGCAGGTCTGGAAATGCCTTGACTCGTCGAACCCTTCCGGGAGAAGAGGCCGCAGTTCCTCGAAGCCGACGCGGACATCGTCGCGGCTCACGGCGGCGGCGAAGGCCTTGTCCTTGAGTTTCTTGCGGACGCTCTTCGGCTCGAGGTCGGCGAAGCCGCCGGGACGCACCTTCGCACAGGCCACGAGGAACCCCGCCAGTTCATCGACGGCGAAGAGGGCGCGCGCCATCGGTGTTCGGCGCGCCACGCCCGAGTACTCCGCGTGCCCCAGGATCGCTTCGCGGGTTTCGGCGTCCACCCCGATGGCCTCGAGGTGGCGCACGCCGACGAACGGGTGCTCCTCCATCGTCGGATGCCGCTCGTAGTCGAAGTCGTGCAGGAGACCCGCGACGACCCATCGGTCCTCGTCGCCCGGTGCGAGGAGGCTCGCGTAAGCGGCCATGCACGCGGCGACGCACTCCATGTGCGTGCGGAGCGAGGGGGACTCGGTCCATTCGTGCATCAGGGCGCGGGCCTGATCGGGCGTCATGGCGGGAGTGTAACACGCCGGGGATCGGATAGACTTGCCGGACCGCCCGCGAAGGCGGCAATCGGAGGAGCCGGGGATGGCGAGCAACGGGTGGCCGCTGCGGCCGAGGGCACTCATCGGGATGGTGCATATTGGCGCACTCCCCGGTACACCCTTCAACGAGACGACAGTCGAGATGCTGGCCGTGCAGGCTGCCGGCGAGGCACGGCTGCTCACCGACACCGGGTTCGACGCGATCATCATCGAGAACATGCACGACAGGCCCTACGTGCACGGTCGCCACGGGCCTGAGGTCGCGGCCGCGATGACCCGGATCGCCCTGGAGGTCGCGGACGCTACCGACCTGCCGCTCGGCGTGCAGGTGCTCTCGGGCGGTGAGCGTGAAGCGCTGGCGGTCGCGCAGGCGGCGGGCGCCAGGTTCATCCGCTGCGAGAACTTCGTCTTTGCTCACGTGGCCGACGAGGGCCTCTTGCCGGACGCGGCGGCCGGGCCGCTGTTGCGCTACCGGCGGTCGATCGGAGCGGAGGCGGTCGCGATCATGTGCGACGTGAAGAAGAAGCACGCCTCGCACGCCATCACGGCCGACGTGTCGCTGGCGGAGGCGTGCCACGCGGCCGAGTTCTTCGGGGCCGATGGGCTGGTCGTCACGGGCCGGTTCACGGGTGAGGCTGTCGCGCCGGGCGATCTTGCCGAAGCCCGTGGCGCATCGCGGCTTCCGGTGTGGGTCGGCTCGGGCGCGACTCCCGAGTCTCTCGCCGCGCTGTTCGAGCACGCCGACGCGGTGATCGTCGGCTCGTGGATCAAGCGTGACGGCCTCTGGTCCAATCCACCGGATGCGGATCGGTGCCGGGCGATGGCCGACGCGGCACGCCGCGCCCGCGCGGAGTAGGCCGCCACGCCCCACGCTACAGTTCGCCCCATGCCCGCCGACTCGCTCGACCTGCTGCGCCGCTGGTCTGTTCGGCCAGATCCCCAGGACATCGGATTGCGCGAACGATGGTGGGATTGCCCGCCGCGCGAGGGGTGGGTCTCGGCACGATCCGACGAGCCGTGGCAGATCGCGCTCGGCGACGGGGTAACGGGGATCGCGTGGTACCGGCGGCGAGCGCGGCTCCCGGCGCGGTGGCTGGGCGGTGGGCGGCGCGTGTGGATCAGGTTTGAAGCGGTCGCCACCGACTGCACCGTGTGGGTCAACGGCGCCGAAGTCGGCTCGCACTCCGGCGACTACCTCCCCTTCCAGTTCGACATCACCGACGCTCTCGCGGGCAGCGAGCGCGTTGAGATTGTGTGCCGGGTCGATCAGGTTGTTGCTCGGCGGCCGGAGAAGGTCGGCGAGGAGCCGTGGATCGGGCACATCACCAAGGGCTTCCACGACGTCATCAGCCTCCAGCACGCGGGCCTGTGGGGCGGCGTCACGGTTCGGCAGACCGGGCCGCCCGCGATCAGGCCCGACGGGTTCGCCGTGTTCGCTGATCCGCTCTCCGGCGAGGTACGGCTTCGCCTCGAACTCGAGCCGGCGCACGAAGGCGGACGGGCGATCTTCCGAGTGCGCGCGCCGGGCACCGGTGAGGCGATCGAGACGGAGGTCCGTTTCGAGCGTACCCAGGGCACGGTCGAGGCGGAGATGCGCGTGGAGCGCGTCGTCCGGTGGTCGCCCGCCGATCCGCACCTGGGCGAGGCCGTTGCGATCGTCCGCGGCGGGGCGCCCGGTCCCCCCGACGTGGACCGGGTTCGGTTCGCGTTCCGATCGGTCGAGACGGGCGGGCCGGGCAACTCGCGCATCCTGCTGAACGGCCGCCCGCTGCTCGTGCGGGGCGTGCTCGACTGGGGGCACGAGCCGAAGCACATTGCGCCCGCGCCCCGCCCCGACGAGGTGCGCGAGCGATTCGCGAGGCTGCGTGAGATGGGCTTCAATGCCGTGTGCCTGTGCATGTGGTACGCGCCGCGGTGGTTCTACGACATCGCCGACGAGACCGGGATGCTGCTCTGGCAGATCCATCCGGTCTGGAAGTCCGACATGGACGAGCGGCTGCTGCCGGAGTACCGCCGGCTGCTCGCGGCGTTCATGGGTCGCGACCGCCGCCACCCATCCGTGGTAATCGTGAGCGCGACCTGCGAGCATGAGCGGTTCCACCCCGACCTCGCGGCGTGGTGGTGGGAGACGGCCCGGGCCGAACTGCCGGGGCGATTGCTCCAGGTCCAGACCGGGTTCCTCAACTGGAGCGACAAGGCCCGAACCGACCTGCACGACGAGCACACCTACGACAATCCCGGGAGGTGGCCGGCGTACTTCGACGACCTGCGCGCAGCCCTCGGCGCGATGAAGCCACGGCCGTTCGTGATGGGGGAGACGATCATCGGCACATCGTGGCCGGACACGCCGGGCCTGCTGGCGGCGGTGGGGGAGGAGCGGCCGTGGTGGCCGCCGAAGCAACTCGACCGCTTCGCCGAGTTCGAGCGACGCGCGAGCGAGCGGTTCGGGATCGACGCGGCGGACGTGCTGCGGCGCAGCGGAGACCGCTTCAATCTGCTGCTGCGCAAGTGGGAGTCGGAAGCGCTCCGCGAGGATGCGTCGCACGCGGGCTGGGTGATGAACCACCTGCGCGACGTGCCCGTCTGCCAGTGCGGCTTCCAGGACGATGTCGGTCGGTGGCGGTTCATGCCGGACCAGACGCGGCCGTGGCTCGCGGACGCCGCGCTGCTCCTGCGCTCGCCGGATCGGATGACGGGCGTGCCTTCGGGCGAAGCGGTGCGGTTCGAAGCGGGCATCAGCAACTTCTCGGATCGCGCCCTGAACACGCGTGTGCGCTTCCACGCCCGGCTCGGGCAGGGTGAGGAACATCCGAGCGAGACCGAGCCGATCCGGGTCGATCCGGGAGACGCTGCGTTCACGCCGTTCGACCTGTCGATACCGTCAGTGGATCGGCCGACGCGCCTTTCGGTGCGCGCCGAGGCCGAGGGAGTCGAACCGAACGATTGGGACCTGTGGGTGATCCCTCCGCGTCCGCCGCTGCCGGGCGGCGTCGCCCGGCTCGACGGGCTGCCGTTCACGGATGCCGAGGGCGAGCCGGCGTTCGAGGAGCGGGCGTACAGCAGCGGGTGGGCGCTCCCCTGCCGGTCGTGGCGGCCCGTGATGCCGGACACGGCCTCGCTCGTGCCGGCCGCCACGCCCGTCGCGCCGGATCGCACAGGCGAGACGGACTGGCGTGTGCTTGTGACGCACAGGCTCACCCCGGAAGTCCTTCGGGCGGTCGAGTCCGGTCGCCGAGTGGTGCTGCTCGCATCGAAAGCGGCCGGATCGCCGCCCAACGAGCCTGTCAACCTGTACGGGCAGGTCCCGCTCGTGCCCGATCGCCTTCGAGGAGGCCCGCTCACGCCGGGCGATGGAGATTGGGTCGCGGATTGTCTTCTGCACGACCTGAACCGCCGGGTCTGCCGGGCCGTGCCGACGGCGCGCCTCGGATTGGACGAGCGCGTCGAGCCGATCGTTCGGCTCGTGTTCACGCACGATCGCGGCGGGCCGGAACCGTTCGATCAGATGTTCGCGGTTCGGGCGGGCACGGGCGTGCTCATCGTCTCCACGCTGGACCACGGCAGCGCTGCGGGCATGTACCTGTTGCACCGGGCGATCGAGTGGCTGGCGTCCGACGGCGCGTTCAGCGCGGTGCGTCCAGAGTTGAGCATTGCGACCCTTGCCGCGTGGGCGATCGACGCGCACGAGCCGCGAGCCTGAGGGAGCGGACCTGCCCGCCGATCGCGCTCGAGGGTTCGGTTCACTTCGATCCTCGATCGACCCGCGGCAGCCCCTTGGCCGCCCGATCGCGGTCGATGACGTCGTGCACGGCTTTGGCGGCCCGTGCGAGCGCGTCCTCCGCGGCGGGCTGCGTCGGATGGCGCAGGACGTCGTTGAGGAGCGCGGCGATCTCGTTCTCCAGCGCGCGCTGGTACAGCGACACCGGGATGAACGCGGGCGCCTCGCCGGACGCTCCCCTCGGGGTCATGCCGTAGCGCAGCCATTCGGCGTAGCGGGGGAACTCCTCCTCACGCATCGGCGGCACGAGGAACCGACCCGGCTCACGCTCGGACTCAATCCCCGCGGTCCGCATGAAGGCCTCGGAGTTGACGACCGCGAGGTTCGCGGGCGGCGCGACGCGGAGCGTGTCCCAGTACCGCAGCGCCTGCTCTTCGTCCACGAGCCAGCGGATCATGCGCCACCCGTCGCGCTTGTGATTCGCGTGCACGGAGATGCCCCAGAGGCACGCCCCGGCGCAGACCGCCTCGACCCGGCCGCGCGGCACGGGCGCGACCGCGAAGTCGAGCGACGGGTTCCGCAACTGGAAACTCGGCGCCATCCACGAGCCGTCCATGAACATCGCCGTCCGACCTTCGGCGAACCTCGCGTGCGGGCCGGTCGCCTGCTGCTCGCCGAACGCCGGAATGAACGAGCCGTCCTCGAACACCATGGCGCGAAGGAGCGAGATCGCCTCGACGCCCGCCGACGAATCGATCAGCGTCGTCAGCCCGTCCTCGCTCCAGAGCACGCCCCCCGCCTGTGCGAAGAAGTTCATGAACGGCCACTGCCAGATGAACATGTCGAACCCGTAGACCTCGACGCGGCCGCCCTCCCGCCTTGCGAGCGTGCGGGCCGTGTTCCGCAGGTCGTCCCAGGTCCATCCCTCGCGCGGGTACTCCACGGGGTCGTCCGGGTGGGCGGCGTTCCAGGCGTCGAAGATGGAGCGGTTGTAGTACAGGCCGATCTGCGCCATGTCCTGCGGCAGCGCGTAGAGCCGACCGTCCACGCGCAGCGCATCGAGCAACTCACGCGGGAACGCCGCCAATGCGGACACACTCAGGCCGTCCACGGGATCGTCGATGTACGAGTCGAGCGGCTCCAACATGCCGCGTTCGACCATCTGGTGGTAGTCGGTGACCTGAATCCGCATGACCTCCGCGCCGATGCCGCGCGCGTGCCACGCGGTGTACTTGGCCGTGACGTCGGGGAACCGGCGGTACTCGACGCGCACGCCCGGCTCCTCCGCCTCGAACCCGCGGGCGTAGCCCTCCTCGAAGAGCCGGTCCTCGAAGGGCATGCCCCAGACGGTGAAGAGGACGTCGCGTGCTCCGGCCGCACCGCCGTCGCGGGTGAGCAGGGCGGTCGGCGCGACGACGGCCGCCGTTCCCGCCGCGATGCCGAACGCCACGACCGCCGCTGTCCTCATCCCGGCCTCCGGTGCGATTATTCCTTCATGCCCGTCAGCGCGACGCCCTGCACGAACGCCCGCTGCAGGACGAGATAGACGGCAACCATCGGCCCGACCATGATGGTGGCGGCCGCCATCTGCACGGGCCACGAGTCCACGTACAGGCCGGCGGAGAGGTCCGCGAGGGCGAGAGGGAGCGTCTTGGACCGCTCCGAATCCACCACGATCAGCGGCCAGAAGAAGTTGTTCCAACTGAAGACGAACGTGAAGATGCCCAGCGCGCACATGGCGGGCCAGACCGTCGGTCGCACGATGTGCCAGAAGACCTCGAACTCGGACATCCCGTCGAGCCGCCCCGCCTCCAGGAGCGAATCCGGCACCGCGAGGATCGCCTGGCGCATGTAGAAAATGCCGAACCCCGACGCGAGAAACGGCACGACGAGCGCCTGCACGCTGTCCACGTATCCGAGCCGGGTGCAGAGCAGGTACGCGAAAATGAAGTAGACCTGCACCGGCACCATCATGGTCGCCAGCGCGACGCCCAGCAGGACCCGCCGGCCCCGAAAGCGGAGTTTGGCGAAGGCGTACCCCGCCAGGGCGTTGTGCGCGACGCCCAGCACGGTCGTCAGCACGGCGGCGAGCGTCGAGTTCACGTAGTACCGCTCGAGGCGCGCGGACTCGAACGCCCGGGCGTAGTTCACCCACTGTGGGGCGTTGGGCAGCAGCGTGGAGAACGTCGGCGACGCGCCCGCCTCCGCCTCGGTTTTCAACGAAGTGGCGACCATCCAAAGGAGCGGCACCGCCATCACGGCCACGCCCGCGTACACGAGCGCGTGGACGAGCAGCACCACGGGCAGCGGCGGGCGGCGGCGGCGGGCGGAGGCGTCCACGCTACACCCCCTTCCCGCGAAGGGCGTACCACGCCAGTTGCGCGAGCGTCGCCAGGATCGTGATCGTGAAGATGACGACGCCGATCGCGGCCGCGTACCCGAGTTGCCCGTACGTGAACTGGCGGTACACGTACAGGTTCAGGACGTTCGTGCGGTCGCTCTCGACCTGGCCCGTCATCACGAACACGATGTCGAAGACCTGCAACGCGCCGATCACGCCGGTGATGAGGAGAAACGCCGTCGTCGGGGCGACCTGCGGCCAGGTGACGTGGCGGACGACGGACCAGGGGCCTGCGCCGTCCACCTCCGCGGCCTCGTAGAGCGATCGGCTGATGGACCCGAGCGACGCGAGGTACAGCACCATGCAGAAACCGACGCCGCGCCAGACGGAGACCAGCACGATCGACGCCATCGGCCACCATCCGTCGTTGAGCCAGTCGGGCGGCTGCTCGAGGCCCACGCCCCGCAACGCCCAGTTCACCAGCCCCGCTTCCGGGTCGAGCAGCCAGCGCCAAACGAACCCGATGGCAACGATGGAGAGGATCGTGGGAAGGAAAAACGCGGCGCGGGCGATGGTCTTGCCCGCGAACCAGCTCGCGTTGACCGCGACCGCGAGCAGGAATCCGATCACGACCGTCGGCGGCACGCTGAGCGCGACGAACAGCAGCGTGTTCCGCAGCGCGGGCCGGAAGGCCGCGTCCGCCCAGAGGTCCTCGAAGTTGCTCAGCCCGACGAACCGAGGCACGCCCCCGCCGTCCCAGGCGAAAAGGCTCAGCCCCAGCCCGGCGATGGTCGGCGCGAGCGTGAACAGGAACAGCGCGGCCAGCGGGAACGCGAGAAAGCCATACGCAGGGAGAGACGAGCCACGCCGCATCGCGGACAGCATACGGATGGTCTGAGGATCGCGCGGCGGCAGGACCCAACCACGAGCAGCGTGCGCCGGTCGCCCCCGACTCAGCGTCGGCGGCTCGCCGCCGTCAGCCCCGCCGCACCGAGCAACGCGAGCGTCCCCGGCGTTGGCACCGGCACGAACGCCCAGTTCCCCGCGTTCGGCGTTCCCGGCTTGCTGAAGTCGTAGTAGTACCGCCAGGTCTCCCCCTCGTTGTCCGTCTCCAGCACGTCGTACTGAACGATCGACGCCTTGTCCGCCAGCGGGCTGTGCGCCGCCATCTGGATCGAGAACGTGAACGTCCCCGACACGTTGCCCTTGGTCTGCCACTCGTACTGCCCGCTGTCGGCGGGAGAGTTCTTGCCCGTCCATGTCCAGCCCGCAGGCTCGACCGTCTTGAGAATGTCGGCGGCGTACGGCCCCTTGATGTGCAGGCTCGAAATAGGGTCGTCTGCGGGCACCACGACCGTCCACGTGATCAGCGGGAACTTGTCGTTCCCGTCGTGCGCGGTTGAGATCGTCGGTTGTCCCATGGCCGCGGGGCCGATCCCGGAGCACGCGGCGGCGAACAGTGCGATCGTCCTGACGTTCGTTCTCACGGTCGATCTCCTTGGAGTCGGGTTCGCTCGAAACCCGCCCAGGAACGAACGGAGCGGCGCCGTGCCGCTCACGCGACAACCACAAGAAAACACAAGAACGGCTTCGCCATGCACCGCTACCGAGCCAGCCGCTCGTCCAGCCCGGCCAGCGGTGCGACGGGGCCCGCGGGAGACTGGTACCAGAAGGCGGTCGAGGCGATGTCGTCGGTCAGCGGCTGGTACCGGCCGCCGGGCCACCACCCCAGGGCCTGCACCGTCACGCGCAGATCACGCTCGAAGCGCACCGGGTCCGGCACGTGCCAGCGGTAGAGCGCGTGCGCGGGCGGCCGCGGGCCGACGCGCGGCGAGGCCTCGTAGACCGCCTGCGGATAGCCCAGGAACGCCGTCGAGTACGTCGTCGGGCGCAGGTCCGCGGCGTGGTCCATCACAAACCCCCATGCGCCGCCGAAGTAGTCCTCGGTGCCCGTGCCGCAGATGGTCGGACCGTCGGGAGCGTCGCCGTCGATGAAGAACTTGACCTCGCCCTCGCCCCACCAGCCGGTCGAGAGCTGGTTCCAGACGAGGTAGGTGCCGACGTAGTGCCCGCGACCGCGCACGGTCTCCAAGATCACGTGCTCCGGGCGCTCGCGGGTGGTCATCGCGCGGCGCCAACTGGCGTGCAGGTATGCGGCGTCTTCCGGCACTTCCTCCAGCGTGTAGTCGATCTGGTAGAAGAACTCACTGATGCGCTCGCGACCGTCGTTGGTCACGTCGATCCGCACGCCCTTGCGGAACGGCATGGGCCAGTAGCAGTTCATTCCCCCCTTCGGGTTCACCGCGACGGGGAGCGAGTTCACCAGCGCTGCCCCGTCGAGGCCGTTGGCGAAGAAGTCGCCCAGCGGCACATCGATCGAGGGCCGGTCGCTCCCGTCGTAATACACGCGCAGCCGCACCCAGCGGTGGACGGCGTGGAGCACCGTACACCAGACGTGCCGGATGACGCCCGGCCCCGCGATCTCCGCGAGCGTCAGCGTCTGCCCCGGCTCGACGTTCCGCAGGCAGGGTCTGATCTTCCATCCGCGGCCGAGGTCGCGCCCCGCGTCGGAGCAGTGGGGGTCGTCGCCCGGAGACGCCTGCGCACCCGCGCCCTTGGCGCCGGTGGGGTTCTCGGCCGAGATCGAGCGGCTCCTCGCGGGTGCAAGCCGTGCGAGGTCCATGCCGCCGAACCACGATGCGTTCATCCGTTGGTCTCCCGTCGCGGTCGTTGCCGCGGGCGGATTCTGACGCCGACGGACACGATCCGCAACCCCTCATCGGAACCAGAGCAGCCTGAGCGAGTTCAGGACGACGAGGAGCGTCCCGCCCTCGTGTGCCAGAACGCCGACCGAGAGCGGCACCTGCGCGCCGGTTCGCGAACCGATCAGCGTCACCAGGCCCATGACCACGATGACCGAGAGCGCGAAACTGATGTTGGTCTTGACGGTGGCCCGCGTGCGACGGGCAAGCCGGATCGCCCAGGGCACACGCTCGAGATCCTCGCCGAGCAGCACGATGTCGGCCGACTCCATCGCCGCATCCGAGCCGATCGATCCGATGGCGATCGAGACGTCGGCCGCGGCGAGCGCGGGAGCGTCGTTGACCCCGTCGCCGATGACGGCCACGGCCCGTTCGCCCCGTGCTCCTTGCATCTCCGCCTTCGTCTCCCTGACCGCAGCGACCTTGTCCTCCGGCAACAGCGAGGCGTCCCACCGGTCGATGCCCAGCTCCTTCGCCACGCGCTCCGCGACGATCCGGTCGTCGCCGGTGAGCATCCGGACCGGACGGATGCCCATCGCGTGGAGCCGATCGACGAGGCCCTTCGCGCCGGGCCGGACTTCGTCGCGGAGCAGGATGACGGCCGCCCTGCCGCCGACGGCGACGACAACGCCGAGCATCCCCGCCGTCCGCGCCTCATCGAGGATCGATCGCACGCGATCGGTGTCGCGCTCGGAGAGCAGGCCCTCCATGTGCGCGAGGCTGCCGACCCTGGCGTCATGCCCGTCGAGGCGCCCCGTCATGCCGCGCCCGATGACCGCCCGCGGTTCGTCCACGCGCGGCGGCACGATGCCCTCGGCCTGCGCCGCGGCCACGATCGCCGCGGCGGTCGGATGGGTCGAGTCCGCCTCGAGGGCCGAGGCCGCGCCGAGGGCGCTCCGTCGGTCCAACCCGTCGAGCGTCACGACGTCGGTCACGGTGGGGCGTCCGCGCGTCAGCGTGCCCGTCTTGTCGAAGCAGACCGCGCCGGTCCGGCTCAGCCGATCGATCGACTCGCCTCCCTTGAACAGCACGCCCGCCCGCGCGCCACGCGCGATCGCCGCAAGCGTGGCTGTCGGCGTGGAGATCACGAGCGCACAGGGCGAAGCGACGATGAGGAGCGTGATGGCGACGTAGGCGGCGCGGGACGGCGCGTCGCCGAAACCGAGCCACCACACCGCGAAGACGGCGAGGCTGGTCGTGATGACGCCGAGGGTGTAGGGCTGGCCGATGCGATCGATCGCCCGCTGCAGCGGCTCGCGCTGCTCGCGCGCGACGGTGACCAGGTCGAGGATGCGCCGCAGGCTCGACTCGGCGACCGGCCGCTCCACCTCCGCGACCAGCACCCCCTCGCCGTTGATCGTTCCCGCGAACACCCCGTCGCCCATGCCGACGGCGCGCGGCACGCTCTCGCCGGTGAGCAGCGACTCGTCGACCGCCGACGAGCCTTCGAGGATCGTCGCGTCCGCGGGAACGCGGTCGCCCGGACGCACGCGGACGCGATCGCCGGCGACCAGCGCCTCCGGCCTGGACGCCTGCCAGGCCCCGTCGCGCCAGAGCAGCGCCTCGGTCGGCATGAGGGCGTGCAACGCCTCGATTTCGCGGCGCGTGCGCTGCATGGCCAGTTTCTCGAGCGCGCCGGCGAGCACGAACAGGAAAAGCAGCAACGCCCCTTCCTCGGGGTGGCCGATCCCCGCCGCCAGACCAGCGCCGAGAACCATCAGGACGTCGATGTCGACGCGCCGATCGGCGAGCGCGATGATCGCGGCACGCACCCCGTACACCATCCCGATCGCCAGGCTCGCCCACGCCAGAACGACGGCGGCGGACCAGCCCCCGAGGTGTTCTCCCGCCACGGCCGCGCCGAGCAACGCTCCGGCGACCATCGACGCCCATAGTTCCACGCGCGGCGTCCAAAGCCAGGTCGGCGCGACCGCCTTGACACCGGACGCGCCGTCTGCCGCGGGTTCGATGGCCGTCGCCTCGGTCTGCATCGCGGACACGATATCTTGTGGGCTACCAAAGTCGATTGATACCAAATCTCAGTTACGGGCTATGATTCAGCCGATCGACCGCCGGTCGGTATCGTGAACGTCGCCCCTGCCCGAAGGAGGCCTGCCGTGCAGACTCGATCCCTCGCCGTGGCTGCCATCGCGGCCGCACTTCTCGTCCCCGCCGGCGTGGCGTGCGCCCAGACACGCAACACGCAGCGCCAGCCGGCCGCGCAGCAGGCGAACGCCCCCGACCCCGGCCCGGCCGAATGGCGCGATCGCAGCGATGCGCCATCGCGCCGACACTGGGACACGCTGGAAGGCAAGCCGGCTTCCGCCCTCGACGGCCTGACCGCCTGGATGAACACCGATGCCCGGTCGTGGGCCGACCTGCGCGGCAAGGTCGTGCTGCTCGACTACTGGGCGACGTGGTGCGGCCCGTGCCGCGCGGCCATCCCCAAGTTGAAGGAGATGCACTCGAAGTACGAGGACCGCGGCCTGGTCATCCTCGGTGTCCACTCCGCCCGCGGCTGGGAGCAGATGGACCCCTTCGTGAAGAAGGAGGAACTCCCCTGGGCCTTCGCCGCCGACCCGCAGCGGAAACTCTCCGCGCAACTCGACGTCAAGTTCATCCCCAGTTACTTCGTGATCGACCGCAACGGCGTGATGCGCGTCGCCGGCGCGGACCGGAACAAACTCGAGGAGATCGTCAACGCCCTGCTCTCCGAGCCGTACGCCGGGCCGGGAGCACGCACGCTCGAAGGCGGCTGGCCCGCGCCGGTCGAGAAGAAGTTGTACGGCCAGGACTTCCGCGGCAAGCCCGCCCCGGACTTCGTCGTCGAGGAGTGGCTGACGAACCAGCCCGACACGAAGGAGAAGGTCGTCATCATCGACTTCTGGGCGACGTGGTGCGGCCCGTGCCGCAAGGCGATCCCGGAACTGAACGCCATCCAGGCGAAGTTCCGCCACGACGCGGTGGTGATCGGCGTGAGCGACGAGCCTGCGGAGAAAGTCCGCGAGTTCATGGCCGCCAACGATGTGTACTACCCGCAGGCGATCGACACGCAGAAACGCATGTCCACGACCATCGGCGTGGAAGGCATCCCGCACGTGCTGGTCATCAGCAGCGACGGCGTCGTCCGCTGGCAGGGCTACCCGCTCGACACAAGCGACCCGCTGACGCCCGAGATCGTCGAGCAGATCGTGAACGCCGATCCGGGCGTGCAGGCACGGCGTGCCCGCAGGTCGGGCGGGGGCTGATCCGGCCGGGAATGCCGGCCGCCCGCGGGGGGGAGCGGGCGACCGGCCGAGAGTGACATCAAACGCCCCGGCCGGCCTCTCGACCGACCGGGGGAGGGTGCGTCCGGCGTTGCGATCAGGCGCAGCCGGCGGTGTAGAGGTTCAGGAAGGCGAGCACGTCGAGCGAGTTGATGACCGTGTCGCCGTTCACGTCGGCCGACGGATCGCCCGTCGTGTAGGCGTTGAGGAACGCGAGCACGTCGAGCGAGTTGACCACGGTGTCGCCGTTGAAGTCCGCCGGGCAGGGCGGAGCCGCGGCGTTGAGCAGGACCGTCACCGTGTGGCTGTCTTGGTTCGAGACTCCGAGGTCCAACGTGCCGTTGCCCGTCAGGTCGCTGACCGCCACGTGCTGCGGCGCCACGCCGACGGCGAGTTGCATCGACGCGCCGAACGAGCCCGCGCCGTTGTTGGCGAGCAGCGAGACATTCGCGGAGTCCTGGTTGACGGTGACGAGGTCCGCGTCGCCGTCGCCGTCGAAGTCGCCCGAGGCGATCGCGCCCGGGTTCGCGCCGCCGACAGCGTAGTTGGTCGGCCCGGCCATGCCGCCGGCGGTGTTCAGGAAGACGCTGGCGAAGTTCAGGCCGTTGCCGGACGTCGCGGCGGCGAAGTCCGCGTGTCCGTCGCCGTTGAGGTCGGCGGCGGCGATGCCGTCGGCCCGGAGTTGTGCGCCCACGGAGAGGGTGGCGGCGAGGGAGAGCGCACCCGCACCGTTGTTGGCCAGGATGCTGATAGTGCGGTCGTCGTGGTTGGTCACGGCCGCGTCGAGATGCCCGTCGCGGTTGAAGTCGCCGATCGCGGCGGCGCGCGGGTCCGCGCCGACGGGGACCGGCGAGGCGGTGAAGGAGCCGGTCCCGTCGTTGAGGAGCACGGAGACCGAGTCCGAGTCGCGGTTCACCACGACCATGTCGAGGTCCCCGTCGCCGTCGAGGTCCCCGGTCGCGATCCAGCGCGGCTCATCGCCGACGGTCGTGTTGCTGCCCGTGGCGAAGGTGCCGGCGGTGTTGATGAGCACACGCACGACGCCGGTGTTCTTGAGCGCGACCGCCACGTCGATGTCGCCGTCACCGTCGAAGTCGCCGGCCGCCACGAAGCCCGCCCCGGTGCCGCCGCCCGTGAGGACGTTGACGGGCGCGGGGAACGTGCCGTCGCCGTTGTTGAAGAGGAACGAGACCTTGTCGGGATTGTCCGTGGCGACCGCGAGGTCGGCGAAGCCGTCGCCGTTGAAGTCGGCGGCGGCCACGCCGTCGGGGCGCTCGGGGACGGGGTAGCCGACGCCGGCCTCGAAACTGAACTGCGCCATCGCGCTCTGCACGAGCGCACCGACAACCGCCGCGCCGAGCGCGGTCCTCTGGGCCTTCATGTGAAGTCTCCTGCCAAACGGGGTTCGAGTCGCGGCCACGATGCCGCACACGGAACCGCCATGCAGCGCGCGTGCCAGTCGCGGAAGAGCGCTCAGCGTGTCCCTGCCATGCTCTCGCCGGCGGGTGATCGGCCTGCCTGGCCAGAACTGGCGAACACCGCGGCCAGGCGAGCGCGGCCGCTCACCCCTGCACCCATTCGTTCAGGAACGCGATGAAGTCCAGCGTGTTCACGACCTGGTTCAGGTCGAAATCGGCGGCCGGATCGCCCGCGACCCACGCGTTGAGGAAGGCGATGAAGTCAAGGGTGTTGACGACGCCGTTGCCGTCGAAATCGGCGGGCTTGCCGTACACGCGGAAGTCGTCGAGGTTGACGACCGTGTCGCCGTTGAGGTCGAAGAGGCTGAAGTTCGGCCCGGGGTCCACGACGACGACCCGCCCGTTGATCACGCCGTCAGCGTCCTGCTCTCCTCCGTCGAGGTCGTAGACGGCGTCGCGGAGGAGCGTCTTGTCCGCGCCGGTCGCGTAGCCGTTGGCGTTCAGGTCGCCGTGGCACTCGCCCATGCCCGAATCGGTCCAGACGAAGGTTGCGCCCGCCTGCTGCTCTGTGTAGGGCATCCCGAAGAGCGCGGTGACCTCCCAGTCGGTGGGGTCGAGGTAGTCGTACGGGTCGCGGCCGCGCCATCCCTTGATGAGTTCCCACGCGGGTTCGCTCAACCCGCCCGCGTCCGCGCCGTCGATGACGTCGGAGAGAGCCTCGACGATGCTGACGTGATCGCCCACGTTGTAGTTAATCGGCTGCTCCGCCTGGCCGGTCAGCATGGACGCGCCGGTCATGTCGAGCGCAAAGACGAGCGTGATGGTGGTCTCGTCGCTGTCCTGATCGTGCGAGAAGCGCACGTTGACGTACGGGTCGTAGGTGCCGAAAGCGCTCCCGCCCCACGCGGAACTCGCCTCCTGATAGCCGTTGGTGCGCTGGAAGAGCCTCCCGCGGACGATCCACGTCTCGCCCGCCTCGAACACGCCGTTGCCATCACCGCCCTCGCTGACGATCGTGAGACCCCAGCACCCGCAGAAGACGAGCGCGAAGTCCGCGCCCGTTCGTTCGTAATGGGGAGGGGTGGCGAAATCCCAGTCGTAGTCGAAGGCGGATCGCGCGACGCGCTCGGAGATCGAGCCGTAGGGGAGCCGTCCGAAGCGGGCGACGTTCGCGAGATAGCGCGACCGCGCGGCCGAGCCGAGCTCTCCGCCGGTGTTCTTCGAGTCCACGTCGATGTCAAGGAATCCGATGACGGGGCTTGGACCGTGCCGGAACGGGTCGTAGGGCTGCCCGGAGAAGCCGAGAGGTCCAGGCGGGTTGACGACGCCCACGAAGACCGCGTCCAGCCTGAACAGGTGCGCGTCGTCGGGGTCGATCGTCGTGCCGGTGTAGGGATCCGCGACCGGGTCGGTCGGCTGCCAGGCGCACAGGCTCACCCGCACCACGTCCGGCAGCGTCGCGCCGGGCATGATCGGGCCGTCGTTCCCCGCGTCGGTGCGGCGGACGACAGCGTCGCCGGGCGGATCAACCCACGACACGCAGTCCCCGCTGCGCGCGAACGCGCCGGCGGATAGCCCGCACGCCGCCGCCACACAGCCCGCGGACCACGCGGTACGTCTCATCTCGTCAACTCCTGGACGAACTCGTGCAGGTTGTACCGTTCGATGCGGTACCGCAGGCTGCTCCGCTGCATCGAGATCAGCCTCGCGGCCCGGGAGACGTTCCCCCGCGTGCGCGCGAGCGCCTGGATGATGAGTTGCTTCTCGACCTCCTCGGCGGTGTGGACGCCGTTGTCGAAGTTAAAGGTCAGCCCTTCCTGCTTGGGCGCGGTCGGCTGGGATGGGATCGGTCTCGCCTTGAGCGGCCCTGTGCGCACGCCGGCCAGCCCGAGCGCGGCGGGGCCGATCTCCTCGCCCTCGCACAGCAGCGAGGCGCGCTGCACGGCGTTGATCAGTTCGCGAACGTTGCCGGGCCAGGCGTGGGCTCGCACCGCGGACTCGGCGTCCGGCGAGAGCCGGGTCGTGGTTCGACCGAACTGCCTGCCGAAACGGGCCGCCATCTCGCGCCCGATCAGCACGGCGTCATCGTTCCGCTCGCGCAGCGCGGGGATCGTCACCGTGAAGGCGTTGAGCCGGTAGAAGAGGTCGCGCCGGAACTCGCCCCGCTCGACGCGCTCGGCGAGGTTGAGGTTGGTCGCGGCGATGACGCGGGCCTTGACCCGCCGCGGCTTGGACCCGCCGACACGCCGGAACGCGCCCTCTTCGAGCACGGTCAGCAGTTTCGCCTGCAAGTCCGCGGGCATGTCGCCGATCTCGTCGAGGAAGATCGTGCCGCCGTCGGCCATTTCGAAGAGACCCTCGCGCGCCGTCTTCGCATCGGTAAACGCGCCGCGCTCATGGCCGAACAACTCGGACTCCACGAGATTGGCCGGCAGCGCGGTGCAGTTCACGTGAACGAACGGGGCTTCCGGCGACTCCGACGAGCGGTGCACGTGCCGCGCCAGCAGGCCCTTGCCCGTCCCCGTCTCGCCGAGCAGCAGCACCGTCGGCAGGGATACCCCCTCGGCCTTCGGGAGCGGCAACTTCGCCAGCCGCTCCGCCAGCCGCACCGTCTCACGCCACGACGGACTTTCCCCGAGCAGTTCGCGCTGGGCCTCGCGCGCGGACTCCAGCCGCTGGTAGAGTCGAAGCCTCGTCTGCACGCGCCTGCCCTCGAGCAGACGCTCAAGGAGGATCCCGAGTTCCTCTAGACTCACCGGCTTGAGCAGGTAGTCGTCCGCACCCTGCTTCATGGCCGCCACTGCGCCCTCGACGCTCCCGTACCCGGTGACGACGACGATCGCGCCCTCGAACCCTCGTTCGCGGACCTGCCGTACAACCGTTAACCCGTCCGCACCTCCCCCCAGGTTCACGTCGGTGATCAGGGCGTCGAAAACGCCCTCTTCGATCGACGCCAGACCCCCCGAGGCGGTTGCCGACTCTTCGACCTGATGCCCGGCTCGCTCAAGCGCCCGCCGCATCGAGAACCTCAGGTTCTCTTCGTCCTCAATGATGAGCACTCTCGCCATGGCGTGGTCCTGTCTGGCCACCACTGGCCGAACCTGCCGCCACTCCGAGCGGCAGCCTGAGCGTGAACACGGCCCCCGGCCCGGTCCAGCCCCCCGCTCCCGATGCCGCGGAGCGGTTTTCGACCCAGACCCGCCCGCCGTGCTGTCCGACGACACGCCGGACACTGGCAAGACCTATGCCAGACCCGCCGGGCTTCGTCGTGAAGTATGGGGCGAATACCCGCTCTCGCAACTCTTCCGGCACGCCGCCCCCCTCATCCTCGACCGCGACGCCCCACCACGAGCCGTCCGAGAAGGCGCGAACCTGCACGCGGCCGCCGGAGGGCGTCGCCTCGATCGCGTTCGTGAGCACGGCCACGACGGCCTGCTCCAGGTGCTGCCGATCGAACACGGCGCGCTGGGGCGCGGCGTCGGCGTCGAGTTCGACCCGAACGCCTCGCGACTGGGCCATGGCACGATGCGCCTCGACGGTCCCTTCAAGCCAAGCGGCGACCTCACCCTCGACCGGGTGCAGGTCGAGGGGCGTCGTAGCGTGCAGGAGGCCGTTCAGCCAGGCGGAGAAGCGATCGACCGTCCGGACAATCCGCGCCTGGTGCTCGCGCACGGGCGAGTCCGGGGGCAGCTCGTCCGCGGAGAGTTCG
The DNA here is from genome assembly GCA_014584315.1 of Planctomycetota bacterium. GTDB lineage: Bacteria > Planctomycetota > Phycisphaerae > Phycisphaerales > UBA1924 > CAADGN01. The sequence continues at coordinate 178,177 of JACTNA010000005.1, read as the reverse complement.
GCGAGCGAACGGATGCCGCCGAGCGGGTTACGGATGTTGTGCGCCACGCTGCGGGCCATCTCGCCCACCGCCGCCAGCCGCTCGCGTTCGATCCGCTCCGCCTGCATCCTCGCGATGGTCTCGGCCATGTCGTTCACCTCGCGGCTGAGCAGGCCCAGTTCGTCCCCGGCGTGTTCCGGCACGCGGTGACCGAAGTTGCCCCGCCCGATCTCCTCGGCAGCGACGCGGAGCAATCCAACAGGCCGCAGCACCCACCGACGGAAGAGCACGACCGCCAGCCACCCGGACAGGATCACGACGACCAGCGAGGCGCCCAGCACCAACGAGAGCCGGCGCCGCAGGTCCGCGCCGTATTCGGCCGCGAAGCGCGCGTCGGCGAGGAGACGGATCTCGACCCGCTCGATCAGTTCGTGCAACTCGTAGAGGTTCCTGCGGGCTCGCTCCCGGGCGTCGGGATCCCGGTCGTGGAGCCACGCCCGAACGTCGGCGGCCGTCCGCTCGATCCTCGCGCGGAGGTTCCGCGTCGTGCTGATCCCCGAGCGCGCCACGTAGGAGTTGCCGGACTCGAGATGATCGATCTCGCGGTCGACGCGCTCGAACGAGGCCTCGAACCGCTGCACCGCGTCGTCCGGGAGCGCCGCGCGATCATCGCCTTCCTCGCCCGCTTCCAGCACGGGAAGGTCGAGCATCTCCGCCTGATCCCACAGCGACCGCTTCACGCGGCTCAGCCCGCTCAGCACGCGCGTCAGACCCTCGATCGGCTCGCGCTGCTCGCGGTCGAGCATGTTCACGACCCAGACGGCGGCGCCGAGATTCGCCGCGACCGTCAGCCCCAGCAGGGCCAGCAGGACCGCGAACTTCCGTTGCAGGGTCATGGCGATCCGGGGCTACCGGACGGGCTGGTAGCCCCAGCGCCATCCGTTCTCGTCCAGCGGGCGCCGCGACGACTCGACCCGTCCGTCCATGAACGCGAAGTTCGCCGAGCCGTTGTGCCGGAGTCCGGGGTACCAATACAGATCGCCCGCGTACGGCCCCTGGCTGTCGAGCGATGGCGCGGAGTAGACGGGTTCGACGCCGTTCTGCGCCGCGATGGCGCCGTCGACATCCCACACGAGCGGGACTTCCGTCTGCGACAGAATGTCCTGCGACAGCATGACGTACACAGCCTTCACCTTGCCGTCCGTTCCGACGACCTCGGCCCGGTGCAGCCGCGCGTTGAAGCCGAAGGAGACGTGCTCGGGCGGCGAGATCGCCCCGGGCTTGCCGCAGGGAACATCGCGGCGGAACGTGAGCGGGCCTTTGACTTCCGAGCAGCGCATCGGGTCGTAGCGGGATTCGTCGGGGACGGTGTGGGTGTCCTCGCTCTCCCAACGCCAGAACTCGTCGATGCCGTACTGGCTCTCCTGGAACGTGCTCAACCGGAATCGGTTGCCCCAGGCCGTGTCGTCGCCCCGGTCGCCGTGGAGCGTGTCGTCGGCGAACACCGCGAAGTCGAAGGCGACGCTGCGCAAGGACATCTGGCAACGGAACCCACGCGCCGACTTCATCGACATCGCCAGCCCCGGCACGACCAGCCCGAGCAGCACGGCCACGATCGCGATGCTGACCAGCAGTTCGAGCAGCGTAAAGCCGCGCGGCGTGCGCGCGGCGATCCCAGCGCCGACACGACGCCCGCCCACGTGATGGCCTCTGGCGTGCATCACGAACACTCAGCCCGTTCGGGCCACTCCTCGCCCGGCCCCGAATTCCGGACCTCGGCAGTATAGCAACCCGGACCTCCCCTACAAGCCCCTTCCGACGACCACGTGGCCCCGCCCGGATTCGAACCGGGGACCGAGCGATTATGAGTCGCCTGCTCTGACCGCTGAGCTACGGGGCCTGGGCGCATCATACCGGAGGCCGGAGACTCGCCGCCGCTCCCGGCGGCGAGGGGGTGGTTGAGGCGGAGCATCGGCCGCCCCGCCCGTCAGCGGATCGCCAGCATCTCGCGGTACTTCGGCAGGGTCCACAGGTCGTCGGCGATGTGCATCTCCAGTGCGTCGCCCAGTTCGCGCAGGTCCGCCATCGCTGGCCGGACGGCCCGCTTGATGTGCTCCGCGTGCTTGTCGGGATTGGACGATTCGTGCCGCAGCGCAGCCTCCACGCGCCCGATCGCGGCCCGGAATCTCGTTACCAGTTCGACGAACTCCTCCAGCGCGGCCCGAGCGTCTCCCGCGTCCACGCCCGCGGCCTCGGTCGCGGCGACCGTCTCGGCGATCTCGGCCTGCTGGCGAAGGGCGGCGGGCAGGATGATCGTGCGCGCCATCGACGCCATCGTCTCCGCCTCGATCGTCACCTGCTTGATGTACTTCTCGACGAAGATGTGCGCCCGGCTCTCCAGTTCCGGCTTGCTCAGCACCTTGTGCCGCTTGAACAGGTCCGTCGCCTTCTTTGACTTGAGCACCGGCAGCGCGTCCACGGTGTCTCGCAGGTTCGGCAGGCCGCGCTTCTCGGCCTCGGCGTGCCAGGCGGCGTCGTACCCGTCCCCGTTGAAGATCACCCGGCGATGCTCCTTCACCACGCCCTGCAGCACCTTCCAGACGCTGGACTCCAGCTTCTGGGCGGTCGGGTTCGCGCCCGCTGCTTTCTCGAGTTCGTCGGCCAGGTCGTGGAGCGACTCGGTCACGATCGTGTTGAGCACCGTCGTCGGCCACGCGACGCTCGCCGAGGAACCGACCGCGCGGAACTCGAACTTGTTGCCGGTGAACGCGAAGGGGGAAGTGCGGTTGCGGTCGCCCGTGTGCCGGGGGATCTGCGGCAGGGTGGCCGCCCCGAGGTCCAGTTTGCCCCCGCGCATGGTCTTTTTCGGCGCGCCCGCGGCCAACTGCTCGACGATGTCCGTGAGCATGTCGCCCAGGAAGATCGAGATGATCGCGGGCGGGGCCTCGTTGGCGCCGAGGCGGTGGTCGTTGCCCGCGCTCGCCACCGACGCCCTCAGCAGATCGGCGTGCAGGTCCACCGCGCGAATGACGGCGCACAGGAACGTCAGGAACTCCATGTTCGAGTGCGTGTCGTCCTGAGGGTCGAGCAGGTTCTCGCCCGTGTCGGTCGCCATCGACCAGTTCAGGTGCTTGCCCGAGCCGTTGATACCGGCGAAGGGCTTCTCGGCCAGCACGCAGCGCAGGCCGTAGCGCGGCGCGACGCGCTTGAGCGTCTCCATCACGATCATCTGGTGGTCGCAGGCGACGTTCGCGGTCTCGTAGTGCGCGGCCAGCTCGAACTGCCCCGGGGCCACCTCGTTGTGCCGGGTCTTCACCGGCACGCCCAGCCGGTACAACTCTCGCTCGCACTCCGCCATGAACGCCAGCACCCGCGGCGGGATCGACCCGAAGTAATGGTCCTCCAACTGCTGCCCCTTCGGAGGCCTGGCCCCGAAGAGCGTCCGGTCGCAGGTCGAGAGGTCGGGGCGCGAGTAGAAGAGCGACTGGTCGATCAGGAAGTACTCCTGCTCCGCGCCGACCGTCGCGTAGACCCGGCGCACGCCCGTGTCGCTGCCGAAGATGCGCAGCACCCGAAGCGCGGCCGCGGACAGCGCATCCATCGAGCGCAGGAGCGGGGTCTTCTTGTCGAGCGCCTCGCCGTTCCATGAGACGAACGCGGTGGGGATGCAGAGCGTGGCGTAGTTCGGGCCACGCATGAGGAAGACGGGGCTGGTCGCGTCCCACGCGGTGTACCCGCGGGCCTCGAAGGTCGCGCGCAGGCCGCCCGAGGGGAAACTGGACGCGTCAGGCTCACCCTGCACGAGCATCGTTCCCGTGAACTCGCTGATCGCGCCCCCGTGGCCGTCGGGCGTGAGGAACGTGTCGTGCTTCTCGGCGGTCAGGCCGGTGAGCGGCTGGAACCAGTGCGTGTAGTGCGTGGCGCCGTTCTCGACGGCCCAGTCCTTCATGGCGGCGGCGATGACGTCCGCGACCTCGATCTCGAGCGGGTCGCCGTGGTGGATGGTCCGGAGGAGTCGGCGGAAGACGTCCTTGGGCAGACGCTGCTGCATGACGCGCTCCGTGAACACGTCGCAGGAAAAGGTCGACTCCACGTCCTCCCACCGCGTCATCGCGCTGCCCTCCATGCCGTTGCGTTCCGTCATGCCGACGTACGCGGTGCGCGCACCGTTGCCGTTCGACTCTCGCCGGACCATGCGTGACTGCTCCTCGCGACCGAGAGCGGCGCATCTCCGATGCGCTGCCGTGCGGAGCCGGACCCCCGTCGGACCCGACGCGGGGATTGTTGCACGCCCGGCGCGATTCGCAAGCCCCGGACGGTCAGGCCGACAAGGTTTTCGGGCGTCGAGCCACGCGCGACTCAACCGGGCGTGCCCGGGAGGCCGGCGGCGAGCTCGCGCGTCAATGCCTCCGCCGCTTCGATCGGGTCGAGGCCGGACCCGGCCGCACGCTCGATCCGACGGACCATCGCGCTGCCGACGATGGCCGCGTCCGCGTGGGCCACAACCGCCCTCACGTGCTCCGCCGTGGCGATACCGAACCCGCAGGCGATCGGCAGATCGGTCGCTCGGCGAAGGGCCGCGACCCGCTCGGCCACGTCCGGCGCGTCGCTCCGCTCGCCGGTAATCCCGGTTCTGGCCAGCAGGTACACGAACCCGGTCGAGCCTTTCGCCAGGGCCGCCGCCCGATCGCGGGGCGTCGTCGGTGCCACGAGATGCGAGAACGTCAGACCCAGTTCTCCGCAACGCTCCCGGTACGCCCCGCTCTCTTCAAAGGGCAGGTCGGGGATGATGACACCGTCGAAGCCGGACTCCCGCGTCCGGGCAAGGAAGCCCTCGCGGCCGCCGAGGCGATGGGCGATCGAGACGCTGACCATCGCGACAAGGCCGATGCCAATCGTATCCCGAACAGACAGCGCCTCCTCGAAGACCCGCTCAGGCGTGGTGCCCGCCTCGATGGCCTTGTGCATGGCTCCGGCAATCACGGGTCCGTCGGCGATCGGGTCGGAGAACGGGATGCCGATCTCGACGACGGACGCCCCTCCTCGCTCTAGAGCGGCGAGAAGTGGACCGGTCATACCGGGCCTGGGGAATCCCCCGCAGATGAAGGGCATGAGCAAACGAGCGTCGGACTGTCGCGCCGTGTGGAATGCCCGTTCGATCCGGTTCATGGCCGGTGAGGGTAGTGCCCGGGACGGAGGCCCGTCGAGTGCGGAAAAAACCCCGTGAGTCTTGACGGGGGCTGTCATCCGAGTTACTTTCGGAAATTGTGGCCCTGGAAGGGGGGCCTCTGCGGATACTCATGGGGGATTCGGTGCCGGTGCCGCCATGCTCAAGATGCGCGGTTCGCGCTGTGGCGTCATCGGACGGTCGGATCGGAGAAAGGGCCCGGCCAGGCGCCGGGCCGTTCGGACTCATGCGAAGAAAGGAACGAGGCATGAAGTGGGCACGCGATCGGATCGCACTCTGTCTTGGCGCGCTCGTGGCGTTCGCCGGCGTGTCGTCGGCGTCGTCGGATGATGCGCTCACGCTGCACATGGCGGGGATCGCACCGGAGAATCCCCGAGCAGCGTTGCACTCGCTGCTCGAGGATCCAACGGTCCATCTCGAATACGACCCCTTCACCATTCTGGTGCAACTCACGCCGGGCACGCCCGCAAACGCCGTGGCGGCGATCATCGGCGGGCAGGTGCTCGATCGCTTCACGCTCGTTCCAGATCTCGTGCATCTGAGCCTGGGCGGCGGCGTGAGCGTGAACGATGCGATCGCGCTCCTGTCCTCGCCCGCGCTTTCGGGCGCGGTCGTCTACGCCGAGCCGGACTACATCCTGCGGACGTGCGTGATCCCGAACGACACGCACTTCTCACGCCTCTGGGGCATGCACAACACGGGCCAGACCGTGAACGGCGTGACCGGGAAGGTGGACGCCGACATCGATGGGCCTGAGGCGTGGGACGTCTACAAGGGCAACCCGAACTTCGTGGTCGCGATCATCGACACCGGCATGAACTACAACCACCCCGACCTGGCGGCCAACCGCTGGGAGAACCCGGGCGAAATCCCGAACAACGGGATCGACGACGACGGGAACGGGTACATCGACGACATCTACGGGTACGACTTCTACAGCAACGACAACAACCCGTACGACACGGGCCACGGCACGCACGTCGCGGGCACCGTCGGGGCTGTGGGCAACAACGGCACCGGCGTCGTGGGCGTGAACTGGCAGTGCAAGCTGATGGCCCTGCGATTCCTCGGCTCGGGCGGCGGCACGACCACCGGCGCGATCAACTCGCTCCAGTACGCCGTCAACAAGCAGGTGAAGGTCTCCAATAACTCATGGGGCGGCGGCGGGTACTCGTCCTCGCTCTACAACGCCATCGAGAACTCCAAGTCCGTCGGGCACATCTTCGTGTGCGCCGCGGGCAACAGCGGAACCAACAACGACTCAAGCCCCTTCTATCCCGCCTCCTACACCAACACGAACCTGCTCGCCATCGCCGCAACCACAAGCAGCGACACCAAGCCGAGCTGGTCCAACTACGGGCTGAACTCCGTCGACATGGGCGCGCCCGGCGCGAACATCTACAGCACCTACGGCACGAGCGGGTACGCCTACCTGGACGGCACGTCGATGGCCTCGCCGCACGCCGCGGGCGTCGTCGCCCTGGTCTACGGCAAGAACCCAGGTTCGCCCTGGACTGCCATCTACCAGCAGGTGATGAGCACCACCCGCCCCGTGACCGCCATGCAGAACCGGACCGTCACCGGCGGCGTCGTCAACGCGGCCGCGGCCATCGGGTACACGCCGAACCAGCCCCCGGTGCTGACGGTCCTGTCTCCGTCGCCGGGGGATCAGTTCGTGCAGGGAGCGCCCGTCACCTTCTCCGGCACGGCGATCGACCCCGAAGACGGCGACATCTCGAACCAGATCGTCTGGGTCTCGCACCTGGACGGGGTGATCGGCGTCGGGGCGAATGTGACCACCACAACCCTCTCGCTCGGCAACCACTACATCACGCCGAGCGTCACCGACTCCGGCGGAGCGAGCGACGACGATTTCTTCACCATCGGCATCGTGCAGGCGAGCATCCCGGCCGCGCCTGACATCGTATCGAGCGACGAGGGCAACCCAGGGCAGGCCGTCGTCGTCTGGGCGGACAACTCCGGCAACGAGACCGGGTTCGAGATCCAGCGGCAGGAGAAGGTCGCCGGCAAGTGGAAGAACAACACGATCGTCGGCACCGTCGGCGCAAACGTGACGACCTTCTCCGACAGCGTCGGCCAGGGCGGCTGGCGCTACCGCGTCCGCGCCAACGGAAGCGGCGGCGACTCCTCGTGGTCCAAGTGGATGGCCCTCCGTGCCGCTCGCCCCGCCAAGCCGACCGGCTCCGCGACCGGCGGCACGATCTTCATCGCCTGGAGTGACCCGTCCGGCATCGAGTCCGGCTTCGAGATCCAACGCCAGGAACGCGTCGGCAACTCCTGGACCAACACGACCGTGATCGGAACCGTGGGCGCCAACGTCACCGGCACATCCGACAGCCCGCCCTCGGGACGCTACCGCTACCGTGTCCGCACGCTCTCCGACGGGCGAAACAGCCAGTGGTCCGTCTGGTCCGCGGCCATCGACAACTGACCCGCGGGTCAAGCGCCAGCCTTGCAGGGGCCGGTCCGGAGGGGCCGGCCCTTTTTTCTTCGTCGGCTCAGCCGACCTCGTCGGGCAGCGCCTCAAGCCCCTCGGTGAGCACGCGCGGACCGTTCTCGGTGATGAGCACGTCGTGCTCGTAGTGGACGCTCATCGACCCGTCTGCCGTGAAGATCGGCCACTCGTGCCGCGCCTGGCGCGTCCGACCCGTCCCGACCGCGATCATCGGCTCGACCGCGACGAGCGTTCCCGGCCTGCACGGCTCCGCGCCGTCGGGCCACTCGAAGGGGGACCCGGGCACGACGTTCGACACGAAGGGAGGCTCGTGCAGCCTCCGCCCGTACCCATGCCCTCCGAGGCCGCGCACCAGGTGGAACCCGCACTCCCCCTCGACGTACGACTGCACGGTCCGCGCCCAATCGAGGTAGGTGTTGTCCGGGCGGAGTTGCGCCACACCGCGTCGGATCGATTCCCTGCCGCAGGCCATGAGTCGCCGGACCTCGTCGGTGGGGGGGCCGAACGAATAGGTCCACGCCGCGTCGCCGATCCACCCTCGGTGAACGACGCCGACATCAACTTTGAGCAGGTCGCCTTCCGCCAGAGGACGCGTGAGGTAGCCGGCGGTACCGTGCACGATGCAGTCGTTCACGCTCAGGCAGGCGTGCGAGGGGAACGGCGGCGCCTTCGGCACTCGGTAGTGCAGGAAGCACGACCGGCACCGCAGGTCCTCGAGCGTGCGGGCGACGAAGCGGTCGATCTCCGCCAGCGTCTGGCCGCGGCGAAGGAACGCGGCGAGGCGGCGGTGGGTCTCCACGACGCACTGCGCCGCCGCGTAGGCGAGTTCGGCGTCGCTCTCGGTCACGATGCTGGCCCGCGGCATGGCCGCAATGGTAGCGGCTCGCGCCGCCCCCTACGCTCTTCCCCGCGTGAGAGTCGCCGTACTCGTCAACGAGCGATCGGGCAGGGGTCGTGCAGGCCGACTTGGTGCATCCGCCGCCGACGCCTTGAGCCGCGCCGGCCACGAGGTCGCCGTCGTCGCGGTCGGCCCGGGGACCCGCGGCCACGATGCGGCGAACGCAATCGACGGTTCCTCGCTGGCCGTCGTTGTCGGCGGCGACGGCACGGTCAATCACCTTCTGGATGCCTTGTCGTCTCGCGCGGTACCGCTCTACCACCTGCCCACCGGAAACGAGAACCTGTTCGCACGCGAGTTCGGCATGAGCGCCGGCCTTCCGCGCTTCCTCGCGGCTGTCGAGCGCAACCGCGTGGTCCGCGTGGACTTCGCCCGGTGCAACGGCCGGCCCTTCGCTCTCATGGCCTCCGTCGGCCCGGACGCGGGCGTGATCCACCGCCTCGACGCCATGCGCACGCGGGCCGTCGGGCACGCCGCATATGTCCGCCCCGTCTTCGAGGAGTTGATGCGACCACGCCTCGCTCGATTGACGGTGACGGTCGACGGCGAGCCGATCGTCGAGGCACGCCGCGGGCTTGTGGTCGTCGCCAACAGCCGCCACTACGGCCTGCGGATCGATCCGTGCCCGATGGCCGATATCGCGGACGGCCTGCTCGACACCGTCTTTTTCCCGGCGTCGACGGCCGCCGGCGCCCTCGCCTGGATGCTCGCCGCACGATGCCGCGCTCAGTTCAGGTTCCCGTCGTGCCGATTCGCGAGCGGGCGACGCATCGAATTGAGCGCAGACGACGCCGACGCCCCGTGTCAGATCGACGGGGAGACCGGCCCTGCCGGCATCCGCTCCGAACCATCGGGCCGGGTCGAGTGGCGGTGCGCGGTGGAGCCGCGCGCACTGTCGATCCTCGCCCCGCGATGAGCGCACGGCCTTACGGCGTCACCCAATCGCGATTTCCCCGCCGCACACCACCGCATCAACGGCGTCCATGCCGAACTCCCACGCGAGCGCTCGTTCATCCGTGTGGCGCAGCAGGACGAGGTCCGCCCGCGCGCCCGGCGCGATCACGCCCCGATCGCGCAAACCGAGGACGCCCGCCCCGTTCACGGTCGCGGCGCAGACGGCTTCGGCGACGCTCAGGCCGCACATCCGCACGCCGAGGGCGATCGCCATGGGCACGGAGCCGCAGGGCGCGCTGCCCGGGTTCCAGTTGGTCGCCAGCGCGACCGCGGCGCCGGCGTCGACGAGTTGACGCCCGCTCGCGTATCGGCCGTCGAGGTGGAAGCCCGAGCCGGGAAGCAGCACAGCCGCGGTTCGCGATGCGGCAATCGCCTCGAAAACGTCCCGTCCGCTCGCCTCGAGATGATCTACGCTCGCAAACCCGCGGCGCACCGCCTCCTCCGTCATGCCGAGCCGCGTGAACTGGTCCGCATGGACTCGGCACGGGTGCCCCCGCTCCGCCGCCGCCTCAAACAGGCGCACGCACTCCTCGACGGTCCACGCCCCGTCCTCGCAGTACGCGTCGATGGCGATGCCGGGGAACTCGGCCGACACCGCGGGGAGCATCTCCTCGATCGTTCGGCGGATGAAGTCGCCGCGCGGCACGTCCGGATCGATCGCGTGGCCGATGCAGGCGGTCGGAACCACCGTGCCCCTCCATGCTCCGGCCGCGAGCCTGATCGCCCGCAGCATCTTCAACTCATCCGGCGTGGTCAGGCCGTAGCCGCTCTTGACTTCGATCGTGGTCGTGCCGAGTCGCAGGGCCCGTTCCAGCCGCTCGGCGAGGCGCTCGGCGAGTTCCGATTCGCTCGCCGCTCTCACAGCACGCACGGTCGCCATGATGCCCGCGCCTCGGCGGATCGTGTCGAGGTACGTCTCGCCGCGCAGTTTCGCCTCCCACTCGTCGAGCCTGTCGCCCGCCCAGCAGGCATGGGTGTGACAGTCGACGAACCCGGGCAACAGGACGCGCCCGCGGGCATCGATCGTCTTCGCGTCGGGCGGAGCCTTTAGTCCGCCGCGGTGGACGATCGACTCGATCGCGTCGCCGCGCACCAGCACGTCCGCACGGTCAACGGCGCCGATCGCGCGCATGGCGACGCCGCGCCGGATGCCCGGCGGTCCGGCCGCCGTTACGACCCGGGCATCGCGGATGAGCAGGCTCACGGCTCACGCTCCGCGACGCCGCGCAGGAACTCCAGGAACAGCCACGCGGCAAGTCTCGCCGTCCGACCCCCCTCGTCCGTCACGGGGTTGAGTTCCATGATGTCGAAGCAGGCCACGCGCGGGCAGCGACCGACCTCGCGAACGGCCGCAGCTGCCTCCACCGCCGACCAGCCCGCCGGGTTCATCGCGCTCACGCCCGGCGCATGGGCCATGTCGATCACGTCCAGGTCGAACGTGACGAAGAGCGGGGAGTCGCCGTGCACCAGAACGGTGCGCAACTCCGCCCGCTCCTGAACGTGTCCGCCGTGCGCCGCGAACCAGGCCGCGTGCTCCTCGGTGTTGACGATCGGCGAGAAACCGAACAAGTCCACGCGACCAACGCCGCACCGCTCGATCAACGCCCGCATGGGCATCCCGCTGCCCGGCCGCTCGCGCACGTCGAGGTGGGGATCGAACGACACGCCGTTCAAGCCCTCCGCCCGCTCGGCCGCGGCTCGTGCAAACGCGAAGGTCAGGTCGTGACCGCCCCCGACGCCGACAGGCAGCAACCCCGCATCGATCAGCGCGCCCGCGGCCTCCGTGACGCGACGGTGCGTCAGGTCAAGATCGTCGCCCGCGGGCGGCACGTCCCCCGCGTCGAACACGCCGGGCCATGAGAAGCCGCCCGGCGTCGCCGCCCCCAGTCGGGACAGCGCGGCACGGAACGCCGTCGGCCCGTCCTTTGCCCCGACGCGGCCGCCGTTCAGCCGCACGCCCGTGTCGTCCGGCATGCCCAGCAGCGCGATGCGGCACCCGTCCGCCCGATCCGTGCGCACAAGCGACGCGAACCGGTCGGAGGCCCGATCTGGCCAGGTCCCTGCATTGACATGAGGCACACGCACGGCAAGAGCATAGTGCCTCCGGTCTTGCACTCCGGCTCCGCGGTCGGCGGCGCACCCGGCGCCCGATCCGCCCGATACCATGATGCCGGCCCAGGAGAACCAGCCATGTCGCGCCTTGTGCTCCTTTCGATCGTCCTGTTCCTCGCCGCTCTTCCGCTGGCGGCTGTCCGGGCGTCGATGCTCGGACGTCCAGAGCCGTCGATCTCGGACGATGGGGAGTTTCGCGTCCTGCTCTTCAGCCGCACGGCCGGGTTCCGGCACGGTTCGATCGCGGCGGGGATCGCCGCCGTGACCAAGCTCGGCGAGCAGCACGGCTTCGCCGTGGACGCGACGGAAGACCCCGCGGAGTTCACGGAAGAGAACCTGGACCGGTACGCCGTGGTTTTCTTTCTCAACACCACGGGCACGGTGCTGGATGCCGATCAGAAGCGTGCGTTCGAGCGGTTCATCGCCAAGGGCCGCGGTTGGGTGGGCGTGCACTCGGCGTCGGATACGGAGTACGACTGGCCGTGGTACGCGGGGCTGGTGGGGGCGTACTTCAAGGGGCACCCGGCGATCCAGGAGGCCACGATCCTGGTCCACGACCGCGACCACCCGTCCACGAAGATGCTCCCGGAGCGGTGGGTGCGCACCGACGAGTGGTACACCTTCCGCGACAGCCCCCGCGGGCGCGTGCACGTGCTGATGTCGGTCGACGAGCGGACGTACGAGGGCGGCGGCATGGGCGACGACCATCCGATCGCCTGGTGCCACGAGTACCGCGGCGGGCGGGCCTGGTACACCGCGCTGGGGCACACGAACGAATCATACGAGGAACCACTCTTCCTCGAACACCTGCTCGGCGGCATCCGCTGGGCGGCGGGCGTCGAGGGGGATGCTCCGGCGAAAGCCCCCGCGCCCGCGCCCGTGTCGTCGTCGCCGTGAGGCGGGGCGCGGTCAGACGAGCAGCGAGGCGGGGCGTTCGAGCATCTGCTTGACGGTGCCGAGGTACTGCGCCGCCATCGCGCCGTCGATGATGCGGTGGTCGCTCGACATCGTCATCGCCATCTCGCGGACGACCGCGATGCGGGTCTCACCGTCGTCGTCCTGCTCGAGCGTGGGGCGCTCGACGGCGCGGCCGACGGCGAGGATGGCGGCGTTCGGGGGGTTGATGATGGCCGTGAAGTGATCGACGCCGAACATGCCGAGATTGGAGATGGTGAAGGTCGAGTCGGACATCTCCTCGACGCTCAGGCCCTTCTCCCGGGCCTTGGCGGCAAGTCTTCGGGTCTCGTCCGAGATCTGGCGCAGGCCGACGCGGTCGGCATCGCGGATGACGCCGACCACCAGGCCGCCCCCCTTCTCGGCAGGGAGCGCGATGGCGACGCCGACGTTGACGCGACCGTGCAGGCGGATGGCGGGGGAGTCGCCCCCCTTGCCCTCGACCCACGAGGCGTTCACGAACGGGTGCTGGTGCATGGCGAGGGCGCAGGCGCGAACCAGGAAATCGTTCACGCTGAGCTTCACGCCCTGCGGCTCCAGTTGCTCGTTGAGCTGCTCGCGGAGCGACAGCAGAGCGTCCATGCGCGCGCTGACGGTGACCTGGTAGTGGGGGATGGTGGTCTTGCTCTCGACCAGGCGCCGAGCGATCGTCGCCCGCATGTTCGACAAGGTGACGGTGCGGTCCTCGAGGCGGGCCGCCGCAAGTTCGGGGAGCGGCGCGGCGGGCACCCGCGCCGCGACCATGCGCTCAGTCTGAGCCTCGGCGACGGCGCGGCGGGGCGCTGACGAAGGCACGGCGGCCTCGACGTCCTTGCGCGTGATGCGGCCGGACGGGCCGGTGCCCTCGATCGACGCGAGGTCCAGGCCACGCTCCTCCGCGATCTTCCGGGCGAGCGGCGAGGCGAAGACACGCGAGCCGTTTCGCTCAGCGCGCGACGACTCTGGCGCGGAGGTCGCGGTCGCGGCCGACGAACCCGCGCGTCCAGGAGGCTCGGACCCGGCGTCGGCGAATGCGGCCTTACCAGGGGCTGCGCGGGCGCTCGGCGTGGCGCCGGCGCCCTCCCCGGCGGCGGAGGCATCCTCGCCCTCCTCGGCCAGCACGGCGATCACCGTCCCGACCGCGACGGCCTTGCCCTCACCGACCGCGAGCCTGGCGACCGTCCCCTCATCAAACGACTGCAACTCCATCGTCGCCTTGTCCGTCTCGATATCGGCGATGACGTCGCCGGACGAGACGGCGTCGCCTTCCTTCACGTACCACTTCACGACGGTGCCTTGCTCCATCGTGTCGGAGAGCCGGGGCATGGTGATCTCGATGGGCATGGTCGGACCTCAGAGCAGCAGATCAGCAGAACAGCAGATGGTGGAGCCGATGGCTATTCACGTGCGGTCCTTGTGGCGCACGCGGGCGATCATCGCCCCAAGGATACGCTTCAACTGGATCGACTCGTCTTCCAAGCCAGCGAGCCGTTCCGGGGAAACCCAGCCGCGAGCGGCAGAGAATCGGATCCAATAACGGGTTTCGCTCAGTTCTTTGACGGCGATGCCGAGGGTCCTGCAGAAGTCGGCACGGCTGAGGGCCTCGTCGGCTTCAAACACGTTCGCCGCGACGGATGTGCCGGAAGCAAGCACCTGATCGGTGATCCGGCGCGGTCGCCTGTCGTGATCGAGGGCAGCGGCGACGTCCGCGACGCGGTGGGAGAAGGCCTCAACACGCGCGATGAGGGCCGGATCGAGCCGCGACCGTCTGGCAGCAGGTGCGGCCCGGCTCGCCTCTGCTGCTCTGTCGCTCTGCTGCTCTGCTGCTCTTGCGCTCACGCCAGCGTCCTCTTCACCGCCGCACTGATCTTCTCCGCGTTCGGCAGGTATGCCGCCTCCATGCCTTTCGCATAGGGCGTCGGCACGTCGTCGGTATTGACGCGGGCGGGCGGGGCGTCGAGCCAGTCGAAGGCCTTCTCGGTGATCTGGGCGATGACCTCGCTCGCCACCCCGCCGAAGGGCCACGACTGGTCCACCACGACGACGCGGTTGGTCTTGCGCAGGCTGCGGACGATGGACTCGACGTCGAGCGGGCGGACGGTCCGCATGTCGAGCACGTCACACTCGACGCCGTCCGACGCGAGCGCTTCGGCCGCCTCGAGACAGAAGTTCACGGGTCGGCCGAACGAGACGAGCGTGCAGGCGTCGCCCTCGCGGGCCAGTCGGGCGCGGCCGAAGGGGATGTAGTACTCCGCCTCGGGCACGTGGGCCTTGTCGCCGAGCATGCGTTCGGATTCGAGGAAGAAGACGGGGTCGGGGTCGAGGATGGCCGTCTTGAGGAGGCCCTTGGCGTCGTAGGGATTGCTGGGGATGGCGATCTTCATGCCGGGGACGTTGGCGTACAGGCCCTCGACGCACCAGGAGTGGGTCGAGCCGAGTTGCCCGCCCGCGCCGTTGTTGCCGCGAAACACGACCGGGCAGCCCCACTGACCGCCGGACATGTAGAGCATTTTGGGGGCGTTGTTGAGGATCTGGTCCGCGGCCACGAGGCTGAAGGACCAGGACATGAACTCGATGATGGGCCGCAGGCCGTACATGGCGGCCGCGATGCCGAGTCCCGCGAAGCCGTTCTCGGAGATGGGCGTGTCGATGATGCGCTTGGGGCCGAACTCGTCGAGCATCCCCTGGCTGATCTTGTACGCGCCGTTGTACTCGGCGACCTCCTCGCCCATCAGGAAGACGCGCGGATCGCGGCGCATCTCCTCGGCCATCGCCTCGCGCAACGCCTCGCGGAACTGGATGATCCGGTCGCCCTCGCGCGGCGGCAGTTCGGCGTCGAAATCGGGAACGGCGTAGCCGCCCGGGAGCGCAGGGTGCTCGACACGGCGGGCGCGGGGGGGGAGGGGAGCAGTCGTGGTGGTCATGGGTCAAGACTCCGGGGGCGGTCCGTACCCTTCGAGGATGCGGCGCACGCCCGCGATCAGTTGCGGTAGATGCTCGTCTATCGTTCTCACGAGTATGTCCGTGTCGACGACGTCGTACCCGTGGGCGACGAGGTTTCGGTGGTCCACGACACGGCGCCACGGAACTTCCGGGTGTTGCATCCAGAACCCCTCGCCGAGCCGGCTGACGATCTCGCCGATCACCACGAAGTTGTACAAGACCGCTGCCAGCTGGGTGTTCGCGACGTGTGATCCCGTCAGCGATGCGCCGCTGCGCCTGATCTGAAGGATCGCCTCGCCGCTCGCGACGATGTCGTACAGCAGCGATGGAATCACGCTCCGGCTCATGCCGCGTACACCACCCTCGCCGATCCGAGTATCTCGTGCCGCTTCCACGGATTGGGCGACAGCTCGACGGACCTCCGCGTGACGACGTCCGTCCGGCGGCCCAGGAGAGCGGAAAGTTCATCGCGTAACTGAAGGATATCGAATGCCGTGGTCCGCGCGTCGTCGGTAAAGCTCACGAGCACGTCGACGTCGCTGTCGGGACCGAAATCGTCCCTCAGCGCCGAGCCGAACAACGACAGCTCCGCCACCTTCCACCTCCGACAGAAGTCGGCAAGTCGATCGTTCGGAATGTCGAGCGGCGTCATCATGCGGGCGCCTCCGCCGCGGAATGCGGGACAAGGCTCGCCAGGCCCTTGCGGACACGGATCAGGAGATCATCCAGCGCCGCGAACCCGTCCGGCTCCTCGGGCAGGGTGCTCCACTCGGTCGCGGCCTCCAGATGCCGGAACAACTCGTTGACCAGCGGACGGTGATGCTCAAGTTCATCGTCCGAATCCGGTGAATCGAATCCATAGAGATGCGCGCCGCTCACAGTCACGAACAGCGGCGCGTGACGCGTGGCGTGCAGCCGGTCGATCACGGGCTGGGGCACTCTTGCGATCACAGCAGCGGGTTCTTCTCGCCGTGGACGTAGTCACGGATCGGGCTGGACTGCGGCAGGGGGTTGATGAACACGTCGCTGTAGAGTTCACCATCGATGTCTGGGGCCGGGGCGGACTCCGCGAAATCCACAGCCTCCTTCACCACCTCGCGGATCGATCGCTGCATCTCCTTCCACTCGTCCTCGGTCAGGCAGGCCCGGCCGCCGTCATCCTTGCTCCGCATCAGGTGCGAGGCGAGGGCGGCGATCGAGTCGCGTTCCTTCCACTCGTCGACCTCCTCCTTCGTCCGGTACTTCTGCGGGTCGGACATCGAGTGCCCCATGTACCGGTACGTCTTCAGGTCCACGAACGCGGGGCGCTGGAGGTCGCGGCACTCCTCGACGAGCGGGCGGAACCGGTCGTAGACGTTGAGCACGTCGAAGCCGTCGATCTCGACGCTCTTGATGCCGTACGACTCACCCCGCATCGTCAGGCGTTCGTGGTTCGCGGTGTGCCGATGGATGGCCGTGCCCATCGAGTAGCCGTTGTTCTCGATGACGTAGATGACGGGCAGCCCGAAGAGCGAGGCGAGGTTGAGGGCCTCGTGGAACGCGCCCTGGTCGATCGCGCCGTCGCCCAGGAAGCACAGGCACACCTTCTTCTTCCCCGTCTCGAGCACTTCCCACTCGTACCGGGCGGCAAACGCGAGTCCCGCGCCGAGCGGCGTCTGCGCCCCGACAATGCCGTGGCCGCCGAACAGCCAGTTCGGCCTGTCGAACATGTGCATCGACCCGCCCTTGCCCTTCGCGCACCCGGCCTGCTTGCCGAACATCTCGGCCATGCAGACCTTCGGGTCCATGCCGCGAGCCAGCGCGTGCCCGTGATCGCGGTAGGCGAGGATCACCGGGTCGTCACGCTCCACGGCGGCGATCGTTCCGACGGCGCACGCCTCCTGCCCCGAGTAGATGTGGCAGAACCCGCCGATCTTGGCCTGCTGATAGGCCTGCATCGTGCGGGTCTCGAACTCCCGGATCAACTGCATGTCGTGCAGCCACCCGAGGAGCGTTGGGTCGGGCAGCGCATCCGACGGGCGGTCGCCCTTGGTCTGTGCGCGCGGGGTTTTCGCTGAAGTCTGGGACATCGTGGCCCGTCCTGGTTCGGGGTGCGCGGGGATCGCCGGACAAGTGTAGGAAAGCGCACCCGACCCGACAACGAACAGTCGGGCGGGTGCGGCCGGAGCCGTCGTGTCGCCGGGCCGCCTCAGCGCACGGCCGAGGTCGGCTCGACGACGGGCTTCATCGTCGTCCGCGAGGCGATCGGCGCGAGCGTGCGGCTCTGGAGCAGCACAAGGGCGGTGTTCAGTTGCAGGTCGATGCCCTCGGCGAGGAGGTCATCGGGGTTGGGGGGCGGCTCGGCGTCGTCCCGCTTGGCCGCGCCGTTCTCGTCCAGCACCAGCAGGTCCGCCTTCTGGCGGAGCAGCAGCGACGCCTCGATCTGCGAGGGAAGCATGGAGACGGGGACATCCGGCTCGATGCCCCAGCGTGTCTCTCCGGGGTGGCGCTGCCGGTGGATGAGGCGACCGGCCGGGAGTTTGTAGTACTGGGTGGTGAGTTTCAGCATGGCGTCCGTCTGCACGGGCAACGGCCAGACGTTCTGGACGCTTCCCTTCCCGAAGGAGCGCTCGCCCACGACGATGGCGTCGATCGTGCCGGCGCGAGCGTAGTCCTGGATCGCGCCCGCGACGATCTCGCTCGCGGAGGCCGAGCCTTGGTTGATGAGCACCACGACCGGCAGGTCGGCGAGCGTGGCTCCGCCCAGCGCGGTCTCGACGCCCGCCACCGATCCGTCGGCGGCCTCGGTGGTGACGATCCGACCGCTCTCGATGAACTGGCTCGCGACGCCCACGGCCTCATTGAGCAGCCCGCCCGGGTTAAAGCGGAGGTCAAGGATCAGCCCCCGAAGCCCGTCGCCCCGCATCCGAACGATGGCGCGCTCGAGTTCCGCGGTCGTGTTCTCCTGGAACTGGGTCAACCGGACGTAGCCGATGCCCGCCTCGCGGTCGATGAACCACTCCCAGTCGTCCTCGCGTTCGCCCCGCTTCCATCCCTTGACGCTCTTGACGTCAATCACGTCGCGCGTGATGACGAACTCGATCTCCTGCGTGTCGTCCGCGGCCTCGCGCTCGATGGTCAGCGTCACCGTCGTGCCGCGCGGCCCGGTGATGACGTCAACAGCCTGGTCGAGCGAGAATCCGACGGTGGAGACCCCGTTCACCTTGCTGATGACGTCGCCCGCGCGGATGCCGACCCTTTGGGCGGGCGTGCCTTCGAGAGGCGTCACGACGGCGAGGCGCTGCGCCTCGTCGAGATGGATCTGGACCCCGATCCCGACGAACGAGCCGCGCGTGTTGCGCTGGAACCGGCGGACCTCATCGGGCCAGATGATGGAGGAGTATTCGTCGAGACGGCCCATCGCGCCGTTGCCGAACTCGTGCAGCAGCGCCTCTTCCGGGATGCGCAGGGACAGTTGGTTGGTCGAGAGCAGCGACTCGATGAGGGCGGTAATGTCGCGCACCCCGAGCGCACGATGGCCCTGGCGCAGTTCGCCGCGGGTCTGGTCGACGAACCTCACCATCGCCTCGCGTGCGCTCGCGTCCGCGATGCCGGGGAACGCGTCGCTCAGGCACTCCGTGGTGGCGAGGGTTCGCACGGCCTCAAGCCCGCCGTCGAGCAGCGAGGCGGTGGTCACGCCCTCGACGTTCGACTGGGCGGCCTTCAACAGGGCCCGGATCACCAGGTAACGGCTGATGCCGTTGAGTTTCTGCGACCACCCGTCCGCGGTGGCGTTGTAGGGCGGCAACGGCGTGTCCGCTTCCATCAAGCGCCGGGCGTTCCGTAGTTCCCACAGTTTCTCCGGCACGTACAGACGGATCATCGCCAGGCGGTCGTTCTGCCGGTCAAGATCGTCCAGATGGCGGCCGTCCACCTCCTCCGTCAGCACGTTGAGGCGGTGGAACAACTCGCTCGCCATCAGCCAGTCCGCGCGGGCTTCCGCGCTCTTCGCCGCCGACTCGGCACGCGAGATCAGTTCGGCCACGATCGGCTCGCGGACGACAACCGCCGCGTCACCGACGAGCATCTGCCACTCGGCCGCGAGACGCATCGCCTTGCTGAGGTCCAGGTCCGTCGGCGCGCCCTCGGCCGGGCGCAACGCGGCCTCGATCTCCGCCCTCACCGACTCCGTGCGAGCCACACGCTCGGCGTTCCGCTTCTCCAGATTCGTCTCGAACAACTCGAACGAGTCACGCAGCCGGGCGATCGGCTCGTCCGCGCCGTCGGCGGGGAAGTCCGACACGAGGCCGAGCAGCGCGCCCTCGCCCTTCTCACGGGCCTGCGCCCACACACGCGCCGACCACGAGTCGTCGATGGCCGTCGTTCGGGCTTCGGCCAGGGCGTGCTGCTGCGCGAGCGCGCCGGGCGCCGGGACGAGCGCGACGGCGCAAGCGAACGCGAGTCCCGCGGCGAGCCGACCCAACGTGCCTCTGTTGCCCATGGTTGCTCCACACACTCGGCGTTATCGGCCGGGCCACACCGCACCGGCCGCGTCCTGATCGACCCGCCGCCCGCGACGGTTCAGCACGAGCAGCCCTCTCAGGCCGCCGCTCCATGCTATCGGCCATCCCCTTGTACGGTTGCCGTGTTTGGGAGGTTTGCGGGATTTGGCCTCGCTCGCCGGACGACCAGGCGAACCACCACGACGCCAATCCCGAGAAGCACGACGCCGACCGAGGACAGAACCGCCACTTCGACCGCGACGCCCCGCAGCAGCCCGGACTCAACGCCCAGCGTCCCCGCGAGGCCGCACGCAGGCCCGAGGGTGAATCCCAGGCCGATCAGGGCTTCGTGCTTCCCGCCGGCTGAGACCTCGGCCTCGCCGACCTCCATCGCGTAGTACAGCGCCGCCGAGTAGATGATCCCCATGCCGAGGCCCAGGATCGACAGTCCGGCGATCATCGCGGCGGCACCCGAAACACCCGGCCCCGCCAGCGGAGCGAGGACGCTGGCCGCGAACCCGATCCCCAGCAGGGAGGCTCCGGCGAGCGGCGTTCGCCATCGCCCGTGCCAGCCGTGCCACCGCTCCATCACGAAGAACACGATCACCCGACTGGCCATCCAAGTCGCGACGAGCGGAGTCTGCCACCCAACCGCGATCCCGATGCGCTCCACCGCCGTTGGCGCGAAGGGCTGCCACGCCGCGGCGATGAAGTAACTGGTCGGGAGCAGGACGCGCAGGACGCCGAGGAGTGAGCGGTACACGGGAGGGTGAGGTTCGGTGCGGCTTTCCAGGTGACGGCCGGGCTCCGCCCCGAGCGGCCAGGTAATCGCCGCGGTCACGACGTGCAGCACGCCGAGGATGGCGATGATGCCCAGCGGCCAAGGCTTCACGAGCGGGGCCATCAGCCAGAACGCGGCAACGACGGCGACACCCCACACGACGTTGAACCGCCCGATCGCGGAACGCAGCGCCTTGTCGCGCCGGCCGCCGCTGAGGTAACTCTCGATCATCGGCCAGAGCGAGCCGGAGAGTGCGCTGTAGCAGGCTGTGAACAGCCAGATGACCCAGGAACCCGCGTCCATTCGGGCCGCGAGCAGGGGCAGGAAGCAGAGACCGCCGAGCATGGCCGTGACGCCGATGAGCACGGCGCGCGTGCTGATGGACGCGTGCGTTGCGGCGAGACGCAACAGGAGCGGGCTGACGCCCAGCGCGCCGGCGACGTAGAACAGGCCGAGCACAAGCCCCAAGCCGTAGTTCGCCGTCGCGGCGAATCCGTAACTCTCGCGAGCGACGAAGAAAACGCCGTTCGTGACGATGCCCGTGCCCAGGCTGTTGACAAACGTGACCGTCAGCACTCCCCAGAGGGGCGCGCAGACGGGCGTTCGGCCGGACGTGGACGGCGTCGGGAGGGGAGGCATGGGTGAGCCGGGAAAGGGGCGCGGTCTTGCCGGGTGGGGCGGGTGATCGTACCATGCCCGGCGCGGGGCGTCCGTTTCGTGCCCCGGAGTTGCGCCCGTAGCTCAATTGGATAGAGCGCTGCCCTCCGAAGGCAGAGGTTCCGCGTTCGAGTCGCGGCGGGCGTATTGAGGGGGTCGGGCCGGCGCGGGAGTGGTCGCAACCCCGAGTCACGTCGGCGGTTGACTCCCGGGGCGCGCCCGCGCAGAGGAGTCCCGCATGAACACCCGGTGTCGCACGCTTGCTTCCCTTGGTCTCGCCTGGACCGTCTCGATCGCGGCGGGAATTGGGCTGCTCGGAACCGCCACCGCATCCGCCCAGGGTGAGGGGCAGCCCGCCGGAGAGGCGTTGCCGGCGGCCAAGGCGCTCTTCGAGCGCCACGTCGAGGCCGTCGGCGGCTGGGAAGCGTTCCGGAAGCACAAGAACCGGGTCATGCACGGCTCGTTCACCAGCAACCAGCCCGGCGCACCGCGTTTGCTGCTGACGATCTGGGCCGCCGCACCGGATCGGGTCCGGGTGGAGATCGACGAGCCGGGCGTCGGGAAGACGGTGCGCGCATTCGACGGCAAGGTCGGATGGGAGACAAACCGCGCGGGCGTCACCGTGATCTACGAGGGCGACGAACTGAACGACTTCCGCGAGACGGCCTACTTCAACGGCGAGGCGGACTACGAGAAGTTGTACGCGTCGTACGAGACCGTCGGGCGAGTCAACATCGGCGACCGCCCCGCGTACCACGTCAAGGCGGTGTCGCCGACGGGCAAGGAATCCGCCGTGTACTTCGACGTGGCCACGGGGCTCGCGACCGCGAAAGCGACGACGCTCAAGAGCGAACGGGGGAACGAACTGATCCGCGCGCTCTTCCAGGACTACAGAGAGACGGAGGGGCTGAAGTTCCCCATGCGGGTGGTCCAGGCGATGGGGCAGACGGAGTGGCGCGTGCAGTACAGCCGCATCGACGTCAACGCCGACGAGTCGAAGTTCCCGAGTTTTTCTCCGCCCCCCGGGGCGATCTCGCCGAACGCGCCGCCGACCGGGAACTGACCGCCCCGGCCGACCCGCCGGACGCGCCCCCCTTCCCGGGCTTCGCCGTGACGCGAAGTTCGCACGCCGATCCGAAGCGCTGGCAGACCGGGTGGTCCGAGCAGGCGGGCATCCTCGCCTTGCAGGCGCGACGACCGTGCCAGATGAGCATGTGGCTCAGGTCGCACCACCGGTCGCGCGGGAAGAGGGACATGAGGCGGCGTTCGATCTGCGCAACGTTCGCGCCGTGCGGGGCAAGCCCGAGCCGAACGGCCAGGCGCTCGACGTGCGTGTCCACGACGAAGCCCTCGTTGATCCTGTAGGCGTTGCCGAGCACGACGTTGGCCGTCTTGCGGGCGACGCCCCGGAGCGTCAGCAGTTCGTCCATCGTGCGCGGCACCTCGCCGCCGAATCGCTCGGCGATCTCCCGCATCGCCTCGTGGACGGCCCTGGCCTTGTTGCGAAAGAAACCGAGCGTCCTGACGTACGGCTCGATCTCCTCCGGCGATGCCTCGGCGTAGGCACGCGGCGTCGGGAACCGCTCGAACAACGCCGGCGTGGCCTTGTTCACGGCCACGTCCGTCGTCTGGGCCGAGAGGATCGTGGCCACCAGCAACTCGTGCGGCGTGCGGTAGTGCAGTTCGCAGTGCGCGTCGGGATACGCGGCCTCGAGGGCGCGGAGCAGTTCGGTCGCGCGGCGCTTCTCGGCCGCGGTGGGCGGGGAGTCGCCGGTCCGCGCCGGCCTGCGTGGCTTCGCGCGAGGCTCATCCGACGCCCGCTTCGTCGTCTTCCGGATCATCCTCGTCTCTCCTCGTGCGCGTCACGTCCGATGCGCCCGCAACCAGCGCGAGCAGCACGAGCGCCGCGGTGCCGGCCATCGCCCGGCTCGCCGTGGGGTGGAGGGCGGCGAAGGCGGATCGCTCCTCCTCCGCTCGGTCGGTCTCGCCGGCGATCGCCGCCGCGCGGTACGCGGACAGGTGCAGGTCCATCCTCGGGCGCAGCGACAGCAACTGCCAGGCGAGCGACACGCTCAACGCCGCGACCAGCGCGATTCGCACGACGGCCAACGCCCGCCGCCCGCCGAAGAACGCCGCGGCGATCGGCAGCGTGAGCCACGCGATGCCCGCCAGCGCGACCTGCGCCCCGTCGCTCGCCCGGAAGTAATGCTCCGCGACATGCCCGGCCGCCAGCGTCCAGTGGGGCTGTTCGAACGCCGCGTAGGCGGGGAGTGTCGGGTCGAGCGCCTTCTTCGCCGGGAAGACCATCGCGGCGGCCGCCCCGGTGGCGATCAGGATGCCCAGCCACAGCCCGAGCGAGGCAAGATGGACCGACTCGACGGCGCGACGCAGCGGGGACATGGGCACATGGTACCGGCGCGCACCGCCTACAACTTGGCGTGCTCGCCAGACCCCCACTCAGCATGGCCTTGTGCGCGCTGCGGAGCGGCGACGCCGGGGAAGCCCGCGCTCACATCGAGTCCGTCGCCGCCGCGGGCTACCGATGGGCGCAACTCGACGCGGCCGTGCCGGGGATCCGCCCGCGTGATCTGTCTCGCTCCGCCCGGCGCGACCTGGCCGCGCTCCTGCGCCGGTGCGAACTGGGGTTGTCCGGGCTGGACCTGTGGATCCCGGACGACCATTTCGCGTCGCCGGAGCACGCGGATCGCGCGGTGGCCGCCACGACGCAGGCGCTCGCCCTCGCGGCCGATCTGGCGACGCTCACCGACTCGCCCGGGCGCACCGTCTCCCTTCGCCTCCCGGCGGTCATGGCGGACGGCGTGGAGCGCTCGCTGCTCGACGCGGCGGAACGGTTCGAGGCCCGCATAGCGGATCACTCGCTGCCGGTGCGCGAAGCGGCGGACGACGCCCGACGCCTCGGCGCCGGCGTGGACCCGGCAGCGCTGCTGATGGCAGGGGAGGACCCGGCCGCGATCGCCGCAAGGCTCGGCGACCGCCTCGTCGGCGTGCGACTGAGCGACCTCGACGCGGGCGGCGCCCGCGTCGTACCCGGCCGAGGCCGCCTGGACACCGACGCATTCATCGCGGCGGTCTCGGTCGCCGGGTGGACCGGGCCGCTCGTGCTGGACCTGCGAGGCGTACACGACGCTCAGGGCGTAATGCGACAGGCAATCGCCGAGTGGTGAAGGACGGGTCAGCGTCCGAAGAGGCGCGCGACGTCGTGGAAGGTGACGACGAGGAAGACCGTGCCGATGAGCAGCAGCCCCGCCATCGTGACCGCGTTCTGCACGGGGATCGGCACGGGTCGCCCCCGAATCCGCTCGTAGACGAGCATGAGAAACTGCCCGCCGTCCACGATCGGGAGCGGCAGGAAGTTGATGACGGCGAGGTTCACGCTGATGAGGCCGAGGAAGAAGATCAGCCAAATGATGCCCCGTCCGGCGATGCGGGTGCCGAGGTCGGCAATGCCGACCGGGCCGCGCAGGTGCTCGACCTTCACCGTGCCCTGGAACAGGCGGGCGATGGTCAGGTAGGTCATCATCATCATCCGGTGCGTCTCGCGGACCCCCTCGGTGACGGCGTTCACGGGGCCGGTCGCCCGGCGACGGAACGACTCGAGTTCGAACACGGCGATGTCGAACGGCGGACGCCACGCGAGCGCGTGCAGCGCGGCCAGGTCGTCGGGTGGGATCGTCCACTCGACCGTGCGCACCACGCGCTCGCCGTCGCGCTCCACCGGGAGTTCGAGTTCGAGCGACACGGCCGCCGGCCCGCCGCTCTCAACGGCATCGCGCGTCGCGGCACGAAGGGCCTCGCGCAGGTGCGTGAAGTTCCCAACCGGTCGGCCCTGCACCGACAGCACGCGCGTTCCGGGCCGGGTGACAAGGCCCGCCGCGGCCGGCGCGGTCGGGGTCGCGTCGCGTCGCAGGTCGGCGAGCGACCCGGGCGGGAGCGCGAGCAGCGTGCTGTCGCCGGCGGTGTCGTCCGCCCCGAAGCCGATCGTGCCCGCACGGGAGACGGAAGGCTCGATCGGGACGCGCTCGACCCTGCCGGTATCCGGGTGCTTCCGAAGGACGACCACCGGCACGCTGCGCCCGGCGTGGCGCTGGATCTCGGCGCGGCCCGCGGCGATGCTCGGGAACTCCAGCGTGCCGACGCGCACGAAGACGTCGCCCTCGCGGAGGCCCTGCTCGTACCCGCGGTCTCCCTCGGCCGCCGAGCCGACCTTCATCACCGGCGTCAGCCCCAGCAGGTGTGTGAGCGGCGTGACGACCTTGGGGTCGGGGTTCGCATCGCTTGTCATGAGTTCGGCACGCGGCGTGGCCGACACCTCGACGCGACGCCCGTCGTCGGACTCGAAGACCAACGCCACCGGCTCGCCACGCGACTCGCGGAAGACGAGTTCGGCGTCGGCCGCGCCGGCAAGGTCCGAGCGCCCGCCCGCGGCGATCAGGCGCATGCCCGGCTCGACGCCCGCCAGCCCGAGCCGGGGCGCGGCGTCGGCCCAGGCCTCGGCGTGGCGGGCGAGTTGAGGGTCGATCCGAACGCTCCGCGCCGGCTCGATGCCGAGGTCCAGCAGGCCCGTCAGCGTGCCGCGCTCGGGCGTGATGGCGAAGCGCAGGACGCCTGCCACGCCCGCTCGCTCGACCTCGACCGGCACGGGCCGATCGGGCGAAGCGGTGGCGACCGCCAGCACCACGTCGTCGAACGTCCGCGGCTCGCGCTCGTTGATGCGCACGATGCGGTCGCCCGGACGCAGCCCCTCATCCACGACGCCGAGTTCCGCGGCGTTGACGGCCACCGCCGCGGCGGCCGGGCCTTCCGGCCAGACACGCCCGACCTTCGGCGGTTCCGTTTCAAGACCGACCATGAAGACGAACATGAACGCGAGCATCGCCGCGATGAGGTTCATCACCACGCCCGCGCTGATGACGACCATGCGCTTGGTCGGCGGACACCGCTGGTAACTGTCCGGCGCGTCGCTGACCGCGCCCGGCGCGAGGTCCTCCTGCCCAAGCATCCGGACATAGCCGCCGAACGGGAGCGCGTTGATGCGGTACTCGGTCGGGCTGAGAGTGGACGGGTCGCGCCGGTCAAGCCCTTCGTGCTCCGCCCGGAGTGCGGCGGCGTACTCCTTCTCGCTCGACCCGCGCCGCCACCCCAGGCCACCACGGTAACTGACGACCGCCGGTCCGAAGCCGATCGCGAACGCGAGCACGCGGATGCCGGCCCAGCGTGCGGCGAGAAAGTGGCCCAGTTCGTGCACGAAGATGATCAGCCCGAACCCCACGACAACGAGGGCGAGGTCGAACGCGGTGCCGAGCAGGGCGAGGAGCGAGTTCATCGGCTGATCCTACGGGGCCGGGGCGTCGCCGTTGCATCGGGTCCAGTAGGATCGGAGCATGAGCGAGAAACGCGAGATGCGGTGGCGGTGGCGACTCCTGGACGCGGGGCCGCTCCTGCTCGACGGCGGCTCGATGTTCGGCGTCGTGCCGCGGGTCGTCTGGTCGCGGACGGTCGGCGCGGACGATCGCAACCGGATCGCCCTGCACCACAACTGCCTGCTGCTCGAGTCGGAATCGGTCGATCCGTCGCTCGGGCGGGTGAGGCGGGTCGTGGTCGAGGCCGGCACCGGCGACAAACTGGACGCCAAGATGGCGGAGATCTTCGGGACCGGCGCCCGGACCGTAGAGACAGCGGTGAACGATGCCGGCCTCGACTGCGCCGAAATCGACACGGTCTTTGTGACCCACCTGCACTTCGACCACGCCGGCGGCCTGACCCGGCGCGCGCGGTCCGGCGAAGTCCCGGACTGGCGTGCCGGACCCGGTGAAGCGAGCGGCGACTGCGCCGAGGTGATGCGCACCTTCCCCAACGCCGAGGTCGTGGTGCAGCGGCGCGAATGGGAGGTCGCGCTCGCCAACGATGCCGTGATGACGCGAACCTACTACCGCGACCATCTGCTGCCCATCGCGGACCGGGTGCGGTTGGCGGACTCGGCGCGGCCGTTCCCGACGGGCGTGCTGCCGCACCGCGATGAGACGCCCCGCGTGCCGCTGTCGTACCGCGAGACGACGGTGCTGCCGGGCATCGGTGTCTTTCTCGCGCCGGGACACACATGGGGCCAGCAGGCCATCCGCTTCGTCGACGTTGACGGGCGGAGCGTGGTCTTCACGCCGGACGTGATGCCGTCCGTGTGGCACGTCGGAGCGGCGTACAGCCTGGCGTACGACGTGGAGCCGTACACGTCGATGGTGACCAAGCGGTGGTTCCTTGAGGAGGCGGCACGCGGCGAGTGGACGCTGGTGCTCGATCACGAGCCGCGGACGCCCGTGGTCCGGGCCGCGGCGAACGGGAAAGGGTGGTACGACCTGACGCCGGTGGAGGGCTTCGGGCGGTGAGACTGGCCCGAGGCGAGCGTCGCTATCATGGTGCCGCTTCCATGCTCCCCACCGCGTCAGAGGCCGAGACCGTCGCCGTGCCGCCCGAACCGGCCGACGCCGATGCGCCCCCGGAGGGCGGCGGCGAACAGCCATCCGTGCGAGAGCAGCCGCGCCGCGCGACGGGACATCACAAGCGGTCGTTCATGGACCGGGTGGATGCGTACGTGAGCCGGCTCAGCACGCGCAACAACTTCTTCCACCGCCTGGCGTCGCTCATCTGGCTCCCGTACGCGTTCCATAGCGGCATCCGGATGAAGCGTCTCGACCGCAAGACGTTCACAGCGGTGCTGCCCTTCCGACGCTTCAACAGGAACTGGTACAACGCGATGGCCGGCGCCGCCCTGCTCGGGAACGCCGAGGTGGCCGGCGGGATGTACGTCTTCGGCGTCGTCGGGGGGGACTTCACGGTCGTGTGCAAGAACCTCGAATACCGGTTCCTGCGCCCGTGCTTCGGACCGGCGGTCTATCGCATCAACCCCCGCGAGGACCTCGAAGCCCTGGCGGCCAAACGCGAGGAGTTCGATGTCACGGTGGACATGGACGTCGTGCAGTCGATCACGAAGCCCGGCGGCAAGGAGCGGCGCGTCGGCAAGGCCACCGCGACGTTCCACGTGACGCCGAAACTCCACCAAAAGAGCAAGGGGCGACGCATCCGCTGATCGACCGCCTCAGGCCTCCCGTCGCCGGCGCAAGGCTCCGATCACGGCGAAGACCGCGAGCGTTGACGGCGCGGGCACCACGGTGTCGAGATAGTCCGTCAGCGTCCGCAGCGTGATCAGCGTCGCCTCGTTGGCGGCCCAGAGCGGCGTGTCGATGCCCACGTGGACGTGGCCCGCCGCGAAGTTGCGGTACTCGGCGTCGGGGGAGTTGTTCAGCGAGTTGTACCACACGCCGTGCAGCCCGATGAACTCGGACAGGAAGTTGCCCCCAAAGCCGTTGCCCGTGTCGATGTACACGTCGTTGATGATGCCCGCGTCGGCGACGGCGTCGCGGATCGCGTCCATCGGCAGCGAACTGTGCAGGATGTCGCCCGGCGTGAGCGACTGGAAAATGGGCATGTCGGTGCTCGGGCGGAAAGGCGCCTCGTAGTCGTTCGCCCACCCGTTCACAGACCGCATCATGTGGCGAGACTCGATCTCCCACGAACTGCCCGGGAAGCCGCGCGAGAACGTGATGATTGCCAGCGGCTTGAGATCGTCGGTGATCCGGTGCCAGTCGGCGACGGTGTCCTGGTAGTCCACTTCGAAGTCGCCCACGCCCTTCCCCCAGTTCGGGCCGTCCTGGCCGGGGAACGTCGGGAAGAATGAGTGGATGTTGTACCCGCGGCCCTCCCAGTCGCCGCCGATCCAGCCCGAGGGGTTCAGGTCGGGGTTGGTGCTGAACCGCTCGACCATCCAGTTCGTGGGCGGCCAGTAGCCCGTGACCATGATGTTGCGGGTGAAGTTGTCCGCGGCGACGGCCAGACCGGCCGCGCTCAGCGCGATCAACACGGCAATCGTGCGTGTGGGCATGAGAAAAGCGGGTCCGGCGTCGGCCGTGCGGGCAGGGTCTCTCTCTCCTCCCGCCGCCGTCCGATCCCGCGACGACAGCATACCGGCCGCGGGGGGGCGCGCCAAGACCCAACCGACGGATTCTCGACATGGAAACCCAGTCATTGCAACGGTTTGCGAGTTGATCGGTGCGGGAGGAGGCGACCCACGCCGCCCCCCCGA
This sequence comes from Planctomycetota bacterium, assembly GCA_014584315.1. Classification (GTDB taxonomy): domain Bacteria; phylum Planctomycetota; class Phycisphaerae; order Phycisphaerales; family UBA1924; genus CAADGN01. The sequence continues at coordinate 148,620 of JACTNA010000005.1, read as the reverse complement.
CGATCAGGCGGCTCCGGAGACTCGTACACTGCCCCTCTTGCACGCGACTGCACCACAACTCGGGTCGATGGAGGGGACTGGCAAGGGAAACCCATCGGCACTCGCATGGGCTGCCTACCTCGCCTGCTCGTGGACCTGGTGCATCGGGATGTTCCTGCCCGTGCTCCTCGTCCGCGACTTCGGCCTGTGGGGCTTCCTCGCATTCGCGATCCCGAACATCGCGGGAGCGGGGGCGATGGGGTGGGTGCTGGCGCATCCGGGGCAGGCCGAACGCCTGCGAGAGCGGCACGCGATTGCCGTGCGCGCGTTCGCGCTGGTGACGATCGTGTTCCAGTGCTTCTTCGTGGGGTGGCTGCTGCGCTGGGTCGCGCCGGGGCCGGTGGTGGGGGCGGTGGCGGCAACCGCGGGTGCGGCCGCCGTCTTGCTGCGGTCAAGCCGCGGGGCGCTGCTGCTGGCGGTCGCCGTGTGGCTGGTGTCGGCGGCGTGCCTGGCGGGGTACGTCGCCGGAGAGGGGGCGTCGATGCCCGCGCCCCGGCCGATGCCGTCGGGGCTGCTCTGGCTGGCGCCCGTGTGCGTCTTCGGGTTCGCGCTCTGTCCGTACCTCGACCCGACCTTCCTGCGCGCGGCCGCCGCACTCGACGCCCGTGCGCGGCGGACCGCGTTCACGCTCGGCTTCGGCGTCCTGTTCGCCGCGATGATCGCCTTCACGCTCCTGTACGGCGCGACGATCGAACGCCTCGGAGCGGCGGCCTCGGGCGCAACGCTGGCGGGCGCACTCGTCCTCGTTCACATCGGCGTGCAGATCGTGTTCACGGTCGGCGTTCACGTCCGCGAGTTGGCGAGCGTGCCGTCGCTCGGGCGCGGGCGGGCCGCGCAGGCGCTCGTTGCGGGCATCGCCGCGGCCATGGCGGCCTTCTCGTTCAACCTCGGCTCGCCCGTCGGGCCGGACTCGGCCATGTCGTTCGGCGAGACCGCCTATCGCGTCTTCATGGCCTTCTACGGCCTCGTGTTCCCCGCCTACGTCTGGATATGCATGATCCCGACTCGCGAGGGGCACTCCGGCCTCGCGGGAAAGGCGGGCCGGCGCAAGATGCTTGTCTGGGCGGGAGCCGTCGGCATCGCCGCGCCGCTGTTCTGGATGGGGTTCATCGAGCGGCAGGAGGTGTACCTCGTGCCCGGGATGCTCATCGTGCTGCTGGCGAGGCTCCTCGTCAGGTCTCGCCCGAGCGCGTGATCCGCCCGATCGCTTCACGCGCGGCGGCGCGGACGGTCGGGTCCTCGACCGCACTCCATGCGCTGTCGCGCAGGCGTTCGACGCCCGCGGCGATCTCGGCCCGTTCGCCCCCCGCCGACAGCCGATCGGCGAGCAGGATCGCGGCCGTTCGCTTCAGGTGCGCCAGCGTGATGCGCTTCATCGCACTGTTGGCGAAGCGGGCGCGTCGTGTCGCTTCGTCCCAGCCGAGCACGTCGATCAGGTCGAACGAGTCGCGGCGCGGCGCATCATCGGCCGCCGCCCCGCTCCCGTGCGCTTCGCCGGGTCGGGCCGAGTTGTGCGGGCAGACCTCCTGGCAGACGTCGCACCCGACCAGCCAGTCTCCCAGCGAGCCGTGGAACCCGGACGGGATCGGGTCGCGCCGCTCGATCGTGAGGTAACTGATGCACCGCGACGCGTCCACGCTGTAGGGCGCGATCGCGTCCGTCGGGCAGGCGTCGATGCAGCGCGTGCAGGTGCCGCAGTGGTCGGCGACCCGTGCGGTGCCGGCGTCGCGCAGGTCGAGCGTCGTCAGGAACCCGCCCAGCAGCAGCCACGAGCCTCGCTGCGGATGGATAAGCAGCGTGTGCTTGCCGATCCACCCGAGGCCCGCCCGGGCGGCGAGTTCCCGCTCCGGCACGGGCGCTGTATCGACGAACGCCCGGAACCCCTCGCCCGGGTGCCTCGCCCGCAAGGCATCGCACACCGAGTGCAGGCGGCGCTTCATCACGCGGTGGTAGTCGCGCCCGCGGGCGTACCGGGCGATCCGGCCGCGCGTCGCGGGCATCGGCGCGTCCGTCGTGCGCCCGCGCGTGGCGTACTGGTCCGCGACCATCACGACCGATCGCGAACCCGGCAGCAGGCGCGCCGGGTCCACCCGGTCTTCCGCCGTTTCCGCCAGCCACGCCATCGAGCCGTGCTTGCCGGCCGTCAGCCACTCGCGGAACTCCTCGGCCCGTTGCGAGGGCGAGCAGTCCGCGATCCCGGCGAGTGCGAAGCCCTGCTCGCGGCAAAGGGCGAGCGCTTCGCGGCCGGTTTCCTCGGGCGACGGGGGCACGCGGGATGGTAACTGAGGCCGGTGTCCCGCGAAGGGAAGGCCGGAGTAGTCAGGCGTGCGCCATCTGCGGCAGTTCGTGCATCACGCGCCCCGCGACCACCGTGCAGACCGCCCGCCCGCGCACGGGCCTCCCGATGAACGGCGTGTTCCGCGAGCGCCCGGCCAGGTCGCCCACGCCGATCGTCCACTCCAGGTCCGGGTCGATGATCGTCGCGTCGCCCGGGCCGCCGACCTCGAGCCGCCCGAGGCTGTGCTCGCCGAGCCGAGTCAGCCGCGCCGGCTCGACCGTCAGCAGCGCGATCAGCCGCGGCCAGTCGATCAGCCCCGTCGCCACCAGCGCCTCCGCGTACAACGCCAGCGCGGTCTCCAGCCCGACGATCCCGAACGGCGCCTCCTCGAACGGCCGGTCCTTCTCGTCCGGCGTGTGCGGGGCGTGGTCCGTCGCCAGCACCGTGATCGTGCCGTCCGCGACGCCCTCACGCAGCGCCCGCACGTCGCCGGCCTCGCGCAGCGGCGGGTTCATCTTCGCCGCCGTGTCGTAGGTCTCGCACGCCTCGTGCGTCAGCAGCAGGTGGTGCGGCGAGGCCTCGGCCGTCACCGGCTGCCCCTCCGCCCGCGCCCGACGCACCAGCTCCACCGTCCCAGCGCACGACGCGTGCTGCACGTGGTAGCGGCACCCGATCCCCCGGTTCAGCCGCAGGTCCCGCTCGACGATCGTCTCCTCCGCTTCCCGCGGCCAGCCGACCAGTCCCAGCCGCACCGCCACGTCCCCCGCGTGCATCGACGCCCCGCGCGTCAGCGTCGGCTCCTGGCAGTGCTGCATGAACGCCAGCCCCGTCGCCCCGACCGCCCGCAGCACGCTCCGCATCATGCCCGCCGACGCCACGCAGTCGCCATCGTCGGAGAAGCCGACCGCTCCCGCGTCCGCGCACAGGCCGATCTCCGCCAGTTCCTCGCCCAGCCGCCCCTTCGTCGCCGCGGCGACGGCGTACACGCGGCACCGGGCCGTGCGGGCCGCCCGGTCGCGAACGAACGCCACCATCTCCGGCGAGTCGATCGCCGGCGTCGTGTTCGGCATGCAGCAAACGGTCGTGAACCCGCCCGCAACCGCCGCGGCCGACCCGGTGGCGAGGGTCTCCTTGTGCTCGCCCCCCGGCTCGCGGAGGTGGACGTGCGGGTCGATCAGGCCGGGGGCGACGATCATCCCCGAGGCGTCGATCACGCGGTCCGCGCCCGATCGGTCCAGCCCCCGCCCGATGGCCGCCACACGCCCGTCGGCAAGGGCAACGTCAAGCGTGGCGTCGGTGCCCGAGGCGGGGTCGATGAGCCGGCCGCCGACGATGAGGAGCGTGGGCATCGCGGCAATATACGCCGCAAGCCGACCCGACCCCCCCGATCCTCCCCTCCGGCCGTCCACCTCCAGCCTTCGGCCTTCTCCCCGGCCTCCGCCGTCGCCCCCGCCTATCCTCCCCGGCAGACAGCCACGGGGTGTAGCGCAGCTTGGTTAGCGCGTCTGACTGGGGGTCAGAAGGTCGCTGGTTCGAATCCAGTCACCCCGATTTAGAGGACCTGATGGCCTTGGCAAGTGCCGAGGCCATCGGTGTTTATGGAGGGGTTCAATCTTGTCCTATCATCTTGGCTTCCTCAGGCCAAAAGTTTGAACCGCCACCAGAGGTTGATCGACATTGAAGGCGCTGAGCACCCCGCCTGTGCGTCTGTAAGTCGCGTACTCCGCGTCGCGGTAAGCGGTAGGAAATGCGGCAGAAGGTGCTGGGGGCGGCAGACCCCGACATGTGTGCTCAGAGCGTCCGGTGCTACAGTGACTCCAGCCCGAAGAACTTCGCGTCACTCGCGACGGTTGGCGCGTGCCATGCTTGAACTGGACTCAAATGACAACAGCACCTCCTCCAGAATTCTCGAACGACCGCCCCTTGTCGAGCAAGGCCGACGACAGGTTGAATCGCGCGCCGTTTGCAGAGCGCGTTGCGGGAATACTGCGTGGAATGCCGAAGGGCACAAGTATGGTGGTCGGCATTCACGGACCATGGGGCGATGGCAAGACGACCGTCCTGAACATGCTGCAAGCCGACCTGGAAGCGGACGGGGAAACCGCCACGGTAGAGTTCAACCCGTGGCGATTCACAGATGAACCGTCCATGCTTGCAGGATTCTTTCGCGTGCTCGCCGGAGTCATCCGCGCCAAGTTGACGACGCCGAGCGAGGCTGTCGCGGGTTGGATCGAGAAGATCGGACGCTACGCCAGCGTCGTTGACACCCGCCTCGGCAGGGCCGGTGAGGTCGCGGAGGCCCATGCCGAGGCCAGCCTCGAAGAACTGCGGTCTCGACTCTCGGAGGCTCTCACAAGCGCCGACAAGCGAATCGTTGTCCTCGTGGACGATATCGACCGCCTCGACAAGCACGAGACGCACACGCTGTTTCGGCTCATCAAGGCGTGCGCCGACTTTCCCAACGTCTGCTATGTGCTCGCGTTCGACGATGTGGCTGTGGCCAAGTCCCTCGGTGAGAGGTTTGGCGGGGGCAATGAGGCATCGGGCAGGGCGTTCTTGGAGAAGATCATTCAGGTGCCCCTCAAACTCCCCGTTGCGATGAAAGAAGATTTGCGTTCGCTGTGCTTCCAGCAGGTCGATCAGGCGATCACCGCCGCCGGGATCGAGTTATCGAAAGAGGATGCGGGCGGCTTCGTCTCCGGCTTTGATCGCGGCGTATCGATTCGGCTCGATACGCCCAGAGCGGCCAAGCGGTACGGGAACGGGTTGATGTTTGCCCTGCCAATGCTCAAGGGTGAAGTCAACATCGTTGACTTGCTTTTGATCGAGTCGGTGCGGGCGTTCTACCCAGCGATCTACGAAATCATCCGCGTCAATCACGACGAGTTCTCCGGCGTGGAGTCGGAGCACAGGCAACCGGGTTACGATGGCCCGCGCGCCTGGGTGCTCTTGAAACCGGTGGTCGATGCTCTTCCATCGGAGGAGCAAGAGGCCATCAAATCTCTCCTCACGCGTCTGTTTCCGAGGCTTCGCAGTGCATACGGGGGCGGCCGCTACGGAAGCGACTGGCTCTTGCCCTGGGCGAAGGCCAAACGGATCTGTTCTCCGGACTACTGCCCCCGATACTTCTCGTATAGCGTCCCCACGCGCGACGTGCGCGACTCTGAGATGGACGCCTTGTATGTGAAGGCCGCCAATGCACCGGCGTCCGAGGTTGGTGAGGACATCGTCGCGTACTTCACGGGCGGAAAGGCGAGGCGGGTTATCGAGAGGATGCGCCAACGCGAAGCGAGCACCTCGCCCCAGGCGGTGGCCTCGCTGTGTGTGGCCATCGCCGCTAACGCTAAGCACATTCCCAATCCGCCTTCCCCGTTCAGTTTCGCTGAGGCGGTATCTCAGGCGGGCATCCTGATCTCGCGCCTCATCGAGCGACTTCCCGGCGGGACGCCAAGAGTGACGCTGGCCAAGCAGGTGATCGAGGCTGCCGACCCGCTTTGGTTTGGCGCTGAGGTTCTCCGCTGGCTTCACGTGACCGACGATGCCGACAAGGCCGACAGCAACACGCTGACGAAGGAGGAGGTCAAGGAGGTCGGCAAGGCACTCGTCGAGCGCATCAAGGCTCGTGCTAGAGCGGGTGAACCGCTGTTCAACGTGGACGTACCGCAGGAGCAATCGCTGCTCTATGAGTGGTGGCGGGTCGAGGGCCGCGAGCCTGTGCAAGCACATCTTGCCTCGGTGTTCGCCAAAGACCCCAAGAACATCGCGCTCTTCTTGCAGGCAATGGCTCCGAGATCGTGGGGCGAAGGCGATGTCCTGCCGCGCGTTGGGAAACTCGATGGGGACCAACTCAAGAACATCAAGCTGATCTACGACCTAGATGCGCTCGCCCAGCTCATTCGCGAGCATCTGCCAGGTAACTTCGAGAACCCACAGTGGTACCCAGACAGCAGCAACCCGATCGGACAGCGGTTAGCCGAGCAGTTCATGTTCGTCTACAACAAGTCGAAGAAGGACGGCGAGCCACCGGATCGCGGGTCTTCCGGCCAAGCCGACGACACGCCTGCTGACGATGAAGACGATTGATCCGGCGGGTGGCACCGACCTTCAGTCGTGGCAGGTGGTGCTGTCCTGCAATCGTGCCACCGACTTCGGTCGCTCTGGGCCGAGGTCGGTGCTGCTCCCCCGTGCCCAATCCACGGAAGCACCGAGTTCGCAAAGCCGAACTCGATGGCACGGCCGAGCACGGCCGGGTCGCTCGGCACCACCCCGCCCCCCTCCCCCGCGGGGCGCGGGGCAGCGGGGGGAATAACCACCGGGACCGCGTTCGCGGCCCCGAGAACGCCGTCGGACCTTCGCGAAGCGGGCGAAACGGTCATCGTAGATCTACCTACGGTCGTCGTAGATCGATCTACGCTCGCTTTCGCTCGACCTACGGTCGTCGTCGGTGGCCCTGCGGGGCGGCGCGTTCGTCTTTGTTCTCGCACCCTACTTCGTCCTACTCCGTGACTCCCTCAGGCTCGCCCAGTCGGTAGCTCGTGCGCCGGTCGCGGGCCGGTGGGGGCAGGGAAGTCGCCGCAGAATCCGCGGCGAATAGGGCGGCCATTCACCGCAGACCCGCCCCGGTCGGGCTGGACTCCTGCGCGACGGCGATCAACCCTCGTGTGCCCCAACCGGCTTGCAGCAGGAGTCCCCCGATGCCATCCCCACCCGGCCACACCATCCGCCTCCACCGTGTCCTCCGCGCTCCTCCCGAGCGCGTGTACCGCGCGTTCCTCGACCCCGACGCGATGGTCAAGTGGCTGCCGCCCCACGGGTTCACCGCGAAGATGCACGAGTCCGACGTCCGGGTCGGCGGCGGGTACCGGATGTCGTTCACGAACTTCTCGACCGGCAGCGCCCACTCCTTCGGCGGCCGCTACGTCGAACTGTCGCCCAACGAACGCATCCGCTACACCGACCGGTTCGACGACCCGAACCTGCCGGGCGAGATGGCCGTCACGATCACCCTCCGGGCGGTCCTCTGCGGCACGGAACTGACCATCGAGCAGGCCGGCATCCCGGCCGCGATCCCGCCCGAGATGTGCTACCTCGGCTGGCAGGAGTCGCTCTCGCAACTCGCGCACCTGGTCGAGCCGGAGATTCCCGACGGGGCGTGACGCCTGCGCGGCGGCAACCCCGGGATTGCGAGTGCGTCCGGCACTCGATCACTCGTGCCGCTTCACGCCGCCGCGCGCCGGCGCGGGCGGATGGCGGCCTCTCGCCTTCACTCCTATTCCCACTCGATCGTCGCCGGCGGTTTGCTGGAGATGTCGTAGACGACGCGGTTCACGCCGCGGACCTCGTTGATGATCCGGCCCGAGATCGTCGCCAGCACGCTGAACGGGATCCGCGCCCAGTCGGCCGTCATGAAGTCCTGCGTCTCGACGGCCCGGACGGCGACGACGGACTCATACGTCCGCCCGTCGCCCATCACCCCGACGGACTGCACAGGGAGCAGCACCGCGAAGACCTGGCTCGTCTTGCGGTAGAGGTCGGCCGCCACGATCTCTTCGAGCAGGATCTCGTCGCAGTCGCGGAGCAAATCGAGTTTCTCGCGCGTGACCTCGCCGAGGATGCGCACCGCAAGGCCCGGTCCCGGAAAGGGGTGCCGCCAGATGATCTGGTCCGGCAGGCCCAGCACCTCGCCCAGTTTGCGGACCTCGTCCTTGAACAGGTCTCGAAGCGGCTCGACGAGTTCGAAGGCGAGGTCGGCGGGCAGGCCGCCGACGTTGTGGTGCAGCTTGATCCCCGCCGACTTGCCCCCGACCGAGTGCCCCGACTCGATGACGTCCGGGTAGAGCGTCCCCTGCGCGAGGAACCGGGCGTGCCCGCCTTCGGACGCGATGCGCGCGGCCTCGGCGTTGAACACCTCGATGAAGCGGTGGCCGATCCGGCGGCGCTTCTCCTGCGGGTCGCTGATGCCCGCGAGGTCGCCCAGGAAGGCGTCGGCGGCGTCGATGACCCGCAGGTCGATGTGGAAATGGTCGCGGAAGGTCGTCTCGACCAGGTGACGCTCGTTCTTCCGCAGCAGGCCCGTGTCCACGAAGACGCAGGTCAGGCGGTCGCCGATGGCGTGGTGCAGCAGCGCGGCCGTCACCGACGAATCGACCCCGCCCGAGAGGCCGCAGATCACGTGCCCGTCCCCGACCTGCGCCCGGATGCGCTCCGAGGCCGTCTGGGCGTAGTCGGCCATCCGCCACGCGCCCTTGCAACGGCAGATTTCGTACAGGAAGTTGCGGATGACGTCGATGCCGTGCGGCGTGTGCGTCACCTCGGGGTGGAACTGCACGCCGAAGAACCGGCGGGCCGGGTCGGTGGAGCGGACGGCCGCGTGCGGGCAGGTCGGCGTCGAGGCGATCGTCTCCAGGCACGCCACGGTGAGGTTCTCGACCTGGTCGCCGTGGGACATCCAGACGGTCGTGCGATTCGGGACCGCGGCGAAGAGGTCGGTCGAGTCGGAGATGTCCAGGTGCGCACGCCCGAACTCGCGCCGGTGGGCACGGGCGATCCGCGCGCCGAGCATCCGGCAGGCCAGTTGCATGCCGTAGCAGATGCCGAGCACGGGGACACCGAGGTCGAGGATGGCGGGGTCGCAGGTCGGCGCGCCCGGCTCGTAGACGCTCGCGGGACCGCCGGAGAGGATGATCCCCTTGGGATTGAGGGCCTTGACGTCGCTGACGGGCGTGTCGGGCGCGAGCAGGAGTGAGAAGGCTCCCGCCTCGCGGACGCGGCGCGCGATGAGTTGGGCGGTCTGCGACCCGAAGTCGAGAATGGGGATCACTTCATCATGCGGCAGAGGGGGCATGAGCGGCGTCCGAGTGGGGGTGCTTTCCGGCGGGAGGGGAAAGGGTTAGCATACGCCCCGTGGCGAGCAGGCGGACTATCGGCGCGGCTTTCATAGCGAGCGCAATCCTCGGCGTCGTCGCGGGGTGCGTCGACATCCCGCGCGGGTTCGACTCACCCGAGCCGGCCGCCCGCCTCGACGCGGCCGCGAAGGCGGCCAGAGAAGGAGACCTGGGATCGCTGGCGGAGTTGATCCGGATGCTGGAGAGCAGCGACCCCGCATCCCGGCTGGCGGCGATCCGGGCGTTGGAGCGGCTCACGGGCGAGACGATGGGCTACGACCACGCCGGGTCCGTCCCCGAGCGGGCCGAGGCGGTCGAGCGGTGGTGGGTGTGGTACGGTGACACGGGGGCGGGATGGTTGGCGGAGGCGCCATGACGGACGGTCGCCCGCACATCACGGTCGAGATGCTCAGCAACCCCGTCTACCTGAGCGGGGCGAGGCAGTTGGTCTCGAGCGTCGCGCAGCGGCTGGGGTTCGACGAGATGGCGTGCTCGCAGATCGCGCTGGCGGTCGATGAGGCGCTCTGCAACGTGATCCGGCACGGGTACGACCGGGCCGTGGACAGGCCCATCTGGCTCAGCCTGTGGCCGGTCGAGGAGGGCAAGGGCGGGCTGCGGATCGTGATCGAGGACGAAGCGAAGCAGGTGGACCTGGACGCGATCAAGGGTCGAAAACTGGAGGACGTGCGGCCCGGGGGCCTCGGCGTCCACATCATCCGTGAGGTGATGGACGAGGTGAAGTACGAACGGCGCGAAGGGGCGGGAATGCGGCTGACGCTTGTGAAGCGCGTGCCCATGACGGCGGGACCAAAGGTGACTCCGAAGTGCGAGCGAGGGTGCGATGGCTGAGAGGACCGGGCTGGCGATCGGGCGCGAAGAACGCGACGGCGTGATCATCCTGACGCCCGAGGGCGACGTGGACATGAGTTGCTCGCCCGCGCTGCGCGAGGCGATCCGCCGGGCGCAGGACGCGAGGCCGAAGCGGCTGGTCGTGGACCTGTCGCAGGTCGATTACATGGACAGTTCCGGGCTGGCGACGCTCGTCGAGGCGATGAAGGTGGCACGCGGGCAGAAGGCCGCCCTGGTGCTGTGCAACATGAGCGCCAAGGTCCGGGCCATCTTCGAGATCGCACGCCTGCATCACTACTTCACCATCACCGGCACCGTCGAAGACGCGCTGGTCGGCTGAACGCGAGGAGCGGATCCCATGGCGCAAGGGGCCGGGCCAGGACGCGGCGGAGCCGGGCGCAGCGCGGCTGGCGTCCCGCTCCGCGCGGTCGAGGCGATCGGAGGGCGCACGCTCGGGTTGATCGATCACATCGGCGGGGCGGTCAACCTGTTCCTCGACGCACTGCGGTGGATCTGGCGCGGCCTGACAGAAAAGCGCGTGCGCCTCGGCGTGCCCGCGATGGCATCCCAGATCATCCGGGTCGGCGTGCGGTCGATCTTCATCGTCTCCCTGGTGTCGGGCTGCGTCGGGCTGATCCTCGCACTGCAACTCGCCCCCCCGCTGGACGAACTGGGCCAGCGGGACAAGGTGGCGAACATCGTCGGCGTCGCCGTGCTGCGCGAACTCGGGCCGCTCATCGGGGCCATCGTGCTGACAGGGTTCGCCGGGGCGTCGATCGCCGCCGAAATCGGCACGATGGTGGTGAGCGAGGAGATCGAGGCCCTCGAGGCCCACGCGCTGAACCCGGTGCGGTTCCTCGTCGTGCCCCGCGTGACGGCGACCATCCTGAGCATGACCGTGCTCGGCGTGCTGTCGGACGTCGTGGCGATCGTCGCGGCGATCGGCGTTTCCGTCTCGCTCCTCGACATCCCGTACTCGCTCTTCATGACGAACATGCTCATGCAGGTCGAACTGGTGGACTTCCTCACCGGCGTCGGCAAGGCCACCATCTTCGGCATGCTCATCGGCGTCATCGCCTGCACCAACGGGCTGAAGGTCACGGGCGGAGCGGCCGGCGTCGGCAACGCCACCACGCAGACCGTGGTGCAGTGCGTGGTCGCGATCGTGATCGCCGACCTCGTCTTCACCGCGATCTTCTACGCGCTCAAACTGTTCTGAGGGTTCAGGCCCGGAGGACGCCGGGAGCCTCAGACCGCCTGCCGCCGCGTGCCCGCTCCCACGAGCCACCGGGTCACATCGCCGTCCGCGGCGATGCGCCGCCACTCCTCCGTGTCGCGCTCGTAGCGCCCGCGGATCGCGGCGGCGACGAGGCCCATGAACAGCGGCTGCGGCCGGAGCGGTCGGCTCGTCAACTCGGGGTGGAACTGGGCGCCGACGAAGAACGGATGCACGGCCCGCGCTCGCGGCTCGTCGTCCGCGACGCCCTCCGGCCGGACCGTCGGCAGTTCGAGCACCTGCATGATCGGCTGCGACGGATGGCGACCGGAGAACACCAGCCCGCCCGCTTCCAGACGCTCGATGTACGTCGGATCGACCTCGTAGCGGTGGCGGAATCGCTCGCGCACCGTGCCGCCGCTGAGACGCTCCCGGAACAGGAACGCGGCCAACGTGTCGGGAGCGATCAGGACGTCTTGCGCACCGAGCCGCATGGTGCCGCCGAGACCCTCGATCTTCTTCTGCTCCGGCAGTTCGCTGATGACGGGGGTGGGGCACTCGGGGTCGAACTCCGCGCTGGACGCGTCGGGCCAGCGCAGCACGTTGCGGGCGAACTCGATAACGGCGACCTGGAAGCCGAGGCAGATGCCGAGGTAGGGCACCCCGCCCTCGCGGCAGTGGCGGACGCAGGCGATCTTGCCCTCGACCCCGCGGCTGCCGAACCCGCCCGGCACGATCACGGCATCGACGCCCGAGAGCCGTTCCGCGACGTTCTTGTCGGTGATCTCGGTCGTCTCGATCCAACGCTGCTCGATCTCGCATCGCAGGTGCGCGGAGCAATGTTCCAGCGCCTTCTCGATCGAGGCGTAGGCGTCCCGCAGTTGGGCGTACTTGCCAGTCACGCCGATCGTCACCTTGCGCGAGGGCGGCGTCGTGAGCCGGGTGATGAAACGCGACCACCGCTCCCGGGCGCGGTCCTCCTTCGCGGCGTCCACTCGCTCGTGCAGCCCCAGCAGCGTCAGCACCTCGCGGTCCAGCCCCTCGGCACGCAACTCGTCCGGGATCGTGTAGATGCTCGGCCGGTCGTGCATCGAGAAGACGCGCCGCAGCGGCACGTTCGAGAACATGGCGATCTTCTCCAGCACCGTCGGCTGCACGGGGTTCGTCGCGCGGCACGCGATCATGTGCGGCTGGATCCCCGCCTCGAGCAGCCGCTTGATGCCCAGTTGGGCGGCCTTGGACTTCTGCTCGCCCAGGGCCTTCGGCTCGATGACGTACGTGAGCGCGACGAAACAGACCGAGCCGGGGCCTTCCTCGAACGCGAGTTCGCGCAGGGCCTCGATGTAGAACCCGTTCTCGTAGTCGCCCACCGTGCCGCCCACCTCGACAAACACGACGTCCGCGGGCTTCTGGCCGTCGCCGCGCACGGCCAGTTCACGCAGTTTCCGCTTCACCTCGCCGGTCACGTGCGGGATCATCTGCACGTCGCGCCCGAGGTACATGCCGTGGCGCTCGCGGTCAAGAATCTCAGCGAAGATGCGCCCCGAGGTGGTGAAGTTCCACGTGCTCAGGTCCTGGTCGAGCATCCGCTCGTAGGTCCCCAGGTCCATGTCGCACTCCGTGCCGTCGTCGAGGACGAAGACCTCCCCGTGCCGGTACGGATTCAGGGTGCCGGAATCGATGTTGAGGTAGCCCTCCATCTTGATCGGGGCGACGACCAGGCCCTTGTCCTTGAGCATCTTGGCGACGCTCGACGAGAAGATGCCCTTGCCCAGCCCGCTCATCACCGTGCCGACGACGGCGACGTACTTGTGCCAGCCCTTGCGGTAGCCGTCCGGGACCGGGGAGTAGAACTCGGTGTACGTGGACGTGTCCGCGACGGACGCGAGGAGTTCCGAGGCGTCGATCGGTTCCCGGCGTCCCGTGCCGACGCCGCCACGCCTGCTCGCGCCGGCGCCCGGCCTGGGGTCTGGTGAGGGGGGCATGACACATCGTACCATGCCCGGACGCCGCAACAAGCCCGCCTTGCGATACCCTGTCCAGCCGACCTCCCGGAGCCGTGCATGATCCGCAGACCCTGCCTCGCCGCATGTGCGACCGCCGTCCTGCTCGCCCTCGCCGCGTCGATCACGTCGGCCCAGGTGGCGCCGGGGAGTGTCTTCGACCCGGCCACGGGCCGCGACCTCTCGGCCTGGCCGCCCGATCGGCACTTCGACCACCTGCACATGCGACTCGAACTCGACCTGCCCGACGTCGTGAACGAGCCGACGGCGACGGGTCGAGTGACGCTCACCGTGACGCCGCTCGGACGCGAGCGGGGCACGCTGGTCCTCAACGCCGAGGGGCTGCGGATCGACGGCGTCGCGGTCGGGCGAGGCTCCGCGACCCGCCCCGCACCCTTCATCCACGCGGACGATCTGCTCACGATCACGCTCAACCCCGCCGCACGGCTCGGCGAGACCATCCGGGTCGAGATCGACTACGCCATCGAGCAGTTGCGATTCGATGGAACCGGCCTGAGTTGGTCGCCCCCCGCGCGCCGACCCTCCAACGCCTCCGAGGAAGTCCCGATGCTCCACACCCAGGGGCAGCCGGAGTACGCCCGCCGATGGTTCCCGTGCCATGACTTCCCCAACGAGCGGTTGGCGACGGAACTCATCGTCACGGTGGACAGCGATTTCCAGACCATCTCGAACGGGCTGCTCATCGATCGGCGAGCCACGAGCGACGGACGTACTCGTTGGCACTGGAAGCAGGAACGCCCGCACGCCACCTACCTCGTCTCGCTGGTCGTCGGCAAGTTCGACGTGGTCGAGGTCGGCGGGCCGGAGTCCGCGCGCCCGGGGCTGGACATGCCCGTCTACACGCCCATCGGCACGGCCGCCAACGCCGCCCGCGCCTTCGCCCACACGCCGGAGATGGTGGCGTTCTACGAGCGCTACTTCGACGAGCCGTACCCGTGGGACAAGTACGCCCAGACGATCGTCCGCGGGTTCCAGGCGGGGGCGATGGAGAACACGTCGGCGTCGACGTTCAACGCCTTCGCCGCGGCCGCCGGGCGCGACGCCCTCGAAGACATCATCGCCCACGAACTCGTCCACCAGTGGACGGGCAACCTGCTGACCTGCAAGTCGTGGGAGCACCTGTGGCTGAACGAGGGCTGGGCCTCGATGGGCGAGGCGCTGTGGGCCGAAGAAGCCGCCCGGCTGGAGGCCGTCGCCCGCGGCGCGACCCCCGACGAGACCGACGCCGCCATGCGCCGGGCGTACCACCGCGCGATCCACGGGTCGTTCGTGGGGCAGCGCTCCGGCAACCGCGGCGCCGCGCCGGACCTGCCCGCGCTTGCGAGCAACCGCTACATCGACCCCGAGACCAACTTCATGAAACTCGACAATCCCTACGGCAAGGGCGCGTGCATCCTGCACATGCTCCGCGCCCGGCTCGGAGACTCGATCTTTCTCGAAGGCGTCCGGCTCTACATCAAGCGGCACCGCTTCGGCGAGGTCGAGACCGACGACTTCCGCAAGGCGCTCGAGGACGTCTCGGGCCAGTCGCTCGAACGCTTCTTCGAGCAATGGGTCTACCGCCCGGGCATCGCCCGTTTCAAGGTCGATCTCGCGTGGACCGGCCCCGACGAAGGCCCGGGCACGCTCTCGGTGCGGGCCGAGCAGGTCCAACAGATCGACGCCGACAATCCGGCCTACGCGGTCACGCTGCCCATCTACCTCTCGTTCCCGGACGGATCCGGCGACTACCACTACCTTGTGACCGACGCGCGCGTGGCGGAGACCGCGTTCGAGTTGCCCGCCAGGCCGACGGACGCCGTCGTGGATCCGGGGCTGCACGTGCTGGCGGACTACGCCGTCACAAAGCCGATCGCCTGGTGGCTCCGGCAGTTGGAGGCCGGCCCGACCTTCGCGGCGCGCGTGCAGGCCGCGGAGCACCTGGCCTCGATCGACGACCCGCGGGCGACCGCCGCGCTCGCCGACGCGGACCCGGAGGTCCTGGCCGCCGCCGAACTCGCACGCCCGCAACCCGCCGCCGCCCGTTGATCGAAGCCGGAGCGATCATGCATACGACACATCGATCGGTTGTTCGTGCGGTCTGGCTCGTCGCGCTGCTCGCGTCGGCATCGGTCGCGCGAGATCTCGACTGCCTGCATTGCCGGCTCGAGTCTTGGGCCTGGCGTCAGCCGGGCGGAGATCGCTCGGGCCACTTCGACGAAGCGACCGGGCGCGACCTGCGGAACTACCCGCCGCACCGCTGGGCCGACCACGGCCGGATGACGCTCGAACTCTTCATCCAGGACATGGACGTTCCCGTCGCGCACGCGACGCAGACGCTGACGATCACGCCCATCGCGGAACCGCTCGACGAACTCCGCCTCGACGCGAGGCTGCTCGACGTTCGAAGGGTGACGGTCAACGGATTCCCGGCCCGTTTCACGCACGACGGCCGGCGGCTGCGCATCGACCTCTCCCCGCCGCTGCCCCCGGACATCCCGGCGACGATCGTCACCACCTACCTGATCCACGACCCCCCGGACGGCCTGTTCTGGACGCCGTCGTCGCCCTCGTGGCCCGGTCGCCCGCCGCAGATCCACACGCAAGGCCAGCCGGAGACCAACAGTTACTGGTTCCCGTGCCACGACTTCCCGAACGAGCGGCTGGAGACGGAGATCATCGCGACCGTGCCCGCGGGGTTCCTGGTGAGTTCCAACGGCCGCCTCGTCTCGCAGCGCCGATCGGTCCGGCGCGTAACCGATTCGACCGGCGCATCCGTGCTGCGAGGGTACGACACGTTCCACTGGCTCCAGGACAAGCCGCACGTCAACTACCTCGTCTCGCTGGTCGTCGGGAAGTTCGACGTGGTGGACGTGGGGCGGCCGGGCCTGCCGATGCCGGTCTACGTCCCGCCGGGGCGCGGCGCGGACGTGCGCGGCACCTACGGGCGCACCGCCGAGATGACCGCCCTCTTCGAGCGGCTCTTCGACGAGTCGTACCCCTGGGACCGCTACGCGCAACTGGTGGTCTGGAACTTCGGCGCGGGCGGCATGGAGAACACCGCCGCAACCACCATGTTCGACACCGCGATCATCGCGCCCGACGCCCTGATCGACCACGACCTCGAAGGGCTGATCTCGCACGAACTCGCCCACCAGTGGTTCGGCGACCTCATCACCTGCAACTCGTGGGACCACATCTGGCTCAACGAGGGCTTCGCGACCTACCTCACCGCGCTCTGGTTCGAGCACGCTCGCGGGCGCGACGGCTACGACGCATCGGTCCTCGGCGGCTTCGACGCCGTCATCGCCCGCGACCACGCCGCCGCGCCCGTCCAGCCCGCGATGGTCAGCCGAGAGTACGACGAGCCGTGGGGCGTCTTCCGGCGGGCGGCGAACCCATACCCGAAGGGCGCAAGCGTGCTGCACATGCTCCGCCGCAGGCTGGGCGACGAGGCGTTCTTCCGCGCGGTCGCGGTGTACGTCGATCGCTTCAAGGGGCGAACGGCGGAGACGGACGACTTCCGCAAGGTCCTGGAGGAAGTCTCGGGCGAGTCGCTCGAACGGTTCTTCGACCAGTGGTGCTACCGCCCGGGCGTGCCGAGGCTGCGCGTGCGCACGTCGTGGGACTCCGCGGCGGGCGAACTGCGCATCGACGCGGAGCAGACCCAGAACATCGACGCGCGCAACCCGGCGTTCGTGTTCGATCTGCCCGTGCTCGTCCGTGTTCGCAATGCCGGCGAGTGGCACCGCTTCAGGGTCGATTCGCGGACCCAAACGCTGGCCGTTCCGCTCCCGGCCGAACCGGAGATGGTCGCCATCGACCCGAATCTCGAAGTGCTGGCGTCGATCGACCTGCACGCGCCGTCGGCGTGGCTGGTGGAGCAGGCGCTCCGCGGGCCGACGCACGCCTCGCGCGTGCGGGCCGTCCGCGCGCTCGGCGCGCTGGACCCGGGCGCACCGGGCACGACCGCGCTGGACGCGATCGCGTCGGATCGGTCACGCCACCGCGACCTGCGCTCGGAGGCGGTGCGCGCGCTCGCCTCCCGCCGCGGCCCGGACGCGGCGCGCAGCATCGCCGCCCTGGACCCTGACGACCCCTTCGTCCGCGAGTCGATCATCGCCGCGCTCGCGGACCTGGCCTCGGGGGACGCGCCTCCTCTCGCGCCCGCGGGCGTCGCCGATCGTCTCGCAAGCGCGGCGTCGCACGACCCGAGTTCGCGCGTGCGGGCGGCGGCCGTGCGGGGCCTCGCCCGGATGGGGGCGGCCGATCGCCTCCCGGTGATCGTGGCCGCGCTCGAACACGAATCGCAGCACGACACCGTGCGACAGGCCGCGCTCAACGCACTGGCGGACCTGGATCAGCCGGGGACGCTGGAGCACGCGACTCGATTCACGCGCGCCGGAACACTGAGCCGCACCCGGGCGGTGGCGGCGGGCGTCGTGGGGAGACTGGGCAGGCACGACCCGGACGCCGCGCTGGCCGCGCTGATGCCGCTGCTCGAAGACCGCGAGATGCGAACGCGCAACGCCGCCGGCGAGGCACTCGTCGCGCTGGGCGACCGCAGGGCGATCGACCGGATCGAACCGCTGGCGTCAACGGCGCGCGACCCGGCGCAGGCCGACCGGCTCAGGCGATGGGCGGAGCGGCTCAGGGACGCACCGTCGGCCGACTGACCCGACGCATCGAGCCAGGTGACACACGCCCGGCTCACTCGGCAAAGAGCGCCTCGACGAACGCGTTGGGGTCGAACGGCTCCACATCATCGGGCGTCTCGCCCACGCCGACGAACTTGACGGGCACGTCCGTCGCCTCGCGGATGGCGACGACCACGCCGCCCTTGGCCGTACCGTCCAACTTGGCGAGAAAGATGCCGGTCACGCCGACCGCCCGCGTGAACTCCTCGGCCTGACGAAGCGCGTTCTGGCCGCTCGTCGCGTCGAGCACGAGCAGCGTCTCGTGCGGCCCGCCGGGAATCTGCTTCTCGACCACCTTGCGGATCTTCTCCAGTTGCCGCATCAGCGGGTCCTGCGTGTGCAGGCGCCCGGCGGTGTCGAGAATCAGGACATCCACGCCGCGTGCCTTGGCCGCGGTGCAGGCGTCGAACGCGACGGCCGCCGGGTCGCCGCCCTGCTGACCCTTGACGACCTCGACGCCGAGCCGCTCGGCCCAGACTTCCAGTTGCCGCGTCGCCCCGGCGCGGAACGTGTCGCACGCGCCGAGCAGCACGCGCTTGCCCTCGCCCCGCAGCAGGGCGCAGAGTTTGGCGATGCTCGTCGTCTTGCCGACGCCGTTGACGCCCGTGACCAGCACCACGGTGGGGCCTTGCCCCTCCGGGGCGAGCCGCAACCGCCGGTCCTCCTCCGTCCACATCGAGGCGATCTCTCGCTTCAGGTAGTCGAGCGCATCCTCGCCGCGCGACATCTTCCCGCGCTTGAAGTCGGCCCGGATGCCGTCGATGAGCCGTCGAGTCGTCCGCACGCCGACGTCGCCGCGGATCAGCCGCGCCTCGATCTCGCGGATCAGGTCTTCGTCCAGTCTCTTCCCGAGCAGGACGGACCGCAGCCCGGAGACGAACGACTCGCGCGTTCGCTCCAGACCCTTGCGGAGCTTCGAGATGGCGCTCCTGAACACACCCATGCCGGACGGTTACCTCCCCGTGCCTTCTTCGGCCTTCTCCCTCCCGCCTTCCCTTTTCTTCATCAACTTGTCCAGCACGCCGTTGACGAACGAGGGCGAGCGGTCGGTGCTGAACGCCTTGGCGAGTTCGACCGCCTCGTTGACGGCAACCTTGGGCGGCACGCCGGCCTCCATCTCGTGGTAGGCGAGACGCAGGATGGCGCGGTCGATGGCCGGCTGGCGGTGCGTGGGCCAGTCCGGCGCGAGGTCCGCGACCGCGGCGTCGGCCTCCCCCCGACCCTCGTAGGCCGCGCACGCCGCGGCGAACGCGGCGTCCAGTTCCCTGTCAGTAAACGCCGTGCGCGGACCGACGAAGACCGGGCCTTCCTCCGCCAATGAAGCGCAGCCGTCGAGCGACCGGCGGACCTGGTCGCGGTCCGCGCCGCCGCGCGCGTCGATCTGGTACAGCGCGAGGAGCGTGAGCCGACGAAGGTCGCGCGCGGAGGCCATCACGCCCCTCCGGCCTTGTCGCCGGGCACGCGCCCCGCGCCGATGCGCGCGCCCCCTCCGCCGGCCTTGAGTTGCTGCATCGCCGCGAGCACGTCGAGGATCGCGTCCATCGCATCCTCGCCCTTGTTGCCCTTCGCGCCGCCCGCTCGCTCCAGCGCCTGCTCGGTGGTTTCGACGGTCAGCACGCCGAATGTGACCGGGACGCCCGTCTCGACCGCGATCGCGGCCAGTCCGTTCGCGACCGCCGAGGCGATGTGCCGGTCATGCTCCGTCTCACCACGGATGATGCATCCCAGCGCGACGACGCCGCAGAACTCGTCCGCAAGCCGACGCGCGAGCGCGACCAGTTCGAACGCCCCCGGGGCCTCCACGACGACCGGAGGCGCGGCGTCCTCGGGGAACCGCCGTTCGTACGCCGCGAGCGCGCCCCCGAGCAGCCGATCCGTCACGGTCGCGTTGTAGCGGCTCACCACCACGGCGATCCGCGGGCCAAGGCTGTTCCTCGATACGTCCATCCGCGGCCGATCGTATGCCCTCCGCCCCGGGCGTCCCGCCGTACCATCCCGCACGATGGAGTCGCTCCTCCGCCGCGTCAGCCCGATCCTCCGCCTGACGCGCGTCACGACCGCCTTCGCGGCCGTCGGGAACGTCTGGTTCGTCATCCTCTGGTCACGGGCGAACCCGGAGGAGCGGGCGGTGGGGCCGATCGTCGATCGCCCCGCGTGGCTGCTGCTCGGAGCCGGTGCGCTGTCGGCGGTCGCGCTCTACGCCTTCGGGGCGTGCCTCAACGACGTCCTCGACGCCCGGAGAGACCGCGCCCTGCGCCCCGATCGCCCCATCGCCGCGGGGCAGGTCTCGCTCGACGCCGCCGCAGTGACCGTCGCCTGCACGCTCATCCTCGCCGTGCTCGGCTCGACGGTCTTCGGCCCGCAGGCCGTGCTGATGACGCTGTTGGTCGCCGTCGCGATCCTGTTCTTCAACGTCGCCGCCAAGTTCATCCCCGCGATCGGACTGGTCGTCCTCGGCCTCATCTACGCGGGGCACATGCTCGTTCCGAACGTGAACCTGCGCTTCCTCTGGCCGGTCTGGCTCGTGATGACGCACGCCCTCATCGTCGGCGGCATCGCCCACTCCCTGGCGAGGAAGGTGCCGCCGATCTCCGGGAGGGCCGCCGCGTTCGCCGTCACGGGCTGGGTGTTCTGGTCCGGCGTGTTGCTGGTCGCGGCCTGGCGCAGGGCGGCGAGCATCCAAGGCTTCGGCCCCGTACGCCGCGAGGACCTCGAGGGCGGGCCCTGGCCAGACTGGGTAGACCTGACGAGCGCACTGCCGCCGGCCGTCCTCGCGCTGCTCTTCGCGCTGTTCGCATGGCGGAAGTTGCGGATCGCGGGCGCGGGGCCGCGTGCGGCGGAAAAAATCCAGCGATACGGCTCGCTCTGGTTGACGCTCTACGCCACCGCCTGGATGCTCGCCGCCGGCCACGTCGGCGAGGCCGCCGTCCTCGGAGCGCTCGCTCTCGCAGGTTTCCTCGGCATGACCATCCTCCGCGAGTTGTACGGTCTGGCGGAGCAACCGCTCGGCTATCGGCGGTAGTCGCGGCTGGTCACGCCCCACGATGTTCCAGCCAATCCGCCGCGTCCAGAAGGATCGCCGCGGAAAGCCGGTCCGGACGACCCAGCGAGACGATCGAGTTGTGGACGAGCGTGCCCACGTGCGCGCGGGCGTTTGCATCGCCGGTGCGGTTCGCCAGATCGGCAAACACGTGGACGGCCCAGGGGCGGTTCGTCGCGTTGTCCGGCTGGAGTTCCGCGAGGTGCCAGCGAGCCGCCGACTCCACGCGGGCCGAAAGGTCGCACCCCTCCGAGCGAGTCGCGTGCCACGACAAGGCGTGAAGGGCGGCCAACTCCCCCTCGGACCAGACCTCCATGCCCAGACGGCGCAGGGAGGGCACCAGCGGCCCGTCAGCCGGTTCGATGAGCAAGGCCGGATCGAGCGAACGGTCGTGCAGTGCCCACCAGATTGCGGCATCAGGATGCAGGCCGTCGGGTGCCGCGCCGAGACGGACTCCGAGCAGGCGCGCAAGGAGGGGAGCGTCGGTGGCCCGCCGGTGCCCGAGTTCGTCGCGGAAGTCGGCGATCGCCCGTGCCCGATCTGATTCAGGGGCGGCGGAGTCGAGGTCCGGCACGACCGCCGCCGCCAAGCGACGCAGGTCCGCCGCAAGCGCGGCGAGGGGAGGCACCGGAGCCGTTCGGTCGCCGTTCACCGCGAGATCGTACCGGATCACGCTCCGCTCTCAGAACGGGTCTGGATTCGGGGCCGTGCCGCCGGTTAGACTGCCCCCGATGGCTCTGCTGCGGACCGAGCGCGTGCGTTGGACGCTGGTGCGGCGGTGTCGGCGCTGCGGGCACGACGGGCCGGAACTGCAGGGCGATCGATCCGGCGCCGTCTTCGAGTGCCCGGCCTGCGGCGAGGACCTCTACGCCCGCCCGGCGATGAGTTACGCGGAAATGGAAGGGCTGGCGCCGGGCCGCGCGCCGGTCGAGCCGGGCCGTCAGTCCGTCGGGCGACGGGCGCTCCGGCGAGTGATCGTCGCCATCCGCGGGCTGTTCAGGCGGGGATGATCTCGACGCGCGGCTCGGGCTGCGCGGCCGGATTCGTCCACCCGAAGCCGGCGTGGATCGGCCGAGGCGTCGTGAATCGGGCGTGACCCGGGTTGTCGCGCGGGCGCTGGGCGGCGCGTGTCGCGTGCCAGAGGTGGAGAGCCGTGATGTCCGCGACGGCGATGGCGACGCGCAGTCGAGGCCGCAGCGCGTGCAGCCGTTGGCCCAGATCGTCGTCTTCGTACCCGTAGGCGGTGAAACGCTCGTCGAAGCCGTTGACGCGCCGGAGCGCGCCGATCGAGACGGCCGCGTGGCACGAGATGAGTTTGGGCTTGTGCGGCTTGACGGGGCAGAACGGACGCGGCAGGAGCCGCCGCAGCAGGAGTTGGCGGGCGTACTTGCGGTGGCGAACGACCAGCGACTCGCGTTCGGCCCGCGTTACCAGCGAAGCGGCGCTCACGGTTGCCGAGAGCATCGAGTCGGGGTCGATGCCCGCTGTCGTCGCTTCGTCGAGGTTCGCGCGAAACGCGATGACCAGTTCGCGCCCCGACGCCGCGAGAGCGTGGTGCTGTGCGCACGCAGCCTCGCTCAGCAGCATGTCTCCGTCGATGAAGAGCGCCTGGTCTCGGTCGTGCAGTTCCCCGGCCTGATCGAGCGACCGCAGGGCGTTGTTGCGGACCTGCGCTGGCCTGGCCTCTCCCTGATGAGGCCGAAGGACGATCCGCAGCGCGGGCACGGCACGCGAGTTCGCCCGCATCCGATCCGCCACGCGGGGCCAGACCATGCCGGCCAGGCTCGGGATGCCCCGGTCGTCGGTGTCGCACGAGACGGTCACGGTGTCGGGCGGTCGGGTCTGGTTGGCCAGCGCGGCCAGGCACAGCGCGAGGTGACGCGTGGTGTGTGTGGCGATCAGGAGATGGAGTCGGGGCCGATCCTCCCCCGCGCGGCTCATGCGACAGTCTATGAAGGGGAAGCCGCGCCGCCGTTCGCCGCGCACGCTGGGCGCCCCTGCCCCCGCCATCCGCCCGCGCCGCTACTGTCTGCCGCATGGGCGCGGGCGTTCGAGTTGTGCGGACCGAGGCGGAACTGCGGCGGGAGGTCGGCCTCGGGTCGGTCTTCGTGCCCACGATGGGAGCGCTCCACGAGGGCCACGCTTCGCTCATGCGCATCGCGGGGCGCGAAGCGCGGCGAC
Source organism: Planctomycetota bacterium (assembly GCA_014584315.1). Lineage (GTDB taxonomy): Bacteria > Planctomycetota > Phycisphaerae > Phycisphaerales > UBA1924 > CAADGN01. Next base: position 125,433 of record JACTNA010000005.1, on the reverse strand, counting down.
GCGGCGGGGCGCCGTGTGTCGTCAGCGTGTTCGTGAACCCGACGCAGTTCACCGAGAACGAGGACTTCGCCGCGTATCCGAAGGCGCTCGACGCCGACCTTGCCGTCTGCACACGCGAGGGGATGGACGCGGTGTTTGTGCCGGCCGTCGAGGAGGTGTACCCACGCGGAGTTGACGTGCGCATCCCCGCGCTGCCGGCGGTGGCCACCGAGCCTCGACTCGAGGACCGCTTCCGCCCCGGGCACTTTGCGGGTGTGTGCCAGGTCGTGCTCCGGCTGTTCGAACTGGTGCGGCCCGTCGCGGCCGTCTTCGGCGAGAAGGACTGGCAGCAGTTGCAGGTCGTGCGGGCGATGGTCGCGCAGGAGCGCCTGGACATCGGCGTCGTTTCCGGACCGACGATTCGAGACCCGGACGGCCTGGCGCTGAGCAGCCGCAACGTGCGGCTCGGGCCTGACGATCGGCGCATCGCGCGTGCGCTCTATCGGTCCTTGCAGGCCGCCGGGGAGCGCTCCGATCCCACCGGCGCGGAGGCCGCGATGCGGGCCACGATGCGGACGGCCGACGTCGGGATCGAGTACGCGGTCGTCCGCGATGCCGAGACGCTCGGCCCGCCCCAAGGCTCTCGGACCTGCCGCGCTCTCGTCGCGGGCAGAGTGGGGAAGGTGCGCCTGATCGACAACGCCGGTTGGCCGATGGAAGGCACGGGTTGAAGCGACCCTGTTCAAGGGGTGTCGGGAGGGTGCCGATCGGTGTTGGTGCCGGGGGGGCACTCACCACATGAGCACGAACGATCGAAGCGTCGCGCGAAGGTATCTGGTCGCCGACAGTGCCAGGGAAAAACGCTCGGACACCCAGGGTGATGGACCGGGCGGCCAGCAGAACGCGGACCAGAGCACGCCCGAGGCGGGGAGCGAAGAGTCGATGAGGTGCAGGCGTACGCACGATCGGCAGGGCCTCGAGTTGCCGGTGGTCATGGCGGAACTGAGCCGCAACGGCGAGCCGGGCGAGCCATGGGAGGCCGTGTCTCTGGACCTGAGCCGCTCCGGGGTCGGGCTTCGTTCCAGGCGGATGGTCCACAAGGGCCGGCTGGTGCTTCTCGCCGTGCCGCCAAAGGGCAACCGCCCGGGTCGCCTCTATTGCGGCAAGGTGATGCAGTCACGCTACGCCGAGGGCATCGGGTACATCGTCGGCGTACGATTCGAGGAATGCCCGGAAGGCATCCACATCGACCGGTGGTGGAACAAGCACATGAAGGGCAAGCGGGCCGCGTAGCCCCGCGAGGGCCGATCGGATAGTGTCCGCGGCTGCCCAGCGAGCGCGGGAACGCTCTCGGGCACGCGGAGGCTGTCCTGTGCATCGATCCCCGCTCCACTCGTTCCATGTCGAGCACGGCGCCCGCCTGGTGGACTTCGCCGGGTGGGAGATGCCGATGGTCTACTCGGGCATTCACGAGGAACACCGGCAGGTCCGCGAGTCGGGGGGAGTCTTCGACGTCTCGCACATGGGGCGCGTGAAGATCGGCGGGCGGCACGCACGCCGACTGCTCGAACGCGTCTGCACGCGCCGCATCGGCGACATGGAGCCGGGCCAATGCCGCTACAGCCTCGCCTGCAACGAGCGGGGCGGCGTCCACGACGACGTCATCGTCTACCGCATGGACGACGACGACTTCATGGTCGTCGTCAACGGCGCCAACCGCGACAAGATGCTCGCCCACTTCGAGCGCGTCCGATCCGCCGGCGACCTCTCGGCGAAGATCGAGGACACCACCCTCAAGACGGCCATGGTCGCTCTGCAAGGCCCGAAGGTCTTGGACCTCATCGGGCGATTCAGCAAGGAAATCCCCACGCTCAAGCGGTACCGATTCACCGTCAAGAACCTGCTTGTCCTCAAACTCATCGTGTCGCGCACCGGCTACACGGGCGAGGACGGCGTCGAGGTGATCCTGCCGTCGAACGCGATCGAGATGGCGATGAAACTGCTGCTCAAGGACGTGGACCTCCGCGCGCAGGCCGCCCTGCTCAAGCCCGCCGGCCTCGGTGCCCGCGACACGCTCCGTCTCGAAGCCGGCATGCCCCTGTACGGGCACGAACTGGGCGAGGAGATCAACGCCCTCTCCTGCGGCGTGGACTTTGCGATCAGCCTGGACAAGCACGCCGCGGAGGGCGGCGAACGGTTCATCGGGCTCGACGCGCTCGAGCGCACGAAGGCCGAGGGCGGCCCTGCTCGCGTCCTGGCGGGCGTCGAGTTCGAGGGCAAGCGCACGCCGCGCCAGGGGATGAAGGTCCACGCGAGCGGGCGAGAGGTGGGCGAGGTCACCAGCGGCTGCCTCAGCCCGACGCTCGGCGTGCCGATCGCGATGGCGTTCGTCGACCGCGCAGCCTCCGAAGTGGGCACCGCGGTCGAGGTCGATACCGGCAAGGGGATGCTGGGCGGCCGGATCCGCCCGCTGCCCTTCTACAAGCGGCCGAAGGCGTGAAGCGGCGCGCGTAGCATCGCGCCGAATGCCCGCTCCGACCTACCTCGACAACGCGGCCACCAGTTTCCCCAAGCCAGAGTGCGTCCACGAGGCCGTGCTGGACTACATGCGCCGCGTCGGGGCTTCGCCGGGGCGGGGGGCGTACGCGGCCGCGCGAGTGGGCGCCTCGCTCATCGACCGGTGCCGCGAGCGGATCCGCGAACTCGTCGGCGGCGAGCGCAGCGGGCAGGTCGTCTTCACGCTCAATGCCACCGATGCGCTGAATCTGGCCATCAAGGGCGCGGTGCGGGCGTGGAACCGCGGGCACCCCGGACGACGGGCCCACGTGGTCACGACCGCGATGGACCACAACTCGGTCCTGCGTCCGCTCAATGCCCTCGCGGCGAGCGGCGAAGCGGTCTGGACCTGCGTGGACGCCGACGCGGGGACCGGCATGGTCGACGCGACGAGCATCGCGGCGGCCGTCCGCCCCGAGACCGCCCTCATCGTCGCCGTTCACGCCAGCAACGTCACCGGCACACTCCAACCGCTCGAGGCGATCGGGCGGGCCTGCCGGCGGGCCGGCGTGCCGTTGCTCGTCGATGCGGCGCAGTCGCTCGGGCACGCTCCCGTCGACGCGGCGTCGATGGGCATCGACCTGCTCGCGTTCCCCGGCCACAAAGGGCTGCTCGGCCCGCTCGGCACCGGCGGGCTGTACCTGCGGGCCGGCATGGACTCCATCGTGGAGCCGCTGCGCGAAGGCGGCACAGGCAGCGCGAGCGAATCGGACGTGCAGCCGCTCACCCTTCCGGATCGCTTCGAGCCTGGTTCGCACAACACGCCGGGCATCGCGGGCTTGTCGGCGGCAGTCGAGTGGCTGCTGGATCGGGGCGTCGACCTCGTGCGCGCGCACGAGGCACGCCTCACCCAGGCCGTGCTCGAAACCATGCCGGGCGAACGCGACGGCTTCAGGCTCCTGGGACCGGATTCGGTCGAAGGTCGCGTGGGCGTGTTCTCGTTCGCGCACGACTCGATCTCGCCCGACGCGCTCGCGGCCGGACTCGAATCGCGCGGCTACCTGGCGCGGGCCGGGTTGCACTGCGCGCCGCGGGCGCACGGAGCCTTGGGCACGCTGGAGCGCGGCGGGGCGGTCCGCCTCAGCGTCGGACCGTTCGTGAGCGAGGAGACCGTCCACGGCGCGATGCGCGCACTGGCGGCCGTCGCGTCCGAGTTGCGCAGCGAGCGCCCGGTGGGCGTCGGCTCCGTGCGGTAGCCGACCCGGAGCGGTCAGTTGCGTGCGATGTCGGGGAGATCGACCCAGCCGGCGTCGGTGTGACGAACGATCGCGCCCGACGCCAGGTAGATGACCTGCTCGGCGATGTTCGTCGCATGGTCAGCGATGCGCTCGCACTGATTCGCCAGTTCGTGCAGTACGAACGCCAAGTCGACCGGCATCGTCCCCGCGGCGACGCGCTCCTCGGCCTCCCGGAGCAGGCCGCTCTTGAACGCCTCGACGGTGTCCTCGCTCTGGAGCACGAGCCGGGCCAGCGCGGCGTCGTCACGCTCGAAGGCCCGGTTGACGTCGCGAAGGATCCCGACGACGCTGTTCGTAAGCACGCGGAACGTCTGCGGGATCGCGTCCCGGAAGGGGCGGATCGCCGGCACGCACTCCGCGACGACCACCGCCGCGTCGGCGGCCCGTTCGAGTTCGTTGTTCACCTTCACGACCGTCAGCACCGCGCGGAGTTGGGCGGCGTCGAGGGCCGCGCCGTCATTGGTGGCGTCGGCGAGAAGCCGCACCGAAGCCTTCTCGATGGCGACGTCCGCGCGGTCGATCTCGTCGTCACGCTCAACGACGGACCTGGCCGCGCCCTCATCGCCGGAGAAGACGGCCTCACAGGCGTCCTCGTACATCGCCTGAACGCGCCCGCCCTGCGCGGCCAGGTCGGCCTTCAGCCGGAGCAGACGCTGCGAGAAGCCTTCGTGGGTCGTGGGCATGGGCACCCTCTCGGGAAGTGTAGAAACATACCACCCCCCGGCGACCGGGCAAGGCGGCGCGACGGAATGACGGGCGGCTATCCTGCCATCCACGCGGACGCACCCGCGCTCGGCGTGCTGACAGGGGCCACCGCATGGACTTCGACATCGAGATCGTTCACGCTCGCCAGGTGCTGGACTCGCGGGGCAACCCCACGCTGGAGGCGGAGGTCGTCCTGGCGAACGGGGCGACCGGTCGGGCCGCCGTGCCCAGCGGTGCCTCCACGGGCGAGCACGAGGCCGTCGAACTTCGCGACGGCGAGGCGGCCGTGTACCTCGGCAAGAGCGTCATGCGAGCCGTCGAGAACGTGATCGAGCGGATCGCCCCCGCCGTGGAAGGGCTGGACGCGCGAGAGCAGGAGGTCGTGGACGCCGTCATGCGCGAACTCGACGGCACGCCGAACAAGGCCGAACTGGGCGCAAACGCCGTCCTCGGCGTCTCGATGGCGACCGCCAAGGCCGCGGCCCAGGGGTGCGGGCTGCCGCTCTACCGCTACCTCGGCGGGAGCGCGGCCAAGGTGCTCCCCGTGCCGATGTTCAACATCATCAACGGCGGCAAGCACGCCGACAACACCGTCGACTTCCAGGAGTTCATGGTCCAGCCGTGGGGGTTCGACGACTTCGGCGAGGCGCTCCGCGCGGGCGTCGAAATCTACCACGCGCTGAAGGGCGTGCTGAAGAAACGCCGGCTCTCCACGGCGGTGGGGGACGAGGGCGGCTTCGCGCCGGACCTCAAGGACAACGAGGACGCGCTGAAGATCATCGAGGAGGCCGTCGGCAAGGCGGGGTACAGGTGGGGCGAGCAGGTCTTCGTCGCCCTCGACCCCGCGATGAGCGAACTCTGGAACGAGGCCGCCGCGGACGGGAAGACCGGTTACAAACTCTTCAAGTCCAGCGGGGAGGTGCTCTCCTCCGACGACCTGATCGGCCTGCTCGCCTCATGGTGCGAGAAGTACCCCATCCGGTCGATCGAGGACGGCCTGGCCGAGAACGACTGGGGCGGGTGGAAACGGCTGACGGCGCGGCTCGGGGAGAAGGTGCAACTGGTCGGCGACGACCTGTTCGTGACCAACCCGGCGATGCTGCAGCGCGGGCTGGACGAAGGGTGCGCGAACGCGATCCTGGTCAAGGTGAACCAGATCGGCACGCTCAGCGAGACCTTCGAGGCCGTCAACCTCGCCATGCGGAACGGGTACGCGGCCGTGATGAGCCACCGCTCGGGCGAGACGGAGGACGCGACGATCGCCGACCTCGCCGTGGCGACGAACTGCGGGCAAATCAAGACCGGCGCGCCCTGCCGGAGCGACCGCAACGCGAAGTACAACCAGTTGATCCGGATCGCAGAGGACCTCGGCGAGGCCGGGGTGTACGGGTCGGTGACGTGGAGGCGGTGACGGGGTGTGCAACCGCGATCGCGCCCCGTGGTTTGATCTTCGGAGCATTGACATCGGTGCACGGGTGAACCGTCGATGATGCGCGGCGCGGACAGGCACGGGTCGGTCGAGCCTCCCTCCTGGGACAGCCGCGGGGGCGGGTGGTTCCGGCACGCCGTGCGACGGGTCTTCGGCGACGGCGAAAACCCGCTGACCTGGGCGGTGCCGCTCTACTCGGCCTGGGGCATCCGCGTGCGGCTGCACGTCGTCTTTCTGATTGTCATCGTCGCTCGGCTCGTGCATTCGCTCTGGCTGGACATCGGCCCGCTCTACACCGCGACAGGGCTGGGATGCCTCTTCGTCCTCGTGCTGCTCCACGAGTACGGGCACTGTCTCACGGCCCGGCGCGTCGGCGGCGACGCCGACGAGATCATCATGTGGCCGCTCGGCGGACTGGCGATGTGCCGGGTGCCGGACGACTGGCGGGCGCACCTCTGGACCGCTCTCGGCGGACCGTTGGTCAACGTGTTCCTCCTGCCCGTGCTCGCCGCGGCGGCGTACTTCGCCACCCGGGAGTGGTCGGCCGTCTTCTTCAACCCGTTCCGACCCGAACTGGCCCTCGGCGGATTCGCGGCATCGAGCAGTTTCGCGCTCTGGCTGGTCGTCACCATCTGGTGGCTCCACTACATGAACGCCGTCCTCCTCGCGTTCAACCTGCTCGTGCCCATGTTCCCGATGGACGGCGGCCGCATCCTCCAGGCCGCGCTCTGGGCGAGGTCCGGGTATGCGGAGTCCATGCGGACGGCAAGCGTGGTCGGGCTGGTGACGGCGGTGGCCCTCTTCGTCGTCGCGGCCGTCGGGCGGGAGACGCTCCTGATGGCGATCGCCCTCTTCGGCGGGCTGATCTGCTGGTTCGAGCGACGGCGACTCTCGCTGCTCGCGGGCGAGGAGAGCGAGTTCTCGGCGTCGCTGCGGGACGAACCGCCCGAGCCGCCCAACCGGGCCGAGGAGCGGCGCCGTCAGCGGCAGGAGGAGGAGCAGGCCGAGGTCGACCGCATCCTCGCCAAGATCAGCGAGCAGGGGATCGACAGCCTGACGCGGGCCGAGCGCAAGACCCTCCAACGGGCGACGGAGCGCAAGCGCACCGGCGGCTAGGATGGTCGGCTCGGCGGCCGGGGCAGGGCCGGCGCATCCACGGAACGGAGCGGCGCGGCGCGATGGGCATCTACGATCGTGAGTACGCACGGCGCGACAGCGGCGGGGGGGGCGCGCCCCGGCGGCGCGCAGCCCGTGTCAACGCGCTCTCCGTCAACACCTGGCTCATCATCGTCAACGTGGCGGTCCACGTCCTGGCGAACACCGTGCTCTTCCCCTGGCTGTACGACGTTGGACACTTCTCCACAAAGAGGGGGTTTCAGCATCTCGAAGTCTGGCGGCTGGTGACGTTCCAGTTCCTGCACAGCCCGGACACGATCTGGCACCTGTTCTTCAACATGTTCGGCCTGTTCGTCTTCGGCGGCCTCGTCGAGCAGTACCTCGGGCGGAAGAAGTACCTCGCCTTCTACCTCGTCTGCGGCATCTTCGGCGGGCTGGCGTACCTGCTCCTCAACCTCCTCGGCCAAATCCCGGGCCTCGCGCTGCCGGGCGTGCTCTTCCACGATACCGCAACCCCCCTTGTCGGCGCGTCGGCCGGCGTCTTCGGCGTCATCATGGCGTGCGCCTTCATCGCCCCGAACACCATCGTGCAACTCATCTTCCCGCCGATCCCCTTGCGGATGAAGTGGTTCGCCTACGGCTACGTCGCGCTGGCCGCCGTCAACCTGCTCGCCGGCGGCGCGAACGCCGGCGGCGACGCGGCCCACCTCGGCGGGGCCGCCGCGGGGTTCTTCTTCATCCGCAACTCCCACCTCCTGCGCGACTTCTTCGACGTGCTGAAGGATTCACGCCGGGAGAGCGGCACGCCGCGACCCCCGCGCCGATCCCGCGGCGACGACGAGGTCGGCAGGGTCCTCGAAAAAGTCCGCCAGGAGGGCATCGGTAGCCTCACCGAACGCGAGAAACGCGTCCTCCAGCGCGAGACCGAGGCGAAGCGCAGCGGCCGGTAGGCGGTGCCGGAGAGTCGTATGGGCGGCGCATTGCGGTTCGAGATCAACGCCCGTTCGCGCCTCTCGAACGCCCGCGTCGGACAGGTCACCACCGCCCACGGCTCGTTCGAGACCCCCGCCTTCATGGCCGTCGGCACCAAGGCCACCGTCAAGGGGATCGTTCCGCCGCTCATCGCCGCGACCGGCACGGAGGTGATGCTCTGCAACACCTTCCACCTCATGCTCCGCCCCGGCGAGCAGACCGTCCGCACGCTCGGCGGCCTGCACCGGTTCACCGGCTGGGCCGGGCCGATCCTCACCGACTCGGGCGGATACCAGGCCTACTCGATGGCCGACCGCAACGCCATCGACGACGACGGCGTCACCTTCAGGTCGATCGTGGACGGCAGCCGCGTCCGCCTGACACCCGAGCGTTCAATCGAGATCCAGAACGCGCTCGGCGCGGACATCATCATGGCGTTCGACGACTGCCCGCCCTCGATCGACCCGACGGCCGGCGCGGCGAACCAGACGCGCCTGCGACTCGCAGCCGCGCGCGATTCGGCGGGGCGCTGCGGATACGACCACGCCGCCCGCCTTCGTGCCGCCAACGAACGCACCATCCGATGGCTCGAACGCTGCAACCGCGCGCACGCCCGCCCCGACGACCAGTCGCTCTTCGGCATTGTGCAGGGCGGCACGGACCTCGACGCCCGGGCCTGGTGCGTCGAGCGCGTCTGCGGCGTCGATCTGCCGGGCTACGCGATCGGCGGCGTGGCGGTCGGCGAGGACCACGAACGCATCGCCGAAGTCACGACATTCACGGCCCCGCGCCTGCCCGCGGACAAGCCTCGCTACCTCATGGGCGTCGGCTACGAGCGGGACCTCCTGGCCGCGGTCCTCGCCGGCGTGGACATGTTCGACTGCGTCCTGCCGACCCGCAACGGACGAAACGGGCACGCCTTCACCCGCACGGGCGTCGTCCGGCTGCGAAACGCCGAGCACACGACCGACCCGGAACCAATCGAGCGGGGCTGCGACTGCCCGACCTGCGACCCCGCCCGCCACGGATGGGGGCCGCCGGAGGGCGGATGGTTCTCGCGGGGGTACATCCGGCACCTGTTCATGGCCGAGGAGATGCTGGGACCGATCCTGGTCAGCCTGCACAACCTCCGGCTCTTCCAGAGGCTCATGTTTGATATCCGGCGAGCGGTGGTAGAAGATGACTGGCCCTCGCTGGGCCGGGCGTGGCCCCGGGCGGCGGAGGGTCTGCCGGCGTCCCTGCGGTCGTAGGGCGAGGCCGTGGTGGTGGGCGTCGAGGGTGACGCTGGGCGGGTGGATAGCCCCGGTCGGGCCGATTCGAGGGCCGCCCGAGGGATGGGAGCCGCAACGGATGGTCGAGCACGCGAGCATCGTGGTCCCATGGACGCTGGCGCAGGAGGCGGGCGAAGGGTACGTGCCCGGACTCCAGGGTGAAGGGGCAGGCGCATTGCCGCCGGGGAACCAGCCCGGTCCACCCCCATCGATGTTCGGCGGGTCGTTCATCTTCATCCTGCTGGGCCTGATGGTCTTCATGCTCGTGATGACGGCGATGCAGGGCCGCAAGGAGAAGCGCCGCGTCGCCGAGATGCTGTCCTCCCTGAAAAAGGGCGACCGCGTGCAGATGATCGGCGGCATGCAGGGCGTCATCCACGAGATCAAGGACGACTTCGTCCTGCTGCGGGTGGACGAGCACACCAACACGCGGATCCGCTTCGCGCGGAGCGCGGTCCAGACGGTGCTCAAGGAGAGCCGGGACCGTTCGTCGAACGGGGCCGAGCACACATCGGAAGAAGAAGCGGAAGCGGCCTCGGTGTGACGGCCCGCGCGACGCCGGCACGCACTGGCCGGCACCCCTGAACCAAAGACGGACGGCCATGCGGAACCTCGGACTGAGAGCGGCGTTGGTGATCGTGGCGCTCCTCTTCTTCGGGCTGGCCATCGTGCCCCCGGAGAAGAAACTGCGCCTCGGCAAGGACCTCAGCGGCGGCGTCAGCCTCATCTACTCGGTCGCGATCGGGCCGGAGGAGAACGCCTCCGAGACCATGTCGCGCGTCATCGAGGTGTTGAAGCGGCGCGTCGACCCCAACGGCCTGTACCAGATCACGATGGTCTCGCAGGGGCGCGACCGGATCGAGATCACGATGCCCTTGCCCGGGCCGCGCGTCAAGGAGAAACGCGCCGAGTACGAGGCCCTGCTCGACTCGGTCGGCGAGATGGCGATCCCGCGCCAGCGCCTCGAGCGGGTCATCGCCATGCCGCCGGACACCAGGGCCGCCGAACTGGACAGGCTCGCCGGCGGGAACGAGGCCCGGGCCGCGCGGCTCCGCGAACTGGCCGTGGTCTATGACCAGGCCCGGGCGGCACGCGCCGCGTACGACGCCGCGGCCGGCGCGGAAGGCCCGAGTCCCGACGATCTCCTCCGCCTTGCCCGCGAGGCCGCCGAGGCGGAACTGGCCTACGACTCGGCCCGCGACGAGGTGCTCCGGGCGTCGCTCACGCCCGCCGAACTGCGCCGCGCCGTGGAGCAGTCGAACCGCCGGCGCACGCTGCGGGACTCGCAGACGAACACGTACGTCGAACTCCCCAGCCCGCGAGACCGCGCGCTCTCGCGCCTGAAGGAGCGGTACCCGGCGTACGCGGACTCGATCGAAGGCGTGCGCGCGAGTTACGAGGCCTACGAGGCCGTGCGGACCACGCTCGACGACCCGTCGGACCTGGTGCGGTTGCTCCGGGCGTCCGGCGTGCTGGCGTTCCGGATCACGGTCGACCCGAGCGACGACCCGGCGGAGGAGGCGCGTCTGCGGGCGGAGTTGCGCGAGAGCGGGCCGCGCGGGGCCAGATCGCGCGACAAGGCGTGGTACAAGATCAACCGGATCGAGAACTGGTACAACGACGTGCAGGAACTGCGGGCGTTGGAGGCGAACCCGGCGGAGTACTTCCGCACCCGCGCCGGCGGCTACATCGTCGAGGAGCACGACGGCGAGTACTACATGCTCTGCTGGGACCGCGCGGGCTACAGGCTCGCACCCGACCCGGACCGCCCGTGGCAGGTCGCCCGGGCGCGCCAGGGCGCGGACGAGGTCGGCAAGCCGGCCATCGCCTTCGAGATGGACACCGTGGGCGCGTCGCTCCTCGGCGCGCTGACGGAGAAGCACGTCGGCAAGAAAATGGCGATCGTGCTGGACGATGAGGTCTACACCGCCCCCACGCTCCGCAGCCGAATCTCGCGTACGGGCCTGATCTCGGGCGACTTCTCGAACGAGGAACTGCGCTACATCATCCAGGTGCTCGCCGCGGGCGCGCTGCAGAACAAACTCTCCCCCGAGCCCATCAGCCGCAACACCGTCGGCCCGGACTTCGGCGCGGACAAACTGCGCCAGGGCATGCGGGCGGGGATCATCGCCTTCGTCGCCGTCGCCGGGTTCATGGTCGTCTACTACTTCCGCTGCGGCGCGCTCGCCGTCGTCGGCCTGTGCTGCAACGCCGTCCTGCTCCTCGGCGCGATGGCGCTCAACTCGGCCGCGTTCACGCTCCCCGGCATCGCGGGCATCATCCTGACCTTCGGCATGGCGGTCGACGCGAACGTCCTCATCTACGAGCGAATCCGCGAGGAGTTGAGGGCGGGACTCGACATACGACCGGCCGTGCGCCTCGGCTTCTCCAAGGCGATGTCCAGCATCGTGGACGGCAACGTCACCAACCTCATCGTCTGCGTCGTGCTGGCCTACCTCGGCACGCAGGAGATCCGGGGCTTCGCCATCACCCTCGGCATCGGCGTGGTGACCACGATGTTCTCCGCCCTCGTCATCACGCGGCTGATGTTCGACGTGCTGCTCGAGTTCGGCCTCTGGCGCCGAATCCGCATGCTGGCGACCGTCTTCCCCGCCATCGACAGGGCGCTGGAGCCGAAGATCAACTGGCTCCGGATGCGCTACGGCTTCGTCGTCATCTCGACTATCTACGTCGGCATCGGGCTGTGGATGGTCTACCACCAGCGCGGCGAGATGTTCGACACCGAGTTCCGCGGCGGCACCAAGGTCACCCTCCAGTTCAAGATCGATGAGGACACCGGCCGGCGCGTCACGCTGACGCGTCAGGAGGTCGAGGACCGCGTTCGTGCCCTGGGCGCGGGCACCGGAGACGAAGCCCGGCTCGCGGAACTGCGCAGGGCGCAGATCGTGACGCTCGACCCGGATGCCGACGGCGTGACATCCGACCGCTTCGAGATCAAGAGCCTCGTCACCGACGAGACGACCGTCGTCAATGCGCTGGCGACGGCGTTCGCGGACGTCCTGGATTCGCGCCCCCCGCTCGTCTTCCGCGGCGCCGGCCTCGACCTGGCCCTCGCCCCCGTGTACCCGCTCCTCAACGTCCGCGGCATCCTCGGCGAGGACATCAACCGACCCGAATACCGCGACACCGTCCGGGAGTACTCCGGCGGCCTTGCGATCATCATCGAAGACCTCGACCCGCGCCCGACGCTGGACGGCCTCAAGACCCGCATCGAGCAGATGCGCCAGCAGCAGGACTTCAGCGACACGCTCGGACGGATGTGGGAGGTCCGCGCCCTGGAGGAAGACGGCGCGGGCGTGAAGACCGCGGTGCTGCTTGTCGCCGAGGAGGGCGTGAACTACCTCGAGAACGAGGACCGGTGGCGCGCCGAACTCGCCTCCCGCGAGTGGCAACTGGTCAACGAGGCCCTCGGCCGGACGACGACCCTCGCCAGCGTGCAGAGTTTCAGCCCCGCGATCGCCGAGACCTTCCGCGCTCAGGCCATCGTTGCGGTCTTCCTCTCGTTGCTCCTCATCATGATCTACATCTGGGTCCGGTTCGGATCGGCCCGCTACTCGCTCGCCGCCATCGTCTGCCTCATCCACGACTGCCTGACGTGCATCGGCCTGATCGCGCTGGCCGAAATCGTCTACGACTGGGGCCCGACGCAGAGCGCGGCCCAGGCGCTGGGCATCCTGCCCTTCAAGATCGACCTGACGCTCGTCGCCGCCCTGCTCACCATCATCGGCTACTCCCTCAACGACACCATCATCGTTATGGACCGCGTCCGCGAGAATCGGGGCAAGATGCCCTACGCGAGCGCGGACGTGATCAACCTGTCGATCAACCAGACCATCAGCCGCACGGTCATCACCTCGGGCACCACGCTGCTGGCGATCCTCATCATGTACATCTACGGCGGTGACGGCGTGCGCGGGTTCGCGTACGCGATGCTCGTCGGCATCGGCATCGGCACCTACTCGTCGATCGCCGTCGCCGCGCCCCTGGTCTGGTCGCGCAAGGCGGATCGATCGTCCGCGCCGCCCCCCGACGAGCACGCGTGATGGGGCAGGAGGTCGAGATGCGCGGAAGTGCGTACCGACTTCTCGGCGGGTTCGCGGCGTTGGCGCTCGTGTGGGTTGCCGTCTACTGGGCCGTCGAGCCTCCCGCGCCGCCGATCACGTTCGGGGGCGCGCCCGATGCCGCCGACCCGATCACGGAAGGGGACGATGGCACGATCGACCCGACGACTCCGGTTGCCCAGCCGGATCGGCGCGGACCGCCCGTCGAACCGCCTGAGTTCGAGGCCTACGAGGTCAAGACGGGAGACACGTTCCAGTCGATCGCGCGTGCTCGATACGGGAGCGCACGCCACGCCGAGGCCGTGGCGAGGGCCAACCCGTTCGTCAGCCCGGACCGCCTGCGGGCGGGGCAGACCCTGCGGCTGCCGGTCGATCCGACGAACGTGCAGGGCCGTCCGGTCGCCCAGGAAGCCCCGCCCGAGCCGCCCTTGCCCGCCGAATACGTGGTCAAGCGCGGCGACACGCTGACGGGCATCGCCAAGGCGTTCTACGGCACGACGCGCGAGGCCGACCGCATCTTCGAGGCGAACCGCGACCGCCTCCGCTCGCGCGACAGCCTGCGCGCCGGGCAGGTGATCCTGCTCCCGCCGCGCGGCACGCCGCCGGGGAGCGGGTGAGCCGGATGGCGGCGCGCGCGCGGGTGGACGTCGCCGTGGTGGGGGGGGGCGTGGTCGGGCTGTGGACCCTCGCGCTGGCCGTTCGCCGAGGGCTGTCGGCCGTGCTGTTCGAACGCAGCGCGCTGGGCGACGGCCAGACGATCGCCTCGCAGGGCATCCTCCACGCCGGGGTGAAGTACGCGTTGCCCGGCGAGGCTGCACGCGAGGCACGCGCCCTCGGACGAGCGGCACGCGTCTGGGAGGCGTGCCTCGCGGGACGCGGCGAGATCGACTTGCGGGGTGTGCGCACGCTCTCCGCACGCACCCACCTGTGGACCGCGCCGGAAGCGGGCGCGAGGCTGGCCGCACGCGGCGCGGCCGCCCTGTTCCGCTCGAGCGTGCGCCGCCTCGGACGCCGCGAGGCGCCGGACGCGTTCGCCTGTGCGCCGCACAGCGTCGAGGTGTACGAGGCGCAGGAACGCGTGATCGAGCCGGCAAGCCTGATCCAGGCGCTCGCGGCGGCGTGCGACGGCCATGCGTACCGAACGGATGCGGTTCGGCTCGAGTCCGACGCCTCGGCGTCCTGGGCCTGCGTCGCACCATCCGGCGACGAGGAGGTCCGCGTCGAGGCCTCGTCAATCGTGCTGGCCGCGGGGGAAGGAAACGCCGCGTTGCTCGGCAACATCCCCGGTGGCGAGGAAGCCATGCAGCGGCGCCCGTTGCACCAGGTGATGATCGACGGTGCGCCGTGCCCGCTCTTCGGGCACTGCATCGGCCTGTCGGGCGTCCCGCGACTCACCGTGACGAGCGCGGCGAGCGGGGGGCGAACCGTGTGGTACGTCGGCGGTGGCATCGCGGAGTCCGGACTCGAACGCACGACGCCCCAACAGATCGAACGGGCGCGGGCCGAACTGGCGTCCTGCCTGCCGTGGCTCGACCTGAACGAGGCCCGCTGGGCGACGCTCCGCATCGACCGGGCGGAGGGCCGAACGCCGAGCGGCAGGCGGCCCGAGTCGTACGTGGTTCGCCGGTTCGGGAACGTGTCGGCCGTGTGGCCCACGAAACTCGCGCTCGCCCCGCTGGCCGCGTCCGAAATCGCCGAGTCATGGGGCGACCGCCGAACCGACGCTGACAACTCCGCCCTGTCCGATCGCCCTTCGCCCCCCGTTGCGACGACGCCGTGGGAATCGGACGGCATCGCGTGGCGGTAGTCGTGGGCGGCGTATTCTGTTCGCTCGTCGGATCGGAGCGGTTGATGCACGCGCGCTCGCTGGGCAGAACGGGGATCATGGTCAGCCCGCTGGGGTTGGGGACGGTCGCGCTCGGACGGGCGGAGGGCCTCAAGTACCCCAAGCCCGTGCGCATCCCGACGGACGACGAGGCCCGTGCGCTGCTCCAGCGCGCCCGCGACCTGGACGTCAACCTCATCGACACGGCCCCCGCGTACGGCTCGGCCGAGGAACGACTCGGCTCGCTGCTGCCGGGCCGGCGCGAGGACTGGATCATCATCACCAAGGCCGGCGAGGAGTACTACCAGCGGTACGACTTCTCGCCGGAGTCGATCGCTCGCAGCGTCGAACGCAGCCTCACGCGGCTCCGCACCGACTACCTCGACGCCGTGCTGCTCCATTCCGACGGCGTCGTCGAGGCCGGCACGGGCGCGGACGAGGCATACGATGCCCTCGCCCTGCTCCGGCGGCGGGGACTGGTGCGGGCGATCGGCGCCTCGCCGAAGACGGAAGCCGGAGCGTTCCGCGCGATCGACCGCTGCGACGTGGTGATGGTGACCTACAACGAGCAGGAGACCGAAATGTCCGAGGCGATCTCCCGGGCGAGTGAGCGCGGAGTTGGCGTGCTGGTGAAAAAGCCGCTCGCCGGCGGCCGAACGGACGATCCGGCCCGGTCGCTCGCGTTCGTCTTCGCACGCGGGGGGGTGTCGGCGGCGGTCGTAGGCACAACCAGGCCGGAGCATCTCGAGCACAGCGTTCGCGCCGTCGAACGCGCGATCGACGGAGGCGCCCCGTGAGCATCAAGCGTGTGCTGGTGACCGGCGGCGCGGGCTTCCTCGGGTCGCACCTCTGCGACCGGCTCGTCCAGGCCGGGCACGACGTCGTGTGCGTGGACAACTTCTTCACCAGCCAGAAGCAGAACGTGGCCCACCTGCTCGGGCGGCCCAACTTCGAACTGATCCGCCACGACGTGACCCACCCGCTGTTCCTGGAGGTCGACGAGATCTACAACCTGGCCTGCCCCGCCGCTCCGGGGCACTACCAGTACAACCCCATCAAGACCATGAAGACCTCCGTGCTCGGGGCGATCCACGTGCTGGGCATGGCGCGCCGCTGCCGGGCCAAGGTGCTCCAGGCCTCGACGAGCGAGGTTTACGGCGACCCGGACGTGCACCCGCAGCCGGAGAGTTACCGCGGAAGCGTCAACCCGATCGGCCCCCGGGCCTGCTACGACGAGGGCAAGCGGGCCGCCGAGACGCTCTTCTTCGACTACCACCGGATGAACCGCATCAACATCCGCGTCGTGCGTATCTTCAACACCTACGGCCCCCGGATGCACCCGTTCGACGGGCGGGTGGTCTCGAACTTCATCCGCCAAGCGCTCAAGGGCGAGGACGTCACGCTCTTCGGCGACGGCAGCCAGACACGCTCGTTCTGCTACGTGGACGATCTCATCGAAGGGATGATGCGGTTGATGGGCGCGCCGGACACGCTCGTCGGGCCGGTCAACCTCGGCAACCCCATCGAGGTGACGATGCGCGAACTGGCCGAGCGGATCGTCGAGCTCACCGGCAGCCGATCGAAACTCGTCTACCGGCCGATCCCGCAGGACGACCCGCGCCGCCGCTGCCCGGACATCTCGCTCGCCAAGCGGGAACTGGGCTGGGAGCCGCGCACGCCGTTGGCCGAGGGCCTGGCCAGGACCATCGAATACTTCCGGACGATCCGCTTCGAGGACTTCCGCGCGCCGACACCGAACTACTAGAGGGCGCACCAACGAGGGGGAACGCCCATGCACGTGGTCATCGCGCCGATCCGCCGCGAACAGGCCGACACGTGGATCGCCATGCGCGGCAGGCTCGGTCCGGAGTGGTTCGTGACCCGGATCGAGGGATTCGTGCGCGAGTACTTCCAGACAGGCCGTATCGACGGGCTGCGGCACGTCGTGCTGCTGGCGGCACGGTCTGACGGAACACCCGTCGGCTTTGCCGAGGTCTCGCTCCGGGACTTCGCCGAGGGCTGCGCCGCGGGACCGGTCGGCTACCTTGAAGGGTGGTTCGTCGAGGACCACGCCCGTCGCTCCGGCATTGGCGGAGCGCTGGTCGCGGCGGCCGAGCGCTGGGCCGCGGAGCAAGGCTGCACAGAGTTCGCTTCGGACGCAGAACTGAGCAACCCTGCCGGCCTGGAGGCACATCTGGCTCTCGGGTTCGACCCGGTGTGCGATATCCGCTGCTTCCGCAAGTCGATCAGGTCCTGAGCAGGCCGCTATCGTGCGGGGATGAAAGTCGCTGTGACCGGCGTCTCGGGGTTCATCGGTTCGGCCATCGCCAGGCGCCTGTCCGCGGCGGGGCACCGCGTCACCGGCCTTGTGCGTCAGACCAGCCGGCGCGACCACGTCGAGGCGTTCGTCGATCGGTTCGTCGTCGGCTCGCACGACGACGGTTCCTGCTGGCCCGCGCTGCTCGAGGGCGCGGAGTGCGTCGTCCACAACAGCATCGACTGGGCGCCGCTGCGGGCCAGGCCGGTGGACCTGGCGTCGCACCTGCGGACGAACCTCGACGCCTCCATCCGCCTGCTGCACACCTCCGCCCCGCGCCAGTTCGTTTTCATCAGCACCATCGCCGTCCACCACGACATGCTCCCCCGTCCGAAGGATCACGCCGGACGGAGCGTCGTCACCGAGGACCACCCGCTCCGCCCGAACTCGGTCTACGGCGCGCACAAGGCCGCCGTCGAAGCCTTCCTGTGGGCGGAGCACTTCGGCTCGGGCCGAAACACCTGCGCCCTTCGCCCGTGCGGGGTCTACGGCGTCGAGCCGAACCCCGCCGACTCCCACGGCGCGGACATCATCGCCGAACTGCGCAAGACCGGCCGCTACTCGAAGCCCGGCGGCGGGAAGTGGGTCCACGTCGAGGATGTCGCCGCGGCGGTCGCGGGCGCGGTCGGCAACGACCGCGTCGCCGGCCGACCTTTCAACCTCGTCGATTGCTACGCCCGATACGCCGACTGGGCGTCCTTCGCCGCGGAGCAACTCGGCGTGCGCGCGGACATCGACACGAGCAGCCCCGAACACCCGCTCAACACCTTCGACACCGCGGCGGCCCGCGACATCCTCGGCGTCGGTCTCGACCGAGGGCACGAGGGCATCAGGCGTCATCTCGGCGAACTCATCAGGTCCCTTCCCGCATGACCGTCTCGTACGATGTCATCGTCGTCGGCGCGGGGACGATGGGCGCGGCCGCGTGCGCCGCGATCGCCCGTCGCGGTGGACGCGTTCTCGGCATCGAGCGCGCCACCATCCCCAACGACACCTCGTCCCACCACGGGCGGACGCGCGTCTTCCGCGTCGCATACAGCGAGCACGCCGATTACGTGCCGCTCCTGCGCGAGGCGCGCGATCGTTGGATCGACCTCGACGCTCGCCACGGCCCGGGGCTGTACCACGAGACCGGCGTTCTTTACGTCGGCTCGCCCGGCAGCGACATGGTCGAGGCGACGGCCGAGTCGGCCCGCCGGCACGGCATCCCATGCGAGCGCCTCCCCGCGGACGGCGTCCGCGCCCGGCATCCCCAGTTCGTCATGCCGAGCGATTGGACCGGCCTGTTCGAGCCTCACGCCGGGTATCTCGTGACCGACTCGTGCATCTCGGCCTTTGCGGTCGATGCGCTGCGAGCCGGCGCACACCTCGTGACGGGTGAGCGCGTGCTCCAGTCGAGCGCGGACGCCGGCGGCGTGCATGTACGCACCGACCGGGCCGAGTACCGCGCAGGTGCGCTCGTGCTGACGGCGGGGGCGCGAACGGGGCCGCTGCTCGCGGGGATGGGCGTGTCGCTCCGGGTCACGAGGCAGGTCCTGCTCTGGGTCTGGCCGACTCGACCCGACCGATTCGAGAGCGGCGCCATGCCGACGTGGGCGATCGACACCGCGCACGGTCACGCGTACGGCTTCCCGATGGAGCGCGGAAGGCCGGGTTTCAAGGTCGCGATGCACGTTCGGGGCGAGGCGACCGACGCCGAGACGCCCGACCGCGCGCTGAGGCCGGAGGATGAAGCCGTGCTCCGCCGGGTGATCCGAGAGCACCTGCCCGAGGCCGACGGCCCGACGCTGGCGCACGCCGTGTGCCTCTACACGAACTCGCCCGACGGACACTTCGTGATCGACCGCCATCCGGCCTCGGAGCGCGTCACGGTCGCGTGCGGGTTCAGCGGGCACGGCTTCAAGTTCGCCCCTGTGATCGGCGAGGCCCTCGCGGACCTCGCCCTCGAAGGGCGGACGGCGCGGCAGATCGGCTTCCTGGGCGCGTCTCGCTTCGGGCGATCGGAGAGAACTGCATGACACGCGGTTCGCGCGAGAGCGAACGCGTGCGCCTGTTCGTGGCCGTCTATCCGCCCGCCGAGACCGTCCGGGCCCTCCGCCGCGCCGTGAACCGTCTGACGCTCGGCGTCGGCCGAGACACCCCCGCCGAACAGGTCCACCTCACGCTGCTCTTCATCGGCGACCGGACGCCGGGCGAACTCCCCGCGATCGCCGAGTCGGTGGAGCGGTCGTGCGCGGGATTCAGCGCGTTCCCGCTCACACCGCGGCGACTCATCACGCTTCCCGAACGCGGCCCGGCGCGCCTCATCGCCGCCGAGACCGACGCGCCGGCCCCGCTCGTCGAGATCCAGCGCCGACTGGCGGCGAGGCTCGCAAGGAACGCCCGTGATGCCAGACGCTTCCGCCCGCACCTCACGCTCGTCCGTTTCCGCCCCGGCGACCGGCCCGCCCGCGTGGACGAGCCGGTGGAGTGCGAGCCGTTCCTCGTCGATCGCGTCGCCCTCACGCGCAGCGTGCTCACGGCGTCCGGCGCGGAGCATCGGCAGGTCGCGGCGGTCCGCCTCGAACCGAGCGCGTGAAGGCCCCGCTATCCCCGCGGATAAGCGCGCTCGACAAGCCGCGGCAGCATCCGCCCGGACGGCGTGGCGAATCGCCACGTCGCCAGACTCGAGAGCGGCGTTGGGTCGGGGTTGATCTCGATGACGCGCGCACCAAGGCCGGCGGCGGCCTCGATGAATCCGGCCGCCGGGTAGACGACGCTGCTCGTCCCGATCGAGAGGAACAGGTCGCAGCACCCGACGGCCTGGGCCGCGAGCCGGACCGCCTCGCCCGGCAGCACCTCGCCGAACCACACCACACCGGGCCGGTACAGGCCGCCCGCGTCGCTCGGCATGGGATAGACCGGGAGCGGCATGGGCAGGTCGTCGCGTTCCCGGCCAGTCACCGTGCACCGCCACGCGAAGAGCGAGCCGTGCAGTTCGACCACCCGTCCGCTTCCGGCACGCCGGTGCAGGCCATCGACGTTCTGCGTCAGCAATGTGAACGATCCCCCGCGATCGGTGATCGCCCGCTCGATGCTCGCCAGCGCCAGGTGCCCGGCGTTCGGCACGCACCCGGCACACCGGATGCGCCGCTCGTCATACCAGCGCGACACCACGGCGGGGTCGCGCTCGAAGGCCTCGGGCGTGGCGAGACGCTGGGCGTCGAACCTCGCCCACAGGCCCGTCATCGCATCGCGGAACGTCGGGACCCCGCTCTCCGCGCTCACCCCCGCCCCCGTCAGGGTTACGACCGACCGCGCAGCGGCGAGGGCCTCCGCTGCGGCTCCCAACGCGGCTTCGTCAATCTCGGCGAGCATGTATGCTCTCAACCATATCGAAACCACGCAAGGAGCGCACCATGGGACGAACGGGTCGGACGGCATGGGTCTGGGCGGTGCTGGTCGCCGCGGCCGGCGTCCACGGGCAGGACTCACCCACCGATAGTGGCGACAAGCCGGGCGCCGACAAGCCCGTGCAGTCCGAATCGGTCTCCGTCACGAAGCACACCGTCACGATCGGCGGGCGTGAAATCGAGTACACCGCCGCCGCCGGGTACATGGAACTCCCGAACTACGAGGGCAAGCCCCGGGCCAACATCTTCTACGTCGCCTACACCCTCGATGGCATCGATCCCGCCGAGCGGCCCGTGACCTTCACGTTCAACGGCGGACCCGGCTCGTCGAGCGTCTGGCTGCACATGGGGGCGCTCGGCCCGCGCCGAATCGACATGGGCGTCGAAGGGTTCGACCAGTCGCCGCCGTTCCGCGTCGTGCCGAACGAGCACTCGTGGCTGGACCTGACCGACCTCGTCTTCATCGACCCCGTCAGCACCGGTTACAGCCGGCCGGTCGAGGGGCAGGACGCGAAGCAGTTCCACGGCCTGGAGGAAGACCTCTCGTCGGTCGGCGACTTCATCCGCCTCTGGACCACGCGCCACGAACGGTGGCTCTCGCCCAAGTTTCTGGCGGGCGAGAGTTACGGCACGACGCGGGCCGCCGGGCTGTCCGCGTACCTCCAGGACACGCACGGGATGTACCTCAACGGCCTGCTGCTGATCTCGTCCGTGCTCAACTTCCAGACCATCCGCTTCGGCGAGGGCAACGACGACCCGTACTGGCTGTTCCTGCCCACCTACACCGCCACGGCGTGGTACCACAACCGGCTCGACGCCGACCTGCAGCGCGACCTGTCGGCAGCGCTCGCCGAAGTCGAGCGGTGGGCATCGACCGACTACCTGCTCGCCCTGGCGAAGGGCGATGCGTTGACGCCGGACGAGCGGCGCGAGACCGTCCGCAGGCTCGCGCGCTACACCGGGTTGTCGGAACGATTCGTCGAGTTGAGCGGGCTGCGCATCGACATCTTCCGGTTCACGAAGGAGTTGCTGCGAGACGAGGGCCGGACGGTCGGACGGCTCGACAGCCGATTCAAGGGGATGGACCGCGACGGCACCAGCGCGGGCTTCGACTACGACCCCAGCATGACCGCGATCACCGGCCCGTACACCGCGGGGCTGAACGACTACGTGCGCCGCGAACTCGGCTACCGCAACGACCTGCCCTACGAGATCCTCACCGGGCGCGTGCACCCCTGGAGTTACCGAACCTCCGAGAACAGGTACGTCAACGTCGCCACGCGGCTGCGCGACGCGATGCACAAGAACCCCGCGTTGATGGTCTTCGTCGCCAGCGGGTACTACGACCTGGCCACGCCGTACTTCGCCACCGACAACACCCTCGCACGCCTCGGCGTCAACGCCTCGCTGCGCGGCAACATCCGCGTCGCGTACTACCAGTCGGGGCACATGATGTACATCCGCGAGGACGACCTGGCGAAACTCAAGCGGGACGTCGCGCCGTTCTACACCGAGGCCGCGAGGGTGGGGGGGGAGTAGCCGGCCGGAGCAATCAAGCGGCCTGGGCGCGTCGGCGCCGAGAATCGACGCCGACACGCTCCAGGCCCGGGTGGTGGGGCGGGATCGGGCGGCCACCCACGCAAGTCGTTGCTCAGCAGCGGCTTAGGCGGTGCGGCCACTCGTATCGTACATCGTTCTCGCGAGCGTGCAACCCACCTGCAACGCGAAACTTCGAGCGAGAATCCGGGCGATTCGGGTAGGATGCGCCAATGGTCGGGCGAAGCGTGGTCCTTTCGGACGGCGGGTTGGCGTCCCTGGTTGCAGCGGCCGCCGAAGTCGAGGCTGCCCTCGCCACCGGCGAATCCTCCGCGCCCATGCCGCTCCTGGTCGAGTGGCCCGGCGTGTCGCGGGCAGGCTCAGCGGCGATCCGGAGGCAGGGCGAGGCGTTGGGCCTGATGGTCCGTGAACTTCCCGATGCGCCGGCAATCGAACCCGTCGGCGGACGCGAGGCCGCGGCGCTTCTTCAGGCCGCGTACCTGGCCTTGGCGCTCGGGTGCGGGCGCGTCGTCTGGCCGGTGCAGTTCACCCAGGCTTCGCCGGGCGGGGACTGCGACCTCGAGCGAGAAGCGATCGCCGTCGATCGGGCCTTGCTCGTCTCGCGTCTGGCGACGCTTGACGCCGGGTCGTGCGGGCTGCCCGAGGTGCGGATCGAGACGCCGCTCCTCGGCATGACGGACCATCAGATCGCCGAAATGGCCCTCGACCTCGGGGTGCCGGTCGAGTGCTGCGAGTGGTGGGACGCGGGCCGGCGAGCGGAGCGCGAACGCTGGACATCGGCGCTGAGCGCGGCCGGGTGGATCCCGTCCGAACCGGCGCCGCCGGCGGTCACGCGCGCCGGCGACGGGTGAGCGTGCATCCCGTGGCCGTCAGCAGCAGCACCAGCGTGCCGGGCGTGGGGATGACCGGCTCGCCGGGCACGTCCGGCGGCGGCATGTCGGGCGGGGGCGGCATGTCGGGAGGCTCGGGCGGGATGAACGGCGTGCCCCCGCCTCCGCCGCCGCCGCCACCCCGGCGACCGCCCGCGCCGTGCAGGCCCGGCTGCTTGCGGAACGCCGCGAACGCCTGAAGATCTTCCGTCTCCTGATGGCTCTCCATCACGATGCTCACGTCGTCCATCAGGTCCACGACGACCGGTTCATCGCCCGATGAGCCTGCATCGTCCACCCGTGCCGTGATGATGATCGAGTCGCCCTGATTGACGATCACGTTGCGGAGTTCGATCGGAACCACCAGGCCGCGATTCGCCGTCTCGCCGACCTCCTCCGCGGTCAGGGACTGCGTGTAGAGCGGACGGACGTTGCCCCATCGGTCGGTGACGGCGACCACCAGTTCCAGACCGGCCTCCGACGACTCCGAGTCAACCTGGAACCGCACCCGACCCGTAATGCTGATCGGCGACCCGTCTCCCGCCGGGTTGTGCCATCGAGCGACGGGCGAGATCGCCTCATCGCCGCCGATCACACGTGCCCGATCTCGCTGGAAGACCGCGTCGCCGTCGGGTCCGGCCACCCATCGCCCTTCGCCCGGGGCCTCGGGGTCGGGCTGCCAGCGGGCAGGCTCCGTCGCCTGAGCGAACCACGGCCCATCCGAGGAAAGGCGAGTGAGGCTGATCGTCTCGTACTGCCAGACAGCCCGGGAAGGATTCGCGGGCACAGTCGCAGGGTCGGCCCAGTCGATGAAGCGGTTCCAAAGCCCGCCCGTCACGAACTGTGCCGACGCCGCCGAGCCGGTCGCGGCGAGGAGTGCGAAAGCGGCGAGCGACGCAATGCGGTTCTTCGTTTTCATCGGGTTCGTCCTAAACCCCACTTGGGCAACAACTTGCGGCCGTCCGGGCCTCCTTTCCAAATATGCCCCCGATCCGGCGATCGGCCACCCTTTCAGGGGCTTTCCAGTGGGACTGCGCCGCTTCGGTGAGCGGGGCAGGCCCTTGGGAACATGCGGGGGGTGCGGTCTGTCGGGGCTACGATCCGGCCCTATGAGCCAGGAATCGCACTCGCCGGGCACAGTTCAACGATGGTCCCGGACCCTCATCCCCACGCTCCGGGACGCCCCCGCCGAGGCGACCACGCCCAGCCACGCCCTCCTGCTGAGAGCCGGGTACATCCGGCAGGTCGCGGCGGGGGTCTACGACTACCTCCCCCTCGCCTGGCGGGTGCTGGGCAAGCTCACCCGGATCGTCCGGGAGGAAATGGACGCGACCGGCGCGAGCGAGATGCTCATGCCCGCGCTGCAGCCCATGGAACTCTTCGAGCAGACAGGCCGCGCGGAGGACTACGGCGACAACCTCTTTCGCCTGCACGACCGCCACGGACGCCCGACCGCGCTCGGCCCGACGCACGAGGAAGTCATCACGGACCTGCTGCGCACCGCGATCACGAGTTACCGGCAGTTGCCGCTCATCCTCTACCAGGTGCAGACCAAGTTCCGCGACGAGCCGCGCCCGAGGGGGGGGCTGCTGCGCGGGCGCGAGTTCATCATGAAGGACGCCTACTCCTTCCACCTGGGCGTCGAGGGGGCGGGGGGCCTCAACGAGGCCTACGACGCCATGTACCGGGCGTACTCCAACATCTTCCGCCGCTGCGGCCTGGACTTCACCGTCGTCGAGGCCGAGAGCGGGCCGATCGGCGGCTCCGCGAGCCACGAGTTCATGGTCAACTGCCAGACCGGCGAGGACACCATCCTGCGCTGCCCGGCGAGCGGCTACGCGGCCAACGTCGAGAAGTGCGAGATCGGCGAGCGGCAGTGGGGCTTCGACCGCGCGGAGGGTACCGCCGAGCCGCTCGAGAAGGTCCACACCCCCAACATGCCGGGCATCGACGGCGTCGCCCAGTTCCTCGGCGTCACGCCGGACCGGATGCTCAAGACCATCGTCTTTGAGGCGGCGGACCCCGACGCGAGCGGCGGTGTCCGGTGGGTGCTTGCAGTTGTTCGTGGAGATCACGAGGTCAACGAGGGCAAGGTCAAGGCTGCGGCCGGCTTCCGCGTGAAACTCGCCGATGAGGCCCGGGCGAGACAGGCCGGCTTCGCCATCGGGTACGTCAGCCCCGCGGTCGTCAAGCGGGACGGCCTGCACCCCGAGAAAGGCGTTCGCATCCTCATCGACCCCGACGCGGCCCAAGGCTCCTTCCGCTGGGCTACAGGTGCGGACGAGCGCGACCACCACGTCCGCAACTTCAACTGGCGGCGCGAGATGGGGTCGATCCTCGACGAACCGCGTTATGTAAAGGTGACCGACATCCGCAACGCCCTCGCCGGAGACCCCTCCCCCCGGGCGCCCGGCTCGAAACTCGTCGAGCAACGCGGCATCGAGGTCGGCCACATCTTCAAACTCGGCGCCAAGTACTCCGACGCCATGGGGCTGGCCGTCCTCGACGAGGCGCAGCAACGCCGATCCGTCATCATGGGCTGCTACGGCATCGGCGTCAGCCGGACCATGGCCGCCTGCGTCGAGATGAGCCACGACGCCGACGGCATCGTCTGGCCGGCCGCGATCGCCCCGTACCACGTCCTGCTCACCGTGATGAAGCCCGGGGACAACGCGCAGATGCAAGCCGCGGAAGCACTTGCGGCGGACCTCGCCTCGGCTGGGCTGGACGCCCTCATCGACGACCGCGACGAACGCCCCGGCGTCAAGTTCAAGGACGGCGACCTGGTCGGCCTGCCCGTCCGCCTGACGGTCGGCGAGAAGGCGCTCGCCGCCGGGGGGGTGGAGTTCAAGCGAAGGTCCGAGGTCGGCAAGGGGGAGGTCGTTCCCCTGGCCGAAGCGGTCGCGCGGTGCGTAGCGACCGTGCGGGCGTAACCGCCGTTGGAAAAACCGCCGGCGGTTGACAGCCGCGTGCGGTATATAGTCATTCCCATGGACGGAGCCTGGCGCGGCCTTCGCCGAGCGTGAGGCGCGGCTGCGAGCGGGTTCCGGCTCCCGTGCCGAACGAGCGGCGCGGGTCACACGGAGGTAGGCATTCCCGCCACCCCATGGACAGCGACGAGGGGCTTGATGCAAGCCTCGCGCCGGTGCGACTGAGCGACCGGCCGATCTTCGACGAAGCATTCTCCCAACTCCGCGAGCCTGTTTCCGACAGTTGCTTCGCCAGCACCTACGTGTGGGCGGGCGCGCTGCGGATCTTCTGGACGAGCATCGACCGGCACCTGTGCGTGTTCGCCAACACGACGGGCGACCTGACCATGCTCCTGCCGCCCGTGCCGCAGCCCGGCGCGGAGGATCGCGCACTCCCCGGCGTCGTCGGCGCGTGCTTCGAGATCATGGACGCCTACAACGCGCGGAACGCGACCGTCGAGCGGTCGCGCATCGAGTACGTCTCCGACGAGATGCTCGAGCGATTCAGCGCGTCCAGCGCAACTCTCAGCGCGACGCCCATGTGGGGCGACTACGTCTACGAGACGGCCCGCATGATCGACCTCGCCGGCGGGCCGCTCAAATCGAAACGCCACGCCCGGTCGCGGTTCATGCGCGAGCGCCCGGACCACCGCGTCGAGGACCTTCGCGACGAGCACGTGCCCGCGTGCTTCGAACTGCTCGACGCCTGGGCGCAGCACGGCGACGAGATGCACGAGGGAGAGGTGAGCGACGTCCACGTCGGAACCGACGTGCTGCGCGAGCGCGACCGCCTCTCGACGCGACGCGCCATCGAACACCGCCGCGAGATCGGCCTCACGGGCATGGCCCTGATCGTCGAGGGCCGGCTCGCCGGCTTCACGCTCGGGCAACCGCTCACACACACGCAAGCGATGGTGCTCGTCGAGAAGGCCGACCCCGACTTGCCCGGAGCGGCCCAGTTCCTCTTCTCCGAGTTCTGCCGCCGACATTGGGCGGGCTACGCGGAGGTCAACGCCGGCGACGACTGGGGCATCCCCAGCCTCCGGTTCACCAAGCAGAGCTACAGGCCGCGACGACTGCTGAGCAAGTACGTGCTCACACGCCAGCCGGTGCCGGTGATGTCAACCTCCATCCCGATGGACCTCCCCGTGCGCAACCCGCGCCACACCGTCGGCGCGGACGCGCCGGCGAGCGAATCCGCATCGACCAACGCGCCCGTGACCGTCATCCTCCGCCGCGGCGCCGCTTCGGACGCCGATCCCATCATCGAGGTCGAGTTGTCCTGCTTCGATGCGCCCGATGAACTCTTCACGCGTCGGCAGGTGAAGCGACTCATCGACAACCCCCGGGCCACCGTCACCGTCGCCGAACTCGACGGCCGCGTCGTCGGCTGGGCGGTGGGGCTGGTGCGCCAGCACCGCCGATCCAGGTCCGGCCGCCTCTACGCCGTGGCCGTGCACCCGTCCGTGCGCGGACGCCACGCCGGCCGCCTGCTCGTCGAGGCCACCATCGACGCGCTCAAGGCCAAGGGCGTCGAGCGCGTCTATCTCGAGGTCCGCCACGACAACGCCACCGCCATCTCACTCTACAGAAAACTCGGCTTCCTGCCCACGCGGGATCTTCCAGGCTACTACGGCGCGGATCGCGACGGCCTGCGCATGAGGCTCGGGGCCGGTCCGGGCGGTAGACTCGCCCCGCGTCGGCACGGGCACGACGCCCCGGGCGAGGGGTCGCTCTTCACACAGTTGCCGTAGCAGCAGGGGACGCAACGATGGGATTGCCGCAGGGAACCCGCGACATGCGGGTCGGGATCGTGTTCGCACTCGCCACCATGCTCTTCGGGTTCGGGCTTGGTGGTGTCTTCGGGCTTGCGGAGGATTCGCTCAAGGGCGACCTGGACCGGCGCGGCCAGGCCGTGCTGGAGAGCGTCTACGCCGGCAACGAGGCCATGCGGATCGAGACAAAGGACAAGGCGTGGGCCTACTACAAGCGTGCCCACCTCCACGCCGGCGCGATGGGCACATCCGCCCTCGCCATGTCGATGCTTCTCGCCGGACTGCCGGGCGCGACTCGATTGCGGTCGAGCATCGCGGCCGCCCTGGGCATCGGCGGCCTCGGCTACGGCCTGTTCTGGCTGCTCGCCGGGATGCGTGCGCCGGGCCTCGGGAGCACCGGCTTGGCGAAGGAGTCGTTGAAGTGGCTCTCGATGCCGTCGGCCGGTCTCTTCCTGATCGGGACGATCCTCGTCACCGTCCTGTTCGCAAAGGCAGCCTGGGCACGGAGCAGCGGGGCGTGATCGCCGACTCCGGTGCGGCTCGCACCATCCCGACGGGCTTCTGTTTAACATAACCGTTATTCTCGGACCGGATAGGGGGGCGACGCCGTCAGCGCGTTGCCGCCCGCCAAGCAGCGGGCGACACTTGGGCACGCCATGGCCGACCCCGGAACAATCCGCCCCCTCTTGCTCGACGGCGGGCCGCTCTCGATCGACGAAGTCGTGTCGGTCGCCCGGCACGACAGACCGACCCGGATCGGCGACGCGGCGATGCGCCGAATCGCCGCCGCCCGGGCGCGGATCGAGGCGTGCCTTGGCGACGGCGAGGCGCACTACGGCATCAACACCGGCTTCGGGTCGCTCTCGCAGCAGCGCGTCGGGCGCGATGATCTCGCCCAGTTGCAGATCAACCTCGTGCGCTCGCACGCCGCGGGCGTCGGCGAGCCGTTGCCCCGCGAAATCGTGCGCGCCATGCTGCTCCTCCTGGCCGCGAGCCTGAGCCGCGGGCTGTCCGGCGTGCGCCCGGCCGTCGTCGAGCGCCTCGTGGCGATGCTGAACGGTGGCGTCACGCCAGTCGTGCCATCCATCGGCTCCGTCGGCGCATCGGGCGACCTGGCCCCGCTCGCCCACGCCGCGCTCGTGCTGATGGGCGAGGGGCGGGCCGAAGTGAACGGTCGAGTGCTGAGCGGCGCGGACGCCCTTCACGAGGCAGGGCTTGCTCCGCTCTCCCTCGAGGCCAAAGAGGGCCTCGCCCTGCTGAACGGCACGCACCTGATGGCGGCACGCGGCGCGCTGCTCTGCGCCGATTTCGAGAGCCTCTTCCACGCCGCGGCTGTCGCCTGCGCCATGTCCATCGACGGCTGCATGGCGACGGACGCCTTCCTCGACCAGCGCCTGCACGAGGCAAGGCGACAGCCCGCGCAGGCGTACGCGGCCGAGCGGATTCGATCGCTCCTGGCGGGCAGCGAGATCGTGCGGTCGCACCGAGAGAACGACCCGCGCGTGCAGGACCCCTACTCGTTCCGGTGTGCGCCCGCGGTGCTCGGCGCGGCGTGGGACGCCGCTGGTTATGTAAAACTCGCCGTCGAACGCGAACTCCACGCCGTCACCGACAACCCCCTCGTCTTCGACGACGGCGCCGTCGTCTCAGGGGGCAACTTCCACGGCATGCCGATCGCCATCCCGCTCGACGTGCTCTCCATCGCCCTGGCGCACGTCGCCGCCATCGCCGAACGCCGCGTCTTCACGATGCTCGCTGGCAGCGATCCCGCCAGCGGCCTGCGCCCGTTCCTCGCCGCACGACCGGGGCTTCAGTCGGGCCTCATGATCGTGCAGTACACCGCCGCCGCCTGCTGCAACGAACTCGCCGGACTGGCCGCGCCCGCCAGCGTCGTCAACCTGCCGACCAGCGCGGGCATGGAGGACTACAACTCGTTCGGGCCGCGTGCGGCCGCCAAGGCAGGCCGCGCCGCCGAACTGGCACGCTACGTCGTCGCGATCGAACTGCTCTGCGCCGCCGAGGCCGTGGACTGCCATCGTCCGCTGCGATCAGGAGAGGGTGTCGAGCGCGCGCACGCCATCGTGCGATCGGTCGTGCCGCGACTGACGGAGGATCGTGCGCTGTCCGAAGATGTTGAGCGGATCGTCGCCGACGCCCTGCCTCAGTTGTGACGGACCCTTCATGCCGGGGCTGACGGGCGCACGCGGGGCCTCCGCAGCGGCGTCCAAGGTTTGCCGCCGCTCCGTGGCATCGGGATTGCATGGAGGTTGTGCCACCCCTCCCGGTCTCCTAGCCTCATCCATGCCGGGGTGACGGGAGACGCGGCATGACGACGATGACCAAGTCAGCACGAAACGCACCAGCACGTACGCGAGAGGCGGGCGCTCGCGTCGTGCGCGCGCCGCGCGGCCCGGATCGCACCTGCCGCACGTGGCAGGCCGAGGCCGCCCTCCGCATGCTGATGAACAACCTCGACCCCGACGTCGCCGAGGCGCCGGCGCAACTCGTCGTCTACGGCGGGCGCGGGCAGGCGGCACGCTCGTGGCCCGCGTTCGACGCCATCGTGCGCTCGCTGCAATCCCTCGCCCCGGACGAGACCCTGCTGGTGCAGTCCGGCAAGCCCGTCGGCGTCGTGCGGACGCACGAGGACGCTCCGCGCGTGCTCATCGCCAACAGCAACCTCGTTCCGCACTGGGCGACGCAGCAGCACTTCGACGACCTCGCGTCGAAAGGCCTGATCATGTTCGGCCAGATGACGGCGGGCTCGTGGATCTACATCGGCACGCAGGGCATCCTCCAGGGCACCTTCGAGACCTTCGCGGAGTGCGCCAGACAGCGATTCGGCGGGTCGCTCCGCGGGCGGCTCTGCGTCACCGCAGGCTGCGGCGGCATGGGCGGCGCGCAGCCCCTCGCCGTCACCCTCAACGGCGGCGTCTGCCTCATCGCCGAGGTCGATCACGCGCGGCTCGAACGCCGCCGCCGAGACCGATACCTCGACGAATCGCTCAGCGACCTCGACGCCGCCATCGACCGTGCCCGCTCGCTCGCCGCGCGGGGCGAAGCGCGAAGCATCGGCGTCCACTGCAATGCCGTCGAACTCCTCGAGCGATTGATCGACCGCGGCATCACGCCCGACGCCCTCACCGACCAGACCAGCGCGCACGACCCGCTCAACGGCTACGTCCCCGTCGAGACCTGCGCCTGCGAGGCGGAGGTGCTGCGCCGCCTCGACCCCGAGCGATATGTCGCACTCAGCATGGCCAGCATGGAGCGGCACGTGCGGGCGATGGTCGAACTCCACCGACGCGGGGCCGTCACCTTCGACTACGGCAACAACATCCGCCAGCGTGCCTTCGACCACGGCTTCGAGGACGCGTTCGAGTTCCCGGGCTTCGTGCCCGCGTTCATCCGCCCCCAGTTCTGCGAGGGCCGAGGGCCGTTCCGCTGGGTCGCCCTCTCCGGCGACCCGCGCGACATCTACCGCACCGACTACGAGTTGCTCCGGCTCTTCCCCCGCCACGAGGGCCTGCGTCGGTGGCTTCTTGCGTGCCACGAGCGCCCGACCGCGCTCGAGGCGGGCGACTTCGATGCCTGCCGACCGCGCTTCGGCTTCCAGGGCCTGCCCGCGCGCATCTGCTGGCTCGGCATGGGCGAGCGAGACAAGGCGGGCGTGCTCTTCAATCGTCTCGTCGCCGAGGGCGCGGTCGGAGCGCCAATCGTCATCGGCCGCGACCACCTCGACTGCGGCTCCGTCGCCAGCCCGAACCGCGAGACCGAGGGCATGCTCGACGGCTCCGACGCGATCAGCGACTGGGCGATCCTCAACGCGATGGTCAACGTCGCCGGCGGCGCGAGTTGGGTCAGTTTCCATCACGGCGGGGGCGTCGGCATCGGATTCAGCCAGCACGCGGGGCAGGTCGTCGTCGCCGACGGCACGCCCGAGGCGGAGCAGCGGCTCCGGCGCGTGCTCACCAACGATCCCGCCATGGGCGTCCTCCGCCACGCCGACGCGGGCTACGAGCGGGCCGAACGCACGGCGGCACAGGTCGGCCTGCACATCCCGATGTCCCGCGCGTGATTCACGCCGACGCCGGGACGGGGATGAGATCGGCCTGCCGGATCGCTTCCGGCAGCGAGTCCAGCGGCGTAGCGCGGTCGATCGTGAACTCCCCCACCGCCGTGCGCCGCAGGTCGGCGAGCATCGCGCCCGGGCCGAGGGCCAGGCCGATGTCGCGAGCGAGGCTGCGGATGTAGACGCCCTTTCCGCAGCGCACGTCGATGACGAGCCGAGGCCACTCGTACTCAACGACGCTGATGGAGTGAATCTCGACCGGTCGCGCGCGCAGACCCGGGTCCTCGCCGCGCCTCGCCATGTCGTACGCCCGCCTCCCCCCCACCATCATCGCGGAGTGCGCCGGCGGAGTCTGCATGATGCGCCCGACGAAACGAGAGCACACGGCGTCGATCTCCTCGCGCGCGGGCGGCCGCAGGACGCTGATCTCCGTCAGTTCGCCCTCACCGTCGTCGGTCGTCGATCGGTGCGAGAGATCGACGTGCGCGGTGTAGCGCTTCTCGCCCGCCATGATCCGGCCGCACAGGCGCGTCGCGGCACGGCCGACCAACACCACCAGCACGCCGGACGCGAGCGGGTCGAGCGTTCCGCCGTGCCCGACCTTCACCGTTCGCGGCGCACCGGCCCGGCGCAGCCGCGCCTTCACCAGCCGGCAGACGGACGTCGACGTCGGCCCGCGCGGCTTGTCGATCACCAGCAGGCCGGCCGGCCCCGGAAGCGGCTGCCGCGAGTTCACCGCGCCTCTCCGTCCGATTCGATGCCCAGCCAGAACGGCCTGACGATCGCAAGCCCCTGCCAACGGCCCTTCGAGTAGTTGAACCCCTCGACTTCGGCGAGCACCGAGTGCGAACGCAGGATGCGCTCCTCCGGCACGATGAGCAGCCCGTCGGGATGCTCGCGCCAGAACTCGCCCTGCTGCTGCTCGTCGATCAAACGCACCGTGGCGCGAGTTCGAAAGACGAAACTGTCCTCGTGATAGCCGACGGCCGCGATGGGACGAACGCCCTCCGGGTCGATCTCCGCGATCCGCTCCGCGAGCAGATCGGTCAGGAAGAGCCGCTTGGCGCCGGGGAGCAGGGCGTGGAGCGTGAACGCCCACAACGCGACCGCAAGAACAAGCCCCGCCGATTGCGTGGCGAGCACACGCTCCGACACGAACGCACTCCGCGCGAGGTACGCGAACGCCAGGATGGACGCGATCCACGGGACGCCGAGCATGTAGATCGAGCCTGAGTGGCGAACGCCGAGCGCGAACAGGCCAGCCGGGATTCCGATCGCCAGAACAAAGGACAGGCCCAGCCACAGCGCGGTGCCCGCGCGCTGCGACCGCGGCAGGACGAGCGCGCCTGACGCCGCGGCCAGCATACCGCGCCCGGTCAGCAACGCGACCGCCGGGTAGAGCGGCATGGTGTAGTGCGGGAGTTTCGTGAATGAGAGTTCGAACACGACCCACGCGGGCACGATCCACGCGATCAGAAAGCACTCGGCCGGACGAGCCGGACGAGCCTTCACGATCGCGCGCCCAGCCCGTCGGAACGGTGAACGCAGGGGCCTCCAGCCGGCGTCATCTGTTCGGAATCCGCGCCGGATCGCACGAGCGAAGGCCGCGCCGGCCAGCAACGACCCCGGCCAGAACAGGACAACGAGAAGGACAAGGTGGTACCCCGGCGGCCCCCAGTGCCCTTCCTTCGCGCTGCCGGCGCGAACGATCACTTCCTCGTAGACAACCGACCAGTACCGCTCAAGCCCGACGTGTCGTGCCACCGCGACCAGCCACGGCACAACGACCACGCCGACGATCAACAACCCGAGCAGAGGCCGCGTCGCGCCGAGCCACCGCCACCGACGCGAGACGAGCGACAGCGACAGCGCAGCCAGGCCGACGACAAGCGGCGAGATCGGGCCTTTGGTGAGGATGCCGAGTGCGAGTGGGATCCAGAGAAGCAGCGCGGGAGCGAAGGGGCGCCGGAGGCTCGAAGTGCCGCAAGCGCCCGATGCGCCCCGGCGGCGCCACACCGTCCACAGGCCCCACACCGAGAGCGTGGTGCACGCGACCACGACGTGGTCCGCTCGCGCCTGGTGCGCCTCCCAGACGAACACGGGCGAG
Organism: Planctomycetota bacterium; assembly: GCA_014584315.1. Taxonomy (GTDB): domain Bacteria; phylum Planctomycetota; class Phycisphaerae; order Phycisphaerales; family UBA1924; genus CAADGN01. The sequence continues at coordinate 91,202 of JACTNA010000005.1, read as the reverse complement.
ACCGCCAGCAGCGCCGCCCCGAGCCACGCCGCGCGCGGATCGAACATCGACACGCCCATCCTCCATGTCGCCAGCACCGTCAGCACGGCCGCAACGAGCGAGGGCACCCGGTACATCCAGATTGCGTCCCGACGCGGCTCGCCGCCCGTGAAGACCGCCGCGCTCGCGGCCTGCAGCCAATAGATCAGCGGCGGCTTGTTCAGGCGGTCGCGCCCCTGCACGCGCGGGATCGTCAGTCCCCCGGCGTGAAGCCCGTCGTCGCGCTCGGACGGCGCGAGCGCCCGGCTCTCGAACATCTGGCGGCTGGCCTGGGCGAAGCGGGACTCGTCTCGGTCGATCGCCGGGATGCTCGCCAGGCCGGGCAGATAGACTGCGAGGCAGATCAACACCAGCGCCACCCCGCCGAAGGGACCGCCCGCACGCCGACGCCAGATGACGCCCGATCCCATTCGCATCGCCAGCGACTATAACCGTGGACTGCCGCTCCCGGTGCGCCTTGTGCACGTCGCGACGGCAGTCTTGTCGGCGGCCGTTGCGCCCGTGTTGCGCTGGACAGGCGCAGCCGGGCGGCGCGACTGGGCCAGGCCGCTCCTCTGGGGGATCGTCGCGGTCGTCGCGCTCGTGCCCTTCGACGCCCGCATCGCGTCGTTCGTGACGGCCGACGGAACCCGCGGCTCGATACCGATCGGCGGCGATGTGCGACGTGAACTCGAAGCGCTCCAGCAGTTCGGCCAGGGCGCGTCGATCCTCCTCATCGCCGCCGCGGTGTGGCTCCTCGACCCGCCCCGGCGGCGACGACTGCTCGACTGGCTCGCGGCCATTGTGGTCGCGGGCGTCGCCTGCGTCGCGGCCAAAGCCCTGCTCGGGCGCACCAGACCATCGCTCGAAGAAGCGGGCATGTTCCTCGGACCGCTCGGGGCCTACCCGATTGAGCCGGGCGAGCCGCTCCTGCGGTCGTGGCAGGTGTGGCGCGGCGAGGCGTCTCGGCTGTGGTCCATGCCGTCCAGCCACACCGCCTACGCGGTCGTCGCGGCCGTGTTCCTGTCGGCGATGTACCCCCGACTGCGCCCGCTCGTCTGGGCCCTCGCGTGCATCGTCGGCCTCGCGAGGATCACGCTCGGCGCGCACTACCCCGCCGACGTCGCCGCGGGGTGGGCGGTCGGCCTCGCCGCAGGGCGGACCGCGGTCCGACGCGGCTGGGGGGTGCGGGCGATCGACTGGGCGTGGCGCAAAGCGGTCGATCCGGACGCCGTGCCGGCGTGGAGGCCCGAGACAGACGGCGCGGCACGCTCCGATCGCCGATCCTGAAAGCGGGGCCGAGCCGGCTTACACTTCGGCCCGCGGCGGGCGACACGCTCGACGCGGCATCAGTGGAGAGGTGTCCGAGTGGCTGAAGGAGCAGCACTGGAAATGCTGTATAGGGGTAACCCTATCGGGGGTTCGAATCCCCCCCTCTCCGTTCTCTGATTGAACAGACCTCGATCGCGTATCACACGCCGTCTTCGCCGAAGAGCATTAGTTCGCCGGGCGGTCCAGGCCTGCGGAAGGCCTCGGACGAGATCGGCATGCGGCCGCGATCCAGGCCGAAACGCGTCTTGAAGACCCTGAACAGACGCCCGATCTGCTCGGCGCGCTCGCCCTCGCCCTTGAACCGCTTCCCGAAGCGGGCATCGTTGAGTTCGCCGCCGCGCATCCGGCGGATTTCGGCCTCGACGCGATCAGCCCGGAGGGGGTAGTCCCGCCTCAGCCAGTCCAGGAACACGGCCTTCACCTGGTGCGGCAGACGGAGCATGGTGTACGCCGCTGTGCGCGCGCCGGCGTCCCGTGCGGCCTCGAGGATCGCAGGGATCTCCGTGTCGTTCAGGCCCGGAATGACCGGCGCAACCATGACGCCGACCGGCACGCCGGCGCTCGACAAGTCGCGCACGGCTTCCAGCCTGGCCCGCGGCGACGCCGCACGAGGCTCCATCGAGCGCGAGAGGTTCTGGTCGAGCGTCGTCACGCTCACGAAGACCTGCACCGCCCGGTGCCTCGCCAGCGACGCGAGCAGGTCGATGTCGCGCACGATCAACGCTCCCTTGGTCACGATCGAGACCGGCTGGCGGCACTCGGCCATGACCTCCAGGCACCGCCGCGTGATGAGCAGCCGGCGCTCCACCGGCTGATACACGTCGGTGATCCCGGCCAGCATGATCGGCTCGCCACGCCACGAAGGCTTGCCGAGTTCGCGCCGCAACAGGTCCGGCGCGTCCAGTTTGGCAAAGAGCCGCGTCTCGAAGTCCAGCCCGCACGACAGCCCGAACGTCTCGTGCGTCGGCCGCGCGTAGCAGTACACGCACCCGTGCTCGCAGCCTCGGTACGGGTTGAGCGTCCAATGGAACGGCAGGTCCGGGCTGTCGACGCGATTGATCACCGTCCTCGCGTTGTCGCGGTAGACCCGCGTCGGCGTCTGGACGCCTTCGGGCTGGTCACGCAAGACCTCGTCGAGCGCCTCGCCGAGCACGTGCAGTCGGACCGGCTCGAACCGCCCGCCCGGATTGACGCCCGAACCGCGCCCGCGGACCTTGCCGATCGACAACGCTCCGTCATACTCGCGCGCATCCATGCCGATCCCCCGGGCTTCGGGACACCCTAACAGTAACCGATTCGTCCGGCCCGTGCAAGGGATTGGTGCATCCGGGCACGCCACTCCCCCGCCCGAACTTCACTCGGCCGCCCGCCCCGCGTAGACGACGAAGTCGGCCCGCCCGAGGTCCGTGTCGGCGAGCGAAGGCCCCGTCGAGTCCGACACGCTCAGCGTCAACACACCCACGCCGGGGCGCGCTCGCCGGAGCAACTGGACCGTCCCGCCCTCGAAGTCCGTGTGAAACCGGCCGATCACCTGCACCACCGGCCGGTTGCCTTCCGCGAGCGCGCCGGCGACCGCATCCGCCATCGTCGCGTCCCAGAGCGATTGCGACCGGAAGATGGCCTCGACCATCCCACCGCCGCTGTGCGATGCATCCCCCATCCCGGACATGAGTTTGAAGAACTCCTCACGGTAACGGCCCGACGGCATCTCGGCCGGGATGACGTAGAGGCGGCGTTGCTCGGGGGTGAGCGCTGCGAGGCGTTCGTACCCGCTCGTGCGAGCCAGCCGCACATACCGGCGCGGCGCGTTCGAAGCGATGACGGGGCGGCCGGCACGTTTCGCGGCCTCAACCATCGCGCGGTGCCCGTCGGGGTAGTTGCCGGGCGTGCGGCCCGATGCCTTGCGGAACTGCTCCTCATCGATGAGGCCGGCGAGGTAGTCGTCGAGGTGGACCTGCGAGTCCCGCTCGATGAACTCAAGGCTGAGCGCGGCCCGGTCGGTGCGGGCCAGCAGATCCTCCCAGAGTGCGGCCGCGAACGCCAGGCCGAGGGCGTGCCCGTGCGTTTCGCCGATCATCACGGCATCGGCGTTCGCCGCGGCGGAGACCAGCTCCTCCCAGTCGGCACGCTGCCCCGTATCGCCGCGGTAGAGGGCGACGGCGTGTCGCGGGTCGACCGGGGCCGCCTCCGCCGTGCGTTTGGGCGTGCCCGCGCACGCGCCAAGCAGGCCCGAAACGGCGATCAGGATGAACAGACCGGGAACGCGGCGAGGCTGTCTCATGGGCAGAGCATCGCGGGAGAATCGCCCGGCGTCAATCCGCCACCGCCCGGCGGCGATACTGTCGGCCATGGCCGCCGGATTGATCGTACGACCCGCCGAGGAACGCGACGTCTCCGCGATGCTCGACATCACCTCCCGGGAGATCCGCGAAGGCATCGCGCACTTCGGGGTCCGGGTGCCGACCCTCGACGAAGCCCTCGCTGAGTTCCAGGCACGCGGGAGGTTTCCGTGGTTCGTGGCCGATCTCGGTGCCGAAAGAGCGATCGGATTCGCCAAGGCCGGCCCGTGGAAGTCGCGCGAGGCGTACCGGTGGACGACGGAGATCGGCGTGTACGTCCGGCCGGATCGCCACGGCCGCGGCGTCGGACGCGCGCTCTATGCCGCACTCTTCCCGGCCCTCGATGAAGCGGGATTCCGGACCATCATCGCGGGCATCGCGCTTCCAAACCCGGCGAGTGTTCGTCTGCACGAGTCCTTCGGCATGGCGTCCGCAGGCGTCATCCCCCTCGCCGGGTTCAAGCACGGCCGGTGGATCGACGTGGGCTACTGGGTGCGGCACCTGGGCCAAGGCGATCCGATCCCGATCAACCCCACCAGCGACGAGACCACAGATCCAGATTGACGAGCGGCCACGCCGCGTGCCAGTAACGCGAAGGCTCGGCGCGAACCGCGGCCAGTGCGGCAGGCTCCACGAGCGACGCGACCAGGCCGCTCGACCCGAGTTCCGCGGCGAGTTCCGCGACCCAACGCTGGAACGGCAGCGGGAAACTCGCCTTCGGACGGGCGAGCACGGCCTCCGGCAACGCGCCCGAGAACGCCCGACGCAACGCGAGTTTCGTGCGCGGCCGCGGGGGTGCGATCGCCACATCCAGAAGTTCCTGCATCGGAACGGCGTCCGCCACCGCCGCCACGCGAACATCCGCGAACGGGGTCCGACCTTCGACGCCTTCGAGCATCGTCGCCGAATCGAGCCGCTGGAGCAGGCCCGTCAGGTTCACACGACGATGGAAACGCAGATGCGCTCGCAGCGCCCCGTCCGCCCCGCTCGCCGCGGCCTCGTACTCGGCTCGGTACCCCTCAACGAGCGCGGCGTCGGCCTCGATCGCCCGCCAGACATCCGGTCGGAGCAACGACGCCTTGGTGTGCGGCGGAATCCACGCCGCGCACGCGAGTTGGAACATCCCCGGATCGGCGTTCCCGCGCGCGACGTGCTCCGCCGCGGCGAGCATCGGGGCGTCGTACCCCGCCAGCAGTTCGTCCGCCCCCTCGCCGGAGAGCGTGACCGTGCAGCCGTCGGCCCGGAGCGAGCGGGCGACCTCGTTGATCGCCACCTCATTCGGCGTGCTCAGCGGCAGTCCGGTCCGCTCCACGAGTTCCCGCCATCGCTCGGCGAAGATCGTTCGTGTCACCCGGGCCTCACGATGGTCGCTGCCGATCACGGCGGACACGTCGCGCGCGAACCGAAAGTCCTCCGACTGCGGCACGCCGTCGATCGGAGGCTCGCCGATCGCTCCCGCGCACCAGGTGCGAAGATCGCCGACATGACGCCGGGCGACGGACGCGACAACCGAACTGTCCAGCCCGCCGCTGAGCAGGCAGCAGAGCGGCACGTCGGATCGCAGGTGCGACCGCACCGAGTCCTCGACGGCGTTGCGCAGATCGTCCGCCGTTGCACGACCGCCGAACGCCGGAGTCTCGACCGCTCCCCCCGTCGCCCGCAGGTCGGGGTCGCGAAGCTCGAACCGGAGCCACCGGCCCGGCGGCAGCGAACGCACCCCCCGAAACAGCGTGCGCTCGCCGAGCGTCGTGCGGATCGTCGTCAGATACGCGCTCACGGTGACGAGGTCCGGCTCGGGCCGCAGCGACGGGTGCTCAAACATCGCCCCGATCTCGCTCGCGAACAGGACCTCAGGCCCGGTCGGCGTCTCGACCCGCGCCCAGTAGAGCGGCTTGATGCCGAACGGATCGCGAGCCAGCAACAGTGTTCCCGCACGCCCGTCGTGCAGGGCCAGCGCGTACATGCCGCGCAGCGCGCCGAGGCCGGCCGCGCCCGTCGCCGAGAGATGGTGCAGCGCCGTCTCCGTGTCACACGCCGATCGAAACACGACGCCCGCGCACGCTCGTCCGGCGCGAATCTCCGCGTCGTTGTAGAGCATCCCGTTGTAGACGATCGTGAACCGGCCGTCCGGCGTCGTCATCGGCTGCCGCCCGGCCGGCGACGGGTCGATCACCGCCAGCCGCCGGTGTCCCAGCACGACACCGCGCCCGACGAACACGCCGCCGCCGTCCGGCCCACGGTGGGCAAGACGATCCACCATTCGTTCAACCTGCGCGCGCGCAGTGTCGTCCCACTCCCCCTTTGGAATGTCCACTGTCCGGCAAACGCCGGCGATCCCGCACATGCCCGGTCTATCGGCCCGCTCAGACCCAGACCTGCACGACCAGCCCGGCCTCCTTGCCGAGTTTGCTCGTCCACTCACCCACCGCGGTGGTGACGAACTTCACCTCGTACTGAGGGTGGGCGTCGAGCCACTCGTTGACCTGCCGGTCGAGGTACGCGATGCCGTCGTCCGACAGTTTCGAGTGGAAACTCCGGACGTGGATCGCTCCCGTCCCGGTCACGTTGGGAGATCGGCTCCAACTGTCCTCGTGCCGCATCCCTCCCCCGAAAGTCTTGATCTTCGGGTTCAGCCCGGCGGGTGGTGCGGGCGCGGCACCCTCAACGGGAATCGGCCTTCCTTCAGACGACGGCTCGGGACGGTCGGGCATGGTCTGCCTCCTTGCCGTTCGGGCGAGTTGGCTCCAGCCTACCAACTCAGGGAGATTCCTGCTCGAACGCCCAGACCCCCCCGTTCAGTCGCCGACCCCGAAGCGCCCGCCGCCGACCCGCAAACTCAACCTCCACGCCCACCTCCCCCGCCGTTCGCTCCACGACCTTGCAGACTCCCTCGGCCACCCGGAGCACGCGGCCGCGCCCCCCGGCGATCTCGCCCTCGTACCGCAGGTACAGACGCCGATGTGCCGGCATGGCCTCAGCCCGGAATGAGCCGACAGACGGGTCATCGACCCGGACGCTCACCCGGAAAGCGAGCAGCGAACGGTCCTCGTCGCGTGCCCCGGGCCTTGCCTCGCCCGGCTCCATGAGCCAGTCGAAGTGCCGGGAGCCATCGGGGAGCGTGTGTTCGAGCACGACGGTTCTGGGCACCCGGGATCGTACTGCCCACCTCCGTCGCCGGGGCGGGTACCATGCCTGCCTGCCGGGCAAGGAGCGACCCATGCGGACTCAAGGGGCTGTCATCACCCTCGTACTCACACTCGCCACCGCGGCCGGCCTGTCCGCCTGCGGGCAGCGCCCGTTGAGCATGGTCCGCGCGGACGCGAACAGCCATTACTTCAACGGCCGCTTCGAGCAGGCCCTGCCCTACAACCGCGAGTTCGTGGACCGCAAGCCGTCCGACGCGCAGGCGCAGTACGAACTGGGCCGCACGCTCATGGCCTTGAACCGCCACGGAGAGGCCCGACAGCACCTGACCGTGGCCTACGACCTCGACCCGCGGAACGAGACCTACGTCGAGGCGCTGGCCGAGTCGATGCTCCGCGCCGGCGATGCCGAGTCGCTCTACGCCTTCCTGCGAAGGCGCGTCAGCGAACGCGGTCGCGTCGAGGACCACCTCCGACTCGGCCGCTTCGCCCACCGCCTCGGCAACGCGGACGAGGCTCACCGGGCGTTCCTGAACGCCGCCGAGGTGGACCGCGGGCAGACCGTCGAGCCGCAGCGCACGCTCGCCGAGTTCTACCGGGCGATCGGGGACAGCGAGCGGGAGGTCGAGCGGCTGCGGATGGTCCTCTTCTTCGAGCCGGACAACCCGCAGGCGAGCCTCCGACTCCGGGAACTCGGCCACGTGCCCGGGCCCAGTCTCGCCATCCCGCCGCGATAAGCCAGGGCGGATCGGTTGACGCGGCCGCCCAATCTTCTACACTTCATCCGGATAAACGGATGAAGCGAGCCGCCCCTGCCATCCACGCCACCGCCATGCTCGCCGCCCTGAGCGAGCCGGTCCGCGTGCGGATCGTCCGGCTGCTCGAGGCGGAGGAGTTGACCGTCGGCGAGGTCGCGAGCGTCGTGCAGTTGCCGCAATCGACCGTGAGTCGGCACCTCAAGGTCCTGGCCGAAGCCGGCTGGCTCACGAGGCGTGCAGCCGGCACCGCGACCTGTTACCGCGTGGTGCTCGACGACCTGCAGCCGTTCGCCAGGGCGGTGTGGATCGCCATGCGCGACGAGACGGCCGGGTCCGCCGAGGTCGATGAAGACGACAGGCGTCTGGCGGCCGTGCTCGCCGAACGGCCGACGGACAGCCAGGCATTCTTCGGACGGATCGCCGGCGAATGGGACAACCTGCGGCGAGACCTCTTCGGCGATCGCTTCACACCCCTGGCGTTGCTCTCGCTGCTGCCCCGGGAGTGGACCATCGCCGATCTCGGGTGCGGGACGGCGAACGCTTCGGAGTGGCTCGCGCCGCGCGTCGGCCGGGTCGTGGCGGTGGACCGGTCCGAAGCGATGCTCGACGCCGCTCGCAAACGGATGGGGAAGGCGAAAAACGTGCAGTTCAAGGTCGGCGACCTCGAGAGGCTCCCGCTCCCCGCCGCGAGCGTCGACGCCTGCGTCTGCCTGCTCGTGCTGCACCACCTGCCCAGGCCCGACGCGGCCATCCACGAGATGGCGCGCGTGCTCCGCACCGATCGGCGCGGCGGCGCGGCCCTCATCGTGGACATGGTCGAGCACGGGCGGACCGAGTACCGCCACACGATGGGGCACGCGCACCTCGGGTTCTCGTCGGCACGCGTGCGGGAGATGTACCGCGACGCGGGCTTCGAGGACGTGCGCGTCGAGCCGCTCGCGACCGAATCCGCCGCGAAGGGGCCGGGCCTGTTCGCGGCGGTTGGATGGAGAAGGACGGAGTAGGAAGAGCGTCGGAGCCTGCAAGGCCCCGCCCCGGAGTTCGCACCTTCAACGGAGAAAGCGATGACCACGATGACCACGCGCAGCGCCACCACGACGACGAGCGACACGGGGCTTGAGTTCAGGGTGCGCGACCTTGCGCAGGCGGAACTCGGACGCAAGGAGATCACGCTCGCCGAGCACGAGATGCCGGGGCTGATGTCCGTCCGACGCGAGCACGCCGCCACGAAACCCCTCAGGGGCTTCCGCGTCGCCGGGTCGCTGCACATGACCGTGCAGACGGCCGTCCTCATCGAGACCCTCGCGGATCTCGGCGCGGACGTGCGCTGGGCCTCGTGCAACGTCTTCAGCACGCAGGACCCCGCGGCGGCGGCGGTCGTCGTCGGGCGCGACGGCACGCCGGACGACCCGCGCGGCGTCCCGGTCTTCGCGTGGAAGGGCGAGACGCTCGAAGAATACTGGTGGTGCACGAAGCAAGCCCTCACCTGGCCCGACGGCCGCGGCCCCACCCTCATCGTCGATGACGGCGGCGACGCGACCCTCCTCATCCACAAGGGCGTCGAGTTCGAAAGAGCCGGCCGCGTCCCGGACTTCAACGAGGCCCGCGACCCCGAGGAGTGGAAGTGGGTGCTGCACACCATCCGCGAAACGATCCGCGAGACGCCGGGCTGGTTCGCGCGAATCGCCGCCGACATCAAGGGCGTCAGCGAGGAAACGACGACCGGCGTGCACCGGCTCTACGAGATGAGCAAGGCCGGCACGCTCCTCTTCCCCGCCATCAACGTCAACGACAGCGTCACCAAGAGCAAGTTCGACAACATCTACGGCTGCCGTCACTCGCTGCTCGACGGCCTGAACCGCGCGACCGACGTCATGCTCAGCGGCAAGGTCGCCGTGGTCTGCGGCTACGGCGAGGTCGGCAAGGGCTGCTGCCAGGCCCTCAAGGGCCAGGGCTGCCGCGTCATCGTCACCGAGATCGACCCGATCTGCGCGCTCCAGGCCGCGATGGAAGGATACGAGGTCAAGCGGCTGGAGGACGTGGTCGAGTACGCCGACGTCTTCGTCACCGCGACCGGCAACAAGGACGTCATCACCGTCGAGCACATGAAGCGGATGAAGAACAAGGCCATCATCGGCAACATCGGCCACTTCGACAACGAGATCGACATGGCCGGCCTGGCCCGCCTGCCGGGTGTCCGCCGCAACCCCATCAAGCCCCAGTACGACGAGTGGGTCTTCCCGGACGGGCGCGGCATCCTCGTGCTCGCCGAGGGCCGCCTGCTCAACCTCGGCTGCGCGACCGGGCACCCCAGCTTCGTCATGAGCGCGAGTTTCACGAACCAGGTGCTCGCCCAGATCGATCTCGCCCTGAACGCCGCCGGCAAGCCCACCCTCTCCGGCACCCGGTACGAGTCCGGCAAGGTCTACGTCCTGCCCAAACGCCTCGACGAGCAGGTCGCTCGCCTGCACCTCGACCACCTCGGCGTGCGCCTGACCCAACTCACGCCCGAGCAGGCGGCGTACATCGGGGTCGGGAAGACCGGCCCCTTCAAGCCCGAGCACTACCGGTACTGATCCAAACGAACGCGGAACTCGCGGAATCGAGGCGAAGGCGCGGGAGAGCCATGTACCCCCCGCGCCTTCGCGTTCGCTTCGCGCCCTCGCGTTCCGCATCTCATGGCGGAGCATCGTGCAGCGGGATCGCCGGCGACCACTCCAGCCACTTCGAATCCGGCTGCGGCGCGAGGTCGAAGACGTGCCCGTCGGCGACCGTCTCCCCCGGCCGATCCGGCGTAGCAAACGCGACGCCGCCGACGATGAGGGACTCGAGCGAGTCCGTGCGCACCGAAAGCCCGCCGAAGAGGCCCCAGTTCAACCCGATGCCGCTGACGTTGAAGAACCGGGTGTTGTCGCGCACCAGCAGCGCGTACCGAGGCTCCACCGCCGCGGACAGTTCGACCGATCGGGCGTCGGCGGCCAGCCGCGCCGAACGAATCTCGCCGACCTGCACGTCGCGGTAGTAGACCGGCGACCCGATCCCGACGGAGCCTCTCCGCGCTGCGCGCAGCACGACAACCAGTTCGCCCTCCACCGGCGGCGAGGCGTCGTCTGGCGGGCGGGCCAGGCCCTCGAACTCGCTCACGCGCCGCGATCCCGGCACGCCCGGCGACGCCGCGATCGACCGGGGGCCGAGGAGCGATTCCAGCCCGCTCACACCGCGCAACGAGACCTCCGGCCGCACGATCCAGAACCGTGTCCCCTCAACGGCGAGCGGGGCCGACTCCCGCGCCAGCGCGACCTCCACCACCACGCCCGCCAGGTCGCCCGACAGGCCGACCTCACGCACCACGCCCACCTGCACGCCCCGGCACGTCACGGGATCGCCGGGGCGCACGCCCGCGCCGTCGGCGAAACGCACGGTGATCGGCACGGGACGGTCGCGGATCGCCTGCACCGCGAGGACCGTGAGCACCGCGGCCGCCGCCAGCGGCGCCAGCAACGCCCACGTCACGCGGCGCACGCGCACGATCTCGCTCGACGGGACGGGAGCCGCGTCGCTCATCGGCGATCATCCTCCCATACGGCGTGCGGATCGAACGACGCCGACGCCAGCAGGCTCAGCACCACGACCGCCCCGAACGCCGCGACCCCAGGCCCCGCCTGCACCGTCACCCAGTCGCCCAGTTTCACCGCCGCGACCAGCACGGCTACAAGCAGCACGTCCACCATCCCCCACCGCCCGAGGAACTCGACGAGCCGGTAGGCGGTGGCGCGGTGTCGGCGCTGGAGGAGCGCATCACCGGCGCAGAGGGCGAACGTCGCCGCGAGTTTCGCCAGCGGAGCCACCACCGAACAGAACAGCACGACCAGCCCGATCGCGGTCTGCCCCTCGGCGAGCAGGCTCACCACGCCCGACCAGATCGTCGCCTCGTGCGCGTGCCCCAGCCGCTGCACCTGCATCACGGGAAGGCTGAGCGCAGCGGGATAGAGCAGCAGCGCGGCGAGCGCGAACGATGCCGCCCGCGCGTTCGACCGAGGGTGCCTCGCGTGGCGGACCGTGGCGGCGCACCGGGGGCACCTCGCACGATACCCGCGGGGCACGACCCCCACCCGCTGCACCAGCCCGCAGCGGTGGCAGGCGCGGAGCGTGCCCCCGAAGGTCGTCATGGCGGGAGTCTAGTTCGGAACAGCGGCCGCCGCGGTTCAGTCGCGGCGCGGCGGGGGGTCCCGGTCGATCGACGATCCCGAGAACATCGAGTTGTCGGCGGTCTGGTCGAACGCCTCCACGACGCCGTTGCCGCGCACCACGTAGCCCAGTTCCTCCAGCGTCCAACCCGACACGCTCCCGTCGATGAACGAGACGTTCGCCTTCCGCAGGTGCCGAGGATCGGGCGCGGAGCGGTGTTCCGCCCCCGGATACTGCGGGTCGGCGTGGTCGCTGTTGGGCGTCATGCGCGGCGGGTCGAGCGCGTACCCGTGCCCGCCCATCGCGGTCAGTTGCGGGTGCCGCGAGCCGTCGGCGAGGTTCGGCGTGCGATCCGCCGCGGGCTTGCCCGCCGCCGTCCCCATGCTGTCCGCCGCGAGCACGGTCCTGCCCACGTGGATCACCGAGGCGCGGACCGGGAAGTTCACGAACGAGCCGAACTCCTCGTCGTTCTTGAACCGCGTGTTCCCGAGAAAGTGGTAGTTGTACCCGTAGGGGTGGTTGCGCGTGCTCGTCCAGTCGATCGCGTTGGGGCAGAGGAAGACCTCGTTGTTCACCTGCACGTTGTGCTCGTACTCGCGCTCCGGCCGCGGCTCGATCAACGCGTAGAACCCCGCCGCCGCGCCCATGGTCACGTACCAGCGCGGCCGGTACTGATACCCGTTGCCCACGAAGTAGACGTTCTTCGATTCGTCCGAGTACCGGCCCATCTGGCCCGGGATCGAGATGTCGTCGTTGTCGTTGGCGTAGGTCGCCCAGCCCAGCGCGACCTGACGCATGTTCGAGGAACACTTGACCGCCTGCGCGGTCTTGCGCACCCCGCCCAGCGCCGGCAGCAGGATCCCCAGCAGCGCCGCGATGATCGCAATGACAACCAACAACTCGATCAGCGTGAAGCCTCCACACGCCCGTCGTTCGGATTGGGTTTGGGGGGCGGTCCGGCCCATGTCAACCATTCTTCGGGCGGCGGACCGGCCGGGTTGCCCGGCACCGGGAATCGCGGGACAACCCCGCTTCATCCGTTCAGCCGGAAGAATGGATATAGTTGGCGTCCGTTCCCGGAAGTCTTGACTCGGCAGGCACCCGCCCGCCGCTCGAGGACGCGGTTCCATGCACATCCTTGACGTCTTCGAAAGGCAGCGGACGACCTTCTCGTTCGAGTTCTTCCCCCCGAGGACCACGGAGTCGGCGGACGATCTCTTCCGCAACATCGCCGAACTGGAGTCGCTCCGCCCGACGTTCGTGAGCGTGACCTACGGCGCGGGTGGAGGCTCCGCCCGCGACCTGACGGAGAACCTCGTCATCCGCCTCAAGGACGAAACCCCGCTGAACCCCATGCCGCACCTCACCTGCGTGGGCCTCGACGAAGCGCAGGTGCGGACGATGCTCACCCGCTACGCGGCGCACGGCATCTCCAACATCCTCGCCCTGCGCGGAGATCATCCCAACGGCACGCCCGCCGCGACGGGGAGTTTCCGATACGCGGGGGAACTCGTCGCCTGCATCAAGCGGTTCAACGAGACCGGCGTGCATCCCGACCCGCGCGGGTTCGGCATTGCCGTCGCCGGCTTCCCCGAGGGCCACCCCGAGACGCCAAACCGCCTCGTCGAGATGGACCACCTGAAGGCGAAAGTGGACGCCGGAGCCGACTACATCATCACCCAGTTGTTCTTCGACAACCGCGATTTCTACGACTTCCGCGACCGCTGCCTGCTCGCCGGCATCCGAGTCCCGATCCTCGCCGGGATCATGCCGATCACGTCGGTCGGCGGCATGAGGCGGATGGCGGAGCTCGCCCTCGGCTCCCGGTTCCCGGCCCCGCTGATCCGGGCCATCAACCGGACCGGCGGCGATCCCGAGGCCGTCAAACGCGTCGGCGTCCACTGGGCCACCGAGCAATGCCGCGACCTGCTGGACCACAACGTCGCGGGCATCCACTTCTACACGCTGAACAAGTCCCGCGCCACCCGCGACATCTACGCGACCCTCGGCGTCAAGGACTCGGACGCCCTCCGCCACAACGGCGAGTCCCCGCCCGGGACTTGAGTTCGACCCCGCTGCGGGAATACAACCGTCACCCGATCCGGCGGAGGCACCGCATGATCGAGACCAGGCAACTCTCCCGACGATTCGGCCCGATCCTCGCGGTGGACGCCGTCTCCCTGCGCGTCGAGCAGGGCGAGGTCCTGGGGTTCCTCGGCCCGAACGGGGCCGGCAAGTCCACGACGATGAAGATGATCGCCGGGTTTCTCGCCCCGTCCGGCGGGACCGCGCTCGTCTGCGGGCACGACGTGCTCCGGGACTCGATCGCCGTCAAGCGGTCGCTCGGGTATCTCCCCGAGGGCGCGCCCGCCTACCCGGACATGACGCCGGAGTCGTTCCTCCGATTCGCGGCCGAGGTCCGCGGCTACCGGGGCCTGGAGCGTCGGCGGAGGGTCGGCGAGGTCGCCGCCCGAGTGCATCTCGAGGGAGTGATGCGCCAGCCGATCGAGACGCTCAGCAAGGGGTACAAGCGTCGCGTCGGCCTCGCCCAGGCGTTGCTGCACGACCCGCCCGCGCTCATCCTCGACGAGCCGACGGACGGACTGGACCCGAACCAGAAGCACGAGGTGCGCGAACTCATCCGCGACCTGCGAGGCCACAAGGCGGTCGTGCTGTCGACGCACATCCTCGAAGAGGTGGACGCGGTCTGCACCCGGGCGACGATCATCGCCCGAGGGCGCATCGTCGCGGACGGCAGCCCCGAGGACCTGCGCCGCAGGTCCAGGCTGCACAACGCCGTGCGTGTGCGTGTGCGCGGCGCCGCGGACGGGCTGGAGGCGGACCTCGGGCGGGTCGCCGGCGTGACGGGCGTCGAGCGGACGCCGTCGTCCGACGGCGTGTTCGAGGCCGTCGTGCTGCCCCGCGACGGCCTGTCGATCGTCGCCGGCGTGAGCGACCTGCTCCGGGCACGCGGCGTGACGGTCGATGCCCTGAGCGTCGAGCGGGGTCGCCTCGACGACGTGTTCCGCGAGATCACGGCCGCTCCGGCCGGGGAGGCGGCGTGATGCGGACGACCCTCGCCGTCATGAAGCGCGAACTCGGCGGGTACTTCACGACGCCGGTGGCGTACGTGTTCATCGTGATCTTCCTCGTGCTGACAGGGATCTTCACGTTCTCGCAGGAACTCGGGAACTTCTACGAGCGCGGCCAGGCGGACCTCCGCCCGTTCTTCTCGTTCCACCCATGGCTGTACCTGTTCCTCATCCCGTCCGTCTCGATGCGCCTGTGGGCCGAGGAACGACGCGGCGGAACCATCGAACTGCTGATGACGCTGCCGTTGACGGCGTGGTCGGCGGTCGTCGGCAAGTTCCTCGCCGCCTGGGCGTTCGTCGGCCTCGCCCTCGCGCTCACGTTCCCGGTGTGGATCACGGTGAACGTGCTCGGCGATCCCGACAACGGCGCGATCGTGGCCGCATACCTCGGCAGCCTGCTGATGGCGGGCGCGTTCCTCGCGGTCGGCGCGTGCGTCTCCGCGCTCACCAAGAGCCAGGTCATCGCGTTCGTGCTGAGCACCTCCGTGTGCTTCCTGTTCCTGCTCGCGGGCTTCCCGGTGGTGCAGGGCGCGCTCGCCGGTTGGGCGCCGGCTTGGCTGGCACGCTCGATCGCCGAGTTCAGTTTCCTCACCCGGTTCGAGGCGATCGCCAAGGGCGTCGTCGCGCCCGGGGACGTCCTCTACTTCCTCTCGCTCATCGGCGTCGCGCTCGGGGCAAACGCCGTCGTCGTCGAGTTGAAGAAGGCGGGGTGAACGGATGACCACTGCCACAGCATCCGGTCCGACGCGTCGATGGACCGCGGCCGCCACGCTCGGCCTGCTCGTCGTCCTCTTCTTCGGAATCAACCTGCTCGCCGACGCGACGCTCCGCGGCGTGCGCCTCGACCTCACCGAGAACCGGCTGTACACCCTCTCGCAGGGCACACGCCGCATCGTCTCGGGGCTGGACGAGCCGATCCGCCTCACGTTCTTCTTTTCGGACTCGCTCGCCGACGGGCGGCCCGCACTGCAGGCCTACGGCAAGCGGGTGCGGGAGCTGCTCGAGGAGTACGCCCTGCTCTCGCGGGGAAAGATCGAACTCGAAGTCGTCGATCCCGAGCCATTCTCCGAGGCCGAGGATCGCGCGCGGCAGGCGGGGCTGGCGGGCGCGCCCATCGGCCCGAACCGAGAGGAGTTCTACTTCGGCCTGCTCGGCGTGAACTCGACCGACGGGCGCGAGGTCATCCGCTTCTTCGACCCCGGCGACGAGCGGTTCCTGGAGTACGAGGTCTCACGCCTCGTGCACAACCTCTCCGATCAGAAACGCAGGGTCGTCGCCGTGCTGTCGTCGTTGCCGCTCGACGGCGGTTTCGCCCTGCCCGGCCAGCCGACACGCCCGCCGTGGCAGATCATGCGCGAGTTGCGCACCCTCTTCGACGTGCGGATGCTCGAACCCGACACCGACTCCATCGGAGACGACGTGGACGTCCTCCTGATCGTGCACCCGAAGGGCGTCGGGGAGCCGACGCTCCGGGCGATCGACCGGTTCGCGCTCAGCGGCCGGGGCGTGGCCGTGTTCGTCGATCCGCTGTGCGAGGCGGACGTGCCGCCCGGCGCGGACCAGAACCCGTTGGCCGCCATGCAGGCCGACCGTGCGTCGGACCTGAACACGATCCTCCGGGCGTGGGGCGTTCTGGTCGAGCGCGACCAGGTCGCTGCCGACATGTCAAACGCCCTGCGCGGGCGTTCGCCCGACGGACGCGAGGTCGTGCCCTACGTGCAGTACATCGGGCTGGCGGGCGAAGGCATCGACCGCGAGGACGCCGTGACGCGCCAGGCGAGCCTGCTCCAGTTCGCGACCGCCGGCTCGGTGTCGGCGGCGATCGGGGCCGCGACGACCGTCCATCCGCTCGTGCGCACGAGCGACCAGTCGATGCTCCTCGACGTGCAGCGCGTGTCGTTCTTCCCGCAGCCGCGCGAGTTGATCGCGGAGTTCGTGCCGCGGGGCGAGCCGATCACGCTCGCGGCCCGGGTGTCCGGGCCTGCGCGATCGGCGTTCGAGATCGCGAGCGACGGGCCGGAAGACCCCGCCCCGGACGCGGGCGAGCCCGCGACGGGCGAGATCAACGCCATCGTCGTCGCCGACGTTGACATGCTGTCCGATCGCATGTGGGTGGACGAGGTGCGCCTCGGCAACATGGTGCTCGGCTACCAGAAACTCTCGGACAACGGGGACTTCCTGCTCAACGCCATCGACCATCTCGCCGGGTCGAGCGATCTCATCGCCGTTCGGGCGCGGGGCACGTACTCGCGCCCGTTCACGCTGGTCGAGAGAATCCGCCGCGCCGCGGAACAGCAGTACCTCGCCGAGGCGGAACGGCTCGAGCAACGGCGACGCGAAACGGAACGCCGCATCGCCGACTTGCAGAGGGCTCGCCCCGACGCCGGCGAACTCATCCTGACGCCCGAGCAGCGGGCGGAGATCAAACGATTCGAGGACGAACTGGTGCAGACAAACGCTCAGTTGCGGCAGGTCCGCTACGACATGCGCAAGGACGTGGAGCGGCTGGGCGTTCGGCTCAAGGCCATCAACATCGGCGCCGCGCCCCTCCTCGTCGCGGCCGCCGCCATCGCGATCGGCGCGTGGCGAGCGGCGCGTCGCCGGGCGGATCGGAACGCGCTCGCGGAGCGGCCAGGAGCGACGCCATGAACACCCGGTCGCTCACCGCGCTCGCCGTGCTCACCGCGGCCGTGGTCGCCGCGGCGATCGCCTCGAACCTGCTGCGCAGCGGCGGCCCGGCCCCGAACCGCGCCGCCTCCGACCACCCGCTCTTCCCGCAACTCGAGGACCGGATCAACGATGTCGAGATCGTGCGCATCGAGTCGGGCGGCCGGTCCGTCGACATCCGCCGCCGCGACGGGCGTTGGATCGTCGAGTCGCTGGACGGCTACCCGGCGAAGTTCGAGGACATCAAGGCGCTGCTCATGGGCGTTGCGGGCCTTGAGATCGCCGAGCGAAAGACCGCCGATCCGACGCGCCACGCCCGACTCGGGCTGGAGCCGCCGGGAGACGGCCGGCCGTCACGGCTCGTCTCGCTCGGCGACGGGACGGGCGCGACGGTGGCGGCGGTCATCATCGGCTCCGACG
The DNA here is from genome assembly GCA_014584315.1 of Planctomycetota bacterium. Taxonomy (GTDB): domain Bacteria; phylum Planctomycetota; class Phycisphaerae; order Phycisphaerales; family UBA1924; genus CAADGN01. The sequence goes on along the minus strand of JACTNA010000005.1, from coordinate 73,245 downwards.
CCGGGACCGGCGGGCAGAGCCTGGTCTACGTCCGGCGCGCCGACGAAGACCAGACCTGGCTCGCGCGCGGCCGGGTCGATGCGTACCCGGACCCCATGCGCTGGGTGGACGCGAGCATCGTGAGCATCCCACGAGCTCGCGTGAAGACCGTCACGATCGCGCACGCGGACGGCGAACGCGTGACCATCACAAGGCCCGACGCGGCGGTCGCGGACTTCACGCCGCAGGGGCTGCCCGAGGGCATGACACCCGCCGCGGCGACGCAGGTGAACGCGATCGCCGACGGGCTGTCGTTCCTGCGCATGGAGGGCGTGCGCGCCGCCCGCGACCAGACGCCCGACCCGACCACGACCGTAACCACGACCTTCGAGACCTTCGATGGGCTGATCGTCGAAGTTCGTTCCTGGGAAGTCGACGGCACGATTCAGGCCGTGCTCTCCGCCCGGGCGGACCGAACCGAAGCCCCCGAGGCCTCGGACGAAGAGCCCCGTGCGGGCGTCGAAGCCGAGGAACTTACGGAGAGATTCGACGGCTGGGTCTACGACCTGCCGAAGTTCGCGGGCGACCGTTTGCGCAGAAGGCTCTCCGACGTCGCACAGCCTGCCGAAACGCAGGAATCGAACCCCGACAAGGCCGACGACGAGCCGGCCGCGCCATGGGAGCGTCCCATCGGCGGGGATTGACGCGCCTGATGCGGTCGGCGGCTCACGCGGGCACGGGCAGCGGCTCCACCGTTGCCACCGGCGCCGCGTGCTCGCGCAGCATCGCATCGACATGCTCCAGGGTGACGTTCCCGGCGTCCGCGGCCGCCTTAATGCGGGCGGTGATGGTCCTGGCCTCCTCGTCTGTCAGCGACAGGCCGATCTGCTCGGCCCGCGCCCGCACGGCGTTCCAGCCGGTCAGGCGGTGAGCGACGTGGACATACCGCGACAGGCCGAAGTCCTCCGGGCGCAGGGCCTCGTACGCGCTCGGGTCGTTGAGCACCGCCTTGGCGTGGATGCCCGCCTTGTGCGTGAACGCCGAGAACCCCGTGACGCAACTGTTGAACGGCACGTCGATCCCGACCAGCCTCGCCACCGCGTGGTCCAGGTCGTGCAGGAGCGGCAGTCGGTAGCGACCGCGCACGTCGTCCGGATCGTCGCAGTACATGCGAGCGATGAAACCGCTCAGCGGCGTGATGCCGTTCCGCTCGCCGATGCCCAGCACGGTCGTGTCCACGTGCGTCGCGCCGGCCCGCACCGCCGTCCACGAGTTCGCGACCGCGCAGCCCGTGTCGTTGTGCCCGTGGAACTCGACGCCGACGCCGGGGCCGACCACGCCGCGAACCGCCCGCACCACCCGCTCGACCATCTGCGGCGTGGCGATCCCGACCGTGTCCGCGATGCCGACGCGGTGCACGCCCAGGGCGGCCACCGCCTCGTAGACCCGCAGAAGGTCCGGCAGTTCGCTGCGGAAACTGTCCTCGGTGCTGAACCGCACCTCGACGCCCGCCTCCACCGCGACGGGGATCACGTCGCGAGCGAGAGCGACGATCTCATCGATGCTCTTGCCGTGCCCGAAGCGACGCAGGTGCGAGGACGTGCCGATCACCACGTCCACGCCCGCCACGCCGGTCCAGACCGCCAGGCGCACGTCGTCGGGGTGGCACCGCGTGTGGGTGAGCACCTTCGCTCGCAGGCCGAGCGACGCGATCGTCTCGCAGTCCTCACGGCTGCGAGGCGAGGCCGCGGGGCTGGTGAGCTCCAGGTAGTCCGCGCCGAACGCGTCGAGCATCGTCGCCAGCCGGATCTTCTGCCCCGTCGTGAAGAAGGCGTTCGCGAACTGCTCGCCCTCGCGGAGCGTGGACTCGATGACGTGCCAGGATCGGCGGGCCGGCGGCACGGCTGCGGGCGTGCCGTTGGTATGGACGCTCATGCGGGGACTCCGGACAACTCGCCCGCCAGCGCGGGGAGCGCGTGCGACAGGACACGGATCGACCGCACAATCGCGTCGATCTCGATGTGCTCATTGGGTGTATGGTCGAGGCTGCTGTCGCCCGGGCCGTACGCCGCGATCGGGCACCGCCAAACCGGGGCGACGACGTTCATGTCCGAGGTGCCGGTCTTCAGCAGCAGGCGCGGACGCAGCCCGAGCGAACGAACCCCCGCGCTCAGCGCGCGAACGACCGAAGAGCCGCGGTCGGCGACCACCGCCCGCTCGCGGCCCACGAACTCGACGATCCCCTCGCGGGCGCAGCGCGTGCAAATCCCCTCCACGCTCCCCGGCTCCACGCCGGGGGGGAGGCGGAACCCCGCCACGATCTCGACCCTGTCCGCGAGTCCGTTGTGGTTCGTCGCGAGCGACCGGATGTTCGCCTGCAACGACTCGAACGGCGACGCATCGGCCGGACAGAGCGCACGGCAGCCCTCCAGCACGGCCTGCCACCACCCGAAGGCCTCGTCCGCCGCGCTCGGCGCGGGACCCGCCGTGTGCGCCGACGATCGCTCCAGCGCATAGCGAACAACGAGCCGGCCCTTGTAGCCGATCGTCACGCCATCCCCCCCGCTCGGCTCGCCGATGATGCAGGCCGCCGGCGCGTAACGGTCACGCGCCGCCCGCGCCCCGCGCGAGGTCGGCGTCTCTTCCTCGACCGCCCCGATCACGACGAGCCGAACGCCCTCGGGCATCTCCGCCCGCGCCGCCGCTGCCACGAACGCCGCCAGCGGACCCTTGGCGTCCACGGCCCCGCGCCCGAAGAGCCGGCCGTCCTCCTCGCGCACCAGGACGACGCCGGGCACCGTGTCCATGTGCCCCAGCAGCACGATGTCCGCCTTGTCAGGCTCCGATCGCAGCGGGTCGCCGGACGTCGCGCCGACCGCGTTTCCGGCGTCGTCCACGGCCGCGTTCAGCCCGGCCCGACGCATCGCGCCAACCAGGAGCGCGGCCAGGGCGGCCTCATCGCCCGACACGCTCGGCGTGCGCACCATCGCCCGCAGCAGGTCGATCGCCTCGTGGTCGTTCATTGGAACACCGTTCCCGCGCCGGCCAGCGCGCGGCTGATCGGGTCGTGCGCCCGCGCGTCGCCGATCACGACGCGCCCGACCCCGCCGCCCAGCGCTTCGCCCGCGCCGAGGACCTTCTTCTTCATGCGTCCCTGCGCCCACCCGACCGCGTCGTTGATGGCGCCACGAGCCACCCGGGGCACGAGCGACGCCTCGTCCGGGAAGCGACGGAGCAGACCGGGCACGTTCGAGAGCAGCAGCAGTTCCTCCGCGCCGAGCGCTGCCGCCGTCTGCGCCGCAGCGCGGTCCGCATCCACGTTGATCGGTTCGTGCTCCGTGCTGATCGCGGGCGGCGACACGACCGGCGTAAAGCCCGCGGCGATCAGCGTGCGCAGCAAATCGACGTTGACCCGTTCGACCGTCCCGGTGTAGTCGTCGCGGACGATGACAACGCGCCCGTCCTCAACCGACCGCACCGAGGTCTTGCGCGTCCCCTCCCACAGCCTGCCGTCCATGCCCGAGAGGCCGACGGCGTTGACGGCCCGGGCCTGCAGGCCCTCGACGATCCGCTGGTTCATCACGCCGCGGCACGCCATCTGGAAGATGCCGAGCGTCTCGCGGTCGGTGCGCCGGCTCGTGTGCCCCGACGGCGACGTGATGAACCGCGGCGGGCAGCCGAGCCGCTCGGCGAGCGTGTTGGTCGCGTCCGATCCGCCGTGCACGATGACCAGCCGCCGCCCGTCGCGCACGAGCCTCGCGGCGTCGTCGCACACGGCCTCCAGATCAACGCCCGCGGTGCCGCCGATCTTGACGACGATCATGCGCGTGTCTCCGTCATGCCGGGTGAAGCCCCGCGAAGGTGAGTCCCGCCGTCTCCTCGAACCCGCACATGAGGTTCATGCACTGCACGGCCGATCCCGCCGCGCCCTTCATCAGGTTGTCGATCGCGCACACGACCACGATGCGATCCGAGTGCGGGTCGCGCTCGAACCCGACGTCGGCGTAGTTCGTGCCCGCGAGGATGCGCGGCTCCGGCAGCCGGTAGATGCTCGCCCGGTCCTTCACCAGCCGCACGAACGGCTCCGCCGAGTACCGCCCGCGGTACAGCGACCACACCTCGCGCTCGTCCAGCGGGCGCGTCGGAAAGACGTGCGCCGTGCAGAGCACGCCGCGCACCATCTCGACAGCGGTCATCGAGACGTGAAGGTCGAAGTCGCCGAGTTCCTGCCGAACCTCGGCCTGGTGCCGGTGCCCGGTCGCCGCGTACGACCGCACCGCCCCCGCCCGCTCGGGGTGGTGGCTCGCCGGGCTGACCGCGTTCCCAGCCTCCGACGAGCCGACCTTCACGTCGCACACCGCCGAACGGATCAGCCCCTTGGCCGCCAGCGGCAGCAGCGCGAGGTTCATCGCCGTCGCGTTGCACCCGACCCCGCTCACCAGCCGCGCGCCGCGGATGCGCTCCCGGTGCAGTTCCGGCAGGCCGTACACGAACCGGTCCAGCCACGCCGGCGCAGGGTGCGGCTCGCCGTACCACCGCTCGTAGGCGCCGGCGTCGCGCAGCCTGAAATCGGCCGAGAGGTCCACGATGCGCGGCGCGAGGGCCGTGTACCGCTCGATCGCCCCCGCCGACTCGCCGTGCGGCAGGCACAGGAACAGCACGTCGCACGCCCCGAGCGCGTCGGGAGGCACGAACTGGAGCGACGTTCGGCCCCGGAGATTCGGGTGCACGCTATGCACGAACACACCCGTCTTCGTCCGAGACGTCACCTGCTCAACCTCGACGCCGGGGTGATCCAGCAGCAGGCGCAGCACCTCCCCGCCCCCGTACCCGGACCCGCCGACGATCGACGCCCGGATCCGCGTGCCGCTCACGCGACCCCTCCCGCCACGGTTCCGGCCGCGGTTCGTCCCGCCGCGGCCTCCAGGACAAAGTCGATCATCCGCCCCGGGATGTCCACTCCTGTCGGCTCGATGCTGTTGCGAAACTCCATCGTGTGGTTGACCTCGCTCACCAGCAGGCCCCGATCCGGACACTCCAGCAGGTCGATCGCGAGCACGCCTCCGCCGACGGCCCGCGCCGCGCGCACGCAGACGTCCTCGACCTCGTCCGTCATGCGCAGCGCCTCGGCCCGGCCTCCGCGCGCGGTGTTGGTGATCCAGTGGGCGCTGTGCCGCACGATGCCGCAGATCGCCCGGTCGCCGACAACGAAGACACGCAGGTCGCGCTGCGGCTTGCGGACGTACTCCTGCACGTAGAACACGCCGTGCTGCGGTCCGCCCAGCGTCGCCTTGTGCTCGATCACGGCCTCCGCCGCGTCGCGGTCGCTCACGCGCGCCAGCAGCCGGCCCCACGAACCGACCGTCGGCTTCAGCACGGCCGGGTAGCCGATCGCATCGACCGCCCGCAACGCCGATTCACAGTCCACGGCGACCATCGTGCGAGGCGAAGGCACGCCCGCCCGAGCCAGCGCGAGCGTCGTTGCCAGTTTGTCGCCGCACACGTCGATCACGCGGGCCGGGTTCACGCACGGCACGCCGTACGACTCGACGATCCGCACGGCGGCCGCGGCCTGCGTCTGGCTGATGCACCGATCGACCACGACGTCGAACCGTGTCCACGAGTCGGCGTCCTCCAGGTCCCAGACCAGGGAGCGAACGTCGAGCAGTTCCAGATCGACGGCCCGCCGCTGGAACTCCTCGATCAGCAGCCGTTCCTCGACGCGCACGCGCGAGTGAAGCAGTCCGATTCGCATGATCGTTCTCCGTTGAGAGCCTCGTCCGCTCCGCTTCGAGCGGCCGACGGCTCACTCGCCCCAGTCCTCCTCGACGGTCGGCGCGAGTTCCAGCCGCAGCGGGCTGACGCTCGTGACCTCGAGTTCCGCCGAGCAGTCCGGGCACCGGAGCACCTCGCCCCGGAGCGGGTTGCGGGCCGGGCGCACCTCGGCGGCGCACTCGGGGCATTCGGCGGCGGCGGTCGTGGCGGTCGCGGTCGGGGGTGTCATGTTCAGGCTCCTTTTGTTCGTGTCGGGGTTCTCTGCGCGGGTCGAGGTGCAAAAACACCGCGGGCCTGTCGGGTGATCCCGCCAGGCCCGTGTTCGTTCAGTGTCAGAGCGGGTGCTCCGCTGAAGTCACGAGCGAGGCCGGATCACCGGCAGGCCCTCTTTGACTTTCAGCAGTTTCGAGGCGGCAACGCCGACCGCCGGCCCCTCGGACCCGGCGAATGTCGTGCTGTCAATGTGCCGCTCGGTCATGATGATGGCGGGAAGATATCCCCCCCTCCCCGCCCCGTCAAGTCGGGGGTCGGGCGTGCGTCACTCATCGGTCGGCCGCAGCCGCACGGCTTGAAGGTTCATCAGCGCCAGCCCGTCGATCCGCACCGGCCGGACGCGGATGTGCCGTATCCCCTCACCCCCCACCGCGATCGGTCCGAGATCGAGCGTGGCGAAGGTCGTCCACGAACCCGTCGGAACCGCCCTCCCGTCAGCCCGCCGGTCCCCCACTTCCACCACGAACGCCCCACCCGAACCGGCGTCGCACGCGTACTCGACCTCCACCGTGTAGCGACCGCCCGGCACCTCGGCCTCCCACCAGACCGAATCGGCCGGGTCGGTCCAGAACCCGATGTTGTCCTTGCCGTGCCCCACCTCGTACTGCGCATGCACGCCGTCGATCGTGCCGTCGCGGGCGTGAAGCGTCAGTACGCCTTCCGCACCCTGCCGGATCGGCACCGTCGCCACATCCGGCTCACCCTCGACCGTCAACGCGATCACGGTGACGGGCTGCGACGACGGCCCGGATGGCACATGCACCACCACCCCCTCGCCGTCACGCTCGACCGTAAGCGCCCGGCCCTGCGGATCGGCGAGCAGCCACGCCCTCCCGACGCGGTTGCGCAGGCCCGGGACGACCAGCCGTCCGTCCTCCGGCCAGTCGAAGACATGCAGGTACAGCGTCTCGCCCCGGCGCGTGCAACGCCCCCACGGCAGACGCCGGAACGGGCCGGCCCTCGTGCCGTAGACCGCCTCACCGTTTCGACCGAGCCACTCGCCGATCGCCAGCAGCCTCTCCACGCTCGGCTGCGGGATCAGTCCCTCCGCGGTCGGCCCGACGTTCAGCAGCAGGTTGCCGCCCTTGCTGGCGACGTCCACGACCATGCGGATGAGGTCGTCCGCGGACTTCCAGTTGTGGTCGTTGGCCTTGAAGCCCCACGTGTCGTTCATCGTGATGCACGATTCCCAGTCCAGGCCCGGCAGCCCGGTCGCGGGCACGGTCTGCTCCGGAGTCGCGAAATCGCCGACCGTGCGGCTCATGTCGCCCATGCCCGCCCCACGCTTGCCGACGCGGTTGTTCACGATCACCCCGGGGCTGACGGCCCGGCAGAGGCGTTCGAGTTCCACGCCGTGCTCGACGGTCCACTCCGGGATCCACTCGCCGTCGAACCACATCACGTCGATGGGGCCGTAGTTCGCCAGCAGTTCCACCACCTGCTTGCGGAGCACCTCGGCGTAGGCCGGGAACCGGTCCCCGCCCGCGTCAGGATGATGCCAGTCCATGATCGAGTGGTACCAGCCGATGCGGACGCCCTCGGCCCGGCAGGCGTCGGCCAGTTCACGCATGATGTCCCGCCGGAACGGCGTCGCGTCCATGATGTCGTACTCGGTGTACGCCGAGTCGAACAGGCAGAACCCGTCGTGGTGCTTGCTCGTGATCACCAGGTACCGCATCCCCGCCTCACGCGCAAGCCGCGCCCACTCGCGGGCGTCGAACTGCACCGGGTTGAACCGCGCCGCCAGAGGCTCGTAATCCTCCGGGCTGATCTGCGCATAGTGCATGATCCACTCGCCGATGCCCGGCACCTCGCGCCCCTCCCACACGCCCGCCGGGATCGCGTACAGCCCCCAGTGGATGAACATGCCGAAGCGGGCCTCGCGCCACCAGTCCATGCGCCCCGGCTCATCGGGCGTCGTGTCCAGTTCACGGACCCAGACATTGCGGAACCACAGCGGCGTGTCGTGGGCCTGGAGCTCGATCGGCCCGCGCGCGGGCAGCGGCTTCGTCCGGTCCCAGTAGTTCTCCAGCACGGTGTCGTTCACGACGAGCGAGCCGTTGAGAAAGACCGTCACCCGGCCGCCAAGCACGATGATCCGGAACTCGTTCCACTCGCCGGGAGGACGATCGGCGACCGTGATCGGACGCGAAGGGCCGACCTGGTTGTTGTACAGCCCGCCCGATCCGATCGGGTTGTCCCAGATCTGCACCTGCGGGCAGCCCCGGATGTAGACGCCGCTGTCGCCCCCCGGCTCGATGCGCCACTCCAGCCGCAACTCGAAGTCGCCGAACTCCTCAACCGTCCGCAGGCTCGTCCAGCCCTTATCAAAGTGAAGCACACCATCGCGGACTGTCCAGCGTTCGCGTGCCGCCTCGTCCGCCGCGGCCTGCGCCCTCGCACGCTCGTCGTCGCCCATCGCGGCGACCGCGGGCGGATCGCCCGCAAGCCCCTGCCAGCCGGAAAGATCCCGCCCGTTGAAGAGCGACCTGAACCCGGGCGGCGGATCGACCGTCGCGGATGCGGCGGACGCGACCAGGACCAGCGAACCCAATGTGACGAGCGTGCGCATGTGGAGCCTCGCGGTGTGCGTCAGGATGGGACAGCCCGCTCACCCTCGGCGTCCCACGTGAAGACCTTGTTCTGCCGGTACGCCTCGACGCCCATCTTGATGGCGACCATCGTCGAGCACCCGAGTTCGGCGTTGCAGTTCGGCGGGGCCTCGCCCCGGATCGCGTCCAGAAAGTTGCCGTTCGTGTCGCGCCGCGGCTCGCGGGCGATCGTGTACGACATCTGGCCGCCCGGCGGGTCGGGCACGAACCGACCCCTCGAGTCCTGCACCATGCCCCAGTCCGGCAGGAACTCCTTGTTGGCGGCGCGGAACTCGGGGAACCACGGCCGCTGCTCGCGCACGATCAGCCCCTCGCCGAACTCCATCGAGCCGTGCTGCCCGCGGATCACAAGCGGGGGCGTGTCGTCATTCGTCATCACGCTCACCAGCACGATCGTGTGCTCACTCGGATAGTCCACCATGAGCATCGACGTGTCCGGGATGTCCCGCTCGTCCTTCTGGATGTACAGCCCGCCCGCGGCGACGACGCGCCTCGGGTACTCTCCGTCCGGCCCGCTGATCGCCAGCAGCAGCGGCGCGAGCACGTGGTACATCAGGTCCGTCGCCACGCCCCCGTTGTACGCGAAGTACTTGCGGAACCGGAAAAAGTGGTCCGGGTTCCACGGGATTTTCTCGGCCAGACCGTGCTCCCACCCGAGCCAGCGGTCCCACCACACGTAGCCCGCCCCTGTCGCGTCCGGACCCGCGTCGCGGTCGATCCCCCAGTTGAACTGGAAGTCGCGCGAGTTCCGGCAGACCGCGCCCTGGCTCCAGACGACCCGGCCGATCCGCCCGCCCGACACGGCATCGCGGGCCTTCCACGTCAGGTCGTCGCTCGCCCGCTGCGGCCCCACGGCGAAGACACGCCCGGTCCGCTTCACCGCGTCGCGGCACTCGATCGCCTGCTCGATCGTGAGCGAGAGCGGCTTCTCGCAGAACACGTCCTTCCCCGCATCCATCGCATCGATCGCGATCTTCGTGTGCCAGTGGTCCGGCGTGGCGATGACGACGGCGTCGACCTCCGGCGAGTCCAGCACCTCCCGGTAGTCGAGCGTGCCGGCCGACTCCGTGCCGCCGATCATGCCCACCGCCTGGTCAAGCCGCCTGCGGTAGACGTCGCAGACGCGCGTGACGACGACGTTGTCGGCATCGGCGCGACGGCGGTAATCCCCGATGTGCCACCGGCCCTGGCCGCCGCACCCGATGACACCCAGCCGGATGCGCTCGTTCGCGCCCCGGACTCTCGCCCACGACGAGGCCGGCATCAAAGCGGCCCCAGCCGCCAGCCCCGCCGTAACTCCGAGAAACCCGCGTCGATCGATGCCGCCGCTCATGTTCGGCCTCCGTTCCGCGCCCCGCCGGGCCGCCGACAGAACAGCGTACCGCCAAGTCGCCCACGCATCACCGGGCCGTCTCGATCAGCACCCGAACCCCCGGAAAACGCTCGGCCAACGCCAAGCCCTCAGCCTCCCCAAGGACGCACACAGCAGAGGCGAGCGCATCGGCAGTCGTCGCGTCCGGCGCGATGACCGTGGCCGCGATCCGGTCGGTCAGGCCCAGCCCGGTCCGCGGATCCACGATGTGCGAGTACCGGACGCCGTCGATCTCGACGTACTGGGCGGTATCGCCGGAAGTCGCCACCCCCGCGTTGGCCGCTTCAAGAGCACTGGATCGGCCCAGCCCGGTCTGCACCTGGATGGTCCACCCCGTTCGGCCCGGCGGCGGATCGCCCGCCAGCAGGTCCCCGCCGAGGTCGATCAGGAAGCGGCTGACGCGCTCGCTCCGGAGCATATCGCCCACCCGGTCGGCGATGTAGCCCTTGCCGATGCCGCCGAGGTCGAGCCTCATGCCGGCACGGGACAACCGTGCGGAACGTGACTCCGGCACAAGCTCGATCCCTCGCCATCCCACCGCCTCCCGGGCCGGCGCAAGCGCGTCGGGAGTCGGGAGCCGACCGTCGCGCCTCGCCTGTCTCCACAGCCGGACGACCGGGCCTACGGTCGGGTCAAAGGCGCCGCCCGTGGCCTCAGCGGCGTGCCACGCGAGGTCCAGAACCCGGTACAAGTCCTCGCTGACAGGCAACGCAGACCCACCCGCCGCATCGTTGAGGCGGTTCAACTCGCTCTCCACTCGCCAGTCGCTGAGGACAGCGTCAAGGTCGGCGATCCGGGCAAAGGCTCTGCCCGCCACTTCGACCGCTTGCTCCCTTCGGGGGGCGTAGAGCGTTATCCTGCACTCGACCCCCATGTGGACCTGCGCGAACTCGTACCGAGTCAGGACCTCCGAGGCCGCCGCCGCCGACTCAGGCGTCGGGGTTGGCGGATCGGTCGCACATCCCGCGTGCAGGAACGGGGGAAGGACGCACAGCATCGCGAAGAATCGAGAGGGTCGCATGATTCGTATCGGGAAACGCCCGGCGGCCATCCTGCTGGGCTGCTTCGTCGCGTCGGCCGGCATCGCCGCGGATCCTCCGACGCCCGGCAAGCCGTTCAAGCAGGGTATCGAGGGCACAACCGTCTCGTTCGAGCTCGTCTGGGTGCCCGGCGAGCGCGAGGGCGAGGGATTCTGGGTCAGCCGCACCGAAATGCCGTGGGATGTGTACGACATCTTCACCTACGCCCTCGACCGCCCGAACCCGGAAGCGCCCGCCGACGGCGTCGCGCGCCCGACCAAGCCCTATGTCACCATGGACCGGGGCTTCGGCCACGCCGGCTTCCCGGCGATGTCCATGTCCTTCAAGAACGCGCAGGCCTTTTGCGAGTGGCTCAGCACGAAGTCCGGCCTGCACTACCGGCTGCCGACCGAGCGCGAATGGGAGCGACTCTGCGAACTCGGCGCAACGCAGGCGTTGACCCGGCATCCTCTCGATCATCTCGCGTGGCACGACGGAAACTCGGGCTACCAGACCCGCGCCATTGCCACCAAGGCCGAGGACGCCCTCGGCCTCCACGACCTGCTCGGCAACGTCGCGGAATGGTGCGCGACCAACGACGGCAAGGGCGTCGCCCGCGGCGGCTCCTACCGCGACGAGCCGGACATGATCCGGTGCGATCGGCGCGAAGAGCCAAGCCCGGCCTGGAACGCCAGCGATCCGCAAATACCAAAGAGCGTCTGGTGGCTCGCGGACTGCCCCTGGGTCGGCGTCCGAGTGATCTGCGATCCCAAGCCGAAGCCCGCACGCGCGGCGGCGCCCGTCGAGAGGAGCGAGAAGTGAAGCCGGAGAACACCCTGAACGTATCGCGGCGTGAGTTCGTCAAAGCCTCCGCCGCGGCGGTCGCCGTCGGAACGCTCGCCACACCGATCCTCGCCCACGCCGGCGGCTCCGACCGGATCAAGGTCGGCCTGATCGGCTGCGGCGGCCGCGGCACCGGCGCGGCAGTCCAGGCGCTCAGGGCCGACCCCGGCGTCGTGCTCTGGTCGATGGGCGATGTCTTCAGGGACCGGCTCGAGACCTGCCACGCGAACCTGCGCACCGCGATGGCCGCGCTGGACGAAGAGGAGAGCGAGGGCAGCGCCCGCTGGCGCGATCGCATCGAGGTGGCCGAGGAACGTCGCTTCCTCGGATTCGACGCCTACAAGCGGGTGATCGACAGCGGCGTGGACGCTGTGCTGCTGACGTCCTACCCGTGCTTCCGGCCGCTGGAGATCGCCTACGCCGTCGAGCGCGGCAAGCACGCCTTCGCGGAGAAGCCCGTCGCCGTGGACGGGCCGGGCCTGCGGTCGGTGCTGGCGTCGGCCGAGGCGGCCAGGCGACAGAACCTCGGCCTGCTCGTCGGCTTCTGCTGGCGCTACAACGCGGGCATGAGGGCCTGCTTCGAACAGGTCAACGGCGGCGCGCTCGGGCGCGTCACCACCGTTCACACCACGTACCACACCGGCACGCTCCCGCGCCGCCCGCGGCAGGAGGGGTGGAGCGACCTCGAGTTCCAGATGCGCAACTGGTGGCACTTCACCTGGATCTCCGGCGATCACATCGTCGAGCAGGCGGTCCACTCCGTCGATCGAACCGCCTGGGCCATGGGCGACCTGCCGCCCGCCCGCGTCACGTGCCTCGGCGGACGCGCCGCCAGGTCGGGCCCCGAGCACGGCAACGTCTTCGACCACTTCGCCGCCGTCTACGAGTACGAGGACGGACGCAGGGCCTTCCACACCTGCCGGCAGATCGACCACTGCCCCGGCGACAACACCGACTACGTTTACGGCACCGAAGGCTCCGCCATCGTCAACGGATGGGCGCCGACCTACGCCGTCAAGGGCCTCGACGGCGCGGAGCGGTGGCGCTTCCGCGGGCCGATCAAGGACATGTACCAGGTCGAGCACGACGAACTCTTCGCCTCGATCCGCGCCGGCACGCCCATCAACGACTGCGCACGCGGGGCGAACAGCACGCTCATGGCGATCATGGCCCGCATGGCCGCGTACACCGGGCAGACCGTGTCGTGGGAGCAGGCGCTCAACTCGCAGGAGTCGCTCATGCCCACACCGCTCGAATGGGGCGACCTGCCCACCCCACCCGTCGCCGTGCCGGGACAGACCAAACTCGTCTGAATGAGAGGAGTGTGCCGCGTGACCGAGAGCAACGGCGTATCCCGGCGCGAGTTCGTGATGGCCTCGGCCGTCGCCGCGGCCGCGCTGGCCGCGGCGCCCGCGGGCGCGCGCGCAGCGCAACGCCTGCCCCGGTCAAGACTCCGCAAGGCCCTCAAGTACGGCATGATCGCCGAAGGCTCGACCGTCACCGAAAAGTTCAGCATCGCCCGCGAGTGCGGCTTCGAGGGCGTCGAGATGGACGCGCCCGGCGGCCCGCCCGCGGACGAAGTCCGCCGGGCGAGCGAGCAGACAGGGCTGGAAGTGCCCGGCGTCGTCGATTCGGTCCACTGGCGGCAGACGCTCGGCGACCCCGACCCCGACGTGCGCGCCCAGGGCCGAGCCGCGCTCGAACAGGCGATCCGTGACTGCAAGGCCTATGGCGGCACGTCGGTGCTGCTCGTGCCCGCCGTCGTCAACAAGCGCATCCCCTACGCCGATGCCTACGAGCGTTCGCAGGCGGAGATCCGGCGCGTCCTTCCGCTCGCGTCGGATCTCGGAATCACGATCGCGTTCGAGAACGTCTGGAACCACTTCCTGCTCAGCCCGATCGAGGCCGCCCGGTACACCGACGAGTTCGAATCGCCGATGGTCGGCTGGCACTTCGACGTCGGCAACGTCGTGAACTTCGGATGGCCCGAGCAGTGGATACGCACGCTCGGGAAGCGCATCACGCGCCTGGACGTCAAGGAGTTCAGCCGCCGGAAACGCGACGAGGAGGGCCTCTGGAAGGGGTTCGCCGTCGAGATCGGCGACGGCGATTGCGACTGGCCCGCCGTCATGGCGGCCCTGGACGACATCGGGTATCAGGGCTGGGCGGCGGCCGAGGTCGCCGGCGGCGACGCCGCCCGGCTGCGGGATATTGCGTCGAGGATGGATCGCGTGTTTACTGGTGGATGACGACGGGGCCTCAGCGGCCCCGCCCCACTGAGCAGGGAGCGAATCATGAGCGCGTACACAAGGCGGGACTTCGTCAAGGCGTCGGCGGCGGTAACGGCGGCGGCCGCGATGGCGCCGCTCGCCGCCGGACGCGGCTTCTTCGCACACGGATCGGACACGATCCGCATCGGCGTCATCGGGTGCGGCGGGCGCGGCACCGGCGCGGCCTTCAACGCCATCGAGGCCGCCCCGAACACCACCATCGTCGCCATCGCCGACGTCATGCCCGACCGCGTCGAGTCCTGCCGCAGCGAACTCGCCAGACTCGGCGATCGCGTCCAAGTCTCCGACGACCGCTGCTTCACGGGTTTCGACGCCTACGAGCGACTCATCCGCGACGGGGGCGTCGATTGCGTGATCCTCGCTACGCCCCCCCACTTCCGCCCGGCGCACCTCGCCGCGGCCGTCGTCGCCGGCAAGCACGTCTTTATGGAGAAGCCCGTCGCCGTCGACCCCCCCGGCGTCCGATCCGTCCTCGCCTCCGCGATGCTCGCGCAGCGCAAGGGCCTGAGCATCGTCGCGGGCACGCAGCGCCGGCACGAAGCATGCTACCTCCAGGCGATGGAGCGCATCAACGCCGGCGCGCTCGGACGCATCGTCCACGCGTCATGCTACTGGAACCAGGGCGGCCTTTGGGTCCACGACCGCAAGCCCGAGTGGACCGACATGGAGTGGCAGCTGCGCAACTGGCTGTACTTCACCTGGCTCTCGGGCGACCACATCGTCGAGCAGCACGTCCACAACCTCGACGTGGTCAACTGGGCCATCGGCGAGACGCCCGCCCGCTGCACCGCACTCGGCGGACGCCAGGCCCGCACCGACCCGAAGTACGGCCACATCTACGACCACTTCGCCGTCGAGTACGAGTACCCGTCCGGTGCGACGGTGCTCAGCATGTGCCGGCAGATCGACGGCACGCCCCCGCGCGTCGAGGAACGCATCTTCGGCACCGAGGGCAAGGCCGTGACCCGCCCGGGCTTCGCCGTGATCGAGGGCGCGAACGCCTGGCGGTTCCGCGGCGAGAACCCCGGCCCGTACGTGCAGGAGCACGTCGACCTCATCGCGTCGATCGTGAACGGCGCGGGGCGGAACGAGGCAAGGACCGTCGCCGAGTCCACGCTCACGGCGATCATGGGCCGCATGGCCGCCTACACCGGGCAGGAGGTGACGTGGGAGCAGGCCATGAACAGCAAACTGGACCTGACGCCGCCGAGCTACGAGTTCGGGCCGCTCCCCACCCCGGAGGTCGCCATCCCCGGGCGCACGCCGCTCGTCTGAAGCACCGCCGCGACGGCGCGGCACGCCCACCGAACCACGGAGCATCAGCATGGAACGCCGGGAGTTTCTCGCATCGACGGTCGCGGCCGGCGCGGCCATCGCGTCCGCCGCCACGGGAAGCACGATGACCACGACCACCGCACCGACGGGCCGACGCGCCCCGTTCAAACTGAAGTACGCCCCGCACCAGGGCATGTTCCGCCACCACGCCCCCGGCGGCATCCTCGACGAACTCCGCTTCATGGCCGACCAGGGCTTCACCGCCTTCGAGGACAACGGCATGATGGGCCGGTCCACCGAGGAGCAGGAGCAGATCGGCACGCTCCTGCGTGAACTGGGCATGACCATGGGCGTCTTCGTTGCCAGCCCCTCGACCGCGTGGCGACCGTCGTTCGTCCGCGCCAACAAGGACGACCGCGAGCAGTTCCTCGCCGAGTGCCGCCAGGCCGTGGACGTGGCGAAGCGCTGCGGCGCCAAGTGGATGACCGTCGTTCCCGGCACGCTCGAAGCCCGCCTCGAAATGGGCTACCAGACCGCCAACGTCATCGACCAGCTCCGCCTCGCCTGCGAGATCTTCGAGCCGCACGGCCTGGTCATGGTCCTCGAACCCCTCAACCCCTGGCGCGACCACCCCAACATGTACCTCTCCAAGATCCCGCAGGCGTTCGAGGTCTGCCGCGCGGTCAACTCGCCCGCGTGCAAGATCCTCTTCGACATCTACCACCAGCAGATCACCGAGGGCAACCTCATCCCCAACATCGACCTCGCTTGGAGCGAGATCGCCTACTTCCAGGTCGGCGACAACCCCGGCCGCGCCGAACCGGGCACCGGCGAGATCAACTACCGCAACGTCTTCCGCCACATCCACCGCAAGGGCTTCGAGGGCGTCGTCGGCATGGAGCACGGCAACAGCCGCCCCGGAACCGAGGGCGAGCAGGCCGTCATCGATGCCTACCGCGCGGCGGACGGGTTCTGAGGCGAGTGAGAAGAGATGGAGCGCGACGGTCAGCGAAGCCGCCCGACGGGGCACGACTACGCGCGATCCCGCTGAATGATCGCGATCAGCGCGGCCGGAGAGACAATCTCGACGCCCCCGAATCGCTCAAGCGGCAGGAGGTGCTTGCGGTCTCCCGTGACGATGTGCGATGCACGCCCAATGACAGCGCACTCGATCACCTTGTCGTCACCCGGATCGGCCTGCGTGCCCCGCATCTCGCCCGAGATCGCAACGAACTCGAAAAAGGACGCCAGTGACCCGATGGCAACCTCGACCTGGTCGTCCGTGAAACCTAGTTTGACGGCGAGTTTACCGCCAAGTTCGTGCATGATCTCGACGCAGGACAGACCACGCATCCTGCCTTTGAGAGCCGCATCCAGGCATCGTCCGGGTGTGCCGCCCCAACCGATCGCGGAGACCAGCACGTTGGTGTCGAAGACGACCCGCGGGATCAAGCCGCTTCGCCGTCCATCACGTCCTCGACGAAGTCCTGCCGCGCCTGCTCGTCCATGGCGTCCCAATCCAGGCCGCGATCCCGGGCAAGGGCGCGCAGGCGGGCCTCACCCTGCTCCTGGTACCGTTTCCAGGCCTCCGCGTTCGCCTGGACCAACTCAAGAAGCACAATCCTCCGCCGGCCCGGATCGAGACGCCTGAAGAGTTCGACAACCTGTTGTTCCTGCCGGGTCAGCGCGACCATCACTCGACTCCCGCGGAGGTTCATGGAGTATACGGCCGGCGACGGCAGGACCGGGTACGCCGGCGAACCGGCGCCGGGCACGCTTGCTCCGCCGGCTTCCTCCCCCGCTCCAGAGGCTCAGTGCGGAACCGACCGCCCCTGCTTCCCGACCGCCCTTTCGCCCGACGATCCGTTGGTGTAGCCTGTCGGCCCCGGGCCCGCCGCCGATGCGGCCCACTGGAGGCACCGTGACCGCAGCCCCGTCGTCCCGTTCAGGCACGGCCGTCGCCGTTCAACTCGGCGCCATGATGTTCCTCCAGTTCTTCGTCTGGGGAGCGTGGTACGTCACGATGGGCCCGTTCATGAACGCGAGCGGCATGTCCGGCTCGATGATCGGCTGGGCGTACTCCGTCGGCCCGATCGCCGCGATCGTGTCGCCGTTTTTCCTCGGCATGGTCGCCGATCGCTTCTTCCCGACGGAGCGCGTCCTCGGCGCGATGCACTTGCTCGGTGGATTGGCCCTGCTGGCCGCGCCGACCGCCGCGGCTGTTTCACCGCAACTGTTCATCATCGCCGTGCTTGTCCACATGCTTCTCTACATGCCGACGCTCGGACTGACGAACACGCTCGCGTTCCACAACCTCACGAACGGGGAGAAGCAGTTCCCCCTGGTCCGCGTCTTCGGCACCATCGGTTGGATCGTGGCGAACTGGGTCGTTTCCTTCCTGTCCCTGGACACTTCGGCGGGGATGTTTTATGTGGCCGGCGCGTCGGGGCTGATGCTCGGGGCGTACTCCTTCTTCCTCCCCCACACGCCGCCGCCGGCGAAAGGAAAGGCCTTCTCGGCAAGAGACGCCGTCGGCGCGGACGCCCTCGTCCTGATGAAGGACCGCTCGTTCGCGGTCTTCATCATCTGCTCGTTCCTCATCTGCATCCCGCTCGCGGCGTACTACGCCTTCGCCGGGCAGTTCGCCGGAGCGGTCGGCTTCGAGCGCATCGCCTTCACCATGTCCGCGGGGCAGATCTCCGAGATCTTCTTCATGCTCGTCATGCCGCTCTGCTTTGCCCGCCTCGGCGTCAAGTGGATGCTCCTGATCGGCATGGGCGCGTGGGTCGCTCGCTACGGCCTCTTCGCCGGAGCATGGGACAGCGCAACCGGCAATCACCTCATGCCCATGGTGCTGATCGGCATCATCCTCCACGGCATCTGCTACGACTTCTTTTTCGTCACCGGATTCATCTACACCGACAAGAAGGCGCCCGTCCACGTCCGCGGCTCAGCACAGGGATTCCTCGTTCTCGTCACCCAGGGCCTCGGCATGTTCATCGGCGCACAGGTCGCCGGGAGGCTCGTCGATCACTACTCATCTCCCGCCGCCGATGGCGCCGCCATCATCGCGTGGGACAAACTTTGGCTCGTTCCCTGCATCTTCGCGGCGGCCGTGATGGTCATCTTCTTCCTCTTCTTCAAGGATCGCGTGACCGCAACGCCGAGCCAGGTCGAGGAGACCCCCCTCGGCCCCGACCAGTCGGAGACCGCCGTGTGACACCGCCTCCCCTGGGCGTCTGCTCCTGGTCGCTGCGCCCCGCCGATCCCGCGGACCTGGCCGCCAAGGTGCGGGCCTGCGGGCTGGACGCCGTGCAACTCGCCCTCGACCCGATCCGCCGCGGCGAGTGGGACGAAGCCGAGACCGGCCGCACGCTCCGCGACGCCGGCATCGCCGTCGTCAGCGGCATGATGGGCATGAAGGGCGAGGACTACTCGACACTCGACACCATCCGAAGCACCGGAGGCGTGCGCCCGGACGAGACCTGGCCCGACAATCTGGCCGCGGCCAGGGCGAACGCGGCCATCGCCCGGCGTCTGGGGATTGATCTGGTCACGTTCCACGCCGGCTTCCTGCCGCACGACCCCGCCGACCCGGAGCGGGAGCGGATGCTCGACCGCCTCCGAACGCTCGCAAACGTCTTCGGGTCGACCGGCGTGCGCATCGCCCTCGAAACCGGCCAGGAAACCGCCGACACGCTGCTCTCCGTTCTCGAAGACCTCAACGCCCCGACCGGTGGCACGGGCGTCCCGCCTGTGCCCGTCGGCGTGAACTTCGACCCCGCGAACATGATCCTCTACGGCATGGGCGATCCGATCGCCGCCTTCACACGGCTCTCGCCCCACGTCGCCCAGGTTCACCTCAAGGACGCACGCCCCACCGAAACGCCCGGCACGTGGGGCACCGAGACGCCGCTCGGCGACGGGGCCGTGCGCTGGCCGGACTTCCTCTACGTCTATCGCGACGCCGGCCTGCGATGCAACCTCGTGATCGAGCGCGAATCGGGCGACCGCCGGGTGGAGGACGTTCGGTCGGCCACCGAGTACGTGCGGCCGATGTTGCAGTGACCGCGCGTCTTGCGCCCAGTTCCCGCGTTCACTCCGCCTTGACCTCGCGCACCTGAATATCCCGCCACTCGGCCACGTTCCCCGGATGGTGCGTCTGCAACGCGACGTGGCCTTGGGGGAACGGCTCGACCTCGGCGTCCACCATCGGCACGCCGTTGATCCAGGTCCGGACGCGGTTGCCGACGACTCGCACGCGGTAATCGAGCCAGGCGTTGTCGCGCGTGATGAGCGTGCGTTGGTAGCCGCCGTCCGGCCACGCTCGGCCGTACACGCACCCGGTCCAGTTGCGCGGGTCGTGGTTGTCGATCTGCGCTTCATAGCCGATCGGCCAGGACTCCGGGTTGTTGGGCGGGGGGAGCGCTCTCGGGTAGAAGCCGCTGTTGCCGCGCGTGTTGACGCGCACGAACGCCCTGATCTCGACATCCGTGAAGAGCCGATCGGTGTACAGGTGCCCGCCGCCGTCGCGGCCGACGAGGGTGCCGCCCTCGACCTCCCACTTCCCCGTACCCTTCGCGAACCACCCGTCGAGGTCACGATTGTTGAACAACGGCACGAAGTCGCCCGGATCGGGGTCCGGCGAGAGGTCGAGGAGCCTGATGTTGCGGAACCGCACGGGATTGCCGTGGTCCTGCAGCGAGACGTAGCCGGTCGGCAATCGGTCGCGCAGCGGCAGCGGTTGATCGGGCGAGCGGAAGATGCCGCGCTCGTCGAGTTTCTGGCCGTCGTGGATGCGCTCGCCGTTCAGCCACACGTCCAGCGTGTCGCCGACAAGGCGGATGTGGTAGGTGTTCCACTCGCCCGGCGGCCGGACCGCCTGCTTCACCGGGGCGATCGCGTTGTAGACCGCGCCGCAGTGCGACAGCCCCGGCTCCTGGCCGTGCGTGTCGTAGATCTGGACCTCCATGCCGGTGAAGGCCGGGTCGCCGACGCTCGATCCTCGCAGGCCCACGCCGGAGTTGCCGCCGGGAGGGATGAGGAAGTCGAGTTTCAGTTCGAAGTCGCGGTACATCCGCTTCGTCCGCAGCCACCAGCCGTTGTTGCCGGTGGTGTGGATCTCGCCGTCCTTGACGACCCAGGCCTCGATGTTGCCGGCCGTCGTCCAGCCGTCGAGCGTCGTCCCATCGAACAGGAGCGTCCAGCCCGCCTCACGCTCCTCAGCCGCCAGCGCATTGTGCTGGCCGAGCGCGGCTTGCGAGAGGGCGATCGCCAGGACGGCGCCGGTACGTGCAAGCAGGGTCATGGCCTGGTCTCCAGCGAAAGGATGTACGCAAAAGCGCGAAGACGGCGCGCAGGAGCAACGACAGCACGCGTGGATCAAACCAGCCTCCTCACTCCGCACCTCCGCCGCTCTCTCCGCGCCTCCGCGTTCTGATTGCCGCCTAGAACGTGACCCACTTCTGCTCGGACATGCTGCTCTCAACCGTCCGCTCGATGAACCGGACGCCGCGCGCCCCGTCCTCGACGCCGGGGAAATCGTGGCGGGCCGGGCCTATCGCGCCCGCGCCGGAGCGGACGGCCTCGCACGCCGCGCGGTAGACGTTGGCGAAGGCCTCGATGAACGCCTCCGGGTGGCCCGAAGGGAGACGCGTGGCACGCTTCGCCGCGTCGCCCAGATACTCGTTGCCGCGCCGGTACACCTGCTCGGGCTTGCCGAGCCGCCTGACGACGAGCGCGTTCGGATCCTCCTGATGCCACTCGACGCCGCCCTTCGTCCCCCAGACGCGAAGCCGCAGGTCGTTCTCGTTGCCGACGCAGACCTGCGAGGCGAACAGAATGCCCTTCGCCCCGCCGCGGAACCGGAGCAGCACGTTCGCGTCGTCGTCGAGCATGCGCCCCGGCACAAACGTCGTCAGGTCGGCGCACAAACCATGAAGTTCGAGGCCGGTGACGTAGGAGACCAGTTGCTCGCAGTGCGAGCCGATGTCGCCGATCGCGCCGCCGAGCCCGGACCGCGCCGGGTCCGTGCGCCAGTCGGCCTGCTTCTGGCCGGTCGCCTCGAGCCGATCCGCCAGCCAGCCCTGGTTGTACTCGACGACGACCTTGCGCACGTCGCCGATCTCGCCCGAGCGCACGATCTCACGGGCCTGCTTCACGAGCGGGTAGCCGGAGTAGTTGTACGTCACGCAGAAGACCACGTTGCGCTGCTCGACCAGCGCGCCCAGTTCCGCGGCCTGCTCGCTCGTGTGCACCATCGGCTTGTCGAGCACGACGTTGAAGCCCGCATCGACGAACGCCCTCGCCACCGGGAAGTGAACGTGGTTGGGCGTCACGATGCTCACGAAGTCGATCCGCTCGCCATCGGGCAGCGCCCGCTCACCCTCGAGCATCGCCTCCCACGACCCGTAGTTGCGCCGGTCGCTCAGCCCCAGCTCTCGCCCGCTCGCGACCGCCCTCTCCGGCGTCGAGGACAGCGCGCCGGCGACGAACTCCACCCCGCCGTCCAGCCGCGCCGCCATGCGGTGCACCGCCCCGATGAACGCCCCCTGCCCGCCCCCGACCATCCCCATTTTCAACTTCAATCCCATGAGGCGTCTCCGATTTCGATCAGGGCTTCGCCGTCCCGGACCAGATCCAGCGCGCGAGCGAGACTGGACGCCAGTATCACGCACAGGTGGTCGTTCGATGTGTTGCCGCACGTCAGCCGAATGACGGCCGGCGGCGGCCCATGCTGCTCGACCAGCCGCACGAAATCGGCGTCCTTCGACATGATGACCGCTTTGGCGTCGCGTGCCATCGCGAACACTCTCTCGTCGGGGGTTCGTTGAAGCCCGAGATCGCGCATCATCACGGCGCGAACGCCGAACGCACGCTCGATCCACACTCCGACTTTCGGCGAGAGGTGGATGTCGAGCCATACCTCCACGGCTATTCCCCCGCGAGTCACGCGACGAGCGTCGGATGATTCAGCCTGCGCGATGCAAAGACGAGGCAGGCCCGCACGTCATCAGGCTCGAGGTCCGGCAGTTCCTCGACGACCTGCGCGGGCGTCAGCCCCGCGGCGAGCAGGTCGATCACGTCCGAGACCCGTATCCGCATCCCTCGCACGCACGGACGCCCACCGCACAGAGCAGCGTCCATCGTGATCCGAGTCAGCAGATCGTCCGAGTTGTCTGGAAGACGGCTCACTTCAGGCTCCCGGGGATACCATGATCATATCAGGCGTCCAGCCCTGCGTTCATTCCTCGAACGCCGCGTCGAACGCCCGGCCCGACGGCGTGAAGTCCAGCGACCGCACGAACTCGCACGACTCGCGCGCCCCATGCTCCCGATCCATGCCGCTGTCCTCCCACTCCACGCTCAGCGGCCCCGCGTACCCGGCCCGGTTCAGCGCACGGATCACTTCCTCGAAGTTCACGTCGCCCCGCCCCACAGAGCGGAAGTCCCACCCGCGCCGCGCATCGCCGAACGACAGGTGCGACCCGAGGATGCCGCTCAGGCCGTCCAGAGTCGTCGCCGCGTCCTTCATGTGGACGTGGAAGATGCGGTCGGCGAACCGATCGATGAACCTCGCTGGGTCCACCCCCTGCCAGACAAGGTGGCTCGGGTCGAAGTTGAACCCGAACGCGGGGTGCCCGCCCACCGACGAGAGCGCCCGCTCCGCCGTGTAGATGTCGTACGCGATCTCGCCCGGATGCACTTCGAGCGCGAACCGCACGCCCACCTCCTTGAACACGTCCAGAATCGGCCCCCACCGCCGCGCAAAGTCGTCGAACCCCGCGTCCACGTCCTTCTGCGTCGTCGGCGGGAAGAAATACAGTTTGTGCCAGATCGCCGACCCGGTGAAGCCGTTGACCACCTTCACGCCAAGGTTCGCCGCCGCCCGCGCCGTCGTCTTCATTTCCTCCGCGGCCCGACGCCTCACACCCTCCGGCTCGCCGTCCCCCCACACGTGGGCCGGCAGAATCGCCTTGTGGCGTTCGTCGATCAGGTCGCACACGGCCTGCCCCGCCAGGTGATTCGAGATCGCCCAGCACTTCAAGCCGTGCCTCGCGAGCAAGCCGTGCCGACCGTCGCAGTACGCCTTGTCCTTCGCCGCGCGGCCCGGATCGAAGTGGTCGCCCCAGCACGCCAGTTCCAGCCCGTCGTACCCGAACGACGCCGCCTTGGCGGCCATCTCCTCCAGTCCAAGATCGGCCCACTGGCCCGTAAACAGCGTGACAGGTCGTGCCATCGGGGAATCCTCTCGTCGCCGGGCCACCCGCCCGGGTCCGACAGGGTATCACATCGCCCGTCTCGCTACCCTGTCGTCGGCTCAACCGCCGGAGGACACTCCATGCGCCACGCACCGCTGCTTGTCGTCCTGTTCATACTCACGGCCTCCGCCACGATCTGCCGCGCCCAGCCGGAGGACCTGCTCACCACCGCCGAGCGAACCGGGTACACCCAGACCGCGACCCACGCCGACGTCATGGACCTCGCCCGGCGTCTGGCGGATCGCTCGCCGCGGGTCCACCTGACCGAGCTGGGCCGGTCGGTCGAGGGCCGTGAACTGCCGCTCCTGATCGTCGCCGAGCCGCCGGTCACAACGCCGGAGGAGGCCCGCGCGTCGGGCAAGGTGATCGTCCTGCTCATCGGCAACATCCACGCCGGCGAGGTCTGCGGCAAGGAAGCCCTGATGATGCTCGCCCGCGAACTCGCCCTCGCCGACGACCCCGGCGTCCTGAAGTCCATCATCGTCTGCATCGCGCCCATCTACAACGCCGACGGCAACGAACGCATGGAACCGGGCAACCGGCCCGGCCAGGTCGGACCCGAGCGCATGGGCGTTCGCCCCAACGCGCAGGGCTACGACCTGAACCGAGACTTCGTGAAGGCCGAAGCGCCCGAAACACGCGCGCTCATCCGCTGCCTCCGCCGCTGGGACCCGCACGTCTTCGTGGACACCCACACGACCAACGGCTCGGCCCACCGCTACGTGCTGACCTACTCCGGCCCCAAGCACCCGGCCGGTGACGCCGAACTGATCCGCTGGGTCCGGGACGGGATGCTGCCCCGCATCACCGAGACGCTCCGCGACACCAAGGGCCACGAGACCTTCTTCTACGGCAACTTCGAGGACAACCACGCGAAGTGGACGTCGTTCCCGGCCGAGCCGCGCTACAGCACGAACTACGTCGGCCTGCGCAACCGGATCGCCATCCTCTCGGAAGCCTACTCGTACGCGCCGTTCAAAGACCGCGTGGTCGCGACGCTCGACTTCTGCCGCGCCATCATCGAAGACGCGGCCGGCCGCAAGGACGAGATCATCAAGCTGCTGAGCGACGCGGATCGCCGCGCGGCCCGGGCGGGCGAGTCACCGAAGGCGGACGACCACGTGGCCGTTCGGACGCGCGCCGTCCCCCTCGCCGACAAGGCACCCGTCAAGGGCTTCGAGACCGAGGAGCGCGAAGGCCGACGCGTCGCCACGGATCGCCCGCGCGACTACGAGTGCGAACTGTGGCTCGACTACGAGGCCGAACTTTCGGTTCGCAGGCCGTGGGCGTACCTCGTCCCCTCCCACCTGAGCGCGGTCATCGAGAGCCTCAAACGCCACGGCATCACGGTCGAGGAACTGCGCGAAACCGCCGAACTGGACGCCGAACTGCTCCGCGTCGACACGCTCGAGCAGGCCGAGCGGCCGTTCCAGGGACACCGCACGACGCGCGTAACGACGAGCGCCGAGGCCGCCGCCCCGCGGGTCGAGGCCGGCACGGCGATCGTGCGCACCGCCCAGCCGCTCGGCCCGCTCGCGATGCTGCTCCTCGAACCCATGAGCGAGGACGGCCTCACCCTCTGGAACTTCCTCGACGATCACCTCGCCCCCGACGAGCCGTACCCCATCCGGCGCGTCCTCGAACCCGTACCCCTCACGCGCTCCGACCAGCCCCCGATCGACGAGGATCGCGTCTTCGATCGACCCATCACCTTCGACAGCGTCTACCGCGACCGGCGCCGTCCGGACCTCAACGGCTCGCCCGTCCGCGTCGGCGAGTGGATCGACGACGAGCACTTCGCCCAGACCAAGGACGGCACGCGGTACACGGTCAACGCCCGCACCGGCCGGGCGACCGCGCAGCCCCAGCCCGATCCCTCCGCCCTGCGCGACGCCCTCGCCGCGCTCCCGACGATCGACGCCGCCACGGCCAGGCGGATCGCCGATCGATCCGCGTTCTCGCAGACAACCGCGGACCGCGCCGCGGGCTTCTTCGAGCACGGCGACGACCTCTACTACGCCCGGCTCGACGGCTCCGCCGCCAGACGCCTGACCGCAACGCCCGCCCGCGAGGAACTCGCCTCCTTCAGCCCGGACGGCCGGTTCGTCGCCTTCGTCCGCGACAACGACCTCTTCGTCGTCGACGTGGACTCCGCCACCGAACGCCGCCTCACCACCACCGGCTCCGAGAGACTCCTCAACGGCAAGGCCGACTGGGTCTACTTCGAGGAGGTCTTCGGACGCTCGTGGCGCACCTACTGGTGGTCCCCGGACTCCTCGCGCATCGCCTTCTTCGAGACCGACACCTCGATGGTCGACACCTTCACGATCATCGACGACGTGCCCGAGCCGCAACGCGTCGAGACGGCGACCTACCCCAAGCCCGGCCGCCCGAACCCGGAAGTCCGCGTCGGGATCGCGGCCGTCGCCGGCGGAACGCCGCGCTTCGCCGATCTGTCCCGCTACACCGCCGGCTCGTTCATCGTGACCGGCGTCGGCTGGTGGCCCGACTCGCGCACCGCGTACTTCTTCGTCCAGGACCGCGCCCAGCGCTGGCTCGATTTCTGCACGGTCGATCCCAACGCCGGCGCGTTCGCGGTCCTCTTCCGCGACTCGACCGAGGCCTGGATCGAGGCCCCCTGGCCGCCGCGATTCCTCAAGGACGGATCGTTCCTCCTCGACTCCGAACGCACCGGCTGGAAGCACATCTACCACTACGCCCGCGACGGCTCGCTCATCCGCCCCGTCACGACCGGCGAGTTCGAGGTGCGCGGCATCGAGTTGTTCGACGAAGCCAACTCCACGCTCTTCTTCACCGCCTCCACGCCCGAGGACGACCACCTCACCAACAACCTCTACCGCGTCAATCTCGACGGAACCGGCCTCGAACGGTTGACCACCGCGCCCGGCTCCCACCGCGTCTCCGTCAACCCCTCCGGCACCCTCTACATCGACACCTGGTCCGACGACGAGCGCCCCGCACGGGTCGCCGTCCGCGCCATCGACGGCACACTCGTCCGCACCCTGGACACCAACCCCGTGCCCGACCTCGACGAGTGGCGCCTCGGACGGCTCGAGCGCGCCCGAATCCCGTCGCGCCGTGGCCCCCACCTCGACGCCACCATCCTCTATCCGCCGGACTTCGACCCCGCCCGGCCGCACCCGGTCTGGTTCACGACCTACGCAGGCCCGCACGCACCCACCGTCCGCGGCGGCTGGTCCCGCGGCAACGCGCCAGACCACATGCTCGCCAACCTCGGCTTCGTCGTCTTCCGCGCCGACCCCTACTCCGCCAGCGGCAAGGGCGCGGTCAGCGCATGGACCGCCTATCGACGCCTCGGTGTCCCCGAACTCGAGGACATCATCGACGCCATCACCTGGCTCAGGCAGCAGCCCGGCATCGACGGCTCACGCATCGGCATGTCGGGCCACTCCTATGGCGGGTTCATCACCGCATACGCCATGACGAACTGCGACCTCTTCGCCGCGGGCATCGCCGGCGCACCCGTCACCGACTGGCGCGACTACGACACCATCTACACCGAACGCTACATGGACACCCCTCAGGAGAACCCCGCCGGATACGACGAGACTTCCGCCGTCAAGGCCGCGAAAAACCTGCACGGCCGACTCCTCATCCTGCACGGCACCATGGACGACAACGTCCACATGCAGAACGCAACGCGCCTGGCCAAGGCGTTGCAGGAAGCCAACCGCCCCTTCGAGATCATGCTCTACCCCCAGTTCCGCCACGGCATCTGGGGCGACCACTACCGCGACCTCGTCCACGACTTCCAACTCCGCCTCCTCAACCGCCCGCCAGGACCGCCGCGCAACGACGCCACCACCGACCCCTCCCCCACCCACGACCCCGATCCGCCCCGACGCAACCTCGGCCCGGGATCGCCGTGAGCGCAGCCCGTCTGCCGACTCGGCCTCTCAACAATCCATCACAATCTGACGTCGATCGACCGGCGCCGTGCGCAGATTCTCCGACATGCACGCACGACCCCTTGCATCCCGCGATGCACTCGCGATCCTGTAGGCGTGGACCGCACTCCCGCCAGTACTGTTCCCGCCCTTGATGCCCCGAAGCCTCGCCGCCCCGATGCCCCTCTTCAGTTCGACCTTCCCCCCGACCCGACCCTCTCCACCCTCGACCAATCGCTCCTCAACGCCCTCCACACCCCCGGCGCCGACCTCGACGCCCTCGCGCAAACGCACAACCTCAGCCGCGTCGATATCGCGTTCTGGTTCCGTCAACCCCACATCCGCCGCGCGTGCGCCGCCATCGACGCCCTCTTCGCCGACCAGCGCCGTCTCGCCGCGCAGGCCGCCGCTCGCGAAGCCATCGAAGTCCTCAGCCACACCGCTCGCACCGCCGAAGACCCCGCCGTGCGCCGCCGCGCAGCCGTCGCCGTCCTCCGAAGGCTCCATTCACCCGCGCCCACCACCCCACCGCCTTCTGCTACGCAGGTGCCCGCTACCCCTCCCACTCACCCCCACTCTGCCACGCAGCCACTTTGCCACTTCGCCACTTCCCGTGACTGTGTGCCACCATCCGTCGCGCCCACACCCGCTCCCGCCGATCCACACCCCGCCCCTTCCGCTACCTCCACGCGCTCTGCCCCTCATCAACCTCCCACCCGTTCCCGAAGAACCCCGCCCCCACCACGCCCTCGACACCACGTTCCAGCATGGACGGCTCGAGCACGATCCAGTCCGGGAAGCCCACTCCAGACACGAAGTACGGCAGACGGTCCGTCAGTCTGCGCCCCACCAACCCCGTGCCGGAGACGACGCCGACCATCGCTCGATCGCTCCCCGGCCGCGGCCGGCAGAACAGCACGGCAAGGTCCTCCCCGCTCACGACCCGCTCGCCCACGCGCACCTCCGACGACGTAACCCGCACCGGCCCGTCACCAAGCAGCGCATCCCAGCACGACACCGTCTCGGCGTTGCCGTACACGATCACACTCCGATCCGGCTCCGCTGCCGGGTCGAAGAAGCGGTCCGGGACGATCTCGACCGATCCGTTGCCACGGTACCACCAGGTCTCGGCGTCGTAGCGCGCCCTCGCGAAGGCCCAGTTCATCTCCGCCTCGCTGCCCAGCGTGCCGACGACAAAGACGAACCGACGGTCAAACGCCGCCTTGAACGGCCCCGCCCGGTGCGGCCCCTTCTCGCCCGAATCGAGCGGCCCCGCAACCGACCATCCCTCGCCGTCGCGCGCCACGCGCAGCACCCCGTCCGCCGGCCACGGAACCCCCTCGATGACGCGCCCGTCCACCTCGACCGAAATGTCCGCCCCCGGCTCCATCCCGCCCAGGTCAAGGGCCATGCGCGCCACGTTCTCCGTCGAGGCCGCGATCCGCCGCGCCCCGGCGTCCATCGCCGCGTCCACGCGGCTGATCTTCATGCTCTCCCGCTGCTGTTCGATCGTCACCCAGTCGCGCGTCGCCGAGACTCCCGGGCCGGCCGTGGCGAACGACACGCGCTCCGGCGTCGCCGTGCGGGCGCGTGCCCTGAAGAACTCGACCATCGGCCCCCAGTCCACGCACTCGTTCCCCCACCAGTGCCCCGCGCCGGGCTGCTCGTGGTACTCGAAGTCCTGGTGCCACTCCCCCACCTCCCGACGCATCGTGCGGGCCTGCTCGACGGGCACGTTGTCGTCCGCGTCGCCGTGCAGCACGTACACGCCCAGCCCGTCGAGATTGCGCTTCAACGCGAGTGTGTCGCTCGGACTGGTGGCGCGCATCAGGATCGCCTCGACGCCCTCGCCCGAGTCGTACCGTGCCGCGCCGGTGTACGACCAGAAACTCACCCACCCCGCGCTCGGCCCGATCGCCGCCCAGCGCCCGGGGAACGTGACGCCGAGATGCCACGTGCCGTGCCCGCCCATCGAGTGGCCGGTAACGATCGTCCGTCGCGGGTCCGTGCCGAGCCGGTCCGCCGCCAGCCCAAGCACCTCCATCGCGTCGAGCCGACCCCAATCCTCCCAGTCGAACCCATACGGACGCCGATTCGTCGGCGCGACCACATGCGCCCACTCCTTCGGCCCATAGCACGCCGCCTGCCCGCGGGCCTCGACGCTCGCCCCGTGCAGCGTGAGGATCAGCCCGGGCACGACGCCCTCCGCGATGCGGCCCGGGCGCACCGTGTAGTACTGCACACTGCCGTCGATGCCGCTGATGAACGTGCGGTCGTGCTGCTCATCCGGCGATCGCACCTCCAGCGTGATCTCGGTCGTCGCGAGCACGGCGTCGTCAGCGTTTTCCAGCGTGAGCCGGTACCGCACGCTCCGGTCGATCAGGCTCGTGTCGAGCACCGCCGGCAGTTCGATCGGAAGCTTCCGCGTCGAGTGCGGCCAGAGCGTGCCGACGTCCGAATGCAACTCGGCCAGGCTCGAGCCGTCGGAGGCGAGCGCCTGCGCCCGCACCGTCAACTCTCGCGCGGCGACGCGATCGGCGTTCACGACGACGACGCCCGCGTGCAGCACCGCCCCCTCGCCCTGCACGAGCGACGGAAGCGTGAGATCGCCGGTGTCGAAGAACACCTTGGAAGGCGGCGTCGTGACCCGCGCCCGCAGCCGCCCCCGCGCGCACGCGAAGAGCAACTCGTTGTCGCCCGGGCGCAGCGCGACCGGCAGCCGCACATACCCGGTCTGGTACGGGTCGCCCGCGCGCGGCTGGCCGTTGACATACACCATGCTGTGCCCGGAGGCTTCGAGCACGAACAAGCCGCCGTGCATCGTCCGCACGTTGAGTCTGGCGTACCCGTTGCGCAGGGCGGCGTGGGCGAACCAGCCGTCGTCGTTCGCGGCGACTCGCTCCCATCGCCGCTCGTCGCCGTTCGGGAGCGCGACGGTGTCGCCCTCCGCCGGCGCCTTCCATTCACCGCGCACGATCATCGCCTCGACCGCGTCGGTATGCACGGCGGACCGCCCGCCCCGCCCCACGTCGCCGATGACGAGCGCCTCGCCGATCCACTCGCCGACGGGCGTGACGCTTTGGCCGCGGCACGCGAGCGCGGCGAAGCACACGAGCAGCAGGGCGAGCGAGCAAGCGATCGTGCGCATGGGTCAGCCTCCGGGTCCGGTGCGGAGAGCGTAGCCGACGGCCACGTCGTTGACGTTCGTTCCCGTCGGGCCGGTTCGGATCAGGCATCCGAGCGCGTCGAGCGTCGGATGGCTGTCGTGTTGGCGCAGCGCAAGGGCGAGGTCAAGGCCGCGCTCGCGGGCGGCGGCGGCGGTGGCGCCGGTTACGAACGCCCCGGCCGCGTCGGTCGGGCCGTCACGCCCGTCGGTGGCGAAGGCGAGCACCGCGAGGCCCGGGTCGCCGTCGAGTTCGATCGCGGCCGCGAGCGCGAGTTCCTGGTTCCGCCCCCCGACGCCGGACGCCTCGCCCACGGTCACCGTCGTCTCGCCGCCGAGCAAAATGCAGGCGGGGCGGTCCGGCGCGGAGATCGCCCGCAGGCGACTCGCCAGCGCGCGGCCGATCTCGGCGGCCTCGCCCACCGTCTCACGCTCGACAGCGATGATGTTGAAACCGTCCGAGGCAAGTTGATGCTCCGCGGCGCGGAGCGCGGTCTCGTTTCCGCCGATGATCGTGTTGCGCACGAGTGCCAGCGCGGGGTCGCCCGGTTTGAGGGTCTCGGGCAGTTGCCCGGCCTCGCCGCGCTGGAGATGCGCTGTGACGGCCCGCGAAGCGCCGAGCGCGCTCCGTCGCTCCAGCACGGCGAGCGCATCGGCGTAGGTGGTCGGGTCCGGCGCGGTCGGACCGGACCCGATGACGTCCGGCCGATCGCCGACGACGTCCGACAGGATAAGGGCGTGAACGGCCCGGGGCGAAGCCAGCCGCACCAGCCCACCGCCCTTGAGCCGCTCGCAGTGCTTGCGGACGGCGTTGAGTTCGTCGATCGGCGCTCCGGCCCGCAGGAGCGCCCGCGTCACGGCGGCGAGGTCGCCGAGCGTCAACCCATCGGCAGGCAGCGTGAGCAGCGCGGACGCCCCGCCGGAAAGCAGCAGCAGCAGTGTGCCATCGGACGGCATCGACTCGACGTCCCGAGCCACTCGCGCCGCCGCTTCGACGTTGCGGCCGGTCGGCAAGGGATGGTCCGCCTCGAGCGCTTCGATCCCGAGCGATGCGAGACGATCCGCCGAGGGCACGCCCGGCGGGTGGACGGCGACGGCCACCAGCGGCGGCGTGGGGAGGCGTTCGACCGCCGCGATGGCCATGGCCGGTGCGGCTTTGCCCGCCGCGACCAGCACCACTTGGCCGTCCGTCACGAAATCGTGTTGCCCTCGCTCCCGAACAAGGCGTGCGGGGCCGCACGCATCGAGGACCGCTCCCACCAGCGCATCGGCCTGGGCCTGGAGGGGATTGGATGGCGCGTGGGCGTCAGGCATGAACGCTCGTGGCGGGCTGCGGGACGACAAGGTACTCTGTCGAGCATACCGCCCGGGCGTGACCGCCCGCGGAACAGGAGACCGACCGTGAGCCAGGCACCTCCACCGATGTACGCGCAAGGCGTCGCTCCGCACCGGGGCGTCCTGATCCTTGTTCTGGGCATTCTCAGCCTTGTCGTCTGCGCCATCCTCGGCCCGTTCGCGTGGATCATGGGCAAGGGCGACCTGAAGCGCATCGATGCAGGAGCGATGGACCGCGAGGGCCGTGGACTGACCCAGGCCGGCATGATCTGCGGGATCATCTCATCCATCCTGCTCGCACTCAGTTTCGCTCTGTTGATGCTGTACGTCATCTTCGTGATCATCCTGGGGGTTGGGCTGGCGGCCGCCGGCGCTGCCGCGTCCGGCGGCGCCGGTGGTCCGTGAGGTGGGCGTGAAACCTCGGCTCGTCAGGTCGGATCGCTCCCTGCCGATCCCGTGGTGGGTCGCCGCGATCGTCGTCCTGTGGGGTGGGAGCGTGCTGGCGATCGACGTGTTCCGCCCGCGCGGCGTCGATGCGCCGATCACCTGCACGATGCGACGAGTCACGGGCATCCCATGCGGCACTTGCGGATCCACTCGGGCGGCCCTCGCGATTGTGCGCGGCGACGCGGGCTCCGCGCTGCGTTACAACCCGTTCGTGACGGTCGGCGGTGTCGCGCTCGCCGGGGTCGGCGTGCTGCGGATCGGCTTCGGTCGTGGGGTGGAACTGGGGCTAGGACGCGTCGGGCGTCGGGTGGCGTGGTGCCTCGTCGGCGCGGCGTTTGCCGCGAACTGGGCGTATGTCGTCGCGTACCACCGTGGCGCGATCGCCGGGCCGGCGGAGGTCAGAACAGCAGCAGGCCCGCCGCCATCCACGCCGCCGCCACAACCATGACGATGGCCGTGTAGCCCACGATGTCGCGGGCTTTGACGCCAGTGATCGCCAGCAGCGGCAAGGCCCAGAACGGCTGGAGCATGTTGGTGAGTTGATCGCCGTAGGCGACGGCCATCACCATCTTCGCGGGGTTGACGCCCGCGTCAGCGGCGGCGTGCATGGCGATCGGCCCCTGCACGGCCCACTGCCCGCCGCCGGAGGGCACGAAGAGGTTGACGACGGCCGCGCTGACGAACGTGAAGAGTGGAAGCGTCGTCGGGCTGGACGTGTCGGCGATGGCGCTGGCCATCTGCGCGGTCAACCCCGAGCCGGCCATCAGGCCCATGATCCCGGCGTAGAGGGGGAACTGGAGGATGATGCCCGCGCAACCGGAGGCCGCCCGCTCGACGGCGCGGACGTAGCGGCGCGGGGTGCCGTGGAGCAGCAGGCCGAGCATGAGCATGGTCATGTTCACGGTGTCGGGCGTGAGTTGTGTGATGCCGGATGAAGGCCGCACGCCGGTCGCCGGGTCCGCATCGGGAAGGTAGTAGCCCCACGCCCACCACCCGATCAGGACGACGAGCGCGATCGTGGCGACGGGTGAGTCTTCGAGCAGGCGCGGCACGAGGGGCTTGTCGCGCTCGGGGGGGGGTGGCTCGTCGCTCGCGGCGGCGACGAAGCGCGAGGCCTGCTCCACGTCCTCCGCCCGACGCGGGGACATGAGGGCGAGAATCGCGGGCGCGATGAGGAGCAGGCCGCCGGTGACGAGGAGATTCATCGGGCTGAGGATCGTGCTCGTGAGGGGGAGCGCCCCGAAGGGCGCGCTGTCGCCGAAGATGTCGCGGATTTCGGACGGCTGCGTGACCTTAAGCGGCGCGCTGCCGGAGAAGCCGCCGTGCCAGACGAGCAGCCCGACATACCCCGCGGCCGCGAGCAGCGGATAGTGGACGGGGACGGCGCGTCGCTCCATGGCCGCGCCGACGCGGCGCGCCATCAATGCGCCGGCGATGAGTCCCAGCCCCCAGTTCAGCACGCCGAGCGAGGCGGCGACGAGCGCGACCAGCGCGACCGCCTGAGGCGCGGACCTCGGCGCGGCGGAGAGCCGGTCGAGCAGGCGCGAGACGGGCGGGCTGCTTGCGAGCGCGTGGCCGGTGATGAGGATGAGGCACATCTGCATCGCGAAGCGGAGCATCCCCGCGGACCAGACGCCCTCCGGGCCTGCCCAGAGCGAGACCGCCCCGGAGAACGTTGTCGGCGTGCGGGCGAGGGCCAGCACGAAGGTCACGAGCGTGAGGAGGATGGCGAGGACGAACGGGTCGGGCGCAGTGCGACGGAAGGCCGCACTGATTCGGAGGCCGAGTGTGGAGATCATGGTGTTAGAGTAACGCGGCGCGATCCGCGGCGTCGGTCACGAGAGGGCTTCGTGCATCCTCCTCACCGCCTCGTTGAGCGTTTCCTGCCGCTTGCAGAAGGCGAAGCGGACGAGCGGGCGGCCGTGGGCTTTGGACTCGTAGAAGACGCTGGGCGGGATGGCCGCGACGCCGACTTCGGCGGTCAGGTGTCGGCAGAACGCCATGTCGTCCTCAAGCCCGAGACGGGCGCTGACGGGGGTGTGGTCGGCCATGATGAAGTATGTGCCTTCGGGGCGGAGGACGCGGAAGCCGAGCGAGTCGAGCGCATCGGCGAGGAAATCACGCCGTGCCCGGTAGTTCGCGACGAGGCCCTGGATGTACGGCTCGCACCGCGGATCGGTGAGCGCGGCGGCCGCGCCGTGCTGGAGGGGCGTGGCGGTGGCAAAGGTCAGGAACTGGTGGGCGGCTCGCACGCCCGCGGCCAAGTGCGGCGGCGCAATGGCCCATCCGATCTTCCACCCGGTGAGGCTGAACGTCTTGCCGAGGCTGGAGCAGACGATCGTGCGCTCCCCCATGCCCGGCAGCGACGCGATGGACACGTGGGGGCGGTCCTCGTCGTAGGTCAGCCGCTCGTAGACCTCGTCCGCGACCACCGTCACGCCGTGGCGCTCGCAGAGCGATGCGATGAGGGCGAGTTCGCCGCGCGTGAAGACCTTGCCGGTGGGGTTGTGGGGCGTGTTGAGGACGAGCGCGCGCGAGCGTGGGCCGAACGCGCGGGCCAGTTCGTCTTCGTCGAACGCGAACCGCCCGTCCGGGCCGGGCCGGAGCGTGACGAACCGCGGGACGCCGCCGGCCAGCGAGACGCCGGCGCGGTACGAGTCGTAGTACGGCTCGAAGAGGATGACCTCGTCGCCGGGGTTCAGAAGCCCGAGGAAGCAGGCGGCCAGCGCCTCCGTGCAGCCGCTCGTGACCGTGACCTCGGCGGTGGGATCGACTGAACGCCCACCGCCGCGCCGGAACCACGCGGCGATGGCCTCGTTGAGCGTTGGAACGCCGAGGGTGCGGGCGTACTGGTTGTGCCCGGCGTCGATGGCGGTCTTCGCGGCGTGCTTGACGAACTCCGGCCCGTCGAAGTCGGGGAAGCCCTGCGAGAGATTGATGGCGTTGTGGCGGACGGCCAGGGCCGTCATCTCGGCGAAGATGGTGGTGCCGAACGGGGCGAGCCGGTCGGCGACGGATGGCGCTGGCATGGCGGGAGGATACCGCGAGCCGCACAGGAGCCGCCCTCAACCGCCGCTCACGAGTTCGAGCGTGGCCTTCTGGCGGAGTCGCTGGGTCTGCTCGACCCGTTTGGCTGGGTCGGCGAGGTCCGGCATCAAGACCGACCAGTCTGTGTCCATCGACATCTCCGAGCGGACGATGCACCCGTCGGCGTGGTCGAAGAGGGTCTCGCCCGCGAGGCGCGAGTCGCTGAGGCGGACCTGCACGAGTCCTTCGAGCAGGCGGGAGAGGTCGTCGCCTTCCGGCCGCACGAGGGTGAGCGTGCCGGTGGTGTCGATGCGGGCGCACTGGCGGGCGGCGTGGCGGACCGTGCCGCGGAGGGTGTGGCGAGAGCGGGACTCGACCACGCCGACGACGGGCATCGGCTGTCGGACCGAGGTCTCCCACGATTCGCCGGTTCGGACGGCCCGCGCGGGCACCAGCCGCAGGGACCGCTCGATCTGCTGTCGCACGGACTCGTCGGTCAGCGTCGCGATGGAGGCGTCGATCTGGGCGTCGAGCATGCCGCCGCTGAGCGGGGACGTGACGGACTTCATCAGTTCGTTCACGCCGCGGACGGCGAGGACCCGCCCTTCGGCGTCAACGTCGAAACTGATCGTCTTGCCGAGGAAGGCCGCGAAGGGCGCGACGAGCGGGTCCGACGCGGCCTCGTGCGTGCCGGGCCGGTCGGAGTCGTACTCGACGCTCCGCCCGTCGCGCGTCACCTCGACGGCGTCGGCCTCGTAGGTGCGATCGACCGTCGCCACGCCGCGGCCATCGACGCGCCGGACAGCTTCCCGGTACCGAAACCGACGGACCCAGTTCAACGCCGAAGACGGATCGCCTGCGATGGACTGGTCCATCTCCTCGACGACTCGGTAGGTCAATGAGCGTCCCTCGACCCAACGCCAGTGCAGGTCCACGCGGTCTTGCGCAGCGGCCGGCACGATTGCCAGTAGAACGACCAGGACAGCGATGGCACGGCTGAGCATGGGTGCGACTCCCGATGGCGGCCGGACAACAGTACCGATTCGTCGGCCCGGGGAGGCAGGTCGGCGTTTCCCGCGTGCGAGGAATCGCTCGTCGGCACCCGTTACACTCGCCCGATATGAGCGGCTCAGCACACTCCCTCTGGGGCGGTCGGTTCGCGGGGGGGCCGGATGTCGTCTTCCGGGCCATCAACGATTCGCTTTCGTTCGACTGGCGGCTCGTTCGCCAGGACATCCGCGGCTCGAAGGCGTGGGCGGTGGCCTTGGGCCGGGCCGGCGTGCTGACCGCGGACGAGGTCGGGCGACTCGAGCGGGCGCTGGCCGACCTGGATGAGGAGGTCGCCCGGTCCCCGGCCGCGCCGTCCGATTCCGGCGCGGAGGACGTCCACACCTGGGTCGAGCAGCGGCTGGTCGCGATGCTCGGCGCCCTCGGCAAGAAACTGCACACGGGACGGAGCCGCAACGACCAGGTGGCCACGGACCTGCGACTCTGGGTGCGGGACTCGATCGACGAGCGCGTCGAGGAGATTCGGGCGTTGCAGCGGGCGTTCGTCGCTCTCGCCGAGCGTGAGATCGACACGCCGTTCCCGGGCTATACGCACCTCCAGCGCGCCCAGCCGGTGCTGCTCGCGCACTGGGCGCTCGCGCACGCGGAGTCGTTCGACCGCGACGCCGGTCGGTTCGGGGATGCCCGCCGTCGCGGCAACCTGTGCCCACTCGGGTCGGCCGCGCTGGCGGGCACGGCGTACCCGATCGACCGTGAGACGCTCGCGGGCGATCTCGGCTTCGACGGCCCGACCGCGAACAGCATGGACGCCGTCGCCGACCGCGATTTCGTCGCCGAGACGCTCGCGGCCGCGGCGCTCTGCGCCGTGCATCTCTCCCGGCTCGGCGAGGAGTTGATCCTGTACTCCTCGGGCGAGTTCGGCCTGGTCGAGATGGACGACGCCGTGACCAGCGGGTCGTCGATCATGCCGCAGAAGAAGAACCCGGACGGGTGCGAGCTGCTCCGTGGCAAGGCGGGCCGGATCATCGGCGCGCAGGCGGGCTTTCTTGCCACGCTGAAGGGCCTGCCCTTCGCGTACAACAAGGACCTGCAGGAGGACAAGGAGCCGCTCTTCGACGCGATGGATCAACTCTCCCTGTGTCTGCGTCTCGCCGAGCGGGTCGTGGCCGGCTGCCGATTCGACCGCGACCGGTGTCGAGCGGCGGCCGCCGGCGGCTTTGCGAACGCGACGGAACTCGCCGACTACCTCGTCGAGAAGGGGGTGCCCTTCCGCGATGCGCACGAGCAGACCGGGCGGATCGTGCGCGAGGCGATCTCGCGCGGCTGCCCGCTCGAAGACCTGCCGATCGGCGTGATCCGCGGGCACGCGCCGGCGGCGGGCGAGGACGCGTATGCCCGCCTGACGCTCGACGCGACCATCGGCAAGCGCGACGTGCCCGGCGGCACCGCGCGGGCGAGGGTCCGGCGGGCGATCGACGCGTTCCGCGAGCGTCTTGACGCCGGCCGGTGACGGTCGCGGGTCACTCGCTTGTCGCGAGGGCGTGCGTCATTTCCGCGTCGATATCGGGAAGCCACCGCCGCACGGTCGCCGCGTCGAACCGCTCTGGGAGGGCCGCTTCCACCCGTCCGACCACGAAGCGGAGCAGCCGCTCGATGACCTCGCTCGGCGGGCGGGTGCCGCCGCACCAGTAGTCGTGGTCCACCCACGCGAGCGTGACCACGTGGCGTGTGTCCGCGCCGGCGACGCGGATGTGAACGTCGTAGGACCATCCTCGGTCGGTCTCGGTCTCCGCGCCAACCTGCACGACGCTCATCGGTACGTCTCCCGGACCTAGAGTATCGGCCCACGGCCCGACCCGCATCACGGCAGCGTGAGGGCGGGCGGCCTCGGACCCCGGGAAACCGCCGTGAGTTACTTCCTCGAGACCTTCCGCCTTGGACTGCGCAACCTTCGGCTGCACATGCTGCGGTCGTTCCTGACCGCGCTGGGCATCATCCTCGGGGTGGCGGCGGTGATCATCATGGTCTCGATCGGCGAAGGCTCGAAGCAGGAGGCGCTGCTGCAGTTGGAGCAACTGGGGGCGAGGAATCTCATCATCCGCTCCGAGCGGCCCGCCGACTCGATCACCCAGCAGGGCGGCCAGCAGACGGGCATGATCAGCCGCTACGGCCTGACCCGCGACGACCTCAATGTCCTGCGCGAGAACTTCCCCCACGCGGAGAGCATCGTCGCGCTCAAGGAAGTCGGGGGGCAGGTGCTCCGCGCCGACCGGATGCGGACGAGCCAGGCCTTCGGCAGCACGCCGGAGCTGCTGGGCGCGGCCGGGCTTCGGATGGCGCGGGGGCGATTCCTCACGCAGCGCGACGTTGACGAGGGCGCGATGGTCGCCGTGATCGGGAAGGAGGTCGCGCGGGCGCTCTTCCCCTACGAAGACCCGATCGGCCTGACCATCAACATCGACGACAAGGCGTTCACGGTGGTCGGCGTGCTCGCGCCGGTCGGCCTCGCGGGCGGCGCGGGCGCGAAACTCGTCGGGCGGGACATGAACCACGACGTCCACATCCCGGTCACCACCGCCAACGACGTCTTCGGGGACCTGGTGCTGCGACGCTCGGCGGGCTCGTTCACGGGCAACGAAGTGCAGGTCTCGGAGGTCTACATCGTCTCCCCGTCGCGTGAGACCGTCCTGACGGACGCCGCGCGGCTGCACCGACTGATGGCCGTTCGGCACCCCGACCTGACCGACGTGTCCATCATCGTGCCGTACGAGTTGCTGGAGCAGGCCAAGCGCACCGCCCTCACGTGGCAGGTCGTGCTGGGCATGGTCGCGGGCATTTCGCTCCTTGTCGGCGGCATCGGCATCATGAACATCATGCTCGCCACCGTGCAGGAACGGACCCGCGAGATCGGCATCCGCAGGGCGGTGGGCGCGAAACGCTTCGACATCGTGTCCCAGTTCGTCGTCGAGACCGGCGTGCTGTCGGGCATCGGCGGGGTGATCGGCGTCATCCTCGGCGTCGGCGCGAGCGTGCTGCTGGGCGTCGCGGGGCCGCTCGTGCTCAACCTGCTCAAGTCCGACGCGCAACTTCACACGCAGGTCACGGGATGGTCCATCGCCGTCGCGTTCGTGGTGGCGACGATCACCGGGCTGGTGTTCGGCATCTACCCGGCGCGGCAGGCCGCGAAGCAGGACCCGATCGTGGCCCTGCGGCACGACTGACGCGACGCCGGGGCCAAGGCGTCGGGCGTCGGCGCGTCCTGCCGGCGTCAGCCCCCGAGCAGCGAGTCCAGTTCCTCGTCGATCGGGTTGCGGGCGCGCTGGTCCTTGGGGCCTTTCTTCTTGCCGCCCTTGTCCTTCGGCTCGGCGAGTTCGTCAGTCGCCTGTGCGCTCTCGGGGGGGTCCGTGGGCTTGCCGGCTTGGTCGCGGGCCTGCTTCTCGCGCTCCAACTTCCGCTTGATGGCCTCGACCTTCGGCTTGTCGGGCGCGAGGATGATGCTCGCCTGCCGGCCCGCCCAGCGCGGCTCGGACTCGACCTTGGCCACATCCGCCAGGTCGTCGCAGATGCCGCGCAGGCGATCGATGCCGAGTTCCTTGTGCATCATCTCGCGTCCGCGGAATCGCTGCGTGATCTGCACCTTGTGCCCGTCGAGGAGGAAGCGCCGGGCCTGGTCGACGCGGATCTTGACGTCGTGAGGGTCGATCTTCACGGACCGGCCGAGGCGGATCTCCTTGAGTTCCGACCCCTTCGACGAACTCTTGGTCTCCTTCTTGGAGAGTTCGTACTTGTACTTGCCGTAGTCCATGATCTTGCAGACCGGCGGCCTGGAATCGGGCACGACCTCGACGAGGTCCAGCCCCTGCTCCTGGGCCATGCGCAACGCTTCGGGCGTCTCGACGACGCCGATCTGCTCGTTGTCCGGGCCGACCAGCCGGACCGGGCTGATGCGGATCAGGTGATTGACGCGGATGCGTCGGACCGGCCCGGCGTCTCTGTAGAATCTTCGCCCTCTGATGTCATGCACTCCTGGTCTGGCGGACGGTGTGCCCGCGCGGTTCAACGGTGGCCCGCGGGGAACGCTCCCCGCGATCAAGGTGGTGTGTACGTGGTGTGGGGGCAGGGGGTCGGGTCATGACCGAGCCGCCGAACGCCGCCCATAGGCGGGAGCGCCGGCCGCGATCGCTTGTGCCGTTTTCATCACCGCGCCGTGCCTCCGAGACCCCAGAACCCAGCCCGCCGGGCCTGTCCCGGCGTGCGATGCCTAAGCCTAACACGGGCCTGCCCCCCAAGGCAAGCCCAATCCCGCGTCATCCGCGCAGGGCCAGCAGGACGACGTTGAAGGTGATGCTGATGACGGCAATGACGCACATGATGATGAAGAGCGGCTCCTTGAAGACCGACCCCGCCCCCGAGGCGGTCGTGTCCACGGCGATCTCGGCCGGGGCCGCGGCCTCGGCGGCGGCGAGGCTCGCGACGGCGTCGGCCGGCAGCACGTCCTTGTGGGCGATGGTCGGCGTCTCCCCCTTGCGGATGGCCCTGAGGTCGATGAGCAGGTCGGTGCAGTTCTGGTACCGCCTGCGCGGGTCCTTGGCCATCATCATTTCGATGACCTCACTGATCCCCGCGCCGAGTTTCGGGTTGACGTGGTCCGGGGGGACCAGGTCCGCCTTGAGGTGCTTGTGCATGACGGCGGACGGGTTCTTGCCGTCGAAGGGCACGGACCCGGTGACCATGTGGTAGAGCGTGGCCCCGAGCGAGTAGATGTCGGCGGGGGGGCCGATGTTCTTCTCTCCCCGGATCTGCTCCGGCGAGATGTAGTACGGCGTGCCGAAGGCCTTGCCCGCCTCGGCCTCGGCGGCCTCCTTGTCGGTGATGGCTCGCGCCAGGCCCATGTCGGCGAGTTTGGCGACGCCTTCCCTGGTGAGCATCACGTTCTTGGGCTTCACGTCGCGGTGGATCAGGCCCTTCGAGTGCGCGTGCTCCAGCGCTTCGGCGACCTGGATCACG
The DNA here is from genome assembly GCA_014584315.1 of Planctomycetota bacterium. Lineage (GTDB taxonomy): Bacteria > Planctomycetota > Phycisphaerae > Phycisphaerales > UBA1924 > CAADGN01. Next base: position 31,629 of record JACTNA010000005.1, on the reverse strand, counting down.
ACGTCCAGGGCCTCGGCCTCGCTGAAGCGCCGGTGCTTGGCGATGTCGTCGTAGACCGTCCGGCCGTCCACGTACTCCATGACGAAGTAGTGGTGGTCGCCCGCTTTGCCGACGTCGAAGGCCTGGACGATGTTGGGATGGTTCAGCTGGGCGGCCGCGCGCCCCTCGGCGTAGAACCGCTCGATGAACTGCGGGTTGGTCGTGTATTTCCGGGGCAGCACCTTGATCGCGACCATGCGGTCGAGGCTGAGTTGCTTCGCCTTGTAGACCGTCGCCATCGCCCCCGCGCCGAGTTTGCCGAGGAGTTTGTAGCCCGGGATCTGCTGGCCCGACCGCTCGGCCTCGATGATCTGCCGCAGGCGGGATACCTGGCGACGGGTGACGTACTCGTTGTCCACGAGCAGTTCGACGAGCGATCGCTGGTTGGCCTCGACTTCGCGGGCGCGCCGGGACAACTCCAGGCACGCCTGCACTTCTTCGGGGGTCGCCAGACCCTGCTCGACGACGAGCCGACCGACCAGCGTGTCGACGTTCGTGCCGCCCTTGGCCAGGTCCTGAGGGGTATCGGTGTCGTGCGACGAGGGAGGGCTTTCCGGCGGAGGGGCAACGGGCTTGGTATCACCGGGCCGCCCTGCGGTCCTGCTCTCGGTCAGGTCTGGTTCTCGGTGCGCCTGGCTCATCCGTTCGGCTGCCGTGCCCTTCCATCCCCCTCACACGCGGTGGAACCGTAAATCCGCCGCCGCGCCCTGTCAATGGAGCAACCCCGAGGCCCGGCCTCGCGGCATCCCTGCCATCGGCCATACGGAGGTCGGGCTTGGGGGGTTCTCCCCACGCTGATGCCCGTTCGGCGGCGGGTGGGCGCGTGGGCACGCCGCACGACCGCTACGCTCACGCAGCAAGGAGCGACGATGACCCGAACGGATGCGGGCCGACACGCGGAAGCCCCCGACCTGGACCGCCTTCTCTCCGAACTCACCGAGCCGCAGCGGCGGGCGGTCACGACCACCGAGGGTCCGCTGCTGGTGCTGGCGGCGGCGGGGTCGGGCAAGACGCGAGTGATCACTCGCCGGATCGCGTACCTGGTCGGGTGCGGCGTTCCGGCGTGGTCGATTCTGGCGTTGACATTCACGAACCGGGCCGCGGGCGAGATGCGCGAGCGAGTCCTGTCGATGCTCAACCCGTCGGGTGACGCGGAAGGTTCGGGCGCGCGGCGCGTGCGGGGCCTGACGGTGACGACCTTCCATGCTCTCTGCGCCCGCCTGCTGCGTCGGTACGCCGAGACGGCCCGGGCCGACGGCGTCGATCTCGGCGTCGGCCCGGACTTCACCATCTACGACGCCGCGGACCAGGGCGCGCTGATGAAGAAGGTGATCGCTTCGATCAATCTCTCGACGACGAACTGGTCGCCGGCAGCGATGCTGGCGGCGATCGGTCGGGCCAAGAACCGGCTCCGGACGGCGGAGGCCTTCGCGGCGGAGGCGGGGGACTTCGCCGCGAAGACGACGGCGAGGATCTACCGGGCGTACGAGGGGGCGCTGCGGGCCGCGAACGCCGTCGACTTTGATGACCTGCTGCTGCTGACGGCGACGATGCTCACGCGCTCGGCGAGGGTGCGCGAGGACTGCCGATCGCGTTGGCAGTACCTGCTGATCGACGAGTACCAGGACACGAACCACGCCCAGTTCGTGATCGCGTCGCTGCTGGCGGGCGCGCCCGAGGGGGGGGGCCGGCCGAATGTCTGCGTGGTCGGGGACCCCGATCAGTCGATCTATTCGTGGCGGGGCGCGGACATCACCAACATTCTCGAGTTCGAGGAGCATTATCCCGACGCCGCCGTCATCATGCTCGGCGAGAACTTCCGCTCGACCGCGCCGATTCTCGGGGCCGCCGACTCGGTCATCCGTCGCAACCGGATGCGCAAGCCCAAGGACCTCTTCACGTCGAAGCCCGGCGGCGATCCGGTCACGGTCGCCTTCTGCGAGGACGAGCACGACGAGGCGAACCTCGTCGTGGACTGGTTCCGGCGGCTGCGTGAAGAAGGCCTCGCCTGGCGTGAGATGGCGGTTCTGTACCGGACGAACGCGCTCTCCCGCGTCGTCGAGGACGCCCTCCGCGCCGCCGCGGCCCCCTACGTCGTCGCCCGCGGGACGGCGTTCTATCAGCGGGAGGAGGTGAAGCACGCGCTCGCCTATCTGCGCGTCGTGGCGAACCCGGCCGACGATGTTTCGTTGAGTCGGATCGTGAACGTCCCGACGCGGGGCATCGGCGGGGCGACGCTGGCCGCGGTCGAGTCGGAGGCCGCCCGCTCCGGCACGCCTCTCATCGATGCCATGCGTCGCGTCGAGTCGATCGCGGGTCTTTCGGCGCGCGCGATCGCCGCCGTGCGGAAGTTCGTCTCGACACTCGACGGCTGGACGGGCAACGGCACGTTTTTCGGCGCGTCGGTCGCCGGTACGCTCAGCGAACTGGTCGAGCGGGTCATCAAGGATTCCGGCCTCGAAGCGATGTACATGAAGCAGGCCGAGAGCGGCACCGAGACCGACCGTGAGCGTCTCGACAATCTCGCCGAGGTCGTCTCCTCCGCGGCCGAGTTCGAGTCCGAGTACGACCCCGAAGCCGACCCGATGACGTTCCCCGGCGCTCAGGCGGCGGCGGACGGCGAGCGGGCCGCGGCTCCCCCGCTGCTGGCGTTGCTCAGGGCGTACCTCGAACGGGTCTCGCTCGTGGCCGATGCCGACGCCGTCGACCCGGCCCAGGGCGCGGTCACGCTGATGACGCTGCACGCGGCCAAGGGGCTGGAGTACCCCGCGGTCGCCATCATCGGGCTCGAGGAAGGCTGCCTGCCGCACGCCCGCGCGTGGGAGTCGGAATCGGATCTCGAGGAGGAACGCCGCCTGTTTTTCGTCGGCATGACCCGGGCCATGCGGTGCCTTCAGATCACCAGCGCACGGACCCGGACGCTCCGCGGCCGGACCGAGCGCACGATCCCAAGCCGCTTCCTCGAAGAGATCGACTCCGCCCACGTTCGCGTCGTCGAACTCGCCGAGCCGCACGACAGCGACGATGCCCGGGACCGTGGTGCCCGCTCCGAAGGCCCGCGCACGCCGGCCGCGCCTTCGGGAGGCCGGCTCGCCCAGGCGAAGGAGGCGTTCCCGCCGGGGTGTCGCGTCCGTCACCCGCAGTTCGGCGTCGGCACGGTGCTCAGCCTCGACGGCGGGACGAGCGTGCGCGTGCGGGTCCGCTTCGGCCAGGTCGGCGACAAGACGCTCATCCTCGAATACGCCCGCCTCCAGCGGCTCTCCTGAGGCGACCCGATGACGATTCGCCGCCAGCCGTCGGACTTCCGGGTTGAGGAGAGGTCCGCTCCCGGGTTTGTCGAATCGCTCCGGGATCGACCCGGCCGCGATGCTCCGCACGCCGTCTACACGCTCGCCAAGGCATCCATCGCCACGCCAGACGCGGCAGGGTTCCTGGCCCGCGAACTGGGCGTTCGGCAAGGGCAGGTCGCCTACGCGGGCCTGAAAGACAAGCACGCGGAGACCAGCCAACTGGTCTCCGTGCCCGCCGATGGCGCGAGGCTCCCGGATCGTGTCGAAGGCCGCGGGTGGTCGGCGCGGCTGCTCGGGTTCGCCGGGCAGGCCGTGACGGCGGAGTGCATCACGGGCAACCGCTTCGTCATCGTCGTCCGTGACCTGACCCGCGATCGAGTGCGCACGATGGAGCGCCGGGCGATCGCGCTCGGCGGCCGTGGCGCTCCCGGCTCGCTGCTCGTCGTCAACTACTTCGGCGACCAGCGTTTCGGCTCGGCCCGCCACGGGCAGGGCTGGATCGCCCGCCACCTCATCCGCGGAGAGTTCGAGCAGGCCCTGCGCCTCGCCGTCGGCACGCCTTCTCGCAAGGACGCGGGGAGAACGAAGAAGGTCACCCGCGCGTGCGCCGCGGCCTGGGGCCGATGGGACGACCTCGTGGCGCAACTCCCCCGCTGCCCGGAGCGTGCGGCCTTCGAGACCCTGGCCGCGGGCGGCACGTTCCGCGACGCTTTCGCTGCGTTGCCGTATTTCACGCAGGCCATGAGCGTCGAGGCGTACCAGTCGTACCTGTGGAACGAGACCGCCCGCCTGCTGGCCCGGCACATCGCCGATGAATCGCCTTCGGCTCAGAACGGCGGCGCGGAACGTATCCGCGGCCCGCGGCTCCTGCGCACGGACGATCCCTTCGGCGAGATGCTGTTCCCCGTCGCGGCCGCGGTCGCCGCGCCATGGCGCACACTCGTGCTTCCCCTGCTCTCGCGGCGCACGCGCCTCGAAGGAGCGTGGGCGGAGGCGGCTTCGGCGGTCCTGCACGGGGAGGGGCTGACGCTGGATGACCTCCGGATTCCCGGGCTGCGACGCCCCTTCTTCGGAGAGGCCCCGAGGCCGCTCTTCGTCGAGGCTGATGCTTTCGGGATGTCCCCGGCCGTGGCGGACGAACTGACCAGGGGACGGTTCCGTGTTACGGTTTCGTTCGATCTGCCTCGCGGAGCGTACGCGACCGTTGTGCTTCGTGCTCTGGGGGAGTGACGCGAGGACGAAGGACGGCCCGCCCGGTATCCTCGATGCCCGGCCGAGTCGGGCGGGGACAGGAGACGAACGCATGAAGCGCCGACTGGCCGCTCTCGCGCTGGCGTGCATCGCGTCGTTCGGGCTGGGCTGGAGCGCGCCCGGCCACCGCACGATCACGCACTGCGCGATCTCGCTGCTTCCCGACGAGATGCCCGCGTGGGTGCGCGACCCGGCCATCGCCGCGCAGGTCGCGTACCAGTCGAACGAGCCGGACCGGTGGCGCGGCACGCGCCTGTCCGCGCTCGAGCACGAGAACGGGCCGGACCACTACCTCGACGCCGAACTCCTGCGCGACGCCGGCCTGACGCTCCGCACGCTCCCGGCCCTCCGGTACGACTTCGTGCTCGCCGTCGGGCGTGCGCGCCCCGAGGGCGAACGGCGCGGCGTGACCGGCCCCGACGTCGGCAAGGTGGGGTTTCTCCCCTACGCGATCGCGGAGCACTACGCGAAACTCGTCTCCAGTTTCAACACGGTGCGCATCCTCGAACGCCTCGACGATCCGCGTCGTGCCCACCAGCTGGTTGCGGCTCGTGCCAACGCGGTCTACCACATGGGGCAGTTGAGCCACTTCGTCGGCGACGCCGCCCAGCCGCTGCACACCACGATCCACCACCACGGCTGGGTCGGGCCGAACCCGAAGCAGTACACGACGGAGTACGCCTTTCACCGTTACATCGACGGCGACATCGTCGAGTGGCACGCTCTGAACGCCGAGGGTCTGCGGCCGTTCCTGGGCGACCTGCCGGACATCGGGGCGGAGGGCGTGTGGGACGCCACGATCGCGCACATCGAGCGGAGCCATGCCGCGGTCGAGCCGCTCTACGCCCTTGAGAAGTCCGGGGCGTTGCGCGAGGAGCCGGGCCGACGGTTCATCGGCGAGCGGATGGCTGATGGCGCGACGACCCTGGCCGGTCTCTACTGGGCAGCGTGGCGGGCCGCGGAGCCTACCGATCAGCAGGTCCAGGACTGGGTCCGGTACAATGCGCTCGACGCCGAGACCGGATGGCGTCGGCGGACCCGATGATCAAGATCGCGCTGATTTTCCTTGGAGCGGGCCTGGGCGGCGTGCTGCGCTACGGCCTGTCCGGGTGGGTGCAGGGCCTGTCCGGCTCGTCATTCCCGACCGGCACGCTCGCCGTCAACGCCGTCGGGTGCCTGCTGGTCGGGTTCTGCGCCGCCGCGTTCGCCGGGCCTGTCCTCATCCGCGAGGAATACCGCCTCGCCATCATCGTGGGCCTGCTGGGCGGGTTCACGACCTTTTCCACGTTCGGCAAAGAAACGCTCGCCCTGGCCGCGGATCGGCAGTGGCTGTTCGTCGCGTTGAACCTGCTGCTGAGCAACGGGTTGGGGCTGCTGGCCGTCTGGGCGGGCGTGCGCACGGCGCATCGCATTTACGGGGTATAGCCATGACCATCCCGGAAGCCGGAGTGCTCTTGCGCATCTTCATCGGTGAGAGCGACCGCTGGCAGGGCAAGCCGCTCTATGAGGCGATCGTGCTCAAAGCCAGGGAACTGCACCTTGCCGGCGCGACCGTGCTCCGGGGGCCGATGGGGTTCGGCGCGAACTCGCGGCTCCACACGACCAAGATCCTGCGGCTCTCCGAGGACCTCCCGATGGTCATCGAGATCGTGGACAGCCGCGAGAAGATCGAGACGCTGCTGCCGCACCTCGACGAGATGTTGGGCGAGGGCCTGGTCACGCTCGAGAACGTTCGCGTCTATCGATATCGCGGCTCCGAACGGGCGAAAGCCTGAGCCGGCCCGCTCCCGGCTCAGCGCACCGGCACGTCGTCGTCGAATGCGTCCAGTTCCCCGGGCGCGGGAGCGTCCGGCGCGGCCAGCCCGTAGCGGTCGATGATCCGAACGCACGCGTTCCAGCGCAGCACCGCGTCGTCGTTGCCCTCGGGGGCGATCGCCTCGGCTGCGTCGTAGTGGTCCATGGCCGAGCGGAAGAATCCGAACGCGATCTCAGGCTGGTAGCCGCCGAGGAGGAGCGCCTTCGCCCACCGCTCGTCGGTGACGCCCGCGTAGTAGGCGCGCTCGTATTCGCTCGGCAGGCGCTGCACGAGCGCCCGAACCTCGTCCGGCTTGACCTCGAAGACGTGGAACAGGTCGGTCAGCGCGAGGATCAGGCACGTTGTCGCGTCGTGGTTGCCGGGATCGACCGCCAGCACGTCGCGGCAGATGCTCTCCGCCTCTCGCGGCTCGTTGAGCAGCCTGTAGCGCTCCGCCTTCGCGATCGCCCGCGACACGGACTCCTTCGAGATCGGCTTGAGATCGGACATCGACGCCTCCTCGGCCGGTCGTCACGCCCCGCCGTCGGGCTTGCGGGGCTTGAAGATGCGAAACAGCCGCGTCAGCGGATCGTAGAACTCGTCCACGACCCGCTCCTTGAGCGGGATGATGGCGTTGTCGGTGATGGTGATGTGCTCGGGGCAGACCTTGGTGCAGCACTTGGTGATGTTGCAGTAGCCGATGCCGTCCTTGCCCCGCAGGTCGCCCGCCCGGTTCTCGGTATCCAGCGGGTGCATCTCCAGCGCGGCGGCGTAGACGAAGTGGCGCGGGCCGGCGAACTCCTCGTGCTTGTGGTGGTCGCGCAGGACGTGGCAGACGTCCTGGCAGAGGAAGCACTCGATGCACTTGCGGAACTCCTGCACGCGGTCCACGTCCGACTGCTGCATCCGCCACGTGCCGTCCGGGGCGTCGGGCCTGCGGGGCTTGAAGGGCTTGATGCGTTTCTTGACGCGGAAGTTCCACGAGACGTCGGTGACCAGGTCCTTCACGTGCGGGAAGGCCCGGAGCGGCTCGATGATGACGGGCATCGAGAGGTCGAGGTCGCTGAGGCGGGTCATGCACATCAAGCGGGGTTTGCCGTTGATCTCGGCCGAGCAGGAGCCGCACTTGCCGGCCTTGCAGTTCCAGCGGCAGGCGAGGTCGGGCGCGGACTCGGCCTGCACCTGATGCACGGCGTCGAGCACGACCATGCCCTCGGACACGTCGGTGGCGTAGTCCTTGAACGAGGCGGACTCGCCCCGGCCTCTCGTGATGCGGAAGGTGGCTCTCGGCATCGTGTCTCTCGCGCGGGGGCGCCCCGGTCAGAACCAGTTCTTCTTGCCCACGATGTACGTGTTGTAAAACTCCTCGTCCGACTTGACGAGGTAGATGATCCCCTCGATGAGGCCGATGATGCCGGGAATGACGGAGAGGAACCCGAGCGAGAGCACAGAGATGAGCAGCATGATGATGCCCGGCACGGTCTTGCCCAGGATGAACTTGTGGATGCCGAGCGCGCCGAGCAGGATGCCGCAGATGCCCGCCGCGATCTTCTTGCCCTGGATGTTCGATGCGGATTCCGCCATGGCCAGACCTCCTGTGGTACGGGTGTTCAGGCGTTGTTCTCGGCGATGACGGCCTTCAGGTCGTCCCGGATGGGCGCGATCGCCTCACGCCGGAGGCGCATCGAGCCGTCCGGCGCCTTCGCCACGATCGTGTTGTGCTTCGCGTACTCGTCGCTCCTGGCCGGGTGGTCCTCGCGGAAGTGCGCCCCTCGGCTCTCGCGGCGGTCGAGGGCGGACCGGGCCACCGCCTCCGACACCGTCAGCAGGTTCTCCAGGTCCAGCGCGGTGTGCCAGCCGGGGTTGTACTCCCGGTTGCCCTCCACGCGGGCGCTTCGGGATCGGCGCCCGAGCGCGGCCAGGGCGTCGAGCGCGGCGGCCATGTCCGCCTCCGTGCGCACGATCCCGACCCTGTCCTGCATCATGTCCTGCAGGTCGTGCTGGATCGTGTAGGGATTCTCGCCGGATGCACGGTCGAACGGCGCGAGCGCGGCGGCCGCGGCGTCGCGCACCTGGCCTTCGTCCGGGGCCGGAGCGGGGCGCTGCTTCGCCCATGCGGCGGCGTGCTCGCCCGCGCGCTTGCCGAAGACGAGCAGGTCGGAGAGGGAGTTGCCCCCGAGGCGGTTCGCGCCGTGCAGCCCGGCGGCCACCTCCCCCGCGGCGAAGAGGCCCGGCACGGTGGACATCTGCGTCACGCCATCGACGCGCACGCCACCCATGACGTAGTGGGTCGTCGGGCCGACCTCCATCGGCTCGGCGGTGATGTCCACGCCCGCGAGTTCCTTGAACTGGTGGTACATGCTTGGCAGTTTCTTGCGGATGTGCTCCGGCGCGTTGGGGATCTTCTCCTTGATCCACGCGATGTCGAGGAAGACGCCGCCGTGCGGGCTGCCGCGGCCGGCCTTGATCTCGCGGACGATGCAGCGGGCGACGTGGTCGCGCGTCAGCAGTTCCGGCGGGCGGTTGGCGTTCTTGTCGCCGGTGACGTAGCGCCATCCTTCCTCGGCGTCCTTCGCGGTCTGGTTTTTGTAGAGGTCGGGCACGTCGTTGAACATGAACCGCTCGCCGCGGTTGTTGACGAGGCGCCCGCCCTCGCCGCGGACGCCCTCGGTGACGAGGATGCCTCGGACGCTTGGCGGCCAGACCATGCCGGTGGGGTGGAACTGGACGAACTCCATGTCCATGAGTTCCGCGCCGGCGTGGTAGGCGAGCGAGTGCCCGTCGCCGGTGTATTCCCACGAGTTGCTTGTGATCTTGAAGGCCCTTCCGATGCCGCCCGTGGCGAGGACGACCGCCCCGGCGCGGAAGACGCGGAATCGTCCGCGCTCGCGGTCGTAGCCGAACGCCCCGATGACGCGGCCGCCGTCCAGCAGCAGGCGTGTGACGGTGTGCTCCATGTAGAACTCGATGCCGCGGTGGATGCCGTGGTCCTGGAGCGTTCGGATCATTTCGAGGCCGGTGCGGTCGCCGACGTGGGCGAGTCGGGGGTACTTGTGCCCGCCGAAGTTTCGCTGGAGGATCCGGCCGTCCTTGGTGCGATCGAAGAGCGCGCCCCATGCTTCGAGCTCGCGCACGCGTTCGGGGGCCTCCTTCGCGTGCAGTTCGGCCATGACCCAGTTGTTGAGGTACTGGCCGCCGCGCATGGTGTCGGCGAAGTGGACCTTCCAGCCGTCGCGGTCGTCGACGTTGGCCAGCGCGGCCGCCACGCCGCCCTCGGCCATGACGGTGTGGGCCTTGCCGAGCAGCGACTTGCAGACGACGCCGACGGTGACGCCCGCCGCCGAGGCCTCGATCGCGGCCCGCAGGCCCGCCCCTCCCGCGCCGATGATGAGAACGTCGTGCTCGTGCGTCTGGTAGTCGGTCATGGCGAGTGTTCAACGCGCGGGCGTCGGCCCGGCTGTGCGCTCCGTCAGATGATGCGGAAGTCCGTGATGACGCCCGCGCAGAGCAGCCGGACGTACACGTCGGTGAGCGCGACCCAGATCAGGCTCACCCACGCCCAGGCCATGTGCTTTCGGTTCAACCAACTCACGCAGGTGTAGCACGACCTGCGGACGGGCGCGTCCGAGAGCGTGTCCCGACCGCCGCCGACGAGGTGCCTGGCGCAGTGGCAGCCGAAGGTGTAGCCGCCGAGCAGGATGGCGTTCGCGGCCAGCACCAGCGATCCGACGCCGATGCCGAACTCCGAACCCGAGGCGTCGGCCCGCGTGAACCACATGGCCTTGAAGGCGTCGTACGAGAGGATGAGCACGAAGATCGCGGCCGGGTAGAAGAAGTACCGGTGCGCGTTCTGCATCACCAACGGGAACTTCCGCTCGCCGCGGTACCGCCGGCCGCGGAACCCCGGCTCGCCCACGGCGCACGCCGGCGGATCGCCCCAGAACGCCTTGTAGTAGGCCCCTCGGTAGTAGTAGCAGGTGAATCGCATCCCGGCGGGTCCGATCAGGATCAGCATCGCCGGCGAGAAGGGCAGCCACGCCGGCCACCAGCTCGGGTGGGTCGCGGCGAAGACGCGCGGCTCGTTTTCCTGCCCGAAGAGCAGCGGCGAATAGAACGGTGAGAGGTAGTGCGCCCCGCCGCCGTCGTAGAAGTAGTTCTGGCCCTGGAGCGCGGCCCAGGTCGTGTACACGATGAAGGCGGTCAGGCCGAGCAGGATCGCCCCCGGCTGGAGCCACCACGCGTCGGTGCGTGAGGTCTTCCCCAAGCCGCGGAGTTGGGGGAGTTGGAGATCGGAACCGCTCATCGAATCTCTCCGGGCCGGTCGGGCGTGCGGCGGGGAGCATACCTGATCGCGCATCCGCCCGCCAGCGGCCAATCGTGTGCGCCCGACCGGGCGGGTCCCCATCCGACCTATAGTGGTCCGCCCTGACCTCGGGGCTTCCCAGCCACGACCGGAACCGACCTGATGCCCGACCTGAGCGTCACTGTCAACGGCCTGCGCCTGCCAAACCCCTTCGTCATCGCCTCGGGGCCGCCGGGCACGAACGCGAACGTCATCGCTCGGGCCTTTGACGAAGGCTGGGGCGGGGTCGTGGCCAAGACGGTCTGCCTCGACGCCTCGCGGATCGTGAACGTCGCCCCGAGGTACGCCCGGCTGCGGGCCGGGGCGTCGCGTGAGATCTACGGCTGGGAGAACATCGAGCTCATCAGCGACCGCGACTTCGGCGTCTGGCTCGACGACTTCCGGCGGCTCAAGGACCGGTACCCCGACCGCGTTCTCATCGCTTCCGTCATGGAGGAATGCCGCCGCGACGCCTGGCACGAGATCGTCGAGCGCGTGCAGGAAACCGGCGTCGACGCGCTCGAACTGAACTTTTCGTGCCCGCACGGGCTGCCGGAACGCCGCATGGGGTCGGCGATGGGGCAGGACCCCGCCATCCTCGACGAAGTCTGCGGCTGGGTGCGCGAGGTCGCCCGCGTGCCGGTCTGGGCGAAGATGACGCCGAACGTGACGCACATCGAGGAGCCCGCCCGGGCGGCGCTTCGCGCCGGGTGCGACGGCATCAGCGCGATCAACACCATCCTCTGCGTCATGGGCATCAACCTCGACACGCTGCGGCCCGAGCCGACGGTCGAGGGCTACTCGGTCGCGGGCGGGTACTCGTCGAAGGCGATCCGGCCCATCGCCCTGCGGATGGTCATGGAGCTCGGGACGATGATGTTCGGCGGGGGGAACGGGCAGCCGATCCGGGCCTCGGGGCGGCCCGCCGGGCGCGGCGAGTTCCCGCGCCGATCACTGCACGCCATCGGCGGGGTCGAATCGGGCGCGGACGCGGCTCAGTTCATCCTGACGGGCGCGCACACCGTGCAGGTCTGCACCGGCGTGATGAAGTTCGGCTACGGCCTGATCGACACGCTGCGCGATGGTCTGGCGGCGTTCATGTCCCGGCACGGCTTCGGGACCGTCGAGGAGTTCCGCGGCCGCTCGCTCCGGTACTTCACGACCCACGCCGAACTGGTTCGCCTTCAAGCGGAACGGGGCGTCGCTCCTCGGACGGACGACACTGACGCGGCGGGCGGCGACTCGGTCTGGGAGGGCGACCGCGTGACCGAGCAGAGCGATCGCCTCGCCCGCAACTGAACGGGACTGATCAGAAGTGGGTCGGCTCTCGGGGCATGAACCGCCCACGACCGATCGTGCCGACGAACTCGCCGTTCCGGGCCTGGACCTCGCCGCGCACCGTGACCACGCTCGCCCGGCCCTGCACGGGCCAGCCCTCGAAGGCGCAGTAATCGACGCGGGAGAGCGACGTGCGTTGCGAGAGCGTGCCGCGCCATTCGGGGTCCCAGACAACGAGGTCCGCGTCGCTGCCGACGGCGATCGTGCCCTTCCGCGGGTACATCCCGAAGATCCGGGCGGCCTGGGTCGAGCAGGCATCGACGAACGTGCGCAGGTCGATGCGGCCCGCGGCGACGCCGTGCGTGTAGACGAGCGTGATCCGCTCCTGGAGCGAGGGCACGCCGTTGGGAATCCTCGTGAAATCGTGGCGGCCCATCTCCTTCTGGCCGCGGAAGTCGAACGGGGCATGGTCGGTGCCGATGGTGGCGATCTCGCGCGCACGAAGGGCGTTCCAGAGGAAGGCCTGGTGGCGTTGCTCTCGCAGCGGGGGCGACATCACGTACTTCGCGCCCTCGAAGTCGGGCCGCTCCGCGCAGGACCGGTCGAGCGTGAGGTGCGGAACGACGGCCTCCACCCACACGTTGACGCCGCGCAGCCTCGCCTCGACGGCCTGGCGCACGGCCTCCTCGCACGAGGTGTGGACGGTGTAGACGTGCGCGCCGGTCAGTTCGGCGAAGGTCGTGATCCGGCGGACGCCCTCGGCCTCGACGATGGTCGGGCGGGAAGGCTCGTGCCATTCGGGTCCGTTCCGGCCCGCCGCGAGCAATCGGGCCTGCATCGCGGCGATCGCTTCGGCGTTCTCGCAGTGGGCCGCGACGATGACGCCCAGTTCCTTCGCGAGCGTCATCAGGGCGAAGAGGTCCGCATCGTCGAGGTTCAGCGCGCCCTTGTAGGCGAGGAAGACCTTGAACGACGCCACGCCCTGCCGCACGATGTCGCGCAACTGGCGCCGGGCGAGATCGTCGAACCGCACCGCGGCCATGTGGAACGAGTAGTCGACGGCCGCTTTCCCCTCGGCTCGGGATCGCCACTCGTCGAACGCCTCAGCAGGCTCATCCATCGGGCCGGGGCAGATCATCTCGATGAGGGTCGTCGTTCCTCCGACGAGCGCGGCCATGCTCGCGGACTCGTAGTCGTCCTTCGCGTGCGTGCCCATGAAGGGCAGGTGGACGTGGACGTGCGGGTCGATGAACCCCGGGAAGACCAGCCTGCCCGCGGCGTCGATCGTCTCCACGCCTGCGCCGCCCGCGGGCAGCGACCGCGGATCGATGGACGCCTCGATGCGCGAGATAGTCTCGCCTTCGCAGTAGATGTCCGCGACGCGATCGTCGTTTCCCGTGATGATCCGGCCGCCCTTGATGAGGAGTGCCATGGGTGTCTTCCGGCGGACGTGTCACGGGCGCGTCACGCCGCCGTAGGTCTCGGGGCGGCGGTCCCGGAACCACTGCCACGTGGCGCGGACTTCCTCGATCATGTCGAGGTCGAGGTCGGCGACGACGATCTCGTCCTTGTCGCGCGAGGCCTGCGCGACGATCTTGCCGCGCGGATCGCAGAAGTAGCTCTTGCCGTAGAACTCGCCGATGTCCCAGGGCGCTTCTCGCCCGACGCGGTTGATGGCCCCGACGAAGTACTGGTTGGCCACCGCCATCGACGGCTGCTCGATCTCCCAGAGGTACTCGCTGAGGCCCGCCACGGTCGCGCTGGGGTTGAAGACGATCTCGGCCCCGTGCAGCCCGAGGATGCGCGCCCCTTCCGGGAAGTGCCGGTCGTAGCAGATGTAGACGCCGATGCGGCCCGCGCTCGTCTCGAAGACCGGATAGCCGAGGTTGCCGGGCGCGAAGTAGAACTTCTCCCAGAATCCGGGTTTGCAGTGCGGGAGGTGGCTCTTGCGGTACTTGCCGAGGAACTCGCCGCGCTCGTCGATCACCGCGGCGCAGTTGTAGTACAGCCCCGGCATCTCCCGCTCGTACACCGGCACGATGAGGATCACGCCGTGCTTCCTGGCCACGTCGCGCATGGTGGTCACGGTCGGGCCGTCGGGCACCGGCTCGGCGAAGGCGTACCACTTCGTCTCCTGCTCGGCGCAGAAGTACGGGCCGTTGAACAACTCCTGCAAGCACACCACCCGCGCCCCGCGATCGGCGGCCTCGGCGATGAGCGAGACGTGCCGGTCGATCATCCCCCGCTTGATCCGATCGAACGGGGCATCGGATCGCTCGCAGAGCGAAGCCTGGATCAGTGCGGCGCGCGTGACTCTCGGCATCGGCCGTCTCCGTGCGGCACGACCGGGCCGCGCCGCGTGAGGGGTCGGCCGGATCATATTGCGTCGCGGCCCGGTCGCTCAGGCGGCCCGCTTCGACGCGATGTGCTCTGACCGCGGCAGCCGGACGTCCCGGGCGAGTCGCAGCAGCGCGAGCGACCGGATCACGAGGTAACTGAGGTCGAACTGCCACCACGCCAGTCCGTGCCGCGCCGACGCCGGGAATGCGTGGTGATTGTTGTGCCACCCCTCGCCGAACCCGAGCAGGCCGAAGATCGGGTTGTTGCGGCTGTGGTCGTGCGTGCGGTAGGGCCTCGATCCCCACAGGTGGCAGACCGAGTTGATGCTCCACGTGACGTGATGCACGAGGAAGACCCGCACCAGCCCGCCCCAGAGCAGCCCGAGGACCGCGCCGGTCCACGCCCCCGTTACGACCCACGCGATGCCTGCGGGCACGGCCAGGCCCAGCACGACCCACAGCACGAACAGCCGGCTGATGCCTCGCACCAACGGGTCCGCCTGGAGGTCGGGTGCATATCGGGCCGGGTCGCTCTTCCGGCCCAGGAAGAGCCAGCCGAAGTGGGCGTGGAGCAGGCCGTGGAAGAACCCCCGGAGGCCCTCGCCGTGCCCGTGGGGCGAATGCGGATCGTCATCGCGGTCGCTGTGCTGGTGGTGCTGCCGGTGGGTGGCGACCCAGGCGAGGATCGGCCCCTCGACCGCCATCGAGCCGAGGACGCCGAGCACGGCCGTCATCACGCGATTCGTGCGGAAGGACTTGTGGGTGAAGAGCCGGTGGTACCCGACGGTGACGCCCAGCCCGGTGAGGAAGTACCCGGCGACGAGCATCCACATGTGGACCCAACCGAAGCCGACGCCCCACAGGAGGACGATGGCGGCCACCAACCCGATGAAGGGAACCACAACCGCGAGCAGGTTGACGAGTCGAAACAAAAACGAAGCCCGCGGGGCGGGCTCGTTCTCGATCGCGTCAACGAATGGTGTGAGGAACACGAGGTCGGCCGGTTCGGCTCGCCCGCCACGATCCACAGGCGAGCCGATTCCGTCCCCATCGGCCGTTGGAGCGTCCGCTCCGGGCGCCGATGTCGCGTTTCCCCCCGGATGCCGCGAAGGCTCCGGTGTGATGTGCACGGGTGGTGCTTCGGATGGCGTTTGGATTACCAGCCGCCCCGTCCGCCGCGTCCGCCGCCGCCGCCGTAGCCGCCACGACCGCCGCCGCCGCCACCGCCGCGGTTCTCGCGGGGCTTGGCCTCGTTGACGGTGAGGTCGCGCCCATCAATGTTCTTGCCATTGAGGGCGTTGATGGCGGCCCGGGCCTCGTCATCGTTGTTGAACTCGACGAACCCGAACCCGCGGGGGCGACCGGTGTCGCGGTCCATCACGAGCGTGGCGGACGCGACCTGGCCGTGCTCCTCGAACAGCTCACGAAGACGGTCCTCAGTGGTGCTGAACGAGAGATTGCCGACATAGAGCTTCATGAACCCGATCCTCTTGCCCGAGTGCTTTTCCGACCGCTGCTTGAACCCGGGCAAGAGTCAGCATTCGGCGATCCAGTTGCGGGACCAGACGCCTGGCCCCGCCGGACATCCACATTCTAGCCCATTCCCTTTCCGGGTGCGAGGGGGAACCGGGGGACTTGCTCCGCGGGGTGCCGACACCCGCAGGCGGAACGGGGCGGGCGGACGTTCTGCCGCGATGAGAGCCCTCGCCCGCCGGAGAATCGTCGCCGGGCGAGCCACTCCCGTCCTCGTCTAACTCCATTGCGAACAGACACTTGCACGTCCTGGCCCCACGCCCTCGGGCCGCCCTGATATGCTGGCGCCACCCTCCAGGAGACCGCCCATGCACGCCCGGCGCACGTTGCTCACGACCTGCCTGACTGCTGCCGTTGCGGTGGCCGCCACGCTGGCGATCGTCCCCAGCCACGCCCAGCCCGAGGCCGGCCAAGCCGCCCGGCTGCCCCCCCGGCCCGCCGTCATCAACCATGTCGTGTTCTTCAAACTGAAGGACGGGGCGGACGCCGATCGACTCGTTGACGATTGCGACCGGCGGCTCGCGCGCATCCCGGGCATCACGTCGTACTTCTGCGGGAAGCACGTCGATACCGGGCGACCCACGGTGGAGACCGACTACGACGTTGCCTTCTACGTCGGCTTCGACACGCTGAAGGACTACGCGGCGTACGTGGACCACCCGCTGCATGTCGCCGTGGTCGCCGAGTGGCGTTCCCGATTCGAGTGGATCAAGGTGTACGACGTTCACGACGAGACCCCATGACCGATTCCGCGAGCCACCAGGTGCGTGTCCTCCATGTCGGGCTTGGCCCGCTCGGACGGCTGATCGCGGGCGACCTGCACGCCCGCGGAGCGGGAGTGGTCGTCGCCGCCGTCGATCCGGACCCTGCGCTCGCGGGGCGTCCACTGGCCGAGTTCGCACCCGGCACGACGCCCGGCGTGACGATCGACGCGGACCTCGCTCGGGCCGCGGACTCCGCCGCGTTCGACGCGGCCATCGTGACGACCGTCTCGTCGCTGGCCTCGTGCGCGCCGACGTTCCGCTGCCTGCTGGAGCGCGGCGCGACCATCGTGAGCACGTGCGAGGAACTGGTCTATCCGCGTCTGCGTCACGCCCTGCTGGCCGACGAACTCCACGCCCTGGCGGTTCGTCGCGGCGGGCGGTTGCTGGGGACGGGCGTGAATCCCGGTTTCCTGATGGACCTGCTGCCGGTCGTCGCGGCCGGCGTCTGCCGGAGCGTTCGCGGCGTGCGGGTGGAGCGCGTGCAGGACGCTTCGACGCGACGCGTGCCGTTCCAGCGCAAGATCGGGGCGGGTCTGGACCGGGACGCCTTCGAGCGGGGCGTCCGCAAGGGCTGGCTTCGCCACGTCGGGCTTGGGGAGAGCCTGCACTTCATCGCCGACCGGCTGGGCCTGGAGGTCGAGGACTGGAGCGAGTCGGTCGAGCCTGTCATCGCCGATCGGGAGCTCCGCTGCGCTCTCGGCGTGATCGAGCCGGGCCGTGCGGCGGGCGTGAAGCAGGTGGCCGTCGGCGTCGGGCAGGGCAGGGATGCCGTTCGGCTCGAGTTCGTCGCCGCCATAGGGCAGCCCGACCCCTGCGACAGCGTGCGGATCGACGGCGACCCGCCGATCGACCTGACGATCCGGGGCGGGGTCCACGGCGACACGGCCACGGTCGCCATTGCCGTGAACTCGATCCGCCCGTTGCTGGCGTCCCCGCCCGGCCTTCATACGATGTCCAGCATCGCGCCGCCGGCCTGCGACCGGCACGCGCCCGCACGACTGCAGCACGGACGCTGACCATGCCCGCCCCCCCCTTCGATGCCGCCACCGCGACCACCGTGACCACGAGCGACGGGCGCACGCTCGTCACGTTCGGCGGGTGCAACTACCACGGCCTGGCGCACCACCCTCGAGTCGTGCGCGCGGCGCAGGACGCGTTCGCTCGCTTCGGCGTCAGCGCGTCGGCCAGCCGGGAGACGACGGGGAACGCTCGCCCGCACGAGCTCCTCGAACGCGAGGCGGCCGCGTTCCTCGGGGCGGAGCGCGTGCTGCTCGTCCCCGACGGGTACACGGCGAACGTCGCGGCGGCGCAGGCGGCGGCACGAACGCACGGCGTCGCCCTGCTCGACGAGCGCGCCCACGCCAGCCTCCACGACGCCGCGGCGGCCGCCGGGCTGCACTCGCTTGTCTACCGGCACGGCGACACCGACCAGGCCGCCGCCATGGCCGCGGAGCACGCCGAGCACGGCGTCGTGGCGATGGTGGACGGCGTCTTCGCTGCTGACGGACGGATCGCGCCGCTGCGCTCCCTCCTGGCCGCGCTCCCGGATGACGGCCTGTTGATCGTGGACGACTGCCACGGTTTCCTGACGCTCGGGCCGAGCGGGAGGGGCACGGTCTCGCACCTGGGACTGGACGATGCACGCGTCGCCGTCACGACGACGCTGGCCAAGGGCCTGGGGTGCGCCGGCGGCATCGTCGCGGGGCCTGGCTGCTTTGTCGATCGCGCACGCCGGACGACGGCGTATGTGTGCACGACGCCCGTGCCGCCCGCGCTCGCCGAGGCTGCGCGGGAAGGTCTGCGCGTCATGCGCGACGAGCCTTCGCGGCTCGAACGCCTGCGAGACAACGCCGCGCGGCTGCGTGGGCACGCGGTTCGCCTCGGTCTGTCGGTCTGCGCCGATCCGACGCCGATCGTGACCTTCACGCTCGGCACGCGCGACGACATGGAGCACGCTCGGATCGCGCTGGACGCCGCCGGGTTCCGGGCGCCGGTCATCGATTACCCCGGCGGCCCCGCGCCGGTGTACTTCCGGCTGATGGTCTCCAGCGAGCACGCGCCGGGGCAGATCGACGCGTTCGCCGCCGCTCTGGCCGACGCGATCCCCCGGCCGGTTCGTGCGGCGTCCTGAAGGTCGGGGTTGCGGCTATTCCCCGGCGCGCACAGGCTCGGCGATCCGTGTTGTGACGGCAGGACCAACGATGTCGCGCGTCCCTCCCGGCCGGGCCAGCAACGCCCGGTACTCGCCGTAGGCGTTCGGGTGGGACTTGTGGTCCTTCGACACGCGATCGCGGACGACTTCGAATCCCGTGGTCGCGATGAGTCGCCGCAACTTCTCCTCGTTGAACGAGTGCGGGTGCATGTGATCGCTGTAGTCCATCAGGTCCACGAGCAGCCAGAGCAGCCCGCCGGGCCGAAGCACCCGCCTGCATTCCAGCACGACGCGGGCGGGGTCCGAGACATGGTCGAGGCAGTTTTCCGCGATCACCAGGTCCGCCGCGCCGCCCGGGACCGGGACCGCCTCGCCCGGGGCGGCAACGAACACAACCTCATCGCAGTGCGCGTTCTTCGGGAGCAGGTCCTCCCTCACGTACCCGTCGGCGAGCGGATCGACGGCGATGGCCCTCCTCCATCGGGCGGCGGCGATGGCGGGGTACGGCCCGGGTCCGATCTCGACGACCGACTGCCGGGCGCACCATGCCCGCACGTCGTCCTCGTCGGGCGCGCCGACGAACCTGCCCAACTCGACGATCCGGTCCCGCTGCCAAGCGCCGAACGTGCGCTCGAAGTCCCCGATCCCCTCGTGCTTCTCGGGGTTGCGGACGACCGACACCCAGAACGCGAGTTCATCGCGGTACTTCGCGGCCAGGTCGGGCGCCTCGATGTCCACGCCGTTGATCGGCCGGGTGGCCCTGCCGTCGGCAAGCCCCCCCCTCCATCGTCCGACTTCCGAGGTGTGACGCGACGCCGCCAACTCCTCGAGCCGTGCGACGCGCTCGACGACGCCGGCCAGGCCCGGGCGCAACGCCCGTGCCATCAACGCCTTGACCCGGACCATCAGTCCCATGCGCGCTCGCTCGCAGCGGCCCGGCCGCGGTCAGAGAACGATCGGCGACACGCCCGCCGACTCGAAGTCCCACGTCTCGTCATCGAGGAGGAGTGTATAGACGCCGAGCGCCGGCTCGTCGCCCGTCTCGCGCGCCGCGACAATCAACCGCCCGCCCGCGGACGCCGCGGCCACCGGGAAGTCGACCGCCGGCCCGGGCGCGAGCGAGGTCGCGTCGCTCGCGCTCCAGATCAGCGTCGCCAGCGAGAACCGGAGCATCACGAGGTGGCCGGCCGGGGTGAGGCCGAACAGGTTGATCCCGCCGTCCGTCGAGACCGCGGCCGACACGGCCCGGTCGAGCGCGGGCGCGGCCGCGGCGTCGGAGATGTTCGCGACTTCCCACGCGTCGGGCCGACCCGCGGCGAGGTTCTCGTCGCGGAGTTGCGGCGACCACCAGTACGTCCAGACTTCGCCCCCCGAGGTCTGTCCCGCGATGTTCAGGCCGCCCCACGGCGTGACATAGGCGTCCAACTGGCCCTCGAAGGTCGGCCCGCCGAAGAGCGTCGTCATGTTCAGCGTCTGCCAGTCGGTGAGTCCCGGCGCCCACCAGTAGACGATCACCTCGCCCGCGCCGTTGAGGCCGGCGAGGTTCAGCCCGTCCCACGCGGCGACGTAGCCGGCCAGACCTCCCGTCATCGTCGGCCCGTTGAAGAGCGCGGTGAGATCGGAGTATTCCCACACGGGCAGGCCGGGCGCCCACCAGTAGTTGATCGCGTGCCCGCGTGCATCCAGCCCCGCTACGTGGATCGATCCCCAACTGGGCTGGTAGGTGGTCAGGTCGCCGGTCAGGCCGGGCGCGCCGATTTCCGCGGTCTTGTTCACGACCGTCCAGACGCCGAGTTCGTGGTCGCCGCTGAAGATCCACAGCCGGTGCTCGCCGTCGGTCACGGCCAGGTGCAGCATCCCGTCCGGGGTGACGTAGGGCGTCATGTCGTGCACGCGGGCGCGGAAGTTCGTGAGCAGCGCGATGTCCTGCCTCGTGACCGCGCCCGTCTCGCCGTCGGTCAGCAGCAGGAACGGTCGCAGGTCCGGGCCGAGGGCGAACGTGGCGATTGACGAGCCGACCTCCGTGGAGACGATCTTTTCCGTCTGTCCGTGCGCCGCCCGGGCGCGGAATCGGACCACGAGGTCCTTCGTGAACGCGGGCAGGTTGATCGTGAGCGAGCCGTCCGGGCTGAACAGCCCGGCCTGCGTTGAGGCCGGCCCGGTGACGCCCGCCGCCGTCCCCCAGACCTCCGTGTCGTACATCGTGTCGGGGATGAGGCCGCTCAGGGTCAGCTTCGCGCCCTGCACCGTTCCGGCCCGCACGTTCGAGTCCTTCAGGAGGTACACCAGGCCCTGCTCGCGGTCGGACCCGCCGAAGAGGTGCAGCAGGTCGCCGGAGGAGTTGGTCGAGGACATCCTCGCGACGAGCGAGTCGGGGTTGAAGCGGGCGAAATCGAACCCGAGCGTCGTGTGCGCGATGAACCGCGCCATCGTCTGCTGCAGCGCCCGCATGCCGTTGGTCAGGATGAACCCGTTGAAGTCGAGTTCGTCCGTTGTGATCCGCAGCGGCGTGCCGAACTGCCCGGAAGCGAAACCGGACCAGAGGACGGTTCGGAACAAGGCCTCGTCGTCGGCCTGGGTGAAGCCCGGCCCGTAGACCGGCCTGCCGTTGGGCCAGTCCACTCGCGTCATTCCCCACTCGCCGTTGAGGATCGGGCGACGCTGCGACTCGTGCGTCAGCCAGTACGCGGTGATGGCGCCCTGCTCGACCGCGGCGCGGATCGAGCGGTCCGGGTCCGGATTGTTGATCGGCTCCTCGTTCGCGTTGGTGTAGAAGTGCGGGGTGAGCGCGTCGAAGTTGCGGCTGAGGAAGTTGACCCGGTTGAGCGGCCCCCGCGGGTCCTGCGCGATCGTGCTGTTCAGCACCATGTGGTGCGGGTCGTACGCCCGCATGTGGGCGGCGAGCGCGTCGATCCACTGCGCACGCCGCGCGAACTCCGGCTCGCGCCCCGGGCTGCCGTCGCCCTCGGCGTTCAGCGTCCACTCGTAACTGTCCCACTCGCTCGGGATTTCCCAGCCCAGCACGCGGTGGGCGAACGGGCTCTCGTTCACCCAGTCCGCGACGGCCTCCATCCGCCGCTTCGCCATTTCGAGGGTCGCCGGCGTCTGGAAGAAGTCGTTGATCGAGGACAGCGGGCCTCCGAAGTTCTGCGCCCACGGGCCTTCGACGGCGGCCCCGGAGTCCCCGAACGCTTCGAACACCTCGTCGTAGTGGAAGGTGTCGAACGCGCTGAGGATGACGTAGATCCCGTGCTGGTCGGCGGCGTCGAGCAGGTTGCGGATGAACTGGCGCATGTGCGCGTTGAACTCGCCCGGCCGCCATTCGAGCCAATACAGCCCGTCGGGTTCGCCCATGATCGGCGTGTCCGGCCCGGTCGGCACCGTCGGATTGCCCTGCCAGTGGTTGTTCAGCAGTTCGATATAGACCCGCATCGTGTTGACGCCGCGTGCCGCAAGCGCCTCGAAGTACGGCCCCGCCGGCCCCTCGAACGACGGCTGATCGTGAAAGTTCTGGAAGACGCCGTTCTGGTTGTCCCACACGTTGCCGGGATAGAGGTTGCGCGTGTACGCCCAACTGAGGCCGAGGTGATCCCCCACCGCCACGAACGCGTCGCCGCGCTCGGTGACGAGCATCCGCCCGAGGGGCGAGGGCACGAGGCGCAGCCCACCCGATGGATCCTGACCGACGGTCTTCGTCGTGAACGGCACGGAACCGGCGAGGTCGCCCAGCGCGCCAGCGGCGTCGAACGCCCGCACCGCCACGTGGTACGTCGTGCCCGGCGTCAGGCCGATGAGGCGGATGTCCTCGGCCAGGCCGGCCAGCCTCGGCACGTGGCGATTCTCGTATTCCATGGCCGCGAGCCAGTCTCCCTCGCTCGTGATCGGCGCATGGCTGTAGCGGATCTGGTAGCCGGAGACGTGCCCAAGCCCGGTCGTGGTGCCCGTCGGGGCGTCGAACCGAAGCCGTGCCGAGTAGCCCGTGGCGTCTGTGATCGTCATCCCGGCGACCGGCGCAGGCCGCTCTCCCGCGCGGGTGTCGATGAACATCGCTTCGGCGTAGTTCACCGGCCCGCGGATGCCGGCCTGCGTCGTGGTGTAACTGCTGTGGACGCCGGTGATAAAGTCGTCCACGAACGCGGGCATCTCGAAACGCTCGGGCAGATCGCGCCGGTCGGTCAGGTCGCGCGTGTCGCCCGAGTCGTCGAAGATCACCTCGAAGTTGATCCCCATCGTGCGAGCGTGCGTCGGCGCGGTCGTGCCGAGCGCGGACCAGGGGATGAACATCTCCATGGTCCACCCCTCGTCGAGGTCGGCGTTGTCATTGACCGTGCCGCTCACGACCGTGGCGTACAGGAAACCCTCGGGGAGCGACGTGACGAGGTCGTTCGGCGCTGCGTTCAGGATGCCGGGCGCGCCGCCCTGCCCGTCGCCCATGACATACTTGCCGCGGGCGACCGCGCCGGAGCCGTTCACGGGCCGGTCGAGGTTGGCGATGTTGACGCCGATCGCCACGTCGTCGGCCCGGAAGAACTCGTCGCGCGAGCCGTCGAGATCGAAATAGAGGAGGAAGGAGTCGTCGTTCTCCAACTCCCACCGGCTGCCTGCGCCGCCGCCGTTGCCGTCCGCCCAGAGGAACCGGTCCTTGACCTCGGCCGCGGCGTAGAACCCGGTCTCGTCGTACATGAACCGCACGGTCGCGGCCGCCCCCGGTTGGAACGGGAGCGCCCGGTGCACGACGAACGCGTCCGACCACGCCGGGTCGCTCGGCAGGCCGTCGATGGTCGCCGTGCCGTACGGGATCGCCCAGAGGGGATGATCCTGCGTGATCGGATCGGCGGCGAGCACCTGCCGCGCTTCGAGCGTTTCGAGGTGAAGCCGACCGTTCACCGGGCGTTTCGATCCGACCATCCTCGCGCCTCCCTGTGCCGCGTCCGCTGGGCCGCCCCGAAGCCTACACGCGGACATGCCCGGTGCTGATGATCGGCGAGGTTCCGGGTTCCTCACCGGACCGGCAGCCCATGAGCGAGCACGCCATCGCAACCCTGGAACAGGTGAGAGCCTTGGAGATCATATGTAAATACAGTCTGAACAGAGACTTGCGCGAGCGTCGGATTCCGATTTGCCCATCTTGACCCGAGCGGCTCAATCACCGAAAATATTGAAGACAACTCTGTCCGCATGGACCTAGGGAAGGGAGGCCCCATGACCCGGCGGAGCCAGCAAGCGGAAGGCAGCATCCCCAGAAGCGGGGCGGTTGAGTACGGCACGGTGAGGGACGCCTTGGCCGAGTTGAGCTCGCTCCGGCGTACGGAGGCCCCTCGGCGCCGGACGCTCGGGCGCCATCCGATGCTCGGCGTCTCCGTCCCGAGCGTCACCCCACCCGAGAGCGCTCCGACAGCTCAGAGCGCGAGGCCGGAGCCGACGCAGGATGAGATCCGTCGGCGCGCGTACGAACTCTGGATCGTCCGCGGGTGCCGGGACGGCCACGAGCTCGAAGACTGGCTCGACGCGGAGCGCGAACTGCGCGGAGCGCGCTGAGCACCGAGTCGAACGGGTTCTCGGACCTCGCAAGGAGCGCGCGCGTCGTCGCCGCGAGCCGCCCGGCCGCAGCATCGCTACCGCTGTCGCAGTCGCCACGTCGGCGGCGGGTGGTGACGGCGCGGTCTGGCCGCACGGCCGTTCGTATGGAATGGTGGAGGAGTCAGGGCCGGCGTCGCGCACGACGCGGCCCGCATCACCCGGCCGACACCGGAAAGGTGGTTCAGCATGAGAAGGACTTCGTGCATCGCCCTCGGGACGCTCGCCACGGTTGGCCTCGCCGCCTCCGCCTTCGCGGACATCGTCGCGACGCCCTTCAACATGGAGCACGCATCTTCGGTCGCGGGCCTGACGATCCGCCTCGACGTGATCGACCACGGCTCTTTCGCGGAACTCGTGATCTCGAACGACTCGGCCACCGCGGGCGTGCTCACCACGTTCTACGTCGAGAACACGGCGACGACGCAGTTGTGGGGCGGCGTGTCGCTCCATGCCTGGTCGAGCGGCGTCTCGTTCAGCAACGGCGCGACGCCCGCCAACCCGCCCGGCTCGATCGCCGACTTCGGCGGCCCGTGGGGCGGCTCGCTCTACGCCTTCGGCGCTGACAACCCCAAGCCCGCCAAGGGTGTCGGTCCCGGCGAATGGCTCTCGCTGAAGATCGACCCCGGCTCCTCCTCGGTCGCCGCGATCCAGGCCGCGTACACCGATGCCAGCGCGGTCCGCTTCGCCGGCCATGTCCAGGCGCTCGCCGACGAGTCCAGCGCATGGATCGTGACCGTGCCGACGCCGGGCACCGCGTGTCTGCTTGCGCTGGGCGGCGTGATCGCCATCCGCCGGCGCCGCGCCTGACAGGCTTCGCGTGAACTGCCACGGGGGCGGGCGCGGATCGCCCGCCCTTTCTCATGCGCGGGCGGCCGCGCGGGCCACGGCCCGCGCGACGTCGAGCGTCGAGTCTCCCCGGCCGCGCCCTTTCACGTCGTAGGTCGCCACACGTCCTTCGCGTATGACCTCCGCGATGGCGGACTCGAGCCGGTCGGCGAGCGACGCCTCGCCGAGCCAGTCGAGCATGAGTCGGACGGTGAGCAGCATCGCCATGGGGTTCACGACGTGCTGGCCGGCGTATTTCGGGGCGGAGCCGTGCGTGGGCTCGAAGACGGCGTAGTCGTCCCCGATGTTAGCCGACGGCGCGAAGCCCAGCCCGCCGACGAGGCCGGCGCACAGATCGGAGATGATGTCGCCGAACATGTTCTCGGCGACGAGCACGTCGAAGTCCGACGGGTTCTTCAGCAGCCACATGCAGATCGCGTCGATGTTCGCCTCGTCGCTCGTGATCGCGGGGTAGTCCCGCGCGACCTCGCGGAATGCCCGCGTCATCAGGCCGCCGGTCTCGCGCAGCACGTTCGGCTTCTCGACGAGGGTGACGCGCTTGCGTGCGTGCCGGCGCGCGAACTCGAAGGCCTGACGGCAGATGCGCTCGCAGCCCTGCCGCGACACGATCCGCGTCGAGAGGGCGACGTTCTCCAACCCCTTCTCACGCCACGGCGTCATGCGCGGGTTCGCGCACAGCGCGTCGTAGACCGGTCGCGGGAGCGGGAAGAACTCGACGCCCGCGTACATGCCCTCGGTGTTCTCGCGGAAGACCACGATGTCGATCGGCCCCTCGACCGGCGACGCCTCCGGGCCGCGGAAGTTCAGCGGGTTGCCCTCGTAGGCCCTGCACGGGCGGAGGTTCGTGTGCAGGTCGAACAGCTGCCTGAGGCGCACGATCGGCGACGTGTAGACCAACCCGCGTCCCCGCAGCGACGGGTCCAGGTCCGCCTCGGCTTCGTCGCGCGGCTTGCTGGTGATCGCGCCGAAGAGCGCGCAGTCGGCGCTTCTCAGCGCGTCGATGGTTCGGGCCGGGAGGGCGTCGCCCTCGCGCCGCCAGCACTCCCAGCCGATGTCGGCCGGCACGTACTCGGCGTCGAAGCCCATCGTGTCGAGCACGAGCCGGGCGGCGTCCATGACGTCGTGCCCGACGCCGTCGCCCGGCATCCACGCGATGCGGTGCTTCGCCACGGGCTTACTCTTCGAGCAAGGCCCGCAACTGCTCCAGGTGGTCCGCCCAGAACTTCTTGGCCTTCGTCACGTCGCCGGACGCCTTCAGTTTGCGCTGCTGCACCGCGACCTGGCACTTGCCCTCGCCCTTGGGCGTGAAGTACACGTCCACGAACGTCTGGTCCGGCCAGGTGACCCGAAGGTTCTTGTCGCGGTTCGCGACGCGCACCGTGAACGGCGTCATCAGCCAGCGCTTGCGCGTCCGCGTGTCGGCCCAGGCGCGATACGCCCGCGACACCGGCACTTCGATGACGCGGCTCGCGGACGTCTGGTAGCCGGTGGCGGCCTGGTTCGGCTCGCGCCGCCCGCGTGCCTGCTCGTACCCCACGGTCACCATCTGCGCCCACCACGCCGAGAGGCCGTCGCGCTCGGTCAGGAAGACCGCGATCTCCTTGTGCGTCATCACCTCCGCGCCGGCGTCGTCGAGGATGCGGCACCAGTCCTCCCAACCGCGCCCCGTCCCCTTCTTGACGGCCTCCTCGGTGATCCCCGCCGTCTTGTCCACGCCGTTGGCCTCGACGCCGTCGGCCGCGCCCTTCCCCGCGGCGTCGGGCGCTTTCCTGGACTTCGGCGCGGACTTCGTCGCTGTGGTACCTGCCTTCTTCGCCATGGCCTCGATCCTCATCCCGCGCCGAGCGCGGTCCGCGTCATCAACTCCGCCCCCCCCATCGCCACCAGTTCCTGCGCGACCGGCGAGAGCGGCGTGAACCCGAACTCCATCCCCTCGCATCCAACGACCGACCTCTCAAAGTCGATCTCGACCTCCGGTGCCCGCACCGTGCCGCCGGACACGCCGGGGTACCGTTGGTGCAGGGCTTCGACAAGCCCCGGACACTCGACGCAGGGCAGGCCGTTGTTGAGGGCGTTGCGCCCGTACGTCTCGCTGAACGACGCCGCGATCACGCACGGGACGCCCTTGTGCTTCAATGCCGTGGCCGCCTGCTCGCGGCTCGATCCCGTCCCGAAGTTCCGCCCGGACACGATCACGTCGCCCCGTCTGTAAAGCGTGTTGAACGCGGGATCATAGTTCTCAAAGGTCACGGCGGCCATTTGTTCGGGTGTCAGAGCGTCATTGTAGGTGTGTTTCCCGGCAAAAATCCCGTCCGTGTCCACGTCGTCCCGCGGGAGAAACACCGCCCCGGCCCGGATCCGCCGCGGGAACCCGGCCACGATCCGACCGTGGCCGTTGGGCACTTGTGAGGCGGCGCCCTGCTCCCCCGCGCGGTACGACGCGCGCACAGGTGACTCGCCGAACGCGCCGGGAGCACGGATCCAGCCCGCGATCGCGCTGGCCGCCACGACCGCGGGCGACGCGAGATACACCTCCGCGTTCCGGCTGCCCATCCGTCCCCGGAAGTTGCGGTTCGTCGCGCTGATCGCGACCTCCCCGTCGCGAACCAGGCCGGCTCCGAGTCCGATGCACGGCCCGCACCCCGAGGGCAGCGCGATCGCCCCCGCGTCGAGCAGCGACCGCCAATAGCCCAGACGCTCCGCCTCGCGCTGCACTTCCATGCTCGCCGCCGCGACGTAGAACTCGACGCCCTCCGCGACGCGCTTCCCCCGCACGACCGACGCCGCCTCGGCGAGGTCCTCCAGCCGCGCGTTGACGCACGAGAGCAGGTACGCCTTCTGGATTCGCACGCGCCGTCGCTCCATTTCGGGCAGGGCGTGCATCACCTTCACTCCGTTCGGCCCGCAGACGTGCGGGACCACCGTCGAGAGGTCCAACGTGATCTCGGCGTGGTAGGTCGCGCCCGGGTCCGCCGAGCACGCCCGCCGCCGCTCCCACCACCGCTCGGCGTCCTCGGCCGTGTATCCGCCGAGCGATCCCGCCCGGCGCGTGCCGGGCCGCCTGCCCTGCGCGAAATACGCGGCCCGTCCGAGCAGGTAGTCGCGCAGCGTCTCGTCGAAGGGGAAGATGCCCGCCAATGCGCCCCATTCCGTCGTCATGTTCGCGATCGACATCCGCTGGTCCATCGAGAGGCACGCGACGCCCTCGCCTTCGAACTCCACCGCGTGGTTGAGCGCCTCGTCGCGGTTGAACACGCCGCAGAGCGCGATGATCACGTCCTTGCCGACCACGCCCGGGCGCAGCCGCCCCGTCAGCACGCACCGCACAACCCGCGGCGTCCTCCACCACGTCGTGCCGGTCGCCCACAGGCACGCCGCGTCGGTGCGCACGACGGGCGTGCCGAGGCAACAGAGCGCGCCGTACAGGTTCGAGTGCGAATCCGACCCCACGACCATCGAGCCGGGCGTGACGTACCCCTGCTCCACCATCACCTGGTGCGAGATGCCCGTGCCCGGCGGGTAGTGGTCGATCCCGTGGTCGGCGGCGAACCGCTCGATCTTCGCGTACCTGCCGAGGTTCTCGGGTGTCACGTTCTGGATGTCGTGGTCGATCGCGAAGACGGGTTGCCTCGGGTCTCGGACCCGCGGCTGGCGGCCTGTGCCCTCGAACAGGCCGAGGAACTTCGGGATCACCGCCGCCGTGTTGTCGTGCGTCATCACGTGCTTCGGGCGAACGCGGACGATCCGGCCCGAGCACGCGGCCTCGCCCGCCCCAAGTCCGACAGCGGCGTTCGTGGCGAGTTTCTCGACGAGCGTGTGCGGCATGGGAACGGGGCCTCGGGCAGCGGCGTTCGGGTCATTGTAGGGGACCCTGCCGAACGGCTCGACGGCGCGAAATCTCGAGCGGGGCCTGACAGGTCCACCGCCCTGGCGGCAATGCACTCCGGACGGCGATCGTCGAGGCCGACTCGCCCGAGCGATCCGCGGCACGCACACAGGATTTCCAAGGAGACCCCCCATGACCCTCGGCAGGCTCTGTCTCACCACAGCCGGCGCAGCGATGCTCACGCTCGCGCCCTCAGACGCCCGTGCCCAGTTCAACAAGGCGTTCGACACCGACCGCGAGTACCAGAGCGCGGCCGGCCCGGCCGAACCCACCGAGCACTTCGCTCTCGACGTGTTCCTCAAGGCGCCGGCCGTCGTCGATCGCCTCGTCAGCGTCGGCTCGCGCACGCTGCCGACGGGCCAGAAGGGACTCCACGTCGTGTTCTGGTCGGACAAGCACACGATCATCGACGAGTGGTTGATCCCCGACCACTTCCAGTGGCGGGACCTCGTCGGCTACGACGTGAAGGTCGCCGCCAACAAGCGCGACATCCTCATCGCCGGCCAGTACCGCGACAACGTGTCCGGCGCGGCCGGCGTCTTCGCGTGCAGCATCGACACGGTCACACCCGCCCTCAACTGGGTCATCGGCCTCACGGGGGAGTACCAGACCCCCGTCCTGCAATGGAGCATCGAGCGGCCCTCCGTCACCGTGGATGAACTCCCCAACGGCGACGTCGTGGTCGCTCGGACCATGTACTACAACTTCACCGCGCCTTCCGTCGGCCTCGTGACCTGCCTCGACTCCGCCGGCAATCCCAAGTGGTCCAAGTACTACACCGACGGTGTCGGACTCGGCCGTTCGCTCGAACTGCTCGACATGGCGATCGTCCCGCCCGGGAGCGTCAACGCCCCCCCCGGCAGCATCATGGCGGCTGGATCATTCGGCAACCGGGCCTTCATCCTGAACATCGACCCGGTCACGGGCCACTTCATCGGGCCTACGCTCGGAACCGTCTACGACCACGTCGATCAATGGCGCGCCATCGACTTCGATCCCGTCTCGCACGACATGGTCCTCTCCGGCATGTTCATCGATCAGATGGACTTCTGCTCCGGGCCGCAACTCGTGGTCGGCCGGCTCACGCCCGGCACCTGCGGCGTTCCGCCTTCGAGCAACTGGCTCATGCACGCCGTCGGGCTTGACTTCATCCCGGCCCCCGGCGCGATCTCGTTCCGCCGACCGCCGGTCGGATCCCCCGAGCGAGTCCTGGTCGCGGGCAGCACCACCTGCTACGACGAAGCCCTCGGCATGACCATCGACGGCACGGGCATTCCCCTCCGCACCTGGTCCGACTCGGGCGGCGCGCCCACGTCCTACGTGCGCACCCATGACCTGGCCGGTTCGCGCCTGAACTTCACCCCGCACACGATCGGCTCGCGAGGCCTCGCCGGCGCTCCGCCGGAAGGCGTCTACATCTCGGCCGCCAACTGCGTCCAGGAGGTCGACTTCCTGCCCGACGGCCTGCCGATCGAGTGCTACGCCGATGACACGGTCGGCGTGTACCCCGATGACTTGATCGATCAGTTCGGTCTGAACCAGGCGCCGACGCAGAGCGTCGAGGTCCACACCTGCCGGAACAACCCCTTCGGCGGGGGCGTCAACGACCTGCCCGACCCCAAGATCTGGATCAAGTGGCCCCCGTGACTTGAGCCGATGTACCCGCTCAAACCGGAACCCACACCCCAATCAAGAAGCCGTCCGCGTCGCACCGGCGACGCGGACGGCTTGCCAAAGCGGGCCAAAGCGGGCGAAGGGAATCGAACCCTCGACATTCAGCTTGGGAAGACTGGAGCGCCCGACCGCAAGCCGCGAATCCTCCGCGGTTTACGGCGCTCGCCGCGCCCGCTTGCACCAGCGCTTGCACAAGGCGTCGGCGATTGGGTCGGCGCGAGCGGGCAACCGGCGTCATCCCCCGATGCGTCTGGAAGCCAGGGGCGCTCATGAACGCAACGGCCGGTCGGCCGCAACGCCCTGCGCGACGGAGCGGGTGTTCGGCACGGGACGGCGCGGAGCGGCAACGCGGCGCGGTTCCGACGGCGCGCGGGCCGAGTTCGTGTCCGTGACCGTTCCCGCGGCCTGACGGCCGCGCCCCGCTGATATTTTGCATGATTTCTCGGTGCGCCCCGCGGCCAGCCGCTGCTGCGGTGTGCGATCCGGTGCGCGATCGGAGCGCGTCGCGCGCGCGCGTCGGCGCAGCGCAGCCCTTCTGAACGCGGCGCGCGCGCGTTATCATGTCGCAGCGCACGACGCGCGCTTCGAGGTTAGGAGGGCCGTATGAACGTCGCGCTCCGCCCGATCGACGAGATCAGGCCCTACGAGGGCAACCCGCGCCGCAACGACCCGGCGGTGGACGCCGTCGCCCGGTCCATCCGCGAGTTCGGCTTCCGCCAGCCGATCGTCGTGGACGAGCGCGGCGTGATCATCGTCGGCCACACGCGCTGGAAGGCGGCGCGCGAGCTGGGCCTGGAGAGCGTCCCCGTCCACGTCGCCGAGGGCCTGACGCCCGACCAGGCGCGGGCCTACCGCATCGC
>JACTNA010000028.1 GCA_014584315.1 Planctomycetota bacterium | reverse complement strand
GACCGGCATGCGCCGACTCACCGACGTCCTCGCCGACCTCGGCGTCGCCATCCCGCCGGGCTGGTACCTCCTCGCCGCCTACGGCGTCTCCGCCGACGGGCGCACCATCGTGGGCGCGGGCATCAACCCCGCGGGCCACTCCGAGGGCTGGGTCGCGTACCTCGGCCCCGCCTGCCGCGCCGACTTCAACAAGGACGGCGCGGTCACCTCGCAGGACGTCTTCGACTACCTCAACGCCTGGACCGACCACAGCATCTTCACCGACTGGGACTACGACGGCGTCCTTAACACCATCGACTTCCTCGCCTTCCTCAACGACTACGCCCGGGGCTGCCCGTAGATCGTGCGACGAAGGTCATTCGTCGGCCGTCGGATCGACCTTCCAACGATCGGCCTCCTCGCGGCGTGATTCTTCGCCCAGGTACAGGTCGTCGTAGTAGACGCGGGCGCGGGCCGGCGGCTCGTCGGCGGTTCGGCCGTCGTAGCGCACCTCGAAGAGAATGCGCAGGCTCTCGAAGTCGCGCGGCTCGATCCCCCAGTGCGTGCGGAAATCGTCCCGCAGGTCGAACTCGAAGAAGACCCACTCGTCCTGCACCGGGTCGGGCGCCCCGGCGAGGAGCGGGCCGCGCTTGGCGTGCGTGAAGATGAACTTGCGGTTCGTGATGGTCAGCGGGGGGGCGTCCACGCCGCCGAGGACGTAGGCCATCTGGTAGTTGCCGACGCTGCGCACGCCCTGCGGCAGCCGGCGCGCGTTCCACACGATCACCACGACCTGCAGGTACTGCTTGGGCGTGCCGCGCTCCCAGCCCTCGACGCGGTACCACCCGCTCAGTTTCTCCGGCGCGACGCCCGACGCGGCCTCCTGGATCACGCCGTAGATCCGCACCGAGGGGTCTTCGTAGCGCGTGCTGTCCATGTCGAGGAGCGCGCTGAACCGCCCGCTCCGCGCCCGCTCCTCCGTCACCGAGAAGTGCGACCAGGCGAACGGGTTCTCGGCGGCGAACGACCACCACGGGTCAGGCCCGTCCTCGAACCCGGCGTTCACGAACCAGTTGCCGTCCGGGCCCGGCTCGACCGAGGGGGGGGGGCGGGTCGTCTGCGGCCGGACCGGCTGGGCGGGCTTGACCGGCTCCGGCGGCAGTTCCTGGGCGAAGGCCGGAACGCAGACGAAGGCGGCGGCACAGAGCGCCGTGGCGAGCGATCTCATGCGCAAGTCTAGGACGCGCGGCGTGCCGACGATCACGCGTGCACCAGGCTCGTCGTCTCGGGGGGCAGCGTCGCACGCCCCCCCCCGTCGAGGGCGAGCGTGACGCCGCCGTCGTGCGAGATCGCCTCGACGACACCCGTGAACGCCCGTCCGTCGTGCGTGAAGGTGCGGCGCGTGCCGCGGAGGGTGTCCGCCCGGTGCGCCGCGCCCGCGAGATCGCCCTCGCGCATGGCGAGCGCATCGTGCATCGCGTGGAGGACCAGCGTGGCCGCGTCGAGCCTGGCGCACGTGGCCCCGCACTCGCGCAGCGACGCCGCTCGCCCGCGCAGGGCGTCCGGCCAGTCGTCCGCGC
Source organism: Planctomycetota bacterium (assembly GCA_014584315.1). Classification (GTDB taxonomy): domain Bacteria; phylum Planctomycetota; class Phycisphaerae; order Phycisphaerales; family UBA1924; genus CAADGN01. The sequence goes on along the minus strand of JACTNA010000028.1, from coordinate 118,853 downwards.
CCTGCAGCACGTTCACGCCGACGCCGACGATGGCCAGCCCGTCGCGCACCTCGACGAGCACCCCGGCGACCTTGCGGCCCGTCGCCCGCTCGACCGCGTCGTTCGGCCAGCGCAGGCCGAAGGTGCGGAAGTCGTCGCGCCCGCCGACGGCCCGCTCCGCCGCGAGGCACGCCGCCAGCCCCGCCGCGAGCGCCAACCGCCCGCGCCACGCCGCGCCGAGCGGCGCGGGGTCGATGACGAACGTCATCGCCAGCCCCAGCCCGCGGTCGTCCGTCCATCGCCGCCCGAGCCGGCCGCGCCCCGCCGTCTGCCGCCCCGCGACGAGCAGCAGCCCCCCCCTCGCGCCGCACATCACCCACGCCGCGTCCTGCGTCGAGGCGGTCTCGGCGAGCACCGCCACGCGATCCACCCAGTGTGATGACAGCGATGCGATGGTCGCTTCGAGCGCATCGGCCCACGCTGTCAAGGGGGAGTCATGCATGGCGACAGTGGACAGTGGACAGTGGACAATGGACAGTGGACATTCGAACCGGGCGACTCAACACGCTCCTGCCTCGCGCCTCGCGCCTCAAGCCTCAAGCCTCAAGACTCACGCCTCGTCCATCCCTACATCGAGCCACACGGCGTGGTGGGTGATGGAGCCGGTGCTGATCCGCTCGACGCCGGTCTTGGCGATCTCGCGGATGGTCTCGAGCGTCACGCCGCCGGAGGCTTCGAGTTCGATCGGAGCGCCGGCCGCGTCGCGCCGTTGCACGGCCTCGCGCAGGGTCGCCGTCGGCATGTTGTCCAGCAGCACAACGTCCACCAGGTCCGCCCCGACGCACAGCACCGCCTCCAACTGTTCGAGCGAATCGACCTCGACCTCGACGAACCGCACCTCGCGCCCCGCCTGGCGCATCGCCCGCACGCGGGCGGCGGCCTCGCGCACGCGCTCGCCGACCTCTCGCGCCGTCAGCCCGGCGAGGTGGTTGTCCTTGATGAGCACGGCGTCGTGCAGCCCGAGGCGGTGGCACCACCCGCCCCCGCAGCGCACGGCGTACTTCTCCAGGCCCCGCAGCCCCGGCGTCGTCTTGCGCGTGTCGTACAGCCGTGCCCGCGTGCCGTCGCCCATGGCCCGCACGAACTCGGCCGTCCGCGTCGCCACCCCGCTCAGCCGCCCGATCAGGTTCAGCATCGAGCGCTCAGCGGCGAGCAGTTCCCGCGCCGGCCCCTCCAGCCGCGCCAGCGCGGCCCCTCCCTCGGCGCGGTCGCCGTCGTGCACCGCGGCCTCGAACCGGACCCCGGGCGCGAACACCGCCAGCACGGCCGGGATAGCGGCCAGCCCGCAGATGACCCCCCCCTCGCGGGCCGCGATCACGGCCTCCAGCCGCGCCGACTCCCCCACCGCCGCCAGGCCCGTCAGGTCCAGGCCTTCCGGCCCCAGGTCCTCGCGGTGCATCGCCCGCACCAGCGGCCCCAGGTCGCCGCAGAGGGCGGCGAACAACTCGGGCAGGGAGAGGGCGTTCAGGTCCGTCATCGCGGGATCGTAGAGGCGGACAGGCCGCCCGCCCCGCCGCCCGGCCGGCCCCGCACGCCCGTCGGGTTACAAAGCGGTTGCGCCCCGGACGCCGGCCCGATGGTACAGAAGAGTGTGCGGACCACGCACGAACCGAAGGAGCCAGCCATGGAGCGTTTCCTCGTCGGCCTGCTCGCGCTCGCCATGTTCCTCGCGACCCCCTTCCCCGGCGTGGCGCAGCAGGCCGACGGAGGTCCGCACAACGTCATCATCCCTCAGCGGCGTGTCATTCTCCCCTGGCCGGACGCCGCGGTCCGACTCGACTCCGTCTCCGTCGAGGCCGACATCCGCGAGCAGATCGCGACCACGACCGTGACGATCGTCGTGAGCAACCCCGGCCCGCGGCCTCAGGAGGCGCAACTCCTCCTGCCCGTGCCCGACGGCGCATCCGTCCGCCAGTTCCGCCTCGAGGGTCTGCCCGACGAGGGCGTCGCCACACTCCTGCCGCGCGACGAGGCCCGTCGCATCTACAACGACATCGTCCGGCGCGCACTCGACCCCGGCCTCGTCGAGTTCGTCGGCTACAACCTCATCCGCACCAGCGTCTTCCCCGTCCCCGCCAACGGCACGCAGCGCATGCACCTGACCTACGAGCAGGCCCTCCCCGCCGACGGCGAGCGCATCGATTTCGTCTTCCCGCGCAGCGAGTCGCTCGAATCCACCGGCGTCAAGTGGTCGATGGGCGTCACCATCCGGTCCGAGCGCACGATCACCACCGTCTACTCGCCCACGCACGAGATCGTCGCCGAGCGGTCGCCCGGGCGCATCCGCGTCACCGTCCCCGAACGGGCGACGGGCGAGCCGGGCGCGTTCCGCCTCTCGTACCTCCTCGCCCGACCCGAGGGCGGTGGCGCGAGCGCATCGCTCCTCGCCTACCCCGACCCGCGCATCGGCGCGACGGCCGCAGGCCCCGGCAACGGCGGCTACTTCCTGCTGCTCGCCGCCCTGCCGCCGCTGGAGAACGGCAAGGAGCGCACCATCCGGCGCGAGGTCACGGTCGTCATCGACCGCTCGGGCAGCATGCGCGGCGAGAAGATGGAGCAGGCGAAGGCCGCCGCCCTGATGATCGTCGAGGCCCTCGACGAGGGCGAGGCCTTCAACATCATCGACTACTCGGACACCATCGAGGCCTTCGCCCCGCAGCCGGTCCTGAAGAACGCCGAAACGATCGCCAAGGCGCGCGAGTATGTCGGCGCGATGCAGGCGATGGGGGGCACGAACATCCACGACGCCCTGCTGACCGCCCTGCGCCCGCCCGTCACCGAGGGCTGCCTGCCGATCGTGCTGTTCCTGACCGACGGCCTGGCGACGGTGGGCGAGCGGCGCGAGGGCGCGATCCGCGAGGCCGCCAACGCCGCCAACACCCACAAACGGCGCATCTTCACCTTCGGCGTCGGCTTCGATGTGAACACGCCGCTGCTCTCGGCCCTGGCCCGCGCCAGCCGCGCTACCAGCACGTTCGTGCTGCCGAAGGAGGATGTCGAAGTGAAGGTGGGGCAGGTGTTCAGGCGTCTGCGCGGCCCGATCCTCGCCTCGCCCTCGCTCACCTACCGCGCCGCGGACCCGTCGAAGGTCGCGGGGCAACCCGTCCGCCAACTCATGCCGTCGGAACTCCCCGACGTGTTCGACGGCGATCAGATGGTGATCCTCGGGCAGCATCTCACGAACCAGCCGGTCACGTTCGTCCTCAGCGGCACGGACGCGACGGGCGAGCCGCGCTCGTTCGAGTTCACCTTCGCCCTCGACAAGGCCAGCCCGCAGAACAGTTTCGTGCCGCGGTTGTGGGCGAGCCGGCGCATCGCCGTGCTGCTCGACGAGATCCGCCAGTCGGGCGCGGACGCGGGCCTGCCCACGCGCGAGCGCCGCGAGGACGACCCGCGCACCAAGGAACTCGTGGACGAGGTGATCCGTCTTTCCATCGAGTACGGCATCCTGACGGAATACACGGCGTTCCTCGCGGTGGAGCCGGGCACGCCGGGATTCACTGATGCTCCCGAGATAGACCTGAGTTCGGTGTTACGCTTCTCGGGCGGCGGCGGCGACTCCGGTCCCTTCGACTCACCGGAGCGTGCGTCGTACCGCCAGCGCCAGTTCGATCTCATCGCCGAGGCCCAGGCCGACCGTGCAGGCAGCGGCGGCGTCGCCAAGGACGCCAACATCAACGACCAGATCGCGCAGAAGGCCCTCAACCGGCGAAACCGCTTCATGCTCCCGGGAGAGCCGCCGGCGGCCGGAGTGGACGTCCATGTGTCCGCGCCGACAACGACCGTCAAGCAGGCCGCCGACCGCACGCTCTACCAGCGCGGCACGCGCTGGGTGGACGCCGAGGTCCTCGAGCACGAGCACGAGGCGCCCGAGGTCGTCGTCGAGTTCGGCACCGACGAGTACTTCGACCTCGCCGCCCGCTTCGCCCGCGAAGGCCGGCAGAGCGTCCTCGCCGTCCAGGGCGACCTCTACCTCCTCCTCGACGGCAAGCGCACGCTCATCAAGGGACCCGCGTGAGCCTGAGTTCACCAGAGAGGCACAGAGATCACAGAGGGAAAGCAGGAAGCGGCCGCAGATGCACACGGATGGACACTGATACCGAGAGGGGTGAATCAAGATCATCCGACGAGTGCGACTCCATCTCTTTCCCCACCATCCCGGTTCCGATCTGCGTGTATCCGTGTCCATCCGTGGCCGGGTCTCTTCTCTGTGCCCTCTGCGTCTCTGTGGTGAATCCGATCCCGCTCCGCATACACTGAAGCAGGAGGCCCCATGCCGCTCGCCCGCGTGCTCGTGGTCGAAGACGACGACGCGATCCGCCGCGGCGTCTGCGACGCCCTCGCCTTCCACGGCTACACCGTCCTCGAAGCCGCCGAGGGACGCTCCGGCCTCGAAACCGCGAGCAGCGCGGGCGTCGATCTCGTCCTCCTCGACGTCCTCATGCCCGGCCTCGACGGCATGGCCGTCCTCGAACGGCTCCGGCGCGTCCGGCCCTCCCTGCCCGTCATCTTCCTCACCGCCAAGGGCGAGCAGGAGGACAAGGTCCGCGGCCTGCGTCTCGGCGCGGACGACTACGTCGTGAAGCCCTTCGGCGCGTCCGAACTCATCGCCCGCGTCGAGGCCGTCCTCCGCCGCAGCGCGGAACGCCCGCAACCCCTCCGCGCGCTCAGCATCGCGGGCTGCACCATGGACTTCGAGCGGCGTGAGTTGACGCGCGCCGACGGCTCGCGCGCCGTCCTCCCCGAGCGCGAAGCGGAACTGCTCGCCTATCTCGCCCACAACCGCGGGCGCGCCATCTCCCGCGATGAACTCCTGCTGCGCGTCTGGGGCATCGACCCGCGCGGCATGCAGACCCGCACCGTGGACATGGCCGTCGCCCGCCTGCGCGAGCAACTCCGCGACGACGCGGCCGAGCCGCGCTTCATCGTCACCGTGCGCGGGCGGGGCTACATGCTCGCCGCCGGGCCCGACGGGCCAGAGGCTCCGCCGTGACCGGATCGCGCCGCCTCACCTGGATCGTCTACGCCGTCTGCGTCCTGCTCGTCATCGACGGCCTGGGCTGGGTCACCTGGCAGATGCTCCGCCTGGAGCGGCGCGAGGCCGAGGCCCAGCGCCACGCCCGCCAGCAGGAGGTGATCCGGCTGGCGTTGTGGCGGATGGACTCGCTGCTGGCGCCGATCATCGCCGCCGAGGCCGCCCGACCCTACTTCCAGTACCGCGCGTTCTACCCCGCCGAGCGGGCGTACACGCGCATGTGGGAGGAGGTGCTGCCGGGCGAGGTGCTGGTGCCCTCGCCGCTGCTGACCGGCCCGGCGTCCCCGATCGTGCTGCACTTCGAGGTCTCCGACGACGGGTGGCTCGCCTCGCCGCAGGTGCCGACCGGCAACATGCGCGACCAGGCCGAGGCGGCCTACGTGCCCGCGTCGCGGGTGCTCGAGGCCGAGCGTCGGCTGCTCGCGCTGACGGCGATGGTGCGCGGCAGCACGCTGGCCGAGGGCAATCTCGGTGCGCTGGACTTCACCCGCCGGCACGCCGACACGCTCCCCGCGGACGATCCCGCCGTTGCGTCCGGCGCACGGCTGCGCGCGCACGCCGCGCCGCTCTCGAAGGGCGACGCCGAGTACGAGGCCCGCCAGCAGGCCGCCGAGATCGCGCGCGGCGCGGCCCAGCAGCAGCGCGCCGATTCGGACGAGGCCGCGCCGGGCGAGCCGCCCGGGTTCGCGTCGGGTTTCCTCGCCACGCCCCACGCCGTCCGGGGCGAGGACGGTTCGCTCGCGCTGGGCGCGCAGACGCTCGACGACGCCTCGCACGCCGCCGTCGAGACCGGCCCGCTCACGCCCATGTGGCTCGCCGACACGGCCAACGCCCGCCCGGAACTGGTCTTCGTGCGCGCCGTCCGCGTCGAGGGGCGCGAGACGCTGCAGGGGTTCTGGATCGACTGGCCCGCCCTGCGCACGATGCTCCTGCGATCCGTCGCCGACCTGCTTCCCGCCGCGCAACTCCGCCCGGACCTCGAAGGCTCGCCCGACGCGCGCCTCGCGGGCGCCCCCTCCCCCCCCCTGGAGCCGGGCCTCATGCTCGCCGGCATCCCGGCGGGCCTTGTCCCCGGCGCTTGGATCGCCGCCGGCGCGCCCGCCGTCACGCCCACCCGCATCACGCTCATCGTCTCCTGGATCGCCGTCCTCGCCGCCGTCGTCGCCATCGGCCTCGTCCTGCGCGCCTCGCTCGCCCTCTCCGACCGCCGCGGCCGGTTTGTCTCCGCCGTCACCCACGAACTCCGCACGCCGCTCACCACCTTCTGCCTCTACTCGCAGATGCTCGCCGACGGCATGGTCCCCGAGGGCGAACCGCGCCGCCGGTACCTCCAGACGCTCAAGGCCGAGTCCGAGCGCCTCGCCGCCATCGTCGAGAGCGTCCTCGAGTACGCCCGCCTCGGCACGCGCCGGCGGGCCGAGCAGGCGCCCGCGGAGGATGCGGCCGAACTCCTCGCATCGATCGTCCCCGCCCTCGCCGAGCGGGCCGCCCGCTGCGGCCTGACGCTCCAGGCGAACCTCAACCACCTCAACGGCGCCCGCCTCCGCGCCGACCGCGCCTCCGTCGAGCGCATCCTGACGAACCTCGTCGAGAACGCCTGCAAGTACGCCGCCGGCGCGGACGACCGCCGGCTCGTCCTCCGCGCGCGCCGGCGCGACTCGCGCGTCGAGGTGCGCCTGCGCGATTTCGGCCCCGGCGTCCCCCGGGCCGAGCGACGCCGTATTTTCAGCCCCTTCGTCCGCGCCGCCCGCGATGCCGACGCCGCCAAGCCCGGCCTCGGCCTGGGCCTCGCCCTCTCCCGCGGCCTGGCCCGAGCCGCAGGCGGCGACCTCCGCCTCGCCCGCACCCGTGGCCGAGGGGCGGAGTTCGTGCTGACGCTGCACGCCGAGCGATGACAAGTTCGATCGTCCGCTGACGGATAGATCAACATCTGCGCGATGGCAGACTCGTGCCGAAAGGCCGACCACCGCCGCCCGTCGGGCAGTGCGGTGCGTGCCCTGTCCGAGTGACTTCCCGCCCACCCCCGTATACTCTCCACCCTGCCGCCGGCGTGCGGCGTGGCCGGGCCTATAGCTCAGCTGGCTAGAGCGCGCCCCTGATAAGGGCGAGGTCACAGGTTCGAGTCCTGTTAGGCCCATTCCCGGCTTCCCACTCGCCCGCGCGATGCCCCGCGCCCCCGCCGCCCGCCACGCCGCGACCCGCGCACCGCACCCCTCCCCGCACGGGCCCCACGCCATGAGCGAGCGCAGAACCTTCACGAGCGACTTCCGGCGTTTCTTCGGCCGCGGGCTGGCGATCCTGCTGCCCTCCGCGCTCACGCTCTGGATCCTGGTGCAGTTGTTCAACTTCCTGATGAACAACGTCGGGCAGCCGATCAACCGCGGCGTGCGCATGGCGATCATCGAGGTCACGCCGCGCGTGGTCCCGGACAGCCGCCTCCCCTCGTGGTTCCGCGTGACCGACGACGAGATCGCCGAGGCCCGGCGTGTGCGCATGTTCCGGGGCATGGCGCAGATGACCGACGAACGCGTGCGCACGCTCATGCGTCGCGAGAAGTTCCGCGAGGCGTGGGACGACCACTGGTACCTCGAGGCGTCGGGCCTTGTCGTGGCGATCATCCTGATCTACTTCGCTGGGCTGCTGCTGGGCGGCTACCTCGGGCGGCGCGTGTACGAGCGCCTCGAGGCCCTGCTGGCGAAGATTCCGGGGTTCAAGCAGGTCTACCCGCACGTCAAGCAGGTGGTCCAGATGATCATGGGCGACACGCCGATCGCCTTCAACCGCGTGGTCATGGTCGAGTACCCCCGCAAGGGCATCTGGACGGTGGGCCTGATGACGAGCAGTTCCCTGCGCGCCGTCCACGAGCACACGGGCGAGCCGGCCATCACGGTGTTCATCCCCTCGACCCCGACGCCCTTCACCGGCTTCACGATCAACGTTCCGGCCAAGGAGGTGATCGACCTGCCGATCTCGGTGGAGGAGGCGATCCGCTTCTTCGTCACGGGGGGCGTGCTGATCCCCGACTCGCAACTCCCGCCGGGCGTCAAGGCCGTGGGACGGGGCGACGGGACGCCCGGCACGGACCCGCCCGCGTCGGACGCCCCGTCGGAACCGGCCAAGCCCCCGCCGGGCGTATGATGGTCCCCGCGTTCGCGGTGTGTCCCGCGGGCGCACCGGAACGAGCCGCCGAGGAGAGGCCATGCGCATCGATGTCGTGGGTCGGGGAGTCGAGGTCACGGACGCGATCCGCACCCACGCGGAGACGAAGTGCGCGAAACTCCCCCGCTACTTCGACGGCACCCAGAGCGTGACGCTGACCCTCTCGCGCGAGAACCACCACCGCCACGCCGAGTTCGACGCCGAGCTTGTCATCGACGTCGAGAAGCACGACAACTTCGTCGCGCACGCGCGGGACGAGGACCTCTACGCCGCGATCGACCTCGTCATCGACAAGGCGGCGCGGCAACTCACGGACTTCAAGGAGCGTCTCAAGATGGGCAAGCGGTGAGCGCGCGCGCAGCCCGCTCCGGCCCTTCCCACGCCGCGGACCACACGCATGAAACTGACCGAAATCGTCGTTGATGGCGCCATCGTCCCCGCCCTGGCCGCGTCCGAGCGCGACGACGTCGTCGCCGAACTCGTGGCGGCCCTGGTCGCCGCGGGCGCGGTGCCCGCCGGCGTGCAGCCCGACCTCATCAAGGCCATCCTGGAGCGCGAGCAGAAAGGCTCGACCGGCTTCGGCAAGGGCGTCGCCGTTCCGCACGTCAAACATAAGTCCATCACGGGCATGGCCGCCGCCATCGGCCTCTCCCCGCGCGGCGTGGACTTCAACGCCCTCGACAAGCAGCCGGTCTACTCCGTCTTCCTCCTCCTCAGCCCCGAGGACCGGCCCGAGGAGCACCTCCAGGCCATGGAGGTCATCTTCAAGAACCTGAGCAAGGACACCTTCCGCAGGTTCCTTCGCCAGGCCGCCTCCGTCGAGGACGTCAGGACCCTGCTCGAAGAGGCCGACAGCCAGCAACTCGCCGGGTAAGCAAGGTCGCGCCTCGCCGGAGCCTGCGCCGCTCCGCGAGCGCGGGGGGTCGGGTGTGTCGAACCGCCGCACGGTCACGGTCACGATCGTCAACCGCCTCGGGCTGCACGCGCGCCCCGCGATGTCCTTCGTCGACGCCGCCTCCGCCTTCAAGGCCGCCGTCCGCGTCCGAAAGGGCGAGCAGGAGGTCGACGGCAAATCCATCATGCAGATGATGATGCTGGCGGCCACCAAGGGCACCAAACTCGAAGTCACCGCCGAAGGCGACGACGCCGAACAGGCCTGCAAGGCCCTCAGCGACCTCGTCGCCTCGGGCTTCGAAGAAGAGTAAGCCGAAGAGGCGCCCTCACGGCGGCCAGCGCGTCGCCTTGGACGGCGTGCGCGGGTCCGGCGGGCCGCCCTCGGCGATCGGGGTGCCGATCCAGAGGACGGCGTACGGGCGGGTCGTGTAGGACGCCGAGCCAACGATGTAGATTCGGTCGCCGACGACCGACACGTCCTCCGCGTTCGAGCCGGACGCGCCCGGGGGGAGGTGCTGGTGGAGGTCGTAGAAACTCGCCGGGTCGTCGCCGAGCCAGTAGCCGGCGCGGACGTTGGAGCGGCCGACGTGCATGGCGCCCGTGGTGGCGAACATGTACGAGTTCTTGCCCTCGTGCTGGGGCGGGTGCATGTCGATCCAGCTCTCGGGTGTGTCGTGCCAGACGATGGCATGGTCGCGGAGGATGTCCTCGATCAGCGCCTTGCCCACCTGCACGCCGGGAGCCATGCCCCAGATCACCGAATCGCGGGCGACCGGCGGATGCATGTTGACGAACGACCCGGGCGTGCCGTGCCACATCGCGGCTGTCGAAACGTTCGAACCCGAGAGCCGTGCGAGGCCTCCTTGCTTCGCCCCGTCAGTAGCGAGAGCTGACGACCGGAGCGTTCCCGCGGCATGAAGATCGACAAAGGTGAATGGATCAGCGTTGTACCAGAGGGCGGCATGACTGTTGCCCGCCAGGCTGACCCTGCCGACCTGTTGCGGCCACTTCACGTCGGATAGGGCCCCCCCGAAATACGGATCGCCGGGGCTGAGATCGACAAAGCTCTGCACCGTGCCGAACCACAGTGCCAGTGCCGACGCGTTGATGTCGCTGACGACGCCAACCTGTACTTCGCCATTTGCGCCGTACACCCATCCCGCAGGCCACGCCGGTGGAAGCAAGAACAAATCGTCCAAGAGAGGGGCTCGCCACAGGACCGGGCCGTTCACATCCGGATCGTCGCCGGGATGAACGAACCCGGCCGCGATCCGATCTCCCGCGCCTCGCCCTTCCGACAGATACGCGCCGGGCGGATGCAGGACGAAGCCCTGCCATGTCCACTGCGGTTGGGCGTGCGCGGCCGGAGCGGCGAGCGGTCCGACGGCGGCAACGGCCGTCGCCAGGCGACGGCCGCCCCGAACACGCAGCCCGATCGTTCCACGCATGGCCCCAGCCTACCCCGGGAACGCCGCAGCACCAAGACAAAACGGGGCGGGCGACGATGCCCGCAATCGCTGCATGTGGTTCGCAAGGGGGTTGATCGCACCCCGTGCCTTCCGGTAGTCTGGAGCGGTTCAGTGGGCGTGCGCGGCGGCGCACGCGCCGCGATCACCCGGGAGGTGCGCGTGCCCACCCTGCTCACCGCAGCGATCGCCGTCGTGGCTGCGTCCGCGTTGGCCGCGGCGGGCCAGCCCGAAGCGACCGTGATCGTCGGCAAGGGCCGGATCCTCGAACCGCACGAGCGGACGCCCACGCTCGAACCGCTCGCGGCCTTGGCGAGCGCGCCTGTCTATGGCGGCGAGCCGGTCGCCGGCCGCTCCGTCCGCCTGCGCGACGGGCGGATCGTCGTGGCTTTTTCTGATCCCGATGCGCACGCGGGCGGGCGGTTCAACCGCGGCCTGCCCTGCGCTGCGCTCACCGACGACGGCGAGGACTGGCGGCCGGAAGCGGCGCTCTGGCCGTCACGGATCGCCGACACGTCCCTGCTGCGCTCGGCCTGGGCCGCGCCGATGACGACGGCCGCGCGAGCGTTCTCGGACCTCGCCGCGCGCCGCGAACCCGCGATCGCCGCGGACCCGCGCACCGAGGACGTCTTCGTGGCCTTCACGGCGGCACGCGCGACCGCCCCCGAGAACGCCGACGTCGCCATCGCCCGGAGCACGGACCGCGGCGAGAGTTTCCAGCCGCATGTCCCCGACGGACTGATGCTCCTCACCGACTCCCTCCTGGGCCTCTCCCCCGGCACACACGGCCCCGACCAGTTCGTCCCCGCCATCGCCATCGACGCCTGCGGCGGCGTCAACCTCATGTTCTACGACAGCCGACACGACGGCAACCTCGGGGATGGCGAGGAGTGGGTGGACGTCTACTACGCCCGCATCACGGGCTTCGGCACGGCCAACCCGATCGTCCAGCAGTGGCGCCTCACGCCGCAGTCGTTCCGCGTGGACAACCTTGCAAGCGGCTTCCTCGGCGACTACCACAACCTCACGGTCTCCGCCGACGGCAACTCGCTCTACGCCGCCTACATCGCCCGCGACATGGCCGACCCCGAGAACGGCGCGCGCACCTGCTACCTCCACCGCATCAACATCAACTGCATCGGGTTCCTGCTCGACTTCAACGGTGACGGCACGGTGGACGAGGAGGACACCACCCACTTCCTCGCCGCCTTCGACGCCAAGGCGTCCGAGGCCGACCTGAACCTCGACTGGGCCGTGGACGCGCAGGACCTGACGCTCTTCCTCGCCTGGTACGCCGACGAGAGCGCGGAGTAGCCCGCCACGCTACCCTCGGCGCGTGTTCCGCGCCCTCCTTTCGCGTCTCAACCCCTTCCGCGGCCTGTCCAACCCGCGCGAGGTGTGGGCGTGGGGGATGTACGACCTCGCCAACCAGTCCTTCACGCTCATCATCATCACGCTGCTCTTTCCGGTGTACTTCCGCGAGGTCATCTCCCCCGACCCCCGCCGGGCCGAGGCCCTCTGGTCCGCCCTCGGCTCGGGCAGCCTGCTGCTGGTGGTGGCGGTGTCGCCTTTCCTGGGCGCGATCGCCGACGGGCGCGGATGGAAGAAGCGTCTGCTCATCCTGACCGGCGTGCTGGCCGCGGCCCTCACGGCGGGTCTGGCCGCGACCGGCCCGGGCACGGTCCTGCTCGCTGCCGCGCTCTTCTTCTGCGCCAACGTGCTGTACCAGCTCGGCGAGAACTTCCTCGCGAGTTTCCTGCCCGAGGTCGCCACGCCGCGCAACATCGGGCGCGTTTCGGCGACGGGCTGGGCGATGGGCTACGCCGGCGCGCTCGTCCTGCTCGTCATCAGCGCGGGCGCGATCGCCCTCTTCGGGCTGGACAAGACGCGGTGGTCCGCCCTCTTCCTCTTCGCGGGGGTCTGGTTCGCGCTGGGGATGGTCCCCGCCATCCTCATCCTCCGCGAGCGCCCCCCTCCTGCCGACCCCGGCCCCCTCTCCGACCTGCTCGGCCTGGCCGTGCGGCGCGTCCGCGACACGCTCGCCCACGCGCGCCACTTCGCCCACCTCGCCCGCTTCCTGACCGCGTTCTTCGTCTACGGCTTCGGCGTGCAGACGATCATCTACTTCGCGGGCATCATCGCCAACGACTTCGGCTTCACCGAGGTCAAACTCGTGCTCTTCGCCCTGCAACTGACGGTGACCGCGGGCGTCGCCTCGGTCGTCACCGCCATGATCCAGGACCGCGTCGGCGCGCGCACCATGGTGCTCATCTCGCTCGGCGTCTGGATCGCCACCGCCGCGGGCATGCTGGCCCTCACCGCCGCGCCCGACCCGCCCGAGTGGCTCTTCTGGCTCGTCGGCAACGGCGTCGGCTTCGGACTCGGCGGCATCGGCACCAGCAGCCGGTCGCTCGTCGGGCGCTTCACGCCCGTCCAGAAGAGCGCGGAGTTCTTCGGCCTGTGGGGCATGACGTACAAACTCGCGGGCGTGGTCGGCGTGCTCGCGTTCGGCCAGATGAAGGCCTGGCTGGGCGACGCGCCCGCCATGATCGCCCTCACCGCGTTCTTCGTCGCCGGGCTGGTCCTCACGCTGCGCGTCGACGAGACGGCCGGCGTCCGGGCCGCGCGCCGCGCCGAACGCGACGCCGCCCGCCCGCGCGGCAGGCCCGAATAGACTTGCCCATGACCACCGCGCCCGCGCCGGCCCCGGCCCCACGCATCAGCGACGTGCCCGACGAACGGGGACGCTTCGGCCCCTACGGCGGGAGTTACGTCCCCGAGACGCTGGTGGCCGCGCTCCGCCAACTCGACGAGGTGTACCGGCGCGTCTCGCGCGACGAGCGATTCTGGGAGGAACTGCGCGAACTGGAGCGCACCTTCACCGGCCGCCCCACGCCCCTCTATCGCGCCGACCGCCTGACCGCCCACGCACGCTCGGCGGGCGGGCGCGGGCACGGCGCGACCGTCTGGCTCAAGCGGGAGGACCTCGCGCACACCGGGGCGCACAAGATCAACAACACGCTCGGGCAGGCCCTGCTCACGCAGCGCATGAACAAGGGGCGGGTCATCGCCGAGACCGGGGCGGGGCAGCACGGGGTCGCCACCGCAACCGCCGCCGCGCGGTTCGGGTTCCAGTGCGACGTCTACATGGGCGCGGAGGACGCCCGGCGCCAGCGGCTCAACGTGGTCCGGATGAAGGCGCTCGGGGCGCGCGTGGTCGAGGTCGAGTCCGGCTCGCGCACGCTCAAGGACGCCACCAACGAGGCCATGCGCGATTGGATGGAGAGCGTCGAGCACACGCACTACATCCTCGGCTCCGTCGTCGGCCCCCACCCCTTCCCCCTGATCGTCCGCGACCTGCAGAGCATCATCGGGCGTGAGACCAAGGCCCAGTGCCTGCGCACGCTCGGGCGGCTGCCGGACGCCGTCGTCGCGTGCGTGGGGGGGGGTTCGAACGCCGCGGGCATCTTCTATCCGTTCGTCGAGGACGAGAAGGTGCGCCTCGTCGGCGTCGAGGCCGGCGGGCGATCGAACGAGCCGGGCCAGCACGCCGCCCCGCTCGCCTTCGGCGCGCCCGGCATCCTGCACGGCTCGCTCAGTTACGTCCTCCAGGACGAGCACGGCCAGACCGCGCCGGTGCACTCGTGCTCGGCGGGGCTGGACTATCCGGGCGTCGGGCCTGAACACTCCTTCTGGAAGGACGCCGGGCGCGTAACCTACGCCGTCGCCGACGACCGGCAGGCCCTCGACGCCTTCACGCTGCTGGCGCGCACCGAGGGCATCATCCCCGCGCTCGAGACCGCGCACGCGATCGCGCACGCCGTCCGGCTCGCGGGCACGATGAACGACGACCAGCACCTGGTCGTCAACTGCTCCGGACGCGGGGACAAGGACGTCGAGGAGGCGGCGCGACTGCTGGGGTGGTAGCGCCGGAAGGCCCGTGGGTCCGCTCCGTTCGTGCCCCGGTCACGCCCGCGATCGTCCCGCGAGCGCCCGCGCGTACACCCCCTCCAACGCCTCGACCATCCGCTCCGCACTGAACTCGACGCGGCACATCTCCCGCCCGCGCTCCGCGAGCGAGCGCCGCTCCTCCGGACGCTCGTACAGCCCGAGCACGCCCGCCCGCAACGCGCGCAGGTCGCGCAGCGGCACGAGCACGCCCGTCTCGCTCGGGCGGCAGACCTCGCGCGTGCCGTCCACGTCGTACGCGACCGGCGCGACGCCGCAGAGCAGCGCCTGCGGCACCGTCCGCGGCAAGCCCTCGCGGTACGACGGGTGCACCAGCACGTCCATCGCCCGCATCATGGCCGGCACGCGCTCCTGCGGCACCAGCCCCGTCGTCACCACGCGATCGCGCAGCCCCATCGCCTGGACGCGCGCCAGCAGCCGATCGCGCCACCACCCGTCCCCCACCCACAGCAACCGCCAGTCCGCGTGCGCGCGCAGGTCGTCGCCCAGCGCGTCGAGGATGTCGTCGTGGCCCTTGTGCTCGGCCAGGCGCGCGACCGTGCCGATCACGAAATCGCCCGGCCCGAACCCGAGTTCCCGGCGCACCTCCTCGCGCGTCTCGCCCGGGCGGGCGTGCAGGAACGACTCGACCTCCATCCCCGACCGCACCGTCACGTACTGCTTGGGCCGCCCGATGCGGTGCGAGAGGAACAACGCCGTCATCGCGTCGGCAACGGAGATCATCGCGTCGCACCGACGCGCCGCGTACCGCTCGGCGAGCACGTACAGCAGGTTCGTCGCCCGCACCTTCGCCCGCCGCAGCGGCGAGCCTTCCACCGGCATGAACGGCGGGCCGTGGACGGTGTGGCAAATAGCCCCGCACACGCCCCGCCTCGTGGCCCCGCCTCCACGCGCCACGTGCCCATCTGCCATTTGCCCCTTTGCCATTTGCTCCTTTGCTATTTGCCCATTTATTTCCTTCCTCACCGCCCATGCCGCCACCCTCCCCGCAATCCCCGCCTTCGACGAGTGCGTGTGCACCACGTCGGGCCGGAGCGAGGCGATCAACCGCTTCAACTCGGCGTAGCACCGCGCGTCGGCGACCGGGCTGACCTCGCGCACGAGGTGCGGCACGACGTGTACGCCGATCGGCCGGCACGCCGACCCGTCCGCCGTCCGCTCTTCGCCGCGTGCGCAGCGTGCGTTGAAGGCCTCGACGCGCCCGAGCAGCGACCCCTCCGGCCCGTAGATCGGCCCGAAGGCCAGGTGCACCTCGTGCCCGCGCCGCGCCTGCCCCTCGCACGAGAGAACCGTGTTCTCCTGCGAGCCGCCGAGGATCAGCCGTGTTGAAACGTGAAGGATGCGCATCACGACAACCAGGAGCGGGACACAAGCGATGCGCAGGTACAGGCGCAGCGTCTCCAACCCGTTCGTCGTTCGACGCGGCGTCGACGCCGACGGAGGATACGGCACGACGCCCGCCGCTCCGGGCGACGGGTCTGGCCCGCGGCGGAGGGTTCTGTTCGGGATCGGTGCATGGGCTGACAGTTGCGCCCGCCGCGGCCGCTCTCGCGTACACTGGCCCTCGGTCGATCTCTTCACTACGGATTGCGATCCATGTCCGCTGGAACACCATCCATGGGGTTTCTCGGGGCCGGCGACGCGGCCGCGCCGTTCGTCCACCTGCACCTGCACTCGGAGTACTCGCTGCTGGACGGGGCGAACCGGATCGACCGCCTGGTCGCGCGGGTGCGGGAGCTGGGGATGCCCGCGGTCGCGTTGACGGACCACGGCAACCTGCACGGGGCGGTCGCGTTCTACGAGGCGGCTCGCAAGGCGGGCGTGAAGCCGATCCTGGGCGTCGAGGCGTATGTCGCGCCCGGGGACCGGCGCGACCGGACGTACACGGGTGTGGCGGACGGCGGGTACCACCTCGTACTGCTGGCGGAGAACGAAACGGGGTGGCGCAACCTGATGGCGCTGTGCTCCGAGGCGTACCTGACGGGGTTCTACTTCAAGCCCCGCATCGATCGGGCGCTGCTCGAGGAGCGGCACTCGGGGCTGATCGCGATCAACGGGCACCTCGGGTCGGAGATCGGCGAGCACCTGCTGCGGTTCGTGCAGCGCGACGACCGGGCGGGATGGGAGGCGGCGATTGAGTCGGCGCGGTGGCACGCGCGGGTGTTCGCGGACGAGGGGACGGGGCCGCGGTTCTACGTCGAGTTGCAGCACCACGTGCCGGAGCAGAACGCGATCAACGCCCACCTGGTGCGGCTGGCGCGCGAGTTGGGGCTGCCGCTGGTGTGCGACAACGACGCGCACTTCCTGCTGGCGGAGGACCACGACGCGCACGACTCGCTGATCTGCATCTCGACGGCCAAGACGAAAGACGACCCGAACCGGATGCGGTACACGCCGGAGTTGTACGTCAAGAGCGCGGAGCAGATGGAGGAGTTGTTCCGGCGGGAGATGCCGGACGTGGCCGAGGAGGCGCTGGGCAACACGCTGCGGATTGCGGAGCGTTGCAACGTCGAGTTGCCGATCGGGGCGAACCACGCGCCGGTCGTGCGGGCGCGGATCCCGGACGAGGCGGACCTGCCGCGGCGCGACGCCCCGCGCTTCGCCGGCGACGTCTCGGCGTGGCACCGGGCGTACTGCGCGTCGTTCACGCTGGAGCCGTTCGACGCGACGCGGGACGACGCGGACCCGGCGACGGTAAAGGCGGAGTGCGACCGCGCGCTGCGGATGCTGGCGGAAGCGGGGATGGCGTGGCGGTACGGGATCGGGGCGGGGTCGTCGTCCGAGCGTGCGCGGCTGGACCGCGAGTTGGGCATCCTGGCGGACAAGGGCATCTCGCCCTACTTCCTGATCGTGTGGGACTTCGTGAACTGGGGGCGCCAGCGAGGGATCCCGGCGATCGCGCGCGGCTCGGGCGTCGGGACGATGGTGGGGTACGTGCTGGGGCTGTCCAACGCCTGCCCGGTGCGCTACGGGCTGCTCTTCGAACGGTTCACGGACCCGGACCGCGCCGAGTACCCGGACATCGACATCGACCTGTGCCAGGACGGCCGCGCCGAGGTGCTGGACTACGTGCGTCGCAAGTACGGGCACGTGGCGCAGATCATCACGTTCGGGACGCTCAAGGCACGGGCGGCGATCCGCGACGTGGCGCGCGTGCTGGGCGTGCCGCTCGCGAAGGCGGACCGGATCGCCAAGCAGGTGCCGGAGCAACTGGGCATCACGCTCGACCGCGCGCTCGAGGCGGAGCCGGACTTCCGGGCGATGTACGACGCGGACCCCGAGGCGCGTCGGGTGATCGACACGGCGCGGCGCATCGAGGGGCAGGCCCGGCACGCCGGCGTCCACGCCGCGGGCGTGATCGTGGCGACGCGCCCTCTGCACGAGATCGTGCCGCTCTACCGCCAGACCAACGCGGCGGAGCACGAGATCGTCACGCAGTGGGACGGCCCGACGTGCGAGAAGATGGGCCTGCTGAAGATGGACTTCCTCGGCCTGCGCACGCTGAGCGTGATCGAGCGCGCCAAGCGACTGATCCGCGAGACGCTGTCGGAGGAGGCGATCTGGCAGGCCGTCGGACGCTCGCCCGGCGACGGCGGCCCGCACCCGCTTGACATGGAGCGCCTCACCTACGACGACCCCCGGGTCTTCGCGGTCTTTCAGCGTGCGGACACGACGGGGGTGTTCCAGTTCGAGTCCGGCGGGATGCGCCGGCTGCTGACGGAGATGAAGCCGGACCGGCTGGAAGACCTGATCGCCGCCAACGCGCTCTTCCGCCCGGGGCCGATGGACCTGATCCCGGACTACAACCGGCGCAAGCACGGGCAGGACCGCGTGCCGCGGGTGCACCCCATCGTCGATCGGCACACGGCCGAGACCTACGGCGTGATGGTGTACCAGGAACAGGTCATGCTGATCGTGCACGAACTGGGCGGCGTGCCGCTCCGCGCGGCGTACGGGCTGATCAAGGCCATCAGCAAGAAGAAGGAGAAGACGATCGCGGCCGAGCGCTCGCGGTTCCTGGAGGGCGCGCAGAGCAAGGGGCTGAGCCGCGCCGCCGCCGAAGACCTCTTCGAGTTGATCCTGAAGTTCGCCGGGTACGGGTTCAACAAGTCGCACTCGACGGGGTACGCGATCGTGGCGTACCAGACGGCCTACCTCAAGACGTACTTCCCGAACCAGTACATGGCGGCCTTCCTGACCTACGAGAGCCAGGCGCAGAAGGCCAGCGACTGGACGCCCTACCTCGAAGACTGCAAGCGCACCCGCTTTATCGACCCGGAGACCGGGCGCGTCGTGCGCACCGGCGTCGAGGTGCGCCCGCCGGACGTGAACCTCTCACAGGCCGAGTTCTCCGTGGTGTTCGACGAGGGCGAGCCGCGCGACGCCCGCCACGGCCACGTCCGCTTCGGACTCCGCGCGATCAAGGGAGCCGGCGCGAAGGCGATCGAGGCGATCATGCGGGAAAGGGAGGGAGGGACCGAGGGATCGAGGGATCGAGGGGAAGAGGCCTCCTCACCCCATGCCTCCATGCCGCCGACCATTGATGCCTCTCTTCAGGTCGAGGGTTCCCACAAGCCCTTTGTGTCGATCTTCGATTTCTGCGAGCGCGTGCCGCAGAGCGCGGTGAATAAGGCGACGATCGAGGCGCTGGTGAAAAGCGGGGCGTTCGACTCGCTGCACGGGCGCGATCGCCGCGCCGCGGTCATCGCGACGATCGAGCAGGCCGTGGCAGCCGGGCAGAAGGCGGCCCACGACCGGGCCACGGGGCAGGGGCAGTTGTTCGGCCTCGCCGGCGAGCCGGAGGAAGCCGCGCCCGGCACGCCGACGCCCCTCGCGCCGGCCCAGCCCTGGAGCGAGAGCGAGACGCTCCGCAACGAGAAGGACGCTCTCGGGTTCTACGTGTCGAGCCATCCGCTGGAGCAGTGGGCCTCGTGGATCGCGGTGTTCGCCCCGCACCGAACGCAGGACCTGCACGACCTGCCGGCCGACACGCGGGTTCGGCTGGCGGTGCTCGCGCAGTCCGTGCGGACGACCGTCGTCCGCAACGGACGCAGCGCGGGCCAGAAGATGGCCATGGTGACGGTCGAGGACCTGACCGGGGCGGCGGACGCGGTGCTGTTCGCGGATGCGTTCGCGCGCTACGGGCACGTGCTGGGGACGGACGCGCCCTTCTTCCTGCTCGGGCGCATCGACCGCTCGCGGGGCGAGCCGCAGGTGATCGCCGACTCGCTGGTGCCGATCGACGGCGTGCCGCTCCAGGGCGGGCGGCTGCGGATCACCGTCTCGGAGCCGCGGCTGAACGGCTCGTCGGAGCGGTCGCTCCGCGCGCTGGCGTCGATCCTGCACGGCGCACCCCCGGCCGCGAACGGCACGCCCCGCCCGCGGGCGAACGGCGCGCCCCCCGCCGCTCCCGCCAACGGCGCGGCCCCCACCGTCCCGGTCGAGTTGCTGATCGACACCGGGGACTGCGTGTGCGAGATCAAGCCCGGCACGCCCCTGCGGTGCCCGCTGGCGCCTGAGACGCTGGCGACGCTGGCGGGGCTGGTGGGGCGCGAGGGGCTGCACCTGGTTGGGGGGCAGAGCGTGGAGATCGACCGTCCGGGGCGGCCGAACTACCGCGCCGGCTGATCGGCAAACTCCAAGTTTCGCCGGAAACCTGGGCTTTGAGAATCGCAAACTCCAAACGTGGGTCTTTGCGCGTCGCCCGATCAGTCCTGCTTCTCCCGCCCCTCCCACCGCGTCTTCAGCCCGTGCTCGACGCCGAGCAGGTCGAGGGTCTTGCCGACGATGAAGTCGACGAGGTCTTCGACGCTGCGGGGGTTGAGGTAGAAGCCGGGGTTGGTCGGGCAGACGGTCGCGCCGGCGAGGGTCACCGTGCGCATGTTCTCGATGTCGATGAGGCTGAGCGGGGTCTCGCGGTGGCAGAGGATGAGGGGTCGGCGTTCCTTCAGGCAGACCATCGCGGCCCGGGTCAGGAGGTTGCTGCCGCTGCCCGACGCGATCGCGCCCAGGGAGGCGCTGGAGCAAGGCAGGACGACCATGCCGCGGTGGAGGAAGGAGCCGGAGGCGATGACCGCCCCGACGTCCTTGTTGGGGTGGACGATGAGGCGTCCGGGCAGGGCGCCGGGATCGCGCCCGCGGCCGCTCTCGGGGGCGGGGGCACTGTCGGTCGATGGGGCGAGGCCGGGCAGCAGCCCTTCCAGGGTGATGGCGCGCACGCCCGCCTCGTCGGCGAGGAGCCGGCGGCCGTAGTCGCTCACGACCAGATGGACCTCGTGCCCGCCCCGGAGGAGGAGTTCCAGCAGCCGGAGCGGGTAGGCCGCGCCGGACGCGCCGGTGATGCCCAGGACGAATCGCCCGGTCGCGCTGCTCGGCTCGCGGTTCACGCCCAACTCTAGGAAAGCGGGGCGTTGCGCCGATCCAGAGTCCATGAAGGCACGAACCGAAGGGACGCTCGCCGCGCTGCTCTCGCTGGCCCTGGCCGCGGGGGCGTGCAACACGGTCCATCACACGAGTTACCCCTCGTCGCTCGGCGTCGCGGCGATGGAGGGCGAGGACCCGAACGGGGCGACGCTCTCCGCGCTCATGGCGGCGGCGGTGCGATGGTCGGTCGAGCAGTACCCGCCCCCGACCGAGGCGTACGCCCTGAACCTACCCACCGGGCTGAAGCGGGAGTGGTACCTGGCGACGGTGGACGCGGCGGGTCCGAACGCCCGCCCGCTGACGGACGAGACGGCCCACCTGCCGACGTACCACGTCGGGCGGATCTGGGTCCGCAGCGACCGGGCGAAGGTGGACGTCACCCGTCCGGTGTTCACGCTGGGGGAGACTGCATCGCCGCTCGACCAGACGACGACGGTGTGGCTGCGACGGACGGGGTGGACCTCGTGGCGCGTCGAGCACACGCAGCCGTGGGCGATCGGCGTGGTGCCGACGCCCGAGCCGTACTACCTGCCGCCCGAGCCGCAGCGGCACCAGCGTGCGCGGCGCGAGGCGACGCCGCGGCCGGGCGAGCCTTCCCGTGCGCCGTCGATCGAACCAGCGGGCGATGCTCCGGTGGGAACGATGACCGAGGTTGAGACGACGGTGAGCGTTCCGGAGACGCGGACGACGGTGTGGCTGCCGGCGGCGCGAGACCCGTTCAACGACGAGGTGATGCGGCGCGAGCCGGTGCTGATCACCGTCGAGCCAGCACGCGCGCCGACCCCCCCGCCGCCGGCGGTCGAGACCATGGAGCCAGTGGACGAAGAGGCGGGCGCGGCGGGGTCGTGCGCCGTGCCGCCAGCGTGGTGGATCGTCTGGCCGGAGACGGCGGGGACGGTTCGCACCGAGGCCGCGGCCGCGCCCCCGATCGAACCCGGGCGTCGCGCCCGCGGCGCGCTCGGCGCGGGGGACTCGCTGGGCGCGGCGATCCGGGACCCGTTCCCGCCTTCGCGGGCCGACGCTTCGCCGGCGCGGGAGTGAGACGGATCGCGTGAAGCCCTCGCGCGGGGTGGGGCACAGCCGGGACGCCTGTGCCGCCGGGGCGCGGCCTTGCAGGCCCCGACCTGTTTTCTCCTACACTCCCGGCACATGGCCTCGCCGCACCTGCTGACGCTGCACAACCTGCCGGCGGATGAGATCCGGGCGATCCTGCGCGAGGCGATGGCGTTCCGGTCGGCGTCGGCGTCAGGCTCGCTTCCGCAACGGCTCTCCGGGCGGACGGTCGGCACGCTGTTCTTCGAGAACTCGACGCGAACGCGGACGAGTTTCTCGATCGCCGCGCTGCGCCTGGGGGCGGAGGTGATCGACCTGCCGGTGGCGGGCTCGAGCCACGCCAAGGGCGAGACGCTGACGGACACAGCGCGGACGGTCGAAGCCCTGGGCGTCGATGCGCTGGTGGTGCGGGCGTCGCAGAGCGGCGCGGTCGAGATGATCGCGCGGCGGGTCGGGTGCGCGGTGCTCAACGCGGGCGACGGCCGGCACGAGCACCCGACCCAGGGCCTGCTGGACGCGCTCACGCTCGCCGACGCGACGGGCCGGTCGGAGACGCTGGACCTCTCGGGGCTGCACGTGGCGATCGTGGGCGACGTGGTGAGTTCGCGGGTGGCGCGGTCGAACGTGTTCGGGCTGACCGCGCTGGGCGCGGCGGTGACGCTGGTCGGCCCGCCCGCGCTGGCCCCTCCCACACTGGGCGCGCTGGCGCCGCGCGTGCGCGTGGAGCACGACTTCGACGCCGTGCTGCCCCACGCCGACGCGGTGATGATGCTGCGGGTGCAGTTCGAGCGGCACGGGGACGCGACCCGCATGGCATCGCCGGCCTTCGCCTCGCTGCGCGAGTTCCGGGCCGCGTGCGGGCTGTCGGCGGAGCGGGCGCGGCGCATGAAGCCGGGGGCGGTCGTCATGCACCCCGGGCCGGTGAACCGGGGCCTGGAACTCGACGGCGAGGTCGCGGACTCGGAGCGGTCGCTGATCCTGAAACAGGTGGCGAACGGCGTGCCGGTGCGGATGGCGACGCTGGTGCGGTGTCTGGAGGGGGCGGCTGTGCGCTAATACTGCCCAGACGGCTTGCATTTTGAAGGGCCTGGGGCATGGTCTGGTGCGGCCGCGCGCGGGTCCGGGGGGGCGGGCGGGGTTGTCTCGTCGCCACCCATCGCTTGGAGAGAACGATGCGTACCTTCGCCCTGCTCGCCGTCGCGGGCTTCGCCGATTCGGCCATGGCCCATGAGAACCACGTCACGATCGACACATTCGGCGGCAAGGCGCTGATGGCGGTCGGGTACTACGCGGGCGAGGAGGAGTTCACGATCGACGCCGACGGGTGGCTGCTGCACGACGGCGAGCGCGTCACTCGCGAGACCTTCTTCGTGTGGGGGTCGGGCGAGTTCGCGGGGTGGCAGGTCGGCGCGGAGTGCACGCTCACGAGCGACTTCTACGCCGCGACGGGGCGGCTCGACGGCGGGGACTTCTGGTACGAGTTGTCCGGCTTCGAGCACGTCGGCTCGCCGCGCAAGGCCGACATCGCGTGGGCGGAGCGACACGGCAACATGCTCGAGAACATCGCGCAGTTCTCCGCGGATACGCGCGAGGGCCGGAGTTTCCACGTCGGCGTCGGCGGCCACCCGCACGGGCAGCAGTTCATGGTCAACCGCCCGGGCCTGTACCAGTTGACGCTCGTGGCCTGGGACGCCAACGGGGTCTACGCGGACTCCGACCCGATGCACTTCTACGTCAAGAGTGTGCCCGCGCCCGGCGGCGCAGCGGTGCTGGGCCTGGGCGCGCTGGCGGCGATGCGCCGGCGGCGGTGAGCCCAGCGATCTGAAGCGTCGTTCGGGCTTCAGGGCACTGGGTGCGCCCGGCGCGTGAGCGACCGGCGCGGATCGCCCGCGTGCGCGGGCTGAGGCCCGCGGCTCTGAGGGGGTCGGTCTGTGGTGCGCGCGGGCGTGGGTATGCTGTGTGCTCATGGGCACGGGCGGGGCGAACAACTCGGGTCAGGCGCGGCGGACGCTGCCCACGGACACGCGGGACGGGATGCTGCTGATCATCTCGGGGCCGAGCGGCGTCGGGAAGACCTCGATCACGCGCGGCGTCGAGCGGTCGATCGCGGACTCGGTGTTTTCGGTGTCGGCGACGACGAGGCCGAAGACGGACGCCGACGTGGAGGGGGTGGACTACCACTTCGTCACCGACGCCGAGTTCGAGCGGATGCGGGCGGCCCGGGAGTTTCTCGAGTCCGCGGAGGTCTTCGGCCGCAAGTACGGCACGCCGCGGCGGTGGGTGGAGGAGCAGTTGGCCCGCGGCCGGCTGGTCATCCTCGAGATCGACGTGCAGGGGGCACGGCAGGTCAAAGGAGCGATGCCGGAGGCGTTCGGGCTGTTCGTGCTGCCGCCGGGGGAGGAGGCGCTCCTGGAGCGGCTGCGTGCCCGGAAGCGCGAGCCGGAGGAGGCGATCCAGCGGCGGTTCGCGGAGGCCCGGCGTGAGATCGCAGAGGCCCGCGCCAGCGGGGTTTACGATCGGTTCATCGTGAACGACGACCTGCCTTCGGCGATCGGGGAGGCGGTGGAGGCGGTCCGGGCCGAGCGGGCGAGAAGGTCGGAAAGCCGGAACCCGCGCTGACCCCCGGTCCGTATCGGTACTATGGACGGATCGGGCGTGAGCGCGGTGGGCGTGAACGCCGCAGGGTGGGAACCTCGCTTCGGGGAGGCCAGGCCATGACTCGGCTCCCGGCCGTTGTGTGTGTCGCGCTTCTCGGGTCGTTCGCCGCGGGGTTCGCCGCCGGGGACACGATCAGGTTCGATTTCGAGAACCTGTCGGGGAATCCGAACCGCTCGGCGGGGGACAAGACCGCGCTGCTGCTGACGCACGACGGCTTCGCCGCGCTCATCAAGCGCACCAGCGGCGAGAAGTTCACGGTCTGGGACTCGTCGGGAGAGACGGTGCCGGCCCCGTGGGGCGCCAAGCACCTCTCGCCGACCTTCAACTACTTCATGGACGACTATTTCGTCATGTCGTTCAGCCACCCGGTCGCGGCCGTCTCCATCGAGTTCGGCGACTTCGGGCAGGACCAGGACACGGCGGAGATCCACGCCTACGCGGACCTCGACGGCACGGGCGACCACCTCGGGTCGGCGTTCGGGTTCATGGGCCTCTCGGACATCTCGGTCGACCCCCCGACGCTCGTCGAGTTCGCCGCTCCGTCCGGGCAGACCTTCTCGTCCGTCCTGTTCCGCGCGGGGGCGAACCCGTTCTTCCAGAGCGCGTTCATGGACAACATCGTGATCCGCACGGACCACGCGCCCGCGCCGGGGACGCTCGCGGCGCTGGGGTTGGCTGCCCTCGCGGGCGGGCGTCGGCGGAGGTAGGGCAGAGCGGCAGAGCGGCAGAGCAGCAGAGCAGCAGAGCAGCAAGGCAGCAGAGCGGCGAGGGGTGGCGTGGGGGGATTCGAGTTCTGAAAGTCAGGCGGCTTCGCGGGGTTCGAAGCGCTCGGCCCAGCGTTCGGGGCGGACGTTGGCGGGGGTGTCCGGGGCTTCCTGCCAGTCCTCGGCGGATTCGATGCGCAGTTCGCTGGGGAGCGTCTTGCGGTAGCCGAGCAGGCGGACGACCTCGAGGACGTCGGTCCAACTGGGGTACCAGGTGTTGTTGGCGCGCTTGAAGGCGTCGATGGCCATGAGGAACAGGAACTGTTCCTTGTTCATCTCGCCCTCTTCGGCGGCCTTTCGGAAGTCGCTGAGCCGTCGCCCCGGGCCGCGTCGTCGTTCGAGGCCGGTGTTGACACCCCCGGAGCCGCCGGACTCGGGGTCGAGCCTGCGATCGACGACGGTCCTGCGCCGGTCCTTCGCGGATGCCGGTTGCTCGTGCTCGTGCCGACGTTCGGCCGCCATGCCCTGGCCCTCCCCTCGCCGTCGCGGGCGAGAGCCCGTCACGGCGCCTTACAGGTCCTCTTCCTCCTCCTCCTCATCGTCGAACTCTTCCTCGTCCTCGAACTCGTCCTCGTCGTCTGCGAGCTCGTCGTCGTCGTAATCGTCATCATCCTCAAAGTCGTCATCGAACTCCTCGTCGTCGTCGTCGTCCTCGCCTCCGAGAGGAAGGGCGCCCACCTGCCACCACGGCTCGCCGAGATCGACCGTTCCGCACTCCGCCAGAAGCTGTTTTCCGCACTCCGCCAGAAGCTGTTCCGCAGCCATGACTCACCTTCCCATTCTCGGGGCCGCCGTCGGCCCGATGCCCTGCCACCCCGGCCCGCTCCGCCCCACCCCGGGGCGACCCTGCCGGCGCCCTTCTCGGAGACCGGCCCGGAAAACGCGGTACACTACCGGCCGTCACCGGCCTGTCAATACCCTGCACCCCGCATCCCGGGGACGCGCCAAACCTAGCCTCCAACCCTCCCCACCGCCACACCTCCGCACGCCTCCCCATGCCGACCCCCGACGACACGCCGCACCGGTTCGACCCGCTGGCCGCGATCCTTGCGCTGGCGTTTCCGGGCGCGGGGCACTGGTTCCTCGGCGAGCGGAAGCGGGCGGTTCTGATCGCGTCCGGCGTGCTCGGCCTGTTCTTCTCCGGGCTGCTGGTCGGGGGCATCGACGTCGTG
Source organism: Planctomycetota bacterium (assembly GCA_014584315.1). Classification (GTDB taxonomy): domain Bacteria; phylum Planctomycetota; class Phycisphaerae; order Phycisphaerales; family UBA1924; genus CAADGN01. Next base: position 92,221 of record JACTNA010000028.1, on the reverse strand, counting down.
GATTCGAAGGAGGACAGGTGGTGGTTCGTGGGGCAGGCGCTGGTGGGGCCGGTGGCGTTCGCGACGGACTATGTGCACCAGAACCGCATCAAGGGGATCGACCCTCGGACGGGCGCGCTCCGGTCGGCCAACCCGGACGAGACGCGAGATGCCTCGGGGCGGCTCGCGCCCGCGCTGGGCGGGCAGCGTCCTCCGGCGACGAAGAGCCTGGGCAAGATGAACGAACTGGGGACACTCTTCGCGTGCATCGCCGGGATGATGAACCTGATCGTGGCGCTCGACGCGGCGTTCCCGGGCCGGCGCGAGGAGCGGGCATGACCGGTTCGATGCTCTCCGCGCTGGCGTGGCGGCCGTTCCTCGACCCGATCGACGCGCACGGGTGGTGGTTCCTGCTGGTCGTTCCGATGTCGTTCGGGATCGCGGTGGTCTACCGGGCGGTGCGGATGGAGCGGCTGGAGGGGTACTGGAAGCGGGTGCTGACGCTGACCGCCCAGATCGTGATCTCGATGATCCTGCTCGGGATCGCGTCGTACCTGTTCGTGCAGGTGGTGGTGCCCGCGCTGGCGCCGATGCCGGACTGAGCGGAGGCTCACGCGCAGGCGCAGAGGCGCAGAGGCGCAGAGGCGCGGAGAGGGCGTGGCGAGCGGCCTGCTCCGTCGTGATCGAGCGTCGTTTCCCTCCGTGCGTGCTCCGCGCCTCAGCGTGAGCATCGGCGTCAGATGTACCTCCCGGCGGCGCACTCGCGCGCCGCGTCGAGGTTCTGGACCATGTAGCGGAGAGCGTCGGCGGCGTGGTCGTTGCCGTCCTTCACCGGTTCGATGCTCTCGGGCCGGTCGGGGCGGTAGTGGTAACGCTCGAGGCTCTCGACGAGTCGTGCGCAGCGGGCGTGAACGAAGAGGCGCGGCGGCAGGCCCGCGGCGGCGGGGCGCAGGCGGGCGCGAACCAGCGCGAGGCCCTCCTGCACGCTCATCGCGCGCGTGCGGACGCGGAGGTTCGCGCGGCCCATGGCCTGCACCGCGCTGACGCCGGTCTGGTCGTTCATCTGCCGACCGGCGGGATCGACGCCGATCCACGCCAGCCTGGCGTGCCCGCCGGGGGGCCAGGGCGATTCGAGGATGGCGCGGACGTGATCGCCGAGGACGAGCCCGCGCTCGACGCGCTCGGCCAGAACGCGGAGCGTGCCCGCCGGATCGACGCACGCCCAGAGGACGACGGTGGGCGAGCGGTAGCCGAAGTCCATGCCGGCGATCCAGGTGTGGGCGGGCGAGTCGGTCGGATCGTCGTGGATGACGTGCAGCCGCGGGTCGAACTCGGGAAGGACGGCGTGGGTGCGCGAAGGGCGCAGGCAGAGCATCTCGGCCTCCCAGGCGGCGGCGGAGACGCGGGCCTTCATGGCGAGCGCATCCGCGATCTCGATGTGGCCCGCCGACTCGTCGTCGCTCCACTTCTTGGCCCGGCCCTGGCACTCGGGGAAGAGCGCGCAGTCGGCGTCGTCGGTGCGGCAGGCGTGCTCGGGGCCGCACCGGGCGAGGGCGTCGGCGACGCCCCAGCGGAAGAGACGCCGCCTGCCGGCGCGGCACTCCTCGACGATGGCGTGCATGAGGCCGTGCGGGAGGTGCATGGTGCTGAGGCAGTCGATGGTGCCCCGGACGAGGAGCGTGCGACCGTCGGGGAGTTGGACGGCCTTCGAGCGCGTGACGAGTTGGGCGGCCTCCCAGACGCCGGGGTCGAAGAGTTCCACCTCGTCGCAGCGGAGTTTCTGGACGCGGGTGCCGCGGACCGAGGTCTGCGACTGGGCGAGGAGTTCGACGACGGAGCCGTTGCGGAGGGCGAGCCGGCGCTCGGTGATGCGTCCATCGACGAGTCCTGCGAGAGGCTCGCGGGCGAAGAGGGCGCGGAGATGAGCGTGCATCCGGCGCGACTGCTCGAACGAGCCGCCGAGGATGCGGACTTCGATGCCGGGCTTGTGGACGAGATCGAGCATGGTGGCGAGCGCGCCGAGGAAGGTCTTGCCCCCGCCGCGGTTCGCCCAGACGACGGCGTCGGGCGGCGCGAGCGGCGCCTCGCCGAGCGCGGGAGCGCCCTCGAAGAAGGCATGGGCGAGATAGTCGAACGGCGCGCTGTGCCCGGGCGTGAGGGCGCGGCGGGGAACCGAGACGCCGGCGAGGACGCGCAGGCTGCGCGCCAGATCGTCCGGCGTGCGCGGCGTGAACAGCGGGCCGTGCTCGATGGCGTCCATGCCCCCCCCACTTCTCGGCGCCCCGGGGGAAGGCCGCCCACGGATCGTTCGCGTTGTTCGCGGTCCGCTCGCTTCGGTGTCGTGAACTCAATCAAGCCCGAGGGCGCGCTTGAGGGCGACAGCGCGGTCGCCGTCGAGGCGGCGCAGGGCGCGGAGCACGCGGGCGCGATCGCGCCCGGTGAGGAAGACCGTCAGCGCGTGGGGCAGGTCGCGGGCGTCCGGGGCTTCCTTCGGCTTCGGGACGCGCTGTCGCCGTGGAGTTGGCGGCGTCGTCATCGTTCACTTCTCCCTGACGGCGGCGTACGCCGTGATGCGGACGGAGGCGCGTGCGGCCGCGAGTCGTGCGAGCGGGGCGGCGTCCGCGCCGGCGTGGCGGCGCGTCGTCGGCGAGCCGCGCGCCCAGGCGCGGAGTTCACGCTCGAGCCACGGTCGACGCTCGAGCGTGCGCCGCGCGATCACGGGGTCGAGGAGCGACCACGGCTCGACGCCGCACGCCCAGAGCGCGTCGAGCAGGCGTGCGTCGTGCGGGGCGGGGGGGAGCGTGTAGGGCGTCATCCCCGCGCGCTCGAAGAAGGGGCAGACGCCGCCCATCGCGGCGAGCGCCTCGGTGGCGGGCGTGAGCGGGCGGTCGAGATAGGCGCGGACCAGCCCACTGGCGACGCCAAGCCCGCGCCAACGCGGATCGACCACGACGCGCGAGATGCACCGGAGTTCGGCGTTGACGCGAGCGGCGTCGCGGCGCTTGTCGCCGGTCGAGTAACGCCCGGGCCAGGCCAGATCGCGCCACAGGCCGTTGAGCGTGGGCATGGAGACGACGAGCACCGCGGCGAGGGCGCCGGTCTCGGCGTCGCGGGCGCGGAGGACGGCTGGCGCGCCGCGTCGGCCTCGGGCGACCGTCGCGGGCGGGCCGGCGCGGTAGTGGAAGTCCGCGAGCGCGTCGTAGTCGCGCATCGTGCCGGGTTCGATGGCAATGGTCGAGCCGTTCGTCACGGTGTCGCCCGCCTTCCACGGGCCAGCCGGGCGCGCCCGTCGAGGCCCAGTTCGACGGTGAGGCGCGGTTCGAGCGCGCCGGCGAGATCGGCGTGGGCCGTGGCGCACACCGCGAGCGCGCCCGGCGTGCGCGCCGCCCATCGGGCCAGCGTGCCCGCGACGCAGCGGGCGGTCGTCCGGTCGAGCACGGAGCAGAACTCGTCGGCGATGACGCACGATCCCGGGCGCGCGCGCCGGACGGCGACCGCGAGGCCGAGCCGCCAGCGCTGGCCCTCGGAGAGTTCGCCCGGCGTGCGCGGCCAGAGCGTCGCATCGGCAAGCCCGGCCGCGCCGAGCGCGAGCAGCGCGTCCTCGACCGAGCCGCCCAGCAGGTCCAGCACGGCGCGGCACTTCGCTCGTGCGTCGAGCGGGGTGGCTCGAACAATGGCGATGCCGTGCGCACGCAACGCGGACCGGACGAGGCGGAGGAGGGAGGACTTGCCGCAGCCGCTCGGCCCGGTGATGAGCGCGACCCCGCCGCGGCGCAGGCGACGGGCGACCAGGCGTGCGAGGCGTGGCCCGTTCGCGGGCAGGCCCGGGCGCGTGCGTGCGGCGCGTTCGAGCGCGATGCCGAAGGCCGTGCAGGCGCGAAGGGTGCGCTCGCTCGGTCGCACCGAGCAGGGCACGACGCGCAGGCCGAGCGTGCCGATGGTCACGACCAGGCCTCCAGCAGTTCCGCGATGGCGGCGCGGTGGCGACGGACAGTGTGGAGCGAGAGGCGGAGTTCGGCGGCTGCGTCGCGGATGGAGCGACCGTGCAGGATGCAGGCCGTGGCGACGCGGCGCCGCGTCGGCGACCAGTCGGGGAGTTGCTCGGCGACAAAGGCGTACTCGCGCGAGAGCAGACGGGCGGTCAGGCGGCGCACCCGCCGGCGCAGGCCGCGGACGCTGGTGGCCCGGGCGGCATCGCCCGCATCGGCGGCGATGAGGGCGGCGAGTTCCGCGACGGGTCGCCCGTCGCGGAAGACGGCCTCGACCAGGACGCGGTCCTGCGGGGGGAGATGGCGGGCGCGATCGAGGGCGACCGCAGCCTGATCGCATCGGCGTTTGCGCCGGAGATCAAGGGTTTCCACTGGATCAAAGACCATCGGGCCTCGAATGGATGCTGCCATCGTGTGCCTCCTCGAATCTGGGGCGACCGGTCTTGACATGCCACCGTGCCGCGTGTTCACTGTTCGTTGAACTTCATGCCAATATTCGCAACTTGATGGACAGCCTGCAAGGTCTTTGTATGGTACAACCACAAACCGGCGCACAGGAGCGGACGATGCCGTCGGATTTGTCGCCCGGGGAGGGCGGCGGCGGGGTGATCATGATCGAACGGAGTTCGACCGAGCCTGGACAGACCGTGGGCGATCTGATCCACGATGCGCGCCGCGCGCGTCGGATGACGCTCGAGCAACTCGCGGAGCGCGCGGGCTGCTCGAAGAGTTACCTCTCGGCGGTGGAGAACTCGCGCTGCGGGCCGCCGAGCGAGGCGCTGCTGCGCCGGCTCGAAGAGGCGCTCTTTCTGAAGCCCGAGACGCTGGTGCGAGCGGCGGGGTGGGAGGAAGCCTCGCCGGTGATCCGACGGGAGTTGGGGACGCTGCGCGAGGATCGTGCGGCGGCGCGGCGGCTGGCGGAGTTGCTGGCGGGTTCGCTGGACGACGCCTACCGCTCGGGGGAGTTGCGTCGTCTGATCGAGCGGCTGTCGCCCGCGTCGCCCGAGCCGGTCGCGCTGCCCTTCGAAGTGCCGCTCATCAACCGGGTGGCGGCGGGGTATCCGCGCGAGTTCACGGACCTCGCGTATCCGGCGCGGGTGGCGGACGAGTACGTGCGCTGCCCGGACCTGGCGGACCCGGACGCGTTCGCCGCGCGGGTGGTGGGCGATTCGATGCTGCCCGATTACCGCGAGGGGGACGTGGTGGTGTTCAGCCCGGCGCGTTCGGTGCGTTCGGGGGCCGACTGCTTCGCCCGGATCGAGCCGGACCACGAGACGACCTTCAAGCGTGTGTACCTGGAGACGGACGCGGCGGGTCGGGAGATGATCCGGTTGCAGCCGCTGAACCCGTCGTATCCGCCGCGGGTGCTGGCGCGCGAGCACGTGGCGGGGCTGTATCCGGCGGTGTCGGTGATGCGGTCGATCGTGTGAAGGGAATCGGCACGGGCGGGACGCCTGCGCCACCGTTCGGCGAAAACCGTATGATGCGGTCGGGGCGGCGCATCGTGCGTCGGCCGGGCGGGGAAACGTGCGTTGACGCTGTTGATCGCGGTGCTTTCGGGGTTTGTCCTCGCGCCGATGGCGCCGGTCGTGCACCGCGCGCTGGGTCGGCACGCGGGGTGGGCGATCGCGTTGCTGCCGGCGTCGCTGGCGGCGTTGTTCCTGGCGCTGGCGTCGCGCGGAGGGGGGGCGGTTGCCGAGTCGCACGCGTGGATGCCGGGCCTGGGGGCGGACCTGGACCTGCGTCTGGACGGGCTGTCGCTGCTCATGGCGACGCTCATCGCGGGGATCGGGGCGGCGATCTTCGTGTACGCGGGCGGGTATCTGGCCGGTCACCGGCATCTCGGTCGCATCTACGCCTACCTGCTGATGTTCATGGCGTCGATGCTCGGGGTGGTGCTGGCGGACAACCTGATCGTGCTGTTCGTCTTCTGGGAGTTGACGAGCATCAGTTCGTACCTGCTGATCGGGTTCGAGCACGCGGACGCCAAGGCGCGCAAGTCCGCGTTGCAGGCGCTGCTGGTGACGGGGCTGGGGGGGCTGGCGATCCTGGCGGGCGCGCTCATGCTGGGGTCGGCGGCGGGCGACATGCGGATCTCGAACCTGTCGCTGCACCGCGAGACGATCCGGGAGCACGCGCTCTACGCGCCGATCGTGCTGCTGCTGGTGTTCGGGGCGTTCACGAAGTCGGCGCAGTTCCCGTTCCATTTCTGGCTGCCGTCGGCGATGGCCGCGCCGACGCCGGTGAGCGCGTACCTGCACTCGTCGACGATGGTGAAGGCGGGGATCTACCTGCTGGCGAGGCTGACGCCCGCGCTGGGCGAGAGCGAGTTGTGGAACGGTCTGCTGACGTGGTTCGGGGCGGCGACCATGCTGGTCGGGGCGTGGCTGGCGTTCCGGCAGACGGTGTTGAAACTCATCTTGGCGTACTCGACGGTGAGCGCGCTGGGGACGATCGTGATGGCGCTGGGCGTGGGGACGACGTACGCCGTGGAGGCGGCGATCGTGTTCCTGCTGGCGCACGCGTTCTACAAGGGCGCGCTGTTCATGGTGGCGGGGGCGATCGACCACGAGACGGGCGAGAAGGACGTGACCGCGCTGGGCGAGCTTCGGCGTTCGATGCCGCTGCTGGCGGGGGCGTCGGCCCTGGCCGCGCTGTCGATGGCGGGCGTCCCGCCGATGGTCGGGTTCATCGCGAAGGAACTCGCCATCAAGTCGTTGCTGCCGGACACGGACCTGGGGCGTGAGGGCTATGCGCTGGCGGCGATGTTCGTGGCGTCGGCCGCGCTGGGCGTGGCGGTGGCGCTGCGCGTGGGGTTCGCGCCGTTCTTCGGCGCGACGCGGGAGACGAAGCGCGAGGCGCACGAGCCGGGGCTGTCGCTGCTGCTCGGGCCGGGCGTGCTGGCGTTGCTGGGGCTTGGGGCGGCGGTGGCGCCGGGGGCGCTGGCGACGCCGCTGGTCGAGCCGGCGGCCTCGGCCGCGCTGGGCGCGCAGGCGCACCCGCACGTGGCGTTGTGGCACGGGTGGAACCTCGCGCTCGCGCTGAGCGCGGCGGCGGTCGTGCTGGGCGTCGTGCTGTTCCGCGCGCAGTGGGCGATCGTGGGCGCGGGCGGGGCGGCGTCGCGGGCACTGGACGCGATCGGGCCTTCGCGGGTGTACGAGCACGTGCTGGCGGCGGTGCTCGGGATCGCGGACGCGCAGACCCGGGCGCTGCAGTCGGGATCGCTGCGCCGGTACGCGTTCATCACGTTCGGGGTGATCGTGCTCGCCGTTGCGGCGACGTTCGCGCTGCGGACGCCCCTGGAGCGGCTGCCGGACTTCGGCGACGCGCGGCCGTACGAGATCGGGCTGGTGTTCCTGATCCTGATCGGGGCGTGGTTCACGGCGGTGGCGCGGAACCGCCTGGCGGCGATCGCGGGGCTTGGGCTGGTGGGGTACGGGATCGCGATCATCTTCGTGCTGTTCGGCGCGCCGGACCTGGCGTTGACGCAGGTGTGCATCGAGACGCTGGCGGTGGTGCTGCTGGTGCTGGTGTTCTACATGCTGCCGGACTTCCGCACCTTCTCGACGCGGGCGCAGAAGGCGCGGGACCTGCTGGTCGCGCTGGCGGGGGGCGCGGCGATGGCCGGGCTGGTGCTCGTGGTCGCGGACCACCGCCCGGACATGACGGTGTCCGACTTCTACGCGACGAACAGCCTCCCCCGTGCCTACGGGCGGAACGTGGTGAACGTGATCCTGGTCGACTTCCGCGCGCTGGACACGCTGGGCGAGATCGTGGTGCTGGTGGTGGCGGCGGTGGGCGTCTACGCGCTGATGAAACTCGACCCGACGACGCGCGAGGGGGCGCCGACGCCCGCGGGGAAGGGGGGCGAGGGATGAACTCGACCATTCTCCAGACCGCGACGCGCTACCTGCTGCCGCTGCTGCTCATCTTCTCGATCGTGGTGATGCTGCAGGGGCACAACAAGCCCGGGGGCGGGTTCATCGGTGGGCTGATCGGGGCGGCGGGGTTCGCGCTGCACGGCATGGCGTTCGGGCCGCGGGCGACGCGGACCGCGCTCCGCGCCGACCTGGTGGTCGTGATGGCGCTGGGCCTGGCGTTCGCGCTGGTGGCGGGGAGCCTGGCGCTGGCGTCGGGGCAGCCGTTCCTGTCGGGGCTGTGGGTGAGCGTGCCGTTCCCGGGGTTCGGGGAGGTGAAGGTCGGCACGCCGCTGGTGTTCGACATCGGGGTGTACTTCGTGGTGATCGGGGTGGTGATGACGATCGTGCTCTCGCTGCTGGAGGAGAACGCGTGAAACTCCTCCTGGCGTTGCTGGTCGGCGGGCTGTTCGCGGCGGGGATCTACCTGATCGTGCGCCGGAGCATCGTGAAGCTGATCATGGGGCTGATCCTGCTGAGCCACGGGGCGAACCTGCTGATCTTTGCGTCGGGGGGGCTGGTGCGGGCGCAAGCGCCGCTGGTGGAGGCGGGCTCGCTCGCGCCGGAGCCGCCGCACGCCGACCCCGTGCCGCAGGCGCTGATCCTGACGGCGATCGTGATCGGGTTCGGGGTGGTGGCGTTCATGATGGTGCTTGTGAGCCGGGCGTACATGGCGGTGGGCACCGACGACACGGAAGAGTTCACGGGGACCGACCATTGAGCGCGCTGCCGATCCTGCCCGTGCTGATCCCGCTGGGGACCGCGTGCCTGGGCATGCTGGGGCACCGCTCGCTCCGCGCGCAGCAGACGGTGAGCGTGGCGGGCGCGGTCGCGCTGGTGGTCGTGGCGGTCGCGCTGCTGGCGCGGACGGCGACGGGGGAGATCCTGACGCTGGACGCCGGGGGGTGGAGCGCGCCGTTCGGCATCACGTTCGTCGCGGACGCGTTCGGCGCGATCATGGCGCTGCTCGCCGCGGTGACGGGGCTCGCGGTGGTGGTCTACTCGGTGGCGAGCGTGGACCTGCCGCGCAAGCGGTTCCTGTACTACCCGCTGACGCACGTGCTGCTGGCGGGCGTGTGCGGGGCGTTCCTGACCGGGGACATCTTCAATCTGTACGTCTGCTTCGAGATCCTGCTGCTCTCGTCGTTCGTGCTGCTCTCGCTGGGGAGCGAGCGCGGGCAACTGGAGGGGGCGATCAAGTACGTGACGCTGAACCTGATCTCGTCGGCGATCTTCCTCTCGGCGTCGGGGCTGCTCTACGGGACGCTGGGGACGCTGAACATGGCGCACCTGTCGGTGCGGGCGGCGGAGGCGGTGGCCGAGGGGCGCGGGCACGTGGTAACGATCGTGGCGATGCTGTTCATGGTGTCGTTCGGGATCAAGGCGGCGGTCTTCCCGCTGTTCTTCTGGCTGCCGGCGAGTTACCACACGCCGCCGTTCGCGGTCTCCGCGTTGTTCGCCGGGCTGCTGACGAAGGTGGGCGTGTACGCGATCGTGCGGGTGTTCACGCTGATCTTCGTGCACGACACGGGGTACACGCACACGATCCTGCTGTGGGTGGCCGCGCTGACGATGGTGTCCGGGGTGCTCGGGGCGGCGGCGCAGACGGAGTTCCGTCGGGTGCTCTCGTTCCACATCATCAGCCAGATCGGGTACATGATCCTCGGGGTCGCGCTGCTCACGCCGCTGGCGGTGGCGGGGACGGTGTTCTACATCGTGCACCACATCGTGGTGAAGGCGAACCTGTTCCTGGTGGCGGGCGTGGCGCACCGGATCCGCGGGACGTCGGACCTGGTGAGGCCCGGGCGCGTCGGGGTGTACGCGAGCGCGCCGCTGGTGGCGTTGCTGTTCATGGTGCCGGCGATGTCGCTGGCGGGCGTGCCGCCGCTGTCGGGGTTCTGGGCGAAACTGATCCTGATCCGGGCCGCGCTGGACGAACGCGCGTACGTCTACGTGGCGGTCGCGCTGCTGGTGGGGATCATGACGCTCTTCTCGATGACGAAGATCTGGGCGGAGGCGTTCTGGAAGTCGCCCGCGCCGGAGGAGGGCGGCACGGCGGGTGAGACGGCGCCGCGGACGCCCGCGGGGATGCTGGCGCCCATCGCCGTGCTGGCCGCGATCACGGTGGGGATCGGGCTGGCGGCGCAGCCGGTCTTCGAGTTTTCGGCGCTGGCGGCGGGGCAGTTGCTGAATCCGGAGGTGTACGTCGGCGCGGTGCTGGGCGAGGCGTTCGCGACGCCCGTCGAGGGGGTGGACCCGTGAGGCTGCTGGTGTGGAACATCGTGCTCGCGGTGCTGTGGGCGGCGACGATGGAGAACTTCTCCGCGGCGAGCCTCGCGGTGGGGTACGCGATCGGGTTCGTGGTGCTGCTGCTGATGCGCTCGGTGCTGCAGGAGGGGAAGTACTTCCGGGACGCGTGGGAGTTGATCGGGCTGGTGCTGTACTTCGTGGTGGAACTGGTGCTGGCGAACTTCAAGATGGCGTACTACACGGTGATGCCGCTGAACCGGATGCGCCCCGGCGTGATCGCGGTGCCGCTGGAGCCGATGAACGAGACGGAGTTGACGGTGCTCTCGAACCTGATCACGCTGACCCCGGGGACGCTGAGCGTGGACATCGAGGAATGCGAGCGGACGGGCCGGCGGACGCTGTACGTCCACGTGATGTCGTACACGGACCCGGAGGTGATCCGCTACGACATCAAGAGCGGGTTCGAGCGGCGCGTGCTGAAGGCCCTGCGATGAGCGAGATTGCGGCGACCATCCTGGAGCACACGCTGCACGCCGTGATGGCGGTGGTCGGGCTGTCGGTGGTGCTGGCGTCGGTCCGGCTGCTGCGCGGGCCGAGCCTGCCGGACCGCGTGGTCGCGCTGGACCTGATCGGGACGCTGGCGGTCGGCGGGACGGCGGTGTACGCGATCCTGGAGGACGAGCCGATCTACATGATGGTGTCGGTGGTGATCGCGCTGCTGATGTTCGTGGGGACGGTGGCGTTCGCCTACTACCTGCAGAAGGGGACGCCCAGGTGAACGACGCGATCGTGGCCGCGCTGCTGATCGTCGGGGCCATCTTCGGGCTGCTGGGCGCGGTGGGCGTGGTGCGGATGCCGGACCTGTTCACGCGCTTGCAGGCCTCGACGAAGGCCGGGACGCTGGGGGTGCTCTTCCTGGTGGCGTCGGCGGCGGTGCACTTCGGCGAGATGGGCGTGAGCGTGCGCGCCCTGCTGGTCGTCGCGTTCCTGTTCCTGACCGCGCCGGTGGCGGCCCACGTGATCTGCCGCGCCGCGTACTCGGTGCGCACGCCGCTCTGGGAGCGGACGGGGATCGACGAGTTGCGCGAGGCAAGGAGCAGGAGTCCGGGCGACGAAGGGGACTGAGGGAGGCACCTCGCGTCTCAGCGACCCGCTCCGTTTTGCACGATCACCGCGAAGCCGGAAAACCGAACGGCTCGGTGCCGTCGGCATGTGCGAGGGCTTTGGGCGTCGCGTCGGTTACGATCAGGGTGTATCCCCTGATCTGCATCTTCTCTTCCCCCCGGCGTGCGCTGTGAAGTCCTGAGCGTCCCCTCCCTGATGAGTCGCCCGCATCGGGCACGAGTACAGGGAGGTTCGATATGAGCGGATGGGGAAGCAGCAGCGAGTCCAGGCCGGTGCCCGCGGTGCGTCGGGTGTCGGCGGCGGCAGGTTGGGGTGCCAGGGGGTACGCCGACCGTGTCGCCACGCGCGGCGCGGTTCGATCGCCGTCCGTCCTCGAGTCCCAATCCGGCCGCAGAGTCGCGGATCGTGTGATCCGGGCGTGCGGCCGAGCCGCTTGACAGGAGGTGCCGAATGAACGAACGCAACACGAACCGGAGCCGTGGATGGGTCCGCCGCTGGCCATGGGGATGGATCGCGGCCGGCGCGATCTCCGGCGCGATCGCCATCGCTCCCATCGCGTGGACGATGGCGCGATGGGGCGTCTGAGCGGGTCAGGAGGCGTCGATTCCCCCGAGCAACGACCACCGGCGCACCGCGCCAGAGGAGAACCCCCGATGACTGCGCAGAACACGCCGCTCTTCGCGGCTCAAGACCGTGAACCCACGGGACCGATGCGTGGCCCGTGGGCACGGGGAGCGAAGGTCGCTCCCCGCACGATCGCGAGCCGGGCGTAGGGGCGCCGGCAGCCGCCGTACCACCGGCGGATGCGGTACCATCCGCTCCCATGCCACAGGACACGCACGCCATGAGACGGGCAGGGACGTCCGTCAAACAGCCGCCGTGGCTCGACGATGCGCACGACGAGTTCGTCGAGTTGTGCAAGCACGAGCGCATCCCGCGCGATGACTACGACCGCTTCGTTGACCGATGGCTCGAACGATGCACAACCCGGGTCGAAGTCCGTGCGTTCGAGCGTGCGCTCGAGTGCTGGATGCGTCTTCGCGCGGGGGCGCGCGTCCTGGCCGAGCGCGAAGCCGCGAGCCGGCATGGCGATGCGGCACGAGCCGCCGATGCCCCAAGGCGGCCGCATGGCGCAACTCGGGGCGACGGCGACTGAACACGGCGTTTGTGAGTCCTCACAAACTAGACCACCTCCTCGCCGTGGCGATTCCGCCCGGCGTTTTTTCTTGGCCGTGGGAATCTGGGGAACTCAGGCAACGGCGCCAGGTCTAACGGAAGGGTTCCGGGGAACAGCGATGGATCAAGACGACGCATCGGATGCGAACCGTTGGAAGCGCATCAACATCGACCTGCATCGGATCGCCGAACGGCTCGATCACGATGAGAGCGACCTCGGCGACGCAGCCGGGGAGATACTCTCGGAGTATTGCGAGCGCGTCGACGGCAGCGGGGAATGCGGAGCGCTCGCAGTCGATCTCCACACGTGGGCCGAGAGACGCGGATTCCGGCGGGTCGGACCGCTGTCGCTGGCCATCGACCGACGCGTCCAACGAGAGCGGCTGAGACAACTGTGCCGCATCGTGAACAAACACCAGCATCGGATCAGCCGTCACGGGGCGGATGCGTTCTCGCTCGACACAGCGAGGCGCAACACCAATCGAAGGGCGAAGTCGCTGTTCGATGAGTTTGAGGGCACGCCGACGCCCGCGATCGCCGCCGATGCTCAGCCGGGCGACGGCGGACTGATTGCGAGGGAACTCGCTGACTTCCTCCGGACCTGGGCGGACGACGCCAAGGCATTGATCACCGCGGTGTATCTCGATGGCACGCCCGTCAGGGCGATAGCCGCGGCTGAGGGATGCGGCACGCGCGCGGTTCAGACTCGCCTGCAGCGCGCCTGCCGGCGGTTGCGGCTTGACTTCGACTCACGCCACCGCGAGCCATCCCTCGGTGATGCCGGGTTTCGCCCTGGAGAGTCCGGGCAGCGACGGTTCGTAGGCGACGACAAGCGGGACCAGAACGACGAGGAGCAACAACCCGAACACCACGATCGGCCGGGGCGCCTCGTACAGCGCCCCGGCCGCACGCTCCGAACCCCAGCGAGACGCCGCGAACGCCGCCGTGATCGGCAGCGCCACGAACAGCACGAACGCCCAGCCCCACGTCCACACCGACCAGAACACGGATTCCATGGCTGCGCCTCCTGCACACGTGCGGCCGCCTCTCGGCCTCACATATGCAAGGGGACACCGCCTGAGGGGATGCGCACGCCGATCGCGCGCCCTCAGTGCACCGCCTGAGCAAATCGGCTACTTCCCCTGCCTCCGTTCCACATACCACGCCACCGTCCGCCGCAGGCCTTCTTCGAGGCCGACCGAGGCTTTCCAGCCGAGGAGGCTGGCGGCGCGGGAGGTGTCGAGGGATCGGCGGGGCTGGCCGTCGGGCTTGGTGGTGTCCCATTCGATCTCGCCCCGGAAGCCGGTGGCCTTGACGATGAGGGCGACGAGGTCGCGGATGGAGATCTCGCTGCCCGCGCCGAGGTTGATGGGGGTCGGCTCGCGCATGGTCTCGGCGGCGCGGACGATGCCGGCCGCGGCGTCGTCGACGTACAGGAACTCGCGCGTCGCCGTTCCGGTTCCCCAGCAGACGATCTTCGCGTCGCCGCGCGCCTTCGCCTCGACGCACTTGCGGATGAGGGCGGGGACGACGTGGCTGGATTCGGGGTCGAAGTTGTCCCGCGGGCCGTAGAGGTTCACCGGCAGGACGTACGCGCCGCGCATCCCGTACTGCCGTCCGTAGGCGGCGAGCATCTCCCCGGCGGCCTTCTTGGCGATGCCGTAGGGGGCGTTGGTCTCCTCGGGATAGCCGTTCCAGAGTTCCTCTTCGCGGAAGGGGACGGGAGTGAACTTGGGATAGGAGCAGATGGAGCCGACCTGGACGAAGGTGCCGCCGCGTTCGGGCAGGCCGTCGAGGCGTGCGCCCTCGATGAGGTTGAGCGCCATGGCCATGTTGGCGAAGAAGAACCGGCCCGGGCTTCGGCGGTTGGCGCCGATGCCCCCGACCTCGGCAGCGAGGTGGAGGACGACATCGGCCTTGGCGTTGCGGAAGGCCTCGCGGTAGAGGCGTCCGACCTGGGCGGCGTCGGTGAGGTCGAAGTCGCGTCGGCGCGGGATGCAGAGGCGATCGTCGTCGACGCCGCGCTCGCGGAGGAGTCGGCAGACCTCGCGTCCGACGAAGCCGGCCCCCCCCGTGACGATGACCCGCTTGTCGGACCAGTCGAAGCCGTCCGGCATCGCACGCTCCTCGCTCCCCGCCCGCGTATCGTCCTCCACGCCGCCCGTGGCCGAGAGGCCGAAGGAGTGTACGCCGTGCGTCAAGCCCTCCCGTTGTTCCCGCTCGTGCTCGTCGCGTTCGCCGCGCCGTCGGTGGCGCCGGCCCAGGGCGTGCCTCGCTACTCGGCCCGGCAGTTCTACGACACGGTGGCGGTGGGCGGGCCGTCGTTCACGCACGACGGTTCGAGGGTCGTCTACCACTCGGACGCGTCGGGCGTGTTCAACCTCTACTCGGTCCCGTTCGAGGGGGGCGAGGCGACGCAGTTGACCTTCTCGAAGGACCACGCGCACTTCGCGGTGTCCACCTTCCCGAACGACGACCGCGTCCTGTTCACCGCCGACCAGGGCGGGAACGAACTGAACCACCTGTTCGTGCTGCTGCCGGACGGCACGACGCGCGACCTGACGCCGGGGGAGAGCCTCAAGGCGCAGTTCTTCGGGTGGTCGGGGGACGAGAGCGCGTTCTACGTGCTGACGAACGAGCGCGACGCTCGGCACTTCGATCTCTACCGTTACGACGCGGAGGACTACGAGCGGACGCTCCACTTCGAGAACACGGAGGGCTGGTCGATCGGCGCGGTCAGCCGCGACTGCCGGTGGGTCGCGCTGACGAAGACGCACACGAACGCGGACTCGGACGTCTACCTGGGCGACGTGACGACGGGCGAGGTCCGGCTCGTGACGCCGCACGAGCCGCCCGTGAGCCACGGCGTCGCCGCGTTCACGCCGGACAGCACGACGCTCATCTTCACCTCGAACGCCGGCTCGGAGTTCGTGCACACCCGCACGTTCGTCCTCGCGGGCGTGCCCGGGGGCGAGCGCAACCACCGCGTCCTCGACCGCGCGGACTGGGACGTCGCCTTCACGTCGTTCTCCCGCGACGGCTCGCACCGGGTCGTTGCGGTCAACGCCGACGCCCGCACGCGCCTCCGCGCCGAGTCGTGGCCCTCGCGCGAGCCGGTCACGCTCCCGGACTTCCCGAGCGGCGACGTGACGGGGATCACCTTCTCGCGGGACGGCACGCGGGTCGCGCTGGTGGTGAACGGCGACACTTCGCCCGCCAACATCTACGCCGCCGAGGTCGGTTCCTCCCGCGTCCGCGCGCTCACGCGCTCGCTCAGCCCGGCGATGAGGCAGGAGCACCTCGTCGAGAGCGAGGTCGTCCGGTACCCCTCGTTCGACGGCGTCGAGATCCCCTCGCTGCTCTACCGCCCGCACGGGGCGTCCGCGGCGAACCGGGCGCCCGCGTTGGTCTGGGTGCACGGCGGCCCCGGGGGCCAGAGCCGGACGGGGTACAGCGCGCTCATCCAGTTTCTCGTGAACCAGGGGTACGCCGTGCTGGCCGTGAACAACCGCGGCTCATCGGGCTACGGCAAGACGTTCTACCACATGGACGACCGCGACCACGGCGGGGGCGACCTGAAGGACTGCGTGCACGCTCGCGCGTACCTCTCGTCGCTGGACTGGGTCGATCCCGACCGCGTCGCCATCATCGGCGGCTCGTACGGCGGGTTCATCGTCGCCGCCGCGCTCACCTTCCACCCCGAGGCGTTCGACGCGGGAGTCAACATCTTCGGCGTCACCAACTGGGTCCGCACGCTCGAGTCCATCCCGCCGTGGTGGGCCTCGTTCCGCGACTCGCTCTACGCCGAGATGGGCGATCCGGCGACGGACGGCGAGCGGCTGCACGCGATCTCGCCCCTCTTCCACGCGAGCAACATCGTCCGCCCGCTCATGGTGATCCAGGGCGCCAACGACCCGAGGGTGCTCAAGGCCGAGTCGGACGACCTCGTCGCCGCCGCGCGCGAGAACGGGGCGACCGTGGACTACCTCGTGTTCGACGACGAGGGGCACGGCTTCCTGAAGAAGGAGAACCGCATCACGGCCGCGGAGCGCATCGCCGCATTTCTTGACGCGCACCTGCGCGGCGAGTGATCGATGCGCGGGCGACGCCAGACGGGGTGGCGCGGACGCGGCGCCCGGGCGTTGACGGCCGGCGCGGTCGCGTGCCTCGCGATCTTCGTGCTGTCGCGGCTGCTCACGGATCGGGCCGTCGTCCTGCAGTGGGTGTGGTGGACGCCGTCGTGGGCGTGGGCGGCGGGCACGGTCGGGCTGGTCGCGATGTCATGGGCGATCGATCGTCGGCGTCGGCCCGCCCGGCGTGCCGCGCTGGTTGGCGCCGTCGTTGCGCTCGGCGTCGTGATCTGCGCGGACTGGCGCGCGTATCGGGCGCTGTTCGCGGCCCGACCGGACTCGGGCCTCCCGGCCTCGCTGCTCTTCCTCAACCTCGCGGCGGAGCGGATCGACGACGCCTCGGAACTCGCGCTGCCCGACGTGGACGTCTACATCATCGCGAACGCCTCATCGGCGACGGGCCTCGACTCGCTCGCGCGGAGGTTCGATGAACCGCCGTTCGTCGCGCACACCTGGCCGTTCGTGGTCGTGTCGCGCTGGCCGGTCGCGAGGCTGGGCGCGACCGTGTTCCGGGCGCACGGCGAGCCTGACCCCCCCTCGGACGACGACCCCGGGCGTGCGGCGGCGTTCTCGCTCGAGGGGACGCCGGCGGGCGACCTGACGCTGTGGGTCGTTGATTTCCCTTCGGATCCGCGCCGCTCGCGCATGGAGATCGCGCGACGCGCGGGCGAGGCGATCGCATCAGCGCCGCGGTTCCCGGCGCCGGACCTGGTGGTTGGCGATTTCAACATCACGCGAGGCTCGCACTCGCTCCGGCGCTTCGTCGCGGCGACCGCGCCCGGCCTGCGCGACGCCCATGCCCTGGCGGGCCTCGGCCCCGCCGGCACCTGGCCGCGACCCGCGCCGCTCTGGCCAATCGACCATGCGCTCGTCGGGCCGAGGCTCCGTCCGATCGTCCTTCGCACGGTCGATCCGGGCGTCGGCTCCCACCGGGCGATCGTGGTCGGCGTCGAGCGGGCCGCCCGCTGAAGGCCCCGGGATGCGGGCAGGACGCCCGTTTTTTGGTCGTCGCCCTTCGCGGCGGCGGCTTCTTCCTGTACGCTCATGGCCGGGCGTCCGATGATCTGGACGACCGCCACCCGCACACGAGGGATCAGACCATGCTCCGGACCATCGTTCGCGCGCCCGCCGCCGTTCTCACCCTCGCGCTCAGCGCGGGCGTCGCCTCCGCCACCTGGTCGATCGTGCTGATCGATACGCGCACGGGCGAGGTCGCGCTCGGCTCGGCGACGTGCCTGACGAACTTCGACCTCCAGGCGGGGACGCCGGTGCTGATCCCGCGGCTCGGCGGCGCGACGGCGCAGTCGTTCGTCGATCAGGGCGGGTTCAACCGGACGTTCATCCGCGACCGTCTGCTCGAGGGCGTGCCGACCGACGAGATCATCGCGATGCTCGCGGGGTTCGATCCCTCGCACCACACGCGGCAATACGGCCTCGCGGACGTGTACGGGAACGCGACGACGTTCACCGGCTCCGGCGCGGGCTCCTGGGCCGGCGGGCAGACGGGGCGCGTCGGCGACGTGGTGTACGCCGTGCAGGGGAACGTGCTGGCGGGCGAGCCGGTCGTCTCGCAGTGCGTGATCGCGATCGAGAACGCGCTCCTCGGCGGCGCGGACCTCGCCGAGGCCATGATGATCGGCATGCAGGAGGCCCGCGTGTGGGGCGGCGACGGGCGGTGCAACTGCGGCAACCCCGCCGACGGGTGCGGCTCGCCGCCGGACGGGTGGGACCCCGAGACCGGCAAGTCCGCGCACATCGCGTACATGCTCATCGCCCGCGACGGGGACGGGTTCGGGTGCAACGGCATGTACAAGGCTTCGAGCCAGCCGCGCACGGTCTCGCTGGGCGACCTGGACGGCGACGGGCGGACGGACGCCGTCGTCGCCAACGCGCAGCAGGGGCGGATCTCCGTCCACTTCAACATCAGCAACGGAACGCAGTTCGCGATGTTTGCGCCCCAGCCCCACGTCTACAACGTCGGGGGCGGCGCGCGCGCCGCCGCCGTCGCCCGCATCAGCAACGACCCGTACCCCGACATCATCACCGCCGACGCCTCGACGGGGACCGTATCGACGCTCGTGAACCTGGGCAACGGGTTCTTCGTCCCCGGAGCGCCCGTGATCGTCGGCGGTTCGCCGCAGGACATCATCGCCGCCGACTTCGACGGCGCCAACGGCGACGACGCCGCACTCGTCTCCTCCACCGACTCCTCCGTCAAGGTCCTCCTGAACACCGGCGGATCGCTCGGCGCGGCGACCTCGACCGTCATCGGCGGCCTGCCCACCTCCATCGCCTCCGCCGATTTCGACCTCGACGGCCACCCCGATCTCGTGGCCGCGGACGAGACGGGCGACCGCGTCGTCGTGCTGCGCAACAACGGCGCGGGCGCGTTCGCGATCGCCCACGACATCCCCGTCGGCGACCGACCCTTCGCCGTCGCGGCGGGCGACCTCGACAACGACGGTCGGCCCGACATCGCCACCGCGAACTTCAACGACGGCACCGCCACCGTCCTGCTCAACAAGCCCGGCGGCTTCGAGCGCACCGACCTGGCCAACCCGACGCGACCCACGGCCGTCGCCATCGCCGACTTCGACGGCGACGGCGTGAACGACCTCCTCGTCACCGACTCGCAGGCCTTCACCTTCACCATCTTCCTCGGGACGGACGCCGGACTCCCGGTGAAGGAGCGCACCTACCTCGAACTCCGGAACGCGAACCGCATCGCCGTTCACGACTTCAACAACGACGGCAGGCTCGACCTGGCCGCGAACGCCGGCGGCCTCAACGCCATGACGGTCGTGAGCGGCGCGGACCCGCGCCACGGCACCGGACTTTTCGCCAACGGGTCCGGCTGCGCGACCGCCGATTACTTCATGGAGTTCAACGTCGCGTTCCAGTCGCAGCAAAGCCCGGACCCCGTCGTCCAACTCCAGGACCTCTTCGACGCCTGGCGCGACGACCTCATCGCCAGGCCCGACGCCGTCCGCTCGTCCGCGCACTTCAACACCGACCGACTCCCGCTCGGCGCGACCGCCACGCTCACCATCGACGTGCGCGACTGGACGGAAACGCCCGTCGCGCCCGGGCTTGGCGTCGCCGTCGAGCACGCCCCGGACTCGGCCGGCATCGCCTCGCCCGGCGGTGCGATCGACAACGGCGACGGCACCTACACCGTCCACCTCGCCACCGACGACGCGCCTCCGGGCTCGCGCGGCATCGACCGCTACCTCGTGCTGCTCGACGACGGCCAGGGCACGCGGCCGGTCATCCTCATGCCGAGGCCCGAACTGCGGATCGTTCCCGCCATCGCCGATTGGAACGCCGATGGCGTCGTCGATACCCGCGACCTCATCGACTTCCTCTCCGACTTCGCGGCCAAGGACCCCGCCGCCGACCTCAACGGCGACACCGCGGTCGATACTCGCGACGCCTTCATCTTCCTCAACGCCTGGGCCGGCAACTGACCCGGGGCGGGGTCGTTGCAGCCGGGGCGGGGTCTTGCAGGCCTCGTCTCAACCCCTACCCCGCCTCCACGCACCTGCCTTTCGCCCAGCGTCGCAGCGCGTCCACCTTCTCGCGCATCGTGACGGAGAGCGGCGGCGACGACCGTACGGCGTCGAGGAGCGCGTCGGTGTCCAGGCGTTTCTTTCGTGCGTGCGTGCTCGTCGCCGCCGCGATGACGGCCTGCTCGATCTCCGCGCCCGAGAACCCTTCGCTCGCGCCCGCCAGCGCGTCGAGGTCGAAGGCCGACGGGTCGCGTCCGCGCTTCTTCAGGTGGATCTCGAAGATCATCCTGCGCGCCGGCGCGCCGGGCAGGTCCACGAAGAAGATCTCGTCGAAGCGTCCCTTGCGGAGGAGTTCCGGTGGCAGGGCCTCGACGTCGTTCGCCGTCGCTACGACGAAGACCGGCGCCCGGTGGTCCTGCATCCAGGTCAGCATCGTGCCGAACATGCGTCGGCTCAGCCCGCCGTCGGTCGAGGTCGAGGCCGCGCCCGCGAATCCCTTCTCGATCTCGTCGATCCAGAGGACCATGGGGCTCATGGCCTCGGCCTGCCGCAGCGCCTCGCGCAGGCGGCGCTCGCTCTCGCCGATGTAGCGGTCGTAGAGGGCGCTGGGGTCCATGCGGAAGAGCGGCTGGCGCCAGGCGGTCGCGATCGCCTTCGCCGAGAGGCTCTTGCCCGCGCCCTGCACGCCGAGCAGGAGCACGCCGCGCGGCGGCGTCAGGCCGTGCGACGCCGCGGCGTCCTCGAACGCGATGCTCCGCTCCGACAGCCACCGCTTGAGCGCGTTCAGGCCGCCGATCTGGTCCATGTCGGTCGGCGCCTCGACGTATTCCAGCCCGCCGCCGGAGGAGAGGAGCTGGCGCTTGCGGGCGATGACGCCATTCAGGTCGTCCTCGTTCAGCCTCCGGTCCTCGCTCACCACGTCGCGGACGACGAACGCCGCCTGACGCCGCGTCAGCCCGCGCAGGTTCCGCACGATCGCCCGGAGCGCGCGCTTGCTCAGGTCGATCTCGATCGGCTTCTCCCTGTGCTCCTCGCGCACGACGCGGCGGACGATCCGCTCCAGTTCGGCCTCATCCGGCAGCGAGAGGTCGAACCGCGTGGCGCACGCCTCGACCGCGCCCGGCAGGCGGTCGAGGTGGTCGATCATCACCAGTGTCCCGCCGTCGCGCTCCATGCACGCCAGCAGCGCCCGCAGTGCCCGCAGCGTCCGGGCGTCCTCGAGGTGGTCCGCCAGGTCGAGCGTAACGGCCGTGAGCGGCCCGCGCTGCTTTGCGAGGTGATACAGAGCGGCCGCCGGATGTTCCGTCTCGGGTTCCGCCTTCGAACCCGAGAGTCGCCCGTCGGTCAGCCCCTCGAGCACGGACCATCGCCACAGCGGCCGGTCCATCGTCAGCGACGCCGCCACGACCAGGTGCAGCGCTTCGGACTCCTCGTTCGTGACGACAGTTACGCACGGGTGGCGCGCCCGCAGCAGGCTCTCCAGCCGATCGAGGTCGCTCTGGCCCATTCGGCGGGAGCATACCCGCTCGCCCACAACCGAACACAATACGAACCAAAGTCCCCATCGGTTTCACTCGGTGGTGGGAACGAGCGGAGCCGATCCCGCGTCAAAGCCGTACAGAGATTCGACGCTCCGACGCGGTGATCTCCGCCCAAGGTCCGCTCACGCCGCGGAATCGTGGGATTGCGCCCTTTGCTCGGCGTTTCGCTGGTTTCGTCCCCGGCGACCGGGTAGACATGAGGGGGGAGGATGCCGTCCGCTGGGCGTCCGCACAGGCTCCGTCCACTTTCCCGCGGCCCGCGCCGCGAACGCCTTGTCCACGCTCGACGACCCGAGCACGCCCGACAGAAGGAGGTCGATCCCATGCGGTTCCGCTTCGCCGTCCATGCCCTCGTCGCCGCCGCGTGTTTCGCGGCGGCCCCCGCGATCGCTCAGATCCGGTCCTCGCAACCGCCCGCGCCGCCGCCGATCGGCGACGACCTCGGGCTGCGCGACTTCACGGTCCAGCCGCTCGTGATCCCCGACGCCTCCGGCGAGCCGTTCACCGTGACGCTCACGCTCGGCGGGGAGGAGCGGACCCTGGTGCTCGACCCGTGGTCGTACGCCGCGCCCAACGCGCGTGCGCAGATCGACGACGGCTCGGGCACGCTGAAGGATATCGATCTGCCCGAGTCGCGCACGTACCGCGGGTACGACGCGAGCGGCCCGAGCCTGGCGGCCGCCGGCTCGCTGCTGGACAACGGCCTGACCCTGACGATCATCGACCTGGCGACGGACGCGGCGTGGCACGTGCAGCCGCTGCGGGACGTGGTGCCGGGCGCGGACCGCGCCCTGCACGTGGTGTACGACGCGGCCGACGTTCTGGACCTCGGCCTCCACCAGTGCGGCGGTGCGATCCCGACGGGGCACGGCGAGGTGGCCAACGTGCCGGCCGACGGCAACGGCGGGACGCGGCAGTTCCTCGTCTGCGAGATCGCCGTGGACGGGGACTACCAGTTCTTCCAGCAGAACGGCAGCAGCGA
This sequence comes from Planctomycetota bacterium, assembly GCA_014584315.1. Taxonomy (GTDB): domain Bacteria; phylum Planctomycetota; class Phycisphaerae; order Phycisphaerales; family UBA1924; genus CAADGN01. The sequence continues at coordinate 69,623 of JACTNA010000028.1, read as the reverse complement.
GCAGAACACCATCAACGACATCAACAACGTGATGGCGGGCGTCGCGCTGGCCTACGAGACCTACTGCGGCGTCACCTACCAGATCACCCACTACATCATCCGCACGACCCAGGGGTCCAACCCCTACACCACCAACAACCCCTCGTCCCTGCTCTCGCAGTTCCAGAACTGGTGGAACGCCAACGCCGGCAACGTCCACCGCGACGTCGCCCACCTCTTCACGGGGCGCAACCTCGACGGCAGCGTCATCGGCATCGCCTATCTCAGCGTCATCTGCAACAAGACGTCGGGCTACGGCCTCTCCCAGTCCCGCTTCACCAACAACATGAACAGCCGCATCGCCCTGACCGCCCACGAGATCGGGCACAACTTCAGCGCGCCGCACTGCGATTCCACGCCCCCGTGCCACATCATGTGCTCGGGACTCGGCGGGTGCAACGGCCTGGGCAACCCGCCCCGCTTCGGGCAGGCCTCCATCAACAAGATCGTCCCCTACGCCCAGAGCCGATCCTGCCTCGACGAGGGACAAGGCTCCAACCCCGCGCCCCCGATCCTGGAGCAGTTCCCCGGGACCACCCTCGACACCAACCTCTGGGACTCGAACACGGGTGTCGTGAACTCCGACGGCGTCAACGAGCCTTCCGCGCCCTACTCGCTCAATCTTGACTCCACCGACGCCGCGGAGACCAAGGACATCAACATGGTCAGTGTCACCGACCAGCCCTACTTCACCCTCTTCACCCAGCACCGGGGCGTCGAGTCCGGCAAGACCCTCAGGGTCCAGTACAAGGACTACTTCCAGAACTGGGTCGATCTGGTGACCTACACCTCCGACGGCGAGGACCGCGACTACTACTCCTGGAGCATCACGCCGATCCCCGTCCTCGGATGGCACGACACCTTCCGCGTCCGGTTCTCCGCCCAGGGCGCGGACGGCACCGACGACTGGTACGCCGACGACATGTACATCGGCGAGTTCCGCGGCCTCGAAGCGCCGTTCCTCGAACCCTTCGCCGAGGCTTCCCTCCGCACCTACGTCTGGAAGACCCTCTCCAACGCCGCCGCCTCGACCGACGGCGTCAACCCCCCGACGGGGCCGTACTCGTTGAAGATCACTGGCGCAGGCTCCGCCGAGACCCACAACTGGCTCCTCGCCACCGCGCCCGCGACCACCCACGTCTCGTGCTACGTCCAGCACCGGGGCGTCGAGAACGGCAAGCAACTGGTCCTCGAGTACCTCGACCTCTTCCAGGCCTGGATCACCCTCGAGACCTTCACCTCCAACGGCACGGACCAGAACGCCTTCACCTTCTTCCAGGCTCCGCTCAACTACTTCGGCGCCTACCACGACAACTTCACCATCCGCTTCCGCGCCCTCGGGGCGGACGCCTCCGACGCCTGGTACGTCGACAACCTCTTCGTCGGCCCCGCCCTCCCGCCGCCCGACGACGACTGCCCGGCCGACTTCAACGGCGACACCATCGTCAACTCCCTCGACGTCCTCGCCTTCCTCAACGCCTACAACGCCAACGACCCCAGCGCTGACTTCAACGGCGACACCGTCATCAACTCCCTCGACGTCCTCGCCTTCCTCAACGCCTACAACGCCGGCTGCGACTGACCGATCGGCACGACGGCACACCCTCGCGCACCCCCGCGGCCCCCGGGCAGACAACCCGGGGGCCGTTTCGTTCGTCCCTCACTCCCCTGCCCTCTCGCCATCCTCGCTCGTGCCGGACGGGCGGTGCCGTGCGCCTCCTCCTACCCTCACCCGATGCCTCTCGCCGCGAACATCCGTCTCATCGCCGCCGACATCAAACTGGCGCACTCGGTCTTCGCGCTCCCCTTCGCCGTGCTCGCGGTCTTTCTCGCCCGCGATCCCGGCGAGCCGCCGCGCACGCTCGCGCTCAAACTCGCGATCGTCGTCGCGTGCATGGTGGCGGCCCGGACGTGGGCAATGCTCGTCAACCGCATCGCCGACCGCCGCATCGACGCCCTCAACGAGCGCACCCGCGCCCGCGCCCTGCCCTCGGGGCGGCTCAGCCCCCGCGCCGCCCACGCCGCCGCGGCCCTGTCCGCGCTCGCGTTCATCGCGCTCGCCTCGCTGTTCCTGCTCTTTGCGAATCCCTGGCCTGTCGCGCTCGCCGTGCCCGTTCTCGCCTGGATCGCGTTCTATTCGTTCACGAAGCGGTTCACGGCCGCGTGCCACCTCTTTCTGGGCGGAGCGCTCGCGGCCTCGCCCGTCGCCGCCGCGATCGCCGTCAACCCCGCTTCGCTCGCCGAAACGCCGGCGTTGTGGTGGATCGCGGGGATGGTGCTGGCGTGGGTGGCGGGGTTCGACGTGATCTATGCGCTGCAGGACGAGGCGTTCGATCGTGAGCGTGGGCTGCACTCGATCCCGGCCGCCCTCGGCCCGCGACGCGCCGCCTGGGCCGCGCGCACGCTCCACGCCGTCGCCCTCGCCTGCCTCGTCGCCGCGGGCCTGGCGGACCCGCGCCTCGGCGCGATCTACGCCGCCGCGGTCGCGCTCGTTGCCGGGCTGCTGGTCAGCGAGCACCTGGTCCTCGTCCGTCGCGGCCTCGCGGGGCTGGACCTCGCGTTCTTCACGCTCAACGGCGTCATCAGCATCTTCCTCGCCGCCGCCGCCATCACGGACCTTCTCCTGTGACCGCCCGCTCGACCATCGCGGAACCGGGCGCGCGCTGCGCCGCGTCCCTGGCCACGCCGATCGGCACGATCATCGTCGTTGCGTGCGAGGGCGCGATCGAGAGCGTTGAGTTCATGGATCGGGGGACGCCCTCCGGATCGTCGATCGCCGAGCGGTCGTCGCTCGCCGCGCCGCGCGAACTGCGCGAGGCCGTCGCCCAACTGCACGCCTACTTCGCGGGCGAGCTGCGTGAGTTCAACCTCCCGCTCGCCACTCGGGGCACGCCCTTCCAGCGCCGCGTGCTCGCCGCCGTCCGCGCGATCCCCTTCGGGCGAACCGCCACCTACGGCGACCTCGCCCGCCGGCTCGGCGACGCCGGCGCGTCGAGAGCCGTCGGCGCGGCCAACGCCCGCAACCCATGGCCCATCGTCGTGCCCTGCCACCGCGTCGTGGGCGCGGCGGGCCGACTCACGGGCTACGGCGGCGGGCTGTGGCGCAAGGAGTGGCTGCTGGGGCACGAATCCGCGATCGTCGGCGCTGTTCTGGTTTCGTCCCGCACATCGCGCCTTTGAACACCCATCCTCGGCTCCCTATGCTTCCGGCCGTTGGCCCAGGGGCGGTGGCTCCTGGGCCTTGCAGTCTGGCGAGGCACGGTTCCGGGTCGAGAACGGGAGGTTTGAGGATGCACGGTCTGATCGAGCCGCACGGCGGCACGCTGGTGAACTGCCTGGTGGACGAGGTTCGCGCGGGGGCCTTGCGGACGCAGGCGGAGGGGCTGCCGAAGATTCTGCTGACGGCGAAGCAGTCCTGCGACCTCGAACTCATCGCCAACGGCGGGTACAGCCCGCTGACCGGGTTCATGGGCGAGGCCGACTTCGAGAGCGTCTGCCGCCACATGAAACTCACCAGCGGCGAGACCTGGGCCATCCCCATCCTGCTCAGCGTAAGGAAGGAGAACGCCCCCAGCGTCGGCAGCCGCGTCGCGCTCATCGCCCCCAACGGCGTGCTCCAGGGCGTGATGACCGTCAAGGAAGAGTTCGTCCACGACAAGAAGCTCGAGATCCCCAGCGTCTTCCGCACCGAGGACGGGGCGCACCCCGGCGTGGCGCAGGTGATGGCCGAGGGCGACGTGTGCCTCTCCGGTCCGGTCGAGGCGCTCACGCTGTGCGTCGATCCCAAGGGTCCGGAGGCGTTCCTTGACCGCCGACTCACGCCGGCCCAGACACGCGCCGCCTTCGCGGATCGCAAGTGGCAGACGGTCGTGGCGTTCCAGACCCGCAATCCGATCCACCGCGCGCACGAGTACGTGTGCAAGTGCGCGCAGGAGATCTGCGACGGGCTGCTGATCCACCCGCTGGTGGGCGAGACGAAGAAGGGCGACATCCGCGCGGACGTGCGCATGCAGGCCATCGACGCGCTCGTCCAGCGCTACTTCAACCCCGCGACGACGCTCGTCAGCGTCCTGCCGGCGGCGATGCGCTACGCCGGGCCGCGCGAGGCCATCCACCACGCGATCATGCGGAAGAACTACGGGTGCTCGCACTTCATCGTGGGGCGGGACCACGCCGGCGTGGGCACCTACTACGGCACGTACGACGCGCAGAAGATCTTCGACGAGATCGACCTCGCCGCGTTCGGCGTGACGCCGCTGAAGTTCGAGCACACCGGCTACAGCAAGTCCTACGGCGGGATGGTGTCGGGCAAGACGTTCCCGAAGATCGAAGGCGACATCATCAACCTGTCCGGGACGGCCGTGCGGGAACTGCTCTTCAAGGGCGAGCGTCCCCCCGCCGAGTTCAGCCGACCCGAGGTTGCGGACGTGCTGATCGCGGCTGCAAAGGCGGGGACGCTGTTCGTGGAGTGAGGGCGGCGGCCGGGGCGTCGGGGCCGATGCGGACTGCTCGGGAGACGCCCGGGCCGGGGATTCCCCGCACGTTTGTCGTGGGCGGCCGTGGCGGTGGAACGCCGCGCCTAGCGTTTCGGTATCAGGGGTTCCCGGGGCGTGCGGGCGTGTCGCCCGCGGCGTGGCCGGCGGAGCCGAGCGTGCCGTGCCGGCGAGATCGGCGTCGGCGCAAGGAGCGAGTCATGAAACGTGGAATGGTCGCGATGGCGGCTGCGTTGGTGATGGCGGCGGGGATGCCGGCGGTGGCGCAGGAGGGCGGCGTGAAGACGGCGCAGCCGGCCAAGGCGCGCGAGGTCGCCCCCGGGGTGAAGGTCGAGCGGATCGCGGACCTTCAGGTGGGCGACAAGGCGCCGGAACTGAAGATCGCGGAATGGGTGAAGGGCGACCCGGTGACGAGTTTCGAGAAGGGCCGGGTGTACGTGGTGGAGTTCTGGGCGACGTGGTGCGGTCCGTGCATCGCCGGGATGCCCCACCTGTCCGAACTCCAGAAGGAGTACAAGTCGAAGGACGTTCGGATCATCGGCGTGAACATCTGGGACGACACGACCAAGGTCGCGCCGTTCATGGCGGACAAGGGCGGCGACGAGAAGATGCAGTACACGGTGGCGATCGAGGAGAAGATCCCGGACACCGACGCGCGCCGCACGGGGTGGATGGCGAAGGAGTGGATGGAGGCCTCGGGGCAGCAGGGCATCCCGAGCGCGTTCATCGTGGACCAGAAGGGGTTCGTCGCCTGGATCGGGCACCCGATGACGATGGACGAGCCGCTCAAGGAGATCGTCGCGGGCGAGTGGGACATCGCCAAGGCGGCGAAGAAGTACGTCGATGAGAAGAGGGTCGAGGTCAGGTTCAGCGAGTACATGACGGCGATCCGCTCGGGCAACACCGCCAAGGCGTACGGCGTCGCGAAGGAACTGATCGAGGGCCCGGCGTGGGACAACGCGCAGATGCTCAACACGCTCGCGTGGTACATCGTGGACCCGGACGCGAAGGTCGAGCCGCGCGACGCGGAACTGGGGCTGAAGATCGCGGAGCGCGCCAGCGAACTGACCAAGCACGAGAACGCGATGATCCTGGACACCTACGCGTGGGCGCTCTGGTTCGCGGGCCAGCAGGACAAGGCGCTCGAAGTGCAGGAGAAGGCCGTCGCCCTCGCCCCGGCCAACATGAAGGAGCAGCTGAGCGAGGCGCTCGAGCGGATGAAGAAGATGAAGAGCGGCGGCTGATCGTCGCGGCTCATCCCTGAGTCACGCGCGCCGGGCGGCAACGCCCGGCGTTTTTTCTTCGAGGCCCAAGGGGGCGGCCTACGCCTCTTCGAGGGCGTCGCGGTAGCGCTGCATGACATCGGCGCGGGTGACGAGGGCGAGGGGGCGCCGTTCCTCGTTGTCGTTGACGACGACCAGGCTGGCCGCGTCGCAGGCGGCGAAACGGTCGAGCGCGACCTCGAGCGTCTCATCGGGCAGCAGCGGGGGGACATCGTCGCGCATGAGCTCGGCCACGAGGAGGAGCGGGATCGCCTCGCGGTCGATCAGCGCGGTGCGCACGTCGAGGCCCGTCACCATGCCGACGTATCGCCCGCGCTCGTCCACCACCGGGAAGTCCGGCGTGTCGTAGACCGCGTGCATGGCGACGAGTTTGGCGACCGGGTCGGAGGGATAGACCGGCTCGGGCGGGAGCGTGGTCTGCCTCACGCCGCGGACGTGCACGCGGCGCAGGACGGTCAGGTCGCGCGATCGGCCCACGCGCAGGCCCGAGCGGCGCAGGCGGAAGGTGTAGATCGAGTCGCGGTCGAGCAGTTGTGCGACGACCGTGGCGAGCACCGCGGCGAGCATGACGGGGAGCATGACGTAGATGTTGCGAGTGAGTTCGAAGAGGAGCAGGATGGCGGTGAGCGGGGCGTGCGACGACGCGGCGAGGACGGCCGCCATGCCGACGAGCGCGTAGGAGGCGGGCGTCGAGCCGTCGGGAATGAGGTGGAGGAGTTCGAGGGAGAGGCCGAGCGCGCCGCCGGCGGTCGCGCCGAGGAAAAGGCTCGGGGCGAAGACGCCGCCCGAGCCGCCGGAGGCGAGCGTGAAAGTGGTGGCGACGGCCTTGAAGAGCATGAGCAGGAGGAGCAGGGCGAGGACGGCGAGCCGCGCGTCCGCGCCCTCCGCGCCGAGGTAGGTGTCCGGAGCGAGCATGCGGTGGATCGGCTCGTAGCCGTTGGCGAAGAAGGCGGGCGCTGGGCCGCGGGTGAGCGAGCCTGTGCCGAGCGCGTGCTCGAGCGCGATGTAGGCCAGCGCGAGCGCGCCGAGGGCGAGGCCGCCGGTGATCGGCTTGAGGAGCGGGTGGATGCGCCACGCGTCGTAGAGGTCCTCGCCCTTGTGGAGCAGGCGCTGGAAGGCGACCGCCACCAGCCCGCAGATGCCGCCGAGCAGGACGTAGGACGGGAGTTCCTGCGGCGTGAACTCGAGGGCGTGGAGGGTTTCCTCGACGGTGAAGATGGCCTCGTTCTCGCCGAGGACGGCCTGGGTGGTGACGGCCGAAAAGACCGAAGCGACCACGATGGGCGTGAAGGCCCGGAGCGAGAAGTCGCGCAGCAGGACCTCGAGGACGAAGATGACGCCGGCGATCGGGGCGTTGAAGATCGACGAGATGCCCGCGGCGGCACCGCACCCGACCAGGACGGACATCTGCTCTCGCGAGACGCCCAGGCGCTGGCCGACGACTGAGCCTGCGGTGGCGCCGATCTGAACGATGGGGCCTTCGGTGCCGGCGGACCCGCCCGAGCCGACGGTGAGGATGGAGGTGGCGACCTTGACGATGCCCGTGCGCCAGGGGATGAACCCGCCGCGGGTGATAAGGGCGCGCATGACCTGCGGGACGCCGTGCCCCTTGGCCTCGGCGGCGAAGTAGTGGACAAGGACGCCGGTCGCCGCGAGGCCGACGGTGGGAATCACGACGAGGCCGACGGGACCGAGGCGGGCCTCGAGGGTGTGGGCGGAGTCGAAGGCGCGGTGGAGCAGCCAGTCGAAGGCGATGGCCGCCAGGCCCGTGAGCGTGCCGACGAGCGCGCCGATGATGATGAGATACCACTCCTCGCGGAAGCCGAGTCGCTTGAGGGCGCGGCGGATGGAGGCGGTGAGCGCGGCCATGCTCGCCCCGACTGTATCGGGCGGGAGGGGCGAGGCGCGTCGAAGTCTCAACGTGGCGGGAGCCGCGGCGGCGCGATGGAGCGGTGGCGCTCAGGGCGCGCGCCGATCCTCCATCGGCTCGGCGACGGGGGAAGAGGCGGGAGCGGCAGGGTCCGCGCTCGCGGGCGAGTCGAAGCCGCGGACGACGCGCGGGGCCGGTCCTTCGGGCGCCTTGGTGCGGCCGAACCGCTTGTGCTCCTCGTCCGCCCACTGATCCGCGATCTTCCACCAGAGGAGGATGAAGGGCACGCCGAGGACGGCGACGACGACCGTGGTGACGATGATCTCGGTCATGGGCGAAGGGCGCGGAGCGGCGCGCCGGTGGCATCGCGGTTGCGGCTCGGGGATGCTAGCCGCTGGGGTTGGGGGTGCCGTTGACGGGCGGCGACCGTTCGGTTAGTGTTTGGAATGAAGGAGCGGTCGATGGCTCAAGGATCGAGGATCGAGTGGACGCAGGCGACGCGAGCTCGACGCCATCATTCGGTGCGCTCCAACTCCATCCTCGACAGCCAGTAGCACGCGAGGGGGGCCGGGATGACGAGGGCCTGGGGGGCTTCGGGGGCGGGGCCGAGGGGGCGGACGCTGAGGTCGCGCGGGTCTGCGCCGATGATGTAGGCACGGTTCACGTCGCGGGCGGCGCAGAACTCGGCGAGCGCTCGGAGGTCGCGCGAGTCGATCGTGCCGCGGTACTTGACCTCGAAGGGGACGACGCGGCCGGCGATCTCGGCGATGACATCGATCTCCGTGCCGCGGTCGCCGATCCAGTAGGAGAAGCCGATGCTGACGCTGTAGTAGTGCGCGAAGACGTGCTTGAAGAAGGCGGTTTCGACGGCGTGTCCCAGGCGCGTGGCGTCTTCGAGCAGCGCACGGCCGCGCATGAGCACGCTCCCGGCGATGGCGGCATCGGCGAGATAGACCTTCTGCCGCCCCTTGAGAATCTGCTTCCCGTACCCGAACGGACGGAGGCGGTAGATGAGGTTCGAGTCCTCGAAGAGGTCGAGGTAGTTGGCGATCGTGCGTGAGTTGACGCCGACGTTGCTCGCCAGCGCCTGAACGTCGAGCATCCCCCCATCGTGCAGGCAGAGATAGATGAAGAGTCGCTCCAGTTCCGTGATGCGTCGCACGCCGAAAAGGGCGGTCATGTCGCGTTTGAGCACCTTGTCGACGATGTCCTCGCGGAGCAGCCGCTGGGCCGTATCGACGTCGTCGACGCTCGCGGTCTGGGGAAAGCCGCCGCGGAGCAGGTACTCGTGGAAATGCGGGACGAGCGCCTCCGCACTCAGGGCGACCCTCCGCCGCTCGGCGTCCGGCCACGCGAAGGGCTGCGTCAATGAAGCGACGCGCGGGACTTCCGGCATCGCGGTGTTTCTGATCTGAAGGTACTCATAGAACGACAGCGTCGGGAGTTTGATCGTGTGCCAGCGGCCCACGCCCGATTCCTGCCCTTCGCGCCGGATCGGGATTGCAGAGCCGGTGGCCGCGATGCGCCTGTGCTTCTCGAAGTCCACTTGATGCTTGAGCCACGTGCCCCAGTCGCTGACGTACTGGATCTCGTCGAGCAGAAGGTGCTGCTCTCGCTCCGGGTCCGGGGCGTTGAGCTCGTTCCATACTCGCATCACCCCCTCAACGCCGCTGATCTTCATGAGGGGATGATCGAAGGTGACGTACAGAATCTGTCGTGGTTCGATGCCGCGAGCGAGCAGAGAACGAGCGGCCTGCCGCAGGAGCGTCGTCTTGCCGACCTGACGTGCTCCAGTAACGAGGACGGCGCGGGGCGCAGGCGGATCGACGAGCCACCTGAGGAGTTCTGGGAAGGCGGCACGAGTCCACGTGGGCAGGCCGCGAAGGAGCTGCCCTTGCCACCAGGGATTCATCTGGCTCAGTATCGCGAAGAGTTCGTGTCTAGGCACGTTCTGCATGCGTACTGCTCTTTCATCGTCGATTCAGATGTAGTATATTACACATAATTGGCACGATCAAGCGCACTATGCCGCAACATACCGATCGTTTTCCTTACAGTTCCACCATCTCCACCGCCGCCTCATGGCGTGGGGCGGGGGCTGGGAGCGTCACTTCGCCGGCGAAGGCGGCGAGGGCAGGGGTGGCCCGGGCCATTTCGGCTCGGACTTCGGCGGCATTGAAGAGGCGGGAGCGGGGCAGCACGACTTCGGTGGCCTGGGGCACCATGCCCGGCTGTTCGTCCACGACGACCACCTTCACGCGCCGGGGCGAGGCGAGGGCCTCGCCGTGCAGCACCGCGAGCAGGTCGAAGGCGGTCTGCCCTTCGGAGCGGGCGAACTCGACCGGCGGGATGGCGGCCTCGAAGGCCTGGAGCAGGCCGCGGGCGTTCTCGAACGTGCCGGCCTTCTCGGCCCACGTGCACCCGGGGAGGACGACGTCCGCGCCGTCGATCAGCGGGCCGCCGAGCGTGTCGATGAGGACGACGAAGCGGCCGTGGCGGCGGTCGGCGGCGTCGGCGAGCGGCTGCGGCGCCCAGTCGCCCGAGGTGTAGTTGCCGGTGAGGATGACCGCACCGACCTCGTCGCCCGCGATGCGTCGGACGAAGTCGTCGTAGTCGAGCGTCTCCCCCCCCACCGCCGCGAGGACGTGCCGCACGCCGCGCGCGTTGGGCGCCTTCTCGGCGTAGACCCGGAACGCGCGGGGGTCGTCGTCGCCCGCGCCGGGCGGGAAGGTCTGGTCCTCGCCACGTCGGAGGACGGGGCCGACGCCGAGGACGGCGTTGGGGTCGATCTCGCGGGCGAGGGTGGCCAAGGCCCAGGCGTCCTCGCAGGTGAGCATGGGGCTGACGAGGAGGGCGAGTCGGCGTCCGCCCTCGGCGGCGCGGCGCAGGCCGTCGATGGCGTCGGCGTAGCAGCGCTCCGAATCGTCCTCGACCAGCGCGCCGTACTGGCGTCGCATGGTCGAGCGGAGGCGGCTGTCGCTGTGGACGTGCTTCCAGCCGTAGCGGACCTCGTCGGTGATCCACCACTTGTTGACGCCCATGTTCTCGCGCGGCTTGATCCGGTAGACGCGCCCCTCGTTGTGCTCGATCCAGAGGTTGTCCCCGCTCGCGGTGATGCCGTCGATGGAGGGCGTCGAGCGGAGGAACCAGACGCGCTGGGCGAAGAGGAAGTCCTTGTCGAGGAGCGCGCCGACGGGGCAGAGATCGATCACGTTCGCGCTCAGCGGATTCGTGATGCCCTCGCCGGGGAAGACGTCGATCTCCTCCTTGTTGCCGCGGCCGTCGACGTACAACTCGGCGGTGCCCGAGACCTCGCGGGTGAAGCGCACGCAGCGGGTGCACATGATGCAGCGGTCGGCGTAGAGGTAGACGTGCGGGCCGAGGTCCTTCTTGGGGTTCTTGACCTTCTGCTCCTGGAAGCGTGAGACGCCGCGGCCGTACTTGAAGGAGTAGTCCTGGAGGAGGCACTCGCCGGCCTGGTCGCAGACGGGGCAGTCCAGCGGGTGGTTGATGAGGAGGTACTCCATGACCGCCTTCTGGTTCTGGACGGCCTTGGGGGAGTCGGTGTGGACGACCATGCCGTCGGAGGCGGGGGTCTGACAGGTGGGCAGGAGTTTGCCGCCCATGAAGGGTTCGAGGCGGTTCTCGTTGCGGGGGTTGGGCGCCCAGACCTCGCCGAGACAGATGCGGCAGGAGGCGACGATCGAGAGGCCGTCGTGGTAGCAGTAGAAGGGGATATCGACGCCGGCGGCGTTGGCGGCCTGGAGGATGGTCTGGCCGGGTGTGAAGGGGCACTGAACGCCGTTGATGGTGACGGTGGGCATGGGACGGGAGTGTAGGGGAGGGGCGGTGGCGTGCCACGGGGGGCGGCGCGTCGGATAGCCTTGCGGCATGTCGGAACCCGGGACGAAGCAGGGCACGCCGATGCAGGGGCCGCGCGGGACGCGGGACCTCTACCCGGTCGAGGCGGCGCGGCGGCGGTGGATCACCGAGCGGTGGCGCGAGGTGGCCGTGCGACACGGCTTCGAGGAGGTGGACGGGCCGACGTTCGAGGAGTCGGACCTCTACGCCGTCAAGAGCGGCGAGGGCATCCTCGGCGAGTTGTTCCAGGCGTACTCGGGCAAAAGCCCGGACGAGGTCGAGCGGGTGCGGGCGACCGGGCGCGCGCCCTACGCGATGCGGCCGGAGTTCACGCCGACGCTGGCGCGGATGTACGCGGCCCGGGCGGCGGGGCTGCCCAAACCGTGCAAGTGGTTCCAGATCGGGCCGTTTTTCAGGGCGGAGAGGCCGCAACGGGGCAGGCTGCGGGAGTTCCTGCAGTGGAACTGCGACGTGCTGGGGCTGGATGTGGCTCCTGAAAAATGGAACGCGGAGGACGCGGAAAGCCGCGCGGAGGTCGCGGAGGCGAAGGCGCGGATGGATGCGGAGTGCATCGCGTGCTGTGTCGACTTCCTTTCCAGCGTCGGACTCACACCCGGGGATGTTCGAATCCGCATCAGCGACAGAAAGGTCGTCAGCGATCTGCTTCTGAAAGAGGGAGTGTCTAGCGCGGCTCTTTCAGCTGCATTCGCCGTCATAGACCGGATCGATAAGCAACCGCCAGACAAGAGCTTTGACGAGCTCCGTGCGCTTGGCGCAAGCAAGGCGTGTATTCTATCTCTCGTGCCCGGCGCAACGATAAGTGGCACTGCCTCGTCACTTACGGAAGTGTTCCAGACTGCCCATGCTCAACTAGGGCCTCTTGATGCAGTTCACGAGGCTTCGGCTCGCGCATTCTCCAAGACCATGCCCGTAAATCTGGCACTTCTTCAGTTGGGCTATTCAACCGATTGGTTCACGGCCGACATGCGAGTGGTGCGCGGCCTCGCGTACTACACCGGCACCGTCTTCGAAGTCATCGCCGAGGGCGAGCGTGCGGTCGCCGGCGGCGGGCGGTACGACAATCTGGTCGAGTTGTTCGGCGGCCCTCCCACTCCCGCGGTCGGGTTCGCGATGGGGGACGTGGTGCTGGCGAACCTGTTGCAGGACAAGGGGCTGATGCCGAGCGATGCGGAGTTGATGGGGCTGGTCGGGCAGTCGCCGGACGTGTTCGTGCTGAGCAACGGCACGGAGGAAGCGGAGCGGCAGGTGCGGCCGCTGGTCGCCTCGCTGCGGCGCGGCTCCCGCGCGCCTCAGGACTCAGGACTCAAGACTCAGGCCCCAGGCCCCAAGCCTCAGGCCCCCCTCCACGTCCGCCACTCGTACAAGGCGACGAAGAACGTCGGCAAGCTGTTGAAGGAGGCGGCGCAGGTCGGGGCGCGGTTCGCCGTCATCGTCGAGAGCGCGTCGGAGGCGACGGTGAAGGACCTGCGCACGGGCGAGCAGTGGCCGGATCGCGTGCCGATCGACGAAATCGGGCGGAAGATCGCGGAGCGGGCATGGAACTCGCGCTGATCGTGGCTCTCGGGGTGGCGCTCGGCGCGGTCGCGCTGGGGGCGGAGCGTCGGCACCGCCGGCTGCGCCGACGCATCGCCCGGCTGGACCGGCGCGAGATGGAGATGCTGCACGCGGTCAAGCCGCTGTACGCGTTCCGGGCCGAGGAGCGGCTGCGGGCCGCGGGGCGGGCGGCGCGGATGCCGGTCGAGTTCCGGTCGCAGTTCGGCGAGGACCTGTTCCTCGACGAGGTGTTCGCCGGGCAGGCGGAGGGGTTCTTCGTCGAGGTCGGGGCCTACGACGGCTACACCTACGCGGTGACCTACGCCTTCGAGGCGATGGGGTGGACGGGGCTGCTGGTCGAGGCCGTGCCCTCGCTGCACGCGCTGGCCGCGGCGCGGCGGCCGGGGTCGCGGGTCGTGAACGCGGCCCTCTCACGGCGCGGCTCGACTGGAACGGCGTCGTTCACCCACCTGATCGACTCGCGCGCGCCCGGCGGCGGAGGGGGGGGGTACGACGCGTCGTCGTTCCTGGACGACCCGGGCGGGCGGCGGTTCACGAAGCGCCCGCCGCGCACGGCCGAGGAGCGGGTCGAGGCCCCGCTGACGACGATGGACGACCTGCTGGCGGAGCACGCGGGGGCGATCGACCTGGTGGTGATCGACGTCGAGGGGCACGAGTTGGCGCTGCTGGACGGGTTCGACCTGGCCCGGTTCCGGCCGCGGGTGATCCTGGTCGAGGACCACGGGCTGGGCGAAGACCCGACGCTCGGCGAGTACCTGGCGGCGCGCGGGTACGAGCACGTCTGCTGGCTGTCGTACAACCGGCTGCTGGTGCGCCGCGACGAGGGCGCGCTGCTGGAGCGGGCGCGCCGGATCGCGCAGCACACAGCGACGGCGAAGACGGCGGGGTAATCACGCCTCCGTGCAACGAGTCGGCTGCCCCTAGCCCCAGAGGGTCTTGTCAGTCTCAAGCTGCCGAAGAATGAACCTGTTGAGCAACGGGACGGCCAAGGAGTACCTGCCATGCCTGTTCTTGTAGATCAGCCCGGACTCGCTGAGCGTGTTGAGCATCTGGTTGACGTGGCTTGCGCCGAAAGGCTTTGCGAGGAGTTCCTTGGACTTCTCGACGATCTCCAGCACAGCAAACTCGGATTCCGCAGAGTCAAGTTTCGCGATGACGGTGAGCAGTTCGCGTTGCCTATCAGTCACCCTCGCCCATCGCCCTGCGAAGAAATCGGAGTCGAGTTTCTGCTGAATCTCATCCACGGGCACAGATGCTTCCTTGGACTTCCCGACCTGCTGGATCCAAGCGTCATACACTTCCCGGCAAATGAACTGGATGAAATAGGGATATCCGCCTGACATCTCGACGATGACGTCGACGGAACGCGGTGTGAAGACGAGCGGACCATCAGCGACAGGCTTCGTGACGGCGTCGCGGCTGTCCTTTTTGGCCAGTCTTTCGAGCGAGATCACACGGAACATCCGCTCTGAATAGGTCCGTGCCGCAACGAGTTTGGGAAAGAGCGTCGGGAGGCCGGTCAGGACGAGCATGAAGCGGATGTTCTTCTTCTGGACAGACTGGAAAACGTCGAGCAGGAGCGAGAGAGGGTACTGCTCACGCTCGGCGTGGTCGGCCATGTTCTGCGCTTCGTCGTAGGCGAAGACTATGCCCTGCTTCCCGGTCGAAGGCACAGCAGCCCAGACGAGGTCGAGTACGGCCTTCAGTTTGTCGGATACGAGTCCCGGGGTGTTGCTGTACACGGACCAGAGCGTGTTGAAATCGAGTCTGACGGGCAGGCGTGAGCGCTCGGGCCTGAAGCCGATCGAACGAACCTCAACGTGTTCGACCGTGATGCCCGCGGTAATGACCGCAAGGTCGGTGATGATTCGGCGTGCGAGGCTCTCCTCATCGACGCTGGCCGACTCGGACAGGTCTGTGCCGACCCACACCCATCCCCGGCGCGTGGCCTCGGGCTTGAAGGTGTCGAGGAGAACGGTCTTCCCCACGCCGCGGAGGCCGGTGAGGACCACGTTCTGGAGGACGACGTCCTGCGCCAGGAGCTTGCGAAACTCCTCCTGCTCGCGAGTCCGCCCGGCCAAGTAGGGGGGCATGTGGCCCGCACCGGGACGGAAGGGGTTTTCAAGGGCCTTCGCCATCCTGAGACTCTTTTAGTCTAGAGACTAAATATAGCCCATTGGCTAATCCAGTGTCAATCTGCCCGGCGGGTTTGCCGGTCAAAGGGTGGGTGTGGACGGCTGGATCGCCCAAATACTGCCGTGTGACGGCCAAGGGGGAAATGAGGCTCAGTCCGGGCGAGCCTGTTCACATATGAATCGCCTTCCCCTCGCTCGCCAGGGCCGCTTCGCGGACGGCCTCGTGCATCGTCGGGTGGGCGTGGACGGTGACGATGATCTCCTCGGTGGTGGCTTCGAGGCGTCGGGCGAGGGTGAGTTCGGCGATGAGTTCGGTGGCCTGGTCGCCCAGGATGTGCGCGCCGAGGATCTCGCCCCGGGGCAGGCCGCGGATGATCTTGACGAAGCCGTCGGTGTGGAGCGCGGCGATGGCCTTGCCGTGGGACTGGAGGGGGTAGGAGCCGACCTCGTAGTCCTCGCCCTTCCTGAGGCCCTTCTCCTTCAGCTGGCGTTCGGTGAAGCCGACGGAGGCGACCTGCGGCTGGCAGTAGGTGCAGCCGGGGATGACGGAGTAGTCGATGGGGATCGGTTCGTGGTGCTTCTTGGGGTCGGTGCGCCAGGCGATGCGTTCGACGCAGATGATGGCCTCGTCGCTGGCGACGTGGGCGAGCCAGGGCGGGCCGATGACGTCGCCGATGGCGTAGACGCCGGGGACGCTGGTCGTGTAGTCGATGGGTTCGTTGACGGTCTTGCCGGGCTTGAAGTCGGTGACGATGTGGTCGCGTTCGGTCTTGAGGCCCAGCGAATCGTCGAAGAGCCCGTCGTAGCGGCCCTTGACGCCGATGGCGAGCAGGACGCGGTCGGCCTCGATGGTCTCCTTCTTCGACTCGTCGGGCTTGCCGTCCTTCACGGGGGCGATGGTGACTTTGACGCCGGACTTGGTCTTCTCGACGCCCGTGGTGAGGTGGCCGGTGCGGATGTCGAAGCCCTTCTTTTTGTAGAGGCGTTCGATGGCCCTGGAGACGTCCTCGTCCTCGACGGGGAGGAGGCGGTCGAGCATCTCGACGATCGTGACCTTCGTGCCGAAGGAGTGGTAGAAGTAGCCGAACTCCATGCCGATCGCGCCCGCGCCGACGACGACGAGGGACTTCGGCATCTCCTTGTTGAACATGGCCTCGCGCGCGCCCCAGATGCGGTCGTTGTCGAACTTCGCGAAGGGCAGGTCACGGGCGACGGAGCCGGTGGCGACGAGGACGTGGGTGGCGGTGATGGTCTCGCGGGGCTTGGCGGCGGGCTTGGCGGGGGCGTCGGTGCGCTCCTCCTGGACCTCGCAGTCGTAAACCTCGACGCGGCAGGGCCGGCCGCCCTTGGAGCCGCTGACGATCTTCGCGCTGCCGACGACGTGCTCGACCTTGTTCTTGCGGAAGAGGAACTCGATGCCCTTGTTGAGTTTGGCCGCGACGTCGCGCGAGCGCCCGATGACCTTCGACCAGTCGACGCCCACGTCGCCCTTGAGCGTGAGGCCCCAGGCGTCGCGTTCGTGGAGTTTCTCCATGAGTTCGGCGTTGGAGAGGAGGGCCTTGGAGGGGATGCAGCCCCAGTTGAGGCAGACGCCGCCGAGTTTGGCGCGTTCGATGCAGGCGACCTTCATGCCGAGTTGCGCGGCGCGGATCGCGCCGACATACCCGCCCGGGCCGCCGCCGATGACGATGAGGTCGAAGTGTCTCTCAGCCACGCGAAGAGCCTCTCTTTCGGGGTGTTTCCCGCGGTCGAGCCGCGGTGGGTTGGCAGTATAGGAAGGGGCGTGCGGCCCCTCGCAGCGGGCCGAATGGGCTTGGTCGTGGCCGGGCCGTCCTGTACACTCGCGCCGTCGGCGGGGCGAACGCGCGGCCTGCGCACAGGGGGCGGACACGATGGGACGAAGGACAACGGCCGTCGTATTGGCGATCGGCGTGCTGGCCTGGTGCGGCGCGTCGGCGTTCGGGCAGCGCGTCGCGTCGCTCGGCGCGGAACGGCTGACGCTCGCGCCCGGGGAGTCGGTGGCGCTGCGCCTCGAGTCGCACGGCCCGGAGGGCGTGCGCGGGATCGCGTGGGAAGAGGCCGGGGCCGAGTGGGTGTTCGTGCGCGACAGCCACTCGCAGCGGAACCACGCGAGCGCGCCCGTCGAGGCGGACAGCAAGACCCTGCGCGTGTCGCCGGCGCGCGCGGGCGTGACGATGGTGGGCGTTGATCTGGCGCGGCGAGTGGAGGTGATGGGGAGCGAGGCGTTCGGGAGGTTGATGGAGCGGGTTGGGAAGGGGTTGAACGAAATGGAGACGGGGCCTGGAAAGGCCCCGCCCCGAGATCAAGAGGCCCCGCATCGAGACGCGGAGGCCCCGGTGCGGGTGTTGCGCGTGCAATCGGCGTGTGCGCTGGTGCGGGCGGGGAGCGCGGCGACGGACGTGGCGGTCAGCAAGTCGGGGCTGGCGACCGAGATTCGCGCGCTGATGGACCCGACGGCGTTGCTCTTGCCGAGCGACATGGCCGTGCGCGTCTACGCCGACGGCAGCGCCGTCGCCGGCGCGACGGTGATCGCCACGCACGCGGCGAGCGGGGAGGAGCGGCGCACGACGGCGGACGACAAGGGCATCGCGCCCGTGCGGCTCGACCGGACGGGCGTGTGGCGCGTCGAGTTCCACCACGCCGCGCCGTCGCGCGACGGCGGGGCGGACTGGGTCGTCTACACCTGCGTGCTCACGTTCGAAGCCACTCGCGCAGAGGAGGGGGCACGATGAGGACCATGATCGTGCGTGCGATGGTGGCGCTGGCGGCGGTCACGGGCCCGGCGTGGGGGCAGTCGTGGGAGTCCCTCGGCCCCGCGCCGGCGAGCGTCTCGGGAGGCTCGGCGGGGCGCATCAGCGCAGTGGCGTGCAGCCGCGTGGACCCGGACCTCTACTACGTCGGCGCGGCGGACGGGGGCGTGTGGCGAACCCGCGACGGCGGGCTGACCTGGACGCCGTTGACAGACCATCTCCCGACCACGTCGATCGGCGCAATCGCGCTCGACCCGCACGACGAGCAGGTGGTCTACGCCGGGAGCGGCGAGGCGAACTTCGCCAACCACTCGCGCTACGGGCTGGGCCTCTACAAGTCCACGGACGGCGGCGAGACGTGGACGGTGCTCGCGGCGGAGACCTTCGCCGGGCGGTGCTTCTCGCGCATCCGAATCGACCCGACGAACACGCAGACGCTGTACGCCTCGGTCGCCCGGGCGGGCGGGTTCCCGACGCTGGTCGCCGCGAAGGGGCACCCGGGCGCGACGGGGCCGGTGGGCGTGTTCAAGTCGGCGGACGGCGGGGCGACGTGGACGCACCTGACCAACGGGCTGCCCGCGGTGGACGCGACCGACCTGGCGCTGGACCCGGCGAACCCGGCCACGCTCTACGCCGCGATCGGGCACATCTTCGGCGACGCGGGCAACGGTGTCTACAAAACGACCGACGCCGGGGCCAGTTGGGCGAAACTGGGCGGAGGGGGGGGTCTGCCGGGACCGATCGGGCGGGTCAGTCTTGCGGTCGCGCCGAGCCAGCCCTCGCGGGTCTTCGCGCTCCTCACCAAGCCGGCGGACGCCGCGGGAGGCGGCGCGGAGAACATCGGCGGCTTCCGGTCCGACAACGGCGGCGCGACCTGGACGGCGCACGGGTCGGTCAACCAGGCGACCTACGGCTGGTACCTGTCGGTCGTCGGGGTGAAGCCCGACGACGCGAACGTCGTCTTCTACGGCGGGCTGAACATGCGCCGATACGTCAACGGCGTCGGCGCGAACGTGACCCCGCCCCACGTCGACATCCACGCCATCGAGTTCGACGCGGCGGGCCGGCTGGTGGTCGGCGACGACGGCGGCGTGCATCGGAGCGACGATCTCGGCGACTCCTACGTCAACCTCAACGACGGCCTCTCCACCGTGCAGTTCTACGCGGGCCTCTCGCTCCACCCGACCGACGAACGGTGGGTCATGGGCGGGACGCAGGACAACGGCACGAATCGGCGAAGCGACGACGGGGTCGCCTGGGCGACCGTTCTCGGCGGCGACGGCGGATGGACGCAACTCGACGCGACGCGCCCGCACCGCGTCTTCGCCGAGTACCAGGGCACGGGGAACCTCTTCCGCTCGACGAACGGGGGAAACTCGTTCTCGCACGTCGGCGGCGGGATCAGCGGGCGCAACTGCTTCCTGCCGCCCTACATCATCGACCCCGCCGACGCCGACCGGATGCTCTACGCAACCCACCGCATCCACCTGAGCACGAACGGCGGGTCGGGTTGGAGCGTGCTCAGCGGCGACCTCACCGACGGGCAGGGGGCGATCCGTGCGCTGGCCATCGCGCCGTCGGACTCGTCCTTCGTCTACGCCTCGACGAACGACGGGCGCGTGCTCGCGTCGCAGGACGGCGGCGCGAACTTCGAGGCGGTGCTGACCGGCCACCCCGGCTGGCCGCGCGTGACGCGGGAACTGACCGTCGCGGCGGACGACCCGCGCGAGGTCTATCTGGCGACGGCGCACTTCGGCGGGCCGAAGGTGCGCCGTTCACGCGACGCGGGGGCGACGTGGGAGGCGCTCGACGGCGACCTGCCAGACCTGCCGGTGAACGTGGTCGTCGTGGACTCCTCGTGCCTGCTGCGCCCGCTCTACGCCGGGACCGACGCGGGCGTGTACCGATCGATGAACGGCGGCGTGTCGTGGCAGCGGTACGCGCTCGGGATGCCGAACGTGGCGGTGATCGACCTGGTGCTCGACCGTCCGCGCGGGCGGCTGGTGGCAGGAACGCAGGGCCGGGGGGCGTGGAGCGTGCCGATCTTCGAGCCGGGCGATTTCAACACGGACGGCGGCACGGACACGGTGGACGTACTCGCCTACCTCAACGCCTTCGTGTCCGGCGAGCCCAGCGCGGACCTGGATGGGGACGGGGCGGTTACGTCGCTGGATTTCCTGGCGTTCCTGAACTGGTGGGCGGTGGGGTGCGGCTGAGGCCCCGGGTGAACGCCGGTTCGGGAGCGAGGGGAGCGATTCCCCTTGGTCGGCCGGCGCGTGCGGGGTAGATTGAGTCCGCACGGAGCGAACAGGAGGCCGGGTATGCGTGTGCGTGTGCGTGTGGCGGCCGCGGCGGCGGCGGTGTCGATGGCGTTCGGGGCGATGGGGCAGTCGGAGTCGCGGGCCGTCTTCGTGGGGCACTACCACACGACGACGGCGAGCGTGACCTCGTTCCGGGTCAACGCGGACGACTCGCTGACCATGGTCGGGAACTACCCGACCGAGATGTGGACGTCCACGGTGGCGATCAACCCGGACGGATCGCTGCTGGCGGCGGCGGAGGCCGCAGGCTCGCAGGACGGCAGCTCGACCATGGACCGGTTCCACGTCTTTGCGGTCGCGCCGGACGCCTCGCTGACGATGCTGGCGTCGTTCTGGATCGACAACTCTCCGCTGGCGGCGGAATGGCTGAGCAACGACGTGATCGCCATCACGCGCTCGGAGTTCGGGGCGTCGCAGATCCACGTCTGGCGTTTCGACCGCGACGCGCTCACGCTCACGAAACTCTCGTCGCAGGCGTCGGGATCGTTCAACACCGCGCTGGCGCTGCACCCGGTGGACGGGAAGTTGTACTCGCAGGACTCGACGAGCCTGAACATCCGACGCTGGGCGATCAACCCGGACTGGACGCTCACGAACGACCTCACGGTCGGCACGCCGAACTACCCGCTCAACATCCGGATCAGCCGGGACGGGACGAAGTTGTACGCGGGCGGTGGCATCAGCGGGGACGGGAAGAAGATCCTGGGGTACGACGTGGCGGAGGGCGTGCTCATGCCGCTGCCGGGGTCGCCCTACACCTCGCCGGGCGCATCGCCCGCCTACCCCGCGATCACGGACGACGGCGCCTTCCTGTTCATGGGCCACGGGACGGACGCGACGGTTCGCTCGTTCGCGATCAACCCGGACGGCTCGCTCACCTCGACGGGGTTCATGTTCGACGTCGGGCTGCAGGGGACGATCGGGAACATGGCGTCCATGGACGACCTGCTCTTCGTGACGGACGACTCGTCCGCGACGGACGGGATCGCCGGGCTGTACGTCTTCAAAGTCCATGCGAACGGGTCGTTCACGCCGACCGCGCCGATCTATGACACGGGGGCCGTGCGGGCCGAGGGAGGGATGGCGGTCTGGCGCGGCCTGCCGTCGTGCTACGCCGACTGCAACGGGGACACGGTGGTGAACACGCTGGACGTGCTCTGCTTCCTGAACCTGTACACGGCGGGCGATCCTGGGGCGGACTGCAACGGGGACACGGCGATCAACACGCTGGACGTGCTCTGCTTCCTGAACGCGTACACCGCCGGGTGCCCGTAGAGGATCGAGGTTTCCGGCCCCCAGGCCTTCCATCCCGCACGGGCAGGGTTTCTGCTCGAATTGAGGATGGGTATTCCGCCACAGAGGCGGACGATGTAGGCTGGGCAGGAACCGACGGCCTCGGGTCGCCGAATGGCCCCGTGGTCTGAGGGGGATTCCGTGTCCGCTGTCGGGCTGTTGGAGCGGGCCTCCCCGTCGGTTGCCTTGTCCCGAGCGTCGGGCGGGGCTTTTCGCGTTTTCAGCCTCGAGCGGGCGGAGGAACCCACATGTCCACATCGATTCGTCGGATCGCGATCGCCGCGCTGGTCGGCCTTGCCGGCTCGGCCTCGGCCATGTCCAGCGGGAAGATGGGGGGGATCGAGACCCTCCCGATCACGCCTCCCGGATTCCTGGACCTCAGCCGCCAGTTCCCCGGCGTGCAGGCCTGGGTGGATGAGGGCCGGGTCAACCTGATCTACGGCAAGCCGATGACGGCGGCCGAAACGCCCGACGAGGCCGCCGCCAAGTGGTGGGCGGACCACGGGACCGCGTTCGGCGCGGGCGACCTGGACCTGGAGCAGGTCTGGGTGGGCGAGACCGGGATGGGCAAGTTCACGGTCTTCGGGTACCAGCAGTACATCGACGGCCTGCCGGTGGAGCACGGGATCGGTCGCCTGATGGTGCTCAACGGGTTCGCGGGCGAGCAGGACCGCGTGGTGTACGCGGCCGGCAAGTTCGCCCAGCGTCCCGAGGGCGGGTTCGGGCTGCCGTTCGTGCAAGGGAACCAGGCGGTCGGCTCGGTGCGCGACATGATCAACTTCGAGCACCTGCCCGTCTGGTCGGACGCGGAGATGGTGATCTTCCAGGGCGATGACACGCGCCGCGACCCGGTGCTGGCGTGGAAGTTCGTGGGCGAGGAGCCGAGTCTCGAGGCCCGCGAGCGGTACACCTTCTTCGTCGATGCGAACACGGGAGCGCTGTTGTACGTGCGCAACGAGGTGCTGAACATCGACGTGATCGGGACGCTCAACGCGAGGGCCACCCCCGGCACGGACCCTGACATGGGGTCCAACCCGCCCGTGGTGATGGCGATGCCGGACATGCGGGTGGTCGTGCAGGGCGGGAACAACTCGTACTCGCAGGACAACGGCGACTTCGTGATCACGCACGGCGGGGTGAACCCCGTCACGGTCACGAGCAACCTGGACAACGGGCTGTGGGTCGACGTGAACGACCAGTCGGGCACGGGCGTGCTCTCCATCAGCGGCACGTTCACCCCCGGCGTCCCGGGGACGCTCGAGTACAACTCCAGCCCGTCGCAGTTCACGACGGCGCAGGTCAACGCGGCGATCCACACCGCCAGGACGCACGACTACATCCGCTACCGCACGACGTGGACGGGCATGGACTTCAAGTGCCCGGCGAACGTGAACATCAACTCGAGCTGCAACGCCTACTTCGACGGCTCGTCGATCAACTTCTACCGGGCCGCGGGCGGGTGCAACAACACGGCGTACTCCTCGGTGGTGGCGCACGAGTACGGGCACTACATCGTCGCCCGGCTCGGGCTGTCGCAGGGCGCGTTCGGCGAGGGCTACGCGGACACCTGCTCCATGATCCAGTACGACGATCCGATCATCGGGCGGAACTTCTTCACCAACGGCGGATACGTGCGCTACCCGGTCCTGGCAAACGTCCAGTACCCCTGCTCGGGCGGCGTCCACCATTGCGGGCAGTTGATCGGTGGCGTCGTCTGGCGCATCCGTGAGAACTTCGGCAACACCTACGGCTCCGCCGCCGGCCTGGCCATGGTCCAGCAGTTGCACGTCGACTGGTCGCTCATCACCACCGGCGGCAGCGGGGACAACTCCGCCCACCCGGCGACGGCCATCCAGTGGCTGACCGTTGACGACGACGACGGGGACATCACCAACGGGACCCCGAACTGGACGCTCATCTGCGCGGCGTTCGCGGCCCACAGCATCTCCTGCCCCGACCTTCCCCCCATCGTCTTCAAGTACCCGGATGGGCGTCCCTCCATCCTGCCCCCCGGGCAGTCCTACGGCGTCCGCGTGGATATCGAGGCCGGGCTGAAGACCCCGCAGCCCGGCACCGAGCGGCTCTACTACTCCGTCGACGGCGGGTCGTACCAGGACTCGGGCCTGACGGACCTGGGCGGCGGGCAGTACATCGCCACCCTCCCGGGCATCTCCTGCGAGTCCCGCATCGACTGGTTCATCCAGGTGCAGGACACGCAGGGCGGGTTCCACACCAACCCGACCAACGCCCCGGCCGACGCCTACAGCGCGTCCGCGTACGACGACGTCGTGGTCGCCTTCCACGACGACATGGAGACGAACAAGGGCTGGACGGTCGGCGACGCCGGCGACAACGCCACCACCGGCATCTGGGGTCGCATGGACCCGCAGGGCACGCCGGCGCAACCGGAGGACGACGTCTCCGACCCCGGCACCATCTGCTACGTCACCGACGGGCGCGCCGGAACCAGCATCGGGCAGTACGACGTGGACGGCGGGAAGACGACCGTCATCACGCCCACTCTCAACCTCGTGGGCCAGAGCGGGATCACGATCTCCTACTGGCGCTGGTACTCCAACGACCAGGGCGCGGCCCCGAACACGGACACCTTCCGCGTCGACATCAACAACGGCTCGGGCTGGGTGAACGTCGAGACGGTCGGGCCGTCCGGGCCGGGCACCTCGGGCGGGTGGTTCTACCACGAGTTCAACGTGGAGGACTTCGTCGCCCCGACGGCCAACGTGCGCGTGCGGTTCATCGCCGAGGACCTCGAGCCCGGCTCGATCGTCGAGGCCGCCATCGACGAGTTCACGGTCAGCATGGGCGTGTGCGACGACTGCCCCGCCGACTTCAACGGCGACACGGTGCTGAACTCGCTCGACGTGCTCGCCTTCCTCAACGCCTACAACGCCAACGACCCGAAGGCCGACTTCAACGGCGACACCGTCATCAACTCGCTCGACGTGCTCGCCTTCCTCAACGCCTACAACGCGGGCTGCGATTGATTCGCAACGCCCGACCCTGACAACACTCGAACACCCCGCGGGAGACCGCGGGGTTGTTCTTTATCTGGCTCCGGTTGGCGGATTCGGATTGATCTGTACCGCAGGTTTCTGCTACCAAAGGCGGAACGGGCGCGAGAGAATGGTTCGTCCGGTCGCGCCCGAGGCTCGTATGGGAGATCGCGGCCGCGCGTCGCGCGGGCGTTCATTGTCGGCGTGCGATCAGGCCGAGGAGGGGCCGAGAACCGGGGACATGACGGACGGTGCGGCGTGGGACGCCGCGGGACGCAACGCCGCCGGGACAGGCCCGGGCGGGGCATCCAGCCCGAGGATCGTCGGGCCGATTGACAGGCACACACCAGCCCCCGCCTCGGCGTGAGGGGCGTTCTGGAGGATCGAAAGACATGGGCAGCAGGAAGTCAGGTTCGGGTCGCCTGTCGGCGGCGTGGCTGTGCGTGGCGCTGGCGGCGAGTGCGGGGCAGGCGTGGTCGTCGTCGGACGACGTGGTCGTCGATCCGGCGTTGGCGGGGCTGGCCCCCGTCAGCCCGACCGCGCTGTACCTCCGGACGGGGACGATCGACACGACGGCCGGCCGCCCGGGCGTCGCCGCGCTGGCCGGGCAGCCGGGGCGGTGGGTGATCCAGTTGGACGGCCCGATGACGCCGGCGCGCCGAGACGCGCTGCACGCCGCGGGCGTGTGGCTGGGCGACTACCTGCCGATGAACTCGTGGATCGTGCGGCTGGAGGGCGCGGACGCGGGCGCGCTGGGAGCGCTCGGGTTCGTGCGCTGGTGGTCGGCGTTCGACGACGCGTGGAAACTCGCGCCCGAGATCGGGCAGCGGCGGTTCACGACGCTGGAGCGCCAAGCGCTGGCGGGGCAGGGGATGTCGCAGTTCCTGGTGGAGTTGTTCCTCGACGCCGAGTTGCACGCGACGGTGCAGGCCGTGGCGGCGATCCCCGGCGTGAGGGTCGCGTCGGTGGACTGGATCGGCACGCACGCCTCGCTGCACGTCGAGGCGCCGACGATGGCGGCCGGTGCGATCGCGAAGGTCGCCGGCGTCCAGTTCGTCGAGGACTTCCCCGAGATCACGCTGCGCAACAACACGACGCGCTGGATCCTCCAGACCAACATCACCAACGACCTCAAGTTGTACACCAACGGGCTGACGGGCGCGGGGCAGGTGGTCGGGGTCATCGACGACAAGATCAACGTGAACCACTGCTCCTTCCTGGACTCCGTGAACCCGATCGGCCCGAACCACCGGAAGATCCTCGCCTACAACACGTCGCTCGGGTCGCAGTTCCACGGGACCCACGTGGCCGGGACCGCCGCGGGCGACAACGGGACCAACAACGACACGCGCGGCATGGCGTACCTGGCGAAGATCGTCTACAACACCATCCCGTCGTTCAGCGAGACGGCGATCTTCTTGCGCCTGGAAACGCACCACAACCAGACCGGGCGCGACCACACCAACAGTTGGGGCAACGACGGGACCACGCAGTACGACGGCCTCTGCCGCGGGTTCGACCGCTTCCAGCACACCTACGAGGACAGCCAGGTCTACCTGGCGGTGACGAACACGAACACGCTCAAGAACCCCGAGAACGCCAAGAACCTGCTGGCGGTCGGCGCGTCGCGCGACACGCCCAACCAGGGCCAGCACTGCACCGGCGGGACCGGCCCCACCAGCGACGGGCGGCGCAAGCCCGAGATCTACGCGCCGGGGTGCAGCACGAACTCGAGCCTCAACTCCTCGTCGTGCAGCACGACGACGGCGACCGGGACCTCGATGGCCAGCCCCGCGATCGCGGGCATGGGCGCGCTGGTGCGCCAGTACTACGCCGACGGGTACTACCCCTCCGGTTCGCCCAAGCCCTCGGACCAGATCACACCCAGCGGCGCGCTCGTGAAGGCGACGCTGATCAACGGCGCGGTGGACATGACGGGCGTCTCCGGCTACCCGAGCAATCAGGAGGGCTGGGGGCGTCTGCTCGCGGACGTCGCGCTCTACTTCCCCGGCGACGTGCGCACCATGCTCGTCCGCGACGTGCGCAACGCCGTCGGCCTCAACACCGGGCAGAGCGAGCAGGTGCAGTTCAACATCACCGGCGCGGCCGAGCAACTCCGCGTCACGCTCGTCTGGACGGACGTGGCGGCGAGCGCCGGCGCCTCGTTCGCGGCGATCAACGACCTCGACCTCGAAGTCCTCTCGCCGGGCGGGACGGTCTACAAGGGCAACGTGTTCAGCGGCGGCGTCAGCGTGCCCGGAGGCAGCAAGGACGACCGCAACAACGTCGAGCAGGTCCACCTGAACTCGCCGCAGTCCGGCGTCTGGACGGCGCGCGTCATCGGCGCGGGCGTGCAGCAGGGCAAGCAGGGCTACGCGCTGGTCGTGACCGGCCAGGTGGCCCAGGAACTGCCGCTGCAGGTCGCCTTCCTCAACGCACCGGCGTCGCTCACGCCGCTCACCCCCTTCGACCTCGACGTGATGGTCGCACCGGGGACCGACACCCTGATCGTCGACAGCCCCACGCTCTACTACCGCGCGGGGGCGGTCGGCTCGTTCACCAGCGTGCCGCTCGTGCATCAGGGCGGCGACGTCTACCGGGCCACGCTGCCCGGATTCCCCTGCGGGATGGTCGCCGAGTACTACGCGACGGCCGAGAGCGTCGAGTCCGGACTCGTGTCGGAGCCTGACCTGGGCGGGTACGCGCCCCAGCAGTCCATCGTCGGGTCCGTCGTCGCCCTGCTCACGGACTTCTTCGAGTTCAACTCCGGCTGGACGAGCGGCGCGCCGGGCGACACCGCGACCGCCGGCCTCTGGAACCGCATGACGCCGCAGCAGACCGTCAACAACGGGTTCGTCGTCCAGCCCGGCGAGGACCACACCGACGGCGGCGTGGCCTGCTGGGTCACCGACGGGCAGGCGGGCGCGAACGCGAACTCGCGCGACGTCGACGGCGGGCGCACGACGCTGCAAAGCCCGAGTTTCAACATCGCGGGGTACCCCTACGCGCTGGTGAAGTACTGGCGGTGGTACACGAACTCACGCGGGAACAGCCCCAACCAGGACGCCTTCACGGTGCAGATGTCCAGCGACGGCGCGGCGTGGAACACCGCCGAGGTCGTCGGACCGGGCGGCCCGATCGCGGACGGCGGGTGGTACCAGCAGATGGTCTCCTCGCGCGGGCTGGCCACGCCCAACGGGACGATCAGCCTGCGATTCATCGCCGAGGACCTCGCGCCTGACTCGCTGGTCGAGGCGCTCGTCGACGACTTCGAGTTGTTCGGGTTCGAATGCGAGGACGAGTCCTGCCCCGCGGACTTCAACGGCGACACGGTCGTCAACACCCTCGACGTCCTCGCCTTCCTCAACGCCTACAACTCGGGCGACCCGAGCGCGGACTTCAACGGCGACACCGTGCTCAACACCCTCGACGTGCTCGCGTTCCTGAACGCCTACACGGCCGGGTGCGACTAAGCCCGCGCGGGCGGGCGCGAGGCCGCGCCACGCCCTCGACACGCGACCACGAGCGGCCCACGGGAGACCGTGGGCCGCTGATTCGGAACCCAGTCCCCCCTCTACCCGGAGAAGCGCCGTGCGCTGCACCTGCCTGACCGTCGTCGCCGTGCTCGCCTCGTTCGCGTCCGCGCTGGTCGCGCAGGATGTCCGCGTCTCGCCCGTCGCGCCCGTGCGTGGAGAGGCCGGCGCGGGGTTCGAGCCGTTCGTGGCGGTGACGATCGACTCAGGCGACCTCGACCGCTTCCGCGCGAGCGACGTGACGCTGACCGGCTTCCCCATCCCCGGCGGGTCGGTGGACCTCCGGCTCGAGGCGTTCGACGTGCTCGCGCCGGACGCGGAGGTGCTGGTCGTGACGGCCCAGGGCGAGGTGCCCATGCCCCGCCCCGAGGTCGTCACGCTGCGCGGGACGGTCGAGGGCGACGCCGATTCGCGGGTGTTCTTGAGCCTCTCTCCGTGGGGTAGCCACGCCCTGATCGAGACCGAGGGGAAGCGCTTCGCGCTGGTCCCGCCGCCGACGGGCGTCGAAGGCCCGCACGTCGTCTACGACGTCGCCGACCTGCCGGACCACATGCAGCCGGACTGGATGTGCCACGTGGACGCCGCGACGCACGACCCGCTCGGTCTGGCGATGGCGGAGGCCGGCGAGGGCGGCGAGGGCGCGCGCAACGGTCCGTGCCGCGTGGCGCGGGTGGCGATCGACTCCGACTACGAGTACACGGCGTGGTTGTTCGGCGGCAACGCGGACGCCTCGGCGGCCTACGCCCTCACGCTGATGGCCGCGGTCAGCGAGATCTACACCTACGAACTCAACGTCCGCCTCGTCGTGCCGTACCTGCGAGTCTTCGCGCAGGACGACGACCCCTACGGCGGGAGCGACCGCCTCGGCGAGTTGCTCAGCCACTGGCGCGCGACGAAGGGGAGCGTGCAGCGCGACCTGGCGCACCTGTTCTCGGGCAACTTCGGCGGCGGCGTCGCGTACGTGAGCGTGATGTGCTCGAAGGACTGGGGGTACGCGGTCTCCGGCGTCGGCGGGTGGTTCCCCTACCCGCTCCAGGACCATCACAGCGGGAACTGGGACCTGATGGTCGTCGCGCACGAACTCGGGCACAACTTCGGCACCCTCCACACCCACGACGGGTACGAGCCGCCCATCGACAAGTGCGGGCTTGGGGACTGCTCGGATGCCTGGGGCGGGACGATCATGTCGTACTGCCACACCTGCCCGGGCGGGATGACGAACATCGTGCTGCGCTTCGGGCCGCTCGTCATCGACCGGATCCTGTTCTACCTGCAGTTCCAGGCGCCGTGCAACCTGACGAACCGCCTGTTCGCGGTGGACGACGCGGCGTCCGTGATGCGCGACGCTTCGACGCGGATCGACGTGCTGAAGAACGATGCCGCGCTGAACTGCGACGGGATCGTGCTCTCGACGGTGCAGGGCATCTCGGATCAGGGCGGGTCGGTGTCGATCTCGCAGGGGACGGGCGAGGGCGGGCGCGACGAGGCGCTCTACGTCCCGCCGCAGGGCTACACCGGGGCGGACCGCTTCGAGTACTACCTGTACCGCGAGGGCGCTGGGTACGACCTGGGCGAGGTGTTCGTGGACGTGATCGAGCCTCGGCCCGCGGACCAGCCCGGCGTGACCGCGCCCGGCGTCTCGGTCGCGTACTACGTGATCCCGCCCAGCAGCTCGATGCCCGACTACTCGGCGTTGACCCCGTACAAGTTCGACATCGTGCCGAACGTGGACTACCCCTCCTCGGGCGGGCAGTTCGCCACCAGCGGGCGGTCCAACTTCGTCGGCGCGGTTTTCGACGGGTACTTCAAGGCGCCCGAGACCGGTCTGTACGTGCTGTCGGTCGAGTCCGACGACGGGTCGATGCTGTACCTGGGCGATTCGCTGCTCGTGAACAACGACGGGCAGCACGGCATGCAGGAACGCTCCGCGCCCGCCGCGCTCGAGGCGGGCCTGCACCGCCTGCGCGTCGAGTTCTTCGAGAACTCGGGGAGCGCGGGGCTGATCGTGCGCGCGGAGGGGCCGGGCCTGCCGCGACAGCCGATCCCCGCCTCGCGCTGGCGCCACGCGGACTGCGTGGCCGACTGGTCCCGTGACGGCGCGGTCAACAGCATCGACTTCATCGCCTTCCTCGCGGACTGGTCGGCCCAGAACCCGCGGGCCGACCTCAACGACGACGGCCTGATCTCCACCATCGACTTCCTCGCCTACCTCAACGCCTACGCCGCCGGGTGCCCCTGACCCGCGCAGGGGGGGAACTCCCCGCCTGTCGACGCACGCGAAGGGTCGAGTCGGCGCGAAAACCGTTGCATCGAGGGGCGTGAGGCCGTAGGTTGGTGTCGGCCCGCCGGACTGCCGCCGGCGGCCCCGCGCCGTCTCGAACACGGGGGAGGAGTCGAACCGTGATGCACGCCGCCCTGATCGCCTCGACCTGCGCCGTCCTGGCCTGTCCCCACCCGGTCGCCGATGACCGTCCCCTGTCGCGGGCCGAGTGGCGTGCGAGCACCTACACCTCGAGCGCGCAGACCGACGCCGCCCTGGCCGTGATGGAAGGCGGCGGCTCGCTGGTCGTGTGGACGAGCCGCCGACAGCAGGTCGGGTCCTACGGCGTGTACGGGCAGCGGTTCGACGGCGCGGGCGTGGCGATCGGCGAGGAGACGCAGATCAACCTCTGGACGCGCTCGCACCAGTTCGCGCCGGACGCCGCCGCCACGCGCGACGGTGGCGCATGGGTCGTCTGGCAGTCGCACGGACAGGACGGGCACGCCGGCTCGATCATCGCGCGCCGGTTCGGCCCGGGTTTCGTGGGCGGCGAGGAGATCCTTGTCAACGAGACGTGGCGCGGCGAGCAGGCCTCGCCCGTCATCGCCGCGCGCCCGGACGGCTCGGCGATCGTCGCGTGGGAGAGCGTCGAGCCGGGCGCGCCGCGGCGCGTGACCGCGCGCCTGCTGGGCGCGGATGGCGCGCCGCTCGGGCCGGAGTTCATCGTGGCCAGGAGCGACGACGGCGCGCAGACGACGCCCGCCGTCGCGGTGCGCGAGGACGGCTCGTTCGCCATCGCGTGGACGGCGTTCGAGGGGCCGCCGATGCTGCCCGCGGGCGTGCGCGTGCGGGCGTTCGACCCCGAGGGCATCGCGCTGGGCACGCCGAGCGCCGTCACCGCGGCGCCCGCCGCGTCGCAGATCGAACCCGCGCTGGCCGCAACGGACGACGGCTACGTCGTCGCGTGGCTCGACGCCGAGAGCGACGGCGACGACTACGGCGTGCTGGCGCGACTGCTGGATGCGCGCGCCGTCCCGACCGACGCCGCGCCGGTCGTCGTGAGCGGCGCGACGCCCGGGCCGCAGACCGGCGCGGCGGTCGCCGTCGCGCCCGACGGCACGATCGCGGTGGCCTTCAACGGGCTGACCGACGGCGAGCCGGGCGTGTTCGGACGGTTGTTCTCGGCGTCGCTCGCGGCGCGGTCGGGAGAGTTCCGCGTCACCGAGCGCAGCGAAGGCCCGCAGACGATGCGCACCGCGGCCGCGACGGCGCGCCTCGCGTTCGCGCCCGATGGCACGATGCTCTGCGCGTGGTCGGGCGACGGCGGGCTGGGCGACTCGTCCGCGGCGCACGTCACGATGCTGGCGGAGTCGCTGCCCGAGCCTGCGGGCGAGCGCGGCGTGACCGAGGCGATGAAGCCCGCGCTGCCGGACCGCGACGAGGACGGGCGGATCGTGCTCGCGCAGGGGCCGGGGCCGCACGAGCCCCCGACCTTCGACCCGCGCGACATCGAGCACGCCGAGCGCGAGTTCGAGTTCACGCCGCGCGGCGTGGGATTCACGGCGATCACGAGCACGGGCTGGACGCCGCCAGACCCCCACATGGCCGTCGGTCCGGGCCACGTCGTCGTGATGACCAACGGCGCGATCGCGTTCTTCCAGAAGGACGGCACCAAGACCTTCCAGGACGAGATCGAGGACTCGTTCGGGTTCTGGGGCTCGGTCGGGGCGACGGGATTCGTCTTCGACCCCGAGGTGCTCTACGACGAGTTGACGGGGCGCTTCTTCGCCATGGCGGCCGAGGCGTACGCGCCCGGCAACCGCTCCTACGTGCTGATCGCGGTCTCGGACGACAGCAACCCGAACGGCACGTGGTACAAGTACCGACTCGAAACGACCGGGCTGGCGGGGAACCTCTTCGACTCGCCCAACATCGGCGTGACGGACGACGCGGTCGTCGTTACGGGCGACGGGTTCGGGCTTGGCTCGAACTACCCGGTCTACATCTTCGACAAGGCATCGATGCTCGCGGGCAGCCCGCCGGCGATCACCAAGTCGTTCACGCTGACGACGAGCACGCAGTCCGCCGGCATCCCACCGGTGAGTTATGACAACCCGCCCGCGCTGTACCTGATCGAGCACCGCGAGCAGACCAGCAACACCTCGGTACGTCTGATCGCCATCCGCAACCTGCTCACGACGCCGGTCGTGACGGACTACTCGCTCGGCGTGCCGACCTACGGCCGCCCGGAGAACCCGCCGCAACTGGGGACGAGCGTGCGACCGACCGCGTTCGACGCCCGGTTCTGGTCGGTGGCGTACCGGAACGGGTCGCTCTGGGCGACGCACCACATCAACAGCGACCGGGTGCTGGCGCGGTGGTACGAGGTGGCGATGAACGGGTGGCCGACCTCGGGCAACAACCCCACGCTCGTGCAGTCCGGCAACGTCGACCTCGGGCCGACGGTGCGGACGTACTTCTCGTCGATCACGGTGGCGGACGACGGCTCGGCGGCGGTGTGCTACGCGCGGTCGTCGCCGACCGAGTACATCTCGATGGGGCTGGTCTACCGCCTGCCGTGCGACCCGCCGGGAACGATGGGATCGCCGATCACGCTGGTCGAGTCCAACGCGCCCTACCAGACCAGCCGGTGGGGCGACTATTCGGCCGTCGAGGTGGACCCCGTGGACGGGCGGACGTTCTGGGCGCACCATGAGTACAACGTCAACGGCTCGTGGCGGACGTGGGTCGCGTCGGTCGGTCCCGAGCGGTGCTTCTGCGAAGCGGACCTGAACCAGGACGGCACGACGGACACGCTGGACTTCCTCGTGTACCTGAACCGGTACGCCGCGGGGGACCCGTCCGCGGACCTGAACGGCGATACGAAGGTCGATACGATGGACTTTCTGCTGTTCCTCAACCTGTGGACGGCGTGTCGCGGCTGACCCGCGACGCCGAACCAACGGAGCGAAACCATGAGAACGGGACGTGCGATCGCGCTGGTCGGCGTGCTGGGCGCGGCGTCGGCGGCGTCGGGGCAGATCGCGGACCTCGAGGTGGACCCCTCGCAGTCGTCGATCACGGCGCGCATCTGTCTCGACCCCGGCCTCGGCGAGCGCTGCGACACGGAGTCCTCGCCGATCGCGGGGAGCGTCGGCGTCGAACTGGACGACTACGGCACGCCGACCGCGATCGTGATGCACGATTTCCACTTCGCGCTCACGAACGCGATGGTGTACGACTTCAGTTGGGGGCCCTTCATCGGCACGCTGAAGATCACGCTGACGAACGTGGCGGCGTCTTACGCCAACCCCGGCACGCCGACCGGGCCGGTGGGCGTCGACGGCGCGGGCGAGTTCACCTTCCCGGCCGTCGAGGCGCTCCTGACCGGGGACGGGGCCTACGTCGGGAGCGGGCCGATCATCGGCCCGCTGATCGGCTCCGGCGAGTTCGACCTCGCGGACTTCGGCGCGATGGAGACGGCCTTCTCCGGCACGGTCTGGGTCATCGGCGATCAGGTCGTGCTGACCAGCACGATGACCTTCGCCGTCGAGGGCGAGGTCGAGGGCGTGCAGACCACGCTCGACGGGACCGCGACCATCGTCGCCTCCGGCCCCGTCCCGCCGCCGGAGTGCAAGGCCGACTTCAACGGCGACACGATCGTGAACACGCTAGACTTCCTGGCGTTCCTGAACGCGTACACCGCCGGCGACCCGTCGGCCGACTTCAACGGCGACACCCTCGTGAACTCCCTGGACGTGCTGGCGTACCTCAACGCCTTCGTCGCCGGGTGCGATTGACCCGCGAACCGCGGCACGCCGCGCGGGCGGCAGGCGGCGCGGTCGCCGCGCGATCACGGGCAGCCGTCGACGTAGGCGTTCAGGAAGGCGATGAAGTCCAGCGAGTTGATCACGGTGTCCCCGTTGAAGTCCGCGCTCGAGTCCTGCGCCGAGTAGGCGTTCAGGAAGGCGATGAAGTCCAGCGAGTTCACGACGGTGTCCCCGTTGAAGTCCGCGGCACAGGCGGGCGGCTCGCAGGCGTCCGCCTTGCCGTCGCCGTTGTTGTCGTCGCACGTCGTGCCCGGCCCCATCCACGTCGCGCCCGCGTTGATGGCGTCGGACTCGGTGAGGACGAGGCAGAACCCGTTCGGGAAGCACGCCGCCCCGACCGGCTCGGGGCAATCGACGGTGGCGCAGGTGGTGCCGTCGCCCTGGAAGACCGCGCCGAGCGCGTCGGCCTCGTCGGGCGAGACGCCGTCGATGCAGGTGCCGTCGGGCAGGCACGCCGCGCCGATCGGGAAGCAGACGTAGGTCTGGCAGGTCTGGCCCGCCGGCCCCGGGATGCCGCCCGCGGCGATGCAGTCGGACTCCTTGAGCATGACGCACCCGCCGGTGGACTCGAAGCAGCAGGGGATGTTGGGCTGCGGGCAGTCGGCGGTCTGGCAGTTCGAGCCGTCGCCCTTGTACGTGCCGCCGAGGCTCTGGCAGTCGGCGGCCGTCGCGAGCACGCACGAGCCGTCGGTCTTGCAGCACGCTCCGACGCCCGGCTGGCACGAGAGGCTGGTCCACGTCGCGCGCAGCACCCAGTCGCCGCTGGGGCGGCAGTAGGTGGGGAGCGCGGCGAAGGTGGACCACCCGCCGTTGGCGGGGCACCCGAGCGGACCGCAGTTCACGCCCCACAGCCAGTTGTGCGAGGGCTGCGCCAGGCCCGAGACGTCCGTGGTCGGGAAAGCGTTGCGGTTCGAGGGGGGGGGCGTGAAGCAGGGGTTCTGCGTCTGGTCGTTGTGCTTGTCGATGCGGAAGCCGATGGAAAAGCGGTTCGTCCCGCTGTCGTTGTTGATGATGATCTGCTCGGGGTCGTTCGGGTCCACGAAGACCGCGACGTTCACGCCGTTCGTCCCCGGCGGCAGCTCGATGTGCGGCAGGATCAGCCCGTCCGACGAGTACTCGGCGACGAGGATGCCGGTGTTCGGCGGGCCGTCCCAGACCAGCACCGACCAGTGCGTCGTGGTCGGGACGACGGCGTTCACCGTCGCGAAGATGCACTCCATCAGGTCGATGCGGATGGGGAACTGCGATGCCGAGATGACGTACGACGCGGCGAGGATCTCCTTCTCCGCGAAGCCCGCCTGCACCGTGAACGTGCCGCCGCTGAAGTCCGCGTCGGTGTGCGTGCTCACGAAGGTGCAGTCGCGTGTCGAGCCGCCGTCGTCGCCGTCGTCGCCGTTCGGGGGCGGCAGGGTGTTCCAGAACACCGTGCCGTCGGTGAAGACGCCGAGTTGGTAGAGGTTGTCGAGGCGGGCCGGGACGGGGTTCTTCCCCGCGGCCGGCGTCGGGGCGGAGTAGACCTGGGCCGACGCCGCGCTCACGGTGAGGGCCAGAGCGGCGGCGGCCAGGACGGAACGGATCGGGCTGTTCTGGGAGAGCATGGGCGGCTTCCTGCGCACGGGGCGAGGGCAGACCGGAACCGGCCGCAAACCCTGCCCCGGAGGGAAGATACCACGGGGTCGGGTATGGACCAACCTTCTCGGGGGTTGAGGGGGAGTTTTCGGGCTTTGACGGAGCGCCTTGGAAGATCGTGATCGGGCGCGAAAACCGGGTCAGAGATATTGACTCGCCGAGCGTTGCCGGTATCCTCGCCTCAGCATCAAGAGTCCCGGGTCAGCCAACTGCCCGGGCGGCAACCGAGTCGGCGAAACGCCGGCCGCGGTGCCGAGGCCAGCCCCCGCGTGGGGAACGATGCGGCCGGAACCGTCCTCGGGCGGGTCGGCAAAAAGGGCAGCGCCGTCCGCTGTCCACCCACGCACAAGGCAGGCCCGATTGATGCCGTGAGGAGTTCGCGGCATGTGTCAGTCCACCTTCGACCACCCCGACCCGTCCCCCGGCCCCTGCACGACGGCGATCCACGGCGGCCTCGCCCCCGACCCGCTCACCGGGGCGATCGTCACGCCGCTCGTGCAGAGCACGACCTACGTCAACGAGGCGGTGGGCGTGAGCAAGGGGCACGCGTACTCGCGCGTGTCGAACCCGACCGTGAGCGCGCTCGAAGCGCAACTCGGGGCGATCGAGGACGCGCCGCCGGCCGTCTGTTTCGTGACAGGCATGGCCGCCGAGACCGCCCTCTTCCTCGCGCTGCTGCGCCAGGGCGACCACGCCGTGCTGGGCGACGCGATCTACGGCGGGACGGTGCGGCTCTTCCGCCAGGTGCTCAGCGGGCTGGGCATCGGGTCCACGTTCGTCGATTCGTCGGACCCGGAGAACGTGCGGCGCGCCCTGCGACCCAACACACGCCTCGTCTTCATCGAAAGCCCCGCCAACCCCACGATGAAACTGACCGACATCGCGGCGGTGGCGCGGGTCGCGCGCGGCGCGGGCGTGCCCCTCGCCGTGGACAACACCTTCCTCACGCCGGTCATCCAGCGGCCGCTCGACCTCGGCGCGGACGTGTGCGTCTACTCGACGACGAAGCACATCGAGGGGCACTCGACGGCGATCGGAGGGTCGGTCGTCTCGCGCGACGAAGCGCTGCTGGAGCGCGTGCGGTTCATCCGCAAGTGCACCGGCGGCATCCAGGCCGCCTTCCAGGCGTGGCTCACGGTGCGCGGCGTCAAGACGCTGCCGCTGCGACTGCGCCAGCACTCCGAGAACGCGCTGAAGGTCGCCCGCGCCCTGCGCGCCAACCCGCACGTGACGGCCGTGAACTACCCGGGCCTGGACGACTTCCCCCAGCGCGAACTCGCCGAACGCCAGCACCGCGCCGGGCTGCACGGCGGGCTGCTCAGTTTCGAGGTCGCGGGCGGGACGGAGGCGGCGGTGCGCGTGCTCAACGGCGTGCGCCTCTGCTCGCTCGTCGAGCACCTCGGCAGTGTCGAGACGCTCATCACCCACCCCGTGACCATGACGCACGCCGACGTGCCGCGCGAGCAGCGCCTCGCGGTCGGCATCACCGACGGGCTGATCCGCCTGAGCGTCGGGCTTGAAGAGCCGGACGACGTGATCGCGGACCTGGAGCGGGCGATCGTGGAGGCGCATCAGGGCGAGAGCGCGGGGCGGGACGCCCGCGCCACCGGGTTTGCAGAGGTTGAGGATGAGAGCGAGGTGACGCCGTGCGTGATCCGGTGATCGTCCTGAAGTTCGGCGGTTCGGTGCTGCGCGACGAGTCGGCCGTCCGCACCGCAGCGGACGAGGCGGCACGGTTCGTCAACGACGGGTGGCGCGTCGTCGCGGTCGTCTCCGCCCTCGAAGGAACAACCGATCGGCTGCTCGCGCAGTCGCGGGGCTACGGCGATCGCCCGCACGCCCCCTCGGTCGCCCTGCTGCTGGCGACGGGCGAGTTGACCAGCGCGGCCCTGCTGGGTCTCGCGCTGGCGCAGCGCCGTCTGACGGTCGAGACTCTCGACGCCGCGTCGATCGGGCTGCGCACCACGGACGATCCGCTCGACGCCTCGCCCCTCTCGCTGGACGAGCCGACGACGCTCGGCGCGCTCGCCCGCGCGTCGGTGATCGTCGTCCCGGGCTTCGTCGGGCGCGATGCGACGGGACGCACCACGCTCCTCGGCCGCGGCGGGTCGGACCTGACCGCACTCTTCGTCGCCGATCGGCTCGGCGCGGCGTGCCGGCTGGTCAAGGACGTCGACGGGCTGTACGAGTGGGACCCCGCCGCGCCAGGCCCGCGCCCGCGACGCTACTCGACGCTTCCTTGGGAGCAGGCCCTGCGCCTCGACGGCACGATCGTCCAGCACAAGGCCGTGCGCTGGGCGCAGCAGCACGGGCTGTCCTTCGAAGTATCGTGCATCGGCGGGCGGAGCGCGTCGAGAGTCGGGCCGTGGGATGTCGAGTTCGACGGGGAAGCGCCCGGGTCTGGAGCGCCCCGCCCCGAGAGAGAGACAAGGACGGAGAGGGAGGAGAGCGCATGCTGCGCGAAGGTCTGATCGCGGTCGTCGGGGCGACAGGCGCCGTCGGGCGCGAGGCGCTCGCCATCCTGGCCGAACGCGGCGTGCCGGCGTCGCGCGTGCGCGCGCTGGCGAGCGAGCGATCGCACGGCCTGCGCGTCCGCTACGGCGAGACCCAAGTCGGCGTCGCCACGCTGGGCGAACGATCGTTCGAGGGCGTCGGCACGGCCATCTTCGCCGCGGACGCGGAGACGGCGCGCCGATTCGTGCCCGCCGCGCTCCGC
Source organism: Planctomycetota bacterium (assembly GCA_014584315.1). Lineage (GTDB taxonomy): Bacteria > Planctomycetota > Phycisphaerae > Phycisphaerales > UBA1924 > CAADGN01. The sequence goes on along the minus strand of JACTNA010000028.1, from coordinate 31,000 downwards.
GCCGGCGCGTTCGTCGTGGACAACTCGTCCGCGTTCCGCGCCGACCCCGGCGTGCCGCTCGTCGTCCCCGAGATCAACGGCCCTCTCGTCACGCCCGACGTACGCCTCGTCGCCAACCCGAACTGCTCGACGACCATCCTGCTCCTCGCGCTCGAACCGCTGCGCCGCGCGTTCGGCATCGAGGCGATCGACGTGGCGACCTACCAGGCCGTTTCCGGCGCGGGGCTGGCGGGGATCGATGCGCTCATCCGCGAGACGCGCGACGCCCTCGCCGTGCTGGAGCGCGAAGGGTCGGAGATCGGATGGACGCTCCCCGGCGCGGGCGGCGCGGGGGGCGTCTTCGCCGAGCCGTGCGCCTTCAACGTCTTCAGCCACGATTCCGCGGTGGACGGCGCGACGGGCGTGAACGGCGAGGAGCGGAAGATGATCGACGAGACGCGGCGCATCTGGAACGACCCCGCCATCCGCGTCACGCCGACCTGCGTTCGAATCCCCGCCCTGCGCGCGCACACGCAGGCCGTCACGGCGACGCTGGGCGCACCGGCGAGCGAGGGCGGCGTGCTCGACGCGCTGGCGGGCGGGCGCGGGCTGGAGATCGTGGACGATCGCGGCGCGAACGCGTTCCCCACGCCGCGTAAGGCCTCGCGGCGCGATGAGGTCCTGGTCGGACGCGTGCGCCCGGACCCCGGCGAGCCGCCCGGCCCCGGCGGAACCCACCGGCGCTGGTGCCTGCTGGTGAGCGGGGACCAGCTGCGCAAGGGCGCGGCGTTGAACGCGCTCCAGATCGCCGGGCTGGCGGGCGTCCACGCGATGGCCTGAACGCGCGCGCACGCCCCGCGCCCCGCCCGCGGGAATATTCGGGAACGCGCAACTTTTTTGCAAACGGTTGTCCGCGCCGATCTTGCGCGCCGGCCGCCGTGTGCGCACCGGCGGTGTTCGTGCGCGCGGTCCTGTCCGCGCGGGGGAAGGGTGAGGGGACGCGGTGTCCCGCCCGGCGGACAGGAGGCGCGCATGAGCGTTCGCATCGACGACACGGCGGGGATCGAGGGGGGCGCGATCGCCGCGCTGATCGACGAGCACGAGTCGCTCGTCAGGCCGCGACTCGAAACGCTCTGGCGCTACTACCGCAACCCGATGGAATCGGCGGGGGGAGCGACGGGCGCGGGGGCGGGGCGACGGCTCGCACAACGGGCCGGCCTGCCCCCGCGCCTCGTCGGACGCACGCCGGGCGACGACGACCGCGCCGGCGACCGCGAGGTCGTGATCGAGAACGACATCGCGTGGCGCATCCACACGATGGTGGACTTCATGTTCGGCAAGCCCGTGCGCATCCTCAGCACCGCCCGCGACGGCGCGACCCGCGAGCGCGTCGAACGCACCCTCGACGCCGTGTGGGAGGCGTCCGGCGGCGTCGCGCTGCTCCAGGACTTCGCCCTGCTCGGGCACGTCTACGGGCACGCCGACCTCGTCCTCCGCCTCGACGAGGCCGGCCTGCGCCTGCTCGGGCGGCGCGGCGCCCCGCCCGACGCGGGCGAGATCGCCGAGCACGTGCGGATCGAACTCGTCGAGCCGACGCGCGGCGTGCCGGCGCTGAACCCGAACGACTACCGGCGCCTCGACGCCTACGCGATCCACTTCGAGCGGGAACTCAACGAGGTCGAACGCACGCGGGGCGTCGGCGCCTTCGGGCGAGGTCGCGCCACGCCGACGCGGCGCCGCCGATCGGTCGTCACCGAGGTCATCACCGGCTCGGTGCGCCGCGTCTACGAGGACGGCGAGATCGTCGAGGAATCGGCGATCACGCTCACCGGCGGGCGCGTGCCCGTGGTCCACGTGCAGAACGTCTCGCAGCCCTTCCGCTACTCGGGGCTGAGCGAGGTCGAGCCGCTGATCCCGCTCCAGGACGAACTGAACACGCGCCTGAGCGACCGGGCCAGCCGCGTCACGCTCCAGAGTTTCAAGATGTACCTCGCCAAGGGCATCGAGGGCTTCGAGCGGATGCCCGTCGGGCCGGGGCGGGTGTGGAGCACCGACAACCCGGAGGCGTCGGTGCAGGCGTTCGGCGGCGACGCGAGCAGCCCGAGCGAGGACGCGCACGTCAAGGAAGTACGCGACGCCCTCGACAAGACCTCGGGCGTGCCGCCCCTGGCGACCGGCGTCGTGCAGGGACGCGTCGGCAACCTCTCCAGCGCGAACGCCCTGAAGATCACCCTCGTCGGGCTGCTGGGCAAGACCGAGCGCAAGCGCGTCACCTACGGACGCGGCATCGCGGAGGCGTGCGCCATCGTGCTGGGCGCGCTGGACGCGGCGGGCGCCCTCGAACTCGACGAGCGCGACCGGGGCGTCCGGCTCGAATGGCCCGACCCGCTGCCCAGCGACGTGCTCGACGACACCCTCGCCGCCAAACGCAAGGTCGAACTCGGCGTGCCGACCGAGCGCGTGCTCGACGAACTGGGCTACCAGCCGAGCGACGCGGGCGTGGTGTGAGCCAAGGGAAGGAGGACACGATGGACGCGAACGAAGGTGCCGTGACGATGGAGGATGCGCCGATGGTGAGCGTGGAAGCGCGCGAGACCGCGCCCGAAAGGCCCGGCCTCGAGACCGAAAGCCCCCGCCCCGAGGGCGTGGACGGAGCGAGCGAGTCGCTCGACGCCCTGGCGGCGCGGCTGGCGGAGGCCGAGCGGCGCGCGGCCGACGCGATGGCCGAACTCGAGCGCGTCCGGCTCGAGCGCGAGATCGACCGCGAGTTGCTGCGGGCCGGCGCGGTGGACGCCGAGGCGGCGCGGAGCGCGATGGGCGAGGTCGCGCCCGACGGCGTGGCGGCGGCGGTGGCGGAGGTGCGCCGCGCCAGGCCCGCGCTCTTCGCGCGGCGCGAGGGCGTGCGTGCCTCCGCCGCGAGCGTGACAGGCCGCGGGGCGGAGTCGATCGAAGACCTGGCCGCGGCGGCGCGGTCCAGCGGCGACCGGCGACTGCTGCTGCGCTACCTGCGCCGGCGGCGCACGGCGCGGTGACGGCTGAACGACGAACGAACGAGGCTCGCCGGCCGCGGCGCGGAGCGTGTCCGCGACCGTCCGGCGCGGTGCGAGCGGGGGTGAACCGTGTCCGGAGGACTTGAAGGAGGAGGAGCGATGAGTTTCACGGGGAAAGCGACGTATTCGGCGGGGGCCGGGCTTCCTGAACTGGCGGAGGACGTGTCCGACGTGATCGGCATCGTCAGCCCGTTCGAGACGCCGCTGCTGGACTACCTGGGCGATCCGCGACGCGAGGCGATGGGCACCGTCCACGAGTGGATCGAGGACGCTCTGCTGCCCAACTTCGACCACCTCAACCAGACCGTCTTCGTGCCCGATCCCGAGACGGCGACGTCGCTCACGGTCGACAACGGGTCGCGCTTCCGCATCGGCGACCTCGTGCGCCCCGACGGATGGAGCGAGGTGATGCTGGTGACGAACGTCGTCGGGAGCATGCTGACGGTGGTGCGCGGCTACGGCGGGACGCCCAACGCGACGCTCGAAGACAACCTGCGCCTCATCATCATCGGCAACGCCGCGCTCGAGGGGGCGGAGGCCCCCACCGCCCGGTTCACCAACCGCGCCCGAAAGCAGAACTACACCCAGATCTTCACCGCGAGCGTGTGGGTGAGCGGGTCCATGCAGGCGGCGCGGGCGCACGGCGTCGAGGACGAGGCGGACTACCAGAAGCAGGAACGCCTGCGCGAACTCATCCGAGACCTCGAGAACACCGTCATCAACGGCGTCGCCCCCGCCAGCGACCAGCAAGGCTCGTCCACCGTGCGGCGCACCATGAACGGCATCGTGCCCTCCATCGCCACCAACCGCTTCGCGCCGGGCCAGGGCGGGCTGCCCGACGGCGGGGGCACGAGCGGCGCGGTCCTCACCGAGGAACTCCTCAACGCCGCGCTCCAGCGCGTCTGGGAACAGTCCAACGGCCCGATCGACACCATCGTGATGAACGGCGCGCAGAAGCGGATGCTCAACGAGTTCCTCGGCTCGCAGCGGTCTTTCGGGCCGGACGACGATTCGTTCCGCAACCTCGTCAACGTCTACGAGAGCGACTTCGGCGTCTGCCGCGTCGTCCTCAGCCGCTGGGCGCCCGCCGACACCGTCATCCTGCTCGACAGCAGCCGCGTCCAGGTCATGCCGCTCAGCGGACGCTCGTTCCACTACAAGCCGCTCGCCGCCACCGGAGACTCGGTCCGCGGCCAACTCGTCGGCGAGTACACCCTCGAGTTCAAGAACGAGAACGCCCACGGCCTGATCGCCGGCCTCAGCGTCACGGGCGACTGATCGCGGGGAGGGGGACTCCGCGTGCGTGCCCGCGGCCCGTCGAGAGGCGTGCCGCGGGTTTGAAGGACGACGATCGCGCCACGACGCGAAAGGGGGGGGCCATGTTCGCCAGGGATCGAGACCTGCTCACGCTCGAACCGAACCTGCTCCGCGACGTCGGGTGGGCGGGACAACGGCTCGTGCGCGGCACGGGCGGCGCGGCGGGCACCACGCTCGCCATGACCGAGCAGGACGTCGCCTTCGACGCCGCGGGCGTCGGGGCCGGCAACGTCGTGCTCGTGGACGGCACGGCCTACGAGGTGATCGAACGCACCACGTCGGCGTCGCTGGTCATCTCCCGGCTGCGCGCCGCGGAGAGCGACCCCCTGCTGCCGGCCAGCCCCGCCTCGGGCGTGCCGGTCGAGGTCACGACCTTCCGCCCCCAGATCGCGCTCGTGCACGCGCAGACCCTGCGGATGCTCGGGATCGACCCGGAGAGCGCGGACGAGCCGGGCGAGGCAAGCGTGAAAAGCCCGTGGGCCTTGCGGCTGCTCGTCTCACTGGGCGCGCTGCACCTGGTGTACGCGGCGGCGTCCGCGCTCGCGCCCGTCGGCTCGCCCCTGCGCGAACGGGCCGAGATGTACCGCGAACGCTTCGCCGCCGAACGCCAGCGCGTCGCGGCCCGCATCGACACCGACGGCGACGGCGAGCCGGACGCCGTGCGGAGGCTGAACGTGCTGTTGCTTGAGAGAAGGTGACGCAGTGACGTAGTGACGAAGTGGCAGAGTGGCGGAGTGGCAAAGTGGCGAAGCCGTTCCATGAAGTTCCTCCTCCTTCCCCTTCGCGCACTTCGCGGTCTTCGCGTTCAAGTCCCGAGTGCAGGAGATCAACATGCTGCTGTTGACGCCGCGGGCGGTTCGGTTCGGCGAGGCGACCTGGGAGGACGTGTCGGCGGTGGTGGTGGACCGCGCGGCGCGGCGGCGCGTCGTCGAGTGGTCGGACCTGGGGCCGCACGCCGTGCTGGCGGACGTGCCGGAGCAGGAGGTCACCGTGCGCGTCGTGCAGTCGCTGACGCGCGATGCGCCGGACGCCCCCAGGCCCGGCGACGCCGGCCAACTCTCGTTCGACACGTCGCCCGCGGGAACGGACACAGGACGGCGGCGGGTGAGCGCGCAGGCGGTCGTGCTGGGCGTCCGGCACGAACTCTCGGTCAAGGGCGGCGCGACGCGGACGGTGACGCTGGTCGCCGTCTCCCCGGACGGCGCGGCGGACCCGGTGATCGTCGAGGCGGCCGACTGAGACGGACGGACTCAGAACGAGGCACGAAATGAACGCGAAGGGCGCGAAGAGAGCGAAGGCATCGAAGAAAGAGGCGAGAGCCGTGAGCGTCCACTCCGTCACTCTGTCACTCCGTCACTTCGTCACTTCGCACTCTGCCACTTCGCCACTTCCCTCACGCTGAGGAGGACGCATGGCCAGTTCGTTCAAGGGCGTTGATCTGTTCGGGAGCGGGCCGCACCGGTTCGCGCTCGGGCGGCAGGGGCAGATGATGCTCACGCGGCTGTACTTCGGCGACATCTCGCCGGGGACGATCCCGATCGGCCTGCGCGAGTTGGACGTGGTCGTGGCGGGTCGGCTGGTCGCGTCGAGCGAGAGCGCGCTGTGGACGCTCCGCGATGCGATCGTCGCCCAACTCCAGGAGACGCCGACGCCCGGCACGCTGATCGACCCGCACGGGCGCACCTGGGCCGACATGACGTTCATCGACTGGCGCGAGGGCGACCGCACGGACCGCGGGCGCGTTCGGTCGGTGGCGTACGTCGCGGTGTTCAGGAAGATCAGGGCGGCGTGACGTGCGAGGCTTGGGGCTTGAGGCTTGGGGCTTGGGGTGCGCGGTGGAGGTGCGCGGATGGAGGCGGAGGTCGCGGGCGCGGTGGCGCAGTTCGGCGTCGCGGGGCTGATCGGGTGGATGTGGCTCGCCGAGCGTCGGTCGGCGGCGGCGCGCGAGCGGCAACTGGCCGAGGCCCACGAGGCCCTGACGCGCGAGCGGGCGTCGCTCGACGCGCTGCTCTCGACCGTGAACGCGAACACGCGCGCCATGGTCGGCGTCGAGGGCGCGGTGCGCGACCTGAGCGGCGCGATCGAGCGGCTGCGGTCGGCGTCGGGCGGTCGGGCGTCGGGGAGGGCGACGGGGCCGGCGCCGGCGCGGTACACTGGCCCGCGATGAGCCGCAGGGTCGCCGTCTCGATCATGGTGTCGGCCGCGATGCTGGCGTTCGCGCCCGGGTGCGCGATCACCCCGGCGGGCGCGGACGCAGGCCCCTCCGAGATGGCGGCGACGCGCAACCCGTTCGCGCCAACAGCCGTCCGGATCTACCCGCTGACGCACCTGACGCGCGACCCGGAGCACGGCGAGGTCATCATGTGCCACGTCGAGTTGAAGGACCGCTGGGGCGACGCGGTGAAGGCGGTCGGCGAGCTGGAAATCCAGCTGTTCTCGTACCCGACCGACGGCAGCGCGCTGCGCCAGGAGGCGACGTGGCCCGTCCCCGAGATGGCCCAGCCCGACGTGAACTCCGCGCTCTTCGACCCCGCGACCCGGACCTACCGCCTGCGGCTCGGGCGCGTGCCGGGCTGGGTGCGCGACATGATCGCGCGGCGCGAGGCCGTCGCCCGCGGCGAGACCCCCCGGGGCGAGCGGCGTCGGCTGCTGCTGAAGGCGGTCTTCCGCGCCGCCGACCCGCAGGGACGCGAATCGACGCTCTTCGACGAGTTCGTCATCGAGCAGTAGCCTGCCCCCGGCGCGCGCAGAAAAAGGCCCCGCACCGATGAGGCGACCGGCGCGGGGCGTGGCAGGGGATCGGTCGCCCGTGAGGCTCCGCTCGGATCGGGCGCGGCAGGTCGAAAGGCCCCTGACCTTCGGCGGGCACGGAGGACGGCCCGTACATCGAACCGAGACCACTCTGCCAAACGGCGCGGCCGCGGGCCAGCGGCGCGCGGCGCCCGGGCGGGGAGGGCGTTCGGTCTGTGCGGGCTGGGCGGTAGACTTCGCCCATGCCGCGCACCCACAGGGCCGTCTTCCCGGGTTCGTTCGACCCCATGAGTTTCGGGCACCTCGACGTGGTCCGTCGCGGCCGGCGCCTGTTCGACGAGTTGATCGTGGCGGTCGGGCGACACCCGGGCAAGGACCAGTTGTTCACGGTCGAGGAGCGGGTGGACATGGCGAGGCGTCTGGTGGCGGACCTGGAGGCGGAGGAACCGGACGAGGCGCCGGTGCGCGTCGACTCCTACGGCGGGCTGACGGTGGACTACGCCCGGTCGGTCGGGGCGACCGCGCTGCTGCGCGGCATCCGAAACCTGTCCGACCTCCAGTACGAAGTGCAGCAGGCCGTGACCAACCGCGAGGTGGCGGGGCTTGAGACGGCCTTCGTGGTCGCGGGCGAGAGTTTCGCCTACACGAGTTCAAGCCTGATCCGGCAGATCGCCGCGCTGGGCGACGACATGGCCCGCCTGCGGACGATGGTGCCCGCGCCCGTGATCGACGCGCTCGCCCGCAAGAAGCGCGAGAAGCACCCCGCGCTGGAACGGCTGCGCAACGACCACGCCGACCGCTGAGACCCGCAACGGAGGCCCCCGGGTGGAGGTTCGTGTCATCAGCATCGGCACGCTGGCGGAGCACCCGCTGCGGGACAAGCGTCGGCGCGTGCGCACCGGGCACGCGACGACGACGCTCGTGCGCGCGGGCGACGCGGTCATCCTCGTCGATCCGGGCCTGCCGGGGTCGGCGGTGGAGGCGCGGCTGGACGAGCGGGCGGGGTTGACGCCGGGCGACGTGACGCACGTCTTCCTCACGAGTTTCCAGGCGGACACCTGCCGCGGCATCGAGGCGTTCGAAGGCGCGGAGTGGCTGATCGCCGAGGCGGAGCGCGAGGGCGTCGGCGTGCCGCTGGCGCGCCTGCTGGCCGACGCGGCGGACGCCGAGGAGGATGCGCGGGCGGAACTGGAGTACCGCGTCGCGCTGCTGCGACGGTGCCGGCCCGCGCCCGATCGGCTCGAGCGCGGCGTGGACCTCTTCCCGTTGCCGGGCGTGACGCCGGGGACGTGCGGGCTGCTGGTATCGGGGGCGCGGACGACGTTGATCTGCGGCGACGCGATCCCGACGGTGGAGCACCTGGAGCAGGGCCGGGTGCCGACGCGGTGCGCTGATCCCGAGAAGGCGCTGGAGAGTTTCCAGGAGGCGGTGGAGATCGCGGACGTGCTGGTGCCGGGGCGGGACAACATCGTGCTGAACCCGACGCGTGGGCCGATGTGAGGGGGCGGGCATCGGGGTGGGGTTGTGCGGGGTGCGCGGGCGGATCGGGCTGCGCCGAAGGGTTCGGCTCGGAACTCCGGGGGGTCTCTGAGGCGGGGTGAAGGGAGCGGCCGGACGATCCGATGCTGGCTTCGGCGGGCGTGCCGCGCGCGCCGAGGGCTTGCGGTTCGGGCACGCCGGGAGGTGAGCGGGCGATGGCGTTTCGCGGTCTGGGCAGCAAGGTCGGGGCGCTGGGGCTGGTGAAGCAGCCCGGGCCGCCGGTCGCGGTGGACTTCGGGACGGCGTCGCTGAAGGTCTTGCAGATCGCGCCGGGCGAGACGCCGCACCTCGTCGCGGCGGCGTGCCTGGCGACGCCCGAGGCGCTGCTCGACGACCCGCGCAAGCGGCTGGAGTTCCAGGCGGAGCAGTTGCCGGGGCTGGTGCGGTCGGCGGGGATCCGCGCGAAGCGGGCGGTGTGCGCCATCCCGTCGTCGCACACGTTCTGCAAGCACGCGCAGTTCGCGCGTGCGGACGATGCGCCGATGTCGTCGATGGTCGAGTTGATGCTGGCGGAGCAGTTGGGGCGCGACCCGTCACGCCTGGTGTACCGGTGCTACGAGGTGCCGGGCGCGGAGCGGGTGGGCGGCGGCAAGAGCGAGGTCATCTGCCTGGCCACCGGGCGCGAGGTGGTGAACCGGCTGATGCACGCGCTCAAGAGCGCGAAACTCGAACCGGTGGGGATGCACGCGGAGTTCACCGCGCTGCTGCGGGCGTTCGACTACGTGACGCGCCGCGCCGAGGACAAGGCCCGGGCGACGCTCTATCTCGACGTCGGGTGCGGCGGGACGCGGGCGGTGATCGCGCACGGGCGCGAACTGGTCTTCACGCGCGTCATCAACGCGGGCGGGCTGCTGCTGGACCGTGCGGTCGCGGAGCAGTTGGGCTGCCGATTGGAGCGGGCGCGGACGGCGCGGCTGTCGATGAACGATCTGGTGTCGCCGGCGGCACGACCGCGGCCCGAGCCGGCGGCGGTGGGCGCGCCGTCGCACGCCGGGGGCGTCGCGGTCGAGGAGGACCGGCGCGAGCGGGCGATCGCGCCCGGCCTGACGCCGAGCCTGGACGAGCAGCCCGAGGCGCCGACCTCGCCGCGGGGCGTGTCGCTCTCGGAGCAGGTGGAGATCCTGACGGACGAGGTGGGCCTGTGCCTGCGGTACCACGAGTCGCTCTTCGGACGGCGGATCGACAACGCGGTGTTCGTGGGGGGCGAGGCGCGTCACCGCGGGCTGTGCCAGCACGTGGCGCGCGCGCTGCGCGTGCCGGCGCAGGTCGCCGACCCGCTGGCGCGCCTGGCGCGCACGGGCGAGGAGCGCGCGGTGGGCGTTGACCTTTCGCAGCCGCAGCCGGGCTGGGCCGTCGCGCTGGGGCTGTGCCTCAGCCCGACGGACCTGTGAGGAGGCCCCGATGGACGACTTCAAGCGACCGGACGCCGGATCACGGGGCTTCCTGCCCGCCGAGTACGTCGAGCGCAAGACCGAGGGACGGTTCTATGCGCTGACGCTGGCGCTGTTCTTCACGGTGATGCTGGGCGTGGTGGGCGCGTTCCTCGTGACGAACCAGCGCTGGTCGTCCGTGCGCTCGGACCAGCGGGCGATCAACGCGCAGTACGAGCAGGCGGCGGTGAAACTGGAGCAACTCAAGAGCCTGGAGGCGCAGCGGACGCAGATGCTGGACAAGGCGCGGATCACGACCGCGCTGCTCGAGCCGGTGCCGCGGTCGGTGCTGCTGGCGGAGATGGTGACCGCGCTGCCCCGCGGCGTGACGCTGCTGGAGGTGAAGTTGCAGTCGAAGCGGATCAAGATGGCCGCGCCCCCGCCGGACCCGAAGGCGAAGCCCGCGGCGTCGCGTTCGCTGAGCAAGCCGGGCGTGGCCGCCCCGACGAAGCCGACCGAGCCGCCGAAGGTGGAGCCGCCGCGGTTCGAGTACTCGCTGACGATCGTGGGCGTGGCGTCGGACAACAACCAGGTGGCGGACTACCTGCGCCTGCTGCAGCAGTCTCCGCTGCTGAGCAACGTGGAACTGCTCTACATCGCGCAGACGACGCTGGACACGCTGGACCTCCGCCGGTTCGAGATCGTGGCGCGGCTGCGCGACGACGCGGACCCGCGTCAGGTGGGGAACGCGCGGGAGGTCGAGTTGGAGGCGATGGTCGCGCCGGCGCGTGTGCCGCAGGCGTCGGCGGCGTCGCCGGAGGGAGAGTGACCCATGCGGTTAGGCATCCGTGAGTTCGCCCTGCTCGCGCTCGTGCTGGCGATCCCGCTGGCGGCGTGGTTCTTCGTCTTCCGCCCGCAGAACGCGGAGATCGCGTCGGCGGTGCAGGAGATCGGGCTGAAGCGGGAGACGCTCCGCAAACTGGAGCAGGAGACGTCGCGCAACGCGGACCTCGAGCGGGCGAACGCGCAGATCGCGTCGTCGATCGAGGAGATCGAGGCGCGGCTGCCGACCAACAAGGAACTGGACCACATCGTCCGGCAGATCTCGGACCTGGCGGTGGAGTCCGGGCTGGACGTGCCCGCGCTCAAGTCGGGCAAGCCCATCGAGGCCGCCACGTACTGGGAGCAGCCGATCGAGGTGCAGTCGGGCGGGGACTTCCGCGGGTACTACGAGTTCCTGCAGCGGCTCGAGCGGCTGCCCCGCATCACGCGCATCTCCGACTTCCACCTCCGGCGGTCCGCCCGCGACGACGGGAAAGTGACGATCTCGTTCACGCTGAGCATCTTCTTCCAGGAGGAGCGCAAGTGAGCCAACGCGAAGCCGAGCACGACGCCCCCGAGGCGACCCCGGAAGACGCCCCCCTCATGCCGCTCGGCGTGTCGATGCTCTCCGAGGGTTCGCCCGGCGAGGAAGACCCCTTCGACGCGACCGCCAAGCGCGGGCCGCGCCGCGTGGTGGTCGCCGCGCTGGTGCTGCTCGGCGCGGCGGCGGGCATCTTCGCGATGCGCGCGATCGGGATGGGGCCGGGCGCAGCGCTCGCGGGGCTGGTGCTGGACTTCAAGCCCGGCGCGTCGGGCGGCACGGAGGTCTCGCCGCGCCTGCTCGCGGACCTGGAGCGGAGCAAGCGGGCGGTGCAGGTGCCCGCGGAGGTGATCGACAAGGACCCGTTCCGCCTGCGCACCGAGGCGGGCACGCCGGTCGTGGCCGACGACCCCGAGGCGCAGGCCCGGGCCGAGGCCGCACGCCAGGCGAAACTGGAGGAAGAGCAGCGCCTCGAGCGCGAGCGTCGCGCGCGCGAGTTGCAGGCCGCGTTCGGGCGGTTCGAGCTGCAGGGCATCATGGGCGGCACGATGCCGATCGCCCGCATCAGCGGCAAGCTGGTGCGCGTGGGCGACACGCTCGAAGGGGGGTTCAAGGTCACGCTGATCGAGGGCCGGAAGGTCGTGCTCGTCGCGGAGGGCACCGAGTTCGTCCTCGAGTTCGGCACGCCCTCGTCGCAGCCGCGCACGCCGCCGCGCGCCGCGCCGCGCCGCAACTGAACGCCGGACGCGAGGAGGCCCGATGGCGAAGCGCCGCGCCGACGACCTGCTGAACGAACTCGCAGCCGAGCCGGCGCGGTCGGAGCCGCCCGCGCGCGACGACGCGGCGATGACCGACCTCTACTCGCCCGACGACGAGCCGTCGCTCGACGAGTCGCGCGGCCTGGGCGACCTGCTGATCGCTCGGGGCGTGGTGAAGCGGGAGCGTCTCACCTCCGCCGAGCAGGTGATCCGCCAGTCGCCGGGGCGTCGGCTCGCCGACGTGCTCATCGAGCAGGGCGTGGACGAGGCGGAGGTGCAGCGGGCCATCGCGGAACTCGCGGGCGTCCCGTTCGAGCGGATCGACCTGGACCGTGGGCTGGACGGCGGGTTCGACGGGCGGCTCCTCCAGCGGCTCGGGGGGGAGTTCTGCAAGCAGCACCTCGTCGTGCCGCTGCGCACCGAGGGGACGCGCGTCGTCATCGGCGCCACGCGACCGGACGACGTGTTCCTGCTCGACGAGATCCGCTCGCGGCTGGGCGTGCACTCGGTGAAACTGGTCATCGTGACGGCGTTCGAGGTGCGGGCCGCGCTCGAGATCATCGGCCAGTCCGACCAGCCCGAGCCGGACCTGTCCGCCATCCTCGAGGACGTGGACGAGTCGGACGTGGAGGTCGACGCCGCCAAGCAGGCCAACGAGGTCGATCTCGAGCAGCAGGCGGGCGAAAGCCCGGTCATCCGCTACGTGAACTACATCATCCAGACGGCGGTGAAGGAGGGGGCGAGCGACATCCACGTCGAGCCGTCGGAGAAGAAACTCAAGGTCCGGTTCCGCATCGACGGCGTGCTCTTCGAGATGATGAACCCCCCCGTCTCCATGTCGGCCGCGATCACGAGCCGCCTGAAGATCATGGCGAACCTGGACATCTCCGAGCGCCGCCTGCCGCAGGACGGGCGCATCCGGTGCACCGTGCAGGGGCGGAAACTCGACCTGCGCATGTCCACCATCCCGACGCCCGCGGGCGAGAAGACGGTGATGCGCCTGCTGGACACGCGGTCGATCAACGTGCAGATGGAGGACCTCGGCTTCGCCGAGAACACGCTGGAACTGTGGCGGCGGCAGGTGAACGCGCCCCACGGGATCGTCCTGGTGACCGGCCCGACCGGCTCGGGCAAGACGACGACGCTCTACTCCTCGCTCCGGCAACTGGACAAGAACAAACTGAACATCTCCACGGTCGAGGACCCCATCGAGTACCACCTCGAGGGCATCACGCAGACGCAGACGCACGACCGGATCGGGATGTCGTTCGCGCGCGCGCTCCGCGCCCTGCTGCGCCAGGACCCGGACGTCATCATGGTGGGCGAGATCCGCGACCAGGAGACGGCCCACGTCGCCGTGCAGGCCGCCCTGACCGGGCACCTGGTGCTCTCGACGCTGCACACCAACGACGCGCCGAGTTCGATCACGCGCCTCGTGAACATCGGCATCGAGCCGTTCCTGGTCGGGGCGGCGGTGAACGCGGTGCTCGCCCAGCGCCTGGTGCGCCGGCTCTGCACGCAGTGCAAGGCGCAGGAACCGCCGGACGGGGAGATGGCCGAGTACCTGACCATGATGGGGCTGAACGCCGACTCCGTCTGGGCGGCCCACGGGTGCGACCGCTGCCGGAACACGGGCTACGCGGGGCGCGTGGGCGTGTACGAGTTGCTCGTCGTGGACGACCAGTTGCGGGACGTGATCGCACGGAACCCGAACGTCTCCGAGTTCCGACGCATGTGCCTCGAACGGGGCATGGTCTCGCTGCGGGACGACGGCATGGCCAAGGTCGCCAAGGGCCTGACCACCGTGCAGGAGGTCCTGCGGGTGACCGAGTCGGCGGTCTGACGAGCGCCGGCGTCGGCCGACTTGTGGCCACGCCGATCCCCGGTTAGCATCCGCTCGCTCCGGGTCCGGGCCGTGGTGGCCGGGCCCGCGTGCAACCCACGAGCGGCCGTATGCCCCGGCGGTTTCGACATCCCGCGCGCCGCTGGCTGGCTCCGCCGATCGTCGGTGGCGTCGTCGCGCTCGGCCTGCCCGCCGCGCCCGCTCCGGGCGGCACCCCCGTGCGCCAGCCGGAGGCGATCGCGGCGCGGGACTTCGGCTCCATGCGTCTGCCCGCGGGGGCGGTTCGCGGCCGGGTCGAGTTCGCCGCACGAACGGCGCGCGTCTGGGCCGAGCCGGGCGCACGGCGGCCGGACGGGAGCGTCGCGCCGCCCGTGCGTCGGATGCTGCTCGACGGCGATGTCGTCGTCACGCTCGGGCTGCACCGGTTCAACGCGAAGCGGGCGGTGGTGTGGATGCGAAGGCTCGAAGCGCACGAGGCCGACGACGCCCCGCCGGGGGCGACGGTGCATCAGGTGTTCGTGTATTTCGACCGGGTCGGGGGCGGGGCGGCGGACGCGGCCGTCACCGTCAGCGCGGAGCGGCTGTCGGTGCAGGGCGTGGTGGCGACCGAGGAGCCGGTGCGTCTGCACGCGGACCTGGCCGAGGAGGGTCGCCCGCGCGACGCCTTCATCGACGAGGCCGAGGCCGAACTCGCCGAGTACCTGCGCGCGATCGTCTCGCCGCCCGAGCCTCCCGTGCGGGTCGAGCGCCGCTGGCGGCCCGATCGACCGTTCGTGGAGCGGCCCCCGGCGCGCGCGGAGCCGGATCGTGTCGAAGCGCCGCCCGCGCGCGATCCCACCCCCCCCCCACCGCCGCCCGTCGAGGTCGTGCGCGCCCCCGATGATCGCGACACGCCCCCGCCCGAGGACGAGCCGACCGAGGGCGTCGCGGACGGGACGCTCCCCTCGCCCGGCGGCCGCGTGGTCGAGCCGGAGCCGCCGCCGACGCGGATCTTCCCGTCCGACGGCGTCTTCACGTTCTCGGCGGGGCAGATCGTGCTGGTGCCGGGGGATGACGAACGGGCGGTGCTGCTGACCGGGGGCGTGCGCGTGCAGTACTGGCAGCCGCGCTCGCAGCGGACGATGCAGTTGACCGGCGAGCGGGCGGTGGTCTTCCTGTCGCCGGGGGGGGCGGCGGACCTGTCTCGTCTGTCGGCGGAGGACGTGCTGGGCGTGTACCTCGAGGGGGACGCGATCGCGTCGGACGGGACGTACACGCTGCGCGGGCCGCGGATCTACTACGACGTGCGCGAGGACCGGGGGCTGGTGGCGGACGCGGTGCTGTGGTCGTACGACGCGCGGCGGCGCATCCCGCTGTACGTGCGGGCGTCGTCGATCCGGCAGGAGGGTGAGCGGCAGTTCGTGGCCGAGCGCGCGACGCTGGCGAACACGCGCTTTTCGCGCCCGCACTTCTCGATCGGCGCGGGATCGGTGTCGGTCACGCAGTACGGGCGCGGCGACGGGACGAGCGGGCACCTGGTGGACGCGCGCGACCTGACGCTGCGCGGGGCGGGCGTGCCGTTCCTGTACTGGCCGCGGTTCGTGGGCGATCCGAACGCGATCCCGCTGCGGAACGCGGCGTTCGAGTCGTCGTCGCGGACGGGCCCGGCGTGGAAGACGGCGTGGGACGCGTGGAGCCTCTTCGGGCTGCGCGCCCCGGACGGGGTGAGCACGGAACTGCTCGCGGACTACTACAACGAGCGGGGGTTCGCGGTGGGCGCGGAGGCCGCGATCCGCCGGCGCGACCACGAGGGGAACCTGTTCGCGTACATGCTCTTCGACGACTCGGGGACGGACGTGATGAAGCCGGGGCCGCGGCTGTCGCGCGAGGGCGGGACGCGGGGGATCGTGCTGGCCGACCACCGCTGGCGCGTGAACGACCTGTGGACGCTGACGCTGGAGGGGTCGTACATCTCGGACCCGAGGCTGGCGCCCGCGCTGTTCCAGGGGATCACGGAGCGGCGGCGCGAGGTGACGACGCGCGGGCACCTCGCCCGCCGCGACGACCACACGCTGCTGCAACTCGAGGCGAAGGCGGACCTCAACGACTTCATCACCAACGACTACCTGCTCTCGAGCCAGGGGTACAGCGTCGACAAACTGCCCGAGGCGGTGTACTCGGTCGTCGGCCTGGACCTCTCGCCGGACGAGTACCCGGGGCTGTTCACGTACCACGGCGAGCACCGCGTCGGGCAACTCGCGCTGAACTTCCACGACCCCGAGGCGCGCGAGACGGGGTACCGCGTGCGCCGCACGTCCGAGGCGGCGTTCGGGATCGACCCCGTGGACTCGATCGCGGACCGCCTGCGCGGGGAGGGACTGCACGAAGCGCCGATCGTCCGCGCGGACACCCGCAACGAGTTCTCGATGCAACTGGCGGCCGGGCCGATCAGCGTCAGCCCGTTCGTCGTGGCGCGGGGGACGGCGCGGGACACGGACTTCACGGGCTACTCGCCGGAGGAGGCGGACAACGCGCGTCTGTGGGGCGGCGCGGGCGTGCGGTTCTCGACGACCATCCACCGCGTGGACGACTCGGTGGACAGCCGCCTCTTCGACCTGCACCGCGTGCGCCACGTGATCGAGCCTGGCGTGACGGTGTGGCACGGGTTCACGAACGTGGACCGCGTGAACCTGCCGGTCTACGACGACTCGGTCGAGTCGATCGCCGAGGGCACGATGATCCGCGCCGGGATCGACCAGGCCTGGCAGACGAAGCGCGGCGGGCCGGGCCGCTGGCGCACCGTGGACGTGCTGACGCTGCGGACGGAGTACGTCTGGTCGTCGGCGGACACGGACCCCGAGTCGCCGATCGGGCGGTGGTTCGAGGACCGCCCCGAACTCTCCAATCCCGGCGAGTTCATCAACGCCGAGGCGCTCTGGCAGGCGACGGACGCGGTGGGGATCGTGGGGCGGATGGTGTACGACTTCGAGAAGAGCCAGCCCTCGTACTCGTCGGCGGGGCTGGTGGTGGACCACACGCCGGACTTCCGCACCTACGTCTCGACGAACTTCGTGAACGCGATGGACTCGACCGTCGTCTCGTTCGGCGCCAACTACGCGCTCACCTCCAAGTACCGCGCGGGCCTGAGCGCCAACTACGACACCGACGCCGGTGACTTCGAGCGGTTCTCGGCGACAGTGACGCGGGACTTCCCGAACCTCACCCTCGGCGTGGCGTTCAGTTACAACAAGATCACCGACGAAGCGGGGATCGGCGTGATCGTGAGCCCGCGCGGGCTGACCGGGGCCGTCGGCGTGACGGGCCTGGGGACGGCGCAGGGCGGGTCGTCCCGGCTGGGCGGATAACGGCGAGGCTCACCCGCCCCGCCGCGTGGGCACGCGCCCGCGCAGGGTCTTGGGCGGGAGCTTCGTCGGCACGACGCCCCCGGGGAACTTGGCGGCGAGTTTCGCCGGGTCCTCCGGGAGTTGCGGCCCTTCCGGCGCGGCGAGGCGGTTGCGCGCCTTGTCGGGCACGCCGACGATCTCGACGGGCGGGCGGCCGCCGGTCGGTTCGGGACGCCAGGTGTCGGGCTTCGGCGTGGGCGTGAAGTCGGGGTAGTCCATGCGCGGGATTTCGGCGTTGACGAGGCGCTCGATCTGCGTGAGCAGTTTCCCCTGCTCGGGCGTCACGAAGGCCCACGCGACGCCCTTGCGTCCGGCGCGGGCGGTGCGTCCGATGCGGTGGACGTAGAGGTCGGGGTCTTCGGGGAGGTCGTAGTTCACGACGTGGCTGATCCCGTCGACGTCGATGCCCCGGCTGGCGAGGTCGCTGGCGATGAGGACGGCGAGTTCGCCCTCCTTGAACTTGCGCATGGTGGCGGTGCGCTTGCTCTGGCTCATGTCGCCGTGCATGGCGTGGGTCTCGACGCCCTTGGCGTTGAGGTACCGGGCGAGTTCGTCCACGGTGCGCTTGAGGCGGCAGAAGACCAGCGTGAGGGCCGGCTCCTCGTGCTTGAGCAGGTGCAGCAGGAGTTTCTTCTTGTCCCACGGGGCGACGGCGAGGTAGTGCTGCTCGACCATGCTGGCCGTGAGCGAGCCGGCGGTCGTGACGATCTTCTCGGGGTTGCGCATGTAGCGGCGGGCGAGGTCCTCGATGTCGCGGCTGATGGTCGCGCTGACGACGACGGTCTGCCGCTCGGCCGGGCACCGGGAGAGGATGCGCCGGATGTCCTCGCGGAAGCCGATGTCGAGCATGCGGTCCACCTCGTCGAGCACGGCGAAGCGGACGTTCTTGAAGTGCAGGTGCCCGCGATCGACCATGTCGAAGATGCGCCCCGGCGTGCCGACGATGATCTCGGGGCCGCGGTTGAGCTTGTCCACCTGGGTCTGGATGCGCTGCCCGCCGTAGACGGTGACGGCCGTGAGGCCGGTGTGGCGGCCGAGGTGGTTGATCTCCTCGGTGATCTGCACGGCGAGTTCGCGCGTGGGGGCGAGGACGAGCGCGCTGAAGGCCGCGCCCTTCTTGACCATGTGCAGCAGCGGGAGGCCGAACGCGGCGGTCTTGCCCGTGCCGGTCTTGGCCTGCCCCAGCACGTCGCGCCCCGTGAGCACGGCCGGGATGAGTTTCGCCTGGATGTAGGTGGGCCGCTGGAAGCCCGCCTCGTGCAGGCCGCGCAGCACCGGCTCGCTCAGCCCGAGCGTGTCGAAGGACGTGCCCTGGTCGAAGACCTCGGGGTTCGAGACGTCCGCGCCGAGGCCGCGCTGACGCGCGGGCGCGGGACGCGAGGGGGGGGCGACGCCGTCGGTGCGTTCGCGGTTGTCGCCCGGCGCGCCGGAGCGGCCCTTGCCGCGGCGCCGGCGTCGCCGACGGGGCTTGCCGCCCTCCGACGATCCGTCGGCGGGCTGGGCGCTGGGTGTGGTCTGGGTGTGGTCCGGGTCTGCGCCGGCTTCCGGCATCATCATCTGCGTCATGGGGTCTCCGTGGCCGCGACGGGTTCGTCCGGCCCACGGCGGATGACAGGCGTTGGCAGCCCCGGCGTGGGGATGAGAACGCTCGCCATCCGCCGCAGACGGTTCGGACAGAAGCGCGGCGTGCCTCTGAACATCGGCCCGAGACGCGGTGCAACGCCACTCCGGCATCGCCAGCCCGCTCGTCGGGTCACGGAAGTCTAGGCACGGGGCGGGGGTGGACCCTCGGAGGCCCTTCCGGACCGTTCGAGGAGCAGGATGTGCTTCATCAGGGTGGAGGCGGCGGTGGAGCCCGCGGCGGCCCAGCCCCGCCAGCCGTCGCGCCAGGCGGCCTTGAGCACGACCTGCTTCAGGAAGGCCGCGGGGGGGGAGGTGGCGAGCCGCCAGACACTGCCGCGACGCCCGAGGGCGTGCAGGCTCTCCGCGGCGACGCGGGCGTGCCGGACCTGGTTGGCGAGGTGGTCGGCCATGTCGGTGAAGGAGTCGTGGCGGAGCGTGCCGGCCAGGTCCACCACGCCGCGCCCGGGGCCGGTCTCGACCTCCAGTTTGTCGTGCGGGTTGACCCCCCCCCACTTCGCGCGTCCTGCCTCGGCGTCGTCGCGGCGGACGAGCCGGAGCCGCCACTCGGGCTGCCAGGCGTGCTCGAGGAACCGCCCCGCGAACCAGACCTTGCGGTTCACGCGGGCGGCGACCGCGCCCGGATCGGGCGAGGCGAGGAAGGCGCGCAACGACTCGGCCAGGTCCGGCTCGACGGACTCGTCGCTGTCGATGCTGAGAACCCACTCGCACGAGGCGGCGCGGAGGGCGAGTTGCTTGGTGGCGACGTGGCCCTGCCACTGGACGCGCTCGACGCGCGCGCCCTCGCGTTCGAGGAGCGGGATGGTGCCGTCGGCGGAGCCGGAATCCAGGGCGACGATCTCGGTCGCCAGGCTGGCGACGCTGGCGAGCGTTCGGCCGATGGTGGCCTCGTTGTCGCGGCAGACAATGACGACGGAGAGGGTCATCCGTGCGGATGGTCGGGCGCGGGGGGGCGGTTGTCAATCGGGCGGCGACACAAGGGTGGGCGCGGCGATCGTTCGTCAGTCCGGCAGGTTCTCGAGGTCCAGTTTATCTTTGGTCCGGCCGGCGGCGGCCTTGTTGGCCCGCAGGTCCTCCAGTCCGATCACCGGCATCTCCACGCCCTCGACGCAGACGGTTTGCCGCCTGGCGTAGCAGGCCTCGAACTCGACGCCCGAAAGGCTGGTGTGGACCTCGATGCGCATCGGAGGCACGCCCATCCGGACGATCTGATGATCCCGCGTGAACAACTCCGTCGTCAACGACGGCTGGTCGAACCCGAACTTCCTGAGGGCTTCGAGCAGGCGCTTCGCGTTGGACGAATCGATGGCGACCCAGACGTCGAGATCGCCGGTGTAGCGGACGTACCCGTGCGTGCCGACGGCGTGGCCGCCGACGACAAGGTACCTAACCCCGCTCTCGTTCAGCAACTTCAAGAACTCGCTGAAGTCGTGCGGAAGTGGCGGGGTGGCCATGGTTCATCCACCGAAGAGTCTCGATGCCTCGCAGGCGGTCTTGCACGGTCCGAGTGCGCCAGAAAGCCGCGTCATCGGGAGGGTCGTGGAGCGACGCGATCGACACTGCGGTGCGGTCGACGCGATCGGGATGATGAGGCGAGTCGGTCATGCGCGATCTCGAGAGATTGTAGCGATCGTGAGATCGCCCGTCCCGGCCTCGAACCCCCTACCGTCTTCGCCGATGGACTTCGTGACCGGCAGGACGTTGCGGGACGCCGGCGGCTGGGCCGAGCGGCTCTCGGGGGGGGCGTGGGCGCGCACGGCGCGCACGCTCAAGGAGCACGAGGGCGGGCGCGTCCTCGCCGCGGAGGTCGGCGGCGCTGGCGTGATCGTCAAGGCCTGGCCCCTGACGGGCGTGCGCCGACGGGTCCAGGCGCTCACCGGCACGACGCGCGGGCACCGGCACTGGCGGGGCGCGGAACGGCTGGCGCGGGTGGGCGTGACGACGGCCAAGCCGCTGCTGCTGACGACGGCGCGGCTGGACGGTGCGCCCGTCGTCGCGCTCGTGATGGAGCGGGTCGAAGGCGCCACGCTGCTGGCGCACCTGGCCGACGGGACGATGAGCGAGCGCGAGGGCGACACGCTGGCCGGCGCGGTGGGCGAGCAGGTCGGCCTGATCGTGCGGGCGGGGCTGTTCAACCGCGACCACAAGCCCTCGAACCTGATCGTGTCGGGCGTGGACGGAGGGCGGGTGTCGGTCGCGGTCGTGGACTGCGTCGCGGTTCGGCGATCGCCCGGCAGGCGCCTGAGGCCGATGGCGAGGATGATCGCGTCGCTGCTGATCGAGCCGGCGGGCGTCGGTTCGCCCATGCCCATGCGGATGGTGCAGGGCGTATTCGAGTCCGCGGTCGCGTCCGCGTTCCCGTCGGCGTCCGACGACCTGCGGCGTCGCCTGACGTGGGTGGTGGTGCGGCTCGTCGGCAAGCGGGTCGCGGCGCACGGCGACCCCACGCCGCTGCACGACCCGCTGGCGTGAGCGGCGGACGCTACGATGGGACCGGGGCACGGAGGCCGGGAGGATTCGCCCGATGTTCACGCTCAAGCGCAGCAGGCCCGCGGACGCGGCGGCGACACCGGACACGACCGCGGGGGGGGGACCACTGCCGCGCGACCAGTTGCGGTTCTTTCCGCGCAACGACGGGCCGCACCCGACGCGCTGGGCGTTCCCGGCGTGGTTGGACAACCCGGGCGTGCGCTGGCTCCAGGCGCTGAAGGAGTTGTACGCGATGCCGATCGCGTTCCCGGCGTCGCTCAGCCCGGAGGCGGGGCTGATGCTGCACGGGCTGATCCGCAACCTGCAGCCGCGGGTGATCGTCGAGGTCGGGTCGTTCTGCTCGGTGAGCACGCACTGGATGGCGGCCGCGCTGCGGGAAGCGGGACGGACGCCGGGCGCGGGCACGCCGGACGGCGCGGAGATCCACTGCTTCGACGACTTTGGGCCGATCCACAAGGGGCCGTGGCGCGACGCCGAGATGCTCGAAGGACGGCTCGAGTTCGTGAAGGAGCGGCTTGAGAAGGCCGGGCTGATCGACTTCGTGCGGTTCCACAAGGGGCTGAGTTGGGAGACGCTGCCCACGGCGCGCGACGACCTGGCGCGCCTCGGAGGCGTCGATTTCGCGTTCATCGACGGCGACCACTCGGTGCCCGGCGCGACGGCGGACTTCCACGCGGTCGAGCCCGTGCTGAACACGGGCGGGTACGTGCTGCTGCACGACACCTTCCCGGAGCAGTGCGGCGGGCACATGGGGCCGCGGCACATCCTCGACCACGCGGACACGATCGGGCAGGGCCGGTACGAACAGGTCGAGTTGTACCTCTCGCCGCTGAACTACGGCATGGGGCTGATGCGGCGGATCGGGTGAGCGGCGCGGCGCGGTTGCGCCGGCGCGCGCGGGCCGCTACGCTACGGCCGCCCATGACGACGCTGCCACGAACACAGGCCGAACCGAAGCGGACGAAGCCGCTCGCCGTTGCCGCGAAGGGCGGGCGCGGCGACGCTCGGGTGTGGGTGGGCGACTGCCGCGACGTGCTGCCGACGCTCCCGGAGGTGAGGAACCGCGAGGTCCGGCTGGTCTTCGCGGACCCGCCCTTCAACTGGAACCGGGCCTACGACCAGTGGCACGACGCGATGCCGGACAAGGAGTACCTCGACTTCACGTACCAGTGGCTCGACCTGTGCGTGGGCGCGCTGGCGACGAACGGCTCGCTGTGGGTGAACATCCCGGACGACTGGGCGGCCGAGATCGTCGTGCACCTGAAGCAGCGCGGGATGCACATGGTGAACTGGTGCATCTGGCACTACCGCTTCGGGCAGAACACCTCGCAGCGGTTCATCAACTCGAAGGTCCACGCCCTGTACTTCAGCCGCGACCCGTTTACGCGGGTGTGGAGGCCCGAGCGCGTGCTAGAGGTGTCGGACCGGCGCGCGATCTACGGCGACCCGCGCACGGAGAGCAAGCGCGACGGGATGCCGGCGGGGCTGCGCGTGCCGATGGACGTGTGGTACGGGCGGTACTGGGGGCGTGTGCAGGGCAACAACAAGGAGCGGCGCGCGGGGCACGACAACCAGTTGCCGGAGGTGTACCTCGAGCGCGTCATCCTCGCGTGCTCCGAGAAGGGCGACCTCGTGCTCGACCCGTTCACCGGCAGCGGGACGACGGGCGTGGTGGCGTGCGCGCACGGTCGGCGGTTCATCGGCGTCGAGTACAGCCGGGCGAACGCGGAGCGGGCGGTCGAGCGCATCCGCGCGGGGATGGTGCGCAAGGGCACGGCGTCGGCCCCCACCAGCACGGCGTTCCACCCGCCGAGGCAAGGGCTGAAGGGGAAGCGGCGGTCGGCCGACGAACGATGAAGCGAGGCGAAGTGAGCGCAGGATCGCCTGGTGTCGTCCGCCATTACTACGTCGACGAAGCCGGCGACCTGACGCTGTTCGACGCGAAAGGACGCGTGATCGTCGGGAACGAGGGTGTCTCGAGGGCGTTCATGGTCGGTGTCGCACATGTGCCGGACCCGGCCCACGCGAGCGCGGCGCTCGACGCTCTGCGCCGGTCGCTTCTCGACGATCCCTACTTTCGCGGGGTTCCGTCCATGCGGCCGGGAGCGGGCAAGACGGCCCGGGCGTTCCACGCCAAGGATGATGTTGCTGAAGTGCGACGCGAGGTCTTTCGCCTGCTCCCCTCACTGGGCGCGAAGGTGCAGGTCGTCGTCCGGAGGAAGGACGCGCTCGTCGCTCAGGCGAGGATGATGCACGACAGGCTGGGGCGCAAGCTAAGCGCGGACGAGGTCTACGACTCGCTCTCGTCTAGACTGCTCAAGAACCTGCTCCACAAGGCGGACGAGAATCGGATCGTCTTCGCCCGTCGGGGAAAGTCCGATCGCGCCGATGCGCTGGAGCGCACGATCGTGCGCGCGAAGCGCAACTTCAGCCGCAGGTGGGGTATCCCGAGCGATCGACCCACGCTGATTCGTTCCGCGTTCCCGCACGAGGAGGCGGGGCTTCAGGTCGTGGACTACTACCTGTGGGCGCTTCAGCGGCTCTACGAGCGGAACGAAGACCGGTACTTCAACCTCCTCCGTGACGGGTATCGGCTGGTCATGGACATCGACGATACGAGGCGACGCGCGTACGGCGAGTGGTACAGCGTGGCGAACCCGTTGACGCTGGAAAAGAGAAAGCCTCTCACGGGCTAGACTCAGGCGGACTTGCCGCCCGAGTACACGGCTTGAAGCCGACGTTCGCCCGTGACGAGGCTGATGGCATTATCGGCGCCGCAGCGTGGTCGATCAAGCCCTCGGGATGACGTTATCGCCCGTTCGGAGCGAACCGGGATGATCCGCATTGTGGACGAAGGTGACGCCGGCGTGCTTCTGGCCGTGAAGGTCGTGCCGGGCGCGAAGCGGGACGCCGTCGCCGGGCGGCTCGGGGATCGCCTGAAAGTGCGGGTGGCCGCCCCGCCCGAGGGGGGGCGGGCGAACCGGGCGGTGTGCGACCTGATCGCGCGCGAACTGGGCGTGCGGGCGTCGGCGGTCGAGGTCGTTTCGGGGCACGCGAGCGCGGAGAAGACCGTGCTGGTGCGCGGCGTGCGCGCCGAGGACATCCGGGCGAAGTGGTGCGCCGACGGGGCCTGAAAGGCCCCGCCCCGGTTGGCGTGCTGCTATTCTGGGCGCGATGGCGGCGAAGGGAAGCAGGCCGGAGCGCGGCGACGCGGAGCGGTTCCGCTCGACGCGGTCCGCGCACCGCGACGAGACGGCCGAGGACTACACCGAGGCGATCATGCAACTCGTCGAGCAGCACGGCGAGGCGCGGGTGCGCGACCTCGCCCTCATGATGGGCGTGAGCCACGTGACGGTCTCGCGCATCCTGGGGCGCCTGCAGGAGTGCGGGCTGGTCGAGACCGAGCCGTACAAGCCGGTGACGCTGACGCCCGACGGGCGGCGCATGGCCGCGGCGGCGCGCCGGCGGCACGAGGTGGTGCTGGAGTTCCTGGTCGCGCTGGGCGTGAAGCCCGACCAGGCCGAGATCGACGCCGAAGGCATCGAGCACCACGTCTCCGACGCGACGATCCGAGCCATGCAACGGCACACGGCCCGCCTGCGCGGGAACGGGTGAAGCACACCGGAACCGACCACCGACCGGCCGCGAACCGCAGACGGGAGGCGGCCATGAAGCGAGCACGGGGCCTCGGGGTTTGGGGGCGGAGCGTTGTCGCTGCTGTAGTCGCGCTGGGGGCCGCGGCCGCGCCGGCGACCGGGCAAGGAAGGGACGGGCCTTTTTCTGACCTGTCGCTGGCGGAGGCACTGGAACAGAGCAAGGCGCAGTACAAGTTTCTCGTGGTGTATCCGCGCGGGCACGACTCCCCACAGCCGGGCGGAGTAACGCTCGCCCCGGGGACGACGATTAACACGAACTCCGGCGAGAACCCGTTCGACAAGATGGAGAGGTTCACATGGCGCAGCCCGACGCTGCGGGCGTGGCTGGAGTGGCACGCGATCACCATCAAGGTCGATCAGGTGGAGCATCCGGCGGAGTGGGCGCAGATCACACGGGTCATCGCGCGCAACCCGACGTCAGGCAGGCCGATCAGCGAGGATCCGGTGGTGCTGATCTTCAAGGACGGCACGCTGTTCCGGACCGTGCCGGACCATCGGTTCCAGAAAGGCCCGATTCCGATCATCGGGGACTACGACCCAGGGATGTTCTACATCAAGCCCCTGCGGATCCTGCTGACCGCCGACCTGGGCCTCTCGTCGCTGGAATCGACGGACCCGGCGTGGCATCTCCTGCATACGACGAAGAATCCGCCGCCGGCTCGTCCGGCCATCCGAACGTTCCACGACGAGGGAAGTGAGCGCGTGCTCGCGGTGGCGGATGAGCAGGGCGCGGCGCCGGCGCTCGTGGTCGGGCGATGGATCGAGGCGCGGGAGCGCGTCGCGCTGGGCGGGACGGCGGAGGCGATCGGGCTGTACACGTGGCTCTGGGAGCGTGGGCGGTCGTTCGATCCTCAGGCGGCCAGCGCGATCCGGATCGTGGCGATCGACGAGATGCGCTCGCTCGCCGTCCGAGGCGGGCCGGCGATGGAGCGGTTCGCGGCGATGTACCGTGCGCAGGACCGGCTCGCGCCGTGGTTTGACGGATCGGACATGCACGACCTGTTCCTGCTGGCCGAAGCGGGGCACAGGGAGCCTGACCTGTTCGAGTACTTTGCGATCCTGCAGTTGCAGGACGACACGGGCGCGGACCTGGAGGCATCCGTCTACTCGGTCGTCGAGCGGGCGGAGATCGACCTCGTCACGTCGCGCGGTCGCTGGAGCGGGCTGGAGGAGCTGCGCCCGGACGCGCACGCGTGGCTGACGCGGCAGGTCGGGCTGCTCGGGGCGAAGCGGCCGCACACCGCGCCGGCCGATCAATGGGAGGAACTCCGGGTCCTTCGTCGTCGGCTGATCGCGGACGAGTCGTGCCGGCACTACGCGGCAGCGCTGCTGCGGGGCGACGACGCGGGGGCGGCGCGGTTCGCGGACGTGTACCTGCGCGCCCCCCGCGCCGAGGGCGATCCCGATCCGCGTCTCGCGCTCGTCATCACGGCCCTGGCGGCGGGCGCGCCGAGGGAGTCGCACCTGGCCTGGATCGACGAGGCCGCCGCGGACGGCATCGACAGGCCCGACCTGCGGGCCTGGGCCGGGCGGCTGCTGGGGCCGTGAGGGGAGCATCGCGGGCGTTCCGATAACCGGCGGGTGTGCCAGGCTGCGCGGGCGGTTCAGGCGCGCCAGAGCGTCGCCCCGCCACCGGCGATCGTGCGGAGCGGCTGGCGTCGTCGTTGTGCGTTTGGCATCTCTTGCGTGCGGCCGTGCCCTGGCGGGGGCGGTTGACGCGGAGCGCCACGACGATGACGACGCGATCGCTGAACGGGGCGACGGCCGATGCGGGCGGGCTGCTGGACGTGACGCGAGGCCCGGGGTGGGCGATCGCGGAGGTGGTCGAGGCGAACGTACACGACATGCACGCGACGCGGATGGAGCGTCAGCTGGGGAGCCTCGCGGAGCGGTGCTCGTGGCGCGTGGTGGTGAGTTTCCGCCCGGGGGTGCGCCTGTCGGTGAGTTGCCTCACCGTGCTGGCGCGGCTGGGCGAGGCGTGCGAGGCGTCGGGCGGACGGCTGGTGGTGGCGGGGCTTCCGATGGACGCCTGCCGGCTGATCCGCTCGACGGGGCTTGCACGCCGGTTCGTGCTCGCCGAGACGGGCGCG
Organism: Planctomycetota bacterium; assembly: GCA_014584315.1. Taxonomy (GTDB): domain Bacteria; phylum Planctomycetota; class Phycisphaerae; order Phycisphaerales; family UBA1924; genus CAADGN01. The sequence continues at coordinate 3,770 of JACTNA010000028.1, read as the reverse complement.
CAGGCGGTGCGGCTGTTGCACGACGAGGGAGGCGGGCAGCGCTCGCGCCGGTTGCCGCGGCTGTTCTCGCGTCCTGCGGCGTGACGCCCGTCGCGCAAGCGGGGGCCGGGTCGGGGTTGTCGTGTGTCCTGCGCCCGACGCCCCCGCTTGCCCGGCGGGCGCGCGCACGGCGGATGCTCATGCGCCCTTGCCCCGCGACCGATCGACGGCCCGCCCGCCGACCGTGAGCGTCGCGCGGCGTCCCGGCGGGCGGCGCCCGCGCCACCACGCGAGGCGCGGCAGCGCGCGGCGCAGCAGGAACGCCAGCGCGCCCAGCGCGACGATCGTGACGGCCCAGAACTGCCAGTCGCCGAGGGGCACGGGCAACGCTAGGCGACGCCCGCCGCACGCAGGGACTGGAAGACCACGAGCGCGCTCGCGTAGGCCAGGCCCCACATCCAGCCGAGTTGCAGCAGCGCCCACTTCCAGTGCCCGGATTCCTTCGCGGTGACGGCGAGCGTCGGCAGGCACTGCATCGCCAGCACGTAGTAGACGAGCAGCGACCAGCAGGTGGCGCGCGTGAAGATGGGCGTGCGCCCGTCGTCGCGCGTCGCGGTGGCGACCGCCTCGAAGACGCCGGACTCCTCGACGTCGTCGCGGCCCGCGATCTGGATCGCCATCGTGGCGACGAAGACCTCGCGGGCCGCGAAACTCGCCAGCACCCCCACCGTCAGTTGGCGGTCGTAGCCCAGCGGGCGGAAGACCGGCTCGGCGGCCTCGCCCATGCGCCCGAGGAACGAGCGTCGCGTCGCGTGCCGCGATTCGATCGCGTCCGCCTCGGCGAGCAGCGCGTCGGCGTCCGCGCCGGCGGCCTCGGCCCGCTCGCGGATCTCGACGGCCTCGGGCGGCGGCTCCGTGCCCGGGTACGCGCCGAGCCACCAGAGCACGATCGAGATGGCCAGGATGATCGTGCCGGCCTTCTTCAGGAACACAAGCCCGCGGTCCCACGCGGCAAGCAGCGCCGTGCGCAGGCTGGGCAGGCGGTACGACGGCAGTTCGAGCGCCATCGGTCGGCTCGGGCCGCGCAGGATGGTGCGCCGCGCGACGAGCGCGCTGAGCAGCCCCGCCGCGATGCCAAGGGCGTAGCACGCGGTGAACGCGAGGGCCTGCAGCAGCGGGCTGTCGCGGAAGAGCAGGACCGTGAGCAGCACGTACACGGGGATGCGGGCCGTGCAACTCATGAAGGGCGCGGTGAGCATGGTGGCCAGGCGGTCGCGCCGGTCGGGCACCGCCCTCGCGGCGATGATGCCCGGCAGGGCGCAGGCGTGGCTCGAGAGCAGCGGCACGAAAGCGTGCCCGTTCAAACCGAACGGGCGCAGCACGCGGTCCATCACGAACGCGGCGCGGGCGAGGTAGCCCGTGTCCTCGAGCAGCGAGATGAGGAAGAAGAGCAGGCAGATCTGCGGCAGGAAGACCACGGTCGCGCCGATGCCCGCGACCACGCCGTCGGCCACGAGGTCGTGGATCGCGCCCGGCGGCAGGACCGCGCCGACCAGCCCGCCCAGACGCGAGAAGATGCTCTCGATCCAGCCCATCGGGTAGGCGGCCAGCGAGAAGATCACGAAGAACAGCCCCGCCATGACGCCCACGAACGCCCCGAGACCGAGCAGCGGGTGCGTGAAGGCGCGGTCGAGGCGGTCGGTGAAGGTGTCGGGGCGGGGCTGGTCGTAGCCGGCGGCCATCCGGGCGTAGAGGTCGTCGGCCCAGAGGGCGAGGCCGTCCTCGCTCGGGGGGGGGGACTCGGTGGGGATGCGGGCGCGAGTCAGGGCGGCGAGCAGCGCGTCGAGCCCCTCGCCCGTTCGCGCGCTGCACGGGACGGCCTCGACGCCGAGGCGCGCCGTCAGCACGCCCTCGTCGGCGTGGATGCCCTTGCGCCGCGAGGCGTCCACCATGTTGATCGCGATCACGGTCGGCAGGCAACGCCGGATCGCCTCCCCCACCAGCATCAGGTTGCGCGGCATGTTCGTCGCGTCGGTCACGACCAGCACGGCGTCCGGCGCCTCGACCGACTCGCCGCGCGGCGCGAGTTGCCCCGCCAGCACGTCGCGGCAGATGGCGGCCTCGGACTGGTCGAGCTCGAGCGAGTAGATGCCCGGCAGGTCGATGAGTTCGCTCCCCTCGGGCAGACCCCGCGGGAAGCCGATCCGGGCCTCCTGGGTCGTGCCGGGGAAGTTGCTCGTCTTGTGGCGCACGCCGCACAGGCGGTTGAAGAGCGTCGTCTTGCCCGTGTTGGGGTTGCCGAGGATGGCGACACGGATCGGGCGGACCTCGCGGGCAGGCTCGGCGGGGAGGGCGGTTGGCGCGGGGGCGTCGGACACGGCGAGGCTCCCCGGTCGCCGGCTCAGGCGGGCATCGGCTCGACGATGATGTGGACGGCCAGGTGCCGCGACAGGGCGACACGGCAGCACGGCCCGCCGCACCCGCACCCGACCTCGACGATGCACGGCCCGCCCTGGCGGCAGAGCCGGACGCGACTGCGGGGGCGGATGCCAAGGGCACGCAGATAGGCGGCGTCGCCCGGGGAGAGGGCGTCGGTATCGCGGACAAGCCCGCTCTGGCCCGGCAGGAGGCTGGCGAGCGTCACGCTGGCTGGGGCTTCAGGCTGCATTGCGAGACCCTCCCGGTGCGGCCGCGCGGGGCGGCCGACGGATGATACCCCGGCGACTGAGACTCGGTCGCAGGGGGATTCCGGAGGGGAGTATATCGAATAGGGGGAGGGAGGCAACGAGGGACAGGGCGTTCAACGCTCGAGAGGGAACAAGAAGGGGTCCGGGAGCGGTGATGGAACGCGCGCACGAACACGTCGTTGGGCGCCCGAGCGAGAGAGCTCGTCACCGATCTCGACCGGCAATTCCCCACGCCGTCGTCGACAGCGGCCAACTGTACCAGACGTCGTAGCGATCAACGAACGGCAGTGCTTCCGTGGCATGGAACGGTCGGGCATGCCCGTCGAGGAACCATACGGAGCCGGGTCGCTCGGCGCGGAAGTAGGTCAGGCGGACAGTATCTGTCCAAGGACCGTGGGACTCTGTCCACCCATGCCACACATAGTACTCCATGATGCCCGCCTTCTGAGACGGATAGTGGGCAGCGCCAATCCGCTGCACCTTGGCTCCGAGGCGAGACCGCCACACCTCTTCCGGCAGGTTTGGATCTGCGTAGGCGGCCTCCATGAACAGGGACGCGCTGAGCACGAAGTCCGAGTTGTAGTCGGAGGGGGTGGGCAGATCGTGAGGCCAAAGCTGATTACCCGGACAGTACTGGGTCTCGCTGAGGGGGTCGAAGCCCGCGAAATCGAGCCACGGCCGCCGGGGAAAGGTCGTGTACACTTGGCTGACGTAATCAAGCCATAGTCCGCGGTCGGCGGCAGCAACATTCGGGTCGAGCGCCGAGGGCACTCGGTCATCGTGCGATAGAGCGTACATGCCCATCAAACTACCCATCTCACGGATGCGCGAAAGGCAGACAACCGACCAAGTCTCCCTGCGAGCCGACGTGAGCACGGGAATGAGCAGTCCAATTACTACGGCGGCGACAACGACCACCACCATGGCCTCAAGAAGGGTGAATCCTCCCCTCGGACCGCGTCCTTCTCCACGGATCGCGTACCAGACATCGGCATTGCGAGAAGGATGCTCCATCACCCGCGATTGTACCGTGCGTCCGGCAGCACGGGGTAGACCTTCGCTGCGCACCGGCATCGCACGAACGGGCATGTTCGTTTTTTTTTT
>JACTNA010000033.1 GCA_014584315.1 Planctomycetota bacterium | reverse complement strand
GCTGTGCATCCGATGGGAGAAGTCCACCGTGTTGTTCCAAGGCTACCTTCACTTCGCGTGCTCGTTCATGTTACTTCGAGAGGTTCTGGGATAGGCTCTCGGTTTTCCAGTGACCGTAGTTGTGCCTCACGATATCAAGTCTTCGAATGACGTCAAGGACACATTCTCGGGCCTCGCGCGTTTGAAGGTCAGTGCGGTGGGCTTCTCTTTGCAAACGGTGCGGGGCGCCGACTGTCGTGCCACGGAGGTCGGCTCTGCGACCTCGGTGCTTCTGGGCTCCCTCTCCCTTGGCCGTCGTGGGCCTCCCGCCCACCACGTCCCTTCTCACCGGAACAGTCCCGCCTGCCCGGCCGTCAGCAACCGCAGCGGGGCGAGCTGCTCCGCCAGGCAGTCCCGCGAGACGACGTAGATGTACTTCTTGTTCCGCCGAGTGGGGTGCCATCACTCGCGGCCTCCCCCTTCTTCCCCTCTCTCCGCGCAGTGATGCGTCAGGTCAATCCGCTCCACTCCCCGAATCACCCGCCTTTGCGCGCAATCCGTGGACATGCGCCCCAACCCCCTTGACACCCCCTCATCGAGCGTGCCGTCGGCCTCGTCCTCCCAGGCCGTGTTGGCGTCGCGGTCGCGCAGGATCACGGCGTCAATATAGGATGAGCCGCCCCCGCCCGCAAGGCCGGCGTTGTGATAGACGAGCCGCTCCTTGGGGTCGGCGTCGAAGGTCCAGCCCCCGCCGTCCTTCCAGTGCAGCACGCGGTAGACGGCCACGATCCGCCAGCGGGGGCGAGTTCCCGTGGCCGAGTTCAGGCCTTGGTGGCGCTTGCACGAGCGTTGTGGCAACCCGCTGTTTGTGTGAGATCCGGGTGCGGCGGGAATCCGTGCGAGAGAGTCGGCCGCGTGCCCCGCGGGATCGGGTGAGGGGGATCGCGTTCGCCGTCGTGCCGGACGTGGGGTGCTCGGACACGGCGGCGTTGGGCTACTTCTTCGTGTCGCCTCGTGCGAAGATGCTGGCGACGTAGTTGAGGACGTCGGTGGCGCTGGTCTCGTTGTAGCCGAACTGCTTGATGAGGCGTTGCTTGACGACGTCGATCTTCTGCTGGGTCTCGTCGTCGACGACGGAGGAGACGAGGTTCTTGAGTTTGATGGTGTCGCGCTGGTCCTCGAAGAGTTTGAGTTCGAGGGCCTTGTAGAGGCGGGCGTTGGTGTTGTACTCGAACTTCTTGCCGTCGAGGGCGAGGGCGCCGATGTAGTTCATGATCTCCTGGCGGAAGTCGTCCTTGCGGCTCTCGGGGACGTCGATCTTGTCCTCGATGGAGCGCATGAGGCGCTCGTCCGGCTCGTCGTACTTGCCGGTGTACTTGTTGAGGACGCGCTCCTTCTGGGTGTAGGCGCGGACGTTCTCGATGTAGTTGGCGCAGAGTCGCTTGATGGCCTCCTCGTCCGCGCTGATGGCGCGCTGGACCTCGGCCTTGATGATGTCCTCGTACTCCTCCTTGACCACGGAGAGGAGTTCGCGGTAGCGCTTGCGGGTCTCCTCGTCGGTGATGAGGGAGTGGTGGCTCAGGCCGCTCTCGAGTTCGTTGATCACCATGAACGGGTTGATGCACTTCTCGTCGAGGGCCTGGCGGCTGACGAGGGCGTTGCTGATCTTGTCCTGGATGTAGCGGGGGCTGATGCCGGTCATGCCCTCGCGGGCGGCCTCTTCCTTGAGTTCCTTGACGGCGTCCTCGGTGAAGCCGGGGATGCTGCGCCCGTTGTAGAGTTTCATCTTCTGGAGGAGCGAGAGGCCGGCCTTCTTCGGCTCCTGGAGGCGTGTGAGGACGGCCCACATGGCGGCGACCTCGAGGGTGTGCGGCGCGACGTGGACGTTGCGGATGCGCTCGGGGCCGAAGTCCTTCTGGTAGATGCGGATCTCGTCGTCGAGGCGGATGTTGTAGGGGACGTCGATCTTGATGGTGCGGTCGCGGAAGGCCTCCATCATCTCGTTGGACTGGAGGCGCTTGTACTCCGGCTCGTTGGTGTGGCCGAGGATGACCTCGTCGATGTGGGTCTGGGCGAACTTCTTGGGCTTGATGGTGTGCTCCTGGGTCGCGCCGAGGAGGTCGTAGAGGAAGGCGACGTCGAGCTTGAGGATCTCGATGAACTCGCAGACGCCGCGGTTGGCGATGTTGAGTTCGCCGTCGAAGTTGAAGGCGCGGGGGTCGGAGTCAGAGCCGTAGAGGGCGATCTTGCGGTAGTTGATGTCGCCGGTGAGTTCGGTGGAGTCCTGGTTCTTCTCGTCCTTGGGCTGGAACGTGCCGATGCCGACGCGGTCCTTCTCGCTCAGGACGACGCGGCGGACGCGGACGTGCTCCATGACGCGCTTCCAGTCGCCGTCGTAGAAGCGCATGAGGTCGTCGTAGATGCGTCGGCTGAAGGGGTCCGGCTCGCCGTAGATGCGGACCTTGCCGTGGTGGTGGCGCGGGCGGTAGTGGGCGTTGAGTTGCTCGAGGAGCGGGGCGCGGGCCTCGCGGGGCACGAGCACCAGCGGGTCCTCGTGCATGGGCGAGGGGAAGGCGTGCGTGCGGGCGGCCTCGGCGTGGTTGCCCTCCTGGGGCGTGACCTCGCAGCGCTCGTCGAGGAGCCACGAGAAGGAGTAGAGCGCGCCCTCGGGCGTGCGGGAGTAGTGCTCGACGCCCTTTTTGAGCAGGCGCGCGATGGTGGACTTGCTGGAGCCGACCGGGCCGTGGAGGAGCAGGATGCGCTTGTCGGTGCCGTAGCCCTCGGCGGCGGAGCGGAGGACGTCGACGAGTTCCATGAGTGCGAAGTCGAGGCCGAAGATGGCGTCCTGACCGTGGTCGAAGGGGTCGGAGAAGAAGTGGTATCGGATGCAGTCGCGCTTGAAGAGGCGGTACTTCTCGAAGCCGTGGGCGAGGATGGCGTCGTAGAGGCGCTGGTAGGCGTTGCGCGCGACCGCCGGGTTCTGTGCGCACAGGTCGAGGTAGTCCCAGAAGGAGCCGGTCCAGTTCTGGTCGTGGTGCGAGGCGCGGTCGACGCGCGAGGCGATGAGTTCGGCCAGGTCGCGGCCGGCGCCGCGGGCGTCGCTCGTGTGCTCGTAGGACGGATGACGCTGCTCGGACATCGCGTTCCTCCTCCCTGCCGGCGTCGCCCCCCACTCCGGGGAGATGCCGACGGCTCAGAACGTTCGATGCCCGGACGACGCCCTGCGGCGTCGGCCCGTCGCTTCCATGCGGCGGCCCGAGGGCCTTCCCTGCGCTCTACCAACTCGTCCTATCGGCGGTTCCGCCACGACGGACAAGACCGAACCGGAACCCCCCTCCATGATTCGGTACGCGGGCCGGTCGGGTTCGGGTCGGGCAAAATCCGCCCGATCGTGGTCCGAACGGGGCGGCGGTCCAAATGGCCAAATGGCCAAAGGGCCAAATGAAGGGAGGCCCTCCGGCCTCGGGGGTGACTTGGGGGCGCACGGGAAATCGGGGGTGGGCACTCGCTTGCGCTTCGTGCTCTGTTTTGGCGCGGGGGTTGACGAGGGGGTCAGCGGGCTTCGGCCCAGGCTTGGAGGAAGTCGGTGAGGTCGCGGGTGTCGGTGAGGCCGTCGGCGTTGTAGTCAGCGTCGCCAGCGGTCCAGTCGTTGAGAAAGGCGACAACGTCGCGCGTGTCGATGGTGCCGTTGCGGTCCCAGTCGGTGCGTGGGCCGTCGGCTGCGCGGGTTCGGGTGTCGGTGCGGATGCCCAAGTTGTGAAACTCGCCCGCCGCGACGGCGAAAAAACCCGTGTCCGGATGGGGAACATCGCGCGGGCCGTAGTCGATGCGTCCCCATGCAACGATGGAACCGTCGGACTTGAGGCCGAGACTGTGCAACCCGCCCGCCGCGACGGCGATGAAGGCGGCGTTGGGCTGTGGCACGTCGCACTGGCTCTCGACATTGCGACCCCACGCGACGATGGATCCGTCGGCCTTGAGGCCCAGGCTGTGGTACCCGCCTCCAGCGAGGGCGACGAAGCCCGTGTTGGGCGGCGGCACGGAGAGGCTGTCACCCCACGCGACGATGGATCCGTCGGCCTTGAGGCCCAGGCTGTGGTACCCGCCCGCCGCGACAGCAACGAATTCCGTGTTCGGCGAGGGCACGTCGCACTGGCCAAAGTTGTTCAGTCCCCAAGCGCCGATGGATCCGTCGGCTTTCAGGCCCAGACTATGGTACTTGCCTGCCGCAACTGCAACGAAGCTCTTATGATTGGACACGTTGCATTGGCCGAAATTGTTGAGTCCCCATGCGACCATTGAGCCGTTGCCCTTCAAGCCCAAGCTGTGATATCCGCCTCCCGCAAGACCGACGAAGTCCGTGTTGGGCTGCGGCACGGTACACTGGGCGTAGTGGTTGTCACCCCACGCGATGATGGAGCCATTGCCCTTCAGGCCCAGGCTGTGCTCCCCGCCTCCTGCGACCGCGACGAAGCCCGTGTTGGGTTTGGGCACGCCGCACTGGCCGGCCCAGTTGCTTCCCATCGCGACGACGGAGCCGTCAGCCTTCAGACCCAAACTATGCTCCCCGCCGCCCGCGACGGCGACGAAGCCTGTGTTGGGCTGGGGAACGGTGCATTGGCCGTAGCCGTTCCAACCCCATGTGACGATGGATCCGTCGTCCTTCAAGCCGAGGCTGTGCCAATAGCCCGCTGCGACAGCGACATAGCCGGTACTGGGCTGTGGCACGTTGCACTGGCCGTAGTAGTTTGATCCCCACGCGACGATGGAGCCGTCCTCCTTCAGGGCGAGACTGTGCGACAACCCTCCGGCGATGGCGATGAAGCCCGTGTTGGGCTGGGGAACATAGTGGTCGTTCCCCCACGCGACGATGGAGCCGTCTGCCTTCAGGCCTTGGCTGTGGTATACGCCTGCGGCGACGGCGACGAAGTCCGTGTTCGGCACGGGCACATTGCACTTGCCATAGGAGTTGTCACCCCATGCGACGATGGAGCCGTCTTCCTTCAGGGCAAGGTTGTGAGAGTCGCCTGCGGAGACGGCTACGAAGCCGTTGTTAGGCAACGGGACATCGCACTGGCCGCGGCTGTTGTCTCCCCAGGCAACGATGGAGCCGTCGGCCTTCAGGCCTACGCTGTGTTGATAGCCCGCCGCGACGGCGACGAAGCCGGTATTGGGCTGGCGAACGCTGCACTGACCGTAGAGATTGGCTCCCCACGCGACGATGGAGCCGTCGGCCTTTAGGCCCAAGCTATGCCTGAGGCTCCCTGCAACCGCAACGAATCCTTCGGTCAGATCGCCGCCCACGACCATCGAGCCCCAGCCGACGATGGAACCCTGCGGCGGGAACGGGTCGCTGTCGATCTTGATGGGGTCGCCGATGGGTTGCTGGTCGCCGTCTGTCTCGGCCCACGTCGGATCGCGGTCGGGTTGGGCGAGGGCGGCGGTCGGCGCGCAGGCGAGCCAGGCCGCGAGGGAGAGGAGGGCGAGGAGGGCTGCTCCGGTCTGTGTGCGCGTGGGTGCGTGTCCGGGCTTGCGGCGGCGCGAGCGGGTGGTCATGTCGAGCCTCCTCGATATCGGGTCCGCGCGGGGCCGCCCCCGCGGCCGCACGAGGCATGAGCCTACTGGAAATGTGGGGGGAGGGGAAGGGGCAAGGGTGAAATAGCAGATCGCAAATGGGCAAATGGCAAATGGGAGAAGCCCCCTCCGGCCTCGGGGGTGGTTTGTGGAGCACACGGGATGTCGGGGGTGGGCACTCGCTTGCGCTTCGTGCTCTGTTTTGGTGCGGGGGGTCAGCGGCCTGTGAACCAGCGGGCGAGGGCGTGGAGTGTGGTCTGGCGGCCGATGTCGGCGATGGACTCGGTGAGCGGGATCTCCTTGGGGCAGACCTTGACGCAGTTCTGGGCGTTGCCGCAGTCGGAGACGCCGCCGGGGCCGGTGAGCGATTCGAGCCGCTCGCCCTTGAGCGTGCGGCCGGTGTCGTGGGCGTTGAAGAGGCGGGCCTGGCTGATGGCGTGCGCGCCGACGAAGGCGGTGTCCCACTTCGTTTCGTCCTCGACGAGGAGGAACTGCGGGCAGGCCTCGAGGCAGCAGCCGCAGGACATGCAGGTGGAGAGCGTGTACCGGACGGCCTGCTTGTCGGGGGTTTCGCGCGGGCCGGGGCCGCGGTCGAAGGTGTCGTCGATGGGGGCCCATGCGCGGACGCGTGTGAGGGCGTGGAAGAGGCGGGAGCGATCGACCCACAGGTCGCGGACGACGGGGAACTTGGACATGGGTTCGAGGGTGATGGTGTCGCCGTTGCGTGGCGCGACCTGATCGACGAGGCAGGAGCAGCTCTGGCGGACGCGGCCGTTGATGACCATGGTGCACGCGCCGCAAACTTCTTCGAGGCAGTTGGCGTCCCAGACGACGGGGGTTGTGCGGCGTCCTTCTTCGGTGACGGGGTCTGCGGCGATGGTCTGGAGGCAGGAGATGACGTTCGCGCCCGGCTCGACGGGCACCATGAACGACTCCCAGCGCGAGGGCCTGCCGGGGCCGTCGCAGCGGCGGACGCGGAGGCGGACGGTTCGCTTGGCTGTTGCGGTGGCGGTCATTGGGATGGCGGGTATCAGGGGTGCGGCGGGGCGGAACGGACGGCGTCGACGAGACGTTTGAACGGGTCGCGCATGGCGGTCGGCAGGCGGGCGGCGAAGGACTTGTCGAGGGGGACGCGCCGGATGAGTTCGACCACGTCGGCAAGGTCGCGGGCGCGGTCGAGGTGGTCGAGGCCCGCGTGCAGTTTGAATCGGACGAGGTCGGGCAGGCTGATGATGGTGACGCCGTGGCGCCGCTCGGTGGCGTCGGGGCGAGAGCCGGTCTGCGCGGCGGTGACGAGGTGAATCGGCACGCCGTCGAGCGTGTGCTCGCGGCGTTGCGCGTCCCACGTCGCGCCGGCGGCACGCAGGGCATCGGCGGCGGTCTGGGGATCGTCGGCGAAGAGGTCCACGTCCTCGGTCGTGCGCCGGTAGCCGTGCAGGAAAACGGCGACGCCGCCGATGACGGGCGCGTTCGTCGCGTCGGCGGCGCGGGCGGCGACGGCGAGCAGGTGCGAGCCTTCGGAGAGCATGCCGAGGGCGATCTCCTCGTTGAAGGTCAGGGTGCGGCTCATCGGCATCCTATCGGGTGGCGGAGGCGCTGGGTTCCACGCCCGCCACGGAGGGGCGCGGCACCCGAGCCTGCCCATCGACGCGGCCGTAGGTCCGGGCGCGCGGACGGACGAGGGAGGTATCGACGGGGGCGAAGGTGACGGCGTGGTGGTCGCGTTCGGGTGAGTCGGCGTTGGGACGGTACTCGGCGATGCTCGTGCGGAGGAAGTTGTCGTCGTCGCGCTCGGGGAAGTCGAGGCGGTAGTGGGAGCCGCGGCTCTCGCGCCGGAGCAGGCCCGCCTTGGCGATGACCTCGGCGAGGACGAGCATGTCGCCGAGGGCGCGGGCGTAGGAGAGCGCCTGGTTGGACCACGCGGCCGAGTCGGCGAGCCGGAGGCGCGAGTAGCGCTCGCGCAGGTCGGCGAGCGTGCGGAGGCACTGCTCGAGGCGCGGGCCGGTCTTGACGACGGTGCTGGCGGCGGTCATCTCGACGCCGAGTTCGCGCCCGATGACGTAGGGGTTGGTCGCGGGATCGACGGCGGGGTCGGCCTGCACCGAGTCCAGCAGCCGCCTGGCCTTCGCCTCTTCGCGGCGCACGGCGTCGTCGTAGGCGGACTGCGGGACGGACTCGGCGGGGGTGGTCGAGTCGTCGCGGCAGTAGTTGACGACGGACGTGCCGCAGAAGAGGCCGTCGAAGATGCACGAGAGCAGGGCGTTGGCGCCGAGGCGTGTCGCGCCGTGGTAGGCGAAGTTCACCTCGCCGAAGGCGTAGAGGCCGCGGATGTTGGTCATGGCGTTGTTGATCGCGCCGGGCTTCATGCCGCGGCCGGGCGCGGCATCGACGGGGGGGGTGTCGCCGGCGCGGTGCTCGCCCGCGGGCGTGGCGGGTCGGTAGGAGCCGGGCGTGTAGGTGGTCCACAGGCCGCCCATCGAGTAGTGGACGGAGGGAAAGATGCGCATGGGGGTGTGGCGCGGGTCGTCGCCGACGAACTTCTCGTAGATCTCGAGGATGCCGCCGAGTTTGCGGGTGAGGTACTCGGGGTCCTTGTGGGTCAGGTCGAGGAAGACCTGGTTCTCGCCCGCGACGCCCATGCCCTGGTTGACGCAGACGTCGAAGATCTCGCGGCTGGCGATGTCGCGCGGGACGAGGTTGCCGTACTTCGGGTATTTCTCTTCGAGGAAGTACCAGCGTTCGCTCTCGGGGATGTCGCGCGGCGGGCGGTTGTCGCCGCGTTTGCGGGGGACCCAGACGCGCCCGCCCTCGCCGCGTGCGGACTCGGACATGAGCCGGCACTTGTCCGCGCCGGGGATGGCGGTGGGGTGGACCTGGATCATCTCGGCGTTGGCGTACCACGCGCCGGCCTGGTAGCAGCGGCTGGCCGCGCCGCCGGTGCAGATGAGGGAGTTGGTGGACTTGCCGAAGATGAGGCCGCAGCCGCCGACGGCCATGACGACGGCCTCGGCGCGGAAGGCGCGAACCTGCATGGTGCGCATGTCCTGGGCGACGACGCCGACGCAGCGTCGGTCGTCGCCCTCGCCGGTGACGACGGGCCACAGGAACTCCCAGAACTCGTGGGCGTTGACCTTGCCGTCGGCCTCGTGGCGTCGGACCTGCTCGTCGAGGGCGTAGAGGAGTTGCTGTCCCGTGGTCGCGCCGGCGAAGTGGGTGCGCTTGAAGAGCGAGCCGCCGAAGAGCCGCAGGTCGCGGAACCCCTCGGCCGTGCGGTTGAAGGGGACGCCCATGCGGTCGAGCAGGTCGATGATGCGCGGCGCCCAGTTGCACATCTCGAGGACGGGGGGCTGGTCGGCGAGGAAGTCCCCGCCGTAGATGGTCTCGTCGAAGTGCTGGTACTCGCTGTAGCCCTGCTGGCGCGCGACGTCGTTGCAGGCGTTGATGCCGCCCTGGGCGCACACGGAGTGCGAGCGCTTCACGGGGACCATCGAGAAGAGGTCCACCGGCAGGCCTTGCTCGACGATGCGGACGGTGGCGGCCAGCCCGGCCAGCCCGCCGCCGACCACGATGACGCGGGGCTGGGGCATGTCAGCGTTCCTCCGTCGTGGCGAGCGGGGCGGCGTCGTGCGGCTCGACGAGCGCGCCGCGCTGCCGGAGGATGTCCTCCTCGACGAGCCGCGCCTCGCGCGGGTCGAGCGTGGCGAAGCCGACGACGGCCGACCAGGCGAGCGCCATCAGCCCCGCGCCGATCGCGAAGCAGACCATGCCCCATCGCTTCTGGGCCTGCGCGGAGACGGTCAGGCCCCAGGTGATGGCGGCGGTCCAGAGGCCGTTGGCGAAATGGAAGACGAGCGCGGTCACGCCGAACATGTAGAACGCGGAGACCGCGAGGCCCCAGCGCCTCATGCCCTCGGGGCTTCCCTGGAGGGCGGCGGCGAGGGTCGAGGCGGCGTACTCGTGGCTCCACCGCGTGCCGCCGGGGACGAGGAAGGTCCACCCCCAGCGCAGCGTGGCGACGTGGTAGAGGATGAACAGGAAGCCGAGGTAGCCGGTGAGCCGCTGGAGGGCGTAGCGGCGGTTCGCCTGGTAGCGGTAGCGGTCGACGTTCGGGCGGCCGGAGAAGGCGTAGTAGAAGCCGAGGATCGAGTGGAAGGCGATCGGGATCCAGAGGACGAAGATCTCGGTGAGGAGCAGGGCGGGGAGAGAGTGGATGAAGTTGACCTCGTGCTGGAACGTGCCGACGCCGCCGTGCCCGGCGTCGATGTTGCCCCAGACGATCGAGGCGTTGGTGGTCAGGTGGATGACGAGAAACGCGCCGATCGGGACGACGCCGGAGAGCGAGTGCAGTCGCCGGAGCAGGAAGTAGTGCCGCTCGAACCAGTTCGCAGTCACGTGTCGCGTCCTCGGGGGGAGGAGTGTAGGGGGTGCGGCGGGGGGGAGGTGGGGAGACGGGGTTAGGGGGAGCGGGGAGGCACGAACGCTCTGTGCCGGCTACTTCGGCTCTGCGAAGTCGGTGCTTGGGGTGCTCGGCCGCTGAAGCGCACCGAGTTCGGCTCAGAGCAGCCGAAGTCGGCGGCACGGCAAGGTGATGTCACCCCGCCTTGAGTCTTGGAGTGTTCGCTGAGGCCGTGGCGCCGATTGCGTTTGTTCGGGAGACGAGAAAGCGGCGAAGCCGAAGCGTCAGCCGTGGGCGCTTAGCACGTGCCGTCTGACACTCCCAGACGGTGACGACGCTCCATCCCGATCGCCGCAGAACTCGTGCAGCTTGCCGGTCGCGGCGAGTGTTCCTGGCAAACTTGGTTTGCCAGAATGCGGTTCGTGTTGCGGGGCAGCTTTCGCCGCGCGGACACGAATGTCGATGCCAGAAGCATCCATGCACGAAGATGACGGTCTTGGCTGCGTCGATGACGATGTCCGGCGAACCCGGCAAGGAGGTCACATGCGATCGATAATTGACGCGGTGCTGTCGAAGAATGCCGCGAACGATCTGTTCAGGCATGGTGTCGCGCCCCTTGATCCGTGCCATGAGTTCGGAGCGCTGCGACTGAGAGAGTCGGTCCGGCATGTCAGTCAACTGCCTTGAGGCGCCGGCTGCGCTCCGGCGGGCGCTGGGGGATTGGCGGCCGCGGCGATGTCGCGCGACCACTGCGTCATATCGCGATCGGGCATCCCCGGCCTTCCGACAGTGCTGAGGAACGCCCATGCGATTTGCTCGCGGAATGGGCTGTCGATGGACGCGACACGCTCAAACTCGGGTTGGCCACCGGGAGCGGGCCTGATCGCAACGTAAGGAAGAACTTCCAAATCCTTGAGGGATGCGACCAACAAGGGTACTCGGTTCGGAAACTCCGGCAGTGGCAAGAAGCCGTTCCAGTGACCTTGTGTGAGCACTTGCGTGCGAACACGCTCCGCAGCCCGGTCGGCATTGCCCGGAAGTTGCAGACGCTGTTTCATAACACTTGCGGAGGCGCACTTTGCGACCAAGACGGATGACTCGTTCCGGCCGGCGACCATGTCACAGGAAGGCGACAATACCAGCCGGTATGCGTGGGGGTCGTTCCACTGCGAACCTCGTCGCCGAATCAAATCGCCGGTGAGAGGGTCTTCGCCGAAGGCTGGGATAAGGTACTGTTCCCAACTGAATAGCGATCGCCCTTCGGTCGTCGTCTTCTCATCCATCAATGCAGCAACACGTCGGCGAGCGGCGTGCACAAGGTGCGCAACATCCGTGCCTGGAATCACCGCGGCCCCGGCCGTGTCGCGGAGAACGCGCTGAAGCACCAAGTCAACCTCGCGGTGGAGCGACTCGATCGACGCGACCAACGGTCGGAATGCTTGAAGATGCTGAACTACCTGGGCCTGGGTCCCGACACCCTTCACGACAAGCTTGACGAACGGGTGGTCATCGGGGACGGGCGGAGTCAGCGGACCTCCGAAGGCCGTGTAGATGATCACCGGGCAGAATCGCCCGTTCCAGAGCGACTGCCAAGTAAGCTGCCCCGGGGGGTCTGCAACGACCGGCCCCTCAAGGAGGTCAAGAACCACCGCATCGGGTCGCTCCGACTCCACTCGCGCGACAGCCTGGTTGAAATCCAACTCCGAGAGGCAGGTGACGCCAGTAATACCCTCCGTAATCGCATCCCTGAGCACGTCGATGATGGCCTGATCGTCGTCGATGATGAGGATTGTGCGCATGGATACGGTCGCCTTTCAGGACGCCTTAACGGGCACGTCGAAGGTGAAGCTCGCTCCGCCGAGTTTGCCGGGCCGTACCAATGCCAGCCTGCCGCCGTACTCCGACACCAATTCGGCGGCGACGGTGAGGCCCATGCCGATGCCGCCGGGCTTGTTGGTCACGCCGGGCCAGAAGATCCGCTCGGAGTCGTCTTCCGGAACTCCGGGGCCGGAATCGTGGACGGCGACGCGCACTCTCTTTCCTCCTTCGATAAGGGACATGCGAATCTCGACTTGACGCGTCGCCTCGTCGCTTTGGCCCAGCCAGTAGACGGCGTTGGACAGGAGGTTCAACAGCACGGCGTCCATCTCGCCCGGATCAACGGTCGCGACGGTCGCGCCCTGGCTGGGAACCTTGACTTGGATCTTCTTAGCTTTGAGTTCGCCGTCCAGCATCGACACGCTGCGAAGGATGCTCTCTTCGACGACGCAGCTGCGCATCCTGCGGCGGAAGGAGCGGTTCGCCAACGGTGCGAAGGTGTCGGCCAGTTTGTCGAGAGCCGAAAGAGCGTGGCCTGCCGAATCGATGCGTTGCATCGCCGCCGGGGATTCCGACTGCGCGGCGAGCAGCTTCTTGAGAGCCTGCAATGCGTGTGCGATCACGGTCGTACGATTGCGTACCTCGTGAACGAGCATTTGCGCGATGGTGCCGACGGTGGCCAGCCGGCTGTAGTACACGAAGCGGGTTTCGATCTCCTCTCGCGCCTTGTCCAGTTGGTCGCTGAACTCGCGAACCAGCGGCAGGGCTTCTTCGGCGGTGCCGCCATCCTTTGCGACCTGATCGACGCCGGCGACGAGTTCTTTGGCGCTGAGCTGCTGGAACAACTCGACGACCCGCTTCTCCTTCGTCGCGGTTCTGCGATCCTTCTCACGCTCGTTCTCCAGCACCGACATGATGGTGCGGAGAATCTCCTCGAAGGCCGTAACCTCGGCCGTGGCGGCCAGGCGTTCGCGGTCGCTCGTGTCCTCGATGCGGGGATTCTTGTCCGCGGTGATGGCAACGTGGCCGACGATCTGCGGTGTGCTGAGTCGCGGACCGACGCGGCCGACGCGGCGCAGGTCGAGTCCGAGCCAGTCGCGGGCCTGCTCCGACTTGGGCAGAACCAGCACGCCGTCGCGGTAGACGGAGATGCCCTTGTACGCCTTGATGTCGCGCCTAACGGAGGACTTCTTGAGGTCGAATCGTTCGGCGATCTCCTGGGTGTCCTGGGGCGCGATGTCCCAAGCGCGAATCTCGAACGAGAACGGGCCGCACTGCGGTCGGTCGATGGACTTGATCGTCAGATTGTCGGCCTGTTCCTGCACCTGCTCCCATGTGAGGATGCCCGACGCCTTGCGCTTCCCGTCGCCCTGAATCGCGCGGAACACATAGGTATAGGTCGTCTTGCCGCGCGCATCGACCTCTCCGCGAATGACATATTTGGGGCGCTTAAGGAACTCGGGCGAAACGACGCGAATAGGCTCAGACTGGCCCTGAGCCGTCAGGTGGATCTCAAAGTCGTCGGCGATCTCGAACGGAGGCAGCAGGCGGGCCAGATTGTCCCGCAAATCGGAGAGCTTCTCGTCGTCCCAAATTGCCTTGGCAGCGAGAATGCGTATTAGGGTGCCGGAACCCTCGAACGGAGGATCCGCGACGCGGGAGATCGCAGCGCTGCATTCGTTTAGATCCTCAGCGGCGGCGACTGCGGCCCAGTTCACACGAACACGCCAGCACGGATGATTTCGAGCCTTGGTCAACATCTCCAATTCGTCACCAAGTCGGGCGGCGGAGAGTCGCCCAAGCCCTTTTTCGCCCGAAGCTCGCCTGTTCTTGCGCCCGGACCGCGATGCGACAGGGTGCTCTCGTCGGTAAGGAGTCGCAACGGTAGACCAAGCGTCTTCTATCGTCTTACGGTCCATACCGGAACCGTTGTCCTGAACCTCGATGAACGTCTTACCGTCCGCATCTTCGCCGAATCGAACATCTACCCTCGTCGCATAGGCGTCATAGGCGTTCTTGACCAGTTCGATGATTGCCACTACGTCGTTCGTGACCAAGTCGGCGCCCAGCGCCTTGAAGGCGCGTGGGTGAATACGAAACGGGAGAGTCTCTTCAGCTGCGACGGGATTATGGGCCTGTCGAGCCATATCAGCGATGGTCTCCTTTCAGGACCGCGGCGACTTGCATTGCCTGCCTGCGAATGAACTCGGGCGGCAGTGCGTTGCCGATCATGGCTGCGACGGCATACATGCCGCGGTCCGTCGAAAACCTATACGTGGGCGGGAAGCTCTGAAGCAGCGCGGCCTCTCGTGCGGTAATCGGTCGATCTTCCTCGGGGTGGAGGAATCTGCCCTTGGAGGGGTTTAGGCAACCTCCGGTGATGGTGGGTGCGACCGCATCCCAGCGCATCCGCCCGTACACGTCCTTGAAGCCCTCGCACTTCTTGTGGCACTCAAGCCACAGGTGTTCGGGTAGATCGCTTCGGCTGCCGCCGTCTTTCGGGATCAGTTTGATCAACTCCATGATGCGCTCACTGCGCCTGCCGATGATGCGATGTAGCGGATCGTCGGCGTTGTCCGGTTTGCCGAGCCGTCGGATGGCATCGCGCACGGTGGCATCCACCGGCTCCGCAGGAGCGAACTCTATCTTGGAATGCGTGGCGGCCAGCAGGATTAGGCGACGCCTGCGCTGAGGCACTCCGTAACGGGCGGCATCCAGTACGGACCAATTCACTTGGTAGCCCATCGCCTTGAGCATCGACTCAAACTCGCGGAAGCGTCGCCGATTTGCGAGGCCCGGCACGTTCTCCAACATGATCGAGCGCGGTTCCAAGCCGCGGACGAATCGAAGGAACTCATCTGTCAGGCTGTTGCGGCGATCCCGCACGTCGCGACTTCCGTTGAGCGTGCGAAGACTTGAAAAGCCTTGGCAGGGCGGGCAACCCGCGAGAAGGTCGAGATCGCCCTTTTCAAGCCCGAGCGTACGTCGCACTTCGGAAACCGGGACGGCGCGAATGTCCTCTTCCCAGAGTCGGATGCGCGGATGATTCATGCGGTAGCTGGTGGCGGCCAGCGCGTCGATCTCGATCGCGCCGATCACTCTGAATCCGGCCTGGCGAAGGCCTTCGGTAAGGCCCCCGCATCCGGCGAATAGGTCCACGGCGATGGGCTTTGGACGACCAGCTCGATGTATCGCGGCCTTATTCATTTCGTTTACGACTGGGTGGCATCGAGTTTTCGTGCCACCGACTTCGGCTCCGCGAAACCGGTGTATCGAGGTATCGTCGCCGCGGCCAGCATGTCAGGCAGTCTACCAGCCGATCGGGCCGCGACGGATAGTACAGCCCCCCGCACCCGGACGAGGCCGTGTGGGGCGACTCGGACTGTCTCTGCGGGAACTGCCGGAGTTGCGTTCAGGACACGGGCGGCGGCGGCATTGTCGGGCCTGCGCCGGCCTGGGATGCCTGGCTCGGCGAGATGCGGCCTTCGCGGACGGCTTTCTCGAGGGCCTTGGCGACTTCGGCGAACTGCATGCGGAGTTCGTAGAGGACGCCGGCGAGGAGTTTCTGCTCGGCCTCGTTCAGGTTGCCGCGGGTCTTGTCTTCGAGGACGCCGAGGAGGTCGACGTGGACCTTGGCGACGTCGAGGGCGACCATGGCGCGGCCGGTCTGGGGGTCGGGGTATGCGCCGAGGTACATGAGGGCCTGCGTGGCGAGCAGGCGGACGAGGTCGTCGAAGCAGATGGGGCCTTCCGGCTCGGCGTGCGGGTCCGCGCCCGGGGCGGGGCGCGGCGGCGCGGCGGCGGCGCGGGCACGCTCCTGCTCGGCGAGCCGGTCTTTCTCGGCCTGGGCCTGCGATTTCCAGTCGGAATCGACGATGATTTTCGGCTGGTCCGGGTCGGGCATCGGGCGTCGCCCCTTTCAGGTATGCTTTCGGGAGATGGTAGACGCGGGGCGGGGGCGATGCCCGCGCGGCGCGAACGATGACGGAGGCTCCCGGCGTGCGAGCAAGAGCGGTGCGGACGGCGGCTGCGGCGGTGTTGGCGGCGTGCGCGGGGTGGGGGTGCGCGCGGCGAGACCTGCCGATGGGGCTGGGCACCTCGTCGCGGACGGTGCGGGCGGAGGAGTTCGCGGGCGGGGCGGGCGCGCCCGAGGCGGTTGCGCCGTCCGACGGGGGCGAGCCGGATGTCCGCGTGGTGACGCGCGAGGTGGCCGAGGGGGGGGTGATCGGGATCGACGACCTGCCGGGGAGCGAGCCGGCGACGGAGCGTGAGTACGACGAGGCGGCGGCGATGCTGCGGCAGACGGCGGCCGGCGGCGAGCGGTACCTGGTGGACGCGAAGGTGGGCGACCTGAACGGTCGGCCGATCTACGCGCGGGCGTGGCTGGAGCAGATCGGGGATCGGCTGCGGGCGCGTTCGGCGGAGTTGCCGCGCCCGCAGTGGCGTGCGTTCGCGGAGGGCGAGATCGCGGAGCGTCTTCGGAGCGAGTTGAAGGACCAGTTGCTTTTGGCGGAGGCGCGGGCGTCGCTCACGCCGCAGGAACGGGCGGGGCTGCGTGCGTTCCTGGAGAAGTTCGAGTCGGACGTGGTGAGCGGGGCGGCGGGGAGCCGGACGCTGGCGGAGCGGCAACTGGCCGAGGAGCGCGGGATCACGCTGGAGGAGGCGCGCCGTGAGCGCGAGCAACTCGTGCTGATCCAGGAGCAGTTCCGGCGCGAGATCGCGTCGCGTGTGCAGGTGCCGTGGCGGGACATCCGGCTGGTGTACGAGCGGAACGAGGGTGTGTTCAACCCGCCGCCGAAGGCCGTCTTCCGGCAGGTCCGCGTGCGCACGGCGGACGCGGAGGCGATCGCGCGGGTGAGCGGGGCGCTGGGGGCGGGCACGCCGTTCGACGAGGTGGCGGACCTGGAGGTGAACGAGCGTCGCGACCCGGTGGAGCGGGAGTTCACGGGCGCGTTCGAGGAGGAGTCGTTCTTCGGGCTTGATGCGCTGAACGAGGCCGCGCGCGGGCTTGTGCCGGGGGCGTGGGCGGGGCCGGTGCAGGCCGGCGCGTTCACGTACTGGGTGTACCTGAAGGATGTGCGGCGCGAGTCGACGAGCCTGTACGACGCGCAACTGATCATTCAGGACGAGTTGTACTCGCGTCGGCTGCGCGAGGAAGAGACGAAGTACCTCTTCAAGTTGATCCGCCGCTCGGGCATGGACGACTTCGGCAACGTGGTCCGGAGGCTGACGGACGTGGCGGAGGTCTGGTATTACCGGCCGGGCGGGGCGAACTGAGGGCGGGGGATGCTGCGACGGCTGTTCGCACGCGGGCGCGACGGCGGACCGCCGGACCGGGCGGACCTGGGGCGTCGGGGCGAGCGTGCGGCGGCGCGGCGGCTGCGCCGGGCGGGGTACCGCGTGCTGGGGCGGAACGTGCGCATCGCGGGGGGCGAGGCGGACATCGTGTGCCTCGCGCCGGATCGCACGACGATCGTCGTGGTGGAGGTGAAGACGCGGCTGCGGCGCGGAAGGGGGGGGCTGTCGGACACGGTGCCGGCGGAGGCGGCCGTCGACGCGGACAAGCGCCGCCGGCTGGGGGCGATCGCGCGGGGGCTTGCGCGGGCGAACGGGTGGTCGGATCGCCCGGTGCGGATCGACGTGGTCGCGATCGACTGGCCGTGGGCCGAAGGCGAGGGCCTGGGGCGGCCGCGGCTGAAGCACTATGAGGGGGTGATGGGGAAGTGAGGGGGCTGGGAGGTGGCCGGCGGTCTTGATGGCGTGGTCTGCCGAGCCGTTCGATCAGGTCCAATCGCGTCGTCCGGCGAGCGCGCCGCGGAAGCGGGCTTCGAGTGACCGCTCGGCGATGCGTTCGGGGTCGAGGGTGACGGGGACGATGAGGCTGAACATCGATCCGCGTCCCGGCTCGCTGACGAGTTGAATCTCGCCCTGGATGAGGGAGGCGAGTTCGCGTGCGATGGCGAGTCCGAGGCCTGTGCCGCTGTGCTCGCGGGTGTGGGCGGCGTCGAGTTGGCGGAACTTCTCGAAGATGGTCTCCTGCTCTTCGGGGGGGATGCCGGGGCCGTTGTCGATCACGCTGACGCGGACGCGGTCGGTCTCGGAGTCCGGGCCGGGCGGGAGCCGTTCGGCGCGGAGGGTGACGCGGCCCTTGCGGCCGGTGCGTTCTTCCGGCTCGATGAACTTGACGGCGTTGCTGAGGAAGTTGAAGACGATCTGCTGGAACTTGCGCGGGTCGGTCTCGATGACGGGGAGGTCGGGCGCGGCCTCGACGCGGACTTCGATGCCGCGGCGGTCGGCGAGGGGGTGGATGAGGCCGGCGAGGGCCTCGGTGGCTTCGCGCAGGCTGAGGCGATCGACGTTGAGATCGACGCGTCCCGCTTCGAGGCGGGCCATGGCGAGCAGGTCCTCGATCATGTCGAGGAGGTTGCGTCCCGCGGCGACGATGTTGTCGAGGTAGCGGACGCGTTTGGCGGGCGAGCCGCTCGCGTCGGGGGTCTGCTCGGCGCGGGCGATTTCGAGGAGGAGTTCGGCGAACCCGATGATGGAGTTGAGCGGGGTGCGGAGTTCGTGGCTGACGTTGGCGAGGAACTCGCTCTTGAGTTTGGCGGTCTGGTAGAGTGCGACGTTCGCCTGCGCCAGTTCGGTGAGTTTGAGGTCCATCGCGGCGTTGATGGCGCGGAGTTGCTCGTGGCTCGCCTCGAGGTTGGCGAGCATCTGGTTGAAGGTCGCGGCGAGCTCCTCGAACTCGTCGCCCGTGGTGATGTCGGAGCGCACCCGGAGTTCGCCGCCGCGGACGCGCTCGGCGGTGCGTTTCAGTTGTCGCACGGGGCTGAGGATGATGCGGTGGATGATCTGGTAGAAGACGACGACGGCGAGCGCGAGCACGAAGAAGGCCGCGCTGAGCAGGTAGAGCGTGTTGACGGCCAGCAGGGTCGGGGCGCCCTCGGAGCGGCGCTCGAGGAGGAGGATCGAGTCGATGCGCCCGCCCTCGGCGCGCTCGGGCTTGGCGTAGCGGTAGACGCGGGCCGGCCCGTCCCAGGCGGCCGCGTGGTGGTCCGCGGGGGGGGGGTCGCGCTCGAACCGGCGCAGGGCCTCGCGCACGAACGGCTCGCGGGGCGCCCGGCGCCGGGCCTCGGCCGGCGTGATCCGCTCCGCCTCGACCCCCGCGTGCACGGTCGGCCCGAAGCCCGGCAGCGTCGGGTCCTCGGCGTCGCTCCGCAGCCAGACCGTCGCGAGCGTCCGCGAGAGTTCGAGCTGGCCCTCCTCGACCAGCGCGAACATGCGGAACCACGGGGCGGCCAGCGCGGCGCACACGATCAACACCACCGCGCCACCGAACAGAACCAGACACTTGTCGGCGAGCGACAGGCCGCGAATCCACGAGACGGGTGACCGCCGGCTCATTCTCGCCAGTGTAGGGAACCCGGGGTGACGCCCGGGCGCGATCGCCGCGCATCGTGGGGATTCCGCTTGACGCCGGGGGGTGGCTTCGGCAACACTTGCGTGCGAGGGGACCATGGCCGCACGCCGCAGCACAGTCGAACGCCGCCGACGCCCGCCCCGGGGTGGGTCGTTGGTCGCGTTCGTGGCGATGCTGGCGTGCGTGCTCTATGCCGCGCTGCCGATCGTGCAGTCGGCGCACTCGCACGCGGCCCACGGTCCGGGCCGGGAGGCTTCGGCCCATGCCTGCTCGCACGGCGGGCACCACGGGCACGAGCCGACGGCCCCGGAGGATGGGCCGAGCCCGGCCGACGACCACGACGACTGCCGCGTCTGCCTCGCGCTGAAACTGGCGCGGGCGGGCGGCTCTCCCGAGTTCTCGGCTCCCGCCGTGATCGGGCTGCTTCCCGCGTCGCCCGCCCGGACCGCGGTGGGCGACAGGCTCCCCGCGCCCGCGCCGTCGTTGACGAGCGCGCCGACGCGCGGCCCGCCGACGGCGTGATGCACCGCGCGCGTCGGACTCTCGCATCATCACTCGCCATCGAGTCGGATCGTCGCCGCGCGGCGTGCGCACGGGCCTGACGGGGAACCTCCGTCGTGCTCCGGGCGTTCGCGGCGCGGGCGATCGGGAGGTCGGCCATGGGCCGCCGTGGATTCACGCTCATCGAGCTGCTGGTCGTCATTGCGATCGTCGCGTTGCTCGTCGGCCTGCTGCTTCCCGCGCTGGGCAAGGCCCGGCAGGCGGCGCGGGCGGCGGTCTGCCTGAGCAATGTCCGGCAACTGGAGGTGGCCCACACGCTCTACATGAACGACAACAACGACCGCTTCATCGACGCGGCCCTCTCGCACGGCGGGGCCTCAGGCTCGGTGCGCGATTCGTGGATCAGCACGCTCGCGCCCTACTACGGCGGCTCGCCCGTCGTGCGCTCGCCGGGCGACCGCAGCCCGCACTGGCACGCGAGCGAGGGCGGGGAGTGCGAGGGCGTCACGCTCGCGCACCTGCTCGGCCTGCTGGCGGACGACGACCCCTCGAACGATCCGGAAGCCGGCGACGTCTGCCGGTGGACGAGCTACGGGTTGAACGACTACCTCACGACCAAGGGGCCGACGTACGTCGATCCGAAACTGGGGCGAATCACGCACTTCGACCGCATGGAGCGCGTGCCGCGGCCCTACGCGACGGTGCACTTCCTGATGATGACCGAAGGAACGGGCCGCTACGCCGACCCGGAGTACGCGCGCACCGACCACGTGCACGTCTACGAGTGGGACGGCACGGGGGTCGATCCGGCCGACCGGCCCAGGCTCGCGGCGATGCACATGGAATCGGACGCGCACGGCGGGCGCCACGGCGCATGGGACGCGGTGGCGAACTACGGCTACCTCGACGGGCACGCGGAGACGCTCCGCTTCGACCGTGTGTACACGGACTACTACGACAACCGCTTCTTCCCGCCGGTGGCCAAGTGAAGACAGAACTGACTTCCAACCATGAAAGGAGACCGACATGCAGTGCTTTCGTTCGGTCTGGTGGCTGACGATCTCGCTCATGGCGTGCGCCGCGGCGGCGCAGCCGCACAGCGGGGACATCGTGCTGACGGTCACGGACGGTCGCATCGTCACGAACGCCTACGACGGCGTGGCGACCGAGCCGTGGTGCCTGTTCACGGGGGCGTTCGGCGGCACGAACCAGACCAACAACCCCGGCTTCGACAGCCTCGCGGGGACGTTCCCCGCGAACGCCGAGATCGGGTTCACGATCCGGCGGGCGGTGCGCAGATGGGATGGCGTGAACTTCTCGACGATCCCGCCGGAGCGGATCGCGATGTCGTGGGGTCCGCTGGGGCCGGTCGAGTCGCCGCCGACCGACACGCCGGTGCAGGGCTTCACGCTCGCGGCGAGTTCCAACGGGTCGTTCCACTATCACTACACGTTCCGCCTGACCGCGCCCGCTTCGCCGGGCGCGTACCTGCTCGAACTGGAGTTGTGGTCCACGCACCCGGCGGTCGGGCCGAGCGAGCCGTTCTGGCTCGTCTTCAACAAGGACCTCGACGCGGCTGAGTTCCAGCAGGCCGCGGCCTGGGCCTTGGACTTCGTGTCGTCGTGCGGCTCGGGGTGCCCCGCCGACTTCAACGGCGACACGAGCGTCAACACGCTGGACTTCGTCGCGTTCCTCAACGCCTTCGTCGCGGGCGACGCCGCGGCGGACTTCAACGGCGACACGAGCGTCAACACGCTGGACTTCGTCGCGTTCCTCAACGCTTTTGTCGCGGGGTGCTGATCGGTTCGGCCCCCTCCTTGTGTTCGTTCGTTTCCACGATCGCTCCGCTGGAGCGGGAGAAAAGGAGAGTTCCCCATGCGTACCCGGATGATGACTGGTGTTCTCGCGGTCGCCGGCCTCGCGTGCGGCGCTTCGGCCGATCCGCACGACGGCGACTTCGTCGTCGGTGTCGGCGGCCTCGGCGTGCTGATGATCGAGGCCGACCTTGACGAGGCGTTCTACCTGCCGCCGTTCAACTCGGGCGGCATCGTCGGCTGGTTCGGCGACGACCCCGGCTTCGTCTCGCTCGACGAGGACGAGCCGGACGAGGACTTCTACATGCTCGGCGTGGGGGCGGACGTGTGGTTCGTCCTCGTCGCCGTCGATCCTGCCTTCAAGGTCTACGACCCGTTCTTCAACCTCATGTCGCCGGGCGATTCGTTCGCGCTCGGCGGGCACGAGTTCGACGTGCACCCGTTCTGGCACATCGACTCCGACGACGCCGCGTTCGATCCGACGCAGTCCGAGTGGCACGCCACCTTCCGCCTCATCGACAAGGGCACGACGGGCTACGGCGTGAGCGGCGACTACACGGCCGCGTTCACGAACGTGCCGGCGCCGGGGGCGGGCGCGCTGCTTGTGCTGGGCGGCGTCTGCGCTGCGCGCCGCCGACGCTGATCTCGCCGGCCTTCGGACCGACCGATGCCCGGGCGGGGCGCTTGCGAGAGGAGAGGCTCGCGAGACCCCGCCCGGCGCACTCGGGCATCGGCCCGGGAGGCGGCGACTAGACTTCCCCCGCGATGCCCGGGCGGACCGTCTATCTCGAGACCTTCGGCTGCCAGATGAACGAGTTGGACTCGGGACTGGTGGCGGGGGAGCTGGCGCGCCTGGGGTACGCGTTCACCGGGGAGCCGGATCGGGCGGACGTCGTGCTCTACAACACCTGCTCGGTGCGCGAGCACGCCGAGCAGAAGGTCTGGAGCCGCCTGGGTGAGATGTCGGCGCGCAAGCGGCGCGATCCGTCGCTCGTCGTCGGCGTGCTCGGGTGCATGGCGGAGCGCGACGGCGAGGACCTGATGCGGCGCATGCCCGTCGTGGACGTGATGTGCGGGCCGGGCGAACTGGACAAACTGCCCGCGCTGCTGGACAACGCCGTGCGCACGAGGGAGAGCCTGCACGGCGAGGACGCCGGCGCGCGAACCTCGGCGCGGCAGGTTGCGCTCCAGGGCAACGCGAGCCGGCGCAGCGCGACGCTCGCCGCGGCCGAGGACAACCTCGAACTGCTCGACCTGTCGCGAGCGGTGTCGCCGGTCGATCCCGCGTCGGGGGCGAGCCGCCGGTCGGCGTACGTGCGCATCACGCGCGGGTGCAACAAGTTCTGCACGTACTGCGTGGTGCCGTTCACGCGCGGGGCGGAGGTCCACCGCCCGCCGGACCACGTGGTGGACGAGTGCAAACGCCTGGGCGACGCGGGCGTGGTCGAGGTGACGCTGCTGGGGCAGACGGTGAACCACTACCGCTTCGAGCACGGCGCGGCGGTGACGGTCGGCGGCGTCACGCAGCCGCAGAAGGGGCGCAGTTACCGGGGCGGGCACGACCGCGACCCGTTCGCGGGCGAGCGTGTGACGACGTTCGCCGACCTGCTGGCGCGCATCCACGATGAGGTCCCGGCGATCCGTCGGCTGCGGTTCGTCACCAGTTACCCGCGCGACTTCGGCAACGACGTGCTCGAGGCGATGCGCGATCACCCGCGGATCTGCCGCTACCTGCACGTGCCGGCGCAGAGCGGGTCCGACCGCCTGCTGGCGAAGATGAACCGCGGCTACACCGTCCGGGAGTACGAGGAGTTCCTGGAGCGTGCGCGCGCCTCCCTGGACCAGCCTGAGATCGGCCGACCGCTCATGGTGTCGGGCGACGTCATCGTCGGCTTCCCGACCGAGACGGACGAGGACTTCGAGGCGACGGTCGGGCTGCTGCGCCGGGCGCGGTACAAGAACTGCTTCATCTTCAAGTACTCGCCGCGCCCGGGCACGGTGGCGTTCGAGCGCATCGCGGACGACGTGCCCGAGGCGGTGAAGCGGCGGCGCAACAACGAACTGCTCGCGGTGCAGGCGGAGATCTCGGACGCGATCGCCCGCGAGCAGGTGGGGCGCGAGGTCGAGGTCTTCGTCGAGGGGCCGAGCAAGCAGCAGTTGAAACGCGAGGGCATGACCACCGGGCAGATCCGCAAGGCCGGCGGGGCGGTCACGCTGACGGTGGGGGGGCGCGACCCGGCGGGCGACCTCGACCCGGGCCACGCGCCGACGGCGATCGCCGAGATCAATGGCTCGGCGAGCGTCCAACTCTCCGGGCGGACGGACGGGGACCTGATCGTGTTCTTCGAGGCCTCGCGCGAGGCCGCGGCGCGGCTGACGGGGGAGATGGTGCGCGTGCGGATCACGGAAGCGGACCGGCTGAGCCTGCACGGCGATCTGATCGCGTGAGCGGTCCGGCTACGGCTCGCAGAGGTAGACAAGCACCTCGTACACGAGCGCGACACGCCCGTCGGCGCCCGCGTGGCGGGCGTGCAGGGCGCGGAGGCCCTCGATGAGCCGGTCGGCGCGCGGGCCGGACTTGGGGACGTAGGACGCGCTCATGGCGCGGCCGATGAGCGACGCTTCGTCGAGGCGTTGCTCGTTGCGGAAGCGGAGCCGGCGCACGCGGGCGGGGTCGAAGGGGAGGGCGAACGTCGGGTTCTTCGCGGCGGCCTGGTGGCTCGTCGGGCCTGCGCCGTCGCTGGCTTCACGGACGAGGTCGTAGTAGCCGCGGGCGACGGGGTCGGTCTCGTCGCCGTCGTTCCAGACGAGGGCGAGACGCCCGCCGGGGCGGAGGATGCGGGCGAACTCGCGGCAGGCGGCGGCAGGCTCGAACCAGTGGTAGGACTGCGCGCACAGGACCAGGTCAACCGAAGCGTCGTCAAGACCTGTGGCCTCCGCCGTTCCCGCTCGCCACTCGATCAGCGCGTGCGGCTCTGCCGCGGCGCGCATCGCGTCGTTCGGCTCGACGGCGATCACGTGCAGGCCGCGCTCGGCGAGCAGACGCGCGGAGATGCCGGTGCCCGCGCCGACGTCCGCGGCCACGATCGGGGGCTGCGAGGTCCCGCCCCGGGGATCGAGGCCGTCGAGGATCGCGTCGATGGCTTGCGCGGGGTAGGTCGGGCGGTACTTCGCGTAGTCGCCCGCGCGGTCGGTGAACCGCGTCGTCGGTCGCATCTCGTGCAGCGGCTCTTGTGGCGTCATTCGTCGCTCTCCTGCTGGCGCTCGATGCGCTCGCGGGCGCGGCGCTTGGCCTCGAGCAGGCCGCCCGAGGGGGGGGGCGTGTCGTCGGCCTGGGGCTTGGGGCCTGGGGCTTGGGGCGCGTCGGCGTTCGGCTGCCGGGCGGTGCGGGTGCGCTGCTCGCGGATGGCGCGGAGCGCCTCCTCGCGGTCGCGCACGCGGCGTCGTGCGGCCTCGTCCGCGACGCGCCGCGCGGCTTCGTCGCCCAGCGCGCCCGCCGACGGCTCTTCGCGGGCCGTCTCGCGCGCGCCGCGCAGGCCCGCGAGTGTGCGGCTAGCCTCCTCGCCGCGCTCGGCGAGCGCCTCGGCCGCGGCCTTGCGGAGCTCGACGCCGAACTCGCGCGAGACGAAGCGGTCCCAGGCGATGCGTCGCGTGCCGACGTCCAGCATGAGCACGACGATCGCGGCCATCAGCAGGTGGCGCCAGAGGGGCGCGCTCGCCAACCGGGGCGGGGCGGCGGCCCGGTCGAAGGCCGTCGGGGCGTCGAGCGCATCCAGCGGCAGCGTTCGCCCGCCGGTGATCGACGCGACCTCGCGGAGCAGCGCGGCGTTGGAGCGCAGCGAGCGGTACTCCTCGCCGGCGGCGACGGTCGCGCCGCCGATCGCGGGCGGCAGCGGCCTGCCGGCCTGTCGTGGCTTGACAACCGCGACGTACGCGCCCGTCCGGCTCGCTTCGACCGACCCTTCGTACACGCCCGGCCCGGTCTGGTCGAGGCGGATGGTCGTCGGCTCCGCGCCCGGTCCGTAGACCGTCGTCTCGACGGCGAGCGCGTCGAGCGGCGCGCCCGCGTCGTCGGCGGCCTCGAGTCGGACGCGGAGCCGTCCGTCGGTCGCCTGCGTCGTCAGGTCGTAGCCGTGCGAGGTCGCGGGGCGCGAGAGGGTGCGGACGATCTGCGTCCACATGCGGGCGTAGCCGGGCCAGTCGAGCCAGCGCGCGGCCCAGCGGTGCGCATCGGACGTGAAGGCGGCGACCTGACCCAGCCCGGCGTTCCAGTGGGCCAGCACCGGCTCGCCGTCGGGCGTGAGCATGGCGTTGACGATGGTCGGCTCGGTGCGCGCCTGGGTGAGCACCAGCCCGCCCAGCAGGGGGGGGGTGTCGAGGCCCTCGGTCATGGGCGAGCCGCTCGGCGTGACGACCGGACGGAACGGGGCCTCGCGGATCATCGGCGATCGGACGAGGCGGACGGTCTTGACGAAGATGCTCGGGAGGGCGTTGGGGTTGACGACGTAGTGGTGCTGACCGCCGCCCTGCTCGGCGATCGCGCCCATGGTGGCGGCATCGGCGGCCTGGCCGACGCTGATGGTGGAGACGCGGATGCCGCGGTCGAAGAGGTCGGCGGCCGCGCCTGGGAGCATCTCCGCGTTCATCGAGACGCCGTCGGAGAGGACGATGACGTGACGCACCTCGGCCCTCGCGGCTTCGAGTTGGCGCGCGGCCTCGTCGAGGGCGGGGAGCAGGTTGGTGCCGCCGCCGGGGCTGATGCCGCGGATGCGGGCGGCGAGCGTCGGGGGGTCGTCGTTGGGCGAAAGTGGGTGAACGACGCGCGGCGAGTTGCTGAACGCGATGACGCCGACGAGGTCCGCGCGGTCGAGGATGGTGACGGCGTGGGCGGCGGCCTCGTTGGCGATCTGCTGCTGCGAGCGCGAGGACCCGAAGACGCCGCGCCCCATCGAGCCTGAGTTGTCGATGACGAGCACGATGGCGGCGGAGGGGACGATGAGGCTCTCGGGCAGGTCGAGGCTGACGGGCAGGATCGGCTCGATGGGCGAGCCTTTCCACCCGCCCGCGCCGAAGGAGTCCGGCCCGCCGATCATGACCAGCCCCGCGCCGAGATCGCGCACGTGCGCCGCCAGCGCGTGCTGCGCCGTCGGGTCGAGCGCGTCCGCGGGCACGTTCTGAAGGATGACGAGGTCGTAGAGCTGGAGGGAGAGCGGGTCCGTGGGGGCGGCAGGGGGGGGGAGGACGGTGACGCCGATGCCCGCCTGCTCCAGCGTGCGAGCGAGCGTCGAGCCTGCCTCGCCGGGGCGTCCGTCGGAGACGCCGTCGAGGAGCAGCACCGAGCCGCGTCCGGGGGTGACGGTGAACGCCTCGGCGCGGTTGTTCTCCTGGATCGAGTCGCCGAGCGCGACCGTCGTGCCGTTCTGGCCCTCGGCGGTCTCAGGTTCCCAGACGGCCTCGAAGCGGTGCACACGCGCGGGCGGGAGCGTGACGCGCACGAGTTCGACGTGTCGTCCCGGCGCGAGCGCCAGCGATCGGCCCGCGCCGACGCCCGCGCCGAGGTCCACCGGCTCGCCGTCGCGGAGCAGGTGCAGCGTGCCGCGGGCCGGGTCCGTGGCGGCGAGCACGACCCGCAGGGTGACGGCGGACTCGGCGGCGGCGGCGGGGGGGGCGTCGACGTGCTCGACCACGACCTCGCCGCGGACCTCGTACTCGACCGGCACGGCGTCGACGGGGAGCGATCCGCGCCCGCCGCGCGCGGAGGCGTAGCGTGCCGCGAGTTCCTGCGCCGCGGCCAGGGCGCTGCCCGACGTCTCGACGCCGTCGCTGACGAGCACGAGCCGCCCGGCGGCGTCGGGCGGGATGAGCGACGCGGCGAAGCGCAGGGCGGAGGCGATGTCCGTGCCTTCCCGCAGGCGAACGTCCAGCGAACGGCCCGTGACATCGGCGCGGGTCGGCAGGGCGACCGCCGCCGCCGACCCGTCGAACACGACGACGCCGAGCAGGTCGTCCGGCCCGCGACCAGCGGCGAGCCGGTCGATCGCCGAGCGCACGCGCTCGACGAGCGGCGGACCGCCCGCGGCGTCGGCGTAGCGGCGGACCGAGCCGGAGACGTCCACCACGAAAACAACAGCGAGACGATCCGCCGGGCGCGTTCCCGCCGCGCCCGCGAGCAGCGCGGCGAGCAGGAGCGTGAGGAGCGTCCGGGCGACGACCGCCGACCACCGGCGCACGCGGCTCATCGCGGCGAACCAGCGCAGGCCGATCCAGGCGAGCGGGAGCGCGGCCAGCACCGCGAGCAGCCAGAGCGGACTCTCGAACCGCAGGCCCATGCGTCAGCCGCCCCCCCCCTGCTGCGACTCGGCGCGCTTCTGGTAGCGCTCGAAGACTCGCCGCACGAGGTCCCGGCGAGCGGGCGGGACGGCCTGCTGCTCGAGGGCCTCCTCCGCCGAGCGGGCCGCTTCGCGGATGCCCTCCTGCATCGCCCGGCGCGACGGGCCGTCCTCGGTGCGCGGGCCGTCGGCGAACCATTGGGCGACGACGCGGCCGTCCTCGCTCGTCTCGCCGGGGGCGCGGGCGTCGATCGGGGTGGTCTCGTAGCGCCACGGCTCGTCCGTCGGGGGCGTGGGGCGCGCGAACTCGCGCTCGTCGGGCCACGGGCCGGCCGGGTCGTCGCCCGGATCGCGCCCGAGGAGTCGGCGCGCGTGCTCGCGCAGGTCGCGGGCGCGCTCGCGCTCGTCGCCTCCGGGCCGGGCGAGGTCGCGCAGGCGTTCGGCCAAACCGCGGACGCCGCCGGGGCGCTCGTCGCTCCCCCCCTCGGCTTCGCCGGGCTGCGGCCGCGGTTGGCCGGGCTGCTCGCCGTTCGGCTGTGCGCCGTGGGGCTGTGCGCCCGGTTGCTGCCCGTCGGGGCGTCTGCCTTCGGGTGACTCGCCCTGCTCTCCCGGCGCGGGGCGCGGTTCGCCTTGCTGCCGCGGCGTCTCGCCCTCGCCCGGTGTCGGCTCGCCCTGCTCGCTCTCGCGCTCTTCGCCGGGCGAGGGCCGCGGCGTGTCGCCGGGCGTGCGCTCGCGCGACACGGGCTGCTCCGCGTCGCCCTCTCCTTCGCGCGGCCGCGGCTGCTCGCCCTCGGCTTCGCCCTCGCCCTCGGTGGGCTGCGGCTGTGGCTCGCCCTCGGCGGGTTGCGTTTGCTGTTCACCCTCGCCGCGCTGTTGCTCACCCTCCCGCGGTTGCGATCGTTCTTGTTGACCCTCCCGAGGCTCGTGCTGGTCGCCATCGACCGGCTCGCGCTCGTTTCTTTCTTCGGGCGTTCGAAAGCCTTCGGGGGGGGGCTGGTCGGTCGGCGGCCGCTCGCCGGCCTCGGGCCGCGGCTGGGGAGGCTCGCGGAGTTCCCGGGCCGCATCCTCCGCGGCGCGGCGGAGTTCGTCCGTGCGGCGCTGCGCCTCGTGCTCGGCCTGCCGGCGCCGGTTCTGTTCGGCGACTTCGCGCGCCGCCCGCTCGGCGATTTCCGGGTCGAGACCCGCGTCGCGCAGTTCCTGTTCGATCCTGCCCGGGTCGGTCTCGTTCGCCAGGCGTTCCAGCGCCAGTTCGTCCAGCGGCACGGGGGGGGTTGGGGGCGGAACGGGCGTCTCGGGCTGCGGCTCGGCGAGCGCTCGGGCGAGGTCCTCGAGTTCGCGGGCCAGTTGCTCGCGGGCCGCCGGGTCGAGGCGGTCCATCTCCCGCGCGAGGCGCTCGGCGGCGTCGGCGGCACGGGACGCGTCGCCGGCGCCCAGTGCCTCGGCGAGGTCGGACCACGCGGCGTCGTCGTCGCTCGCGGCCTGCGCCGCCCGTGCGAGCCGTTCGCGCGCACGGTCGGCGGCGTCCTGCTCGCGTTCGGCCTGCCGGTCGAGGCGGTCGGCGAGACGCTCGACGGAATCAGCCGCCGCGGCGCGCGCCTCGCGCGGGTCGCGTTGTGCATCGGCGAGTTCGCGCTCGATCTCGTCGAGCGCGGCGAGTTGTTCGACCGTTGCGGGGTCGGCGTGCGCGGCCGCGACCGCTTCCCGCGCGGCACGCGAGGCCTCGGCCACGTCCCGTGCGGCGGACTCTCGGGCCGCGCGCGCCAACGCGGGGTCCTCCGGCGTGCCGCCGCGCTCGGCCCGCGGAAGGAGGACCGCCACGCCAAGGGCCAGCGCGCCGACGATCGGCCACGCGCCCCACCACCAACCCGGCGTCACGGGCACGGCCCGGCGAACGCTCACCCCCTCAGCCGCGCGCTCGGCGTCGCGTTGCGCGAGCGAGGCGAAGGCGTCGTCCGACCGGGCCAGCGCGAGGCCGGACGAGAGCCTGTCGCGCAGCGCGAGCGCCTGGTCCACCGCGACCGCCGCACGCAGCAGCGACCAGCGGCGGCGCCAGGCGTCCGCGATCACGAGCGCCGCGCCGAGGCCCACCGCGACCGCGAGGTACGCCCACCATGCTGGCCGCCAGAGGTTGAGCCGGTCGAGGGCGGCGGCGAGCAAGCCCGCGGACGCGCCCGCGAAGAGGACGATCCCGGCCCGGCGCACGGCGTCGGCGAGCAGGGCGCGCCGGGCTGCGCGTCGCGCCACGCCTGCCGTCCTGGGGCATGGGCCGTCCATGCACGATGGTATTCGACCCGGGCGAGCGCGGGCGGGGCGCGGTATCGTTCTTCCATGGAACCGCACGACGCGCTCGCGACGCTGGTCGCCGGCCGCACGCTCAGCGCGGAGCAGGCCGAGGCGCTGTTCGAGCGCCTGCTGTCGGGCGGGCTGGACGACGCGCAGATCGCCGGCGTGCTCTCGCTGATCCAGGCCCGCGGCGCGACGGCGCCGGAGGTGATCGGGGCGGCCCGCGTCATGCGACGGCACGTTACGCCCACGCCCGCGCCGAGCGTGCCGGGCGCGACGCTGATCGACACCTGCGGCACCGGCGGCGCGCCCAAGACCTTCAACATCTCGACGGCGGCGGCGATCGTGGCGGCCGCGGCCAGGCCGGGGGGGGGTCGGCGCGTGCTCGTGGCGAAGCACGGCAATCGTTCGCGCACGGGGCGGGGATCGGCGGAGGCGCTCGGCGCGCTGGGCGTGCGCGTGGACGCGACGCCGGAGGTGCAGTCGCGCTGCCTGGCGGAGGCGGGCGTCTGCTTCTGCTTCGCCATCCACCACCACCCGGCGATGCGGCACGCCGTGGGGCCGCGGCGGTCGTTGGGATTCCCGACGATCTTCAACCTCCTCGGCCCGCTGACGAACCCGGCGGGGGCGCGGCGGCAGGTGATCGGCGTCTACGAGGCGCGGCTCGTGCCGCTGATCGCCGAGGCGCTCGCGGGCCTGGGCGCGGAGCGGGCGATCGTGGCGCACGGGCGCGACGGCATGGACGAACTGACGACGACCGCGCCGACGATCATGGCGTTCGTCTCGGGGGGGGGCGTGCGCGTTGAGGAGTTGGACGCACGCACGCTCGGCCTGGCTCCCGCCCGCGTCGACGACCTGCGGGTCGGGAGCGTCGAGGACGCCGCGGCGGCCGTGCGCGCCGTGCTGGCGGGCGAGTCGGGGGCGAAGCGGGACATCACGCTGCTGAACGCGGCGGCGGCGCTGCTGGTGGCGGACGCGGCGGCCTCGCTGGGTGAGGGGCTGTCGCTCGCCGCGGAGGCGGTGGACACGGGGCGGGCGCGCGAGACGCTGGAGACGCTGGTGAGGGTGTCGGGCGGGGAATGACCGCGGCGTCAGCGTGCGAGGATCGCGTCGATCGCTTCGAGCGCGGAGCGTGACCAGGCCGACCACTCCTCGCCGCGCGGGGCGACGAAGAGGCGCGCCTCGGGGCCGGAGCGAGCGCCGTCGGTCAGCGGGCTGAGCCAGAGGACGGCGTCGGCGTCGGGCGAGGTGGCGAGCCATGACTCGATGGCGGCGGCGGCGTCGGGCGAGTCCAGGGGCGACTGGCCGCGCACGAGGCGGACGGCGGCCGCGAGATCGAGGTCGGCGGTGTCCGCCTCGGCATCGGCGTCGGCGGCGGCGCCGAGGATGTCCACGCCCGTCGAGGCGAATGACGCGAGCACGGCGGCGATTCGAGCGCGGGTCGAGTCGTCAAGCGGCGGGAGCAGGTCGCTCACGACGAGCAGGCGCGCACCCTCGACGGGCACTGGGGCGAACGCCGGCAATGGGGGCGGCAGCGGCGGGTGCGGGACGATCGTGCCGGGCGCGTCCGCGTCGTTCGTGGACACCATGATCCCCCGGTTCGATTGCGCGATGGAGAACATCACCGCGACAAGGCCGACGCACGCCGCCAGGAAGAGGAAGAGCGCCACGGCGACGCCGGGGTTGACGCCGTTGTTGAACCGCGCGGGGGCGGACGCGGGGGGGCGAGCGCCGATGCGCTTGGCGGCCCGGGTGCGGGCGGCCTCGACGCGGGCGCGCGCGCTGGCCAGTTGCTGCTGCGCGGGGGCCCGCTGCACCCGGGGGCGCGCGGGCCGCTGCGGCGAATGCGGGCGAGGCGTGCCGGCGGCGCGCACGGGTTCGTCCGGCGAGACGACGTACTCACCGCTCCACCAGTTCGTCACGCGCAAGCGCGGGCGCGAACGCCGCTGAGGCGGCCCGGGGGGGGCGGGGGCGAAGCCCGGCGATGCGTCGGGGCGTGCGTGGCGCGAGTGCGATGCAGCGACAGCGCCCGCGAAAACCAGTTCCTCCTCCTCGTGCCGGATCGCCTGATGCGCGTCGCCTTCGACGCCGCGCATGCTCGGCAGGTCCGCGGGGCGCACCGCGAAGGGATCGGTGGCGGCGGCGACGAACCGGATATCGTCGAGCATCGCGGCCGCGGTGGGGTAGCGCTTGTCGTAGTCCGCCATCGCCCGGCGGACGATCCAGCGCACGGCCTCGGGGCAGCGGCGCGAGATCTGGCTCAGCGCGCCGTGCGCGGGGAAGGAGTTCTCGACGACGGCGTAGAGCACCGCGCCGGCGGCGTAGACGTCGAACTTCGCGCCGTCGACCTGGTGGACCTTCACGCCGCGCAGCGCCATGCGGACCAGTTCGGGGTCGCGGAAGTACTCGGTGCCGTGCGTGGTCAGCGTCATCGCCGAGCGGATGGGCGTGAGCAGGCCGAAGTCGACGAGATGGGCCTCGCGCCCGTGAACGATGATGTTGTCCGGCTTGACGTCCTTGTGCCACAGCCCGCCGCGGTGGTAGCGGTCCAGGGTGCCGAGCAGCGAGGCGAGGTAGCCGAGCGCCTCGTGCAACTGCGGGTTGGTGAGTCCCTCGGCGGGCGCGCGGGCGTGGAGTTTCTGCGTGACGAGGCTGAGCGGCTCGCCGGGGACGTACCGCATCACGTAGTAGAAGCGTTCGGGCGTCAGTTCGTGGTCGAGCACCAGGCCGAGTTTCTTGGCGGCGTCCAGGGCGCGGCTCTCGCGCACGATCTGCGGCAGGCTGGAGCCGTCCTGGAGGCTGAAGGACTTGATGACGACCTGGTCCACGTCGTCGATGCCCTGGCGCGCGAAGGCGGCGCGGCGGATCTCGTCCGGCTCGGCGACGTACAACTTCCCGCCCGAACCGCCGCCGGGGAGCGAGCCGACGATGACATAGCCCTCGAACTTGCCGGTGCGGCGCGAGGGCGTGTCGGCGGTGGGCGCCGCGGCGACGACCTCGGGGAGGCGGCGCTCGAGCCCGTCCACGAGCGAGTTCAGGCAGAGGAACCGGGCCGGGTGCCCGACGAGGATGCGGTAGATGCACGAGCCGCCCGCGCCCATCTCGGCCTGGATGGCGCGGCCGAAGTGCGCGGCCGCCGACCAGCGGCCGATGACCACGTTGGCGATGACGAGGAAGGCGAAGACGACGGCGGTGACGAGGGCGCCGATGAGGCGCAGGGCATCGCGGATCTCGCCGCCGATGAACGCGAAGACGTGGCGGACCAGCCAGCCGAAGCCCTTGAAGATCGGCACGACGACGTACATGACGAGCAGCACGAGGAGCACGATGCCCACGACCGCCCCCAGCAGCACCAGCAGCACCCCAGGCCCGGCCATACCTTCGCTCCTGCCCCTGCGGGCGTCTCGTCGGCGTCCTATCGAGCGGCCTGCTCGTCCAACCGCCGAAGGTCCATCTGGCGGTGGTAAATCTCGGCGACGGCCTCGTCGAAGAGGGCGTCGTCGGCCTTGTTCGGATCGAGGTCCAGCCCGTTTCGGCGCGGCTCGGTCCGCTCGGCCTCGGTGAAGGAGTAGGTCTCCACGGCCTCCGCGATCCGGCGGCGCAGGGCGTCGCGCACCTTCGCCAGCCGCCGGCTGACGGTTGGCTCGCTGACGCCGATCGCGGCGGCCACGTCCTTGCCGCTCGTGCCGTCGAGCACCCGCATCCGGTAGATGGAGAAGTCGGTGAAGTCGCACTCTTTCTGGACCTGGCGGATGGCGGCCTCGACCTTGGCGCCGAAGACGGCGGCCTCGTAGGCGTCGTCCGCGCCGATGGCGGATGAGCCTGCCATCCAGGCCTCGTCGAGGGACGCGGCCGTTCGTCCGCCGCCGCGCTTCATGGCCATGCGCCGGTCCATCTCGTCGCCGAGGACGTGCTTGGCGATGGCGAGCAGCCAGGTGCTGAAGCGGGCGCCGCGGGCGGGGTCGTAGCGGTCGATCGAGTCGGAGAGGGCGGCGAGGGTCTCCTGCGAGAGGTCGCGGACGGTCTCGTGCCCGATCCGACCGCCCCCCCAGCGTGTGAGTTGGGCGCGAACGACGGGGCCGAAGGTCTCCCACAACTCGAACCACGCGGCCTGGTCGTTGGCGCGCAGGCGGGCGATGAAACTGGTGGTCATCGAGGAGAGCACCGTGCGACTCCTTGCGCTGGCCCGGCCGGGGCTGCGCCGAACCCCCCTGGGCACGGCGGGACGCCGGATGGTTCCGGGATTGGCACGCCGCGTTTCGGGTGTGGGCGACTTCTCCCCAAGGATACCGCCGGACATGGTCCGAACGAAGCCGCTTGTCCGGGTGCGAACCGTTGGATCGTCGCGCGGGGTCGCTATCGGTCGTGCGAAAGGGGATGAGCGGTGTGAAAGCGGGCGGGCTGACCTCCCAATGAGACCCGGACAGGCCCGCGAGATCGGGCGGCCGGACAGGACGGGCGGCACGATCGGCCCGGACGGACGGCTCATCCAAGGAGGTTCGCCATGCCGTGCATCGTCAAGTCTCTGGTTCGTATGGGCGTGATCGGGACGGTCGTGGGCGGGGCGGTGCTGGTGCCGGCGGTGGTGATCGCCGGTCCGGATCGCGTGGCCGCGCTCTTCACGCAGGCCCGCCACTCGATCAACACGAAGATCGACGCGACGATCGACGATCCGATCGCGCTGCGTCAGCAGTTGCGCGCCCTGGAGGCGGAACTGCCCAAGAAGATCGCCGCGGTGCAGGGCGACCTGGCCGAGGTGAGCCACAACGTGCAGCAGTTGGAGCGTGAGTTGATGGTGAGCCACAAGGTCATCTCGCTCGCCGACGCGGACCTGGGGCAGATGCAGGACCTGCTGGCCCGGGCCGAGAGCGCGAGGTCGGAGAACGGGTTCAGCGTCGTCAGGGTTCGCCTGGACGACCGCTCGTTGAGCCTCGACGAGGCCTACACCAAGGCGAACCAGATCAGCCAGTTGCGCTCCGCCTACGCCGACCGTGCGGCGGACATCGAGCGGGACCTCTCGCTGCTTCGCTCGCAGCAGCAGCGCCTGGGCGAGTTGCTGAGCCAGTTCGAGTCGGAGCGTGTGAAGTTCCAGAACGAACTGTGGCAACTGGACCGCCAGGTGGACGCGATCGCCCGCAACACGCGGATGGAGCAGATGCTCACGCAGCGTCAGGCGACGATGGACAAGTACGACCGCTACAGCGCGGGGAGCCTGGACCAGGTGCAGGGTCGGATCGCCAAGATCCTCGCCGAGCAGGAAGCCCGGCTGACCTCGCTCGCCGGGCGCTCGACGGTGGACGACTACAAGGCCCGCGCCCAACTCGAACTGGACACGACGATCCGGGCGGGCCAGGCCCTCCGGGGCACGGGCGGCGTCCTCCCCGGCGCGAAGGCGATCGAGATCGCCCCGCCGGTGATCGAGGTGGGGCCGGAGCGTGAGACGCCCGCCGAGCCGGCGCGCCCCCTCGCCTCCCGCGACCGCTGACGGAAGGTTCCCGCGTCGTCCCGGCTGGGCGAGCCGGGACGACGCCCTCGGACGACCCCCCTTTCGCGGCCTTCTGAGTCCGCGAGACCGCCCCGGTTCCTCACCGAGCCGGGGCGGCTTTTTCGCGTCTGTTGGTCCGGCCCCGCTGGCGGTCTGGGCGGATTGGCGGTACTGTCTCGGCTCGCGGGGCGAAGGATGTGCGCGCCCCGGCGCGGCGGGCGCGCCCCACCGTGGGGCCGACCGGCCCGCGCCAGCCATGGAAGGCCGCGCGCAGCGGCGTGCAAGGAAGAAGCGTGCTCTTCGATCGGTTCCTGGGCCTGTTCGCGGTTGACATGGGGATCGACCTCGGCACCTGCAACACGCTCGTTGCGGTGCGTGGGCAGGGGATCGTGCTCAACGAGCCGAGCGTGGTGGCGGTGCGCAAGGGCACGAACCAGGTGCTGCGCTCCGGCAACGAACTGGCCGTCGGGTGGGTGGCGAAGGAGATGCTCGGCAAGACGCCCGGCTCGATCTCGGCGATCCGCCCGCTGAAGGACGGCGTGATCAGCGACTTCGAGATCACGGAGGCGATGCTGGGCTACTTCATCCGCAAGGTGAACGGGAGCCCGCGCTTCGTCGGCCCGCGCGTGGTGATCTCGATCCCTTCGGGCATCACGGCGGTCGAGAAGCGGGCGGTCTTCGATTCGTCCGAGCGTGCGGGCGCGCGGCGGACCTACCTGATCGAGGAGCCGGTGGCGGCGGCGATCGGCGCGGGCCTTCCGTTTGCCGAGCCGACGGCGAGCATGATCGTGGACATCGGCGGCGGGACGACCGAGGTCGCCATCATGTCGCTGGCGGACATCGCCGTGTGCGAGAGCGTCCGCGTGGCGGGCGACGACATGGACGAGGCGATCATCAACCACATGAAGCGGACCTACAACCTCATGGTGGGCGAGCAGACGGCGGAGCGCATCAAGATCGAGATCGGGTCGGCCGCGCCGGTCGGCGAGGAGACGACGATGGACGTGCGCGGGCGGGACATGATCTCGGGCCTGCCGCGCAAGGCGCCGATCAGCAGCGAGGAGATCCGCGAGGCGTTGCAGGAGCCTGTGAACGCGATCATCGAGACGGTGACGCGGACGCTCGAGCGTGCGGAGCCGGAACTCGCCGCGGACCTGGTGGACAACGGGATCACGCTGGCGGGTGGCGGCGCGTTGCTTCGGGGCCTGCCGCAGGTCGTGCAGAAGGCGACGGGGCTGGACTGCCGGCTCGCCGAGGACCCGCTGACCTGCGTGGCCCGTGGGACGGCGATCTATCTCGAGAACATCGAGGTGTGGGGTCCGAACCTCGAGACGGACATGGACCTCTAGTCCGCCCTCTTCGTCGGGCGGCTGACGCGATGGGACGACGCCCGGGCCAGACCGCCGCCTCGCGCCGGCTCCTGCCGATCACGATCGCCGCGCTCGTCGTGCTGGCGCTGGTGCCGGTGCGGTTCATGGCGTTCGCGGGCTGGTTCGCGGACCTGTCGGCCGTCGTCGCCGCGCCGGTGAGCCAGCCGCTGCGCGCACTGGCCGCGTGGGTCGCACCGGCGCGGACGGGCGGCTCGCCGCCGGAGCAGGTCGCGGAACTCGAGCAGCAGCGGGACCACTACGCCGCGCTCTATCACCGGATGCGCGACGAGAACGCGCGGTTGCGCGAACTCGTCCGCCAACTCCAGGGCGGCATCGCGCTGAACCCCGAACTGCCGCTTCGGCTGTACACGGCGTCGGTCGTCGGCGCGTCGAGCGATCTCTCCAGCCCGTTGCTCACCGTGCGGGCCGGGCGTCGCCACGGCGTCGAGCGCAACACGGTCGCCACGGTCGCGGGCGTGCAACTGCTCGGGCGCGTCGATCGCGCCGCCGAGCGCCTCTGCTACGTCCGCCCGATCACCGCCCCCGAAGCCGGATCGATCATCGGCACCGTCATGGTCTCCGACGATGGGGGCCTGCTCTGCCGGCTCGCCCCGGTCGGCGACGGCACCCTCCGGGGCGACGCCGAGTACCCCTCGTCGCCCGAGGGGAGGCCGGTTCCCGAGGTCGAGCCGGGGCAACTCGTGCGTCTTTCCGATCCCGTGTGGCCGCCGAGCGCACAGATGCTCGTCATCGGGCAGGTGGAGCGCGTCGAGCCTGCGCCGGATGCGCCGCTGCGGCGCGTCATCACCGTGCGCCCGACCGTCCGCCTCGAACGCGTGAGCGAGGTCGTGCTGCGCATCCTGCAGGAGACGGGCGAGGAAGGGGGCGGCCCGTGAACTGGCTCACCCTCGCCATCGCGGCGTGGTTCGCCCTCGGCCTCGAACTCGGCCTGCGCCCAGCGCTGCGGCTCGGCCCCGAAGCCCTGGCGCCGAGTTTCATGCTGCCGCTCGCGGTCTTCGTGTGCCTGTGGGCGCCGCACCGCGTCGCGCTCTGGGCGTGCATCGCGTGCGGGCTGCTGGTCGATCTCACCTGGCGGCACCCGATCACCGGCGGCGGTGCGGCCACCATCCTCGGCCCGTACGCGCTGGGCTACCTCCTCGGCGGGCAACTCGTCCTCGCCCTGCGGGGGGTGCTCATCCGGGGCAACCCGCTCACCATGGCCGTCATGTCGATGCTCGCCGCGGCCGTCGCCCACGTCGTTGTCGTGGCCGCGATGACGGTGCGCACGCTCTACGGCGATCCGATCGGGTTCGCCCCCGCCCCGGAACTGCTGGTCCGTCTCGGGGCGTCGGCCTACACCGGCGTCGCCGGCCTCGCCCTCTCGCTCCTGCTGATCCCGTTGACGCCGGTCTTCGGCTTCCAGCAGCAGGCGACCCACCGCAGGATCGCCCGGCGGGCCTGAGCGACCCGCTCGGCCGCGGCCGGTACACTCGATCCATGCGTTCCGCCGTCTTTTTCGACGACGCCCGCGCCCGGCTCGAGCCGCTCACCGGGCTGCGCCCCGTCTTCGACGTGCGTCTCGGGCCGCTGAGCACGCTGCACCGCGTGACGGCCGCGCTGGACCTTCGCGTCGTCGCGCTCTTCGTGCCCCCCGAACTCGAGGCCCTGACCGGCGAGCGGCACGACCTGCCGATCAACCGCCTGCCCGAGCGGGGCGGCGGGCCTCTGCTGCTCGTCAACGGGCGGTGCCCCATGCCGCCGCAGCAACTCGCGTCGCTGCGCGAAGGGCAGGCGCTCGTGGAGTCGGCGAGCGGGGATGTGGTGGCCGCGCTGCTCGCGCCGGACGCGGCCCGGGCCTTGCTGGAGGGCGACGATGCGGGCGCGGAGCGGGTGGAGCTGGACGAATCGGTGTTGCTCAGCCGCCCTTGGCACTTCCGGGCCGTGCGCGATCAGGCGGTGGAGTTCGACCTCGATCTGCTCGCCCGCGATGCGCGCCGCCGCGATGTGCCGGGGGGCGTAACGGTGCTGGGCGATCCGTCCGGCGTGCAGATCGATCCGGACGCGGAAGTCCTGCCCGGCGCGGTGCTGGACGCGGAGGGAGGGCGCATCACCATCGGCGCGGGGGCGATCGTCCGCCCGGGCGCGGTGATCGTCGGGCCGTGCTATGTCGGGCCGGAGTCGCGCGTGGTGGAGCACGCCGTGCTGCGGGCGCACACCTGCGTGGGCCGGTGCTGCCGCGTGGGGGGCGAGGTCGCGGGCGTCGTGTTCCAGGGCTACGCAAACAAGGTGCACGAAGGGTTTCTGGGCGACTCGTGGGTCGGGGAGTGGGTGAATCTCGGGGCTGGGACGACGAACTCGAACCTGCTGAACACCTACGCCGAGGTCATCGCCCGCGCCGACCCCGCCGGTCCGAACGAGCGCACGGGGGAGACGTTCCTTGGCGCGATGATCGGCGACCACGTGAAGACGGCGATCGGCACGCGCATCATGACGGGGGCGGTGGTGCACCTGGGCACGATGTGGGCGGCGGGCCGGCCGGTCGTCGGGTGCGTCCGTCCGTTCGCGTGGGCGACGGACGACGGCGAGCGTCTGTACCGGCTTCCGAAGTTCCTCGAGGTCGTGCAGGCGGTGATGGCGAGGCGGAACATCGAGCCGACGGACGCCTACCTCGCGCGCATCCGGGCGCTGCACGCGCACGCGGCGCACGGGTGAACGTGGGCGCGGTCAGGGCGTTCCGCCCCCGCCCGTTACGGCCTTGCGTGCCTCGTCGATGAGCCGTTCGATCTGGAACGGCTTAAAGAGCACGCTCTGGAGGCCCTCCTGGCTCGCGCGGACGATCGAGTGATGGGGGTCGTAGCCGAAGCCGGTCATGAGGATCACGGGGACGCCGGGCAGGGCTGTCCGCGCCGTGTTGAAGACCTCGTACCCGTTGCGGTCGGGCATCTTGATGTCGGAGAGGACGAGGTCGAAGGGCGGCTCCTCGCCCCGTGCGCACGCCAGGAGGCGCTCGATCGCCTCGGCGCCGTTCTCGCAGACGGTGACGGTCGCGCCGCGGTTGCGCAGCACGTCGCGGATGATGCGCCTGATCTTCGGCTCGTCGTCGGCCACGAGCACGCGCTTGCCGACGAGGGCGGGGTCCTTCTCGCGCACCGCGAGCGCCCGCTCCGCGCCGAGCAGCGTCTGGGGGCCCGCGGCG
This sequence comes from Planctomycetota bacterium, assembly GCA_014584315.1. Taxonomy (GTDB): domain Bacteria; phylum Planctomycetota; class Phycisphaerae; order Phycisphaerales; family UBA1924; genus CAADGN01. The sequence continues at coordinate 54,432 of JACTNA010000033.1, read as the reverse complement.
ACGTTGCGCACGCGGGCGCGGATCTTCTCGACGTCGGCCTTGATGCGGGCGACGTGGCTGGCGGTCTCGGGGTCGCGGGCGGCGAAGCCGCTGAGCCACTCGGCCTCGGAGATGATGTCCTCGAGGCACTCGCGCAGTTCGCCCTCGACGCGCCCGCTGACGGACTGGTTGACCGCGCTGCGCTCGACCACGAGGAGGTCGAGCATGTGCAGGGCGATGGCGATGTAGCGGGCGAAGATCTCGCCGAACTGCCGGTCCTCGTCGGTGAACGCGCCCGGCTTCTGGCTCTCGATGTCCCAGATGCCGATGACCTTGTCGTGCAGGCGGAGCGGGACGGTGAGCGAACTGCGCGCGCCCGCCAGACCCGGCAGGAACTTCTCGTCGGTCTCGGTGTCCTTGCAGACGTAACTGCGCCCCGTCGCGGCGACGTACCCGCTGATCCCGCTCCCTTCCAGTTCCGGGTACAGGTCGAAGTCGGCGACCTCGGGCGGGATGCCTGAGCATATGACCATCTCGAGTTTGCGCGTGCGCTCGTCGATCAGGCGGATCGCGAAGTTGTCGAAGTGCAGCAGTTCGCGCCCGGTGCGGACGATCTTGTGCTCCAGAAGCCGCAGCCGCTCGATGGCGTTCATCTGGCGGACCGAGTCGGCCTCGAAGCCGACCAGTTCGCTCCCCGCGCGGTCGATGGCGTCCATCTTCTGCTGCGTGCGACGGATCGCGGTCACGTCCCGCCCGACCGCGGCGACGTGCCCGGCCTCGCCCCCGAGGTCCACCCGCGTGACGAAGACCTCGAGCACGCGCCGCCCCTGGTCCGCGAGCACGTCGAACTTGCAGGTGGGCGGCTGGCCGTCGTCCTTGTTCCGCCCCCGCGCCTCGGCGAAGACCCGCGACGCCGCCGCGCACACGCCGGCGATCTCGGCCTGCGCCGGGCCGTCGAGCGAGCGGAACCGTTCGTTGGCCCACACCACGCTCCCGTCCTCGCGGGCGAGACAGAGCGCATCGCCGATCGAGTCGAGGAGCGCGATCGCGGGCGCGGCCGAGAGGTCCGCGCTGACGGGGCTGAGCGACCCGGCGTCCGCGAGCAACGCCTCGACCCCTCCCTCGCGGATGGCCTCGGCCGCCCCGCCCGGGCCGCTCTCTGTTACGTCGTACCGATCGCCGAGCGCAGCCCGGAGTTCCTCGGCCGGAACATTCGGACCGCCGACGATGAGCAACTTCGGACGCCCGGGCGTCATCGCGTGCGCGTGCCTCCCTCGCGGACCCCGACGAAGTCTAGGGCCGCGGCACCGACCATCCGCCCAACCCGCCGCGCGGGCCGCCCCCTTGACATCGGCTCGCCCGGCCCCGCTACTGTGCCCCTGCATGATCAAGGCCGCCGGCATCGCCAAGTCCTTCGGGCGGGTCCGCGCCGTCCGCGGCGTGTCGTTCACGGTCGAGCCGGGGCAGGTGGCGGGCCTCCTCGGGCCGAACGGCGCGGGCAAGTCCACGACGATCCGCATCATCACGGGCTTCCTGCCCGCGGACGCGGGGATCGTCGAGGTCGCCGGCTTCGACATGCGCCGGGCGTCGCTCGAGGCGCGCCGGCATCTCGGCTACCTCCCGGAAGCCGCGCCCCTCTACCCCGAGATGAGCGTCGTCGGGTTCCTGCGCTACCGCGCGAAGTTGTTCGGCATCGCCCCGCGCGACCGTGCCCGCGCGATCGGCGCGGCGATGGAGCGATGCCGCGTCGAGGCGGTGCGCACACGCCGCATCGGGCATCTCTCGCGCGGGTACCGCCAGCGGGTGGGGCTGGCGGCGGCCCTGCTGCACGACCCGCCGGTCCTGGTGCTCGACGAGCCGACGAGCGCGCTCGACCCGTCGCAGGTGGTCGAGACGCGCGAACTGATCCGCGACCTCGGGCGCACGCGCACGGTGCTCGTCAGTTCGCACGTGTTGGGCGAAGTCGAGCGGCTCTGCTCGCGTGCCCTCATCATCGCCGGGGGCGCGCTGCTGGCCGACGGCACGCCCGCCGAACTGGTGCGCCGGCACGGCGGGCCTGCCCGCTACGTCGTCGAGGCCCGCGACGAGGGCCGCAGGGCTGAGCCTGCCCTCCGGGCCGTCATGGGCGTGGCGGCGGTGCGCGAGGAGCGCGCCGAGGGGCAGTGGCGGCGTCTGGCCGTCGAGGCGGGGACCGACGCCCCGGACCTGCGCGAGCCGATGGCGGCTGCGCTCGCGGGCGCGGGCGTGGCGGTTCGAGAACTCTCGCCGCGGCACGCCTCGCTGGAGGACGTCTTCCTGCGCCTGCTGCGCGCCGCCGATCCTGCGCGGGAGCACGCGGCATGAGCGCTTCGGCTGTCATCGCGGGGCGCGAGTTCCGGTCGTTCTTCCGGCTGCCGGTGGGGTGGGTCGTCATCGCGCTCTACGCCGCGCTCACCGGGGTTGTGTTCGCGGCGGGCACGCTCCAGCCCGGCGGCGTGGCGACGATGCGGGACTTCTTCGCATTGTCGGCGTGGCTCATGCTGCCCGTGACGCCGGCGATCTCGATGCGCCTGTTCGCGGAGGAAGCCCGCTCGGGCACGCTCGAATCGCTGGCAACCTCGCCCGTGTCGGATGCGCAGGTCGTGCTGGGCAAGTACCTCGGCGCGCTGGCGTTCCTGGTCGCGGTGCTCGTGCCGACGCTGGCGTTCGTGGCGACGCTCTGGGCGGTCGCCGACCCGCGCCCGGAGGTCGGGCCGATCGTCGCCGGCTACCTGAGCCTGGTGCTGCTGGGCGGGCTGTACCTCGCCGTGGGCACGCTGGCCTCCGCGCTGACAAGCAACCAGACGCTGGCGTTCCTGCTGACGTTCTTCTTCCTGGTCGCGCTGCTGCTGGCGAGCGGGACGCGGCTCGACTTCGTGCCGGACTGGGCGCAGCGCGCGTTCTACGCCGTGTCGATCCAGCGGCGCGTCGCCGAGTTTGCGAAGGGCATCGTCGGCCTGGGCGATACGGTCTTCTTCATCAGCGGCGCGGCGTGCTTCCTCGCGCTCGCGTGGGGCGCGCTCGAATCGAGGAGGTGGCGATGAGCGCGGCACGGCGAGTCTGGCCGGCCTCGATCACCGCCGCCACGGCGTTCGCGGTGATCGCCGTCGCGGTCGTCGCCGCGCTGCTGGCCGCGCGGTTCGACGCGAGGCTGGACCTGACGGCGGGGGGCGAGCAGTCGCTCGCGCCGCGGCTTTCGGGCGCGATCGGGCGCGCGGCGCAGGCGGGGGGGGGCTTCGAGATCGTGCTGGTCGCCGACCGCCGGTCCGCCGACCCGCAGGCGTGGCGCGCGGTGGGCGACGTGCTGGACCTGGTGGGCCGCGAGGGCGACGCGGTGCGGGTGACGCGCATCGACGCCGGTTCGCCGACCGGCGTCGAGGAGTACCGTGCGCTTGTGGACCGGCTGGTCGAGCGCGACCGGGCCGACCTGGAATCGCAGTCGGCGCGCATCGCGGAGGCGGGCGCGTTCGCTGGCGAGTTGGCCGACTGGCTCGAGGGGACGCTCTCGCCCGCGCTGGCGCACGTCGCCTCGCTCGTCGAGCCCGGGTCCGACGCGGACGCGAGCAACCGGCGGTTCTTCGAGGAGCGGTCGGCGGTGGCGCGGCTCGCGTCGCGGCAGTTGCGCGAGGCGGCCCGCCGCGCGGGCGCGGCGATCGCGCCGCCGCAGGGGGGGGGCATCGCGCTGCCGCGCCCGGACGAGGCCGCGCCGCTCCTCGCCGACGCGCTCGCCGAGCGAGCCGTTGAACTGGGCGCGATTGCGCAGGAGTCGGCGCGGTTCGCGGTCGGCGGCACGCCCGAGGCCGCGGCGGACGCCGCGCGCCCCATCGCCGGCGCGATCGCCCCGCTGCGCGACCGCGCCGCCTCGACGGCCGACGCCCTGCGCCGCCTGCCCCGCCCCGGCGTGCTGCGCGTGGCGGGTGCGCTCGAATCGGCGGAGGCGTTGCTGGCGATCGGCCCGCCGGGGGGGGGGATCGCCGCGGTGGACGCCGCCTCGCTGCTGGCCCCGAGCGAGAGCGCGGTCCGGGCGGACACCCGCGCCCGCGCGCAGGAACTGGTCGCGGGAGCGCTCGCCGCCCTCGTCGAGCCGGCCCGGCCCGTGGTCGTCATCGTCCACGGCGAGGCCACCCGCTTCACGCGCACGCTCCCCGTCTTCACGCACGCGATCGAGCGGCTCGAACGGCGCGGCATCGACGTGCTCGAGTGGGCGCCGGTGCTCGAGCCCGACCCGCCGCACGTGACCGACCGCGACCGGATCGGCCAGCGCCCCGTCGTCTACGTCGTCATCTCGCCGGACAGCAGCGCGTCCTCACGCGGCCCGGGCGACAAGCCCGGCGCGGAGCGCGCCGCCACGCTCGGCCGCGCCCTCGAACGACTCGCCGACGACGGGATGCCGATCCTGCTCTCGCTGAACCCGTCCGTCATGCCGACCTACGGCCAGCCGGACCCGGTCGCGTCCGTGCTCGCCCGGTTCGGGCTCGAAGCGCTCTCCGGCACGCCCATCCTGCGCGATGAGGCCCTGCCGACGGGGCGTGTCGTGCTCACGGACCACCTCGTCATCCCCACCGGCGGCGAGCATCCGATCGCCGCGGCCGTGCGGAACCTCGGCGTCGCGCTGGTCTGGCCCGTGGCGCTGCGGCGCACCGACGCCGGCGCGGGCGCGACCGTCACCGATCTCATGCACCTCGACGCCGAGCGTGGCGCGTGGCGCGAGTCGCAGTGGCTGCGGCTGTGGCAGACGCCCCGGGCGCAGCGGCCGTACCTCCCCGACCCGCCCGTCTTCGACGAGGCCCGCGACCACCGCGACGGCCCGTGGCTGGTGGGGGCGGCGTGCGAGCGCGGGCCGCTGCGGCTGGTGGCGATCGGCTCGAACAACTGGCACGTCGATCAGGTGGCGTTCGAGCGGCGCGAGGCCGAGGGACGGCTTGTCCCCGCCTTCCCCGGCAACGCCGAGTTGCTGGAGGCGTCGATCTGGTGGCTGGCGGGGCAGGAGTCGCTGATCGCGCGCAGCGCGGAAGCCCGCTCGACGCCGCGGATCAGGCCGCTCACGAGCGGCGACCTGCTCGCCCTGCGCTGGGCACTGGCGGCGGGCCTGCCGCTGCTGGTGCTGGCGCTGGGGGCGGTGTGGCGGGGGGTGCGGGGGTGAGGGGAATGGGCGCCGGTCGATGCTGGGCAGGAGAGACCTGCCCCGCTGTTCGATCGCTTTTCTCGAAACCGAGCCCACGAGCGATCGTAACAATGGGTGAGTGAAGCATGTCGCGCTGGTGTCGATGTCCGGGTTGCGCGTCCGCGAGCGAGAGATGCTGGAACTCGGGATGTCGCTCCCCGCGCTGGCGTCGCGCGCCACGGCGATCGCCTCGCTCCCCCCTCTGGGCCTGTTGACGCTCGCCGCCCTCACGCCCGAAGGGTGGGAGACGACGCTGCACGAGTGCGAGGGGGGAGTTGGGGCGCTGGCGCACCGGCTCGCGCTGGACCGGCCGGACCTGGTCGCCATCTCCGCGCTGACACCCTCGATCAACGATGCCTATGTGCTCGCGGACGCGCTGCGCGCCGAAGGCATTCGCGTGGTCATCGGCGGGCTGCACGCGACGGCGATGCCACACGAGGTTGCCGAGCACGCAGACGCCGCCGTGATTGGTGACGGCGAGCCGGTGTGGCCGGACCTTCTGGGCGACGCGGCGGCGGACCGGCTGCGTCCGTTGTATCAGGCTCCGCGTCCGTTCGACCTGTGCAGCGCGCCCGTGCCGCGATTCGACCTGGTGGACGGCCGTCCACGCCCGCGGTACACGATCCAGACGGCCCGCGGCTGCCCGCTGGCGTGCGATTTCTGCGGCGCGAGCAGGCTGCTCGGACCGTTCCGCGAGAAGCCGGTCGAACTGATCGAGCAGGAACTGAGCGCGCTGACCGGCGCGCACGGGGCGCGGACCATCGAGCTCGCGGACGACCATACCTTCGTGGGCCGGCGCGACCCGCTGCCCCTGCTGGCCGCGTTCGAGCGAGCGGGCGTGCGGTGGTTCACCGAGGCGGACTGGCGCATCGGCGAGCGGCCCGCTCTGCTGGATCGACTTGCCGCGTCGGGATGCGTGCAGGTGCTCATCGGCGTCGAGACGCTCGTGCCGCGCCACGCCGGGATGGGCGCCAAAGCCGCGCCACTGTCCCGCGTGATGGACGCCGTAGCGGCTATCCAGGACCGCGGCGTGGCGGTCATCGGCTGCTTCGTCGTTGGCGGCGACGGGGAGGACTTTGAATCTCTGCACGCGCTCGGCGAGTTTCTCGTCGAGGCCCCGTTCGCCGACCTGCAACTCACGCTCGAGACGCCCTTCCCGGGCACCGGCCTGCGAGTGCGGCTTGGGCGCGAGGGCCGCCTGCTCCGAGACCGAGGCTGGGAGGCATGCACGCTCTTCGACGTCGCGTTCCGCCCCGACCGGATGAGCGTGGAGCAACTCGAATCGGGATTCCGTAACCTGGTGCGCATGGTGTTCGCACACGGGCCTTCGGGGCGGCGGGCAAAACTGCGCCGGCGCATCTGGGGCCGGCGCGAGGAGGTTCTATGAGGCTGCGCGACGCCGCCCTGTTCCTCGTGGGCGATCGCGACGCGATCGTCGCGCTCGCGGGCAACCGCTGGACGCTTGCCGTCGGCGCGTTCCTTGTGCTGACGGCGAGTCTCGCCCGCAACTACGACGGCGCATTCCTGCCCGCCGAGTGGACCGTCCTGACGCACGGCTACGCGGCCTCGATCGGCAACTCGCTCGTGCTCTTCGCCGCCGTTTACGCCTTCGGTCGCTTTCCCGACGCCCAGAACTACCGCGTCGTTGGGGGTTACCTCGGCTTCCTCGGCCTGTTCTGGATGACTTCCCCCCTTGCGTGGCTCTACGCGATGCCGTACGAGCGGTTCCTCACGCCAGTCGGCGCGATCGAGGCGAACCTGTGGACGCTCGCGCTCGTCGCGGCGTGGCGCGTCACTCTCATCAGCCGCGTGCTCTCGGTGTTGTTCGACCTGCCGCTCCTCCCTGTCTTCCTGCTCGTCGCGTTCTGGGCGGACGTGATCCTGTTCGCCGCGACGCAGGTCACGCCCGCGCCCATCGTCGATTTCATGGGCGGGCTGCAGCATTCGGAGGAGGATGAACTGCTCTCGAGCGTCCGCTTTACGGTCATGGTGTTCTCGTTCCTCGGCTTGTTCGTGCTCGGGGTCGCCGCGGCGATCGGCCTCTACTGGCTTCGATCGAACGGGCCGCTGGAGATCGGCATCTCGAACGTGCGGCCGTCGGGGGGCGTGCTCGGTGCGTGCTTCCTCGCCGCTCTGGTAGCGGCGGGGGCGCTCGCCTGCGCGCAGCCGGAGCAGCAAAGGCGGCACATCGCCGAGCGACTGTTGCTCGAAGGCCGCGTTGAAGAAGCGTTCGTCTTCATGTCCGGCTTCGATCGGTCTGCCTTCCCGCCGATCTGGGGTCCGCCGCCGCGGGTCGCGTACGAGGAACTGCGCCCGAGCATCAAGGAAGTGCGTGCCGCGCTCGTCTCTGTTGAAGCCGCGCCGTGGGTGCGGGCAGCGTACCTTGACAAGAGTTGGAGAAACCTCCCGTTATCCGGCGTCCATCTGCTGACAATGCCGGACCCGGACGAGTTCATTGACGGCTTCGTTCGGCAAGACCGACGCGCAAGAGACGAATGGCGCGAGGTCGCCGAAGTGCTCCTGTTCCACGCGGAACATGACGATCGGTACGCCGCGGAGGACCGCGAGAGGTATCGCCGTTACGCCGATGCCATCGCCGCTCAACTCGATGTGGACGCCGATCCGCCCGCGCCGGACTGACCCCCGCCCCTACCCCACCCGCTTGCTCAGGATGCAGCTCCGGTAGTTCGTGTACGGCCACTGCCAGTGGCAGACGAAGCGGTAGCCGCGTTTTTCGTAGTAGGTCCGCAGCGCCTCGTCCGGCTCGGCCATGCTCAGGGCGAGTTCGGTCGCGCCGATCTCGCGCGCGCGCTCCTCGCACTTCTCCAGCAGCAGCCGTCCGATGCCCATGCCTTGCAGGTCCGGCTCGACGCCGAACATGGCGAAGTGGGCGACGTCGGGCCGCAGGAAGAAGTCGGGGAACGCGACGCGCTCGTGCTCCTTGAAGAGGATGACGCCGACGATGCGTTCGGAGCCGTCGTCGCGCGGGATGAGTGCGAGGTAGCACTCGCTGTTCAGGACGCGGTCGAGTGTGGTCTTGTCGTCCTGGCGGCCGGCGAGGGGTCGCAGGCCCATCGCGGTCTGCCCGGCGTAGGCGCGGTGCAGCAGGGCGGTGATCTCGGCCACCGGGTCGCCGGTCATGAAGCGGCGGACGACGACCCGGCCCGTGTGGGTCGCGGGTTGCTCGGTCGGCTGGCTGGGGCAGGCGCCGGTCTGGGGCATAAGCGGAGACTGTAGGGGGTCGCTCCCGGGTCAAGGCGTTCGGATCGGCCTTCGGGCGTGCGCGCCCTGTGCGGCGCGGCCGGCGGTTTTTTTGCGCGGAGGGTGTCCCCTCGCCCCCGCGGATTACGCACCTTGACACGGGGGGGCGAGAGGCCCCCCATGCTGCCGGCTCTTGAGTCGGCCGACCGGAAGCGCGAGTCCTCGCCCCCGACGACCCGTTCCGGCGGCCGGCGATCAGGCGGGGCGGGGGTCGTGAGTGGGCCCCGCTCCCGCCATTCCCGGGGGATCGGCGGCGTGGTGCGTTCGGAGGGGAACGCGCCCGCCGCCGTCTTTCCCCCTGTCTTCCGCCGCGGCGGGAACACCCCCAAGCACAGACCGCCACCCGGTGCAGCGGGTCGTCCACCCGCCGCGGCGGCTTTGCGCCGGTGCGGTCGATAGAGTCCGGCGTGTCCCGCCGACTTCGCGCGCCGTCGCCCGACCGCCCCGTGCCGACCGTGGGGAAGATCTGCGTGCGGGTGCGCTACTGCGAGTGCGACCCGATGGGCGTGGCGCACCACGCGGCGTACGTGCCGTGGTTCGAGATGGGGCGGACCGAACTGCTGCGCGGGTCGGGGTTGACCTACGCGGAACTCGAGCGGGCGGGGGTGCTGCTGGCGATCGTGCGGCTGGATGCGCGGTACAGGCGGCCGGCCCGGTACGACGACCTGCTGGAACTGACGACGCGCGTGGTGGGGGCCAGCCGCGTGAAGATCGAGCACGAGTACGAACTGCGGCTTCTGGAACGCACCGACGGCACGCCGAACACACCCGGCGAACTGCTGGCGACGGCCTCGACGACGCTGGCGTGCATCGACCGCGACGGTCGGCCGGCCGCCCTGCCGGAGTGGCTGGCGGGGAACGGTCGCGCGTGACGCGGTGTGTATGCTGAGGCCCCACCCCCCCGACCCTGAGGAGGCGGCATGAGTCAGAGCATCGAGCGTCGCCGGTTTCTGGCCGCGTGTTCGGCCGCGGTCGCGGGGGGCGCGCTGGCGGCGTGCGCACGACGAACAGACCGGCAGCAGGCCGACGCGCCGCCTCCGACGCAGTCGGCCGAGCCGGAGGAGCGAGCCGTGGCCCCGAAGCAACTCTACAGCATCTCGCTGGCGCAGTGGTCGCTGCACCGGACGCTCTTCGCCAAGGAGATGGACAACCTGGACTTCGCGCGGCGCACGCGCGAGGAGTTCGGGCTGGAGGCGGTCGAGTACGTCAACACGTTCTTCTTCGACCGGGTGCGCGACGCGGACTATCTCGCCGAGATGAAGCGCCGCGCGGATGACGCGGGCGTGCGCAGCCTGCTCATCATGTGCGATCGGCTGGGCGAGGTCGGGCACCCGGACACGAGCAAGCGCACCGAGGCCGTCCGCAACCACGTGCCGTGGATGGACGCGGCCGCGTTCCTCGGGTGCCACTCGATCCGCGTGAACGCCGCCAGCCAGGGGACGTACGAGGAGCAGCAGCGTCTGGCCGCGGACGGGCTGCGCAAACTGACGGAACTGGGCGCGCAGCGGGGCCTGAACGTCATCGTCGAGAACCACGGCGGGCTGTCGTCGAACGGCGAGTGGCTCTCGGGCGTCATGCGGCTGGTGGACCACCCGAACTGCGGCACGCTGCCCGACTTCGGCAACTTCAACATCAGCCGCGACGAGCAGTACGATCGGTACAAGGGCATCGCCGAGATGATGCCGTTCGCGAAGGCGGTCAGCGCCAAGAGCCACGACTTCGACGAGGACGGCAACGAGACCGGCACCGACTACCGCCGCATGATGCGGATCGTCGTCGATGCGGGGTACGACGGGTACGTCGGCGTGGAGTACGAGGGCACGCGGCTGCCGGAGCCGGGCGGCATCGTCGCCACGCGCGACCTGCTGCTCCGGGTGCGCGAGGAGATGCAGTCGGGGCGGTGACGACGCGCCTCGGCGCCAGGCCCGATCCCGCCGCCGACCCGCGAGCGGCCGGCACAGTAGGATGATGTCGGCATCCGCCGTTCGATGAAGCGACCACGCGCCGACAAGCCGACCCCGTCACCCGCGAACAAGCCGCGCAAGCGCAGGCTGTGGATTGTGCTGGCGTGTCTGCCGGTCGTGCTGGGCGTGGTGGTGTTCGTGGCGACCCGTTCGCCGGTTGCGGGTTGGCTCGTGCTGCCGTCGCTCGGGCGGACGCTGGGGGCGAGCGTCGAGGCGGATTCGGTGCGGCTCGGGCTTGGCGGGACGCACACGCTGCGCGGGGTGCGCGTGCGGGTGCCCGGGATCGACGGGCCGGCGGGCACGGTCTTCGAGGCCGACCGTCTCGAAGCCGACGTGCGGTGGCTGTCGATCGTCACCGGCTCGCCGGTGGTCGAGCGGCTGCACCTGGACCGCCCGCTGGTTCGGCTGAGCGTGTCGGACTCGGACGGGACGCTGAACGCCGGCGCGCTGCGTCTGCCCGCGCCGTCTGGCGCGGACGGCGCGCTGGTGCTGCCGAAGGTCTCGACGCGCGAGGCCGCGCTGGAACTGGGCGAGCACGGCGCGCCCGGCGTGCCGTACGCACCGCTGCTGCGTGTGCCGCTGATGGGCGAGGTGACGCCGCTGCCGGACCCCGCGCACGAGGGGTACACGATCACGCTGCGCGAGGCCGCGCCGCCCGGGGGGGGGCGGTCGCCGATCGCGCTGAGCGGCGCGGTGGACAAGGACGGGCGCCTGTCGCTCTCGCTGGAGCGTGTGCTGCTGGAGCAGTGGTCGCCGTCCGCGGTGCCGCGCCGGTACCGGCAGGTGTTCGAGGCGATGGACCTGCGCGGCGCGGTGGCGGGGGCGAGTTTCAGGTACGACCCGGCGACGGGCGTGCTGGCGCGGGTGGATCTGGAGCGGGTCGCGTTGACGCTGCCGTTCGAGGACGAGGGCAAGCGCGTCCGCATGCACGACACGAGCGGGAGCATCGCGTTCACGGAGGACGGGTTCGTGGCCGCGCTCGCCGGGATCGTGGGCGACCTGCGCTACGACACGCGGCTCGTCTACACCGGCTTCGACGCCGATTCGCCCTTCGAGTGCGTGCTGACGACGCGCGGGTTCCGCATGGAGGAGCAGCCCGCGCTCATCCCGCTCGCGCCTGAGATTGCGCGGCGCTGGCTCGGCAACTTCTCGAACCCGACGGGCTTCGTCGACGCGGAGGTGCGCGTCAGCCGCGCCGAGCCGATCGACGGCCGGCCCGCGCCGGTCATCGTCCGGGGCGCGTTGGACGTGCGTGAGGGGACGGCCTCGTTCACCGACTTCCCCTACCGCTTCGGCGCGCTCGAGGGGCGAACGACCTTCGACGAGCACGAGATCCGCATCGAGCGTGTGACGGCCGTCGCGCCGACGGGAGCGAGGCTGCGTGCCGCGGGGGTGATCCGCCCGCCGCGAGTCGGCGCGTCGGTGGACATCGTCGTGGACGTCGAGGACGTGCCGGTTGACGACACGCTGCTGGCCGCCATGAGCGGGGGCCGGCGCAGGCTCGTCGAGGCGCTCTTCAGCCGCGAACGCTACGAGGAGATTGTTGCGCTGGGGCTGGTGCTGACGCCCGAGCGGGCGGAGGAGATCCGGCGCCGCATCGCGGAGGTCGAGGGCAGCGCGGAGCCGCCGGGCGAGGACAGGGTCGAGGAACTCATCGCGGCGCGCCGTGCTCTCGAAGCGCCGGTCTTCGAGTTCGGCGCACGGGCGGGCGTCCGCGTCCACGTCACGCGGGAGGAGGGCGACGAAACGGACTACGAGCGCACGATCGAGGTGCGCCTGCCGCGCGCCGGCCTGGTGCCCGAGCACTTCCCGCTGCCGATCGTCGCCCGCGACGCGGTCATCGTCATCGACGATCGGTACGCGGTGCTCGAACGCGGGGAGTTCACGGGCGCGGCTGGCGGCCGCGCCGAGGTCGCCGCATCGGCGGACGTCTCGACCGATCTCGAGGTGCCGCCGGAGGTCGAGATCGTCGCCCATGCCTTCCCGATCGATGCGCGGCTCATCCACGCGCTGCCCGGCCCCGCCGACCGTCCGACCGGCGAGGGCGTCAGCCTCAAGCGGATGCTCACGGACCTGCGTCTGCGCGGCGCGATGGACTGCGTGGCGAACATCTGGCCGCGCGAGGACGGTTCGCTCGCCTTCAGCGTCGATGCCGCGCTCGACGGCGTGGAAGCCGCGCCCGTGCATGGGGCGAGAGGGGGGGGCGGCGAACCGTTCGTCCTGCGCGACCTCGGCGGGAACGTGGCCGTCACGCAAGAGGCGCTGACGGTTCGGCTGAGCGCGTCCCTCCCGGCGGCGACGCCCGGACTCGACGCGGGCCGTGCGTTCATCGACGCCGACGTGCGCTTCGCCGCCGAGGGCGCGGACGGGCCGACGACCTTCAACGCCGCGGTCGAGGCGACCGGCCTGGACCTCGCGCTCGCGATCGAGGACGCGGCCTCGGTCTTCTCTCCCGACGGCGGCGCGGCGGTCGCCGATCTTCGCGCCCGGTACCGGCCCGAGGGGGTCGTCGACGGCGGCGCGTCGTTCTCGGGCACGGTCGAGTCACTCGACTCCGTGGCGGTGGTCGTCACGCGCGGCGAGGGGCTTGGGTTCGACGCGCTGGACGGGCGCATCCGCCTCGACTCGCTCGTCGGCGTCGTTCGCGCCGAGCCGATCGGCCGCGAGGAGATCGTACTCGACGGCGTGCGCGCGTCGGTCGCGTTCTCGGGCGAGGACGCGGGCCAGCTTCGCGCCGACGGCCGCTTCCCGATGCGCGGGCGGTGGGGCGGGGGCCATTCGCTGGCCGTCAACGCCGAGGGCTGGGGGTTCGAGCACGGGCTGACGCGCCGCGTGCTGCGTGCGGCCGTGCCCGGCGACACCGCCGATGCGCTGGACGCCCTGAACCCGCGCGGGCGCTTCGACGCCCTGATCGAACTCGCCCCCCCTGCGCCCGCCATCGACGCGGAGGGAACGGACTTCGACGTGCGCGGGCGCATCAGCCCTCGCTCGCTCGCGCTGACGAGTCGCGGCGTCGAGGCGCACTGGCCCGCCGTCTCGGGGAGCGTGGCGTTCACGCGGCGCGAGGGGCGCGTCGAGCGGCTTGTGGGCGAGGCGGACGGCTGGACGGTCCGGCTCAACGGCGCGTGGGTCGTGCCGCGCCCGGACGCCGTCAGCCTCAGCGCGTCGATCTCGCTCGACAGCCCCGCCGGGCTGGTGGACGCGCAGCGAGCGCTCCTGCCGCTGGAGATCGACGAGATGCTCCGCTCGCTGTCGATCGCCGTGGACGGACCGCTCGCCGCGCGCTCCGTCGATCTCTCGGTCGTCGCCGACGCGGCCGGCACGCCGGCGCGTTTCAGGACCACGGGCCTGATCTCGTTCGCCGATGCCTCGCTGAGCGTCGGCGCGCCGATCACGCACGTCAAGGGCGTGGTCGGCTTCCTCGCCGAGCGCACGCCCGAACTCCCCGCCCCCGAGTTCCGCGTCGATCTGGCCGCGGACTCGCTGCGCGTCGCCGGGATCGACATGACGGCTGGGCGTGCCCGCGTCGAGAGCGGCACGGACGAACGCCGCGTCGTCGTTCCGCTCATCGTCGCGCACTGCCACGGCGGGCGCATGACCGGGGCGGCCGTCGTCCACCCGACGCGCGGCGACGCGAGCGGCCGCGACTTCGAGGCCCAGCTGCGCCTGGTGGACGTGCCGCTCGTCGCCGTCCTCGCCGACTGGGACCGTGAGCGAAAGGACCTCGCCCTGCTCGCGGGCGATCGGCCCGCGCCCGAGGACGGTCCCGAGAGCCGGTGGGGTGGCTCGCTGCGCGCCTCGCTCGACGTGGCCGGGCGCATCGGCGACCCGCGCCGCACGAGCGGGCGCGGCCAGGTCATCGTGACGGGCGACCGCGGCGCCCGCGTGCTCGACCTCCCGCTCATGCTGCCGCTGATCGAGTTCAGCAACCTCGCCGTGCCCACCGGCGACACGCTGTCGCTCGCCGAGACGGAGTTCTACGTCCGCGACGGCTCGGTCTTCTTCGAGCGGCTGCTGGTGAGCGCGCCGAGCGTGGAGATCGTCGGCTACGGCTCGATGTCGTGGCCCGAGGCGGAACTGGACCTGCGGTTCAACTCGCGGCGCACGCGCCGCGTCCCGCTGCTCAGCCCCGTGATCGAGGCGATGCGCGACGAGATCATCACGACCGCCGTCCGCGGCACGCTTGGCGATCCGCGGATCAGCGCGGAGCAGTTCACCGGCACTCGGCAGTTGCTCGCGCGCCTCGCGGGGCGGCGGCTGTCGGAGTCGGAGGAGCACCTGCGCCAACTGGAGCGAGACGCCCGCGAGGAGGCCGAGCGGCGCCGCCGCGTGACGCCGACCGCGCGTTCGACGCTGCGCGAGGCCGTGGTCTCGCCCGTCGAGCCGGGACCCGACGCCTACCCTCTCCCTCCCGAGGGCGATCGCCCGCCGGACGAGCCATGACCGAGCACAACCGCCAGGAACTCGACCCTCCCGTTGACACCGCGCCCCGCGACGAGAGCGCGGCCCCGCCGGAGATGCCGCTCCAGAAACGCGCCGACGACCCAGGCGTGCAGGCCGCCCTCGACGGCCTCATCGGCGAGGTCGCGGGGCGCGAGTGCGACGCGTTCGACGCCCGCCTCGTGCGCGACCTGATGACGGCCGCGCTGAAACTCATCCCGGACGGGCGCGACACCGGCGAACTGAAACTGATGACCGCGGCGGTGAAGGAACTCCGCTACGCCTTCCGGGTCTTCGGGCAGTACGCCAGCCCGCACAAGGTCTCGATCTTCGGCTCGGCGCGCACGCCGGAGGCGCACCCCGACTACGCCGCCGCCGTCGAGTTCGGCCGCCTGATGGCCGAGGCGGGGTGGATGGCGATCACCGGCGCGGGCGACGGGATCATGAAGGCGGGGCACGTCGGGCCGGGGCGCGGGGCGTCGTTCGGCGTCGCGATCCGCCTGCCCTTCGAGACCACGGCCAACGACGTGATCGCGGGCGACGAGAAACTCATCCACTTCCGCTACTTCTTCACCCGCAAGCTGATGTTCCTGTCGCAGGCGGAGGCGGTGGCGCTCTTCCCCGGCGGCTTCGGCACGCTCGACGAGGCCTACGAGACGCTCACGCTCGTGCAGACCGGCAAGGCGTCGATGATCCCCATCGTCATGGTCGAGGGCGAACGCAAGCCGGGTGAGCCTTCGTACTGGGGGATGTTCGACCGCTTCGCGCGCGAGGCCCTGCTGGCCGGCGGCTTCATCAGCCCCGAGGACCTGAACCTCTACACCATCGCCGCCACGCCCCGGGAGGGCGTCGAGCATGTCCTGCGGTTCTACCGCAACTACCACTCGTCGAGGTACGTGCGCGACACGCTCGTCATCCGGCTCCAGCGCCCGCTGCGCCCGGGCGACGTGGAGCGGCTCAACGACGAGTTCGGCGTACTGGTGAAGAAAGGCCGTATCGAGGCGTGCGGCCCGTTCGACGCCGAGGACGACCACCTCGACCTGCCGAGGCTGGCGTTCGTGCACACCCGCCACAAGTTCGGCCTGGTGCGAGCGCTGATCGACCGGATCAACGAGTGCGAGACGGCATGAGGCAGCCTCACGCAGAGGCGCAGAGAACGCAGAGGGGAATGCGGGCGGGAGCAGTGAGCGGCACAGGCGGGACGCCTGTGCCACCAGCCCCGTTTTTGCCTGCTCTCTGCGCTCGCTGCGCCTCTGCGTGAGCGTGCTTCCTCAGAACATCCCCTTCGCCCCGCCCGTGCGTCGGGCCGTGTCGTAGCGGGCCAGCGAGTCCTCGATGATGGCGAAGGCGACCTCGGCGGGCATCACCTCGTCCACCTCGACCTCCTTGCCCTCGAGCGTCTTGTAGTCCTCGAAGAACCGGCGCAGCATCTTGAAGGTGTGGCGCGGGAAGTCGCTCGCCTTGCGGTAGTCGGCGTACTCGGGGTCGTTCACCAGCACGGAGATGATCTTGTGGTCCGGCTGGCCGTCGTCGATCATGGTCATCATGCCGACCGCCCGGGCCGCGCACAGGCACATCGGCTCGATCTTCTCGGCGCAGAAGACCAGCACGTCCAGCGGGTCGCCGTCCTCGGCCAGGGTCTGCGGCAGGAAGCCGTAGTTCGCGGGGTAGTACACCGCGCTGGAGAGCACGCGGTCGAGCATCAGCATCCCCGACCCCTTGTCGAGTTCGTACTTGTTGCCGGAGCCTTTCGGGATCTCGATCACGGCGCGGAACACCCCGGGCAGCGGGTGCCCCGGGACCGCCGGCGTCACGTCATGCCACGGGTGGATCATGGCCGGAGGGTAGCGCGCGTTCGCCGGCGTCCGCGTGGTGGTATCCTCCGCGCATGCTCACGCTCGACTACGCCAACTGTCTGGCCGACCGCGTCGGGCCGCACGGGTTGGACCCCGCCCGTCTCCAGCCCGGCGCGGAGGGTCACGCCGCCTGCGCCCACCTGACCGGCCTGCTCGCACGCTCGCGCGGATCGGGGTGGGAGCGGTGGCGCGAACTGCCCTTCGACCCCATGCGCTCCTCGCACCTCGCCGCGGTCCACGCCGCGGCCGAGCGCCGGCGCGGGCGGTTCGACAACCTCGTCGTGCTCGGCATCGGCGGCTCGGCCCTGGGCAACTCCGCCCTCCAGTGCGCCCTGCGCCCGCCGACCTGGAACCTGCTGAGCACGGACGAGCGTGGCGGTCGGCCGCGGCTGTTCGTGCTCGACAACGTGGACCCGGCCCACGTCGGCGCGACGCTCGATTTCTGCGCCGCGCACGGCGGCCTCGAGCGCACCCTCTTCAACGTCGTCAGTAAGTCCGGCGAGACGGCCGAGACCGCCGCGCAGTTCATGATCGTCCGTGCCATGCTCGCCGACGCCCTCGGCCCGCGCGCCAGGGAGAACGTGGTCGCCATCACCGACCCCGAGCGCGGCACGATGCGGGCCATCTGCGACGCCGAGGGCTACGACACGCTGCCGGTGCCCGAGGGCGTGGGGGGGCGGTTCAGCGTGCTCTCGCCCGTCGGGCTGTTCAGCGCGGTCATGTGCGGCATCGACGCCGCGGCCCTGCTCGACGGCGCGGCCGACATGGACCGCCGCTGCTCCGACCCGGACCTGCCGAAGAACCCCGCGGCGATGCTGGCCTTTCTGCTCGTCGAACTCGGCACCCGCAAGGGCAAGCCCAACCACGTGCTGATGCCCTACTGCAACGCCCTCTATGGCTTCGCGGACTGGTTCCGTCAGTTGTGGGCCGAGAGCCTCGGCAAGCGGGTGGACCGTCAGGGCGAGGAGGTCTTCGCGGGCTTCACGCCCATCAAAGCCCTCGGGGCGACCGACCAGCACTCGCAGATCCAGTTGTACCGCGAGGGGCCGAACGACAAGGTCATCGGGTTCCTCGAAGTGGGGGACTTCGGGCGCGATGTGCCGATCCCGGCCGGCCTCGGCGTCGAGGCGATCGCGTACCTCGAGGGCAAGACCCTCGGCACGCTCCTGAACGCCGAGAAGCGGGCGACGGAGTACGCCCTTGTCGAGAGCCAGCGGCCGAACTTCACGATCCGGTTCCCGTGCGTGGACGAGCGCCACGTCGGCGAGTTTATCTGCCTGTGGGAGGTGGCGACGGCCTACGCCGGGCTGATGCTGAACGTGGATGCCTACGACCAGCCGGCCGTCGAGACGGGCAAGCAGGCGACCTTCGGGCTGATGGGGCGCGCCGGATACGAGAAGCACCTGCGCCGCGTGGAGGCCGCGCTGGTCGAGACGCCGCACAAGATGTAGAGGCGCCGAATCGCGCAAGATGTGCGCGAGCGATCGCGTCGTCCATGTTCTGGCACGCCGATTGAGTGTCGCTCGCTGGACCCACGCGGGAGCGCACGCCACGCGCCCCGGCGTCGGCACGGGAACTCGGCGTGAATCACGGCCTGTCGATCTCGGCTTCGGGCGCGCTCACGGCGCTCTACCGGCAGGACCTGCTGGCCGGGAACCTCGCCAACCTCGACACGGTGGGCTTCAAGCCCGACATCGCCGTGACGCGCCAGCGCGACCCGGTCCGCGTCGAGGACAACCTGCCCGCGTGGCCCTCGAACGACCTGCTCGAACGGCTGGGCGGCGGGGTGCAACTCTCGCCCAACCGCGTCGCGTTCCGGCAGGGCGTGCTCCGCGCGACCGGCAACCCGCTCGACGTTGCGGTCGAGGGCGACGGATTCCTCGCGGTGCGCGTCGCGGGAACAGGCACGACCGACCGCGTCCGCCTGACGCGGGACGGGCGTCTCGCCCTGGACGCGCGCGGGAGGCTCGTGACTGCCGCCGGCGGCCTGCCCGTCCTCGACACCGGCAACCGCGAGATCCGCCTGAGCGATTCCGGTCCCGTCGTGATCGCGCCGGACGGCACGGTGAAGCAGGGCGACACCGTCGTCGCGCAGTTGTCGCTCGCCCGCGTGCCGGACGTGCGCTCGCTGCGCAAGGACGGCCCGGGTTTGTTCATGCAGGACGCGACGGCGGCGGCGTCGCGCACACGGGCCTCGGGGCGGATCGTGCAGGGCTTTGTGGAGGAGTCGTCGGTGGACGAGATCCGCGTGCTGATGCAGATCCAGGACGCCGCCCAGGCCGCCCAGGCGAACATCGGGTTGATGACGTACCACGACCGCATCATGGACCAGGCGATCAACCGGCTGGGCCGCGTGGCCTGAGCGCCGGCAAGGGGACGAACGCGCCATGGCGAGCATCGCACTGCAGTCCGCCGCCTCCGGGTTGAGCGCGCTGAACACGCAACTGGACGTGATCGCGAACAACCTCGCGAACGTGAACACCGCCGGCTACAAGTCCAGCCGCGCCAACTTCCAGGACCTCATCTATGTCGAGCGCGCCCAGCCGGGCGTGGAGAACGCCAACGGGGACCAGCGGCCGACGGGCCTCTACGTCGGGCTGGGCGTCAAGGTCAGCGGCACGCAACTGGACTTCTCGCAGGGCGCGCCGCTCACGACGAACCGCACGCTCGACGTTATGATCGACGGCATCGGCTTCTTCCAGGTTCGCGTGCAGGACGACCTCGGCTCCGGCGGCGTCGCCTACACCCGCGCCGGCAACTTCGACGTGAACGCCGACGGCGAACTCGTGCTCGCCAACGATCAGGGTCGGCGCGTCGATCCGTCGATCCAGATTCCTCCCGATGCGCTCTCGATCGACATCGACTCGACGGGCCGCGTCTTCGTCGCGGTCCCGGGCGAGGCGGAGCCGCAGGAAGTCGGGCAGATCGAGATCGCCACGTTCGTCAACCCCGCGGGCCTGAAGCAGATCGGCGAGAACCTGTACGTCGAGTCCGCGGCGAGCGGGCCGCCCATTCTGGGCGAGCCGGGGCTTGAAAACCGCGGGCGACTCATCCAGGGCATGATCGAGGCCTCGAACGTCGATCCGACGCGAGAACTGATCGAACTGATCCGGACGCAGCGTGCGTTCGAGATGAACAGCCAGACCATCCGCACCGCCGACGAGACGCTGCGCTCGGTGGCCCAACTCCGCCGCTGACGCCTGACCGAACCGACGCATGAACCGCACCCTCGCCATGCTGACGCTCGCTCTCGCCGCGGCCGCCGCGCACGCGCAGGAGGTCGCGCTGCGCGGTTCGGTGCGCATCGAGCCTGGTCGGCCCGCGCTGCTCGGCGACGTCGCGGACCTCTCCGGCCCGGGCGCGGAGGCGCTCGCACGTCTCGTGGTCTTGCCGGAGGTGTCCGCGCTCGCGTCGGGCTGGGTGCGACTCGACGCCGCCGCCGTGCGCGCCGCCGTCGCCGCCCACGACGAGACGCTGGCCGAACTCGCCGTGATCCGGGGCACGGCCTGCCACGTGCGGGCGCACGCGCCGCCGGCCCTGCCGGAGGATCGGCCCGCGCGGGTCGCGGAGGACCCCGCACCCGATGCACGCCGGTACGTTGGCGAGGCGACGGTGCGCGGGCACGTGGCGGCGCGCATCGCGTGGATTCTCGGTGTCGATCCCGGCGATCTGCGGCTCTCGTTCGAGGGGAGCGACGCCGATCTGCTCGCCACGCCCACCGGCGACCACGTCGTTGAAGTGCAGCCGACGGGTCGCTCCGACCGCCTGCCGCTGGCGGTTCGGGTGTACGACGCGAACGGCATCGTGGCGACGGGGACGGTGCGGGTCGGCGTGCTGGTGCGTCGCCACGCGCTGGTGGCGTCGCGAGCGCTGCGGCGCGGCGAGGTCATCTCTGCCGCGGACGTGACCGGCGACGAGCAGTGGCTGGCGCCTGGCGTTCGCGTCGCGTCGCGCGAGGATGCGGTCGGCGCGGTCGTGCGAGGCCGGCTCGAGCCGGGCGAACTGCTGACGGTGGACGCGCTCGACGCGCCGATCGTCGTGAACAAGGGCGACCTCGTGACCATCTCCGCGGTGTCGCCCAGCGTCGTCGTCACGGAGATCGCCCGCGCGACGGAGTCGGGGCGCGTCGGCGACGTGATCCGCTTCGAGTCTGTCGATGGCAAGCGACGGGCCTTCGCCGCCCGGATGAGCGCGCGCGGGCGTGCCGTCGCCTGGGCAGGCTCGACGACCGTCGCCGCCGCACGGGAGGACGCACGATGAGAACCGCACGCGCCGTTGCTGTTGGCCTGGCCCTTGCGGGCCTCGCGCTGCCCGCGCACGGGCAGAGTTTCTTCACGCGTGAGAGCGACGTGCAGCGGGAAGGGCAGGGCAAGGCGGACCCGCACGCTTCGCTGCGCGCCGTCAGTCTCTCGTTCGTGCAGCCGCCGATGCCGCGCGAGTTCGCCGTTCACGACCTCGTCACCATCATCATCGACGAGACGAGCCGGAGCGAGTCGCAGCAGAAACTGGAGACGGACAAGGAGTACGACATCCAGGCCGCGCTCAGGCAGTTCCCGAGCCTGCGGCATCTCATCGAGGGCCAGTTCGAGAACGGCGACACGCAGCGCACGATGCGTCTGGACCTGAGCGGCGGGCACGAGTTCACCAGCGAGGGCAACGCGCGGCGCAGCGACCGATTCATCGCGCGCATCACCGCGGAGGTCATCGACGTCAAGCCCAACGGCACGCTCGTGCTGGAGGCCCGCAAGCAGATCGTGAAGGACCGCGAGGTGCAGATGATCGTGCTCTCGGGCGTGTGCCGGCGCGAGGACGTCACCACGAACAACACCATCACGTCCTCGCAACTGGCCGGCCTGACCGTCGTCCAGTCCACCGACGGCGACATCAGCCGCGCGGCGAAGAAGGGGCTGATCCCGCGCGTGTTCGAGACCATCTTCAACTTCTGAGCCACCGCACGGAGCCGCATTGTGCCACGACTGCTGACCGTCCTCGCCGTTCTCGCCTGCATCGCCGGGGCGGCCCATGCACAGACCGGGAAGAGTACGGTCCGCGAACTGACGCGCTTCAGCGACGAGAGCGAGTTCGTGCTGCGCGGCCTGGGCCTCGTCATCGGCCTGAGCGGCACGGGCGACTCCGGCAAGGACCTCGCCCTCGCCCAGCAACTCGCCGAGGTCTTCCGCAACAGCGGCAACCCGATCCCGGACTACAAGGCCCTCGAGCGCACCAAGAGCGTCGCCCTCGTCATGGTGACCTGCCCGATCCCGCCGGGCGGCGCACGCGTCAACGATGCGCTCGATGCGACGGTCTCGGTCGTCGGCAGCGCGTCGTCGCTCCGCGGCGGCGAACTCTTCGTCACCCCGCTGCAAGGCCCGACGCCCGGCTCGCCGCTCTACGCGATGGCCTACGGGCCGGTCACGCTCGAGGATCCGTCCGTGCCCACGCGTGCCCGCGTGCGGCTGGGCGCGAAACTCACGCGCGACGTGAAGGCGGACGCGCCGACCGGGCGGCTCGACCTCGTGCTCGACCCGCCCTTCCGCGGCTACGCCTCGGCGAGCCAGATCGCGGGGACGATCAACGACACGTACTTCAACGCGCCGGTCGCCGGCGAGCGGCGCATCGCCCGGGCGGTGGACGATCGGACGATCCGCGTCGAGGTTCCGGAGGTCGAGCGGGCGGACCCCGCGCCGTTCATCGCCGAGATTCTGGCGACGCCGATCGACGTTGCTCTGCTTCGCCTGCCGGCCCGGGTGATCGTGAACAGCGCGACCGGCTCGATCGTGATGACGGCGGACGTCCGCATCAGCCCGGTCGCCATCACGCACAACGGGCTGACCATCACGACGACGATCCCGCCGCCGGTGCCGACGGAGATCGATCCGCTGATCGACCGCACGCGCTGGGCGGGGCTGTCCGCCGGCGCGCGCCCGGCGGACGCGGCGCGGCTCCAGGACCTGCTCACCGCGTTCAAGCAACTCGACATCCCACCCGCGGACCAGATCATCATCATCCAGCAGCTCGCCAAGAGCGGCAACCTGCACGCCGAACTCATCGTGGACTGACGCCGTGCCAACGTTCTCGCACAACCCGATCGTCGGTGCCGCGACGGCGAGCCGCGAGCATCCGGTCGCCGGCCGCTTCGCCGTGCTCGGCGGCTCCTCGCTCACCGATGCCCAGCGCACCTTCGCCGAGTCGCTCTCGATCGCCGAGCGCAGGCCGGACGGCACGCGCGGCACGGCCCGCGAGACCGCGGAGAAACTGGTCGCGATCACCTTCGTCGAGCCGGTGCTGAAGCGCCTGCGCGAGTCGGACGGGGCGGCCCCGCCCTTCGCGCCCGGACCCGGCGAGAGGCAGTTCCGTGCGCTGCTGGACGCGAGAGTTGCACACGACATCGTCCGCGCCGCGCGCCTGCCCATGGTGGACCGCCTGGCACACGATCTGCTCCGCCGCTCGGGCGGGTCGCCAGCCCCGGGAGGAGCCGACGGCCATGCATGAATCCCGCATGAACGCCGCCGCGGACCTCGAAGCGTCGCTGCGCGCGCTCGCCGACGCTCACGCCGCGCTGCTCGACGCCATCGAGGCCCAGCGTGAGGCGGCGCGGCGTGCCGATCCGAAGGCCGTGGAGTCGGCCACGCGCGCCCATCTCGCCGCGCTGGCGTGGATCGAGGAGGCGGACGCGGCGCGGCGCGAGGCTGTCGAGCGTCTGGCCGGCCCGGACGCCGCTTCGATCCCGATCGCGACGCTCGCCGCGGGCCTGCCCGCGCCGACGCGCGATGCGGTCGAGCGTGCGGCGGCGGCTCTGCGCCCGCTGGTCGAGCGCGCCCGGCGCGAGCGCGCCCACCTGCGCGAGGCGTACGCCTCGCTGGTGACGCACATGGACGGGCTGATCCGGCAGGTGCACCGCAGGCTGAGCCACGCGGGCACCTACGGGCGCGCGGGGCGGGTCGAGGCCGGGCGAGCCGTCGTCAGCGGCGTGGACGTGGTGTCGTGAGGAGAACCGCATGAGTCTGACCGCCGCCATGCTCGCGTCGCAGTCGGCCCTTCACGCCGCGCAGGCGGGGATTCAGGTCGCCGCGAACAACATCGCCAACGCCGCGACGCCCGGCTACTCGCGCCAGGTCGCCCACCTCTCGCCGATCCGCGGGGTCGCGATCGGCAACGGCGGCACGATCGGGCGCGGCGTCATCGTGCAGGACGTCCGGCGGCAGGTGAACGAAGCGCTGCTGGCCCGCTCGTGGGGGAGCATGTCCGAGCACGCCGCGGCCGAGCAGCGGTTCCAGGCGATGTCCGCCGTCGAGAGCGCACTGAACGAACTCAGCGGCTACGACCTGTCGTCGGAACTGGCGTCCTTCTTCGGCGCCTGGTCGGAGCGGGCGAACCTGAGCGAGTCCAGCGCGGTCGTCGTGCAGCGGGGCGTGCACCTGGCCGATTCGGTCCGCCGCCTGCGCTCCGACCTCGGCGCGACCCGCGCGCAGATCGACGCCCAGATCGGCGGCGAGGTCGCCCAGGCGTCGAGCCTGCTCGACCGCATCGCCGAGATCAACCGCACCATCGCCGACGCCGAGCAGGGCGTCCGCACCGCCAACGACCTGCGCGACCAGCGCGACCTGCTCGTGGGCCAACTGGCGGAGATGATCGACGTGAACATCGTCGAGCAGCCCGACGGGCGGTACGACGTGCTCCTGGGTTCCGCGCCGGTCGTGCTCGGCGGCACGTCCCGCGGGCTGGAGATGCGGCAGGTCACGATCGACGGCGTCACGCGGGTCGAGGTTACTATCCGCGCCAGCGGGCAGGAGGTCGCGCCCTCCGGCGGGCGCATCGGCGGCCTGCTGGCGGCGCGCGGCGACGGCATCGGCCGCACGATCGACGCTCTCGACGCCATCGCCACCCAGCTCGTCTTCGCCGTCAACGACGCGCACGCCACGGGCACGAACGCCGCCGGACTCACCGAGACGTTCGCGGAACTGCGCCTCGCGCCGGGCGACCGCTCGCTCGCGCTCAACGACCCGGCGAACTCGGCCCTCGCCGCGCTCCCCTTCGCTCCGCGCACGGGCGGGTTCCTCGTCAACGTCCGGCACGTCGCCACAGGTCTGGTCCAGTCCGTCCGCATCGGCGTCGATCTCGACGGCATCAACGCGTCGGGCGCGAGTGGATTCGCCGACGACACTT
Organism: Planctomycetota bacterium; assembly: GCA_014584315.1. Lineage (GTDB taxonomy): Bacteria > Planctomycetota > Phycisphaerae > Phycisphaerales > UBA1924 > CAADGN01. The sequence continues at coordinate 29,584 of JACTNA010000033.1, read as the reverse complement.
CCGCGCAGGGGATCGCGGATGCGCTCAACGCGGTCGGCAACCTCGCGGCCGGCTTCACGCCCGACGGACGGCTCCGTGTGGCCGCGAGCGCGGGCTACGACTTCTCCTTCTCCGACGACACCTCGGGCGTGCTGGCCACGCTCGGCGTGAACGCCTTTTTCACCGGGCGCGACGCCTCGGATATGGGCGTTCGGGCCGACCTCGCCGCGAACCCCTCGCGCCTGATGACCGGCGCGATGGAGGACGGCCGATTCGTGGAGAACGCGACCGCCCTGCGCATCGCCGGCCTGCAGGACACCGCCATCGAGGGCCTCGGCGGGCGGACGCTGCGCGCCGCGTGGTCGGACGCCGTGCAGACCGTCGCCGTCTCGACCCAGGCCGCCCAACTCCGCGCCGAGGCCGCCCGGGTCGTCCGCGACAGTCTCGACGCGCAGCGCGCCTCGGTCGCCGGCGTGAGCCTCGACGAGGAGTCCATGAACCTCCTCAACTTCCAGAAGCAGTACCAGGGCGCGGCCCGCGTCATCTCTCTCGCCGACGAACTCCTCGACTCCCTGATGTCCATCCTCTGACCTAGCCACGACCATGAGCACGATCCCCTCGAGTCTGACCCGTGTGCCGAACATGCTCGCGGCCCGCGTCGGGGTCGCGCAGATCAACCGCACCAATCTCGCGCTCTTCCGCGTGACCGAGCAACTGAGCACCGGCCTGGCCGTCATCCGCCCCAGCGACGACGCCGTGAAGGCCGCGGCGATTCTCGAACTCGACAGCCGGCTCGCCCGCATGGAGCAGCGTTCGCGCAACCTCGACGCCGCCCGCGGCACGCTCGCCACGCTCGACGATGCGCTCTCGCAGGCCCAAGACCTGCTGCTGGAGGCGAAGGCAACGGCGCAGGCCCAGATCGGCATCGGGTCGAACCCGGAAGAGCGCGCCACGCAGGCCACCATCATCGAGTCGCTCACCTCCGGCCTGCTCCGCCTCGCCAACACCTCCACCATCCTCGGCCACGTCTTCGCGGGCGACACGCCGGGCAGCGCGCCCGTCGAGTCCTTCCTCGGCGGCTACCGCTTCCGCGCCTCGGGAGGGGGAATGCTCGCGGACCTGGGCCTGGGCGACAGCGTCCGGCTCACGCTCGGCGACGACGGGCCGCTCGGCTCCGCCTCCGCCCGCGTCCGCGGCACGGCCGACCTCGACCCCGGCCTCACGCTCGACACACGGCTCGCCGACCTCGACGGCGCACGCGGCCTGGGCGTCGACCGCGGGATCGTCGAGTTCTCCTACGACGGCGGCCCGCGCGTCAGCGTCGATCTCGCCTCCGCGGACACCATCGCCCACGTCGCCGCACGCATCACCGCCGCCATCCGTCAGCACGAGGCCCAGACCGGCGCGACCATCCTCGGCCCCGGTGGGGTGGGGGTCGCCAACGGGGCGTTGACCATCGATCTGGCCGACCCCGGCGGATCAGGCCCGCACCTGCGCTTTTTCGACACCGGCGCGGGCACGACCGCGCGCGACCTCGGACTTGCCGACGATGCCTCGTTCGCGTTCACGCCCACCGTGGGGCAGGGTCTCGAGACCAACCCGCGACTGACCTGGCTCACGCCCATCGATGCCCTCCGCGGGTTGGGCGGCTCGCCGCTGGGGACGGTCCGGCTCGCCGCCCACGGCCACGGCCGCACCGTGGACCTCGGCGCGGCATCGACGATGCAGGACGTTCGCAACCTCATCGAGGGCGCGGGCCTGGGCCTTCGCGTCGAGATCGCCCCGGACGGCACGCTCAGCGTCCTGAACACCGTCGCGGGCGGCGCGGTCTCCGGCCTCGCGATCGAAGACACCGACGATGGTTCCTCGACCGCGAGGCGACTCGGGATCCGCTCCCTCGACCTGGGCACACGCCTCGAGGCTTTCAACGACGGGCGCGGCGTCACCATCGCGGACGGCGGCGTCAACCCGGACACCGGCGACCCCGACCCCGCCCTCGATGTCGAGTTCGTCATCCGACTCGGCAACGGCGCGCAGATCGAGATCGACCTCAGGCCGGCCGACGTTGTCTCGGTCGGCTCGCTGCTGGACGCGATCAACGCGCAGGCCGCGACGCAACTCTCGGCCCAGAACCTCCCGACGACGCTCTTCCGGGCGTCGATCCCCGAGCACGGGGCGGGGGGCATCGTGCTGGCGCAGGACGACACGTACCCGGGCATGACCGATCGGCTCACGGTGGAGCCGCGGAACAACAACCCCGCCGCGTTCCAACTGGGCCTGATGGACGGGCAGTGGGACTCGGCGAGCGCAAGTCTGATCGGTTCGGACCGCGCAAAGGTGCGCGTGGACGGCATCTTCACGCATCTGGCGGACCTGCGCGAGGCCCTGTTGAAGGACGACACGCCTGGCATAGCGGTTGCTGCCGAGGGGATCGAGCGTGCGCTCGAGCGGCTGGCGCAGTCGCGGGCGCTCGTTGGCGGGTATTCGACCCGGGTGGACCGGGAGGCGGACACGGTGGAACAGCGGCGCGTGCTCGACGAGACCTTCCGGAGCCGGCTCCGCGACGCCGACTACGCCGAGGTCGCGTCGCGTTTCGCGCTGCTCCAGACGCAACTGAACGCGGGGCTGCGGGTGGCGGCGGCGGCCAACTCGCTCTCGCTGCTGGACTTTCTTCGGTAGGGGTCGGACGCCGGCCCGGCCCGCGTGAGCGGGTCGAGTCGCTTGGAACCGGATCGGATGGCCCGCCGCGGCCGCGGGCCGAGCACGACAGGACGTCGCCCGGTCGAAGGACGATCGGGGCTCGAACGTTGACGACAGGCCGAACGACGGAGCGCGCCCATGGAAGTGCGGACCACTCGCTTCGGGGTGATCGAGATCGCGGAGGACCGCGTGATCACCTTCCCGCGCGGGCTGCTTGGGTTCCCCGAGCACACCCGCTACTGCCTCCTCGAACCGGGGGAGGACGCCTGCTTCTTCTGGCTCCAGTCGCTCGACGACCCGGACCTGGCGTTCGTCGTGACGGACCCGAGCCTCTTCGTGCCGGACTACTCCGTGCCCATCCGCCCGGAGCAGATGGCCGAACTGGGCCTGTCGCGGCTCGAGGACTCGCAGGTGTTCGTGATCGTGAACAAGGTGGACCAGACGCTGACGGGCAATCTGCAAGGCCCGCTGGTCATCAACACGCTGACCCGCGCGGGCGAGCAGCTCGTGCTCGCGGAGAAGCGGTGGACGACGCGGCACGCGCTGATGAAGGTCGCGCCCGCGCCGCGAGCCGCCTCCGCGTGAGTCGATTGTGTTCTTCCGGCTCGGGGGGCGACGGACGCCCCCGCACGACGCACTTTCCCGCGTGCCGCGGCGACCCGCCGGCACGGAGGCCGAAGGAGCCGACCCATGCTCGTTCTTTCCCGTCAGCGCGACGAGACGATCATGATCGGAGACGTGATCGAGATCACGGTCGTCGACATCCGTGGCGACAAGGTTCGCCTGGGGATCACCGCGCCGACGACCATCGCCGTTCACCGCAAGGAGGTCTACGAGGCCATCCGGCGGGAGAACGAGCAGGCGTCACGCCTGGACGGCGGGGACGCCCAACTGCTCAGCCAGACCATCCAACCCGGGCCGGCGCGGGCGGGCGTTCGCTCGCGCGCCGCGGAACTCGCCCGTCCCGTCCGTCCGCAGACCGCCGCGACCGTGCCGACGCCGGCCGCCCCACGCGCTCGATGACCGCGCGCAGCACGCACTTAGCCTCAATCACGGAGGATTGTCATGGCTAGGATCAACACGAACATCCCCAGCATGATCGCGCAGGCGCACTTGCGCTCCACGAACGCGGAACTGGGGCTGAGGCTCGAACGCCTGTCCACCGGGCTGCGGATCAACCGCGGCAGCGACGACCCGGCGGGCCTCATCACGTCGGAGCGCATCCGCTCGGACCTGGAGGGCGTGCGCCAGGCCCTGCGCAACGCGGAGCGGTCCAGCAACGTCATCGCCACCACCGAGGCCTCGCTCGCGGAGGTCAACGACCTGCTCAACTCCATCCGCGCCCTCATCGTCGAGGCCGCCAACACCGGGGCGAACTCCGAGGACGAGCGCAACGCCAACCAGTTGCAGATCGACTCGGCGATCGACTCCATCACCCGCATCAGCAACACGGCCACGTTCGGCGGGCTGAAGCTCCTCAACGGCAGCCTCGACTACACCCTCTCGGGCCTCGCGCCCAGCGCGATCGACCACGCCCGCATCACGCACGCCAGTTTCGTCGGCAACGCCGCCATCCAGGTCGACGTCGACGTCATCGCCTCCGCCCAGACCGGCAACCTCTTCTACAACGGCGGCACCACGCCCCCGGGCGAGGTGCTCTCCACCGTCACCCTCGAGATCGCCGGCCCCAAGGGCGTGCAGGTCCTCACGTTCGCCTCCGGCATCCCTCTCTCCGACGTTGCCAACGCCATCAACAAGCTCTCCTCCGCCACCGGCCTCAAGGCCGAACTCATCAACGGGAACGTCAACTCCGGCGTCGTGTTCAGCAGCGTGGACTACGGCTCGGCCGCGTTCGTTTCCGTCAAGCGCCTCAACCCGCCCAACGATCCCAACGACGACGCGTGGATTCTCCACAGGTTCAACGACGGCGTTCCCATGCCCGACTACTCCGGCGGCTTCCCTTGGACCGACGTCATCACCGCCACACGCGACATCGGGCAGGACGTCTCCGCCCTCGTCAACGGCATCGTCGGCAGCGGCAACGGACTCCGCGTCAAGCTCAGCACCCAGACGCTCGGCGTGGACCTCCTCCTCGACGCCGACTTCGCCACCGACCCGACCTCGTCCAGCAGCACGTTCTACGTCACCGGCGGCGGGGCGATGTTCCAGGTCGGGCCGGAGGTCTCCATCCAGCAGCAGATCAACATCGGCATCCCTTCGGTCGCCGCCTCGAACCTCGGGGCGACACTGATCGACGGCACGCTCGCGTTCCTCTCGTCGCTGAAGTCCGGGGGCGAGAACTCGATCACCGCCTCGATGGCCCGCAACGACTTCACCGGCGCGAACCAGGTCATCGCCGCCGCCATCGACGAGACCTCTGTGCTCCGGGGGCGGTTGGGCGCGTTCGAGCGCAACGTGGTGCAGACCAACGTCCGCTCGATGCAGGCCGCCTTCGAGAACCTCAGCGCCAGCAGTTCCGCCATCCGTGACGCGGACTTCGCGCTGGAGACCTCGCAACTGAACCGTGCCCAGATCCTCGCCTCGGCGGGCGCGACGGTGCTGACGATCGCGAACCAGCAGGCGCAGCAGGTTCTGCAGTTGCTGGGCTGATCCTTATCGGACCATCTCACGACGCCTCCACCTCCCCGCCCTCCCCAGGGCGGGGCTTTTTCGCGCGCCCCAGTCCTCCCGGATTCCGGGTGAAGGCAAGAAAAGGCGTCACGAAGTCTCAAGGCGGACTCAACCGCCCTCCCGCCGCATCCGATCCCACCTGAACCTCGGTTTCCCCCGGCAGGTGGAGCCGAGCGTGATCGCCCGGGCGTACCGGGTCGGCTCCGCGGCGGTGTGTGTCCGCCGGGGGCCGTGGGTCGGCTGCTCGTTGCGGCGACCACGACAAACGGACGGTTGGAACGGACAGCCCCGTCCCAGATCAGCGCACGGAGGACCCCATGAGTCGGATCAATACGAACGTTCAGTCCCTGGTGGCCCAGCGCGTGCTCGGCCTGAACAACTCGAACCTGAGCAAGTCGCTCGAACGGTTGAGCACCGGCCTGCGGATCAACCGCGGCAAGGACGACCCCGCGGGGCTGATCGCCTCCGAGGCCCTCCGCGCCGAACTCAAGGCCACCAACGCCGCGATCTCCAACGCGCAGCGCGCGGATCAGGTCGTCAACATCGCCGAGGGCGGCCTGCAGGAGATTTCCGGCCTGCTCACCGAACTCCAGGGCCTCCTGACGGCCAGTTCCAACTCCGCCGGCCTCTCCCAGGACGAGCGCCAGGCCAACCAGCTCCAGATCGACTCCATTCTGCAGACGATCGACCGCATCTCGAGCAGCACCGCCTTCCAGGGCATGAAGCTGCTCAACGGCAACATGGACTACACGGTCGAGAGCGTGTCGTCGGCCATCACCGACTACCGCATCAACGCCGCCAAGTTCACGGGTTCGAGCCTGGGCGTCGACCTGGTCGTCACCCAGTCCGCGCAGCAGGGCGTCATGTTCCTCTCCATGGGCGGCACGAGCATCAACCTGAACGACGCCGGCTCGGGGAACTTCACGATCGAGGTGACCGGCAGCAAGGGCAGCCGCGAGCTCTCCTTCGCCTCGGGCACCGCGCTCTCCACCGTCGTCAACACCATCAACAGTTTCACCGACGTGACCGGCCTGGTCGCCTCGGTCGCGGCCTCGGGCTCCTTCACCACGGGCATCACCATCAAGGCCGAGGACTTCGGCGCGGGCCACTTCGCCTCCGTCAAGGTCGTCAACGAGGCCGGCATGCAGGGGTCCGATACGAACATCGGGCTGTACAACTTCGAGTCCGATGATGCGAGCACGGTCAACACGACCATCACGGCCCAGTTCGACTCCAACGCCGCGGCCAACGGCATCCGCGACGCCGGCCAGGACATCGGCGCGACCATCAACGGCATCGCCGCGACCTCCAAGGGCAAGACGGCCCGCATCAACACCGACACGCTGGACCTCGAGGTCACCCTCAGCACCTCCGACGCCCAGTCCCTCCAGACTCTCTCCGCCTTCACCATCACCGGCGGCGGCGCGTCCTTCCAGCTCGCCGGCTCGGTCGACATCGCCGGCAAGGTCTCGCTCGGCATCTCCGACTTCGCGGTCCGCAAGCTCGGCACCAGCACCCTCGGCTACCTGAGCGAACTCGCCTCCGGCAAGTCCTACAACATCGTCGACAGCGACGGCACCGACGCGCAGAAGATCGTCGGCGAGGTCATCGCCCAGATCTCCGCGGCTCGCGGGCGCCTCGGCGCGTTCCAGAAGAACACCGTCGGCGCGACCATCCGCTCCCTCGGCATCGCGGTCGAGAACACCGCCGCCGCCGAGAGCTCCATCCGCGACGCCGACTTCGCCTCCGAGACCGCCGAACTGACCCGCTCGCAGATCCTCGCGCAGGCCTCGACCCAGGTCCTGGCCCTCGCGAACTCGCAGCCGCAGGCCGCCCTGGCCCTCCTCGGCTGATCCGGTCCCTGAACCAGTGGGGCGGGCGTCCCGCCCGCCTTCCCAGGTCCAACCCCACTCGCCCCGGCCAGTGCCGGGGCGTTTCTCTTTGCAGCAATCGACCGCCCCGGGCGTAGGCAGCACAGGCGTCCCGGCTGTGCTGCCGACGCCTTCACTCACACAATCCTCTCTCTGCGCAGGCATCCGCGCGCCCATCCTTCACCACGAATGCCGTTTGCATGAAACCGACGCCCCCCCGTCATCGAAGTCATGCAGGCACACCCGGGCACGGCACGTACTCGTTGCCAGGGGCATTACTAGGCGTGTCAACCGCGGTCGTAGACAAGGAGCGTAGACAGCAGACCGGCGTTCATGGCTTGTGAGCGTGCATTAGAAGAACGGGAACGGCCATTGGTCCAGCGCGTCAGATCCTACGGCCAAGGTGATCGGGTACCACCGTCGCGTTGCCGACTCATAGAAAAAGTTGATGCGAAGGAGTCCCTTTTTCTCATCGCCGTAGACGACGAGCACGGTGATGTGGGCGGAAGCGGGCGTTCCGTCAAGTCGTTGGCCGGCTGATCCCGCGAGCCGACCACCGGGAGGAATGAGCGTGCTCATACACGCACGCACGCCTTCGTAAGGCCAGCTGTCACGGGCATAATCAACAGACATGCCGACGCCGACTTGCGTCCAGTCGGGGCGCAGTTCTAGAATGTTCATCGCGCGAGCGGATTGCTCTGCCCACAGCGCTCGAAACAGGTCTGTTGTGTCCAGGCGTGCTGCGTCGAAGGCTGCGATCAGTCGCCAATCGGCCCATTCCTCAGCGATCGCCAGGCACATCGCGCGATCGATCGTCGAGCCACGAGCAAGCATCTCGGTCAGGTATGGGGCCGGATCACCAGAAAGCACAGACACAAGAACTGCTCGCGCACAGTCATACAGGTCTTGCGGAGCAATGAAGGTCGGTGCAGCGCCATGGGTGTCGCTGCCGTCGTTCAGCATTGGCGTGCATAGCGTATCGACGACCGCCAGAAGTTCCTCGCGGGTCGTCGTCCGAAGATCGAGCCATGTGTGATGCGGCTCACCACCCAGCTGCGGCTGTACGGAAGAGGGGTCTGGGGTGTGGCGAGCGCCGATGAGCAGGGCGGAGGCGGTCATCACGACCGCCACCGCCACTGCAATGCGTCGTACAACAGTGGTAGCGGTAGGTGCCATCATCACGAGCCGGAGGTGAGGCACCGCGGCGTCGAGGGAGGCGTCGTCTGCCTTCCATCACTGCACACCATGCCGGAGTTGCAGCAGACGTTCTGTCCAGTAGCACCTGACGCCCCACATGAGTACCACCCGCAGCAGTTCTGACTGTTCAGGCAGGACGAGATGTGGAACCATGAAGTGCCGCACCAACCGCCGCAGGACTTCCAGCCGATCCCCGACGAGTCAAGGCCGTTGTCCTCGATGGCGTACACCTCGTCATCAACCGCGGCATAGCAGGCGAGGGCGAGCGAACAGAGAGCGCAGGCGGTCAAGGCGCTGACCAACAACCGAACAGGGGTCTTCATCGTTTTGTTCCTTTCTGGATGAGTGTGGCGTGGTGGGACAAGTACGCGACAACGACCAGGGAAAGCAGCACTCCGTTCCGCGCGAGCGCTGTTGGGATCGAAGTCGAGGCCCCAAGGCAGGGGCAGGACTCTTGGCCGCTGCGAAAGTACGCAACAGCTAGGACGCCGCTGAAGAGAGCGAGTACCAGCCCGGCCACGCTTCGTGCGAGGAGCGGGCAAAGACCCGCAAGAAGCAGGATTCCTAACACCCATTCGAGTAGACCAACGGCGTTGATGCCTGCGGTCGGCAGCCGCAAGGAAGTCAACTGCTCAATAAACTGCTTTGCAGGTGAAGGCGCCCGCCACTTCAGGATGCCTGCAAGCAAAAAAACGGTGCCAACAAGCAGATCGCAAACAAGGGATACCCCCCCCCCCCCGCGCGAGGTGGCGTCCCTGAGCGCCTGGTGCCACGATCTTGCTCGTCTTGGGACCATCCCCGCAGAATACCATCGGGTGGTCGGGTGGTCAATACCCCGGAACCCGGCTCGATCGATAGGAGAATGTTCGGGACGGCGACCCCCGCCTTTGGCGAGGCTTCTGCACGATAGCGCCATGGGAGTCCCGATGGACGCGGGTCATCGGTGTATGCCTACGTTGCGAATCAGCGTGCGTCAGTTTGACCTGCCCCCAAGTGCGGGTGTATTCATCTTGTACCACTGGCAAAGGCATCTCGCCTGTGCTGTTCACTTCGTCATGTGTCTGATCCTCTAGCCGCTGAGGTGCCCACACCGATCCTCATACCACGAATGCCCCTGCGCACACAGCCCGCTCCGCGCCCCGACACGCTCCCCCCGGCCCTCCGCCGGACGAGAGACGCCTTTCTCGCCTACCTCCGGGTCGAGTGCGGCCTGAGCGCGAACACGCTCGAGGCCTACGGGCGCGACCTGCGCGACTTGCTCGCGGACCTCCACAGCGCCGGCGTCCAGAAGGCGGACGACGTGACGCCCCGCGCGCTGGTCGCCCATGTGGCCGGGCTGAGCAGCGACCGGGGCCTCGCGGCCTCGTCGGTAGCGCGCCACCTGGCGACGATCAAGGTGCTCTTCCGCTGGCTGCACGCGCAGGGGCGCATCCCCGAGAACCCCGCCGATTACCTCGACCAGCCGACGCGGTGGAAGCGCCTGCCGAACGTCCTGTCGCCGAAGCAGGTGCGTGCCCTGCTCTCAGCCCCGCGGCCCGACCCCGACGCCGACGACGAAGCCCCCCCCCTCTGGGTCCGCGACCGGGCCCTCCTTGAACTCATGTACGCCAGCGGCCTGCGGGCCAGCGAGGTCGGCACGCTCGCCCTGGGCGACGTGGTGCGCGACCTCGGCGTCCTGCGCGTGACCGGCAAGGGCGACAAGCAACGCCTCGTCCCGATGGGCGTGCCGGCCCGCGATGCGCTCGACCGCTACCTCGCCGACTGCCGGCCGCGGCTGGCGCGCGAGGGCGGGCGCGACCTCGGGCGCGTCTTCCTGTCGCGCACCGGACGCCCGCTCGAGCGCGTCGCCGTCTGGCAGATCGTGACGCGCCACGCCCGGGCCGCGGGTCTGGAGGGGGTCCACCCGCACGTCCTGCGCCACAGTTTCGCCACGCACCTGCTCGCGGGAGGCGCGGACCTGCGCACGGTGCAGGAGCTCCTCGGCCACGCCGACGTCGCGACGACCCAGATCTACACCCACGTGGACCGCTCGCACCTCAAGGACGTCCACCGCAAGTACCACCCGCGGAAGTGAGCCTGCGTGCGCCCGCGGCCGAGCGTCGATAGACTCTCCCCATGCGTCGATCGCTCCAGCAGGCCCGCGACGCCCTTGATCGGTTGCTCGCCGACGCCGATGCCGTCGAGCGCATCGCCCGCGTCGCCGCGCTGGTGGCCGAGCGGTTCGGGGCGGGGGGCAAGGCGCTCGCGTGCGGCAACGGCGGCTCGGCGTGCGACGCGATGCACTTCTGCGAGGAACTGACCGGGCGCTTCCGGCACGACCGGCCCGCCCTCCCCGCCATCGCGTGCATCGACCCGGGCCACATCACCTGCGCCGCGAACGACTACGGCTACGAGCGGGTCTTCAGCCGGTGGGTGGAGGCGCTCGGGCGCGAGGGCGACGTGCTGTTCGTGCTCAGCACCAGCGGGAACTCCGAGAACGTCGTGCGGGCGGTCGAGGCCGCGCGGGAGCGGGGCATCTCGACCGTCGCGCTGCTCGGGGGCGAGGGCGGGCGCCTTCGGGGGCGGTGCGACTTCGAATGGGTCGTGCCCGGCGACACCAGCGACCGCGTCCAGGAACTCCACATGCTCATCCTGCACTGCATCGTCGAGGGCGTCGAGCGGGCGCTCGCGGGCGAATGACCGCGGAACCACGGCGGGGGACACGCCATGAACGAGACCGAGGATCGGCGCGCGGCCGTGCACGACCCGATCGGGCGTCGCGTCGTCGGCGCGGGCGTCATCTCGCTCGCCTACGCGGCGATCTGGTGGTTCGGGCTTTTCCGGCCGCTGGACGCCTGGGTGAACGGCGCGGTCATCGCGACGGTGCTGCTGTGCACGCTGCCGCCGGCCCGCGTGCGGCCGTTCGTCGGGGCGGCGGCGTTGCTCGGGCTGGCGGCGGTGATGCACTTCGAGGTGCGCCACACGCTCATGGCGATCGCGCTGGCGGTCTTCGCCGCGCTGTCGCTGGCGGACGGGATGTACGACCTCCGCGGTCGCGCGGCCAGGCCCTGAGGCGGCTCAGGCGCGCTGCCGGAGCAGGTCGCGGATCTCGCGCAACAGGGCGACGTCCTCCGGCGGGGCGGCGGGGGCGGCGGCCTCCTTCTCCTTCTCGAAGCGGCGCTTGGCCTCGTTCATGGCCTTGATGACGATGAAGAGCGCGAGCGCGACGATGAACAGGTTGATGAGCGCGTTGATGAACTCGCCGTAGCCGAGGGTGACGGCCGGCGTGGTGACCGCCCCCGCGGCGTCCACGACCGCCTCCCGCAGCACGAAGCGCTTGTCCGCGAAGTCCACGCCGCCCATGAGCAGGCCGATCGGGGGCATCAGGACCTTGTCCACGAGCGCCTTGACGACGCCTGTGAACGCCGCGCCGATGACGATGCCGACCGCCATGTCCACGACGTTTCCGCGCAGAGCGAACTCGCGAAACTCCCTGATCAGAGGCATGGGATTCTCCTGTGAGGGTGCGTTCTCTCCCCGAACGGGGAGCCTCAGTCTACCGTCCGCCGATCCCGACCGCGTAGAATCGAGACGCCGGGGGCGACCGGCCGTCCCGGACGGCGGCCGGCGGCGTGCTTCGAGACGAGAGGACCGCGAGATGCCGTATTACATGAAGCTCGGCGAGTTGCCCGCCAAGCGCCACGTCCAGTTCCGCAGGCCGGACGGCGCGCTCTACTCCGAGGAGCTCTTCGGCACCGACGGGTTCGTCGGACCCACCAGCACCCTGTACCACATCCACCCGCCCACGCAGGTGTCGGGGTGGAAGACGCTCTACGTGACCCGTCCGGAGTACGTCGAGCGCGAGGTGATGCGCATGCGCCACCTCAAGACGACGCCGATGAAGTCCAAGGGCGACCCGGTCACGGGCCGCGTGGTCGTGCTCGGCAACGCCGACGTGGAGATGGCGATCTGCGTGCCCGCCGAGCAGATGGGCTACCACTTCAAGAACGCCCAAGGCGACGAGTGCCTGTTCGTGCACTACGGCTCGGGCACGGTGCACACGATGTTCGGCACGCTGCGGTTCCGGCCCAAGGACTACATCGTCATCCCCAAGGGCACCATCTACCGCATCGAGTTCAACCCGCTGCGCGACGACGAGCGTCCTGCGGGGCTGACGCGGGCGGACATGCCGCTGGGCAAGTTCGTCGCCTTCGAGACCGCCAACGGGAGCCACATCCTGCCCCCGCCGCGCTATCTGTCCAAGAAGACCGCCCAGTTTCTCGAGCACGCGCCCTACTGCGAGCGCGACCTGCGCGTCCCCGAAGTGCCGCTCACCTTCGACCAGCGCGGCGAGTTCGAGGTCCGCATCAAGGCCCGCGACTGCGTCCACTCCTATGTCTACGGCTACCACCCGCTGGACGTGGTGGGGTGGGACGGGTGCTACTACCCCTACCTGTTCAACATCGACGAGTTTTCGCCCATCGTCGGCAAGTTGCACATGCCCCCGCCGATCCACCAGACGTTCGAGGGGCACAACTTCGTGATCTGCTCGTTCTGCCCGCGCGTGCTGGACTTCCACCCCGAGGCCATCCCGATCCCCTACAACCACTCGAACATCGACTCCGACGAGGTGCTCTACTACGTCGAGGGCAACTACAAGGCCCGGCGCGGCATCGAGTCCGGCTCGATCAGCCTGCACCCGCAGGGCATCCCGCACGGCCCGCACCCGGGCACGGTCGAGAAGAGCCTTGGCAAGACGCACACGGACGAACTGGCGGTGATGTGCGACACGTTCCGCCCGCTCTTCCCCACCAAGGCCGCCCTGGAGTTGGACGACCCGCACTATCCCGAGTCCTGGCGGGCCGACCACCACGCGCCGGGCGAGAAGCGCGACGACGGCGGCGCCCCGAACGTCTGGACCTGACGCCGCCGGGCGATCCGGCGCGGTAGGATGCCGACGAGCCAACCCAAGGAGGGCCGAGCCATGAGCCTGCCGCTGTTCCAGGTCGATGCGTTCACCGGGCAGACGTTCCGCGGGAACCCCGCTGCCGTGGTGCTCCTCGACGCCTGGATCGGCGACGACGTGATGCAGGCCATCGCCCGCGAGAACAACCTCTCCGAGACGGCGTTCGTGGGGCCGGCGACCGCGGACGGCGCGGACTACGCGATCCGCTGGTTCACGCCGACGACCGAGGTGGACCTGTGCGGGCACGCGACGCTCGCGGCGGCCCACGTCCTGTTCAACCACCGAGGGCACGCGGGCGACCGCGTGGTCTTCGCGAGCAGGTCGGGCCTGCTGCCTGTCACCCGCGACAACGGCTCGCTCGTGCTGGATTTCCCGGCCTGGAACGCCGAGCCGGTCGAGATTACGAACGACCTGGTCGAGGCGCTCGGGGCGAGGCCGAGCGAGTGCTACCGCTCGCGCGACCTGCTGGCCGTGTTCGAGTCGAAGAAGGACGTGCTCGGCCTGCGCCCGGACTTTCGCCGCATCGCCGCCCTGAACGGGCACGGCGTGATCGTGACCGCCCCGGGGGCGGGGCACGACTTCGTGAGCCGCTTCTTCGCCCCGAGCCTCGGCGTGGATGAAGACCCCGTCACCGGCTCGGCCCACTGCACGCTCACGCCGTACTGGTCCAAACGGCTCGGCAAGCGATCGCTGACGGCCCACCAGGTCTCGCGGCGCGGCGGGGAGATGCGCTGCACGATGAACGGCGAGCGGGTCCACCTTGCCGGCCGCGCCGTGACCTACCTCGAGGGCACGATCGCCGTCTGACCACGGCGCGCCCCGTCCGGGGCCGATACCATCCGATCGGATGCCCGACCCGACGCCCGACCGTCCCCGCAGCGACCGCGTCCGCCTGCCCGAGCAGGACGCGTCGCTGTACCTCCACCCGCAGACGCTCGCGCGCCTGCGCACGTTCGAGCTCCGCGCCAAGATGATCGTGGAAGGCGTGATGAGCGGGCAGCACCGCTCGCCCTACCAGGGCTTCAGCGTCGAGTTCGCTCAGCACCGCCCGTACGTGGCGGGAGACGACCTGCGCCATCTCGACTGGAAGGTCTTCGCCCGCTCCGACAAACTGCACCTCAAGCAGTACCAGCAGGAGACCAACCTCGACCTCGTGGCGATGGTGGACGCCTCAGGCTCGATGGACTACGGCAGCCGGTCGTTCGCCGAAGCGTCGGGCGTCGGGCGCAAGACGAGCCTCGACGGGCGCGACTACTGGAGCAAGTTTGACCACGCCACCGCGCTGGCGGCCGCGATGTGCTACGTCACGCTCCGGCAGGGCGACCGGGCCGGCGTGGTCGTCTTCGCCGATGAGGTGCGGTCGATGGTGCGCCGCTCGTCGTCGACGGCGACGTGGCGGCAGGTGGTCGGCGCGCTCTCGACGCACCCGGTCGATCGGCCCACCGACCTCGCGCGCGCCACCGACCAGACGCTCGCGAAGATCACGAACCGGTGCCTGATCGTGCTCATCAGCGACTTCTTCGAGGACCCGGAGCGCATCCGGGCCGCGCTGGCCCGCATCAAGCACCGCGGGCACGACCTGATCGTCTTCCAGGTGCTCGACCGGGCCGAGCGGACGTTCGAGTTCGCGGAGTCCGCGCCGTTCGAGGGTCTGGAGGGCGAAGCGGTGCTGCGCGTGGACCCGCGAGCCATCCGGCGGTCCTACCTCGACGCCATCAACGCCCACGTCGAGCGGGTCGAGAAGATCACGCGGTCGTTCGGGTTCGATTACCAGATTGTGGACACGCACGACTGGCTCGGCCCGCCGCTCGCCGCCTTCGTCGCCCGCCGGAACGCACAGATCAAGCGGAGCAAGTACGGGTGAGGAAAAGCGAACAGCGAACAGCGAACAGCGAACATGAATCCGCTGCGGGCGCGTCTCCGCGTTCCGGTGTTCGTTTTTCGCTTTTCGCTTTTCGCTTTCCTTCCTCCTCACTCTCCTGCCCTCCTGAGCCATGACCTTCCTCCACCCCGCTCTTCTCGCCGCCGGACTCGCGTGCATCGCCGCGCCGATCATCATTCATTTTCTCATGCGCCGCCGCCGCCGTCCGGTGCGCTGGGCGGCCATGCGGTTCCTGATCGAGGCTTACCGTCGGCAGAAGCGCCGCCTGCGCCTCGAGCAGTTGCTCCTGCTCGCGCTGCGATGCCTGCTCATCGCGCTCATCGCCTTCGCGCTGGCGCGACCGATCGCGGGGCGGGCGGGGATCATCGGTCCCGGGCCGCGCACGGTCTATCTCGTCATCGACGACAGCCTGACAAGCGCGGCGTCGGACGAGAGCGGCGAAGCAGCGCTGGCGCGCCACAAGGCCGCGGCGGAGGCGATCCTGGCGTCGCTCGACGCCGCCCGGGGCGACCGCGCCGCGCTGCTGACCCTCGGCGCGCCCGCCGATGCGCCCGTCGTGCCGCCGTCGTCGGACCTCGGCTCGGTCCGCCGCCTGATCGGCGCCGTCGCGCCGACCGACGCCCCGTCGGACTTCGCCGGCGCGCTGGCGCGCATCGCTGGCGACCTCGGCCCGGACGGCCAGGACCGCCCGCTCGTCGCCGTGCTCAGCGACTTCCTCGCCGGCTCGGTGCGCGATGCGGAGCGACTCCCCGAACTGCCCGGCGGCGTGACGCTCGCCGCCACCGCACCGGCCCGCGCACCCGTGTCCAACATCGCGATCGTCGCGCTCGAGCCGCTCCGCCCTGTGATCCTCGCCGGCACGACCGGCCCGGAGAGCGCGGCGGCCCCCGCCGGTTCGACGCAGGTGCGCGCCGACCTGCTCCGCTTCGGCCCCGCCACCGCCTCGGCGGCGGCAAGCACCGTGCGCCTGCTCGCCGAGCCTCCGCGCGGCGGCGACGCGACGCCCATTGGCGAGGCCGTCGTCCGCTGGTCGCCCGGCCAGAGCCAGGCGAGCGTGAGCGTGCCGCTGGAACTGGAGCGGCTCGCCCCCGTGCTGCGCGACGGCGCGACCTCCGTCGTGCTGCGGGCCGAGATCGACCCCGACGCATTGCAGCGCGACGATGTACGCCGTGTTTCGATCGCGCTGCGCGATGAGTTGCGCGTCGCCCTGATCGGCACGCGGCGCGGCGGCACACGCCCGACCATCGACTCGTTCGCGCCCGCCGATTGGGTGCGCCTCGCCCTCGAGCCCGCCGCCGACCGTTTCGGCGCTCCGGCCGGCCGCGTCCGCGTCTCGGAGATCGACCCTCGGGCGGTCGATTCGCCGCGACTGGCGGGCGTGGACGCGGTCTTCGTGCTCGAACCGGACGCGATCGAGTCCGCGGCGTGGGCGAGGCTGCGCGCGTTCGCGGACGCGGGCGGCCTCGTAGTTGTCACGCCGGCCGCACGCGAGGGGGCGCAGACCTGGCCCGACCTCATGCTCGAAGCCTTCTCGCTCGACTGGGCCGTCGAACGCGAGCCGCGCGCAATCGGCGCGTTCACGATCGCGAGCGAGCGGGCCGCGACCGGCGAACTCGACCTCCTCGCCATGCTCGGGGGTGAGTTGTCGCACCTGGCAGGGCCCGTGCGTGTCTCCAGGGTTCTGGCGGCGCAGCCCGCCCGCGGGTCCGGGCAGACCGTGCTCGCGCTCGCGGACGGCACGCCTCTGGTGCTCGTGGCCCGTCCCGAGCAGGCCGAGAACGCCACCCCCTCGCGGGGCGTGATCGTCTATCTCGCCGCCGCGCTCGACCTCGACTGGACCGATCTCCCCGCGCGCCCGCTCATGGTGCCGCTGGTGCAGGAGATCGTGCGTCAGGGCATCGGCCGGGCCGGCGGCGCGTGGGTGTCGGCCGCCGGCTCCGCGCCGAGCGCGCCGCCCGCGGCCGTCGAACTGCGCTCGCACGACGGCTCGACCGTCGCGGTCGAGGGGGGCAGGGCGGCGCGGGCGCTCCGGCATGCCGCCGCATGGCGAGCGCTCGACCGCGAGGGCTTCACGCGAGGGACGATCATCGTGAACCCGGACACCGGCGCGTCGCGCACCGACATCACCCCCCCAGACGAGGTCCGCCGATGGTTGGGCGCGGCCGTGCCCGGGCGCGAGGTGCGCACGCTCGACGACGGCGCGCCCGCTCAGCCCGGCGAAGCCGCTGTCAGCCTCGGCGACGACGGCCCGACGACCCCGCTGAGCCTCCCGCTGCTCGTCGCCGCCGCCCTCGTTGCCCTCGCGGAACTCGCCGCCGCTCGGTTCGCGAGCCACGCGACGATCTCGCGGCACGCCCCTGTCTCGGAGGCGGCCGCATGACCGACCTCCTCGTACGGCTCTTCGGGCTGTCCGAACTCCGCCCCGGCGAGGAGGGCGTGCGCTTCGCCTTCGAACGCCCGATGCCGGCGTGGGCGTGGGCCGGCCTGGCGCTGGCGGCGGCGGCATTCGCGGGCTGGTCGTACTGGCGTCTTGTCGGGCCGCGCGCGCCGCGCACGGTCCTCGCGTGCGTCCGTTGCCTCACGCTGCTCGCGCTCGTGCTGCTCGTCGCCGGACCGCACCTCGTCCGCGAGAACCGCCGGGTCGAGCGCGACTGGGTCGTCGTGTTGCTGGATCGCTCCGCGTCGATGACCATCCCGGACGCGCCCGGGCGGCGCACGCGCGACGAGCAACTCGCCGATGCGCTGCGCCGCTCCTGGCCCGCGTGGCAATCGCTTACCGACGAGCACAACATCCTGTGGCTCGGCTTCGACGCGGGCGCGTACGACCTCGCCTCCGACCGGCAGGGCGTGCGCCTGACGGAGGCGGAGGGCCGGCGCACGGCGATCGGGGCCGCGCTCGCGCAGGCCGCGCAGCGCGTCGCCGCCCGCCCGGTCAGCGGCGTGGTCGTCGTCTCCGACGGGCGTTCGGCGGATGAGCCTGACCGCGCCCTGCTCCGCCGCTTGCGTGCCGAGCGCATCGGCATCTACGCGGTCCCCCTCGGCAGCGCGACGCCCGCGAGCGACCTGGCCGTCACCAGTGCGGACGCGCCCACCGCCGCGTTCGTGCGCGACACGGTGCCGGTCACGGTCACTGTCGAGCAACTTGGGGGCGGCGGGGCGGCGCCGGCGGTGGTGCGACTGGTGGACGATCGCACCGGGCGGACGCTCGACGAGCGCCGCGTGGAGGTCGCCGAGGGCGCGCCGACCGAGGTTCTGCTCTTCACACGCCCCGAGACGCCGGGCGAGGCGCGATGGAGCGTCCGCGTCATCCCCGACGTGCCCGACCTCTCCGAAGCGAACAACGCCCAGAGCCTCACGCTGGAACTCGCCGACAGCCCGCTCCGCGTGGTCTACTTCGACGGCTACCCGCGCTGGGAGTACCGCTACGTCAAGGACCTGCTCGTCCGCGAGGAGTCGATCCGCTCGTCGGCGACGCTGCTGGCCACGAGCCGACGGTCCATTCAGGAGGGGGACGTAGCGCTCAACCGCATCCCGCGCTCGACCGAGGACTGGGCCGAGTTCGACGCCGTGATCCTCGGGGACATGCGCGCCGACAACTTCAGCGCGGAGCAACTCGAGAACCTGCGCGATCACGTCGCCAACCGAGGCGGCGGTCTGCTGTGGATCGCGGGTCCGGGCGCGACGCCCGAATCGTGGCGGGGCACCGCGCTGGCCGACCTGCTGCCCTTCACGCTCTCGGGGCGTGGCGGTGCGTCGGCATCGGTGCGCGCGTTCGATGGGCCGGTCACCATGGTCCGCACGGAGCGGGGCGAGCGGCTCGGCGTGCTGCGCCTCGACGATGCCGCCGAACGCGGATGGCCGACTCATCTCTCCGACCCCGCCACGGGCTGGAGCCTCCTGCGCTGGGCGCAGCGTATCGACCGCTCCCAACTCAAGCCGACCGCCGAGGTGCTCGCCGTCGCGGTGCCGCCCGCGGAGTGGACGACGGACCTGCTCGACCGCGACCTCTCCTCGGCCCCCCCCCTGGTCGTGACGATGCGCTACGGGGCCGGCCGGGTGATCTACGTCGCCACCGACGAGACCTGGCGCTGGCGATACGGGCGCGGCGAGGCCCTCACCGAGCGGTTCTGGCTCCCGCTCGTGCGACTCCTCGGGCGCGACAGCCTTGCCCGCGGCGGGCGCGCCGCCGTCGTCGAGGCCCTGCCCTCGCGGGCCGCCGTCGATCAGCCCGTGCAGATCGGCCTCCGCCTCGCCGACCAATCGCTTGCCGACCTTCGGCCGGCC
Organism: Planctomycetota bacterium; assembly: GCA_014584315.1. Taxonomy (GTDB): domain Bacteria; phylum Planctomycetota; class Phycisphaerae; order Phycisphaerales; family UBA1924; genus CAADGN01. The sequence continues at coordinate 10,095 of JACTNA010000033.1, read as the reverse complement.
TCGCTGCGTGTGCGCGTCGAGCGCGAGCCGCGCCCCGGCGAGCCGCCCGCGCCGCCCGTCCGGCTCACGCTCGCGCCCGACGAGGCGACACCTACAGGCGCGCCCGGCGCCTACACCGCGACCTGGGTGCCTGCCGAGCCGGGTGTCTACCACGTCGTCGCCGACGACCCGATCCTCGCCGGCCTGGCGCTTTCGGCCGAGGTCCGCGTCGCCCTCCCGGACGATGAACTCCGGTCCCCGCAGGCCGACCACGCGATGTTGGGCGCTCTCGCCGAACAGACCGACGGAGCCGTCATCCAGCCTGACGCCCTCGCCGACCTCGCCGCGATCCTTCCCAACCGGGAACTCATCCTCGACGGCACCCCGGACATCGAGACCCTCTGGGACCGCCCGATCGTGCTCGCCGCCCTCGTCCTCCTGCTCTGTGCGGAGTGGGTCGGCCGACGGCTCATCCGACTGGCCTGACCCCCCCGCCCGGCTCTTCCCGGTGGGTCGAGGGCAATTTCTGAGAACCCGACGCTGTTCGGCGGACGAACTTCCTGTATGAAGGACCAGGGATGGTGAACCGCCGCATGGACGACCGCCGCGGCATCCAGGGGGACAGTCCACGGGCGATCGAGCCTGTCCGGCTGTCGCTCGCGCGAATTCGAGGGGTTTCCCGGGTTTTGATCGTCTCGGGGGCGGTCTCGCTGCTCTTCGGGACGGCACTGGCTGCCGTCGCGGGCGTGGGCCTGGCGGACTTCGCGCTGCGAACCCCCGCGGCGGTTCGCACGGTGCTGCTTGTCCTCGGCCTGGCGGGAGCGGTGTGGGGCGTGGTTCGTGTTCTTCTGCCCGCACTCCGCTTCAGGCCCTCGCTGACCGAGATCGCGCTGCGTGTCGAGCGATCGGAGATGGGCCGCCGCGCCGGGTTGCCCGGCGTGCTCGCTTCCGCGCTCGAACTCGCGGATCCCGGGGCCGGCGCCGACGACCTGCAGCGCACGCTGGCTTCGGGCCTCGCGGCCGACGCTCGCGGCCGGCTCGCCAGCGTGCGTGCGTCCGCGATCATCCGGCCTGCCGGGACGCTGCGCAGTGTCGCGTGGTTCGCGGCGGTGCTTGCTGCGGTCGTTGCGCTCTCGGCGGCGCGTCCTGACCTCACGGCGATCGGCGCGAAGCGCATCCTCACGCCGTGGGCCGGGGCGGAGTGGCCCCGCCGCACCGCGCTGGCGGACGCGACGCTCGCGACCGTGCAGCCGGACGACGAGACGCTCCCGCTGCGGGTGCTGCTGACCCGCACCAACCGCGCGCCGGGCGACACACCCGTCGCCGCGCGCTACCGCATCGTCGGCGCGGACGGCCCCGGGCCGACGCAGCGGGTGCTGATGCGGAGCCAGTTGCGCAACGACGTGGCGCCCACGCCGGACGGCGCGGTCGAGGGCGAACTCTTCGAACGCCTCGTCGAGCCTGCGGCCCGCGACCTGACGGGCGACGGCGCGCAGGCGTGGATCGAGTATTGGTTCGAGACCGAGGACGAGCGGACCGAGCCGCGGCGGGTCCTGCTGGCCCGCCGTCCGGCCGTCGAGTCGGCGATGGCGGTCGTTGCGCCCCCCCCCTACGCCGAGCGCGCCGCGGGAGGCGTCCTCTCGGGGGCGGTGCCGCTCGGTCGCGGCGCGGACGAGCGTGCCGTCCTTTCGCCCATCCTCGCCGGCTCGCGCGCCGACCTTGAAGTGACGCTCAACAAGCCCGTCCCGCCGCCCGACGGCTGGGAGGCTGGGGCGAGCGACCGCGTCATCCGCCGTTCGTTCCTGCTCGACGCCACGGAGCGCGTCCCCCTCGCGCTCGTCGATCGCCACGGGCTTGCGTCGGCCGAGGAGCCGGTCTTCACGTTCGAGGTCGTGGCCGATGCGCCCCCCGGGGCGGTCGTGACCGAGCCGCCGCGCGACGAGACCGTGCTGCCCACGGCCGTCGTCCCCGTCGCGGGCGAGGGCCGCGACGACGTCGGGGTGGCGTGGGCGGCGGTGGAGCACCAGCGCGCCCGCCCGCCCGCGGGCTCGGTCGGCGCGCCGCCGGAGCCGGACGCCCCCCCCCTCCGCGCCGCGGAACTCGCCTGGGGCGACGCCATGCCCCGCGAGGCCCGCGTGCAGACCGTGCTCGACCTCGCCACGCTCGGCCTGCGTCCCGGCGACGAACTCTGGATCACCGCCCTCGCCGCCGACGCGTACGCGGCGGCCGGCGCGGAGCGGCCGCCGACGCGCTCCGCTCCGCGCCGCCTGCGCATCATCAGCGAAGCCGAACTGATGGAGCAGGTGCGTGCGGAACTCACGGCCCTGCGCCGCGCGGCCATCCAACTCGATGCCGAGCAGGCCGCCGCCCAACGCCAGACCGAGTCGCTCGGTCCCACCGACGATGCCGCGCGCCGCCAGTCGTCACTTCCCGAGCGCATCGCGCAGCAGCGCCGCTCGCTCGACACGCTCGCGGAGCGCGTCCGCCGCAATGCGCTCGACGATCCCGCGCTCACGGGCACGCTCGAGGACGCCGACGGGCTTCTGGCGGACGCCTCGGACGCGGCCCGCGAGGCCGCCCGCGCGCTCGACGCCGAGCGGAGACGCCTCGAGGCCGCGAGCGACTCGGGCCAGACGCCAGAGCCGGACGCCGAGACGATGGAGGCGGTCGCCGAAGAGCAGGCCCGCACGCGGGACAACCTCTCCGCGCTGATCGAGATGCTCGACCGGGGCGAGGACGCCTGGGTCGCCCGGCGCACGCTCGAGCGGCTCATCGCCGACCAGCGTGAGATCGCCGACCGCACGCGGCGCCTCGGGGACGAGACCGTGGGGCGGGAACTGAGTGAACTCACGGCGCAGCAGCGGGCCGAACTCGAGCGCATTGTTGAGGCCCAGCGCGACGCGGCGGACCGCGCCCGGCAGGCGATCGACGAACTCGGCGAGCGCGGCCGGCAGTTGGAACGCGCCGACCCCGCGCAGGCGCAGGCGATGCGCGACGCCGCCGCGCGCGGCCGGCAGGAGCAGGTCGCCGATCGCCTCGAAGACGCCGCGGACCAGGCCGAGCAGAACCGCATGCAGACCGCCGGCGAGCAGCAGCAGCGTGCGGCCGAGTCGCTCCAACGGATGCTGGACGACGTCGAGAACGCGCAGCGCAACCGCGACGAAGCTCTGCGCCGCATCCTCGCCAGCGTGATCGAGTCGCTCGAAGCGTTGATCGTCCGGCAGGAGCGTGCGCTCGCCGCCCTCGAGCAGGCCGTCCCGCTCAACGCCTTCGAGGGGCTTGACGCGGGCATGCTCACGCTCCACCTCAACACGCTCTCGGTGCTCGACCAGATCACGACGGCGCAGAACGACCTGGCCGGCGTGGCCGCGCTGGTCGAGGAGGCGGCCGCGGCGCAGGAGTCGGCGATCGTTGTCCTGCGTCGCACGCCCGTGGACGCCGACGCGGCCCGCGAGCACGAGCAGACGAGCCTGAACCGGCTCATGCAGGCCAAGGAGGAGGCCGAGCGCGCCGACCGCGAGGCCGCCGAGCGCGACGCAACCCGCCAGCGCACGGAGCTCCGCGCCGCCTACCGCGAACTTCTCGAGCAGCAGGCGACGCTGCTCGCGGAGACCGAGCCGTTCGTCGGCGCGGAACTGACCCGGCGCGACCGGGCGGTCGTGCGCGGCGTGGGCGAGCGTCAGGACGCGGTGCGTGCCCGCCTCGTCGAACTCCGCGACCAGACCGAGGGTCTGGCCGACACCATCGTCGTGGAGTACGCGCACACCCGGCTCGAATCCGCCACCGCCGCGGCCGCCGAACGCCTCCGCGTCGGCGAGGCGGACTCGTCCGTCACCCGCAACCAGGCCACGGCGGTGCGCCTGCTGCGCTCGCTCGTCGAAGCCCTGAGCGAGGCCCAGCAGGAGCGCGACTTCCGCGAGCAGGAGCAGGACTCCGGGGGCGAGGGCGGCGGGCAATCGGGCGGCAGCCCCCCCCTTATTCCGCCCATCGCCGAACTCCGCATCCTTCGCGAGATGCAGCAGGAGGCCGCCGACTGGACTCGCGAGATCGACGCGAACCCGCGACCGGACCCCGGCGAGAAGGCGCGCCTCGCCGAGATGCAGCGCGAACTCGCCACCCGCGGCGAGACGCTCGTGCAGGCCGTCACGCAGCAGGCGCCGCGACCGCAGCCGCGACCGGAGGAGGAACAACCATGACGAGACAGCCGACCAGATCCGTCGGTTCCGGGCCGCGCCGTTTCCCCTTCTCCGGGCGGAGCCTTGCAGGCCCCGTTTCCCTTTTCTTCCTTCTCTCCTCCCTTGTGTTCCATACCCCCCCCTCAATCGCCCAGGACGCCGACAAGCCCGACCCGCAACCCGAGCGCGACACCCTGCCGGACCTCGACGAACTCCTCGGCCTGCCCTCCGAGAAGCCGGGCGAATCGCCCGCGCAGGACCGCGCGACCGAGCTCGACCGCCTGCTCTCGGGCGAGGAGATCGCCGAGGCATTCGTCGAGGCCGTGCGCCTCATGGGCGAGACCGCCGCGCGTCTCGACACCGCGGGCGACACCGGCGTTGTCACGCAGCGCATGCAGGAGGACGCTATCCGCAAACTCGACAAGCTGATCGCCGACGCGCAGAACCGACGCCAGCAGTCGCGCTCGCAGTCGCGCAGCCAACAGAACGCGGACCAGCAGTCGCAGCAGCAGCCGTCGCAGCGGTCCGCGCAGCAGCGGCAGGGCGGGCGCGACAATCAGGCCGAGATCGATCCGCCCGCGCGCCGGGACGGCCCGCTGAACCCCGCGTCGGTGGCCGATCTCGCCGCGTGGGGCGCGCTGCCTGAGCGCGTCCGCGAGGCGCTCGTCCAAGGCTCCTCCGACCGCTTCAGCACGCTCTACCAGCGGCTGACCGAAGCCTACTACAAGCGCCTCGCCGAGGAGCGCGAGCGATGAAGCACACGCTCCGATTCCGACTCCGTACACACTCCGGGGGCGGGGCATTTCAGGCCCCCTTCCTTCTCTTTCTTTTCTCCCTCCTCGCCATCGCCCCCCCCTCCTTCGCTCAGAACAGCGTGCTTCCCAACGAGATCAACCCCGCCCTCGACCGCGCCGTCGAACGCGGCACCGCCTACCTCGTCTCCCAGCAGAATCCCGACGGCAGCATCGGCTCGGGTCGCTTCGGGCGCAACGTCGCCATCACCGCGCTCGCCTGCATCGCCCTCATGGCGGACGGCAATCTGCCGGGGCGGGGCCCGCACGGCGAGGTCGTGGCGCGCGGCCTCGAGTACGTCCTCTCCTGCTCGAACGAGAACGGCCTTATCGCCTCCGAGGCCGCGAACGGACCGATGTACGGGCACGGGTTCGCGGCCCTCTTCCTGGGCGAGATCTACGGCATGACGGCGGGGGGGGGCGACACCGCGACGGCGAATCGGGTCTACGAGACGCTCGTCAAGGCCGTGCGACTCATCGAACTCTCGCAGAACCAGGAGGGCGGCTGGCGGTACAACCCCGTCCCGTACGACGCCGACGTCTCCGTCACCATCTGCCAGATCATGGCGCTCCGCTCGGCCCGGAACGCGGGCATCGAGGTCGACAAGGCCGTCATCGACCGCGCCGTCGAGTACGTCCGCCGATGCCAGAACACGGACGGCGGGTTCAAGTACCAACTCGACTCGGGCCAGAGCGGCTGGCCCCGCACCGCCGCCGGCGTCGCCAGCCTCTACTACGCCGGCATCTACGAGGACCGCGCGATCGAGCGCGGCATCGAGTACCTCAACGTCAACGCCTTCCCGGGACGCGAGCAGAGCCGCGCCCACTACTGGTACGGCCACTACTACGCCGTGCAGGCCATGTACCTCGCCGGCGGCCAGCCCTGGGCCGACTGGTGGCCAGCCGTCCGCGCCGAACTCATCGCCTCACAGAACAACGACGGCTCCTGGGAGGACCGATCCGTCGGTAACGCCTACGCCACCGCCATGAGCCTCATCATTCTCCAGATGCCCAAGCGGTATCTGCCGATCTTCCAGAAGTAGCATCGCGACGAATCCCTGCCATGCGGACGCCAACAGTGGACATTCAGGCTCGATCGCCGCGATCGCGGGAGGGGCGTTTCGCTTTCCGCGTTTCGCTGCTCGCTCTCACGGTCTCCCTCCCCGCCGCCGCCGACCCGCCCTTCATCCTCATCGACCGCGACCTGCGCGAACGCCGCGTCGAACTGGCCGCGATCACGGACCGCGCCATCTCGTTCGTGGACGAACTCGGCCTCGCCCGCACCGAGCCGCTCGACAGCCAACTCGCGCTCCTGCGGGTCACGAGCCGCGCCCGATTCGACGCCGCCTCGGTCCCCGGCTGGTACGAACGCTTCCTCCGCCTCGAAGTGCAGCCCGAGGAGCCGCGGATCGACGAGAGCGCGCCCGGGACGCTCGTCCTCACCGACGGCCAGCGGCTGGCGGGCCGCCTCGCCGACGCGCCGGCCGCCGACGGCCGCCTGCGCTGGGAGCACCCCCTCTTCGGCACGCTCGACGTTGACCTCGAGCGCGTGCGCGCCGTCGCGTTCGAAGCCCCATGGACCGACCGCCCCTCCCCGGTCGACGACACCATCACCCTCGTCAACGGCGACCGGGTGCAGGGCTTCGTTGAGCACATCGGCCCGGAGATCGTGGTCGATGCGGGCGGGTCACGGTCCGCCATCGCCGCCTCGCGCGTCGCGTCGGTCGAACTCGCCAACCCGCGCGCGCCCCTGGGCGGCCCGGTCGTGTGGCTGTCCGACGGCAGCGTGCTCGCCCTGTCGGCGATCACGGTCGCCATCACCGGGCGCGCCGAGCTCGCCTCCGCCGATGTCGCAGGCTCGGCCGGGCCGGTCGCTTCTGTCTCCGCCGCGCAGATCGCCGCGATCGCCTTCGACGCCGGCGCGTTCGTCCCCCTCGCGTCGGTCGCTCCGGTCGACGCGCACGCCGGCGCGGCCCGCCTGCCCCCCCCCTCCGTCGAGCGCACTCCCGACGCGCCGCTCGGCGCGGGCGATCTCGCCTTCCCAGGCCCCATCGAAGCCGAGTGGACCCTTCCGCGCGGCGCATCACGCCTCGCGGCGACGATCGAACTCCCGCCCGCGTCCTGGGTCTGGGGCGACTGCGAAGTCGTGGTCGCGGTCGCCGCGCCAGGCATGCCCGCGCGCGAACTCACGCGCGTGCGCGTCAACGGCGAACGCCCCGTCGCCCGGCTCGATGCACGCCTCCCCGGCCCCGACCGGAGCGACCGCACCCTCCGCATCGCTATCGACCCCGGCGCGTTCGGCCCGATCCAGGACCGTCCGGTCCTCCGCCGCGCCTTGCTCCTGATCGACCCAGTCGGTCCAGCGCGGTGACCGACGGGGCGACCGACCGCCCCCATCGCGCACGCCCCGAAACGCCGCCGCAACCATCGGATCGACCGCACGGCCGCCCACCGCGCGACGCGCTACGCGACACAGCATGCGTCCGCACCGGAGCGCACCGAGCTGCGGATCGCGTGATCGCAACTTCCGAGCATCTCGCGCAAGGTCGCCACGTGCAAAGCGTTGCGCCCCGGTGCGTTCGCGTGCGCACAGCGAGAACAATGGAGCCGGGGGGAATCGAACCCCCGTCCGCTCTTGCGTTTTGCCTGGAAAACACGGGGCTTTCGCAACGCGCGCAAGCAGCGTGACGCACAATGTGACGCACAGGATTCCACCGGGCGCCCAAGCGCTGGGGACGGGCGTGCGCGCCACCCCCATTTGGAGTAGGTAGGGACAAGACGCGCCGCACGCGCCGCGGCAGGGACCGCCGGCGTTGCTAGGTCGCCCCTTTCGTCCGCGGTGCCGGGCCGCTGCGCCGGGCTTCCACCACTGGGCGGGTCTTGACCCCGGGCCGTCGTGCCGCCCGACGGGGCCGCGGGTGGCGTTCCTTGGGAGCGGTGCTCACCCCCGAGCTGGCGTGGGTCTACCGCATTTCGGACAACGCGACCGGGTCCATCTCGGCCTGAGACGCGGAGTTGCTGCGGGTGGAGCTTGGCGCGCTGCGCGACGCGGGGCTGGGCCTGACGATCCTCGGGTTCGACGCTGATCGCGGCGGAGCGGCAGGGGCGCGGGGCGTACCTGATCGAGATCGACCAGGCGTACGGCGACGCGATCGTGCAGCGCTGGGAGCAGTTCACGGGGCGCAAGGCGGAGCGGACAGGTGCGGGCCAGCGGCGCCTCTAGACCAGATCTCCCCGTCGAGGCGTGCGACCGAGACACCGGCGGCCTTCGCGGCGCTCTCTACCAGGTACAGCGCCTCGATATCGGACACCTTCCGGCTGACCGCGCGGGCGACGTATCGCAGGACATGCACGTCCGGCTTGACCGTGTCCGCACCGAAGAGCATGCGGAGGTACTGGAACCCGGCCAGCCCGAACCCGCGGACGCCGACAGCCAGGTAGTCGCCGGGCCGCGCCCACTTCGCCCAAGCCCGCAGGCGATCGTCGTCAGTGGCACCATCGAACCGCTCCTGCTCGGCGATGACGTAGTCGACGACGCCTACCAGGGTGGCCGCGCGCCGAGAGTCCCGCGTGTTCAGCGCACGGCGCATGAACTCGGTGGGCGAGCCGAACGAGCCTATGAGCGCCCGCAACTCGACGCACCTGAGCACATCCCGGTGAGCGCTGGCAAACGCCTCGACGCGGGGCCACACGACCGTGCGGTACGGACGGTTGAGGGAGAGGACGCAGTCGATCACCTTCACGGGCGGGGGCGCGTCCCAGACCTCGGGCGTCGCCGGGTTCATACCCGCGAAGTCGCGCCGGACGGCATCGGCCAGGAGTTGAACCTCGGTTTGCCGCACCCTCGGGAGTGTATTGTGCGAGCGCATTCCCGACTGAGAAACGCCCCCGCCGAGCGGCGGGGGCGGCGGGGCGGGGTGATGGGCGCGCTACTCGTACCCGAAGGCGGGGTCGGCCGGCCCCTTCTCGCGCAGGGCGTGGTACTCGGTCATGGCGTCGAGGCGGACGCTCTCGGTGGCGGCGAAGTTGCACCTGCGCTCGGTGGCGACGATGCCGCGCTCGAGCAGGAAGGCCAGCGCGGTCGCGGCCTGCGTCACCGGGACCTGCGCCCCGGCGGCGAGGGTCTCGACGGTCTCCCCGACGCGGCGCTCGTCGAAGCGGTCGCAGACGCGCTGGAGGGACGGGAGCGTGCACCGGTGCCGGTAGGGCCTGCCGTGCTCGGGCGTGACGGCGCGGACGAGGCCGCCCCCGCGGTCAACGTGGAAGGACTCGGTGCGCTCGGCCACGGCTCAGTCCCCCTTTCCGTTGAAAGCGAAGCTGCCGCGCCCGGCCTTGGTGAACCGCGCCCCCGCGCCCTTGGCCGCGATCTCGCGGGCGATGGCGGCGTAGAGCGTGGCGTCGGGGGTGAGCCCCGACGGGCTCTTCCACAGGCCCTTGGCCTCCATCTCGGCGACCATCTCGCGGGCCTTCATGGGCCGGCCCGCGTCAGCCAGGACCCGCGCCGCGGCGTCGAGCGCGCTGGGGCGCTTCGCCGCGCCCCCGGCCTTGTCGGCCTTGGCCTTCGCGCTCTTGGCCTTCGCGCCCTTGCCGCCCGCGCCCTTGGCGGGCTTGCCGCGCTTGGCCCCGTGTCGCGCCACGTCGGCCCGTGTGGCGTCGGGCGTGGCCGCGGCCTGCGTGGCCGCCCCGGCCGCCCCGGCGTCGGAAGCGCCGCCGTCGCCGCCCGCGTGGGCGCCGGGGTAGACGACCGTGAGGTCGTCGGGCCTGGCGACGCTGAACGTCCCGTCCTCGTGCTCGATCACGAAGTGCGGCGGGCCGAGCGCGCCGGCGCGCTTGAGCGCGGGGGCGCGTCCCTTGAGGGTCCTGTCGATCTCGACCCGGCCGCGCTTGCGGGCCTCGGCCTCGTTGAGGACCTCGGGCTTGGCGGCCAGCGCCGCCCTGGTCCGCTGCGCGCCCTCGGCACGCGCCGCGCTGACGCTCATGCGCTGCGGCTGCTTCGCGGTCTTCTTCGTGGTCTGCTTCGCGGTCTTCGTACTCATGCGGTTCTCCCAACTACGGGTGCGGAATCCCGCCGCGCGCTGCGGCGGGGAAGCGTGGCCGGCGCGGTTCCCCGCGCCGCCGCGCGGGGGCGGTCAGCAACCGGCGACTCGCTC